>CANSOA010000001.1 GCA_947648495.1 uncultured Clostridium sp.
TACGAGTAGAGCAAGTAGCAAGAGACGGAAAAATAATTGGAAGAGACAGCAGAAACATAAAAGTAGCGAGCAAAAAGTATGATGGAATGGTGCATATAGAAACACCAGTAAACAATCAAAATTATACAATGGAAGCAAACAAAATGCAAATAGTAGGCTGGGCAGTAGCGAATGACGAAAAAGTAAATATAAAAATCTATGTAAATGATTGGCTATGGGCAGAAATATACGAAAGAACAGAAAGAAAAGACGTAAATGCAATAGCGAATAATTACGGAGGAATTACAAAAAAAGCAGGATTTAAAAAAGAAATAGACATAAGCGATTGGAAAGCAGGAACGTATACAATACGAGTAGAGCAAGTAGCAAGAGACGGAAAAATAATTGGAAGAGACAGCAGAAATATAAAAGTAGCGAACAAAGAATATAGAGGAACAATGTATATTGATTCACCTTCGGCTAATTCTACTTATAAATTACCAGATATAAAACAAATAAATATCAATGGTTGGGCAGTATCGAACGACAAAAATTCGTATCTATTAGTCTCAATCGATGGAAAACCATGTTCGTATACATTAGATAGAACCATAAGAGAGGACATAAATACAGTCATTTCACCAGCCTATGGAGGAGTAGCAACAACACCAAAAGCAGGATTTTCAATCAACTTAGATATCAACAATCTATTTGAAGGAAAGCATATTATTACTATCATGGAAGTATCCAGATTTGACAAAATATTAGCGAGTCTTCAAATTCCAATTAATATATCGACTCCAAATTATCCAGCTTTGATGAATTTAGAGACACCAGTCCAAAATAGGAGATATCGTTCTGGTTGGCTAGAAGTAAAAGGTTGGGCTATTACAGAAAGCAAAAACGATTTTGTAGATATTTATTTAGATGGGAACTATGCAGTTCGAGCAGAAAGAAAAGAAAGAAGTGATGTAGTGGATGTGTATCAAGGACAATTTGGTGTAAATAATAATTCAAAACCGGGATTTTATTCGCAGGTAAATACATCAATGCTTGGAGAGGGCACACATACACTAAAAGTAGTACATTATTCTGGTTATGGAAAAGAGCTTGGTGCAAGAGAAATCAAATTCATCATTAGTAATACAACCACTTGGGGAATTGATGCTTCGCATTATCAAGGTGCAGTCGATTGGAACGCAGTCAGAAATAGTGGCGTTAATTTTGCCATTTTAAAAATTGGTGAATATAGAGAATCAAAACATACTTTCTTTTTAGATGCAAAATTTAATGAGTACTATGATGCTTGTAAACGAAATGGAATTGCAGTTGGAGGCTATATTTATTCATATGAATTCAATGCAGAAGAAGCCAGTCATGAGGCACAAGCTTGTTTAAATGCAATTCAAGGAAAAAGTTTTGAAATGCCAATCTTTTTAGATATTGAAGATAAAATTATAAAAAATGCGATATTAAGTGGTAAAACAACGGTTGAAAATGTAACAAATGGAGCGGTTACTTTTTGTAATATGATGAATTCTCATGGATATCAAGCAGGGGTGTATGCAGATAAAACATTCTTCACCAGATATTTGAACGCTGGAATTTTGGAACAATATAATATTTGGCTTGCACATTGGACCAGTGCTAGTTCGAGTGACTATCCAGGAAGATACGATTTATGGCAATATACCGATGCAGGAAGCATACCGGGAATTAGCGGACCAGTAGACCTAAATTGGTGTTTTAAAAGATATTATTAAAAAAATTTATAAATATGATGTAGGGGCGATTATTAAATCGCCCGCATACTGAATTAAAACATGAATAATTGCCCATATAAAGGAGGAAGAAAAAATGAAAATTCAAAACAATAAAAACGCCCAAAACGTTGGGACTGTACACACAGTATTAAAAGACTAAAAATTTTCTATAAATAAAGAAGAAAGACGATTTATGTATTAAAAAAGAAAAATAAATATATAGTTGTCTTTTTATGTTTAAAAATCAAAGAAAATGATAAAATAAACAAAAGAGAAAAAATAAGGGAGGAAAAGAGAAATGAAGCAAGAAAATGGTATTACATTAATAGCATTAGTGGTAACAATTATCGTATTATTAATTCTAGCAGGAATAACACTAAGCTTAGTATCAGGTGAAAATGGAATTTTAAAACGAGCAACCAGTAGCGTGGAGGAAAATGATAAAGCCACAGCACAGGAAGAATTAGAACTAGCCATAACAGAAATTAAGATAAAATATTATGAAGAATATGATAAAAGTTCAGGAAAAACATTAGGAGACTACATAATAGAAAATTTAAATGGCTACAAAACACCAAATGGAACAATCAGTACTGAAAATGGGAAAGTAATTTATACAGGTAGTAATGGTACAATAACAGGAACGATAGGCGAAAATGGCGGATTAGAAGTCGATAAAAAGGCAATTATTTTAAATCCAACAAAGATAAATTTAAAAGTAGAAGAAGGTTTGCCAATGCCAACAGCCAATATAACTGCAGATTTAATTGGAATAACGGGAGAAATTACATGGACAACGGCGAATGCCAATATAGCGACCATAGAAGGAAATGGAACCACAGTAACAATAAAAGCAATATCAATTGGGAAAACCATAATAACTGCGAAATGTGGAGAATATACAGTAACATGTGAAGTAAAAATAGAGCAAGAAATAACACAAGAGCAAGTAATGGGAAAATTTGTAAGATACAATGTGGAATATACAGATATATATGATACAGAGCGTAATTATACAGCAGAAAATGGATGGCGAATTTTGAGTTTAAAGAAAAGTCAAGCAGAGGAAGGAAAGTATGATATAGAGATTATAAGCACGGGAATACCAGCAGGATTGTATTATTGGAGCAATAAAATAGTCAATTTTGAAAATAATGGCGCAACAGGAAATTGGGCAGGGAATGAAGAACAAAGAAGAGAATATGAAGAAAAATTTTATGTAACAGACACTTACAATGATAGAAATATATATGCAGCCGCTGGATTATATAGAAATTTTGAGAAGATAATCTTTAATGCAAGCAATGATTCAACGGTAAAAGGAAATTATGGTTATTTCACCAAAATAAACAATCAAGAACCTTCGGATACGACAACAGGAAGTATATTTAGAAGCAAAGAAAGTAAAATTGCAGGAAAGATAAAAGCAGTAAGGTCAATTATGTTATCAGATATAACAGGAAGCACAGAAAAACAACCAAATTTTGATGGAGTTAAGAATGAAAAAGTATCAGGATTATTTGTTTTAGATCATTTGGGAACTACGGAAAATGCACAGTTGCATGGAGTTAGCGATTATACAACGGCTCCATGCTATTATCTGAATTCGCCTAGTTGGTATACAAATAATATGCTTATGTATGTGCTTCACGATGGTATGGCTTCAGCCTTTGCCAACAAAAGCGGGGTTCGACCAGTTATTTCAATAGAAAAAGTTCAAATGAATTGGGATAGTGAAAAAGATAGATGGGAAATTGAATAATTGGTAAAAAACACTTGACTTTTTTCAAGAAATCATGTAAAATACAAACAAATCAAAAACGATGAAAAAGAGGAGTACATTTATACTGCCAAACAGAGAAAAGAAGCAATTTTGGTGTGAGCTTCTTATGGAAAAGATAGATGGAAGGTAGCTTTGGAGTTGGCAAAGTGAAACTAATTTTAGAAAGTAGCTTTGCTCGTTTCAGAAACGTTAAAATCTGATGAAGAGAAAAGATGATGTCGTCTTTTAAATTAGGTGGTACCGCGGAATTTACAGCATTTCGTCCTATGTTTTAGGAGAAATGCTGTTTTTGTGTATTTAAAGATAAGGAGGAATATTATGAACCATCAAAAATTAAACGATAAATTCAATCCTAAGGATTTTGAAGAAAGATTGTATGAAAATTGGGAGAAAAATGGCTATTTTAAGCCATCTGGAGATAAGTCGAAACAGCCATTTTGTATTATGATGCCACCTCCAAATGTCACAGGAAAATTGCACATGGGGCACGCTTTAGATGGAACCATTCAAGATATTCTAATTC
The DNA here is from genome assembly GCA_947648495.1 of uncultured Clostridium sp. Taxonomy (GTDB): domain Bacteria; phylum Bacillota; class Clostridia; order TANB77; family CAG-508; genus Scatovivens. The sequence continues at coordinate 4,049 of CANSOA010000001.1, forward strand.
GTTTTAAAAGAATGCAAGGGTTTGATACATTGTGGCTTCCGGGTTCTGACCATGCTTCCATTTCAACCGAAATGAAAGTAGTTCAAAAGTTAAAAAAAGAAGGAAAATCAAAACAAGATTTAGGAAGAGAAAAATTTTTGGAAGAAGCTTGGAATTGGACTCATAAATATGGTGGATTAATTCAAGAACAACAACGTAAACTTGGCTGTTCTTGTGATTGGGAACGAAACCGTTTTACATTAGATGAAGGTATGTCTGACGCTGTTTTGGAGCAATTTGTAGATTTATACAAAAAAGGTTTGATTTACAAAGGCACCAGAATGGTAAACTGGTGTACCAATTGTAATACTTCTATTTCAGATGCCGAAGTAGAATACAAAGAAGAACCATCGCATTTATGGCATATTCGTTACAAAATTTCTGGCACGGAAAATGAATATGTAACCGTTGCCACAACGCGTCCAGAAACCATGCTGGGAGATACAGCGGTTGCGGTTCATCCAGAAGATGAGCGTTATCAAGATTTAATTGGAAAAACGTGTATTTTGCCAATCATGAACAAAGAAATTCCAATTATTGCAGATAATTTTGTAGAAAAGGAATTTGGAACGGGATGTGTTAAAATCACGCCAGCACATGATATGAACGATTATGAAGCAGGTCAAAAACACCATTTGGAAATAATTGAGGTATTTGATGAAAATTTCAAAATGGGAAATTTACTTCCAGAATATCAAGGTATGGATTTATTAGAAGCGAGAATGAAAATTGTGGAAAAATTAAAAGAAATTGGAGCTTTGGTGAAAGAAGAAGAATATGTGCACAATGTAGCAAAATGTGAAAGATGCAAAAATACAATTGAACCGAAAATTTCAGAGCAATGGTTTGTCAAAATGCAGGATTTAGCAAAGCGTGCTAGTCAAAGCGTAGAAAAAGGCAAAACTAGATTTGTACCACAAAGATATGAAAAACAATATTTCCATTGGTTAGATAATATTCGTGATTGGTGTATTTCGCGTCAGTTGTGGTGGGGACATCAAATTCCAGCTTTTTATTGTAAGGATTGTGGGCATATTAATGTTTCCAAAAATAAGCCTCAAACATGCGAAAAATGTAGCTCAAAAGTTTTAGAACAAGACGAAGATACCTTAGATACTTGGTTTAGTTCTGCTTTATGGCCATTTTCAACATTAGGTTGGCCAAATAAAGAGTCAGAAGATTATAAACGATATTATCCCACAAATGTATTGGTAACAGGGTTTGATATTATCACATTTTGGGTTTCCAGAATGATGACACAAGGTTTGGAATTTACTGGTATTGAGCCATTTAAAGATGTGTTAATTCATGGCATTATTCGTGATAGCAAAGGAAGGAAAATGTCCAAAACATTAGGAAATGGAATTGATCCGCTGGATGTCATTGAAAAATATGGGGCAGATGCTTTACGTTTTTCTGTTATTTCTGGAATTACGATGGGAAATGATATTCGTTTTTCAGAAGAAAAATTGGAACAAGCATCAAATTTTGCCAATAAAATTTGGAATGCTGCGAAGTTTATTACCATGAATTTAGCAGAAGAGGAAAAAGTGCGTGCTTTTTGCTATGAAGTATATGAGAAAAATAATTCGTATGATGCCAATCTTTTGAAAATCGAAGATAAATGGATTTTGAACAAATTAGATAAATTGGTTGTTGAAGTGACGCAAAATATGGAAAATTATGATTTGGGTGTTGCACTTGACAAAATCTATGGCTTTTTGTGGAATGAATTTTGTGATTGGTATATTGAAATTGTCAAACCAAGAATTTATAGTGAAAAAGAAGCCGAAAGAGTGGCTGTAAGCGATATTTTAAATCACGTTTTTGGAACAGCTCTTAAATTACTTCATCCATTTATGCCTTTTGTAACATCTGAAATTTATGCAAAATTGATTTGTTTTGGAACATCTGATTTAATGGTAAGCAAGTGGCCGATTTTAAGGGAAAAGTTTGTGTTTGATGAGGAAGAAAAACAGCTTGAAAAATTGAAAAAATTGATTGTAGAAATTAGAAATATTCGAGCAAAAATGAATGTGCATCCAAGCAAAAAGTCGAAGCTGATTTTTGTAGGTGAAAAGTTGGAAAATGTGATAAAACAGTCGGAAGGTTTTTTGCTAAAATTAGGATTTGCCCAAGAAATTATTGTACAAAATGACGAAATTGGAATTCTAGAAAATGCGATTTCAATTATAGTAGAAGATTTGAAAGTTTTTATTCCATTTGAAGATTTAGTCAATCTTGAGGAAGAGATTGCACGTTTAAAAGAAGAGAAAAAGAAATTAGAATCAGAAGTGTTGCGAGGCGAAAAGATGTTATCGAATGAAGGATTTGTGTCAAAGGCGCCACACAACAAAATTGAGGAAGAAAAAACAAAATTGCAAAATTATAAGAACAGTTTAAAAGCGGTTGAAGAAAGATTGTTAAAATTGGAAAATGGAGTTGACAAATAGCAGCGAAAAGAGTATAATAAAAATATAATTAGTAAATTAAGTGTGAATTTGAAACACTAATTTATAAAATATGTTTATTTTTAACAAAAACAGGTAGTTGCAGCTACCTGTTTTGCCATTATAAAAAAGACTGAATTAATTTGAAAATGTATGTATATAACTTATGTGACTTTTTTTCAAATTTTATTGCGATTTTCTTATGTTTTCCAGTTTTTGTTATTTTTTCTTCTGCAGAAATGTTTATTTTTAACATGCAATATACCCTCCTTTCTTGCCAAGAATAAGTAGATTTTCAGGCATCACCTCCTTTCAAAATAGGCAATCATAGAAGTTTTTTGGAAAAAGTTTTTAAGATTTTAAAAACTTATATAAGAATAAAGTAAATATATTATACTCTGGCAGACGACATATGACAAGTCTTTTTGCAAAAAAATGATACAAAATTGTAATAAAAATGTAAAACGAATGATATAGACTTTTGTTTTGTATGTGATAAAATTAAATAAAAAACAATAGAGGTAAAAATGAAACGACTGTTAAGAGTAAGTTTGGATATTTTAGTTACATCAATTGTGCCAATTGCACAATATTTTTTGATTGGAATGTTATTAGATTCGAATTTAATTAATGTATTTTCTCTGACATATCCATTGCAATTTGTCGTAGTGCTGTTAAAATCAATGTTTGGCACAGGTCCCAATATTTTAGCCTGCAAAGAAAAAGACAAAAATGCAATTGATTGTGGAATTGTTTTTGGTGTTGTGGTTGGGGCAGTTATTTTTGGAACCATTGCTTATCGAATTGAAAATTATATTAAGTTTATGAAAATGGAGGTTTCAATTTATCGAGTATTTGGAATTTATTCTGTATTTCAAATTTATTTGCAATTTGTTTTACAACTTATTTTGACAAAATTGTATTATAGAGAAGAAAATAAAAAAGCGAATCGTATTGCCATTGATTTTAATGTAATTAATTTTGTTTCGATTATTGGTTTAGCATTTTTGACGAAAAGTCAAGAAATAACAGTCAGTGTTTCATTAGTAATTTTGTTTATTTACATAGCTTTGATTTTAATAACCAATATCCAGAAATTTGAATTTCAATTTCATTTATTAAAATCCATAAAATATGATTCAGTTGATTTTTTTAATGGAATCACTTTTATATTAATCTATTTATTTGGCTTAAAAAATGTATTTTCTTTTGGAGAAAAATATATTTTGGCAACAACCTTTGCAACCTTAGTGACTGACATGCAATGGGATATAATTCGTTCTATTATAATAGTAGAAAAAGTAGATATCGCAAAGAAAAATTTTGTGTATCAAAAACATATGAAAAATGCTTATTTGCTTGATGGCATATTAATTATTTCGATATTTTTTATGTCTTTTGCTTTATATCATCAATACAATCCAGACTTAAAAATTTCTATGCTATTGATAGGAGCAGAATTAATCATGTTGTTGATGTATCCAATCTATATGACACGAACGTGTTATTTGCAATTAGAATATTCTGGGATTAAAGTAACAGTCCATAAAAAAATTGCCAATCTCATTAGAATGTTGCTATCTGCTAGTTTAGTAACACCATATTGCACAGCGATTTCTCAACTTGTTTCCATGATTTATCAATTACTTTACACAAAAATTATGTGGGTTAGCAAAGACCACAACTTAAAAAAAATGCAAAATAGAAAAGTAGAATACAATTAACAAACGAAAGAAGGTTTTCTTGTGAATACGAAAGTAGAAAAATATGACAAGCAATACATGAATCAATTTTGCCTAAAATACATCTGGTTTTCCTCTCTAACAGGAGATTTGGTGTTTTGGGCAATTATCGATACTTTATTTGTAACCATAGTAAAAGGTTTATCAGCGACACAAATTACTTTGTTAACAACGATTCCATCAGCTATTGGAATTATCATTCAGCCATATCTTTTAAAAATAATTCATAAGCTTGGAAATACAGCTTCCGTAAGATTAGGTGCTTTTTCATTACTTCTTTCAGCTCTGTTATTGACATTAGGAAATACATTTAGTCTTTTAGTTTTAGGCAGATTATTTCATGAAATTACATTTGTTTTCAAAAATATGGAAGGTATTATGCTGAAAAATAATTTGACTTATGTTGGAAGACAAGACGAATATGTTTCCATTCGAAATCAATCGAATATTGCCTATGCTGTCATTACAGCAGTAATTGCTTTGGGAGCAGGATATTTATTTAATCTCAATCATTATTTGCCAATGATTTTAAATATTTTGCTTTGTTTATTCTGCTTCTTTCTATCCCTGACAATGAAAGATGTAACCATAAATGATAAAATTCCAGAAATTAAAATTAAGCAGTCTCATGAAAAAGTGTCCATTATTGTATATGTGGCAATTTTATCATATGCTTTTTTTCTATACAGCGGTTAATATTGGGCAAGCAAATAGTAAATTATTCATTCAATATCAATTAGAAGATTATTTTGATGCAACTAAAACAGCCAGTTATTTCAGTATTATTATTTTAATGAGTCGTATGGCAAGAATTATTTCGAATGTTTTATTTGATAAGTTATATCGAAAATTAAAAGACAGAATTAATATCGCTTTAACATTAGGTTTAATATTGGCTTTTGTGCTAATTGTAGCAGGGGATTTTATAAAAGATAATATATTAGTAAAACTGGGAATGATGTCCTGTGGATTTTTCATGATTTTAGCTGTCAGAGATCCATTTAAGATTTATATTCAAGATTTAATTTTAAAAGTGACAAAAGTAGAAGAACAACAAGCCATATTTGCACATTTAGAATTAGCCAAAAAAATAGGACAAACCTTAGTTGGATTTGCAGTATCGGCGCTCTTATTAAAAGTTAGTCTAATTTGGGTCATAATAGGAACAGGAATGATTTCACTCATGACTTTAAAAACCACAACAAGATTGTTTGAATTGGTAAAAAGAAGCATACAAATTTCAAAAAAAGAAAAAGAAGCTGTCTAAAAAGCTTCTTTGTGTGTTATTCCTCCATATTGTTTAATCCATATTCGATGATTTGATTAATAACATTATTAAAACTAATGTTATTTTTTTCTGCAATTTCTGTAATTCTGTCAAAGGTATGACCATTCATTCGGATGGTTCTAGTGATGGTGTCGACACCTTTTTTACTTGCATTAATTTGTAATTTTTCCATATTTTCACCACCTAATTTTCTGCTATTAATAGTGTACGCAAAAAAAAAATAAAAATAAGTGTACAAAAATGTGTACAAAACTGAAAAAGTGTGTTATAATATTTTTATAACAAGATATTTTAGTAAATTTTAAAAGAAAGGAGGGTGCCTATTTTATTTGATATTACTATAAAAAATGTATTTTGTTATGAAAAAATAGGAGGTAGAAAAGAAATGAATTTAAAAAGAGTTTCAAAAATTATTTTAATGGTAGCATCATTTGTAATGATAAATACAATATCAGCAAATGCTGCAGTGTATGATATTACATTCAATAGTGAATATTATGCAAACAAATACGCAGATTTAAAAGCAGCGATGGGATACAATGAAGCGGCTTTAAAATCCCACTTTTACAATTATGGAATTAAAGAAGGAAGAGCGACATCAGCTCAATTTGATGTAAAATATTATTTAGCAAACAATGCAGATTTAAAGAAAGCATTTGGAAATAATTATGAAGCGGCCTACAATCATTTTGTAAATTACGGAATCAAAGAAGGAAGAGCTTCATCTGTTCAATTTGAAGCTAAACATTATTTAGCAAAATATGCTGATGTAAAAGCAGTATTAGGTGAAAATTATGAAGCGGTCTATAATCACTTTGTAAATTATGGAATCAAAGAAGGAAGAGTAGCAGGAAATACAGCTCATATTTATGGAAAAGCAACTGTTATAAAAGAAGGAACTTGTACTAAGCCAGGTGAAGCAATTGCAAAATGTACAGTAAAAGGTTGTAATGCAACCAAGAAAACACAAGTAAAAGCAGAACACAAATGGTGTTCAGAAGACGATGCAACAGTAACTAGAAACGCTACTTGTTCACAAGCAGGTGAAAGAACATACTATTGTACAGTAAAAGGTTGTGCAGAAACAAAAACAGAAGAAATTGCTAAAACAGAGCATAATTTTGACATCAGTAATGGTGCAGAAGTTTTAGGAACAACAGCTCCAACTTGCGTAAAAGATGGTAAAAAATTAATTAAATGTACAAATTGTACAGAAACCAAATCAGAAAGTATTGAAGCAACTGGACATGATATCGAATCAATTCCAGTAGGTACAGGAGAAGTTGTAAAAAAAGCTACTTGTAGTGAAAAAGGATTAGAAAAAGTAAAATGTAAAACATGTAACACTGATATAGAAAGAGAAGTGCCAGTAAAAGATCATACGTTATCAACCAAAACAACTGTAGAGCCAACTTGTATAACAAAAGGAAAGAAAGTAACCGCTTGTACAGAATGTAAACATATTGAAAAAGAAGAAGTAATTCCAGAAACAGGACATCCAAAATCTCAAAATGGTGATTACGATGCTAATTTTGTAAAAACATTAGCTTCAACACCAGGTACTTGTAATCCTACTACTCAAGTTGAAACAAAAGGGGAAAGAAAATTATACTGTTCAAAATGTAACAAAACTTGGTCAGAAGAACTTGATGGACACCAATGGACAACTACTTCAACAGATACAGCTCTTGAATTAAAAGAAGCTACTTGTACACAAGATGGTAAAAAATTATGCGTAAACTGCGGTAAAACAGAAGTAATTCCAGCTTTAGGACATGATTTAGCTTATGCAGACGATTCTGCTAGACCAACTTGTGCAGATGAAGGAACCAAAATTTGCCAGAGAGCAAATTGTGGTTATACAGAATCAGTTGATGCTTTAGGTCATAATTGGAAAGTAAACAAAGAAGCAAGTTGTGCAAAAAATGGCACATTAACAGATGGAGAAAGAGAATGTATCGTATGTAAAGTAAAAGAATCAATTAAAGCAGCCCATGAAATGGAAACAACTGTCGAAGACACTTGTACAGCAGTTGGAAAAGAAGTATGTAAAAAATGTGGATTTGAAAAAACCGTAAATGATATTGCAGACCACGATTGGAAATATATTCTAATCAAACCATCAACTTCTTCAGCAGTAGGTTCTGAAAAGAGAGTTTGTATGCATTGTGATAAAGTAGAAATTGTAACAATTCCAATTGGACAAAAAGGACATTCAGAAAAATAATTCAGTTTTGTGCATATTAAGAAGATAGATAAAAATGTCTATCTTCTTTTTGCTGAAAAAGAAAAAAATGCAAAATATCAAACAACCAAATTAACATAATTTCATAGAATATAGTAAGAAATATTTTGTAACTTTATGTCAAAAATATTTTTTAATTTAAAGTAAAAGGAGGTTATGTTTTGGAGCTAGTAGGGAAAAATGTAGGATATGCACTAACAGGGTCATTTTGCACCTTTAGAACCACCATCAAAGAGATGGAAAATTTAGTAAAAATGGGAGTTAATGTGTTTCCCATTATGTCATTTAATAGTTATGAATTAGACACAAAATTTGGTAAAGCACAAGATTTTATTGAAGAAATTGAAACTTTAACAGGAAATAAAATCATTCATACCATTCCAGATGCAGAACCAATTGGTCCAAGAAAAATGTTTGATATTTTAATTGTTGCACCTTGTTCAGGAAATACAATTGCAATGCTTAGTCAAGATATTATAAATACTCCAGTAACAATGGCAGTTAAATCACATTTAAGAAATGATCGACCAGTTGTTATTGGAATTAGCACGAATAACGGTTTGAGTGGGTCAGCAGAAAATATAGGAAGATTACTTAACCGAAAAAATTATTATTTTGTACCATTCAAACAAGATAATCCAATCACCAAACCACGTTCCATTGTGTGCGATTTTAAATTGATTACCAAAACTTTAGAATATGCATTAGAAGGCGAACAAATCGAGCCAATTTTGTTATGAATATAAAATTCCAAGAAAAAATTTTCAAAAAAGTGTTTTATTTTTTCATAAAATATGATACAATATAACATATAATTTTTTCGGAGGAAAATATGAAAGATACAAAGGATAATCAAACGGAGGAACAACAAGAGAAAATAAATTTTCAATCACTTCGGAAATATCTGTTTAATGATTATTGTAGTCTTAATCATCGGAAATGCCATACTTATTTTTTATATGATGAATGAAACCGAATATTCAGAAGAGCTACAAAATGAAGTAACCCAAAATACAACACTTAAAAACGAAACCAAAGTAGACACCATTGCCGATTTATTAAATACAGTAGTCTCAAATACGATATCAACTCAAACCACAGTCAATGCAACAGATGCCAATTCAAGAAAAGTGATGAATGAAAATTTAATTGTTTTATACAAGGGGCTAATTTTAGATACCACCCAAATGGATCAAGTTGAATTAAAATACATTGATAACAGCAGTCAAGACAAAGACAAATATATCATAACTTATTACAATTATGAGAATTTTGCTTATCAAAATGCTACATTAGGAAAATTAAGTGAACCAATCTATGATTCTTTAGTCGGTATACGAGGAGTAGGAAAAATTGCGCTATCAGAAAGTTATGAAGCCATTTTAAAAGATATTAAAGTAATCAATACTTTGCCAGCGCTTATTTTAGAAAATAACAAAGAACTACAAGAATTCGATTCCGTAAAAACCATACTAGCGGATTTAGATATGAATGGAGTAGACGAATTTATTACGATTTTAGCCAATAAAAACACAGGATATTCCAAAATATCCCTATATGACAGCACAGGAAAATTCCTTGCAGATTTAGCTTATATTGAAAAAGCGAAGTGGAATCAAGCTACCAATGCAGAATATTATTTAAACTTAGAAAATGTCAACATTTTAGATGTGGATAACGATGGTGTCATGGAAATACTCATTGAAATTCCAAAATATGAAGGAGAGCCATCTGTAAGCATCTTAAAATACAAAAATAATGAATTAATTGGGAAAACCAATATAGAATGTTCATTATTACCATAAAAATACTTGATTTTTTGAAAACGATATGATACAATAAACAAGAATTGGAAGAAATTGGAGGATTATAACAAATGGAAATTGCAAAAAATATATTAATAGGAATTTACTTTATCATATGTGCTGTGTTAGTCGTACTTATTTTAAAACAATCAAAAGAGGATAGCGGAGCTTCTGGAACTGTTATGGGAGCAGGAGCAAACAACTTTTACGAAAAAAACAAAGGCAGAACATCAGAAGGAAAAATGAAAAGAGCAACAATTGCTTTAATGGTAACCTTCTTTGTTTTGACAGTTGTGTTAGATATTTTGTATGTCATGTAAGAAAAATAGTAAAGATGGGTGCGAAAAATCGTACCCTTTATTTTTAGAAAGGAAAACAATGGGAAAAAAGAAAAAACACAAAATAATAGGAGTTTTTAGAAAAAATGAAAAAGGATTTGGATTTGTTGAATTTGAGGAGACAGAAAAAGAAGATGTTTTTGTGCCAGCGCAATTTATATCAAACGCTCTAAATGGCGATCTTGTCGAAATTCAGATTTTAAGTGAAAAAAAGGCAGAAAAACGTGCAGAAGCCAAGATTGTAAAGGTCCTAAAACGCGAAAAAGAAATCGTAATTGGAACATTTCAAAAAAACAAAAATTTTGGCTTTGTTGTACCAGATGATAAAAAATTAGGAACCGATTTGTTCATTAGCAAAAATCATTGCCAAAATGCGCGAAACAACGATAAAGTTGTTGCAAAAATCCTAAAATATCCAGAAAAAGGTAAAAATGCCGAAGGCGAAATTATAGAAATATTAGGAAATGTTAATGAAGCTGGAATGGATTTATTATCTGTTATCAAAGAATTTGACTTACCAAATGAATTTCCAGAGCCAGTTTTAAAAGAAGCTACTAAAATTTCGCAAACCATTTCCGAAAAAGAAGTCAAAAATCGAGTGGATTTACGTGAAAAGCAAATGCATATTTTCACCATTGATGGCGAAGATGCTAAAGATTTAGATGATGCAATTTGGGTCGGAAAAGCAAATAATGGAAATTATTTATTAGATGTGCACATAGCCGATGTTAGTCATTATGTCAAAAAAGGTTCCAATCTTGACAATGAAGCTATTTTTCGTGGTACCAGTGTATATATGTTTGACCGTGTTATTCCTATGCTTCCTGTCGAACTTTCCAATGGAATTTGTAGTTTAAATGCAGGACAAGACCGATTTGCGCTTTCCTGTTTGATGGAAATTGATGCAAAAGGGAAAGTAGTTGCCTCAGATGTGTATAAATCCGTTATTCGTGTTACCCAAAGAATGTCATATACCGATGTAAATAAAATCATAACCAATTCCGATGAAGAAATACTTCAAAAATATGAACCATATCTTGCGGATTTTAAATTGATGGAAGAACTAGCACATGTATTAAAAAATAGACGTATTAAGGCAGGATATTTGAATTTAGATATTCCAGAGAGTAAACTCATTTTAGACAAAAACGGAAAATGCATTGATGTTAAGAAATACCAAACAAATTTTGCAAATGAAATCATCGAACAATTTATGCTAACAGCGAATGAAACGATTGCCGAAAAATTTTATTGGTTAGAATATCCATTCATTTATCGTGTTCATGAAGAACCAGATTTGGACAAAGTCAAAGAACTCAATAAGTTTTTATGGAATTTTGGCTATAAAATTCACATCAATCAAGAAGCGGTTCATCCAACGGAATTTTCAAAAGTATTAGAACAAGTAAAAGGCAAACCAGAAGAGAAAGTTATTTCTAATTTGATGTTAAGAACATTAAAATTGGCAAAATACGAAAAAGAAAACAAAGGACATTTTGGCATTGCCAGTAAATTTTATTGTCATTTTACATCACCAATTCGAAGATATCCAGATTTATTCATTCATCGCATGATTTCTGAATATTGTCAAGCCAATGCGCAATTACAAATGCAATTTCAAGCTGATGCAGAAAAATATGCGAAAAGTTCATCAGAATGTGAAATGCGTGCAACCAAAGCAGAAAGGGAAGCGGAGGCTATCAAAAAAGCAGAATTTATGGAAGATAAAATCGGGGAAGAATATGAAGCCATTGTTTCTTCTATTACGACATTTGGAATGTTTGCTGAGCTTGAAAACACCGTAGAAGGTTTAATTCGATTTGAACAAATGGGGGATGAATATTATATTTATGATGAGGATAAAAAACAGCTAATTGGTGAACACACCCATCGTATTTTTAAAATTGGAGATTCAGTCAAAATCCGTGTAATTGAAGCAAGCAAAGCTTTGAGGAGAATTGATTTTGCCTTAGTGGAAGAAAACGAGCAAAATTTATTGACATAAAGAGTATAAAATGAGATTGTTGTCTTTTTTGGTCTCAGACCAGAATATGTGTTGCATAGTTTTATGAGGGAGATTGCAAAACAAAAAAACGGCGCATTTAAAATGTACTCAATGAGAGCAGACCGAAGCATCCTAAACGGTCTCAGCGGAAGCACTAAAGGGAAATATTACCAATTTCTTAACTTTAAGTTATTTTGTAACAAAGGAAGCTATGTATTATTAACATAGCTTCCTTTGCATATTGACCAAAAAATTTTAATTAACTCGAAAAATTATGTCAATAATTAATTTAAAATAATTGACAGCTGGAAAGAAATAGTTTATAATAAAGACAGTAAAAGAAAGAGTATTACATAAGTAGACTTTGAATAGTATTACCTCATCTCTAAGAGCTATCAGAGATGAGGCTTTTTAAAAAAGGAGAAGATAAATGCCAGTTTATTTTGAAAAATTAAATGGAACCGTCAAACAATATTTTTCTATTTTATCTCAGGAAATACCAGAATTTTTGCTCGATTATATAAACACGCTTGAAATGCAAAAACAAAGAGAAATTAGCGTAACTTGTGGAACATTTTATGCAAACATGTATTCTGATAGAATTTGGTATTCCAGCTTGGACCATAGTGTAGGCGTAGCGTTAATTGTCTGGCATTTTACGAAAGACAAAAGGCAAACATTGTCAGGGCTTTTTCATGATATAGCTACTCCTGTATTCAAACACTGTATTGATTTTATGAATGGTGATTATGAAACACAAGAATCTACAGAAGAGTTGACCACACAAATCATAACCCAATCAAAAGAGATTATGAATTTGTTGGAAAGAGATAATATCAAAGTAGAAGAAATCGATAATTATCATATGTATCCTATTGCAGATAATGATGCGCCAAACTTGGCAAGTGATCGATTAGAATATACATTTTCAAATGGATTTGGTGTAACCGAGAAGTTATGGAATTTAGATGAAATTAAGGAAATCTATCAAAATATTGAAATTTTGCACAATGAGCAAGGAGTTTCAGAATTAGGTTTTGTGTGTCAAGAAAAAGCAGAAAAATTTGTTAATATAGCAAGTAGGTTATCTTCTCGCTATATTGACAATCGAACCAGATTTTCCATGCAATTTTTGGCAGATGTGATGAAAAAAATGAGTGAGAAAAATTTAATTACAATTCAGGATTTATATCAATTATCTGAAAAAGAGATTATTGAGAAAATTGAGAATTGCAAAGAAGGAAACATTGCAGAATGTTTTAAAATCTGGAAAAATGCAACTCAGATAAAAGAAAGTAATATACCTCCAGAGGATGTCTACTCGGTGAGTCTTGAAAAGATAAAAATAAGATATATCAATCCTTTGGTTAAGGTGGGAGAAAAGACGGTCAGAGTAAGTGAAATTTCGCCAAAGGCAAAAAAGGATATAGAAAACGCTTTGCAATTTAGAACGAAAAAATATTCATATTTGGATTTTAATTTTTCATAAAAATATTTTACAAACATAATATGTTTTAAGATAATAAAATAAGGAGAGATGTAAAAATGAAAATAGAGTTAGAAAATCATTTAGGCTTAGCGCCAAATCCAGTGGCTTTGGTTTCATCTGGAAATATGGAAAATAGCAATATTGCAACAATTGGTTGGACGGGAATCCTTAATTCAGAACCGATGATTGTCTATGTTTCGATTCGACCTTCTCGTTTTTCCAATGAAATTATTACAAAAACGAGAGAATTTGTTATTAATTTGCCAGATGAGAAATTGGTAAAAGAAGCTGATTTTTGTGGAACGAAATCCGGAAAAGATGTTGATAAATTTCAAGCGTGTCATTTCACCAAAAGACAAAGTAAAATTGTTAAAGTGCCCTATATTGAAGAATGTCCTATTAATTTAGAATGTAAAGTAATCGATATTCAAACATTTTGTTCTCATGAAATGTTTTTGGCAGAAGTAGTTTGTACCCATTGTAATAAAGAAATAGTTGGGACAAAAGAAGAAGTTGATTTTGCCCAAGCCAATCTTTTGACATTTGCTGGAAAGAAATATTTTGTAGCGAACCGAGAAGTTGGAATTAGAGGTTGTGGTATAAAGTAATTTTAGAAAAAAATTTTAATAAATGTAGAAAAGAAAGTAAAAATACCTATACAAGGTAGGAGTATAAAATTGGAAAATAAAAAAGGAAAAAATGGTTTTCTCTTAAAAAATATCTTCAGGCAAGAAAATTCTGAAATAAAAAAGTTAAAAGAAATTAAAAAGAAAATCCGTAAAATAAAAACCTTGCAAGATTTGGAAGCGTTGGAAGAGGAATTGATTACTATTGGTGTCATAGATGAACAAGCTTTAGAGAAAATTAAAAAGTTAAAAAATAAGAAAAAAAGAAAAACTGAAAAAGAAATGTTTGAAGAAAGAATTCGATGCAATTTGGAAATTATCAATCGAACCATTGCAGTTGGAAAGCAGTTCAAAATGCAAGAGAGACAGCGAAAAGATGAAGAATTAATCCAAAAAAAAGAAGAAAGAACACGTGCAGGAAATAAAAGACAAAATAATAAAGATGAAAAAGTAAGATAAGTCAAGCAAAATCCAAATCAAATACAACAAAGCGTGATTTTGAGATAGAAGCAAGGAATAAAATGAGTGGCAAAAATTAGTATAATAGATACAGATGCAGAGGAGGGGTAGGCAAAGTAAAAAATGAAAAAAAACGAAGAATACATTACTCAAATCATTGACAATGGTTTTGATGGAGAAGGAATTGCAAAAATTTCTGGGCAAGTGGTATTGGTACCAGACACGCTCAAAGGAGAAAAAGTTAAAATTAAAATTTTGAAAGTGACTTCTAAAATTTGTTATGCAAAAGTGATGGAAATATTGGAAAAATCAGAAAATAGAATTTCTGAACAAGATTGTGCAACTTATAACAAATGTGGTGGTTGTAATTTAAGACATATGAATTATGAATCGACCATTGAATTAAAGAAAAACGCTGTCCAAAATACTTTGAGAAAGGCATTGGGAAGGCAGATTGATGTAAATGAAATTCTAAAAATGGACGAGCCTTTTTATTATCGTAATAAATTGCAATACCCAGTGGGAGTGTCTGAAAATGGCGATTTAACGATGGGCGTTTTTGCCAAAAGAACTCATCGCATTATTCCAGTATTGGAATGTAAGATTCAAAATCAATTATCACAAAAAATTGCACAGGCTATTTTTGAATTTGCTAAAATAAATGGAATAACAGGTTATAACGAAAAAAATAATACAGGAATTTTGCGTCATATTGTTATTAGAACAAGCAAAAACGCAAAGGAAGTAATGATAACCTTAGTAGTAAATACATTAAATATTCCCAAAGAAAGAGAATTCATTGATTGTTTAACAAATCGTTTTCCAGAAATCAAAACAATTGTAAAGAATTTGAACAATAAAAATACCAATGTAATTTTGGGGAAAACAAATAAGATTATTTTTGGTGATGGTTATATAACAGATAGTTTATTGGGGAAAAAATTTAAAATTTCAAATATGTCCTTTTATCAAGTGAATCCTATTCAAACAGAAAAATTGTATGCAAAAGCAATTGAATATGCTAAACTCACAGGCAAGGAGACCGTATTTGATTTGTATTGTGGGATTGGAACAATTGGTATTTGCGGTGCTGATAAAGTAGGAAAATTAATGGGAATTGAGACCATTCCAGAGGCGATTGAAAATGCTAGAGAAAATGCGTTATTGAATGAAGTAAAAAATGCTGAATTTTTGGTTGGAAATGTGGAAGAAACGCTTCCTAAATGGATAAAACAAAGAAATATCAAAGCAGATGTAGTATGGATAGATCCACCGAGAAAAGGTTGTGAGAAAACGGCGCTGGAGAGTTTATTGCAAATTGAGCCGAAAAGAATTGTATATGTAAGTTGTAATCCAGCGACTTTGGGGAGAGATTTGAAGATTTTGGAGGAAAAATATTGTTTACAAAAATTGGCTATTGCTGATATGTTCGCTTGGACGCGGTCATGTGGAGTGTATAGCACAATTGGAATTGAAAAAATAGTTTAATGGTTAAAGTAGAAAGGCGTATATATGAAGAATATAAAAGATACAGAACTTATGGAAATTTTTGAAAAAGCAAGCAGAACATTTTTGAAAGAGGAAAAGGAGTTAATTCTTTCAGGAGTGAATGAAAGATGTTGGTATCATCCATTTGCCGATTATTTAAAAGAAGAAATGGCATATAGAAATATAGATGAATATTATGTAGATACAGAATATAATCGAAATAATGGAAAACTAAAGACAATGTTTGATGCTGAGCAACAGATAAAGGTTATCAAGATAACCTGTGATGTGATTGTACATAGCAGAGGAAAAAATAAAGAACAGGATAATTTAATTTGTATCGAAATGAAAAAATCGACGGCAGATGAGAATAAAAAAGAAGCGGATAAAAGAAGAATGCAGATTTTAACAAAAGATTCATTTGATGATATATGGTCATATGATGGAAAAACACTTCCAGAACATGTGTGTAGATATAAATTGGGAGTGTATTATGAAATTAATTTGAAGGCTCAAATGGTATATGTGGAATATTATAAAAAAGGTAGCAAGATGCTAAAGTATGAGGTTGAATTTTAATATTATGATGAAGTAAAAATGCATATTCTAGCAGAAGAATTTACAGAAAATTACATCCAAAATAAAAATGTCTAAGAACCCTATTGACTTTTGATAGAAAAAGTCCTATAATAAAAAGGGAATGTATTGATTTAAGAAGGGGGGATTTTATGTTAGCTAAAGTTTGGAAAAAAGCATTGCTAGCAATTTGTATTCTGGCATGTTTGTTTAATGTAATGTACAAACTGGTTAGTAGAACGTCCTTAGAAGTGCAACTAAAAAGTGTGCAAAATCAATCAAGTTTAATAGAACTTTTTAAACAAGACATTACTCCAAAAAATGAAACAAATTCACAACAA
This sequence comes from uncultured Clostridium sp., assembly GCA_947648495.1. Classification (GTDB taxonomy): domain Bacteria; phylum Bacillota; class Clostridia; order TANB77; family CAG-508; genus Scatovivens. Next base: position 20,940 of record CANSOA010000001.1, read on the forward strand.
AAAGAAATAACTACTGAAAATAGACAGGTTGATACAACCGAAGTAAAGCAGGAAAAATTAGATAATAAGGACACAATTGTTGTAATCAATTAAAAAATACTTGCATTATCATAAAGAATGTGGTATGATAAAAAATATTGTGAAAAAATCAAGAAAGAGGTGAAGTTAATGAAAACAGAAATACAACCAAATTATACAGAATCAAAAATTATTTGTGCTTGTGGAAATGTTATCGAAACCAATTCAACAAAAGCAGAAATGAAAGTAGATGTTTGTTCAAAATGTCACCCATTTTGGACTGGCAACTTAAAACAAAATAATGTTGGTGGAAGAGCGGATCGTTTCAAAAAGAAATATGGTGTATAATTGCTAAAATACGACAAGAAAAAATATTTTAAAGTAATAGTAAAAAACTATTGCTTTTTTTTTTATTTTGTATATAATAATATTAAGTTGTACGAATGAAAGAATAGGAGAAAATTACATGGAAAATAATAGGAATGTATTATTAATCGACAAATTAGTTCAATTAAATGACTTAGAAATTACCAAAGCAAAACTTTTAACAGCAATTTTTACCAAAACAACCAAAGAAATTATGCATCATAAAGTACAAGTTTTGGAAAAAAATTTTGAAGAACAAGCTGAGTTTTATGACCAAAATTTAGAACGTTATGAAGAAATTTGTGACCAAATTTTAATCAAATACAAAAAACAGCTATCTCAAATCATAGAAAAATATAATGGATTTTATATTAATTTGCTGTTAGAATTGCAAGAAGCTCAATGCAATCAAAAAATCGCTATTACAAATTTGAAAAAAAGTTTTGATAGTAAACAAGAAATCTCGTCACAAACAAAGGCAAAAATCTTAGAAGAATGGAATCAAAAAATGACAGCCTGTAGGGAAAAAAAGTTAAATTATGATGTAATTATAGAAGAATGTGAAAAAGAAATAGAAGAATGTAGTAGCAATATGCAAAAGAGAATGGATGCGTTGTTTTCGGATAAATTAAGTCAAATTTCTCTGAAAGAAAAAAAATCTTCGGGAAGTTTTTGGAGAAAAATAAAAAATAAATTTACAGGAGCAAAGAAATTTAATACTTATGTCATAGAGCCAATTTGTGTGGAACTGGAGATTATGGACAACAAATTGCCAGACATTTTAAACAATATCAAAGAAGACACCATTTATTTTGTTGCAAAAATAAAACAAGCCAAAGAAGAAGCCAATAAGATTTTTCAAAATACAATCAATGGATAAGGAGAATGAAAATGAATCATAGTTTAGGAAAGATTTTATTTCATGAAAAAGAAATAGATTTGAATAAAACTTCAAAAAAATGTTTAAAAGATATGTTAAAAAAAGTCGATGAGGAAGAAGTCATCATTAAGCAAGAATTAGAGGATATTCTAAAAAGATTGGTATAAAGGAGTAAAAAATGAAGGAAGAAACAAAAGCTAAAGTAAAGCAAATTAGTGAAATTGTGTCAATTTATCAGACTTCTATTGAGGGCGTAGATCCAGAAAGTATGAAATTGTTAAAAGAAGATTTGCAAGATAAAGAACAAGAGTTAAATAAAATAAAAGAAGAGTTAGAAAATGAGTTAGAAGAGTTATATAAAAAAGCTAGTGCCATTGATCCTGAAGTAAATCAACTAGAAAATGAAAAACAAGAAGTAATCAATACATTAGAAGATATTGCAGATTTATTATCATTAATTCCAATAGAATTGCAAATTGCAGAGCCAGAGCAAGAAGACCAAGAGTATGAGGAAATAGAGGAAGAAGAGGAACAAGATGAAGAAGACGAAAACGAAAACTTAGAAGAAGAGATAGAAGAAGAACAACGACCAGAAGAGGAAGCGATACAAGAAGAACAAGAAATCTCAGAAGAAATACAAGAAGAGCCAGAGACAAAAGAAGAAGTATTAGAATTAGAAGATGAACAAATACAGCGAACAGAAGAAATTTCAGAAGAATTTGAAGAAGAGACCCAAATAGAATCAGAAGTTAATGATGATTATGAAATATTAACAATAAAAGTACCATCAAAAACGTATAAAAAGATGGCTCAAAGCATTGTAAAAATGAGAATAGAAACGATTGAAAGCCCAAAACAAGCAGTAGAAGATAGCGTAAAAATGGCACGAGAATTATTAGAAGAAATAAAAAAAAATTTTCAAATCAATAAACCAGAAATAGGTAAAAATGAAAAACAGGCCTCATAAATTGTATTTTTTGAGAATAATTTGCAATTATTCTCATTTTTTATGTACTAAAAATATTTTTTTATGAATATATTGATAACACAAATAAAATTTAAGGGAGGTCAATTCATGTATTATCAAAACGGAAATTACATGCAAGATTTAAATTATTATAACCAAAATCCAAATGTAGGATTTAATCCATACATGCCAAACAATTATCAAGCACCAACAATGAATCAAAATCCACAAATGCCAATGCAACAACAAAATTTAAATGCCATGTATCCAGCAGTTTATCGAATTATTTCACCAGTTGTTTCACAAGTTTTAGCCAATAACAACACAGGCTATTTAACCGAAGATGCTTTAAACAGTATGGTCGATACAGTTTACAATATGGTAGAAGGAGATCTTAATTTGGAAAATCGTTCAAATTATACGAATGCTTCAGCACAAACAGAAAATTCAAATAACAGTAATTGTTCCAGAACCAACGCAACAAATCCCAGTTCAACCAATACTTCTGCTACAAATAGCTCGTCAAATAGGCAAAATTCTTTATTAAGAGATTTAATCAAAATCATACTTTTAAACAGCATCATCTCACGCAGACAAAATACCAACTCACAAATGATGATGTCAAATAATTTGCAAAATCCGAATCTATTTATGTAATAAAAATTTAAAGATTTTCTGTTTTAGAAAATCTTATTTTTTATCGAAAAAAGTATAATTTATGAAATATTGCACATACTTTATATAGTTATTTTTCAAAGAAAAGAGGTACAAAAATGAGAGTCAAAGAATGTATGTGTAAAAAAGTAGTCAGAGCAACGTCTGATACTACCTTAAACGAAATTGCAAAATTAATGCAAGAAAATGATGTTGGTTGTGTTCCAATCTGTAATCAAGAAAACAATGTAATTGGATTTGTAACCGATCGAGATATTGTCACAAGATGTGTAGCTAGCAACAAGCAATGTGAGCAAACAAAAGCGTCAGATATTATGACAACAAAAGTCATCAAAACAACACCAGATACGCAACTAGAAGATGCCACACAAACCATGTCGACCAATCAAATCAGAAGATTACCCGTTATTGAAAACAACCAAATTGTTGGAATGCTTACCATTGGCGATTTAGCACAAAATCAAAATGTGCAACCAAGAGAAGTAGGAGACACAATGGAATGTATTTGTGAATGTCAGCACAATCATTAATTTTGAAAAGGAGGCGATTAAAATTGGAAACAATGACGATTTTAAAAAAAATTGGCTGGTTAATTCTAGTTTTTTTAATATTAGTATTTTCCGCAAAACTTTTTGCATTTTATATTCCTTTTTTAATTGCCTATTTAATATCACTTTTGGTCGAACCACTGATTAAATGGGTTCACAAAAAAACAGATTTCAGTAGAAAAACAAGTAGTATTCTTGTTTTGGCTACTGTTTTTCTTGTGCTAATTGGCTTGATTTCTTGGGGAACCATTAGTTTAATTTCCGAAAGTACCAATCTATTGGGTGCACTCAATACATACCTAGAAAAAGCTGTTGATTGGGTTAATTCTGTGCTCAAAAAAATTGATATGGACAAATTAGCCTTATCCGACGAAATCAAGCAAATGATTCAAGCGACCTCTTCAGACACGTTAAACAAAGGAATTGAATTCCTAAAAAATACCTTAACCAATTTACTAGAAAGCCTAAAATCCCTTCCAACCATCATGATTTATATTGTCATTACCATTCTTGCTACTTATTTTATCACCTCTGACAAAATCTATATTTGGGACCGATTAGAACATCATGTTCCCAAAAAAATGTTAGGAAAAATTGCAACGACAATGCAAAAAATAACCGCTTCTTTAGGTAGTTACTTAAAAGCAGAAATGACACTCATCGGCATATCCTTTGTAATTGTATTAATGGGACTTAATATTTTTTATTTAATGGGAATGAATGTTGGCTATCCATTGCTAATGGCGTTATTCATTGGATTTGTAGATGCCTTACCAATTTTGCGGTTCTGGCACAGTCATGCTTCCTTGGACCGTTATTTTATTTTTAAATAAAGAATATTCAGTTGGTTTTTCTATTTTAGGATTGTATATTTTCACTTCTGTTGTAAGACAATTTTTGGAACCAAAGGTTATTAGCAAAAAAATAGGAATTCATCCATTATTTACGTTAATTAGTATGTATACTGGTTTCAAATTAGTTGGCATCATGGGAATGTTATTGGGTCCTATTGTGCTCATTATTTTAAAAAATATTTTTGAAAATACAATTGATCGAGGAATTGTCAAATCCATTTTGGAAGAATAAAAAATGGCAATGATAAGAAGAATTGACAAGGAACATAAAATGTAATATAATAACACAAACAAAACCTCATAAGAGGTGATTAGAAGGAGGAAAAAACTTGTTTTTGACAAAGAGACAACCACAAAATCGGGAAAAATCTTTTGAGGAAATGTCAAATTCGGAAATATTTGAGTTTATTTTAAAAAATCCGAAAAAGCTTCCAAAGGAAAGACTAATGCAGTACTTTAAACAAGAATTTGATTTGGCAAATTTATTGGAATTATTTGAAAAAATAGATTTCCAAAGCAAAAAATATTTTATCCAAATAATTCCTAGCAAGAAGTTAAATTGCCTAATAAAAAGTGCTTGGAAATTTAACAATATTTTGTTTCAGGAAGAGTTTAAGAAATTTTTGTTTGATGTGATAGACAACGACGACCCCAAAAATCAAGAAGAGATTTTTTCCAAACTAAGAGATTTAATCAGTTGTAACAAAGAAATGATTTCAATTTTGCTTGATGTTTTTTATGGAAAAGAAGAGGAATTTGTACAGTTTTATCGAGAATGTTCAAAAATTGATAGAATTGAGCTATTAGAGAGAATTTTTTCAGATTTTTCAAATACAATAGGAAGACCAGTATGGCAATATCAAGCTAGAGTTGCACTAGAAAAAATGAAAAAAGAGAAAGAAATTACATTAACAGAGCAACTCTTTTTAGATGCCGCAAATCAAATGTTATAAGTGTAAAAACCTGTCATTTACAATAAAATGATGGGCTTTTTACATTGTTTGTAAATTTTACTTGCTTTTTTGGAAATAATATAGTAAAATAAAAGAAATTATTTGTTTGAAATAGTAGCTTGTGCAAACTTTAAGATGCATGAAAAATTTGGGTTTTCATAATAATTATGTTAAAAAGTTTATATCATTTTTAACTACTTAAATTTTGCAGAGGTTACCTTTCAAATAAATGATGAAAATTTTTTATTTAGGAGGTAATGTATGGAAACAAAAACGTATAGTATGGATTTGGCAGGAAGAAAACTAACTTTAGAAACAGGCAAATATTGCGGTTTAGCAAATGGAAGTGTAACAGTTCGCTATGGTGATACAGTTGTATTAGTCAATGTAACCGCATCCAAAGAACCAAAGGAAGGAATTGATTTTTTCCCACTTTCAGTCGATTATGAAGAACGATTATATGCAGTCGGCAAAATTCCAGGCAGTTTTCAAAAAAGAGAAGGACGACCTACTGAAAAAGCGATTTTAACATCCAGAGTGATTGACAGACCAATTCGTCCGTTATTCCCAAAAGATTTTAGAAATGATGTGGTAGTTAGCTGTTTAGTTTTGTCAGTCGACCAAGATTGCTCACCTGAAATATGTGCGATGATTGGTTCATCTGTTGCACTTTCGATTTCTGATATTCCATTTGGCGGACCAACTGGTTCAGTAGCCGTTGGCTATGTTAACAATGAAATTATCATCAATCCAACCGAAAAACAAAGAGAAAACAGTAAATTAACCTTAACTGTTGCAGGAACGATGGACAAAATTGCCATGATTGAAGCAGGTGCAGACGAAATTCCAGACGAAATTATGCTAGAAGCCATAAAAAAGGCACATGTTGAAATTAAAAAAATATGTGAATTCATTCTAAAAATGAAACAAGAAATTGGAAAACCAAAATTCGAATATACTCATTTTACAGTTAACGAAGAAATCTACAAAATCATTAGTGACGAGTTTGGAGCACGTATGAAAGACGATGTTCAAACACCAGACAAGCCAGAAAGAGATGCCAAAATTGACCAATTCACAAACGACGTAGAAAACTGGTATGCTGAAAAATTTGGCGCAGAAAAGCTTGAGGAAGACAAAAAAGCAATTGCAGAAGCTATCTACAAATTAGAGAAAAAAACAGTACGAAAATTAATCTTAGAAGAGCAAAAAAGAGTTGATGGCAGAGGAATCTATGATATTCGACCTCTTTCATGTGAAGTTGGTGTGCTTCCTAGAACACATGGTAGCGCTGTATTTTCACGAGGAAGAACGCAAGTGATGTCAATTGTTACTTTGGGAACAGCAAGTGAAGAACAAACACTAGATGGGTTGGATAATGAGGAATCTAAACGTTATATTCATCATTATAATTTTCCAGGCTACAGTGTTGGTGAAGCAAAAGCTTCTCGTGGACCAGGTCGTCGTGAAATTGGGCATGGTGCATTAGCCGAAAGAGCATTATTGCCAGTCATTCCAAGCAAGGAAGAATTTCCGTATACAATAAGAGTTGTATCAGAAATTTTAAGTTCTAACGGTTCAACTTCACAAGGAAGCATTTGTGGTTCTACTTTGGCACTTATGGATGCAGGTGTTCCAATCAAAAAGCCAGTTGCTGGAATTTCAACAGGACTGATTACCGATGAAGAAAATCCAGAAAATTATGTGGTTATCACTGATATTCAAGGAATTGAAGATTTTTTCGGAGATATGGATTTTAAAGTAGGTGGAACCGAAGATGGAATTACAGCTATTCAAGTCGACATCAAAGTAGATGGCTTATCGTATGAAGTCATTGAAGAAGCGTTTAGCAGAACCAAAAAAGCGCGCGCTTATATTTTAGATGAAATTATGTTAAAACAAATTGAAAAGCCACGTGAGAGCATTTCTGAATATGCACCAAGAATTATCCATATGGTGATTAACCCTGAAAAAATCCGTGATGTCATTGGTACTGGTGGAAAAGTGATTAATAAAATCATTGAAGAAACAGGCGTTAAAATTGATATTGAAGAAGATGGACGAGTTTTTATTTATTCACAATCAAATGAAGAAGCAGAAGCGGCCCAAATTATGATAGAAGAGATTACCAGAGAGATTGAAAAAGATGGAATTTATACTGGAAAAGTTGTTAGAATTACCACATTTGGAGCATTTATTGATTTAGGAGCAGGAAAAGAAGGTTTACTTCACATCTCCAAAATTTCAAAAGAGAGAATAAATAAAGTTGAAGATGTGCTAAAAGTTGGGGAAGAAATAACCGTAAAAGTCATTGGAATTGATGAGCAAGGAAGAATTAATTTAAGTAAAAAAGATTTATATGAATAAAATTTTATAAAACACTTGATTTTTTACGAAAACTATAGTAAAATAATAAAAATACCACTTACTTAGATTAAGGGAAAAACCTACCTTAAACTCAGTTTGTGGCAAATATAAAAATAGGAGGATTTAAGATATGACCAAAGAAAGAAAACAAGAAATTATCAACACATATAAAAGAGAGGAAAATGATACTGGTTCACCAGAAGTTCAAATAGCTCTTTTAACAGAAAGAATTACAGAATTAACAGAACATTTGAAAATTCACCAAAAAGATAATCACTCAAGAAGAGGATTACTAAAAATGGTTGGTAAAAGAAGAAGTTTATTAAAATATTTAGCGAAAAAAGACGTTAATCGCTATCGTGAAATATCAGAAAAATTATCTTTAAGAAAAACAGTATAAGATTTGAAAAGCCCGTTACTTGTAAAAGTAAGGGGTTTTTGTGTGTTATTGTAGTGTTACAATTGACATTTTATGTAAAATATGATATAATATTCCTACAAACTTGTATAACACAAGAATTAGAAGGAGGAAAAAATATGGGAAAAAAAACTACGTTATTGCGGAAACGGTTAAATGAGGAGCTAAAGAAACAGGAGATTTTTTTTCGAAAATCAGAAGAAAAATGTAGGAAATTGAGGCGAGATTCATATGCTTCGAGTGAAATAATTTGGAATAATATTCCCACAGATAAATATGAAGAGATAATTCTTTACTTTGTAAGTATAGGGAGTTTCAAAGAATTACAATATTTTTTGAATGATTTTCAGAGAACAGAAATTTGGGAACATGTATCCGATGGGGCTTTGAGTAGAATTCTCGAAGTAGAATACCCAAATCATAGCAAAATTTTTTTGGATATGTCTGTTGAAAGAGTAAAGTCCTATATTGCTGGAGAATATGCTTCACTTAAATTTATCTTATCAATACCTAGTTTTGAAGATAGAGTGAATTTTGTAACACTCTTTTCTGGAAAAGCATTGGAAAATGGAATTGCACGGGAATTGAAGTTGTTCGCTGAGTTTCTTGAGTTGCTTTGTGTGAAGGGCGACATTGAGGATGCGGAAGAAATTTTTCAGAATATTGCTGAAATATCGCCAGCGATGATTGCCAAATTGTTAGAAAATTGCAATAAGGATGTGGTATGTAAGATTGTAGAGAAAATGGCACCAGATAAGATTTATCCTGTTTGTTGTGAAATAAAGGCAGAAAAGTTGTTTTGTGTACTGGAAAAGTGCGATTATGCAATTATGTCTGAAAAATTTCCAATTAGCTTACTTTCAGCAAAAGAACGACAGAGTGTCTTTTCATTTTTGAAAGAGAAAATGAACGTTGCTTTGTTTGATAAGGAAACAATAGTTTTATATTTATATCCAGTGGTAGAAAGAGAAGGTAAAGCGTATATTTTACAGATGGTTTTAAAAAAAGAAGATAGGGTGTTCCTATATCAGACTTTGGCGGAAGATAAGAAGGCAGAGATGCTCAAAATCATGTTAGAGATAAAAATGGAAGAAGAGGTTCTTTATGTTTTATCCGAAAAGGAGGGGGACCTAGATGCTTTAGAATTGATTATCTTTAATGAATTAAGTTGTTAGAACCATATTTTGAACCATATGTATCGTATAGAGTAAACGGTACATATGGTTTTATTCTATTGAATAGCAAATTTCTTGCATAAAAATTCCACAAATTGCCACAATATTTACGAGGTGATTTTAAATGGATTTTAGAACCGATATGGCAGTCGAAAGACGCGATTTGTATCGAAAAGCAAATAACATTGAAAATGAGATTGATGGCATTGAGTGCAATGAGGAAGAAATCGAGGATATAAAAATTACGAGAGTAGCGATTACCAATGCACAAGGCGAGGAGGCCTTAAAAAAGCCAATGGGAAATTATATTACCATTGATGTTAAAAAAATTAACAATATTGCGGTTGAAAAAGAAGACAAAATTGTGGAAGTCATCAGCAAAGAATTAGCCAATATAGTGGATAAACACATCAAAAAAGACGAAGAAATTATGATTGTTGGGTTAGGTAATCTACATTCTACGCCAGATAGTCTGGGTTCCCGTGTAGTAAACGAGGTTGAAATTACAAGACACATTAAAATTTATCTCCCACAATATATTGACGAAAATACGAGAAGTATTTCTGCGATTTCGCCGGGTGTTCTAGGAACAACAGGAATTGAAAGTGCCGAAATTATTCGAGGAATTATCGACAAAATTAAGCCAAAAATGATTCTTGCTATTGACAGTTTATGTTCAAAAAATGTCAGCCGAATTAATAAATCTATCCAAATTTCCGATACAGGTATTGTGCCAGGTGGGGGTGTTGGAAATGCAAGAGATGAATTATCGGAGAAGAGTTTAGGAATTCCTGTTATTGCAATTCGGAGTACCAACAGTTGTAGAAATGGCTTCTATTACGAACGACTGTTTAGATTTGTTCATTGAAGATTTACAAAAAAAAGCAGAATCCAATGATGTATTGAACAAACTAAAAGATGAGGATAATTATGAAAAAATCAAACAAGCTTTAATTCCAAACGATTATAATTTTATTGTTACTCCGAAAGAAATTGATGAACTTATTGAATCTATGAAAGATATTATTTCAAGAGGAATTAATGAAGCGTTGTAAGCCTAAGATTACTAGGAATTTTAAAGAAAATTTCTAGTAATCTAACACCGTTTTTTGTCCCTATGAATATGATATTATATATTTTAAATAAAGGAGAATTTACGTGAAATCTGTTTGCATAAAAACCAATAATCAAGACATCATAGACTATTTAATCCAAACGTTTGAAAAATTGCCAATTCATTTTTGTATTTCAAATAGTAAGTTCAAAATGTATGACAATGTTATCATTCACGATATGGAAAGAAATGAAAAGGAATTTTATGAAGTAGTTGCTATTGTTATCAAAAGCGCAATTGAGAAGTTTTATGAAAAACAAATAATCCGAAAATGCATCAAACAAAATTACTTTTATTTAAATGAAGAAGAACAAGATTATGTCTTCAAAATCAGCAATCAAATTATGAATTTGCCAGATCATAAAATTGGTTACAAAAATAAACTCCTCAAAAATTTAGTCAAACGCTATATTATTGAAAATAAATCAATTATGCTAGATGGTTTTATGAATTTTAGAGTCAAAGAATATAAGGATTTACTAGATAATATTGTGGAAGTCTCTGTCGTAAGTTTTCTGGAATTGACATCTTTTTAAAATACTTTTGCGAAAAACAAAATGATATGTTACAATAAAAAAGTTAGGAGTATTTTAAGATGTCAATTTTTGTTTTAAAAATCATTGCCTGTATTACCATGATTTTAGACCATGTCAAATATGCTATTCCAGAGACGAGAGGTTTTGCAACAGAATATTTGGGGAGAATATCGTATCCCTTATTTGCGTTTTTGTTAACAGAGGGATTTTGTCATACCAGCGATTTGAAAAAATATTATCAAAGATTAATGGTATTTGCATTTGTCTCACAAATTCCATTTATGCTGTTTCGAGGTTTAGTAGGTGAATGGAGAATGCTGAATATTTTATTTACATTATTATTAGGCTTAATCGCAATTACGATAGAGGACAAGTTGGAAAAAAGGTACTATATAACTGTGCCAGTTGAATTATTATTAATTTTTTTAGGAGAATTGGTAAATGTTGATTATGGTTGGTATGGCGTGGCTTGTGTCATTGTATTTTATTGGTTTAGAAAAAAACGTTTTTTAAGAATTGGTGCATTTGCTCTGTTAAATTTGATGTATTATGCCAATCGATTGTTTCCAGTAAGCACAGCCAAAAACATAATTTCCTATGTGTTTGCGACACTTCCTGCTATTTTAATATGGTTTTATAATGGTAAATTGGGGCATAAAACAAAGTATTTGTATTATGTATTTTATCCAGTACATATGCTTATTTTGTATGGAATAAGCTTAATTTAGAATTTTAGATGAACAACTTGATTCGATATTTTTTCGTAGTCAAAAATATATTTTTCCATGATTTCATAGAAACTTTTGGTATGATTTTTGTATTTTAAATGACAAAATTCGTGCATAACAATAAAACGAACAATTTCTCGAGAATACTGCATAATTGCTGGATTGATGGTAATAATTTGGTTGGAACATTGCGCTAAACAGTCGCCTAGTAAAGGTTTAATTTTAACATCTTCTGGCGCGAAGCCAAGTAAATGTCTGACATCTTCAAAAATTGCTTCAATTTCTTCATTTGCAATGGATTGATACATTTTCGAAAGGGTTGCTTGAATGATTTTTGTTTTGTCCAAATCAATGTATTTGGCTGGCAGAATGATTTCAATGTATTTTTTAAGCAAATTTAAAGTTGGATTTTTTGTGTTCTCATATTTTACAAGAACATCATATTGTTTACCAAAAATAAAAACAGGCTCGGTATTTATTTTTTGTCTGCGAATATTTTCTGCTTCGATATATTCCGACAAATGTTTCAAAATCCAATTTTTCTTTTCTTCGACAACGGTTTGAATTTGCTTTGTCGTATAGTAAGCAGGGGCTTTTACAATGACTTCGCCATTATGAATGGAGATATATAAGCTACTATTAGAAGTTTTGTCAACTGTATATGCAATGACATCATCTTTATTCTTTAAAAAGCTCATTTTTTATCTCCTTTCATTATAAAACTTTTGTTTGTATTATTTTATTAAAAAGAAAAAAGTTTGTCAAGAGGATTTGGAAAAAATGTTCGGAAAAATTTTTATGTTTGGTTTTTGGGGTTTGGATTTTTTTGGTTTTGTTTTTTGGCTTTTTAGGGAGGAATTTTTGGGGTTTTGGGGGACGGGGACAGTCTTAATGGGTAAGAAAAAAGAAGAAAAAAGAAATTGAAGAGTGTCCCCGTCCCAGAATATATAAAAATAAAGAATAAATATAAAAAAAGAAAAAAATGGGGACGGGGACAGTCTTAATAGGTAAGAAAAGAGGAGAAAAAGTGAGGAAAAAAGAGAAAAAAGAAATTGAAGAGTGTCCCCGTCCCAGAATATATAAAAATAAAGAATAAATATAAAAAAAGAAAAAAATGGGGACGGGGACAGTTTTAATAGGTAAGAAAAGAGGAGAAAAAGTGAGAAAAAGTGAGAAAAAAGAAATTGAAGAGTGTCCCCGTCCCGGAATATATAAAAATAAAGAATAAATATAAAAAAGAAAAAAATGGGGACAGGGACAGTCTTAATAGATAAGAAAAAAAGAGAAAAAGTGAGGAAAAGAGAGAAAAAAGAATTTCAAGAGTGTCCCCGTCCCCATTAAATTAAACAGAAAAAAGCTAAAAAGCCAAAATGCTAAATCGCTAAATCGCTTCAAAGACATCTTAAAACGATTTCAAAAAAATCATTGAAAAATAATATCAACTTATGTTATAATAAAATTTAACAATTACGAACGTAAAAAATCAAAAACGAGGAGGAAATATGGAAAAAAATATCTTAGAAAATGTCAAAGTTTTATACGAAGAAGAAGTCCTACAAAAAAGAATAGCCCAGCTTGCCAAGCAAATTGATGCAGATTATAAGGGAAAAACTGTAACAGTCATTTCTGTTTTAAAAGGAGCGGTCTTTTTCACAGTTGATTTAGTCACCAAAATGAAAACACCAATTGAATTAGAAGTTATGCAAGTTTCAAGTTATGAAGGAACCGAATCCATGCAAAAAATCAACATCAAAAAAGATTTAGATCAAAGTATTGCAGGAAAAGACGTTTTAATTGTAGAAGACATTATTGATACAGGATACACATTAAAATATTTAAAAGAATATTTAATGATGCAAAAGCCAAACTCGTTAAAATTAGCAGTTTTAGCAGATAAAAAAGAAAGACGTAAAGTTGACGTCAAAATCGATTATAAAGGATTTGTCATTCCGAATAAATTTGTCATTGGTTATGGATTTGATTATAACGAAATCGGTCGAAATTTGCCTTATGTAGGATATATTGAATCATAGAAAAAATAAAAAACAGAGAAAAGCACGCATATTTTAATGAAATAAAAAGATTTGGCAAAGATTAAAAACTTATGAAAACGTATCAAAAACGAATAGAAAATAAGGAAAGGAACCCCCATGTTTAACATCGAAGAAGAATTAAAAAAATTACCACAAAAACCCGGTGTTTACATCATGAAAGACCAGAATGACAACGTAATTTATGTTGGAAAAGCAGTCATATTACGCAATCGAGTCCGTCAATATTTCCGCAAAAATAATAAAACTGCCAGAATTGAAAAAATGGTTTCTTTGATTGACCATTTTGAATATATTGTTGTCAGTAGCGAAGATGAAGCCTTGATTTTAGAATGTAATTTAATCAAAAAATATCGCCCACGTTTCAATGTGCTGTTAAAAGACGACAAAACATATCCATATATTCGCATTGACGTAAAAGCCGATTATCCCAGCATTTTTATGACACGAAAGTTGCAAAACGATGGTGCGCGCTATTTTGGACCTTATGCTAGCGCAGGAAGTGCAAAAGAAATGCTGGCCTTTATCAAAGAACGATTTCAAGTCAGACAATGTAAACATTTCAAAAATCAAGACCGTGCCTGCCTGAATTATCATATAAAAAAATGCTTGGCGCCATGCATGGGATATGTTTCAAAAGAAGAATATCATAAGCAAATTGACCAAATTATGTTACTGTTAGAAGGAAAAATTGATGCGATTATCAAAGAACTAAACAGCGAAATGATGCAATATGCGCGGGAACCAAGAATATGAAAAAGCAAGTGAAATTCGTGACCGTATTCAAGCCATTGAACGTGTCTCAGAAAAGCAAAAAGTAGCGAATATTTCGGAAAATAATATTGACGTTATAGGCTTATCAAAAAATGAATTAACAGTTTGCATTGAGATTTTTTTCATTCGTGGTAGTAAAATGATTGGCAGAGAACATTACTTTTTTGATGAGTTAAAAGATATGGAAGAGGAGGAAATCATCTCTGGTTTTATCAAACAATATTATTTTGAAAAACAGGATTTACCCAATAAAATTATGATGCGCTTTGCTTTGCAAGAAAAAGAAACATTGGAAAAATATCTTTCGGAGAAAGCGGGCAGAAAAGTGGAGCTCAAAAGTCCACAAAAAGGCGAAAAATTGCGATTTGTGGAAATGGCTGAAATGAATAGCAAAATTACATTAGAAAATAAAATGAAAGATAAAAGTGAGATTTTATGTGAATTGCAAGAAGTTTTGGATTTACCAGAATTACCAACGAAAATTGAAAGTTTCGATATTTCCAATATAGCGGGAAATTTCATTGTGGCAGGCATGTGTGTGGCGCAAAATGGTGTTATAAAAAGAAATTTGTCAAGACGTTTTAAAATCAAAACCGTGCTTCGGACAAGATGATCCAAAATGTATGGAAGAAGTCGTTTCCAGACGTTTGAAACATTCGATTGAAAATCCAGAAGGAGGATTTGGCAAATTGCCAAACCTAATTTTAGCAGATGGTGGCATTACTCAAATTCGAGCCATTCAAAATGCCTTGCAAGAAAACGCTCTAGCAAACAAAATTCCAGTATTTGGCATGGTAAAAGATGACAAACATTCGACCAGAGCGCTCATAAATGAGCAAAGAAAAGAATTTGAGATTTCGGAAAGATTATTTCATTTTATCACCAATTTGCAAGATGAAGTGCATAAAACAGCCATTGAATACCACAGAAAAGTGCGTGATAAAGAAATGACGAAATCAAAATTGGATTTGATTTCTGGAATTGGTGAGAAAAAAAGAACAGAATTGCTCAAAAAATTTGGTAGTGTGAAAAAAATAAAGGAAGCTACAATTGAGGAAATTGCTGAAGTTAAGGGAATTAATTTGTTGCTTGCAGAAAAAATAAAAAAAGAATTGTAAATTTTTGTTTTCAAAATTATCATTTTGTGATATAATCAAAAACTAATACGAAAGATTTTTAAAATTAGGAGAAATTATGAAAGAAAAAGAGGCAAAAAAACTTGAATTAAATACAAAAATACTAGAAGATTTTGAACAAATTATGGCAACAAAATTAGATGAGGTCGAAGAACTAAAAATAACTCAATTGGACAAAACTTCAAGATTGCTAAATATTATCAGTTTATGTGCAAACGTCAAAACGCTTATTTTAGAAGGCGATCAGAGATTAAATGCCGATCAAATATTAGCTAATATTTTTAAGCCAGAAAAATTAGAAAATCTTATTTTTAACAATGTCAAAGTCCCAAAAAAAGACGCTTTGAAACGTTATCCTAATTTGAAAATGCTATCGTTAAATGATATTCGTTTTTGTGATGTAAAAGGTTTTTTAGAAAGCATTGTAGCGCCTGAAAAGATAGAAATTATGCATATTTCCAATTCAGATATGCTAAATCAGTCAAGTGTAGTTTTGGAAAGATTTGCCAATATGAAATATTTGAACTTAAATCGTGTGAAAAACTTCAAGTTGGATGCGTTGGATTTTTTGAAGGAAAATCGCCAATTATTAAAAATTAATATCATAGAAGGCAAAATTCCAGTTACACAAATCAATGATTTGTTGGAGTGTTCATGTCAAAAAAATATAAAAGCAGAGATTTTGGGAGCACCAAAAAAGTGGAAAATAAATGCTAAAATGGAAATCAATGATAAAAACAAAACTGTTTTGAATTTACCAATTGAAAATTTGGAAGAAGTCTACACAAAAATGAACTTGTCTTATGTAGATACTCTAAATCTTTTGGTAAATGAGGTGGAAACAGATGTACATAGCATTCAAGTTTTGAAAAAGTTAAATACTCAAATTCATGTAATTGTGAAAGATTTTGCGTGTTTAAATGCGGAATCTGCTAAAAAAATTAAAAATATGTTAAAATTAGATGAAATTGAGTTTACAAATAAGAGAAATATTGATATTATTAGTTATATTGAAATTCGCTTAGAAATGGAAAAAATCGTTAAGCAGGCAGAACAATATGAAACACAAGCACAGCAATTTTTAGCAGTTTATAAAATATTAGGACAAACTTTTGAAATTGATGAAAAGGAAAATTTAGATATTAAAGCAAAAAAATGCAATACAGTGCAATTATGCGAATTTTTGCAAAACTGTTTAAAATGCTTGAAAATTCAATCAAATCCTATTACAGGCGAAAATTTAGAAACCGAAAAAAAGCATACTTGGAATCAAGTCAAAATAGAAGGAAAATGGTATAATGTTGATTTAGCTTTAGATAGGGAAAATATTCAAAAAAATAAAACAGAATATTGTTTAATTTGCGATCAAAAATTTTTTGAAAATCATACACCAAAAGCAGGAAAAAATCATTATTGTGAGCAAGACTTTAATCCAAAATTAGTCAAAGTATTTTTCAAAACTGGCTTATTTAAGGAAAATTTAATGGCATCGTATTTGGAAATTTTAGCGCAAAAAATTAGGACATTATTTCATTTTAATAAAAAACAAGAAGTTTTGGCGTTTCCAGAAAGTGAAAGCGGGAGAAAACATCAAAATTAGTCAAACAAGGAGAGTTGTCTGAGTCCGGTTTAAGGTACCAGTCTCGAAAACTGGCGTAGGTGAAAGCCTACCGTGGGTTCAAATCCCACACTCTCCGCCATATAAAAATAGATTTTTTGCAAAATATAAGAATTTTTCTTGACAAAATAAAAAATTAGATGTATACTAATCTAAATGATTTTGTAAAAAATAATATTTTAAGTATAGATAAAGTACTTTAAAAAGGAGGGATAAAAATGGCACAACCAAAAAGAAGATGGTCAAAAAGAAGAACAGGATTACGTAGATCAACTTGGAAATTAGAGAAAAAAATTTTAGGAACATGTTCACATTGTCATGAGCCTGTATTACCACATACAGTATGTTCTAATTGCGGATATTATGATGGAAAAGAAGTAATTGTGAAAAAAGCTAGTAATGAAGATTAATGAAAAAGCGAAAAAGGAGCGTATGATACCAATCATACAAACAAAAATATGAGCGAATTAAATGAAGAAGAAGTTTTTGAAAAAAAGGAATCAAAGATGAATCCAAAATTCAAAGCAATATTGGGCAATAAAAAATTTTTAATTGGATGGATAATTCTTATTATAATTGTTATTTTAGGTGTTTTAGAATGGTCGAATGGAGTTATATCAAACATATTGCCATTTAGCTCAAAAATGGGAAATACAGTTGGAAACATTATTAATTGTGGTTATTCAGTTTCAAAAGATGATTACATTTATTATGTCGCTCCAAGTGAAGATATGAAACATACCAATATTTGTAAAGTCAAAAAAGGAACTTCAGATTTTGAAATTATTTTTCAGGGAAACTATGATATTCGAGCTTTAAATATTGTAGGAAATAAAATCTATTTTATTAGTATATCCAATGAACAAACCGATGACGAAGATGGAATTGACAACAAAATTTGCAAAATCAATCTTGATGGTTCAGATTTTACGATTATAAACGACAACGAATTTGCTTATGATTACTATGATATGTATGCATTAAACAATCAAATTTACTATGTTGGAACTGATGAAAATGTCTACCAAATGGATTTAAATGGTGCAAACAGAAAATTAGTAGCAGAAACAAACACAGGTTTTCTTGCTATCCATCCTAAATATATTATCTACAACAAAGAAAATGAAGATGGAAGCGACTATATTACGTATATTAGAAAATTGAATGGTACAGAAGAAACACCAATCAATGGTTCGCGAATTTTTACACCAATGTTTTATAAAAATGATATTTATTATATCAACAAAAATCAAGTTCTTGCCAAAATACCAATTAGTGGTGGAGAAGAAGAAATCGTATTGGATCATACCATTTATAACATGAATTTGGTAAATGATTCACTGTATTATTTAAACTATAAAGATGAAGCAAATCAAGATTATACCGTTTCTATCTACAAATTAAGCACCAATGGAGGCGAACCAGAAATCATCAAAGATTTATCTAATTATACATCTTTCATAAATGTGATTGAAGATTATGTATATTATATGGATATGGACGAAGAGCAAGCTTTTGTTAATTTAGTTAATGTAAATGATAAAAACGAAATCCGATTATATAATTGGAAATATGATGAAAATGTGAATGAGGCATTAGAGGGAGTGTCTGAAAACACACAAACACAATAAAAAATTGAAAATAGTAATGAAAACAGCCAAGCTTTCCATTACTATTTTTTATATGAAAAAATAGTTTGTGAAAATTTTGTGTAAATTGTAGTTTATCTGTAAAAAACTTTGACAAATTTATTTCCTATGATATAATGGGCATATCAAATTAATTTAAGTGGAGGAAAAGATGAAAAAAATATTATTAATCGGAGCAGACGGAATGCTCGGAGGAGAATTAAAACAAAGATTAGAAAAAAAATATGAAGTCATTGGTACAACAATTGAAACACTTGATATTTGTGATAAAGAAGCAGTCATGGCCAAAGTAAAAGAAGTAGAGCCATATTTTATCATAAATTGTGCTGCCTATACAAATGTTGATGCATGTGAAGTTCATTACGATTTAGCCAACAAAGTCAACGGAGAAGCCGTGTTAAACATTGCAGAAGCAGCCAAACAAGTAGATAGTCGATTGATTCATATTAGCACAGATTATGTGTTTGATGGAAAACTAGAAGTCAGTCAAGCTTACACAGAAAATATGTCAGCCAATCCCGTAAGTGCTTATGGAAAAACAAAATATTTAGGAGAACAAAATGCTCAAAAAGCAGAAAAATATTATATTTTAAGAACGGCTTGGTTATACGGTTTAGGAGGAAAGAATTTTGTTAAAACGATGCTTAGAATTTCAAATAACGAAAGCGTTTCAGTTGTAGACGACCAACACGGAAGTCCAACTTGCACAACAACTTTATGTGAAATTATAGAAGCTATCATAGAAAAAGAACCAGCATATGGAATTTATCATTCAACAAATGAAGGATTTACAACTTGGTGTGGATTTACTCGCAAAATTTATGAATTAGCAGGAATCAAAACACCAGTAATTGCCTTAACATCTAAACAATATAAAGAAGCACATCCAGAATCAAGCGACAGACCAACCAATAGTAAATTATCCAAAGAAAAATTGCATCAAGTAGGTATTTATCCTAAAAAATGGGAAGAAGCTTTGCAGGAATATCTAAAGGAGGAATTGAAATCATGAAAGGAATTATTTTAGCAGGAGGAAGTGCTACGAGATTGTATCCTGTAACACTTGCTGTCTCAAAACAAATGTTACCAGTCTACGACAAACCAATGATTTATTACCCATTATCAACCCTAATGATGGCTGGAATAAAAGAAGTACTAATTATTTCTACACCAGTACATATTGGTGCATTTCAGAGTTTATTAGGCAATGGTTCAAGTTTGGGAATGAAAATTGAATACAAAGTCCAAGAACATCCAAATGGACTAGCCGAAGCCTTTATTTTGGGAGAAGAATTTATTGGTAATGATAATGTATCTTTAATTTTAGGTGACAACATGGTGTATGGTTCTAGAATTGAGCGAGTGCTGAAAGCAGCTAGCAATTTAAAAGAAGGAGGTATTATTTTTGGCTATCAAGTAGCAGATCCCACTTCATATGGTGTAGTAGAAATAGATGAAACAGGAAAAGCAACTTCCATTGAAGAAAAACCACAAAATCCAAAGTCAAATTTAGCAGTTCCAGGTATTTATTTTTACGATAATCAGGTTGTAGAAATTGCGAAAAATATCAAACCATCGGAAAGAGGAGAATTAGAAATTACAGATATTAATAAAGTGTATATGCAACAAGGAAAACTACAAGTAATTCCACTAGGAAACGGCTATGCTTGGTTTGATACAGGTTCTCCAGATAGATTGTCAGATGCTTCTGATTTTGTAAGAGCCATAGAACTACGTCAAGGAATTCAAATTGCTTGTTTAGAAGAGGTCGCTTATCGCAATGAGTGGATTTCAAAAGAAGAATTACTAGCTTCTTATGAAAAGTGTCACAAAACAGAATATGGAAAATATTTAAAGAAAATTGCAGAAGAAGATTTTCAAGCATATAAAGCGGTTTATGAAAGTGAATTGTTTAATTAGATTTGATAGGTTTGAAAGATACCCCAAGGGGGATTCTTAAAAAGGAGGAGAAAATGGGAAAATTTAAGAGAATTGATACATCCATTGAAGGTGTATGCATTATTGAGCCAACTGTTTTTGGAGATAACAGAGGTTACTTTATGGAAACATATAGTAAGCCAGATTTTGAAGAAATTGGAATTAAGAATGAATTTGTGCAAGATAATCAATCTAAATCGAAAAAAGGAGTTTTACGTGGTCTTCATTTTCAAAAAGAAAATACACAAGCAAAATTAGTGCGTTGTATCAAAGGGGAAGTATTTGATGTGGCGGTTGATTTAAGACCAGGTAGTAAAACATATGGTAAATGGGAAGGTGTGATTGTATCGGAAGAAAACAAGAAAATGTTTTTCATTCCGAGAGGATTTGCACATGGATTTTTGGTGTTGTCTAATGAGGCAGAATTTGTTTATAAATGTGATGATGTATACAACCATAGTGCAGAAGGTGGATTAAAATGGGACGACCCTGAAATTGGTATTGTATGGCCTACCGTTTCGGGAATGAAACCAGAAGAATATTTAACTTCTGAAAAAGATGCTGTTTGGCCAACTTTAGAAGAATTGAAAAAGACGGATTTATTCCAAAATTTAAAATAACAAAGGAGAAAAAAATGAATGTGAACAAAGGATTTTATCGATTTCATAATACTGGCCATTTACAAGAAGTCGTTTGTAAGAAAGGCTATATAGAAGGCGAAATTGGGGAACGTAGCAAAACGGATGATGAACCAGAAGAGAGAATTTATTTTTCAGAGGGATTAACAGGCGTTTACAAAATAGCTAGCAAAATGGTTTTAGATTTGATTTATAGAAAAAGAGGATATGATAAAAGACAAGAGGAAATCAATCAAAAAGCGAGAAACAAAGAGGAGCAAACAGCGATGTTGCTGGCATTAGAAAAAGAGCTCAAATCAATTCATTTAGATGAAACAGAAAAAGAAGTGATATTTGCTGAATTTAAAAATTTTTATCGAAATCAAACTTATATGGTAGTTGATTTGCAAGCAGGGGAGGATTTCTCTCCAGAAGACAATTGGAGTCCAGCTAACATGCATACAAGAGCAGGTGTCGAAATTCCACAAGAAAAAATAAAAATAATTGGTGTATTAAAAGGAGAAGAATTAAAAACAGATGGATTTGAGGTGCTAAAAAATATTTATGCAAACTATAGAGACACAGAAGATTTTGGAGAAAATATAGGAACGAGTTATTATATTGCATTATTAGATGAAATAATGCAAAAAGAGACTTCTGAGCAAGATAAAGGACAGGATTTAAAAATAATGAGTTTGAATCAATATAAACAAATGAAGGAAAGAACAGAGAGAAATCAGAAGGAAGGGGAAGAAAAATGATTGATATGCTCAAAGCAAAACAGTACTTTAAAGAATATGTTTCAAATTACAATTTAGAGGAACCAAGAATCAGTTTAAAGGTAACACATATGTATCATGTGGCAGAAGATGCAAGAATGATTGCTAAGTCATTGGATTTATCAGAAGAAGAACAAGAGTTAGCAGAGTTAATTGGATTATTGCATGATATTGGGCGATTTGACCAATGGAAGTTTTATCAGACATATTCTGATAAAATCAGTATAGACCATGGTCAAAAAAGCGTGGAAATATTGTTTGCAGATAAACATATTCGTGGTTTTGTGGAAGATGAAAAATATGATACTATTTTGTATAAAGCAATCAACAATCATAATAAATGGGAAATTGAAAGAGGTCTGACAGACCAAGAATTACTATATTGTAAAATTGTTCGAGATAGTGATAATTTAGATATTTTTAGAGCAATTTTGCAAAGTAGATTAGAAGAAAATACACATTTGGGAAGTCAAGATGTATCCAAAGAAATTTTAAGCCCGGAATTTTTCGAAGACTTTAAAAAGGAAAAAGTTATGTTATATGCTAAAGCCAAAACAGACATGGATATTATGGTTGCCATTATTGCACACATTTATGCCATTCATTTTCGTCAAACTTTTAAAATGATAAAAGAAAATGATTACATTAGAAAATTTGTAACAAAGATAGATGCAAAAGATGAATATACCAAACAAAAATTAAACGAAATTGCAGATTACGCAATGCATTATATAGAAAGAAAATTAAATTAGGAGGAAATAAAAATGAAAAATATTATGATAACAGGAGCGGCAGGTTTCATTGGAGCGAATTTTGCGGAACTTATGGTGAAAAAATATGAAGGAAAATATAATTTTGTCATTTTCGATAAATTAACCTATGCTGGAAATATCGAGAATTTAAACAATATTAAAAACAAGATTACATTTGTACAAGGTGATATTTGCGATTTTGAATTTGTGATGGAAACTTACAAAAAATATGACATTGACGCAGTTGTCCATTTTGCAGCTGAATCACATGTAGATAATAGCATCAAAAATCCATTTATTTTTACACAAACCAACGTAATTGGAACTCACACTTTATTAGAAGCTGCTAAACAATTTTGGGGAGAAGGAAGCAAAAATCGTTTTGTTCATGTTTCAACTGATGAAGTGTATGGAACTTTAGGAGAAACAGGATTTTTCACAGAAAAGTCTCCGATTCAACCAAACAGCCCATATTCAGCTTCAAAAGCATCTTCTGATTTGATTGCTTTGGCATACGCAGAAACCTTTAAAATGAATGTTTGTGTAACCAATTGTTCAAATAATTATGGACCATATCAACATCATGAAAAATTAATTCCACATATGATAAGCCTTGCTTTGAAAGACGAAAAATTGCCTGTTTATGGCGAAGGTTTAAATATTCGTGATTGGCTTTTTGTAGAAGATCACTGTGAAGCAATTGACCTAGTTTTACATGAAGGTAAAAAAGGCGAACGTTATAATATTGGTGGACATAATGAAAAACGTAATATTGAAATTGTCAAATTGATTTTACAAAGATTAGGAAAATCAGAAGATTTGATTTCTTTTGTCGAAGACAGAAAAGGTCATGATTATCGCTATGCAATTGACCCTGACAAAATTCATAACGAATTAGGCTGGCTTCCAAAAACAAAATTTGAAGACGGAATTGTCAAAACCATTGATTGGTATTTAGAACATAAAGAATATTTGATGAAATAAGACCTGCAACCCAAGCGAGCGCTACCTGCTCGCTTTTGTAAATTTATGGTTGAAATATCTAGTCATTCGTGATATAATTCAAAAAAGAAAAAGAGAAAGGAAATAAAATATGGATTTTTTTAAAATACTCTATCAAAATAGAAAACTAGCGATACAACTTGGTAAAAATGATTTTAGAAATCGTTTTGCAAATACAAGTTTGGGAACGATTTGGGGATTTGCACAGCCATTTGTGTTTATGTTAACATATGTAATTGTTTTTCAATATATTTTAAAAACAGGAAGTTCAGGGAAATATCCATATGTTGTTTGGTTTTTGCCAGGTATGGCAATGTGGATGTTTTGTAGTGACGCGATTTTAAATAGCAGTAATTCCATCCGAAATTATAGTTATTTAGTAAAAAAAGTCGTATTTCCAGTAGATATTATTCCAGTTATCGCGATTACATCGGCTAGTTTTATTGGTATTTTTTTGATTTATATTGCTACAATGGCCTCTGTTGCATTTGGGTATTTTCCAAACATTTTCAATATTATTTATATTGTATTTTGTGCCCTTTGTTTTATCCTTGCTTTGACCCGATTTACTTCAGCGTTAACAACGGTTGTGCCAGATTTTTCACAATTATTAAACATCATCATTCAACTATGTATGTGGTTTACGCCCATTATTTGGAATTTGGACATGTTAGAAGGCGTTGTTTGCATTTTATTTAAAATATTTCCTTTCACGTATTTAGTCGAAGGTTTCAGACAGGCTTTTGTTTCCAGTTCTACGATTATTACAGAACATGGCGGATTATATACCATTATATTTTGGTCAATTACTATTTTAATGTTTCTCTGGGGAAATTCCGTATTTAAAAGAAACAAAAAAGATTTTGCGGACGTACTGTAGGGGCGATTAATAATCGCGCTTACCAAAATAATTGAGGTAAAAATAAATGAAAATTGATATTTTAATGGCTACATATAATGGCGAAAAATATTTAAAAGAACAAATAGACAGCATTTTAAACCAAACCCATAAAGACTTTCGATTGTTAATTTCAGACGATTGTTCACAAGATGCCACCAGACAGATTTTACAAGAATATGTTGAAAAAGATAATCGCGTTGTTGTATTTTTACAAACGAAAAATCTTGGTGTTGTTCTAAATTTTGAATATTTAATGAAAAAAGTAGAAAATGAATATTTCATGTTTTCGGACCAAGATGATATTTGGCAAAAAGATAAAATCGAAAAATCCCTTGACCAAATGCTCAAAACCAATAGCGACTTGGTATACAGCGATTTAAAAGTGGTCAATCAAGAATTGGATGTTTTGCATAAGTCGTATTGGAAATTAAAAGGATTTGAAAAAAAAGTAAAAAAATATAATGATTTTAAGAGTTTATATTTAAACAATTTTGTGACAGGTTGCACAATGCTTGTCAAATCAAAATGGATGGAAAAAATTTTACCACTACCACATAAATCAAACTATATTTTGCATGATTATTGGACAGCGCTGGTTGTTAGCAAATTTGGAAAAATGACGTATCTGGCTCAACCTCTTGTAAAATATAGGCAGCATTTTGACAATAACATTGGCTCGAAAAAAAAGTCCGATCAAATCAAGGATTTTGGGCAAATGCGAGAATTATTCATCGATGTAAAAAAAGACCATTTTAAAACATTGATACAAAATGCAGAGGTGTTTCAAGACGAAAAAATAGAAGTTTTGAATAAACAGTCTTATCAATATTATAATGAATTAAAACAGATTAAAAAATTAAGTTTTAAACACAGTCGTTTGTTTTGGAAATTATATAAGTATGAAAAATTTAGTTATGCATTTCAAAATTTTTTGATACTTCATATGCCAGAATTAGCTTCGCATTTATTTAAGATAAAGAAAGGATTCAAATAAAAATCATATGAGTGAAACAATGATAAAAATAAGCAATTTAGTAAAAGAATATAAAATGTTTGCCCGAAAAAAAGATCGTTTATTAGAAACGATGTTTCCTAATTTTGTGCATAAACATGGTACTTTTCGAGCAATGGACAACTTGAATTTAGAAGTAAAAAAAGGAGAAGTATTAGGAATTTTAGGAAAAAATGGAGCGGGAAAATCCACTCTTCTTAAAATGATAACGGGTGTAGTTGTGCCAACTTCGGGAAGTATGGAAGTAAAAGGAAAAGTTAGCTCATTGTTGGAACTTGGAACGGCTTTTAATCCAGATTTAACAGGACTTGAGAATATTTATCAGCATGGACAAGTGATGGGACTTTCGTTGGAACAAATTGAAGCAAAAAAACAGGAAATTATTGATTTTGCAGATATTGGCGATCATTTGTATCAACCAGTCAAAACGTATTCTTCTGGAATGTTTGCAAGATTAGCATTTGCATGTGCGATTCATGTTGAGCCAGATGTATTGATTGTTGACGAGGTTTTGTCAGTTGGTGATATGGCATTTCAGCTCAAATGTTTTAAAAAGTTTGAGCAATTCAAAAAGGAAGGCAAAACCATTTTGTTTGTAACACATGGCATTTCAGATGTTTTGAAAAATTGTACGAGAACGATTATTTTAGAAAATGGCAGAAAAATATTTGATGGTGATGTCAAAACAGGTGTTGATAAATACAAAAAAATCATGGTTGGACTAGATATTGATTCGGAAATTAAGGAAGAAGATAACGCACCCATTGTACAAAATGATTCGGAAGTTTGGAAAAATCATTTTGAAACAAATAGCGATCCTTTAATTTATGGTACAAATGCAGTTGATATTTACGATTATGGGATTTTTGATAAAGAAGGAAAATATGCTGTTGCCATCAATAATCAAGAAGAAACAACCATAAAAATGAAAATTCAAGTTAAAGAAAATATGGAAGATCCAATTTTTGCAATGACTATCAAAGACATCAAAGGAATGGAATATTGTGGAACCAATACAATTGTGTATAAAATGGCGACTGGAAAATATGAAAAAGGAGATTGTATTTTGGTTGAATTCAAACAAGTAATTCCGATTGCTCCAGGACGTTATACGATTTCACTTGGTTGTACAAAATATAATAGCATGGGGGAATTGGATGTTTTTCAAAGAAAATATGATGTCCTTTTTACGGAAGTAGTGGCTTATCGAGAATGTATCGCACTTTGTGATTTGGATAGTAAGATAAGTTATAAGAAAATTCAAAATTCATAAACAGAAAGGAAAATTCAAATGAAATTAAACTTAGATTTTTACAAAGGCGAAGATCAATATAGTGATGGAGATATTGAAGATGTAATTTTGCAATATACGCAAAATTACACAGAAGACAAAATGGCAGATGTTTTTAAAAATGATATGCGCTGGCCAGTATTTTATCATTTAACAAATATTCGTAAAAATATTATCAACTGGTATCCCATGAAAAAAAATGCCTCAGTTCTTGAAATTGGTGCGGGAATGGGTGCCATTACGAGCACGCTTTGTCAGAAAGCTGGGCGTGTGGTCTGTGTAGAACTTTCTAAAAGAAGGGCAAGCGC
Source organism: uncultured Clostridium sp. (assembly GCA_947648495.1). Lineage (GTDB taxonomy): Bacteria > Bacillota > Clostridia > TANB77 > CAG-508 > Scatovivens. The sequence goes on from CANSOA010000001.1 coordinate 48,367, forward strand.
GATAGCTAATCGCAATCAAACATGTGAGAATTTGGAGATTATCGTTGGTAATTTAAATGATGTTACATTTAATGAAAAATTTGATTATATCACCTTAGTTGGCGTTTTGGAATATGCTAATTTGTACACTTATACAGAAAATCCATATGTTGATTTTTTAAATTCGATTCAGAAGTTTTTGAAAAAAGACGGAAAATTGCTCATCGCTATTGAAAATAAATTTGGTATGAAATATTTTGCTGGAGCGCCAGAAGACCATTCTTGTATCAAATATGATGGAATTATTGGTTATCCGCAAAAAAACAGAAGCGCGATGACTTTCGGTAAGCAAGAATTAAAAAATTTATTGGCTGAAGTTGGTTTAAAATACACAAAATTTTATTATCCACTTCCAGATTATAAATTGCCCAATATCGTTTTTTCAGACGATTATTTGCCAAATGAAAAAACAATTCAAAACTATATGGTTTACTATTACGAGGGAACCAAAATTGAATTTGACGAAAAATTGGCTTATCAGCAAGCCATTAAAAACGGCGTATTTGATATTTTTGCTAATTCGTTTTTAGTAGAAGCTTCTAGCAAAAAAATAAATACAAAAATCGATTTGCAAAAAGCAAATTATGTACCAATTACTAAAAATGAACAAGCATTTTACGATAAAGATTATACCAAATAATAAGGAGATTTTTATGAAAAAAAAGATAAGTATCTTGTTAATTATCGTTGTGACAATTGCCTGTATTTACTTAGGAATTCAAACAAGAGAAAAAAATGGAATGGTAATCACACAAATTCAGACACAAGAGCCAGAAGCTTTAAGTTATATGCTTCAAACCAGTAAAAATAATATCATTATGATTGACGGTGGAAGTCAGCAGGATAGTCAGATTTTAGAGAAAATTTTGCAAGACAAAGGCGGAAATGTTGAAGCGTGGTTTATTACGAGAGCACATCCAGAAAGTTTTGGTGCGATGAAAAGCATTTTAGAAAATGAAAAAATTCAAGTAAATCATATTTACATAAGTTTTAATGACGCAAGTTGGTATAGCGAAAATGAACCAGAAAAATATTCTGAAATAGCTGAGTTTTTAGATTTTATTTATCGTGAAGATAACATAAAAAAAGTATATAATGTGCCTCTTCGCTACGAATTATTAGTAGATAATTTATATTTTACTATTTTAAATGTAGCAAATCCTACTTTAACAGGAGAATTTGCGAGTTGGAACCAATCTATGATAGTAAAAGTAACCAATACCTATAAAAGTATGATTTTCATGGGAAATATTGCACAAGAAGGAGCAAAACATTTTCAAGACAACAACCTAGACGAAATCGCTTGTGACGCTGTTCAAATCCCGAATAATGGTGTCTCAATTGACCAAGAAATTTATCAAAAAATGAAACCAACGTATATTTTTATGCCAATTCCAAAAAATAGAAATAATACAGTAATTGAAAAAGCAAAAAGTCTTGAAAATTATTTCAAAAATGATTTAAAAATCAAAGAAAGTTATGTTACTTCTGAAGAAGATGTTACCGTAAAAATTTGGTAAATAAAAGGAGAAAATGATGGAAAATAGGGATGTTTTTAAAGAAAATATTGTTTCATGGTATCATTTTAAAGAAAATTCGGTAGGAATGGTATATTCGGATGATGAAACTTACCAAACAATTCTAAGTCAGAAAATCAAACTTGTGAAAGAGGGAAATAGGCTGGATTATATTATTTTTGTTAATCAGGATTGCATTTTAGAGAAAATTAAATTAAGTAACGGTATTGGCGAAAATACAAAAATCATTGTAATTGGCGAAAATGATTTTTCCATCGAAAAAATCTCAAAATATCCAAATCAGAAGGAAATTTTGAAAAATTCCAATTCCAAAAGTATAGCCAAATGGCAAGAGGAAATGAAGGCATTCGGGTTTGACAATTGTGAAATTTATTATGCTTTTCCCAATTATCAATTTGTCGATATGTTGTTTCACAAAGATTTTCAAATCAATGCAGAACAAATTCAAAAATATGTTCCTTTGGCGCAAAAGGCGAAAATAAAACTGTTAGACGAAATAGATCTTTTGAGAAAAATAGTAAATTTTGATAAAAATACATTAGACATTTTTGCCAATTCCTATTTAATCGAATTCTCAAAAAAGCCAGAAAAGCAAGATATAGCTTTTGTATCATTTAATAATACGAGAAAAGAAGAATATCGTCTCATGACTATTTTAAAGGACAATGTGGTAGAAAAAGCAGCGGTAAATGACAAGGCAAAGGCACATTTAGAAAATATGAAAAAAAATATAGATTTGTTGCAAAAGCAAAAAATCAATTTATTGGATTATACTAAAAATGGACGCTGTTACAGCGAACGCATTAAAAATCAGCGAACCCTAGATATAACTTTAGCAGAACATGACAAAGATTTAGAATTTGTAGCGGACAAATTTTTGAAACTCAAAAATATTTTGTCAGAAGGTGCCATTGATTTTAATGAAGAAATTGAAAAAAATCTGCAAGAATACAAAATTGATAACCAAAAAATAAAAAATTTGAAATTTTTGGAACATGCTTTCATTGATTGTATTCCAAAAAATTGTTTTGAAATAGAAAATCAATTTTACTTTTTTGACCAAGAATGGGAAAAACCATTTTTGCCAGTTGATTTTGTAATTTATCGAGGAATCATTAATTGTTATGATTTAGTTAGAAAAATTGATGTGAATTGTTTATATGAAAAATTAAATTTGGTGGAGTATATTGAAGTTTTTGAAAAAATCAATCAAAAAATTATGAACGATATTTTAGACCCCAATTTGTATCAACAAATCATTTGTAAAACACTACCTACGCTAGATGAAGTTTTGCAAGAAAAGGCGATAGTTGAAAAGCAAGTTGAAGATTTTAAAGCAGAAGATTTAAAAAAGGAAATACTCATCAATCAATTGCAAGAAGAAAATCAGAAAAAAAAGGAAGTCATTCAAGATTTTGTAACCGAAAATGAAAAAAAAGAACAAGTCATTCAAGATTTCACAAAGGAAAATCAAAAAAAAGAAGAAACCATTGAAAATTTGCAACAAGAAGAAAAAAATAAAACAGATTATATAACTGCCTTAGAAACCATAAAAAATCAAAATGAACAACAAATTACAAATCTTGAGCAAACCAATTTGCAAAAAGACAAAATCATTCAGCAATTAAATGAAATTATAAAAGTCAAAGAACACCAAATTTCGATTTATGAAGATATGAAAGTGGTAAAATTAGTAAAAAAATTGAGAGGAAACCAAGAATGAATATAAACCAAAAAATGAAAATCTATCATTTTTTAGATAACCATCCAACTTTGAAAAAAGTTTTGGTAAAACCTTATCGAAAATGGAGAAAAAAATATACAACCAACGAAGAAACCGAATATAATCAATGGATTATCCAAAATGAACCAAATGACAGAGAACTTGCCAAACAAAAACGACATAAATTTATCAATCAGCCCAAAATTAGCATCGTTGTTCCTTTGTATAACACGAAAGAATATTTCTTCAAAGAATTGCTAGAATCCTTAAAAAAGCAAACCTATTCAAATTGGGAATTATGTTTGGCTGATGGAAGTCCAGAGCAGATAAAATATATTAGTAAATATTTAAAAGATGCACGTATTAAATACAAAGCCATTGGTGAAAATAAAGGCATTTCAGGAAATACCAATGAAGCCATAAAACTTGCTTCTGGCGACTATATCGGATTGCTTGACCACGATGATTTGTTGCCACCATTTTCACTGTTTGAAGTTGTAAAAGCTATCAATGAGCATCCAGAAGTTGAATTTTTATACTCAGACGAAGACAGAGTAGAAGGCCAATTCCATAAAAGATATGGTGTATTTTTCAAGCCAGATTTTTCAAAATATACGTTAAAAAGTGCCAATTATATTTGTCATTTTAGCGTTTTCAAAAAAGAATTAATGGACAAACTCGGTGGTGAAAAATCAGAATATGATGGAAGTCAAGATTTTGATATTGTCGTTCGTGCTTCTGAAATGACAGATAAAATTTATCATATTCCAAAAGTTTTGTATCATTGGCGAGTTCATCAAGAATCCACTGCTGGAAATAGTGATTCAAAACCATATGCCTATGAAGTTGCCAAAAATGTCATCAAAGACCATTTAAAACGTTCTGGAATAGACGTAGAAGTAACAGATGGACTAACACCAGGAAGTTATGATTTAAAATATTTGGTACAAGGCAATCCAAAAGTTACACTTGTGATTGATGCGAGACAAGTTGAAAATGTCAGTCAATTTGTAAAAAATATAAAAGCAAGTTATTGTTATAAAAATGTAGAAATTTTAGTTATTTCAGAACGCAGAATATTTGGTGGAAAAACAGTTAAGCCTAAGCAAAATCGAATCGCACAATATAACGAAATCATTCAAGGTTTAAAATCAGATTATTTCATGATTTTGGATGGTCAATTTATAGAAATTCAAAATCCTGGTTGGATCCAAGATTTAGTTGGAATTGCTCAAAATGAAGATGTTGGAATAGTTGGCACGAAATTATATAATCATGAAAAACAAGTGGAACATTGTGGCATTATTTTAGGCATGAATGGAGCGGGAGATTTGCTTTACAAAGGAGCCCCAAAAGATATTGGAACTTATATGCAACGCCTAAAAATCATTCATAATGTAACAGCTGTTTATTATCGTTATGCCATGATAGACACAAAGGCATGCCAAACATTGCGGAGCTTTCAATGAAAGTTATGCAGGACTTCTTACCAGTTTAGATATTAGTTTAAAAATGTTAAACCATTCTAAGCAAGTTGTGATGAATCCATTGGTAGAATTTGAAGTCAAAGCTTTGGAAGAAACCGATAAAAATCCAGAACAAGAAACTTGTTTTAAAGAAGAATGGAAACAAGAATTTGAAAAAGGAGACTGTTTTTTTAGTCCCAATTTAAGCAAATCCAACACAGGATTATCAATTAACATAAAGTAATGTGAGAAAATATCTCACAGAAAGGAAAATACAATGTCAAAAGTAGATATCATAATACCAATTTACAATGCCTATGAATTCACAGAAGAATGTATTAAATCTGTATTAAAACATACGGATTTGCAAACTCATAATTTGCTATTAATCAATGACAAAAGTCCAGACGAAAAGATTTTGCCAATGCTAAAAAAATATGCAGAAGAAAATCCAGAAAAAAATATCCTTGTATTAGATAACGAAGAAAATTTAGGGTTTGTCAAAACCGTCAACAAAGGAATGGATTATTCACAAAACGACGTACTTTTGCTAAATAGCGATACAGAAGTAACTCCAAATTGGTTAGAAAAAATAGTAGACTGTGCTTATCAAAATCCATTTATTGCAACAGTTACACCACTTACCAATAATGGAACGATAGCTTCTGTTCCAAACTTTGGAATGGACAACGAATTGCCACAAAACATGACACTTGAACAATATGCTCAAATGATAGAAAACTGTTCTCTAAACAGATTTCCACAACTCACAACAGCAAATGGTTTTTGTATGTTTATCAAAAGAAATGTAATCGAAGAGGTTGGGTTATTTGACGATATTACTTTTGGAAAAGGATATGGCGAAGAAAACGATTTTTGTTACAGAGCCTTAAATCGAGGTTACATTCATGTTTTGTGTGATAATACATTTGTTTATCACAAAGGAACTCAATCCTTCAAAAAAGAGAATTTGACTTCAGATAGACTAGCTTTAATCGAACAACACATGCAAAAATTACGTGATAAACATCCAGTTTATGTTGATAAAACCGATCATTATCTAAGAGTCAATCCGGGACAAGACATCCAAGAAAATATCAAAATCAATTTGGAGCTTTATGGAAAAAGAAGAATTTTATTTCTTGTCAATGAATGGGAAGAAAACATGGAAATGACAGGTGGAACTTCATTACATATCAAAGATATTATCCAAAAAATGCGTCAAAAAGATGCGTGTTTTGTTGTCTGTCCAGATAAAAACGATTTATCAAGGCTTCAAGTGTATTTATATACCAAAAATATAGGCAGAATTTTGTATAATGTCAAAACCGAACTTGGCATGTACGGACAGCTGACCTTTCATGAACAAACTTATGAAAACGTACTAAATCAGTTATTTGACAATTTCCGTTTTGATTTGGTACATGTGCATCATTTTCTATTCCAAACCTTTGACGTAATTGACATAGCCAAGAAATATCATGCCTATACCATTGCAACTTTGCATGATTTATACATGTTGTGTCCTTCTATCAATATGTTACATAACGGGAAATTCTGTGCTGAAATAAAGCCAGAAAATTGCAAAGAATGTTTTGGGCAAAAACATAAAATATCCGAAAATGTTTTAGAAATTTGGAGAAAAAATGCCTATGAAACTTTAAAAAAATGTGATAAAATTATTGTACCTTCTGAAAACACAAAAAAACTATTTTTAAATACTTATCCAGATTTAAAAATTGATGTGGTAGAACATGGAGTAGAAGTTTCGCCATTGGAGAATTACAAAAAAACAGAAAAAAGTACATTTGACATCGCTTTTGTCGGTGCAATGGAAAAGCACAAAGGAAGCGAAGTTTTGAAACAATTAATCAAAAAATCACAAAATCCAAACATCAAAATTCATCTTTTTGGCAAAACCTTTGATAAAGCCTTAGAAAATCAAACCGAAAATTATATCTATCATGGTCCATACCAAAGGGGAAAATTGCCAGAATTATTACAAAAAAACAATATTGATTTAGTTTGTATGTTTACCATTTGGCCAGAAACATATTCGTACACATTAACCGAAAGTTACATGGCTGAAATTCCAGTTTTAGCCTATGATATTGGTGCCATAGCCGACCGTTTAAAACACGATAAATTAGGTTGGATTCTTCCAATCGATAGTTCAACAGAAACAATTTTAGAAAAAATAGAACACATTCAAACACAAACTCAAGAATATCAAAAAATCAAAGACAACTTCAAAAAATATAAATTCAAAACCGTAGAAAAAATGCAAAAGGAATATTTAGAAATATACCAAAATAGTGGAAACATTAAAAATGAAAGAGTCTGCACAACTTCAATGAATGATTTACAACGAAAAACAGATGTATACGATTTGCGCATAACACTCATGAACACAAATGCAGAATTAAATAATTTAAGAGATTTTAAAAATAGATATCTATTTTTAGTCGAACGATTCCAAAAAAAGCAAAACACAAAATGGTGGCAAACTGCCAAAAAAATAAAAGGATTTTTGAAAGGGAAAAAATGAAAAAAATATCTGTCATTGTTCCAATGTATTGTGAAGAAAAAATAATACAGGAATGTTACAATAGACTAAAAAACGTACTTCAAAAAATCAAAAATTATGAATATGAAGTGATTTTTGTAAATGATGGAAGTAAAGATAAAACTTTGGAAATGCTAATCGAACTGTCCAAACAAGATGAACATGTAAAAATCATATCCTTTTCCAGAAACTTTGGGCATCAAGCAGCAGTCACAGCAGGTCTTAAATATGTAACAGGAGATGCCATTGTCATTATTGATTCCGATTTGCAAGATCCACCAGAACTCATTCCAGAAATGTTAACTTTATGGGAAAATGGAAATGATGTCATTTATGGAAGGCGCAAAAAAAGAAAAGGCGAATCGATTTTCAAATTGCTCACAGCCAAACTATTTTATACCACTTTAAATGCTTTATCAGAAACTGAAATTCCCAAAGACACAGGCGATTTTCGATTAGTTGACAGGAGGGTAGTAGACTGCATTAATTTATTGCCAGAACACAATAAATTTCTACGAGGCTTATTTAGTTGGGTTGGTTACAAACAAATTCCATATGAATACGAAAGGCAAGAAAGATTTGCTGGAAACACGAAATATCCATTTCGTAAAATGCTAAAACTTGCTAGTGACGGAATTTTGAGCTTTTCTACAAAACCACTCAAGTTAGTTGGGATACTTGGTATTATTTCTTTGGTTCTGTCCTTTGCAATTTTGGGATATGCCATGTTATCTTTTATCTTCAAATGGAATTCTTTAATGCCCGGCTGGACTTCCATGATGCTAACCGTTACGTTTTTTGCTGGTGTTCAACTATTATCCATTTGGATTATGTCAGAATACATTGCTAGAATTTACGACGAAAGTCGAGACAGACCACAATATATTATTGATAAAACATATAATATAAAATAAGGAGAAAAAAATGATAGACACCCATCATATCAAAAATCAAGTCAAATTTTACGTAAAAAAATATGGAATTTTCAAAACCATTTGGAAATGTATTACAGTTGGAACACGCAAATTTATTTGTATTCTAAAAGGTGAACGAGATGTTAATTATGGTGATTACGGTGACTGGATTCATGCAAATGAAGTGCGTGACTGGGAAATCAAAGCACAAACAAAAAAGAAATTTAAAAATATGCCAAAAATTAGTTTGATTGTTCCTATGTATAACACCAAAGAAAAATTCCTAAAAGAATTAGTCGATTCTGTCATCAAGCAAACCTATAGCAATTGGGAACTATGTTTAAGCGATGGCAGTCCAAAGCAAAATCCCAAATTCCAAAAAATAATCGAAAAAGATACACGCATCAAATACAAATTTTTAAACCAAGAAAAAGGTATTTCTGAAAATTCAAACGAAGCTATCCAAATGGCAACAGGTGAATATATTGGATTATTAGACCATGACGATACATTAGCCAAATATGCTTTATACGAAGTTGTCAAAACCATAAACCAATATCCAAATGCTGAATTCTTTTATTCTGACGAAGACAAAATCGACCAAAACGCAAATCGCTCAGACGCTTATTTCAAACCAGAATTTGCACCAGATACCTTAAGATGCCAAAATTATATTTGTCATTTTAGTGTTTTCAAAAAAGAATTAATGGACAAGCTTGGTGGATTTCACGCCGAATTTGACGGTGCCCAAGATTATGACATTTTTTTGCGTATGTCCGAAATCGTAAAACCAGAAAATATTCAACATATTCCGCGTATTTTGTACCATTGGCGCGTTCACAAAGGCTCAACGGCAATGGAAAATAGCGATGCCAAAAATTATGCTTTTGAAAATGGCATAAAGGCTTTGGAAGCACATTTGCAAAGAATTGGTTTGGAGGGAGACGTTTCTAAAGGTTGTATCAATGGAATTTATCGAATTGACTACAAAATCAAAAGTAAGCCCCAAATTTCAATTGTTATTCCAAACAAAGATGGCAAGGAAACGTTGGAAGTTTGCATCAATTCTGTTTTAGAGAAGACCACATATGACAATTATGAAATTGTTATTGTAGAAAATAACAGTCAGACAGATGAAATTTTTGATTATTATCGAGAATTGGAGAAAAACAATAAAATCAAAATTGTCAAGTATCCAAAAGTAGGATTTAACTATTCTGGTATCGTTAATTTTGGTGTCCAAAATTGCACAGGAGACTACGTTGTTCAGTTGAATAATGACACTGAATTACTAACGCCAAATTGGCTAGAAATCATGTTAGGATTTTGCCAAAGAGAGGATGTAGGAGCCGTTGGCGTAAAGTTATATTATCCAGATGAAACCATTCAGCATGCTGGTATTATTGTTGGTTTAGGCGGCGTTGCAGGAAATCGTTTTAAGAGTATTCCTAAAAATGGACACGGTTATTTTGCAGAAGAAAGCATGATACAGAATTTAAGTGCTGTAACAGCTGCATGTATTATGACATCAAAGAAAATTTACGAAGAAGTAGGTTTCATGGATGAAAAACTGGCAGTTGCCTTTAACGATGTTGATTTTTGTCTAAAAATACGCGAAAAAGGCTACTTAATTGTTTACAATCCATTTGTTGAATTTGTACATTATGAGTCCAAAAGCAGAGGCGAAGAAAACACACCCGAAAAAATCAAAAGATTTCAAGGTGAAATCAATACATTCAAAGAAAGATGGCAAGACTTTTTACACAAAGGAGACCCATATTATAATATCAATTTGAGCTTAGATACAGAAGTTTATCACATGAAGAAATGTAGAATTAATCATGAAAAATAAAGGGGAAGTGTATGATAAAATATAAAATAGAAAGAATATTGTATCATGTAAAAAAATATGGCATATTGCGAACCATCCAAAAAATAATTGCCAAAATTTTTAACATTAGCAAATCAAATGAAAAAGCCCAAAAAGAAGCCTATCAAAATTGGATTGTACAAAATGAGCCACAAGAAAAAGACTTAGCATTGCAAAAAAAACATGAATTTAATATTCAGCCCAAAATTAGTATCATTGTACCCATGTACAATACCGAAGAGAATTTTTTTCTCGAACTTTTAAATTCCGTTTTTGAGCAAAGTTATGTCAATTGGCAATTATGCTTAGCCGATGCAAATCAAAAGCAAAATGAGACGATTTGGGAAGTGTGTTCAAGATGTAGCAAGATAAAATATCGCTTTTTAGAAGAAAACAAGGGCATTTCTGAAAACACCAACCAAGCTTTAGAAATGGCAGATGGTGATTTTATTGCCTTTCTTGATCATGATGATGTTCTAGCGCCGTTCGCTTTATACGAAATCGTAAAAGCCATCAACGAGAATCCAAATGTGGAATTCTTGTATTCTGATGAAGATAAAATAACGGAAAAATCCGAACGTTTTTCGCCCTATTTTAAACCAGACTTTTCCCCAGAAGCAATTGAGTGTAATAATTATATTACTCATTTTGTTGCCATTAAAAAGAGTTTAGTCGACAAAATCGGAAAGTTAAACCATCAATTCAATGGGGCACAAGATTTCGATTTTGTTTTAAGAGCTACAGAAAATACGGAAAATATTGTGCATATTCCGAAAATTCTATATCATTGGAGAGCTCACAGTAAATCAACTGCCAATTTGGCAGAGACGAAAATGTATGCCTATGAAGCAGGTGTGAAAGTCATTGAAGAACATCTAAAAAGAGTGGGCAAACAAGGAACTGTCGAAAATCCAAAAGAAGTGCCAGGAATTTATCAAATCAAATATGCCATAAAAGGCACGCCAAAAGTTTCTATTTTAATTCCTAACAAGGATTGTTGTAAGATACTAAAAAAGTGCTTAAAATCGATTTTGACACTTACTACGTACCCAAATTATGAAATATTAATACTAGAAAATAATAGTCAAGAAAAAGAAACATTTGCTTATTATGAAATCTTAAGGCAAAATCCAAAAATTCGCGTATTGGAAATAAAAGAAAACGAATTTAATTATTCCAAAATCATCAATTTTGGAGTGCAAAACGCAAAGGGAGATTTTATTTTACAACTCAATAACGACACCCAAATTTTAACACCAAATTGGTTAGAACTTTTTATTGGATATGCTCAAAATAAAGAAATTGGAGCCGTTGGAGCTAAATTATATTATCCAGATAAATCTATTCAGCATGCGGGAATTGCCTGTGGAATTGCAGGCAAAGCAGGAAATTTGTTAGTTGGTTTACCATATGGCACACATGACCCATTTGGACGCGAATCAGCGACCAGAAATGTAACAGCTGTAACAGGAGCCTGTCTATTTGCCAGACGTGAAATTTATGAAGAAGTGGGCTTTATGGATGAAGAACAATTCAAAGTCGCTTTTGGCGATGTCGATTTTTGTTTAAAAATACTTGAAAAAGGTTATCGAATAGTATATAATCCATATATCGAATTCGTTCATTATGAATCTAAGACAAGAGGATATGAAGATACACCTGAAAAAGAGGCAAGATTTAAAAGAGAAACGAAAAATTTTCAAACCAAATGGAAAACATTTTTAGAAAAAGGTGACCCTTATTACAATCCCAATTTGTCATGCGAAAATGGAAATTTTAATCTGTAGGGAATACAAAGGTCCCATTGCTAATAGCCCCTACCAAATGAAAAAGAAAGGAACAAAAATGATTGATAAAATAGAGACATTTTGCCTGCAAATTTTAAGAAAAATCAAATTAGGCAAATTAGCGGACATTTATCTTGCTCACAAAGAAGGGATGCGTTATCTCGTTTTTGGTGTGTTAACAACAGTGGTGAACATTGTTGTTGCAGGATTTACCTATTATGTTGTATTTTCTGGTTTTGCAGAAGAATTAAAAGTCAATTTAAGTACAATCATAGCGATTATTGCAGCTTGGATATTTGCTTATGTTACCAATAAATTATATGTTTTTCATTCCAAAACCAATCATGTGCGAGAATTATTACGAGAAATTGTATCGTTTACTGGTTGTAGACTAATTACTGCAGTAGTAGAAGTAGCCTTGATGAATTGGTTTGTGACTAGATTACAACTAAATTATATGTTCATGAAAATTGTAGTAAGTATCATTGTAATTATTCTAAATTTTATATTTAGTAAATTATTAATCTTTAAAAAAGGAGAAAAAAATGGATAAAATAGCAGTTTTAATACCATGTTATAATGAGGAAAAGACAATTAAAAAAGTCATCGAAGATTTTAAAAGAGAGCTTCCAGAAGCGACGATTTATGTGTATGACAATAATTCCAAAGACAAAACCGTAGAAATTGCAAAAGAAGCAGGAGCGATTGTAAAATTTGAAACCAGACAAGGAAAAGGGAATGTCATAAGAACTATGTTTCGTGAAATTGATGCTAGAGCTTACATCATGGTGGATGGTGACGACACATATCCTGCCGAAAACGCACGTGAAATGATTGACTGTGTCTTACAAGAAAATGCAGATATGGTTATTGGGGACAGGCTTTCTTCCACATATTTTACAGAAAATAAAAGACGTTTTCATGGATTCGGAAATGTATTAACACGTGTCTTAATCAACACTATTTACAAAAGTGATATTCGTGATGTTATGACAGGTTATAGAGCTTTTAGTTATAAATTTGTCAAAACATTTCCTGTCATGTCAAAAGGATTTGAGTTGGAAAATGAAATGACCATTCATGCTTTAGATAAAAATATGAAAATTAAAAATGTTATTATCGAATATCGAGATCGACCAGAACGGGAGCGAATCAAAATTAAATACGATTTCGGATGGTTTTAAAGTAATAAAAACCATATTTGCCCTTTATAAAAACTATAAACCAATGGCATTTTTCACGATTGTAGCAGGAATTTTATTTATGTTAGGTTTGGTATTTTTTATCCCAGTATTTATTGGATTCTTGCATTCTGGATTAGTCAGAATTCCAACCTTGCTTGTGAGTGTACTTTTCTTCATCTGTTCTGTACAATCACTCTTTGCTGGACTAATTTTGGACAATATTATCAAAACATCAAAACAGAGTTTTGAAATGCGTTTAATTGATTGTGAAGATAGATTAAAAACGAAGGGAATGTAAATAAAATGAATGAAATTAAAGTTTCCATTGTGGTTCCAGTCTATAATGCTGAAACATTTTTAACAAGATGCTTAGAACCTTTAGTCAATCAGACATTAGAAGAAATTGAAATTATTTGTGTAGATGATGGTTCAAAAGATAATTCAGCCCAAATTATTGACGAATATGCCAGAAAATATCCCCAAAAAATAAAATCTTTCCATAAAGAAAATGGAGGAGAATGGTCAGCTCGTACGTATGGCTTAAAAAAAGCAACTGGTGAATATGTTGGATTTATGGACAATGATGATGTTCCAGAAACAACTTGGGCAGAAAAATTGTATCAAGCGGCCAAAAAAAATGATGCAGATATTGCCTTTTGTGGTTATGACAGAGTTGATTTAGACACAGGAAAAACGGTTGCAACTGAAATGACGCAATATGGCACCATGCAAAAACAAGTTGATTTTAATGATGATTTTATTGTCTATGCCAATCCATCTTTATGGAATAAAATTTATCGAAGAGAACTGGTCAAAGATGCAGAATTTTTACCATTTCGAGGATGTAATGATACATTATTTTTAATTCATTCTTATATGGAAGGCGCAAAAAAATTAGCTTTTATACCAGATGTTCTATATCATTATTATTTGCGTTCCAGTTCGCAAATTCACAACATGAACAGACAGGATATTGACAATTTAAAAAAATATTTATTAGTCACCAAAGAAAATGCTATTCAAAAGGGAATTTATGAAGAATTTAAAGATTGTTTAGACGAGATGGCATTTTTGCATTTGGGAATTTCTTGGATGTATATGGTTTCTTATGATAAAAGCGTAAATATGCGTGAAATGACCAAAGAAGTAACCCATTATTTAGATGAAAATTTTACAGGTTGGAGAAAATCTAAATTTTTTAAAGTATCGCATTGTTTTCCAAAAGGCATTAAATTTATTGCCATTTGGGGCGTACATTTACTTTATCGAATGGGAATTCCAACAGTGTATGTTTGGGCGTATCGATTTTTGGTAGATCAATTGAAAATTGATATCAAATGGTAAAAAGAGAAAGGAATGAGAAAATGAAAGAAAAAGAAAAGGAGGAAAGTGCAAAATCGATTATCGTAGGAATCGGATTTTGTTTAACCTTTGCAATTGCGATTTTGTTTTGTGTGTGCATATATTTCAATCAAACTAGAAATATTTCTTTGAATATAGATGAATTAGAAACACAAGAAATAGAAAATGCAGAACTTGCAATTACTTCTATTACGCAAAATGAAAAATATTTAAAAATAGAAGGAAACTATATGACAAATTTGGAAAACTATGAATTATACATTGGATTAAACGCACGGTGGAGAACGAAAAATTTATAAAACAGAATTACAAGAAGAACAGAAATTTTATACCTTAATTCCAAATCACAAAGTTTCAGATGAAGCAGAAATTGAGATTTTTAATTTATGTAACGAAAATAAAATTTTAATTCAAACAGGAAAGAAAGTAGGTGATGCAAAGAATGAATAAATTGAAGAAATTAGTAAAATCTGATAAAATTCCTTTGGTTATTTTATTTTTTGTCATGCTCATTTTGACGCTTTCAAAACAGTTTATTCGAGACGATTTATATTTTTCCGATTTTGCCAATATAACAGGAATTGCAAGATTATTATGGTTTATGGAATGGAGATTTTGGAATTGGACTTCTCGAAATATCATCGAACTTGTTTTGATTTTATTCGTCAGAGATTATTGGTGGTTATGGAAAATCGCAGAACCTGTGATTTATGTATTATTAGCATTTGGAATTTATCGTGTATTTGTTAGAAAAAACGAAAATCGAAAAATCATGTATTCCATTATTGTATCATTGATTTTATTAATTCCACAAATTATGCTAGGAACAGCGGGTTGGACCGCCACATCTCTAAATTATTTATGGCCAACCACCTTTGGAATTCTTTGCTTAATTCCAATTCGAAAATGCATCGATGGAGGAAAAGTGAAATTTTTTGAAATTCCAATTTATTTAGGTATGTTAATGTTTGCTGAAAATGTAGAACAAGTTGCTATTGTGCTAGCGACGATCTATATCTTATTTACCATATACTTGATTGCAAAAAAGAAAATCAATCCATTGATTATTGTGATGTTATTGATTTCAATTTTAAATATCGTATATATTTTGAAATCTCCGGGAAATGCCAATCGAACAGAAAGTGAAATAAAAATGCATTTTGTCGATTATAAAATGCTAAATATAATTGATAAAACTGCCATTGGAATAGGAGCTTTATTACAAGAATTCATCATCCGTTTTCATCCAATTTATACAGTTTTTACCATTTTATTAGCTATTCAGATTTGGAAAAAACACACATCTATTTTTTACAAAGTAATTGCGATATTTCCAATTTTCATGGGAATTGCTTTCAACGTAGGTGGAAATATTACTTATCTAATCTTGGAAAAACTACGAATAGCATTTTTACTTTTTGGGGAAGAAGAGGCAATCTTAATTCATTTTGGAAATTTTGACCAAATTGTAACTTATCTTCCATTCTTCTTAAGTATTATGAACATTGGCTGTTTGATTTTGTCTGTTTATATTGCATTTGGGCACACCCAAAAAAGTATGATTGCATTTTTAACAATCAGTGCAGGCCTTTGCTCAAAATTTATCATGGGGTTTGTTGTATCAGTCTTCGTTTCAGGCGTTAGATCGCAATTTTTAATGATTATTTGCATGATAATTGTATCTATTTTATTATTAGATGGAAAAAAACAAACTGAGTTAAAAACAATTTCAAATGTACTCATAATTTCAGCAGTTTTCATGGTTATCAATAACTGGTGTGTATGTTTAACTTTTAGATAGAAAACCAAGAATAAAAGAAAAAGGAGATAAAAAATTGGATTTACTAAAAAACTTTTTAAACAAAAAAAATTACACCAAAATCAAATTATGCCTTGTTGCTATATTAGCACTTGTTGCATCTGTCATTTTTGAATACGCTTTTTACACAAAATACATTGACAACAGTTACGATTCCAAAACTAGAATGTTAATTATGACAATCATTTTTGGTTTTTTGGGTTTTCATTTTGTATTAAAATTAAGCGATTTATACGAATTCATTTACAAACAAAGATACAAATTAGCCGCTCGGATTTCTTCTATTTGTCATGCTATTCAAACTATCTGGCTCATCCATTGTTAATTTCAATGACCAATTCCAAACTGGGTCAGACGACAACCGTTTTCATCCATTACTAGGCTTTGCCAGAATGGTTCGAACCGACGAATGGGCAACTTCCACCATGTACATTTTATCACAAGGCATAGGAAATGACCAATTTCAATATTTTGACGATGAATTACGAGGCACAAAAACGGATATGTTTACCTTAGTAAACAGTCCAGTCAAAGACATTTTAATGTTGGGAAAACCATTTCAAATCATGTTTTTATTATTAGGTAATGACTACGGACTAAGTTTTTATTGGTACATTCGTCTAATTGCCATGATGCTAGGCTCATTTGAAATATGCATGCTTTTAACCAACAAAAAGAAAAAAATTTCCCTTTGTGGCATGCTTATGATAACATTTTCCGCAGCCACACAATGGTGGTATTGCATGGACACCTTAATTTGGGGACAAATTATTTTACTACTTCTAAATAAATTCATAACAACCGATAAAAAACCAATTAAATATTTATGTGCTTTTGGTGAAATCATTGCCATTACTTCGTACATTTTTATTTTATATCCAGCATGGCAAGTCTCATTTGCCTATGTATTTTTAGCCATTTTTATTTGGATGATGATAAAAAATTTCAAAAATGGCTACAAAATTAATATTCATGATTGTCTGGTCATTGGCATAACATTTTTATGTATAGGAGGATTATTAGTTCGTTGGTTTAGTCTATCAGGTGACACAATTTCAGCCATCATGAACACGGATTATCCAGGTGAAAGACGTGAAGTCGGAGGCGGTGCGAAAATTTTATATGCGTATTTTTACAATTTGTTTTTTGCCTATAAATATTGTCCAAATCCATGTGAAGCATCCAGCATGTTGTCATTTTATCCACTACCAATCTTGCTTTCGATTGTGTTTATTTTATTCAATCGAAAAGACAAAAAACACTTAAAATTCTTCCTTCCAACACTTATCATTAGTATATTTTTGACAATTTGGTGCAAATGGGGTTTCCCAGAAATTTTGGCAAAATGCTCACTTATGTCCATGACAACTACACCACGTGCAACAATTGCTTTAGGGACGATACAAATTTATATGCTCATCTATTTATTTGGCGCTATGGAAAAGCAAACCAAATGGTTTCCGAGTATAATAGCCTATATTTTACCAGTTTTGGCAACAACTTATATGCTATATCAAGCGGTAGAAACGTGTAGTTTATCAGGATATTTCGGTTGGTTTAAAATTATGATTTCTACAATTTTATTTGGAATTGCCATTTTTGGAATTTTCAATATGGACAAAGAAAAAATCAAAAATGGTACGTTATATGTACTTATGTTTATTAGTTTGGTAACTGGAATAGCTGTCAATCCAGTAATTCGTACAACAGATGTGATTTACAAAAAGCCGATTTGCTCAAAATTTGCCGAAATTAGGGACCAAAATCCAGATGCACTATGGCTTGGTGACGACACAGGTATTTATCTGAATAATTATATGGTTGCAAACGGTCTACGCACCATTGATTCGACCAATGTATATCCGAATTTAGAATTATTTGAGTTATTGCTTGGAGAAAATGCGCAGGCACAAAAACAAGCCTATAATCGTTACGAACACATGAACGTCAATATAACTGATGAAGAAACACACATCCAACTTCCAGCACCAGATAATATAGTAATTTGGCTAAATTATCATGATTTAGAAAAACTTCGGAATTGATTATATTGTTGTCAAAAATGATATTAATGAGCGTGGCTACGAGATGAATTTTGAAAAACTTTATGAAGAAGATGGGCTGTATATTTTTAAGACCATTTATGAGTAGATAAAGGGAAATTTGAAACGGTTAAGGATTTCTTAATCGTTCAAAAAGGAGAAAAGTTTGAAAATTGTATTGATAAGACATGGCGAAACGAGAGCTAATTTGGCAATGATAAATGGTTTGAAATTGTGTATTGGTTGTTTGAATAATGAATTCGCTGGTTTGAATCAAAATGGAATCAATTCAGCAAAAAAATTGGCTGAAAATGAAGAGGTAAAACATATAAATAAAGTATATGTTTCTAATTTGCAAAGAGCAATTGATACAGCCAAATTGGCAAAACCTAATTTTGAATATATGATTATTCCGAATTTGAGAGAAAGAAGTCTGGGTGTTTTTGAAGGAAAAACCAAGCAAGAAATTATGCAAAATCCCAAATACCAAAAGTATTACACAAATCCAGATTACATGGATTTTAAAGATAGTTTTACCCAAAAAGCACCAGAAGGCGAAAATTATACAGATGTTGTAAAACGTGTCATGGAATTTTTAAAAAGTTTAGATTTTCAAAAAAATGATTCAATAGGAATTTTTTCGCATTATTGTACGATACGATGTATGTTTTTAGGAATATTAAAATTAGAACCAAAAGAGAAAATTTTTCAATTGAAAATAAAAAATTGTGAGCCATATATTTTTGAAGGAAGTTCTTTAGAAAACTTCAAATTGACATCGCATAATTTGGAAGAAATAGTAAAATCGAACAATTAAGGAATGCTAATGGTTCAAAAAAATAAATAAAGGAGGAAAAATTTTATGAAAATTACAAAATTTCCACAAAGTTGTTTGTTGATTGAAACAAAAGGAAAAAAGGTTTTGGTAGATCCTGGAAATTTAAAATATAAGGAAGAATATTTTGAAATCTGGAATGGAGTTGATGTGATTTTGATTACACATAAACATGGGGACCATTGTTATACAGAAGTGTTAGAAAAATTGGATGAAACCATAAAAATATATTCAAGCAATGAGGTTAAAAACGCTCATCCAACTTTAAGGATACATGTTGTAAAAGAAGGTGATACATTTGAAGTGGGCGATATTAAAATTGAAGTCGTGCATGCCGAGCATGGCTATATTCCACCAATGAAAACAGGTGCAAAAGTGATTGAAAATATTGGCTATATTTTAGACGATGGGCAAAATAGAATCTATATAACGAGTGATACGATTTGTTTCCAAAATGAATATAGGTGCGATATTTTATGTGTTCCTATTTCTGATTTTGGCGTGACAATGGGAGCATTTGAAGCGTCTTTATTTGCAAAAGAAGCAAAGGCTAAATTAGTCATACC
The DNA here is from genome assembly GCA_947648495.1 of uncultured Clostridium sp. Lineage (GTDB taxonomy): Bacteria > Bacillota > Clostridia > TANB77 > CAG-508 > Scatovivens. The sequence continues at coordinate 68,078 of CANSOA010000001.1, forward strand.
GTTGCATGCAGACAGTCCAAAGTATCCAGTAGATTTTGGGTTTGTAGAGGAAATGTTTGAAAAACAAGAGGTCGAATATGAAATTTTAGAAAATGAAGAAACAATAGAAGTAGAATAGGAGAAATTTTATGAGAGAAATTGCAGTTTGTATTCAAAATGATAACCAAAATGTGACACCAATTCAAACGATTGACGCGATTAAAAAAGCAGGTTTTAGAAACGTTTTTATTCAGTGGTACAATAAAAATTGGGAATGTAGTCAAAAAGAACAGTTGGATTATGCAAGAAGTTTGGGATTAAATGTAGTTTTTGCGCATTTGGGTTATCAAAATATTAATGAAATTTGGAAGGAAAACGAGATAGGGGCAAGTTTAGTTCAAAGGTATAAAGAGGATTTAAAAGCTTGCAAGGAAAATAACATTTCTTTGGTGATTTTGCATTTGATTAGCAAGGATTTGGAGCCAATGTATAATGAAATTGGATTACATAGAGTTAAGGAAATTGTGGATTATGCTAAAGAATTAGGAATTCAAGTTGCGTTTGAAAATACGAAAACTTGGGGCTATTTGGAATATGTGCTAACTAATTTGGATAATGATAATATTGGTGTTTGCTACGATGCAGGACATTGCCACGCGTTTTACGATGATAAATTTAGTTATGAATTATTTAAAAATCGTTTTTTTGCGGTTCATTTGCATGATAATGACAAATCCGATGATTTACATTTGACGCCATTTGATGGGGATATTGATTGGAAACATGTGGTTTCTAAATTAAAAGAAAGTAATTATCAAGGTCCAGTTACATTGGAGCTTTGTTATCGTTGTGATTATTTGAAGATGTCGATTGAGGAGTTTTACCAAAAAGGATATGAGGTAGGAGAAAAGTTGGCGAGAATGTTTAAAGAGTAGAATTGTTTTGTTGTGATAATAGAAAAAGGATAGAAAGAGGAAACAAATGAAGAAAATACATAAAATAATAATTTTTATGATTTTAATACTAATGTTTATGTATCCTAGAGTTCAGGCTCATGGGGGAAATATTACTGGCTGGAAAGATAAAAATTCGGATAAAATTATGGAACAAAATGGCGTTTTTTATGGGTATCATAAACAGGAAGGAAAACGTCATTATCATGAGGTTCAGTGGAATGAGGAAAAACAAAAATGGGAAATTGTAAAGTCGGCAGTTTATTATGATGAAAATTTGAAAAAAATAAATCTTGAACATTCTGAAAAATCAGAAAAAATGCAAGTTCAATTTTCTGAAAAAGTAGATGGCGATACAGCTAAATTTGACTTAAATAGTCAAAAAATAACGGTTCGATTTTTAGGAATAGATACGCCAGAAACGGTGCATCCAACGAAAGAAGAGGAGCCTTTTGGCAAAGAAGCAAGCGATTTTACAGAAAAAAGTCTAAAAAATGCGAGCAAAATTGAATTACAATATGATACGCATGCTTCAAAAATGGATAAATATGAAAGACATTTGGCTTGGATTTGGGTAGATGATGTTTTGCTTCAAGAGGAATTGCTGAAAAATGGATTGGCCAAAACGTATATGTTGCAAGATAATTATGATTATGCAGGAGTTTTACAGGAGGCAGAACAGGTTGCTAAAGGTGAGAAAAAGGGAATTTGGGAGAATGAAAAAGCTGTTTTGGAAGAGAAGCAGGAAAATAATGTTCCTGTAGAAAAAGAGTATGAGTTAGAGATGTTGGGATTAATTTTAATATTTTTAGTGGGAATTATTGTGAAAGTATTGAAAAAGTAAAATAAGCCTTGCAATATAAAATTTATTATTGTATAATAAAAAGAGATTTGAAATATTTGCGGGTATAATTTAATGGTAGAATGTCATGCTTCCGACCTGATAGTACGGGTTCGATTCCCGTTACCCGCTCCACTCAATATTATGTATGCTTGCTTGGCTTTGCTAAATTGCATTAAGGATATATAAATAGGAGAGAAATTATAATGGTATATGAATTTGTAAAATATCCAGATGAAACATTAGTTGTTTTTTCGGATATTCGAAAAAAAGAAAATGGTGATGAGTATATTAGAGTTTCTTTTGAAAGACCAACAGATAATGGATTTGATACTGTGGTTTTTGAATTACCAAGTTATGATATTGTTGAAAGAGATGGAAATTTTTCACAAGAAGAAATAAATGGTTTTAAGGAAATTGTTGAAAGAGGGGCGCATCTTTTTTTTAAATGGTCAAGAGAAGGGGGTATTCAGATTGCCTAGTATTCTTGAAATAAAGCGGTTATAAAATTTATTTTTGGTCAAATGAAAATTCTGAGCCAATTCATGTTCATATTTCAAAAGGAAGACCAACTGAAAATTCAACAAAAGTATGGTTAACCAAAGCAGGTGGTTGCATTATTGCAAATAACAATAGTAGAATTCCTAAAAATGAGTTAAATGATTTGCTAGATGTTATTTCTTTGTATTATTTTCAAATCATCTCAAAATGGAAGACAACCTATGGAACAGATGAAATCAAATTTTATTGTTAAAAATTAATTTGAAATCACATTGAAAACTAATTTTCAATATGATATAATAAGCTTGCGAGTAGGCTGGGAAAAATTTACATTTCTGACTAGCTGCTCCAATATATTCAATTTTATAAATGATTAAAAGGCTTTAAAATAAAGAGATAGAGCCTTTTATTTTTTGTAAATTTTTTATTAAAAATTATTAAAAAGTTCATAAAACTACGTTGAAATGAAAATTACGTTGAAAAATCTAAAAAATAGAAACCAAAAAAGCCACTATTAGCTTTGTGGCGATACAGCAATATATTGTCAATGAAGAAAATTTATAAAATGACCATCTTCGTAAGAGTTGCTTTTTTATACAATTTTCGTAATTGACATTGAACCTCCAATCCTTTGGAAAACTGTTTTTGCCAAAGCCAGTGAAATTATTGCTTTGCTCCGCAAAAGCATACCAAAGGATTACTCAATGCTAATAAGTTTTCTCGGCATAAAAGGGCATTTTTTAAAGTTACTACTTAAGATATTATCATAAATTAATCATACTCAAATTAATTAATATTTAGAAAACTTGACATTTTATGTAAACAATGATACAATATAATTAAGTAACTTTTAACTATGCAAATCGAAATTAGAATTGCATAAAAAGTACAATTATAACCTATCGAAAGGAGAATTTATCATGAAAAGAAAAGGACGGAAAGAGGTAACATGGATTAATTTTGGGGGCGTTGCAGCAGATGGAGGTTTTGTTTTTAAAGCCGCTGTTCTTAAGCCTAACATCGGAAGCTACTGGACAAAGACAGATGTAAAAGCGACATCATATGCAGATGGGATTATGGAGATTGCAATTGACTATACGGAAAGCATTTCCAGAGTTGCGGAAATTATATCCGGAATGTTTTCAAGCAAAAGCAATTTTTCAAATTTGGATGCTGTAATTCTGGATTATCGTAATATTTGTTTGCAGGTTAGAAAAAGCAACGGCAGAAAAGATATTATCTGTATGCTTATGAAAGCGATGTCCATGCCTGACTACAAGAAAGGCAACAACGATGTTTCTGTTAACACTGAAACTTGTCAGAAATGTACTCCACTCAAAGACTCTGACAAACAACGAGATATGCGGTATGAGATTTTTACTAATTCTTTTCGCTTTAACCGGATTTTCGAGTGGGGAAAAGGTTTATATTTCAGAAAGACTTATACAAGAGACGGCATAAAAATTTCATCTATAAAAGATGGGATTGTAACTGTGGAGTGTATGGTTGGCAGTTGTATTGAGCATTTTGTTGCAAACTTAAGAAAATTCTTTATTCCATATTCTAACCTGTATGGAGTAAAGGCTGTAGAAGTAGAATTTAACCAGTTTGCAATTACAATGGATGAGCAGAATGCTGACAGAATACTGCAACTATTCTATAGAAGTTGTGATATGTCTGATGGTTTATGGGAAAAATAACGGCAGGAGTATTACAATTCACCGGAATACGTTCGAGATCATGCAAAATCCCTTAAAAAGGATTGCAGGAAAAAGGCGGTTGTTCAGAAAGTCAGAGACTTCCAAAAGAAGGCAGACTTTACCATTGTGGATAAAAAGAAACAGGCGGAATGGGAAAACTGCAAAGCCATTAACTCCAAAGACGACTACAGCAATGGAGTGATAGAGTATGCTATATTATGGGCGCAGTACATGGAATACCTGATGGCTAAACATGACAAGAAAGTGTCCGATGTATGGGATATGAGTTCTCATTTTGCTGATATAAATGGGATAACTGGTTTCATGTATGGATGTGCAGTTAATATTTTGTCTTCAGTTTGGAAATATGGCGAAGAATTGAGAGTGCAGCATAACTCAAAGTATGGTCATGAAGGCGATGGCGTGGTAAATCCGGCAATTTTAACAATTTCAGCGTAAAAGTTGTAATTGATTTTGGTTGCTAAAACCAAGTAATTGAATAATTTCAACAGAAATGTCCTTTATATTATAACATATAAAGGACGTTTTTGTATGATTATTATCTACTATTATCTTCGTTTTTTATTAATATACCCCATGATACGTAGGCGATTATGAAAGCCGAAGATATTAGGTATTTTCTACTTTTGTAAATTTTTTTGTTTAGGTATTGCAAAATCAAGTATGGTATGTTAAACTAAGTTTAAATAAATCGGCTAAAATGTTCCAGATAGGGAGTAGTATTTTGCTAATATGTGTTTCGTTAGGGAGCGAACCAATAATTATGTATGCTTTTGAAAATTGTAATACTTAAACAGTAGTGGAAACAGGAAATGAAAAATTTTTATGGTGTAGATAAAATTTAATTTGAAATTACATAAAAAACTAATTTTCAATAAAATATAAACAAATCAAAACAAAAAAGGATAAATTATATGCAAGAAATAATCGTAAATTCAGAAAAACAAACTTTGTTACTCGGAAAAAAGATAGCCAAGCACTTGCAAATCGGAAATGTTCTTGTTCTAACAGGAGAGTTAGGCTCTGGAAAAACAAAATTAACCGAAGGAATTTTAAGTTTTTTCGGTTTGCAAAATGAAATATCTAGCCCAACTTTTACCATTGTAAATGAATATCAAACACAAAATTTCCCCATTTATCATTTTGATGTATATCGTTTAAATGGGATTGATGAATTTTTGGCAATTGGTGGAGAAGAATATTTTGAAAAAGGAGTTTGCATCATCGAATGGGGCGAAATCATAGAAGACGTTTTGCCAAAACAGTATACAAAAATTTCTTTTTCCAGAAGTTTAGAGGATGAAAATAAACGTATCATAAAAATAAATGAGATTTGAAATGATAGAAAATACTTAAATAGAAAAAACTACATCACATAAATTCAAAATGTGATGTGGTTTTTATCTTTCTATAAGATTATTCTATTATATTTTAACAAATTTTTCCATATTTTATATACATTTTTTTTAAAATATGATATATTAATAAAAATATTCAAAAGGAGATTTTATGAAAATTTTAGCAATAGATACAGCCAGCAAAATATGTAGTGTTGCCATTTTAGAGGAAGAGCAAATCATCGATGAAATCAATTTACATAATGGACACACACATTCCGAAAATTTAATGCCAATTATGGCTGAAATTTTAGATAAAAATAATCTAACATTAGAAAATATCGATTTACTTTCTTGTTCCACAGGACCAGGTTCGTTTACAGGAATTCGCATTGGAATAGCAACTATCAAGGCAATAGCAGAAGTGGTTAGAATTCCAGTTATAGGTGTTACATCATTAGAAACCCTAGCAAGAAGTGATGAATCGGAAAAAGTAAAAATCGCTTTAATTGATGCACGAAATAATCAAGTCTATTGTGGTGTTTTTGGTGAAAAATATGAAAAAAAAGAAGAATTTATGGCAGACGATATCGAAAATATTCTTCCTATTTTGAAAAAATATGAAAATCCAATTTGCATTGGAGATGGAGCATTATTACATGAAAAATTAATCCGTAGCACGCTTGTTAATGTAGAATTTGCGGAAAAAAATGAACAAAAAGCGTCATGCGCAGGCAAAATTGCTTATCAAAAATACTTAAAAAATGAAATGCAAAATGCAGATACCATTCTTCCTGTTTATTTGAGAAAATCGCAAGCAGAAAGAATGAAAAATAAGGAAAAATAATATGAAAAAAATAGAAATAAAAAAAATGACATTAAACGATTTTTCACAAATTGAAAATAACTTGCTTTCTGATTTTGACGATTTTTGGCATCCTAATTTATTAAAATCTGAATTCATGCAAAAAAATAAAATTTATATAGTAGCGAAAAAAAATGAAAATATCGTAGGTTTTGCAGGCTGTATGATAAATTTTGCAGAAATGGAAATCATGAATCTTGTCACCAAAAAATCCGAACGAGGAAATGGAATAGGAAATTTACTTTTAGAGAAACTAATAGAAATTGCCAAAAATAACGAGATTGAAGAAATATTTTTAGAGGTAAATCAAACAAATGAAATTGCTAGAAAACTCTATGAAAAAGCAGAATTTTTGGAAAGTGGCAGACGCAAAAATTATTATGGACAAAATCAAGATGCCATCATCATGGTAAAAAAAATAAAGAATTTGTAAAAAATGATTGAAAAAAATTATACTTTACTATAAAATGTTGTGGAAAGATTAAAATATTGGGGGAAATACGAATGAGAAGAATAAGTGAAAACGAACTATTACCAAAAGATTTGAAAGATATTTGCAATCCAAATATGTTTGGATTTGAAACAACCAAAGAAATTGAAGACACTTCTGATTTAATTTATGGTCAAGATAGAGGTTTAAAAGCATTAGAATTTGGGATTGATATTGATGTAAAAGGCTATAATTTATATTTGGAAGGACCATCTGGCGTTGGAAAAACAATGTATACCAAGCGCTATTTGGAGCAAAAAGCCGTTAAAGAAAAAGTGCCAAATGATTGGTGTTATATTTATAATTTTGAAGACCCAAATGAGCCAGTTGCGATTTCTTTTCCAGCAGGACAAGGTAAGGTTTTCAAGGAAAATATGGAAAGTTTTGTAAAAGATATTAGAAAAGATATTAAAAAAACTTTTAACAATGATGAATTTGAAAAAGAAAAACAAATTATAAAACAAGAATTTGATGATAAAAGAGAAAATTTACTAAAAAAATTAAACGATAAAACCATGAAACAAGGTTTCCAAATCAAATCAACAGATAATGGCATTTACATGATGCCAATGTATGAAGGAAAAACAATTGCCGAAGAAGAATTTGAAAAATTACCACAAGAAATCAAAATCCAATACGAAGAAAAATCAGCTCAGGTGCAAGAATTGATTTTTTCGGCTTTATCTGACATCAAAGGAATTGAGCGAGAATCCGAGAAAAAAATTGAAACATGGCAATCCAATGTTGCCTTAATGACAGTTAACATGCAAATTAATGCATTAAAGTCAAATTATAAAAGAAATAAAAAAATCAGTAACTATTTAGATGGCGTCAAAAAGGATATTTTAAAAAATATTGAGTGTTTTTTAGCACCAGATACCGATGAAAAACAAGCTGAACAACAAAATGCGCCACAAGCTAATCAAATGTTAAGAGAACCTTGGCTGAATTATCGTGTTAATTTATTTGTGGATAATTCAAAATGCGAAGGCGCGCCAGTGATTATGGACACTAATTATTCGTATAACAATATTTTTGGAAGATTGGAATACGAAAATCACTATGGTATGCTAAAAACAGATTATATGATGCTAAAACCAGGCTTATTACATGAAGCAAATGGTGGTTACATTTTATTCCAAATCAAGGATTTGATTGCCAATCCAGCTTGTTATGAAGCTTTGAAAAAAGCGTTAAGAGTCAAAGAATTGGCAATTGAAAATGTAGCAGAACAACGAAATTCTATGGTTTTAATTTCCTTAAAGCCAGAGCCAATAAAACTAGATTTAAAAGTTTTACTAATAGGAAGTAGCAACATGTATCATACGCTTCTTACAATGGATGATGATTTCAAAAAATTATTCAAAATCAAAGTAGAATTTGAAGAATCGGCGCCTAAAACAACTGAAAATATTATAAAAGTATCCAAATTTATTAAAAGTTTTTGTGAACAAGAAAATTTATTAGATTTAGACAAAGAAGCGACCGCAAAAGTAGTTGAATTTGCCTCAAAATTATCAGGAGACAAAACCAAAATTTCTACGCAATTTAGTGAAATAGGTCAAATTATCGGTGAAGCCTCTACTTGGGCAAAACTTAGTAAATCCAAAATTGTGACCAAAGAACATGTTCAAAAAGCATTAGATGAGCGTGCCAACCGAATTAAAAAATACGATGCAAAATACATTCAAATGATTCAAGAAGAAACATTATTAATTGAAACACAAGGTTATAAAGTAGGACAAATCAACGGTTTGACAGTAATTACAATTGGAGATTATTCGTTTGGAAAGCCAGCTAAAATCACAGCCAATACTTATATGGGAAAAAGCGGAATTGTAAATATTGAGCGAGAAGTTGAAATGTCTGGTTCTTCGCACTCAAAAGGTGTGTTGATTTTGGGTGGTTATTTAGGGGAACAATTTGCACAAGAAATGCCATTATCGCTTACAGGAAGTATTTGTTTTGAACAATTATATGGTGGTGTAGATGGTGATAGTGCTTCGAGTACAGAAGCATATGCAATCTTATCAAGTTTATCTGGAATTCCGATTAATCAATCTCTTGCTGTTACAGGTTCTGTTAATCAAAAAGGAGAACTTCAACCAATTGGTGGAGTCAATGAAAAAATTGAAGGTTTTTATCAAATTTGCAAAATGAGAGGTTTTAATGGTGAACAAGGAGTAATTATTCCAAAGCAGAATGTTCGAAATTTACACTTATCAGATGATATTATTGATTCTGTCAAACATGGAAAATTTCATGTCTATGCTTGCGCAACAATAGATGAAGGAATTGAAATATTAACTGGTGTACCAGCAGGAAAAAAAGATAGAAATGGCAATTTCCCAAATGGCTCAATCAACTATTTAGCACAAGAAAAACTAAAAAAGTTTTCCAAAATGGCAAGTCATTTTGAAAAATAGTAAAGGGCAAAGAAAGGTAAGGAGGATTTTTTATCATGAAAATTGAATTAACGAAAGAAAAATTAGCCATAATTGAAAATGATACACAAGACGATTTCCTTAGAATGAACCAATTATTATGTGATGATGTCGAACTATTTTTATTACAAGAAAAAAACATAAAACGTACCAAAAAAATGATTGCAGACGACCTTCAAAAAATCAAAGAAATTTATGAAGCAATGATAAAAAATTTATCAAATGTTTCCAGTCAAGATCAAGTTTTTTACAGAGGTACACATATTGCTGAACTTGAACGTCTCAAAAATAAATTAAAAATCAGCGAGTTTTTGTTTTTCGCAACAGAAGAAAAAGCAAAAAGTGATTTGCCACAAGACCATAGTAGAGCTGTGCTCTTGCAAATCAAAGGCAATGAAGAAATTCCTTATCTAGAATTAGAAAACAAAGTGTTATTTGCTCCTTTTGCTAAAATAATCACTTTACAGGAGATTTCTGATAATGAAGAGTCGTCCGATTATAAAACATATCAGCTTATTTTACAACAAGAAAAATTAGAAGTTTTGCACCCAAAAAGGCAAGAAGAATTATATGAAAATATCTTAGAGAATACAACTTTAATGTGTGAAAAAATAAAAATCTGTATGGAATTAGATGATGAAAATGCAGTTCATTATGAAAATATCAGAAAATTGGAGCAATTAATTGCTAAACACAATTTTAGAATTGAACAAGAAAATTATGAAAAAGATACTACCGAAGAAGAAAAGCAAAGCGATTTAGACGACATTGCCAGAATTAATACTGAACTAATTTCCTTAAAAGATACCGTTTCCCAGACTTTTAAAAAGCGAATGAAACACATCAAACAAATTGAAGAATGGAAAAATGATATTATAACCTATTTAAAAAGTGAATTTGCACAAATGCAATCCCAAAATAGCAAGCAAAATGGGGAAGAGCAACAAACACAAGAGCGTGCCAGCAAAGAAGAAATCCAATTTGTTTCTTCGGGTGATCCTGCCGTAGACGCTGTCAAATCAGAATGTTTGGAAAATGTTGCAGTTGTGGGAACTTTGCTTACCAATATCAAAAATTTAATTTCAAAACAGCAAAATCATGCAAGAATTGCAGAAGCAATGGATTCAAATTATAAGGCTTTAAATAATGCTTTTGAAATGAGAAATTATGCAGAAGAATTGGATTCTTTAGTGCGTGCAATTGCCACAAAAATTGATACGCTTTCTTCAAAAAATGAAGAAGAATTAGGAAAAATTTCAAAAACCAATTTACAAGTCAGCATTTTGTTAAATTATTTAAACAATGCCAAAGCTGGTGTCGGTAAGAGGATTACGCGATTTGACGAAATGAATATTATAGAAGAAAATGAACTAAAAAAAGAAATTGCAGAAACGATTAAAAATATTCGTTGCGAAGCAGAATTAAAGAAATTAACCGATGATTTGGATATTATAGAAGAAAAAAGCAACATCAAGAAATTCTTTGGTAAATTTACAGGCAGAAATAAGTTAGACCAAACTATGCTTGACCAGATTCATGTAAGACAAACAGCGATAAAAAAGACATTTAAAGCGAAAATGCCATTGGCGTATAATTACAGTATTCATGAATTAATTGCAGAAATTGAAATGTTTATTCGTGAAAATGAAGACGACGAATTGGTAGCAGAAGAAGTTAGTAATCTAAGAAAAATAAGAGATATTTTAAAGAAAAATTTTGTCATTATTGACAGCAAAGTTATGAGCATCATTGACCAAAAAACTGGCAAAAATCTTCCATTAGCTTCCAGAAAAATCAGTAAAAAAGAGTTAATCGAAATTGATACATATCGTTTTTTAAATCGCTATGGTTATGACAAATCATACGATCAAACAGAACCAGAATATCAAGATACGATGGCAAGTGAAATTAAAAGAATTGTAGATTATATAAAAAGCAGTGGAATTTTGTAAACACAATATAAGGGGGGTCGATTTTAAATTGACCCTAACTTAAATTCAAAATGAATTTTTATATTTTACAACGGATTTTTTAAATTAGATACAAAATTTTGTGAATTTAAGATTGACAAAATCCCTGATTATCAGTTATAATAAAAAAGATAGCAATTATTGAAAAACAAATGCCAATATAGCTCAGTTGGTAGAGCAACAGATTCGTAACCTGTAGGTCAGCGGTTCGATTCCGCTTATTGGCTCCAACGAAACTAAGCCTAAAAGACTTGGTTTTTATTTATATTACTGGACTTAAGAGATTTATAAAAAATCATCTGTTTTGGGGAACAATTGGGGAATTTTGGTGTAAACTGGGGAACGATGTTTCTAAAGACTGGGGAACGATTGATAACAAAGGGATATGGAAAATTTTTAATATAAGATCAGTATTTTTCAGGTTTTCATCAATGGGATTTCTTTCTAGCATTTGTTTCATAAGTATTTCAAATTTTCTTTTAGCTTGTTTATCAGTTTCTACAATGTGTTTTCTTAAAGTTTGTTCATAAACATTATTATATATTCTGCTTTTTTGCGATTTTTTGTTTATTAATCAAAGTAGGGGGAATTTAAAATCACTATTTTTTAATAAAATAAAGCTTTACAATTTTATGTAAATATGATACAATAAAATTATCTAAACGACATGACATAGCGATGCTTTTAGAAAATAATGTTTACAAAAACGTTTTCTGGAGGCAATGCTATGTAGCCTCCAGAACAATTGAATAGGAGGTATTCAAATGAAAAAGAAATATGTTTTCTTTTTGACTTTTTATTGTTTGATTAACAATGGTGAAAAAGCAATTTGTGGAATTGAAGTTACGAGTAGCGAAGAAGAATTGAGGTATACGGCTATTGAAGAAGGGAAAAAAAAGGTAGCGGAGGATTTTAAAAAACAACAAAACAGATATGAATTTATAAACATTGTCCTAATCAACTGTACAAGAGTTTTAAATGACTAGCAAAACAAAGAGGTTAGTTTCGCCTAACCTCTTTGTTTTGTTAAAAAGCATAAAATTTAACAAACTAAAAATCACTTCTTCAAACGAATCAAAATCGCGATTGCCAGCAAAATAATCAAAATCCCAAGTGCAATTAAGATAATACACAACACATTATTAAGTCCCAAATTAGCTTCAGGAATCGAAGAAATTGTATTAATTCGCGCATTGGAATTTATATTAGGTGGGGTAGAGGTTTGATTTGTGTCCTCTAACAAATCATCTTCTAATACAGACTCATTAGTTGTATCATTTTGAATTGTTTCTTCTTCATCGGTAGAATTTGTGGTAGTATTAGAGGTATTCTCATTTGCAATATTATTATAAAGGTTCGTTGTTTCTGCATTTGCAATACCGATAAATAGAAAAAATACCATACTGAATAAAATAGCTATTTTTGAAAATTTTAACATCATTTTAAATCTCCCTTAACTAAAACATTTAATCTATCATACACAAAAATGCAAAAAAAGTCCATACCTTTTCAAAAAAAAATAACCGTTTTTCCCCAAAACGATTATTTTTCAATATTAACGAAACAAATTCAACCAAAATTCAGTAATCATACCGAATAAATTCATAACAGTCACTTTATCAACATTGTTTTCTGCCACAAGATTAACTGAAGCGATTTGCTCATCATTTAAATAAAAATTAACACTTCCTAATACATCGCCTGTCGCAATTGGTGCCGAAATAGATTCATTCAAAGTTACTTCAGAAGTAATATTTCCATTTTCTGAATTCTTAATCAAGGCACCAGAATCACTTTCATAGCACAAATTAACACTATTTACAGTTCCTTTTTGAACTTCAGCCGTCTGCAAAAATTCCCCAGCTGTTGAAGTTTTCGTATAACTAAAATTAGCAAAACCATAATCCAGCAGTTTTTTTGCTTCCGAAAAACGAATTTGCGAAGTAGGACCCTTCATCACAACCGCAATCAGTGACAAATCATTACGTGTAGCAGAAGCAGACAAATTATACAAGGCCAAACTCGTAGAACCCGTTTTTAATCCTGTACAACCTTCATACGTTCTAACCAATTTATTGGTATTAGTAAGTTCCGACTTTCCATCACGCAAAGAATCCATCCAAATGGTCGTATAATTAGTAATCGAAGGATGTTTCGTCAAAAGTTCGCGCGACATAACTGAAATATCGTAACTTGAAGTCACATGACCATCTTCATCAATTCCGTGACAATTAACAAAATGCGTATCATTCATCCCAAGTTCTTTGGCTCTATCATTCATTTGTTGCACAAAAATTTCCTCAGAACCAGCAATAAATTCTGACATAGCTACAACACAATCATTCGCAGAAACCACACAAATTGCCTTTAACATCTCATCGACCGTTAAGGTTTCCGTTTCATTAAGCCAAATCTGTGAACCACCCATATTTCGAGCATTTTCAGAACAAGGAACCGTATCATTAAGGGAAATTTTGCCACTATCCAAAGCTTCCATAATCAAAAGAATACTCATAACCTTTGTCACACTAGCAGGGCGAAGCTGTTCGTGGCTATTGTGTTCATACAAAACTTTACCAGAATTTTGTTCGATTAAAATTGCGCTTCCAGACTCCAAATTCAAGAAATTTCCAGTTGCCTCCTCGCCACTTGTCTCCAAAGTAGAAGGGTCCCATATATAACTTTCAGTGCAAAACGAAACTTGCACAAAACTAAAAATCATGATGAAAAACACAATCAATATTTTTTTGCATTGTTGCATATTAATTCCTCCTTTTAAGTTTCAATACTTATTTCAAGTATACGCAAATCATTTTCATTTCATACCAGATTTTCAAAATTATTCTGTTTGTATCATATGAAAAAAAGGTTGACAATTGTTAATAAAATTCAGTATAATATAGAAAATGAGGAGAAAACAATGTTAAATATCAATCTAGTTTGTGTTGGAAAAATAAAAGAGAACTATTTAAAAGAAGCAATGGCAGAATATGCTAAGCGACTATCCAAATATTGTCATTTAGAAATCACAGAATTGGCAGATCAAAAACTGCCTTCTAAGCTGTATAATAGCATTATTTTAGAAATCAAGGAAAAAGAAAGTTGCAAAATTGAAAAAGCGATAAAAACGGATTCTTACGTAATCGCTTTAGACTTAAAAGGAACCGAGATGTCATCTGAAGCATTTTCCAAAAAAATAGAGCAAATTTCTGTGACAGGGAAGAGTAGCATTACTTTTATCATTGGCGGAACACTTGGAATGACAGAAAAACTTCTAAAAACAGCCAACGAAACTATTTGTTTTTCCCAAATGACATTTCCGCATCAACTCATTCGCGTGTTTTTATTAGAACAGATTTTTCGAGCATTTAAAATCAGTAAGAATGAGACGTATCATTGGTAAAAATAAAAAAAGATAAAAAGGAGATATAAAATGAATATTTTAAATAACTGGATACTCTACATATTTTTCTACTTAATTTTAGCAACGATTTTTACCCAATTTTACAAAGTAGCCACAAAAACCTTAACAAAATCAGGAGCGTTAACTGTACTTCTTGAATTATTAGCAACGGCTTTTATTTTACTATTTTGCCCCTTTTTTGAAATGAAACTTCCTAGTGATAGCAAAGTTTATATTTTTCTAGGACTATCGATTATCTTCTATGCCATAACAGACCGTGTCAATACTACTGTCAGAAGTGGGATTGAAGCATCAACTTTTAGCATGTTAAAACAACTATCCACCACATTTATGATTTTTGCTGGTTTAATTTTTTTAAAAGAAGAATTTATCCTTACCAAGTTTATTGGTGCAATGCTCATTATTTTTAGCAATATTTTTCTATTTTTCAAAAAAGGAAACTTCAAACTTGACAGATATATTACATTAGGAATATTATCCAATACGACTTTTACTATCGCACTCTTTTTAGATGTCAATATTTCTGACCATTTCAACTTACCTTTTTATGTTGCAATGACGTTGGGAATTCCAGCTATCTTAATTGCATTATTTGAAAAAATTAGAATTTCAGACCTTCAAAAAGAATGGAAAAATGGAAATAAAAAAGCCATTATTGTGACAGGAATTACTTGGTCATTTTCCATTTTATCTCAACTACGTGCTTATCAACTTGGCAATGTAACAGTAGTTGCTCCACTTTGTGCCTTGACAGTTATTTTAAATGTTATCATTGGCTATTTATTTTTTCATGAAAAAGATAATTTATTTAAAAAATTAATAGCAGGACTACTCATTATCATTAGTATTATCCTAATTAAAATATAACATGAGCAAAAATCTCTTTTAGAACATATAATGCTTCTAAAGGAGGATTTTTTATGGGAGAAATTGTAAATTGTGTTCTGGAAAAAGAATTGTATTATAACGATACTGTTATCTTAAAATACAAAATAGAATATCCACAATTAACCAAAGTCAGATATCGTTATGGCATGAGAAAATTCAATGAATATAATTATAACAAGGCAATTGAATTACAAGAATATTGCGAAACAGAACTTTTCAAAGAAGCCAAAGAATTATATGATTATAATCAAGAAAATGATTATCCAGTCATGGTATACGAAATTATTTTAGATTATGAAATAACCTATCAAAATCATTCGGTTATCAGTTTATATACCGATGAATACATGTTTTTAGGCGGAGCACATGGAAATACAAAACGAGAAGGGCAAAATTGGAATTTGCAAACAGGAAGGCAAATCATTTTAAAAGAGTTATTTCCAAATAATCCTTATTACATCATAGATATTTTAAAAGAAATTAATTGCCAAATTGCAGAGCAAATCGAAAAAGGAGAGAATTATTATTTTGAAAATTATTGTGCGTTAGTGCAAGAAAATTTCCGATTAGAGAACTTTTATATGGTAGCAGAAGGAGTCACAGTGTTTTTCAATCAATATGAAATTGCACCATATTCAAGCGGAATACCGACCTTTAAAATCAAGTTTTAGAAAAAATACGAAAAAGAGTTTTGCTTTAGGCAAAACTCTCTTTCAATCAATAAAATATCATTGATTTACGCGTCATTTTTTCACAATGAAACAAGCATGACGCAGGTCTGTGGAAGAAGTTATAACCTTTGGTCCAACCTTAACTTCCAATTGAGGATATTTTTTTTCAATCCGCTTTACTTCGCTAGTGTACAACTCAATAGAGAAGTTTTGTTCTTCGGGATTTTTTAAAAACTCATCAATTTTTGCACAGTACTACTGACTTCTTGAAATATACTTCATACGAAGCCTCCTTTTTTGCTAAGTTAATAAAGTATCATAAATATTATACATCATTTTACATAAAAAGTAAAGTCAAATTTCAATTTATTTTCACTTTTTATGAAATACATCTTGCATTTTATCTCAATTAATGATATATTTTTGAATTATATGAGAATTTAGGAGGCAAAGATAATGGGACTTTTAACAAAAGTATTTAAAAGCTATAGCGAAAAAGAAGTAAAAAGGGTCATGCCAATTGTTGAAAAAATTAATAGCTTAGAACCAGAAATGCAAAAATTAACAGATAAAGAATTAGCAGGAAAAACAGCAGAATTTAAACAAAAATTAACGGAGCGGTTTGTCGCTTGACGACATTCTACCAGAAGCCTTTGCAGTTGTAAGAGAAGCATCCAACAGAGTTTTAGGAATGCGTCATTTTGATGTACAATTAATCGGTGGAATTATTTTACATCAAGGTAGAATTTCCGAAATGAAAACAGGAGAAGGAAAAACTTTAGTAGCAACTCTTCCAGCTTACTTAAATGCACTAACTGGCAAAGGCGTTCATATTGTTACAGTAAATGAATATTTGGCAAAAAGAGATAGTGAATGGATGGGAAAAGTCTATAAATTTTTAGGACTATCTGTTGGCTTAATTTACAGCAGAATGCCAGAAGAAGACAAGCACAAGGCATACAATTCAGACATTACGTATGGTACTAACAATGAATTTGGATTTGATTATCTAAGAGATAACATGGTAATCAACAAAGAACAAATGGTGCAAAGACCTTTAAATTATGCGATTGTGGACGAAATTGATAGTATTTTAATCGACGAAGCGCGTACCCCTTTGATTATTTCAGGAAGAGCCGATAAATCTTCAGATTTATACAAAAAAGCAGACAGTTTCGTACGCCGTTTAGAAGCCAAAGTCATCATTGAAGAAGACGTCAAAGATTTTGAACAAATCGAAGATAATGAAAAATATGATTATATCGTAGATTTAAAAGCAAAATCAGCTTCACTAACTGCGAAAGGTATTCAAAAAGCAGAAGAATATTTTGGAGTTGAAAACTTCAACGATATTGAAAATTCAGAAATGGTTCATAATGTCAATCAAGCCTTACGTGCACATGGAATTATGAAAAAAGACATTGACTATATCGTAAAAGACAAAGAAGTCTTAATTGTAGACGAATTCACAGGACGTATCATGTATGGAAGAAGATACAACAATGGTTTGCATCAAGCAATTGAAGCAAAAGAAGGCGTTAAAATTGCAGACGAATCCAAAACATTAGCAACCATTACCTTCCAAAATTACTTCAGAATGTATGAAAAATTATCTGGTATGACAGGTACTGCCATGACCGAAGAAAAAGAATTTCAAGAAATTTACAACTTAGACGTTGTTTCCATTCCAACCAACAAACCATTGATTAGAAAGGACCAAGTTGACATTATCTACAAAAACGAAAAAGCCAAATTTAATGCCGTAGTAGAAGACATCAAACAAAGCCACGAAAAAGGTCAACCCGTTTTAGTAGGTACTACTTCTATTGAAAATTCAGAAAAAATCAGTAAACTTTTAAACAAAGCAGGACTTCCACATGAAGTATTAAATGCGAAAAATCACGAGAAAGAAGCAGAAATTATAGCACAAGCTGGTAAATTTGGAGCCATCACCATTGCAACCAACATGGCAGGTCGTGGAACTGATATTATTCTTGGTGGAAATAGTGAATATTTAGCAAAACAAGAAATGCGAAAACTAAAATATTCAGATGAATTAATCGAGCAATCAACAGCGTTTAACGAAACAGAAGATGAAGAAATTTTAGAAGCTAGAAAAAAATATAAAGAACTAGCAGAAAAATATGAAAATCAAATCAAAGAAGAAAAAGAAAAGGTAATCGCAGCTGGTGGTTTAAAAATCATAGGTACAGAAAGACACGAATCACGTCGTATTGACAATCAGCTTCGTGGTCGTAGTGGACGTCAAGGAGATCCAGGAGAAAGTCGCTTCTATCTTGGGTTAGACGACAATTTGTTAAAAATATTTGGTGGAGATATTATCACTAAAATTTTTGATAAAGGAAATGTTCCAGAAGATATGCCAATTGAGGTAAAACTTGTTTCAAAATCCATCGAAAATGCACAAAGTAAAGTCGAAGGCAAAAACTTCTCAATCCGAAAACATATTTTAAATTATGACGATGTCATGAATGTACAAAGAGAAATTATTTATGGAGAAAGAAAAAAAGTTTTAGATGGAGCCAATATTCGTGAAAATATCATTGGTATGATTGAAGATGCCTGTGAGGAAATTGTAGCGACCTATACCCCAGAAATCGAAGACGGAACACTTCAAAAAGATGCCTTCCTAAACGAAATACAAACTTCTTTAAATTTGGAAAAAGTAGATAGTTTAGAAAAAGAAAAATTAGATTGTGCTGAAATTTTAGCAGAATTAAAGGAAAAAGCAATCGCATTATATGAGAAAAAAGAACAAGAAATTGGAGAACCAATTCGTGAATTAGAAAGAGTTGTTGTCTTAAAAATCGTTGACGCAAAATGGATGGATCACATAGATAGCATGGATGAATTGAAAAATGGAATTGGACTTCGTGCGTATGGACAAAAAGATCCAGTTGTTCAATATCGTTTTGAAGGTGGAGAAATGTTTGATGAGATGAACCTTCAAATCAAATTAGAAGTAGCAAAAATCATGCTTCATATTGTACGCAATCAACGTACGATAAAAAGAGAATCCAATGTAGAAATCACGTCAGAAGGATTGGATCATTCAGCACTAGAAACGGTTCATTTAGACAAAAATACAGGACTTCCACAAAGTGGACCATCTGATTCAAAGCCACAACCAGTTGTAAATCAAGGACCAAAAGTAGGAAGAAATGATCCTTGCCCATGCCGGAAGTGGTAAGAAATATAAGAATTGTTGTGGAAAAAATCAGTAAGGAAAAGAAGAAAACTAAAATAGAAATGATTGCAATAATAAAAAAATAATCATCTGCTAATATGCCAAAATTGATTAAAAGCATATTTTTGATAATTTGTCAAGTTGACAAATTGGTGAAAATGTACTATAATAAAAGATTAGGGAGTTTTACAAAATGCTTGATTTAGAAGAAAATAAAAGATTGATTTTTGAATTACAAAATCGTCTTTGTGAATTAGAAAATACATTACAAATCGTAAATTTAAAAGAAGAATTAACCAAATTAGAAAGTCAAACGTTACAAGAAGATTTCTGGGAAGACACCCAGAAATCTTCTGTGGTATATTCCAAAATGAATATGCTTCAAAAAAAAATCAAGATGTATGAAAATTTAAAAAGCGAATTAGAAAATTTAATGGAATTAAATGACTTATTATTGATTGAATATGAAGCAGATTTGGCAAAAGAATTAACTTCTAATACGCAAAAATTGGCAAAAAAATTAGATAATTTGCAAGTCCAAACCCTGTTATCTGGAAAATATGACGCAAACAATGCAATGCTCACCATTCATCCTGGCGCAGGTGGAACCGAATCACAAGACTGGGCAGAAATGATGTATCGTATGTATACAAGATGGGCTAGTAGCAATGGTTATGCTGTCAAAGAATTAGATTATTTAGATGGGGAAGAAGCAGGTTTGAAAAGTGTTACTTTTCTTGTTTCAGGCGAAAATGCTTATGGCTATTTAAAAAGTGAAAATGGAGTACATCGTTTGGTTCGTATTTCACCATTTGATAGTGGTGGAAGGCGTCACACTTCTTTTGCATCTGTCGAAGTTTTGCCAGAAATAACAGACGATAATTCCGAAATTGAAATCAATCCAGATGATTTGCGTGTGGATGTATTTCGTTCCTCAGGAGCAGGTGGTCAGCATATTAATAAAACAAGTTCAGCGATTCGTATTGTCCATATTCCAACCAATATTGTTGTTACCTGTCAATCCGAACGTTCTCAATTTCAGAATCGAGATACAGCTATGCGCATGTTAAAATCGAAATTATTAGCTTTAAAAGAAAAAGAAGAACGTGAAAAAATGGCAGATATCAAAGGCACTCAAATGGATATTGGCTGGCGGAAGCCAAATTCGTTCTTATGTTTTTTGTCCATATACCTTAGTAAAAGACCATCGAACAAATTATGAAGTAGGGAATGTTGCATCTGTTATGGACGGAAACTTGAATGATTTTATGCAAGAATATTTAAAATTTATTTCAAAAAATGAGATTTCCTAAACTAATTGGACTTGACTTTCATATACTATAGAAGAACAAATAAAATTGTTCTACAAGTATTTAACAGATTTTTAGATTTAGAAATTTGTTATAAATCAATAAAAAGAAGGTACAAATTATGGGATTAATTGTACAAAAATTTGGCGGAAGTTCTGTCGCAAATGTTGAAAAATTAGAAATGGTGGCTAGCCACATAATAGAAGAAGTAGAAAAGCGGAAACAAAATCGTTGTTGTGGTATCTGCACAAGGAAAAACAACGGATCGATTAATTGCAGAAGAAGTAGAAATAACCAAAAATCCTGTAAAAAGAGAACACGATGTTTTGGTGTCCACTGGCGAACAAATTACGATTTCAAAATTGGCTATGTTACTTAATAAATTAGGTTTTAAAGCAGTTTCTTTAACAGGATGGCAAGTTCCCATTGTAACGAATAGTGAGCATTCAAATAGTCGCATTCGCTATATTGACAATCATAAAATTTTAGAATATTTAACAGCTGGCAATGTTGTAATTGTAGCAGGATTTCAAGGAATTGACGAAAATGGAAATATTACAACATTTGGACGTGGTGGCTCCGACACAACAGCAGTTGCTTTAGCAGCCACACTACAAGCAGATAGATGCGATATTTTTACGGATGTAGATGGTGTTTATACTTCCGATCCTAGAATTGTTGAAGATGTGATAAAATTAGATACCGTTTCGTATGATGAAATGCTAGAATTATCAAGTATGGGAGCTAAAGTTTTGCATAATCGTTGTGTGGAAATTGGGAAGAAGTATGGTGTTCCAATTTATGTCAAATCGACGTTTGAAAAAGAAAGCATAGGTACATTAGTAACAAATCAAGAGCCATTTGAAGATTTGGTCATTAGTGGCGTTACAAAAGATGATTATATTTCAAGAATTACGGTAATTGGATTGGAAAATAAAATTGGTAGAACATATCAATTATTTAAATTACTGTCAGAAAGTTTGATTCATGTAGATATTATTGTTCAATCTTTTGGAGAACATATTACAAAAGACATAGCTTTTACAGTAAAAATGAATGATTTACAAAAAACGTTAAGTATTCTTGAAGAAAATAAGGAAAACCTGAAATTAGATCAAGTATTACATTGTGAGAATTTGTCAAAAGTATCAGTAATTGGAGTTGGAATAGCAAATAAACCAGCTGTTGCAAGTAGTATGTTCGAGGCTTTATATGAAAATAATATTAATATGCATATGGTAACAACTTCAGAAATCAAAATTTCCGTTTTAGTCAATAGCAATGAAGCAGATTTAGCAGTACGTGCCATCCATAATAAATTTTTTCAAAAATAGTGATATAAGATTTAAACCAAAAAACAGGTAGTTGTTGACTATCTGTTTTGTTTTTATAAAAAAGACTTTATTTTTTCTAGCAAGTTTTATTTGGAAAAAGACGAGAGAAAATTAAATAAAATGATAAAAAACAATTGACAAAAGAACGAATGTTTGATAAAATATAGTAAATTAAAGGGGGAACTATGAACGATAAAATTATTATAAAAAATGCAAAAGAACACAATTTAAAAAATATCAATCTTGAAATACCAAAAGATAAATTAGTTGTCATTACAGGGCTTTCAGGTTCAGGAAAATCTTCTCTTGCGTTTGACACCATTTACGCTGAAGGACAAAGACGATATGTTGAAAGTTTATCTTCCTATGCCAGACAATTCTTAGGAATTATGGAAAAGCCAAACGTAGAATCTATCGAAGGGCTTTCTCCAGCCATTTCCATTGATCAAAAAACCACTTCCAAAAATCCACGTTCAACGGTTGGAACTGTTACTGAAATTTATGATTATATCCGTTTATTATATGCTAGAATTGGTGTTCCCTATTGCCCTAATTGTGGTAAAAAAATAGAAAAGCAAACCATTGATCAAATCATAGATAGTGTTATGGAATATAAAGAAGGCACCAAAATTCAAGTATTGGCGCCAGTTGTACGTGCGAAAAAAGGTGAATACAGCAAACTTTTTGCCAACATGCAAAAAGAAGGATTTGTACGTGTCAGGATTGATGGTGAAATGTATGAATTAACAGATGATATTGAATTGGATCGAAACAAAAAACACAACATTGACATTGTAGTAGATAGACTTGTCATGAAAGAAGATATCCGTAATCGATTATCTGAATCTGTTGAAACAGCCATGACACATGCAGGAAATCTTGTAAAAATAGATGTAGTAGGAGAAGGCGAGAAATTATTTAGTGGAAATTATGCCTGCCCAGACTGCAATATTAGTTTTGAAGAATTAACACCACGCATGTTTTCTTTTAATAATCCAATGGGAGCTTGTCCAGAATGTACAGGAATTGGTTATTTAATGCGAATAGATGAGGATTTAGTCATTCCAGACAAAAATAAAACTTTATATGATGGCGTAAAAGCTTTTGGTTCAAGTACCATGAAACGTGGTGATACGATGGCAAAAATGTATTTTGAAAGTATTGCAAAACATTATGGGATAGATATCAAAAAGCCAATTAAGAAATTGCCACATGAATTTTTAGATAAAATTTTATATGGAACAGGTAATGAAGAAATTGATTTTGAGTATACATCTGCAAGTGGAACAAGAAAATTTACAAGCCCATTTGAAGGTGTTATTCCGACATTAGATAGACGTTACCGCGAAACTAAATCAGAAGGAATGCGCTATTTTTATGAAATGTACATGAGTGATAGCCCATGCAACAGTTGTCATGGAGCTAGACTTAAAAAAGAAGTTTTGTCTGTTAAAATAGGTGATAAAAATATCAACGAATTAACCAATATGCCAATTAACAAAATCAAAAATTATTTGGCAAATTTGGAATTAAGCAAAAAAGACAAAATGATAGCTGAATTAATTTTTAGAGAATTAAATATGCGTTTGCAATTTTTAATTGATGTTGGTTTGGAATATTTGACGCTTTCAAGAAGCAGTGGAACTTTGTCTGGTGGTGAGGCACAGCGTATTCGTTTAGCTACTCAAATTGGTTCTGGACTTTCTGGCGTTTTGTATATTTTAGACGAACCAAGTATTGGGTTGCATCAAAGAGATAATGACAAATTGTTAGAAACTTTGAAAAAACTACGAGATTTAGGCAATACCTTAATTGTCGTTGAACATGACGAAGATACGATGTATGCCGCTGATCAAATCATTGATATTGGACCAGGAGCAGGACGTTATGGTGGAAAAGTAGTTGCACAACGGAACAGCGGAAGAAATAAAATTAATTTCTGATTCAGCGACAGGTCAATATTTAAGTGGCAGAAAAAAAATAGTGATACCAAAAACAAGGAGAAAAAGCTCTTCTGGAAAATGTCTTGAAATCATTGGTGCTAGTGAACATAACTTAAAGAATGTAAATGTCAAGATACCACTAGGGGTTTTTAACTGTGTGACTGGAGTTTCTGGCTCTGGAAAGTCTACTTTAATCAATGAAATTTTATATAAATATTTAGCCAGAGAAATCAATCGTTCCAATGAAAAACCGGGGAAATGTGAAAATATAAAAGGAATTTCCAATATTGATAAAATTATTAATATTGACCAATCTCCAATTGGTAGAACACCACGCTCAAATCCAGCGACCTATACAGGAGTATTTGATATTATTCGTGATATTTATGCTGGTACAAATGAAGCAAAAATGCGCGGTTACCAAAAAGGAAGGTTTAGTTTTAATGTATCAGGTGGACGTTGTGAGGCTTGTCAAGGGGATGGAGTTGTCAAAATTGAAATGAATTTTTTGCCAGATATTTATGTTCCTTGCGAGATTTGTAATGGAAAACGTTATAATCGAGAAACCTTAGAAGTCAAATATAAGGGAAAAAGTATTGCCGATGTACTAAATATGACAGTTGAAGAAGCTCTTGACTTCTTTAGTAATATTCCACGTATTAAGGTTAAAATGCAGACTCTATGTGATGTAGGATTAAGCTATATCAAATTAGGACAGCCTTCTACAACGCTTTCTGGAGGCGAAGCACAACGTGTGAAATTGGCAACAGAATTATCTAAAAGAGCGACTGGCAAAACTTTATACATTCTAGATGAACCAACAACTGGTCTTCATATTGCAGATGTTCACAAATTGGTTGATATTTTGCAAAGATTAGTAGACACAGGAAATACAATTGTTGTAATTGAGCATAATTTAGATTTAATCAAAACAGCTGACCATATTATTGATTTAGGTCCTGAAGGGGGAGATGGTGGCGGAGAAGTAATTGCAATTGGTACACCAGAACAAATCGTGAAAAATGATAAATCTTATACAGGGAAATTTTTGAAAAAATATTTGGAATGATTGAGGAAATTTTTCATAATTTTAGAGAAAGTAAGGGAGGTTTGAGAAAATGGAATTGACAGTGAATTATATTTTATCACAAGTATTTACAATTTTAATGTATGGGTTGTTAGCCATTACGTATTATGTTAAAGATAGAAAATCAGTTTTGATTATTAGTTTTTTATCTTTGGTTGCAAATAGTTTAGCATATATTTTATTATATGCGTATACAGGATTGGCAATGTGTGTTGTAGCATTGGTGAGAAATATTTATTTTTTGGTGGATGAAAAGAAAAATGGGAAATCTGAGCAAATCAGTAGAAAAGATTTTATAGTATTGATTGTATTGTATGCAATAACTATTATATCAGCGATTTTTACTTATGAAGGATTTTTGAGTTTATTATCAGTATTTGCAACAATGATTTATACCTATTCTGTTTGGCAGAAGAAAACTTCTATCTATAAATTATGTGGAATTCCAGTTGGGATTTTGTGGGTAGCCTATAATTTATATGTAAAATCTGTATTTGGTGTTATTTTAGAGGGAATTTTGTTAGTCTCTTCCGTGATTGGTTATCGATTGGAAAAAGGAAAAAAATAAGAGAAGAAATGGCTTGACTTTTGATTGAAAATGTGTTAATATAAGCAACAATAAAAAAGAAGGGAGGGAAGGTTATGGAAGAAAAATTAACAGCAATTTTATTTCAAATGAATCAGATGAATCAAAGATTTGAACATTTTGAACAAAAAATAAACCAAAAATTTAATGATTTTGAACAAAAAATAAACCAAAAAATAAGTGATTCAGAAAAAAGAATTTTAGATCAGCAATTTTTATTTGAAAATGAATATGGTATCAAAATTGACGCAATTTTTGATGCAGTTACATTAGAGTTAGACAAGAATCTTGAAAAGTCTCAAAAAATTGGCAAACTTGAGGGAAGAATGGACAGAAATGAAGTTGCCGTTTTTAATCATGAAAAAAGAATTTCAACATTAGAGTTAAGTCAGTAGAATTTTACCAAAAACAAATGATAGAGAGCATATAAATTATTTTTTTAGAAAAGTAATCTATATGCTCTCTATTTTTCCTTAAAAAGTATTTTCTTTTTTGAAATTCTGTGATATAAAGAAATGAAGAAAGAGTTTTTCTAGAAGGAAAGTGTAGATTTTAAGAAAGGAGTTAAAAATATGCCAGAAATATGGAATTTATTGGATGAAAATGGGGATAAAATAGGAAAAACAATGTGCAAAGGCGAACCAGTTCCAAAAGGTTTGTATCATTTGGGAGTTGATGTTTGGATTGTGAATTCGGAAAATAAAATTTTGATACAAAAACGTTCTCCACATAAAAGAAATTCGCCGAATGTATGGGCTATGACGGGCGGTTCTAATATAAAAGGAGAAACTACGTTGCAAACAATTGAAAGAGAAGTTTTGGAAGAATTAGGAATACAGCTGAAAGTTCAAGACTTACAATTAATGAAAACTTATAAGACTGGGGAAGTTTGGTTAGAGGAATATTTTGTAAAACAAGAGGTTGAGCTACAAGATATTGTGATGCAAGAAGCAGAAGTTTGCGATGTAAAGTGGGCAAGTTTTGACGAGATTGAGGAAATTTTTCATAATGGGCAATTTATAGAAAATCGTTGGGAATTTGTGAGAGATTGGATTAGGGAAAGGTTGGAGAAATAAGATGAAACAAAATACAAAAGATGCAAAATTGAAAAGTGGTTCACAAATTTTGATTTTAGATCAGGCTATTGCTAAAATTATTGTTCTATTTTTAGATACTTTTTTAGCAGCCTATTTTTATAAAATATCAGAACAAAATATCTATTATTTATCACTTTATAATATTGTTGGGTGGATTACTGCAACCATTGGTGCATACGTTTTTGCTGACTATATTAAGCGAAAAAATAAAGTCAATTTATACCGTTTTGGAACTTTGGTAAAATGCTTTTTTATCTTTATGATTATTGTTTTACAAGAAAAAATTATAGATTATGTTTATGTCATTGGAATTATGTTTGGAATAGCAACTGCTACAACTGGATTTCCTTTTAATATGATAGAATCTGAGCAAGTTTCAAATGAGGAAAGAAGCAAATATAACATTTAATTCTTATGAAATTGCAGCAATTTTAATTCTCATTTTTTCTTTTTTGAAATTAATTTTAAGCTTTTTCATAGAAAATAAAAATGTTCAAACAACTAAAATAGATTTAAAAGAATTTTGCTCTATTTTAAAACATGATAAAACCTTGAAAAACTTTATTTCATTGAATTTTTAAAAGGAATTACAAGATATGGTGTCATGAGTTTAATTGTGTCTTTACTGATTATTTATTATACAAAAGACGATTTTGAATTGGGGAGTTGGACATCTCTTTTTTCACTTTTTACTGTCCTAACTATGTACTTATTTGGTAAATTTTATCGTGAAAATCATAAAAATAAAATTCTTTTTTTGTCCGCCATCGCAATTTTAATTAGTTTTGTTGGCATCTTTTGGAAGATTAATTGGTTTACTATTATTTTGTATAATTTTGTATATTATATTTTTATGAATATTCTTTTAAATATAACAGAAATTAATTTATTTGATTATTCTAATAAAGGACCATTTTACGAAAAATATAATACAGAATATTTTATTTTTAGAGAATTATTTTTAAATATTGGAAGAGTTTTACGGCTATAGTATGTTATTTGTGTTCGTCGGAATGACGCAAAATTTAAACTATTTAAATATTTTATTTATGGGAATTACGATATCCATTATCGTAATCATTAAAATGAGTCAAAAAATAACGATAAAATAATCATATTTTCTTGATAATTGTATAAAAATATGATATAGATATAGATATGATTTTTGTAACATTAATACCCTAACACACTTTTGATAGGAGGCCATATGCAAATAAGACGGATTTTAATTGTAGAAGATGAGTTTAACAAAATAAAAAGAATTGTTAAAGTAATTCAAAAAAACAAAATATCAGAACTTTTTATTGCAAAAAATATTGCTGCTGCAACTCAAAAAATTTATGAGATGGATTTTGACTTTTTAATCACAGATCTCATTTTACCAAGATTTGTTGGTGAAACAATTCTAAAAGGCGAAAAAGCAGGATTTGACTTGATGTTGCAACTGGCAAAACATAACATTCAAATTCCAACGATTATTTATTCTTTTTCGCCACTTTCACAAAAAGAAATGGAAACATTGAGAAAAGTAAATTATCCATTAATTGCGCAAGCGATGGATATTGCAGTTGTAGAACGGATATTGCAAGAATATCTATCTTAAGTCGTAAGGCTTAAACAAAAAATCTGGCTAGATTAGCTGGATTTTTTTTGTAAAAAAATAGGAATATTTTCAAAATCACCGCATATATAAATAATAGAGGTGATTTTTGTGGTTTATATCAAATTAGAAGAAAATATGGACAAGTTTATGGGAATAAGTAATTTGCCAAAAACAATTCAGAAAATAAGTTTTAAATCTAAATGTCGAAATGGAAAATTCAAAATGGAAAAAATAGAAAATATGGATTATATCATTCTTCCTCAAATGAATGAAAAAATGTTGAAGAAATTGAAAAATATAGCCAACATTCGATGTTGGAAAAATATTTGCGTATCCGATAATTTGCGCAAAGAAAAAAGTTTTATGAAATTTGCAAAGGAAAATCATTTAAAAGTTCTAGATGGAAAATGGCTGTTCAAAAATATGGTAGATCAAGTTGTTGAATATATTGTGCTTGCCAAAGAAGAAATGTTAGTTAATCAAGAAATTTCGATTTTGTGTCAGCAATTAGATGAAACTATTTTGGAAAAAATTAAGGAAATTTGTGTTAAAGTGAAACTTTGCAATATTTTGACCAATCATACCAAACAGTTTCAAAAACTCGAAGAAGAGATTTATCAAACCAATGGAATTGTTTTAAATGTTTCAAATAATTATAAAAGAGCGATTTCTAAATCTAGTATTGTGATTAATTTTGATTTTTCCAGAAAAGACATTGAAAAATGTGTATTTTCTAAAAATGCATATTTTATCAATCTGGATAAAAATATTAAATTTGATAAAAAAGAATGCAATGAAAGAAATATTATTTTTTATGGAATCGATATGCCAGAAAAATATGTAGAATTTTTGGATACATTAGAAGGTTTTAACAGTAGTATTTTGTATGAAAGTTTTATTTATAAGAAAACAAATTATCGAAATATCAAAAAAGAATTATTGGAAGATGACGCTAAAATACTGTATTTGAAGGATTGTAACGGAAAAATTATGACAAATCCCAATTTTAATTTACCAAAAACTCTTGACAAAATCACGATTTAACCTTATGATAATACTTAAATGATATGCAATAAGGAGGAGAAAAAAATGGGAGAGAAAGAATTTCTACTAACACAAGAAGGATATGATAATTTAGAAAAAGAATTAGAAAAATTAAAAACAGAAACGAGATATGAAATTGCGGAAAGAATTAAAGTTGCATTAGGTTTTGGAGATTTATCAGAAAACTCAGAATATGACGAAGCCAAAAATGCTCAAGCACAAAATGAAATGAAGATAGCCGAATTAGAAAATAAATTAAAATATGCTAAAATTATAGATGAATCTGAAATCGACACAAAAACTGTGCAAGTTGGAAATGTCGTAAAAGTATTAGATATGGAATTTGACGAAGAAGTAGAATATACGATTGTTGGTTCAACAGAAGTTGATTTGGCGCAAAACAAAATTTCAAATGAATCACCAATTGGTGTTGCTTTACTTGGTAAAAAAGTTAAAGATATTGTGGATGTGCAAGCGCCAGTAGGTGTTTTGAAATTCAAAATATTAGCGATCCGAAAATAAGAATGAAGACAATATTCTTAAAAATAATAAACTGTCGATTTTTTTATCGATGGTTTATTTCGTTCTTATAAAAAAGAAAAATAATAGAAAGAGGGAAGAAATAAAAAGATGGAAGAAATTTTTTATTCACGCGAATGCCAGTTGGTATTAAAATTACTTTTAATATTTGTTTTATCTGGATTTATTGGATTAGAAAGAGCAGCTCTTAGTAAACCTGCTGGATTTAGAACGCATGTATTAGTGGGAATTAGTGCAGTTTTGGTCATGGAAGCAGGCATTTTTTTACAAAATGAAATGCAAGCTGATCCAACGAGAATTGCTGCTCAATTATTATCTGGAATAGGATTTTTGGGTGCGGGAACCATATTAAGAGATGGATTTTCAGTAAAAGGTTTGACTACAGCTGCGAGTTTGCTTTCTGTAACATGTATTGGTTTGATTGTTGGATCAGGCTTTTATTTTGCGGGAATTATAGCGACTTTTGTTGTCTATTTTGTACTTTCATATTCAAATTTTATATCAGAAAAAGTAGCTCATTTTAATGAATTTAATTTAGAAATTGAAGTAAAAAATCCAAAAGAAGTCATTGAAAAAATTCAAGATTTTTTGGATCATTACAAAATCGAGATAACAGAAATGAAAATTTTTGATGAAGATGAAGATAGCAAAGAATACATAAAAATTTCAGGTTTATACCGAGATAAAATCAACAAAAATAAAATGATTGCAGGATTAATGTCAATCGAACAAATAAAACATGTTTTAGAAATTTAAAAAAGACTTGATAAAAAATTATTTATATCATATAATACGTATGGATCGATGCTCACATTGATTCTACAAAAATCAACAGAAGATACAAGGAGGAAACAATGAACCAAAAATTTACCGTAACATTTTATCATGACGATCGAAAAACTATTTTAGAAAAACAAGAAGTAGACGAAAATAGTAGCGTTAAATATCAAGGAAAATTACCTGAAAAACCAGCAGAAAATGGAAGAGAATATACCTTTATTGGTTGGGAAACAACTGGTAACTTAGAAAATGTAACACAAAACATTGATGTTTTTGCAAAATTTGAAGAAACTTCCAAAATAAATTCCATGTTTGAATTATCGGAATTAAATGCTGAAAATGCTAGATTAGATGATGTTATGCGGAGCAGGACAAAAGGTGAGTGAAGTAGAAAAAGCAACAAGAGATTTAAATTTGGAACAAAAAAAAGATTTAATTAATCAAGTAAAAGAAAAAGGTTCTGTTGATTTAGCAAAAGAAGCAGAAAACGAAAGAGATTAAAATGGAAAAAATTAAAATTTTATTTTTTGTTTTTTTGTCTATAATAAATTTAAGAGAAAAGTAATCAATAAAAATTAATATTTTTATTTTTTAAATCTTCTCTTGAAATTGGAGGTATTAGAAAATGTCTAGCAATAGCAAGTTAATATCTGAAAAATTAAAATACGAAATTGCAAAAGAATTAGGAGTTTATGAACAAGTAAAAAAAGACGGAGGTTGGGGAAATGTACCAGCCAAAACTTGTGGAAATATTGTAACAAAAGCAATTGAAATTGCAAATCGTAGTGTAGAATAGTATAATTTTGTAAAGACGGAGAAATCCGTCTTTTTTTTAAAATTCTTGAATATATTATCATTAATTTGGAAAAAATTAGTAATAGAAATAGAAAAGAGGAGCCTAGCATGATTTATAAATTTACGGTAAGTAGTGAAAAAGTTTTACAAATTGCAAAAGAAATTGCCACACAGTTGGGACATAATTATATTGGAACAGAACATATTTTATACGGATTAGCCAAAGAACAAAATGGGATTGCCAGTAAAGTTTTGAAAAAACAAAACATTACAGCCGATATTATTTTGGAAAAAATTGAAGATTTAATTGGAAGCAATGTTGCAGGTCAAGTAGTCGTTTTAGGATTTACGCCTAGAACCAAACGCGTCATTGAAAATTCTTATGCAGAAGCCAAAAAAGTTGGTTCTAATTACATTGGAACCGAACATTTTATCGTTGGAATTATGCGCGAATTGGATAGTATCGCCATGCGTATTATCACTAGCTTGCAAGTAAAACCCGAAACCATTTACACTGACATCAGCAAGGTCCTTAGTGAATTTGATGACACGCTTCATGATAATTCCCTAACTTCCAATAAAGATTTAGGCAGTTATAGCCTTACACAAACTTTAAATCAATTCAGCAATGATTTAACCAAAGAAGCCAGAGAAGGCAATTTGGATCCAGTCATTGGTCGAACAAATGAAACCGAACGAGTAATTGAAATTTTATCCAGAAGAACCAAAAATAATCCATGCCTAATTGGTGAACCTGGCGTCGGAAAAACGGCTGTAATTGAAGGATTGGCACAAAAAATTGTAGCAGGCAATATTCCCGAAATTTTAAAAAACAAACGTGTTGTTTCGTTAGACATCACTTCTATGGTAGCAGGTGCTAAATACAGAGGCGATTTTGAAGAACGTATAAAAAAAGCGTTAAACGAAGTCAAAAAAGCAGGTGATA
Source organism: uncultured Clostridium sp. (assembly GCA_947648495.1). Classification (GTDB taxonomy): domain Bacteria; phylum Bacillota; class Clostridia; order TANB77; family CAG-508; genus Scatovivens. The sequence goes on from CANSOA010000001.1 coordinate 100,435, forward strand.
TTATTTTATTTATTGACGAAATTCACACAATTGTTGGCGCAGGAGCCGCAGAAGGTGCAATTGATGCCGCTAATATTCTAAAACCATTATTAGCTAGAGGGGAAATTCAAGTTGTCGGAACCACCACTTTAAAAGAATACCGAAAATACATCGAAAAAGATTCCGCTCTAGAGCGCAGGTTTCAACCAGTCGATATTGCAGAACCTACTTTACCAGAATGTAAAAAAATATTAAACGGATTAAGAGACAAATATGAAGCGCATCACAATGTGAAAATTACCGATGAAGCCATTGATTCTGCAATCGAATTATCCAATCGTTATATCAGTGACCGATTTTTGCCAGATAAAGCTATCGATTTAATCGATGAAGCCTCAAGTAAAGCACGTCTAAAATCTTTTATTGAGCCAGAAAATCTTAAAAATTTGGAAAAACAAATTGAAAAAATTGATATTGAAAAAGAATCAGCTATCAATTTGCAAGATTTTGAAGAAGCGGCAAAATTACGTGATGAATCCATCAAATTAAAAAATCATTTAGAAAATGAAAAAGAGCAATGGAGAAATGAAACAAGTCAGAAAATGATTACAATTGGAGTAGAAAATATTGCAGAAGTTGTCAGTCGCTGGACGGGAATTCCAGTAACGAAAATTAATCAAGATGAAAATACAAAACTAAGAAATTTAGAAAATATTTTACATCAAAGAGTCGTTGGTCAAAATGAAGCAATTTGCGCCATCTCAAAAGCAATTCGACGAAATCGAGTCGGTTTAAAAGACCCAAATCGACCAATTGGTTCATTTCTATTTTTGGGACCAACTGGTGTCGGAAAAACAGAGCTTACAAAAACATTGGCAGATGTATTATTTGAAAACGAAAATTCTTTGATACGTTTAGATATGTCAGAATATATGGAATCACATAGCGTTTCTAAAATGATTGGTTCACCACCAGGCTATGTTGGTTATGACGAAGCTGGTTGGCTTACTGAAAAAGTACGAAGAAATCCTTACTGCGTTGTTTTATTTGACGAAATCGAAAAAGCACATTCGGATATTATGAATTTATTGCTTCAAATTTTAGAAGATGGACGTCTAACAGATAATCAAGGAAAAACCATAGATTTCAAAAATACCGTCATTATCATGACTTCTAATATTGGTGCCAGATTAATTACAGAGAAAAAAACAATTGGTTTTGAAGCAAACGATGAAAATTTAGAGCGTGATTACGAAACCATCAAAAGAGATGTTTTAAATGAAACAAAAATGGCATTTAAGCCAGAGTTTTTAAACCGAATAGATGAATTAATTGTTTTTCATAAATTAACATTAAACGATTTAAAACAAATAACCGATAAAATGTTAGAAAAAGTAATTCAGCGTATGAAAAAACAAGAAATTGAATTAGAAGTTACAGACGATGCCAGACAAGTTATTATTGAAAAAGGAATTGACTATAAATATGGTGCCAGACCACTTCGTAGAACAATTCAAAATCTTGTGGAGGATAAAGTAGCAGAGAAAATTTTAGAAGGAGATTTTGGAAAAACAAGAAAAATTATTTTAGATAGTGAAAATGGAGAAATTGGGGTAAAATAAAAAAGATAAATAGACAAACACTAAAGGAGGATTTGCATGAAGCGAGAAGACTTGTTTGAATACAAACATAATAAAGAATGGTTAGAAACAAGGAAAACAAAAATAGAAAGTGAATATGAAAACATTCAAAAAATGATTACTACCTATCAAGACCGTAACAAATACAGTTTAAATTCGCATGATTCAATGGCAGAAAATTTGTCAATTTTATTAGATATGAAATTAGAAGCCTTAAATTTTGCCATAAAATTGGAACAAAATCTCAAAAAAGTTGACCATGCATTATCACAAATCAAACAGCCTTATCGAAACATTCTGACAGATGTATATATACACGGAGATTCACTTGATACAGTTGCAAATCATATGAACTATAATGATAAATATATGAGTAAAAAACATAGAGAAGCATTAAAGAAATATGATGAATTGTAGGAAATACAAAAATTTAAAAATCAAAAAAATAAACGGTGTAGGAGAGAGGACTGAATATTTTTAGTATTTTGATAAATTATTTGTTTTTCATATTTCAAACTTATATAGAATAAAATTGTTAAACCGTGATAAAATATAATAAAAATTTATAAATACAAATAAAAAATTTTATGATTTTTCTTAAAAATTTTCAAAATTGTAATTTTATCCATAATTATATCAATATTTATTTAAACGTTTTAAAATTGTTTTTTAAAACGTTTTTTGTTATATTTTATAAGTTTATAGTAAAATATTCATAAATATATTCATAATTAGTAATTATTTATAAAGCAATCCATAATCTAATTTAACTAGAAAAAAATGACCTTCTAAAATCGATTTTAAGCGATTTAAATTTTAGCGTTAATATAATTACTCATTTAAAAAATTAAAAAGGCTTAAAAATCCATAAGAATTTTAAACCATTTATGGGTTTTTGAGATTTTATGAAAGCTTCCTATTCTGTTTTGCACAAAACTTTTATTTTGCGCAATGTTCATATTCTTTTTATTAAGGCGTCCCTCCACCTCTCAACAAAAAACAAATTAAACAAAGTCCTAAAACTCATATCCGAAATTATATTATCAAACGAAAATAAACTTGTCAACCCCTTTCACGAAACTTTTTTCAAAAAATCATCCAAATCCCCAAAAGCCTTAGAACCAACTAGACTTTCATAATTAAAATCACCAAACTCACGCAAAATCTGTTCATACGTATCACGAACCAAGCAAACTCTCAAATTCTCTTCCTTACACAACGACTTACCATATCGCGGAAACATAAAACCATACGAATAAGCAAAAAACTCCAAACTCTTCAAAATCAACTCAACCTGACAATCCAGCAACTCAAGCTCAACCTTTTTCAAACTCATTTTCCACTCCCTCCTTAAATTTTTAAGCAACATCCGCCAAAAAATCACTCAACGGATTACGCTCAAACGCTTCCCTAATCCTATCATCACAAACATGCGTATAAACTTGTGTCACTCCAATCGAACTATGCCCCAAAAACTCCTTCACCAACAAAATATCCGACTTCACACACCCATAAACAATAGTAGCCGCCGTATGCCTCAAACTATGCGCCGTATATCCCTTATCCTTCAACCCAACCAACTCAAAAGCCCTCTTACAAACCCTCTCCACACCAGCGACCCCCAAACGCTCATTTCGATGACCAACCAACAACGCTCGATTCCCTTCAACACACCCTCCCTTCCTAACCTCCATCTCAAAATACCTAGCCAACTCCTCCTTCGTCTTTTCATGAATCGGTACCCTTCGTTCCTTATTCCCCTTCCCAGTAATTTCAAGACACCTTCCCTCCAAATCAACATCACCAACATTCAAATCAGACAACTCAGACACCCTCAAACCAGCCTGCAAAAGCAACAACACAATCAAATTATTCCTCAAAGGATACAAACTATTCTCCACCGTAAAAACTCCCAACATCCTTTTTGCCTCCTCCAACCTCAAATACTTTGGCAAACGTACCATCCCTTTCACACCAGCAATACCCTTAGCCGGATTCCTCATTCCATCACTCGGAAAACTACCAAGCAACCATTTATAAAACCTCCTAATACACACAAGCCTCCTCTGCCTCGTCGACGCCGTATTATCTCTATAAAAATTAAGATAAACCAAAAACGCAATCACATCCGCCTCCTTAACCCTAAGCAACATAAACACCGTAAACCCCTTAACCGGCACACCCAAGCCAAGATACTCCCTCAAAAACCCAAAAAAACAAAGCAAATCCAAACAATAAGCACACACCGTATGCTCCGAATACAACCTCACATGCAACAAATAATCCAAAAAATTCCTCAAAACCTCAGGACACTCATCATACTTTATCTTAACCCCCATAAAAAACCTCCTTGTTTACATAATACCACAAATGTCACGCAAAAGCAAGACTTTTTTCAAAAAAATTCCAAAAAAGCCATTCTCTCACCAACAACAAAATCTCGAAAACACTAAAACACAGGCAAATCTCAAAAACCCAAAAAAATTTCAAAAAACGCAAAAAAACAAACTCACATCACAAACGTAAACACATCATATCATATCATTTCATCAGGAAAAAATTCAGAAAAAAACAAACAACAAAAAAATAAAAAGAAACAACAAAAAGCTAGACTAATCTAGCTTTCTCACAATATCACCCTTCTTAATCAAAAATTGGTCATTAAACACCTGAACACCAACCCTATCACTTTCAACAAAACAAATTACCGCTCTCGCTCTCAAACTATCATTCTCAATCAAACTTTTTGTATCGCTATGTATCCAGCAAATCTCTGTCCTATTATCATACTGAAAACGATCCCCCTCAACAGCTCCCGTAAAATACATAGGAATCTTAATCTCCACAGCCTGTCCCGCCTCATAACTTACAGAACTTGCTTTTGAGTTCGTTTGTCCTTTGGGTCTCAACACACCAGCAAAACCATCTTTATAACTATGCTTCACACGCTTCATCGCCTTGCCACCCCAATTCTGATCATAACTATAAAAATACGAAGTCGAACCAACACCATCCGCAATCGCAATATGTCCATACTTCCCATGTCGCAAATCCCAAACCACAATATCGCCTTTTTGCGGAACAAAACTCGGCGTATTCGCAATTCTATCAAAATTCTTATTTAAAATAGAGAACTCATTATATCGTCTCCAATAAGCCTCCGCATTTCCAATCGCGCCTATTTTTATTCCTAAAACCTTATCCATATACAGCTTCGCCAAATCTACACATTGAACACCGCAACCACCATCATAATCAGTCGCTTTTCCATTATATTTTTTCACAAACTCATCAAAATTCATACCTATTCTTCCTCACTTTCCTTCAAATTCTTCAAAAACTCATCTGCTTTCATCGCCTTATCCGTATAACTATTATTCTTCCAAAAACCAACTACAATAATTGCCATTTGAACTATGTACTCCAGTAAACTAGCCACTTCTGACTCCTCTACTTTAATCACATCAACCCCAAAATGTTGTAATCCAATATTCACTATCGCAACCAGCAATAACACCGTTCTCACAATCGTTCCCCTTGTCATTTTCATATTAATTCACCCCCATTCCTGTTTGAATCAATAAAAAAACTATCCCAACAACCCCTGCAATAATTGCACTAACCGTTGTTCTAGATAGCCATTTAATCTTATCTTGTAATTCTTTTATATCCTCATAGTTTTCTTTACTCAAATTATCTGCCTCATACGCTACTTTTTTAATATCTTTGTATCCATCTAGCTTACTTTCAATTACTGCAAGTCTAGACAATACCTCTGTTTCAAAAGACTTTTCCAAACTACTCTTCCTCCTTCTCAACCTCCACATAATTCTCTTGCCTATCATTCTTCCCCAAATAAATCACTTCCCCTAAAATATCTGCTACTTCTTTATTTGTTTCTTCATCAAAATGTCTTGCTCTTGACTCTATCATTTTACCTTCCTCCGCAACCAGCTTAATATTACCATTCTTCAATTCTATAACATCCATACTCTTCACCCCCTAACTAATCGTCCAGCCCTTATCCTGACCAATCGCCAACTCCTCATCCGTCAGCTTCGCCAAATTCGTAGACCCAAGCGTAATCATATGCGCTGTTTCCAAATCGCCAGAAAAATCATACAACGCCTCCAAAATTCTAATCAACGTATCATGATTTAGCAACACACAATCCTTAAAACTCAATCCACTTATTTCTATATTTGACACACGATTAATACAAACCAAAAAAATCGTCCCAGAAAACATACCATTAACATTTGTAATCTTATTAAAATTTATCTCTTCAATTACTCTCACCCTACAATTATTAAAACATCCATTAGCAGGGTTATTCCTCTCAGGCACTATCTCCCCAATCCTCTCCAAACCTACACCACTAAAAAGATTCGTCAATGTCGCTAAACTCATATACCTTAAATTTTTAAACTCCTTCAAACTACTACATCCATATAAACATGGATAAATCTCAAAAATCGTATCCACACAATTCACACACTCCAACAACCTTCGTTGTGCTACAACTCCATCTGACCAAGTAAAAACATTCGGATTAGGAATTTCCATATGACTAAAAACACAATACAACGTCTCATCAGGAACTTTTGTACAACTAAGCACATTTGTTATCTTCACATCATCAAAATAATACTTCACAAACCTTGTCCCATAACCCAGACCACAAGCCTTATCCTTTCTAACATCCCATACATGCTCTATATTAGCCACAGGACTTTCATACTCCACTCCATCACTCGTCACAATCTTAGACGCACCCCATCCATAAATCGTCGTCTTCACACAAGAATCACAAAGCAAAACAATCATCTTCGCAGGAAAATCCTCCGTATCCTCCTCCAAAATCCTATCAATATCCCACCAATCCGAACGCGGTCTCCAGCCACTCGAACCAGCAGGAATCCTCTCAATCGTCTCCGCCAAATTCTCGCTATTTCGCACAGCAGGCAAACTTGCTCCCTTCTCCTCGCACTTTCTATACGCACTCGCAACACTCTCCTTTATCCTCACAATCTCACTCACAACACTCATACCTTTCACCCCCTAACTAATCGTCCAACCCTTATCCTGACCAATCGCCAACTCCTCATCCGTCAGCTTCGCCAAATTCGTTGCACCAAAAACAATCTTATGCACACTCTCCAAATCCTCTGAAAAATCATACAACGCATTCAAAATCCTCAACAACGTATCACGATTCAACAACGCACAACCATCAAACCTAAACTCATTCATCCTAATATTCTCAATCTCATTAATCGAAACCAAACACGCACAACCAAACATACCAGTAGCAACCGTACAGCCCTTCAAATCCAAACACTCAATCACCTTCACCTTACTCCCATTAAAACACTGCCAAAAATTACTAACACCACCCGTATTCAAACGCGGCAAATACTCCACACACGCATTCGTAAACGCATTCGTCATATTCGTAGGACACTTCGGCAAAAAACTCACCTCATCAAGCCCCGAACCCTGATACATCTTCTCCATCGAAACACCATCCTGCACAACATATCCAGCCACTCCCCTCAACTTCGGAAAACAAAACGTAAAATTCGCAGAACTACCACCAAAATCACAATCCACAAACCTCATAAACTCAACATTCAGCGCCCCCCTCAGCGGACAATTCGTCTCCACACCATTACTCGGAACAACAATCCTCAAACCCTTAAAAATCACATACAACGCATCACTCAAACTCAAATCCTTATACTCAAAATCACCACCACTCTCATAATACCTTATCATAAACCTTGTCTTATAGCCCAAACCACAAGCCTTATCCCTCGTAACATCCCATCTATGCACTCCATCCGCCACAAACTCTGCACCATCACTCATCACCACCTTACACGCACCACACAAACTAACCCTCTGCATCACACTAGAATCACAAAGCAAAACAATCATCTTCGCAGGAAAATCCTCCGTATCCTCCTCCAAAATCCTATCAATATCCCACCAATCCGAACGCGGTCTCCAAGCACTCAAACCAGTCCTCACACTCACACTCCTCAAGCACTTAACCTCTCCACTCGAACTCCTATACTTCATCACTGCCATACCACTACACCTCCGCCAACAAACTCTCAATATTTCCAACCACATCAAAAAACTCATCCCTCGTCACAAACTCCTCCATCTCACTCTCATCAATCCAAACCTTACAATCACTCCAATTCGGCTCCACACTAGAAATCACAACCTCCTCCGGTATCACAACACCACTCACCTTCTCCTCCACAAAACTCTCCGTCGCCAAACCCTCAACAGACGGCACAACCGGCTTATTCCTCAAATCCTCATAATCCCCACTAAACAGCTCCGTATCCGCTGGCAAAGCCCCAACCTCACTCGCCGTATAACTCGGTTTACTCGGCTCCTTCGCCCACGCAGGTACCGTCGGATCACACTCCTCAAAATCCGCCAATCCATCCAACCTTTCCTTATCAGCAGTTGTAAAATTATTATCTGTATGAACATAACTTTCATCCTTCACAAAATCGCAATCATCCTCCAAATCCGATAACTTAGTTGGAACTTTCATTCCCTCTACTTTTTTATCAAGCTGTCCTACACCTTCCTCCAATTCACTCATCCTCGTCTTCAGCCACCTCACCAAATCTGGATAATCCTCCTCAATACTCTCCGTCGCATCAATCGCCTCACCAACCAGCATCTCAAAAACAACCGACTTCCAAACCGCCGTCTTATCCACAACCTTCAGTTGCATCCTAAGAGTCCCCTCAAATCGCAAAAGACTATTCTTCACCTCTAACCTATAACTTTCATTCTCCAAATCCTTCTCTAATTCAATCGAACACTTTCTACCACAACAGCCACTCGGAAACTCAATTTCTAAATAACCTGTCCCATCTACAAAGCCATCTTCAAATGAAAAAATCAGCGTTTCTTGCTCATTCTCTCCACAAATCCCCAACACATGACCATCCACTTTACTCAACTCTTTATCCTTAAAAATCAATCGATTCTCCATTCAAACACCCCCTTCAACCAACTCTCTTCCACACATATGCCCTCACATACGGTGGCATCACACTCACACTCGACTGATCACCATTCGAAAACCTAACATCATGACTATGCGCTGAACCTGTCGAAGAAACCTTCAACAAACCATACCTCTTGCCATTCTCAATCCCAACACCAAAGCCATCACCACTCGCCCCAGTATTCGCCGAAAACGCATTACCATCCAAACTCACACCCTCATGAAAATGCTCTCCACCAGAAACAGTACTACCAGACAAACTCGGAATTTGGCTAGCACTAAGCTTCACACTCGCACTACCACCCAAATCACCCACACCACCAGAATCACCCAGCGCATAAACAAAACGATCCTTCACCCTCGTCCACCTTCCAAAACCCAGCAACGTAGCAGGATTCGTTCCATCCGACAAATTCATATACACACTCCCAATCGGATACAAGCCCTCAATCGCCCTCCTAATATTATCCTCAAAAGCCTCCATCGTAGCCTTATTCAACTTCGTCACACCATTCTCCCACGCAATCACATTCATTTCTTAACCACCTCACACTCTAAAAATTCAACACGAGCCCTCAAATCCTCAAGCCCGCACCTCAACCTTTCATTCTCCTCACACAGCTCCTGAATCGCCTTCGCATTATAATAAATCAACTCCTCACGATTCACTGTTTTAATAATACTTCCATCCTCCTGTCGATTCTCCGTCACAAATCTTTCATCAATCTCCTCCAATTCATCCGCCACAACACCAAAATCCACATGCCTCTCAAAATTAACAAAACCCAACTTCTTATACGCATCATTCCAATCAAACTGTCGAAACTGGATTCGATTAACCACATCCAAAGCCTGAACATCAGTTTCTTCAATATTATCCTTCAATTTTTTATCCGACGGCGGACTCATCTGAATCGACCACGTACCACTATTCGCAACCGCAAACGTAAACGTATACGTATCCTGATTTCGAAAAATCCTCTCAACCTCCACACCAACACCATCAAAATGATCCGCCAACGTACTAATCACCGGCACATGATGATTACTCATCCACGTATACACACCATTCAGCGCATACACCGCACCATTCCAAGTCGCCTCAAACGGATGATGCCCCGCATACACATCCCCCGCACTCGTACCAGCCCAAAACGCAACAAGTTCATTCGACGTAAAACCAGCACTATTACTATGCAGCGAATTATCCGTTATAGAAAAACCACCAATCGTACCATTCGTCGCATGAATCGTCGTCGTATCCAACCTATCCGACCCAATCGTACCCGTCTTAATATTCGCCCCATCAATCGTCGTACTTCCCTCACCACTCAAATCAGACACCCTCACAAGCCCCGTCAAATTCACCCTACCAGCCTCAATCGTAACCGCCTCAGCCGACTGATTAATCCTCGAAATAATCTCATTCTTCCCAACCTTCTTCCTCACCTCCAAATCAATCTCATCCGCCTTTTGCGAAATTGTACTCATATCCTCCAAAAGCTCACCCTTCGCATCCGTCACCTTCTTATCCACCTCAAGCCTAATCTCCTCAGCACTCTGCGAAACACTACTCCTCATCTCACTTCTCGTTGCAAAAATATCCGTATAATCATTCTTCACAACATACGTCGCCGACAAATTCGCACCATAACTCAGAATCGTAATAATATTCGTTCCCTCCTTCAACTCAAAAGCTGGAACTGGCAAATCCTCAATCATTTCTTCATCCAAAACATACAAGTCACCACTTTCATTCACACCAACCCTTCGAATCACCTTAGCCGTATTATCCTTATATCGATAAACATACTCATCACAAACACCCTCACACTGTCTCAAAACCTCATCAATACCCAAATCATAAACAACATCATTCACCGCAACATCCGAATCACCCTGAAGAATCGTCTCCTCACTCACACACAAACCATCCGACAAAGTTAGACAATCAAACACCACATTATTCCCCAAAATTCTCAGCTCAATCAACGGTCCCGCAACCGCCTCCTCAAGCACAATCGTCTTAACACCATTCATTATCTTTGTCAAATCCGCAACATTCTCTACTTTTTGAGTAATCTCATCCACCGTCTGCAAAACCTGCGACATCTTCTCCGAACTCTCATCCACCTCTTGTACTAAACTCTCAATCTCACCCTTCACCTGATCAATCGAACTCTGCACACGTCTTATTTTTCTATTCGTCGAAGGCTTCGTAACCGTCGTCTCCTCTTTCGTTTTCGCTTGAATTTTACTCGAAATATCCGCCTTAAACTTACCAACATAATCCATCTCACCTTGATAAATCACCCTTTTACCATCAATTATCAAAACATCGCCAACATCATAAGCAGGGTCAACAATCGTAGTTCCCTCAAAACAATAACACTCAAAATCAACATACTCATTATAAATATTTTGTATTTGTTCAGAACACACAACATACATATTATCCTGATTCATCCAAATTGTATTATCCGTATCATCACCAAACTTAAAATCCTGCACCCCATCCTCATAAGCCACACGACTAACCTTAAACTTTTCACCCCAAGTAAAATCCTGAAAATATTTCAAATCAAAATCAATCACACACTCGCCAATCCTTCGAATATACAACTTTCCATCCCTACCAACACAAGCAAACCCACCAGCCTGCTCCGCAATATAAGACAAAAACTCCCTCGCCGAAACCGTATTATCATAAACCGCAACACTCTTATCACAATTCAAAAAAGAAGTAGAACCACATTCTACACCCGCCTTCAAACATATATCATTCAACACTTGCAACATCGTTGCCGGAAAAGTAAGACTACTACCATCATAATTAAACTCAAACTTAACCATAGAATCAATCGCTTTAATTGTAATCGTATCATCATCCTCTTTTCCAATACTATCCAATATAAAAAAACCAATTGGGACAATTTCGTCACCAACACCACTTTCAACATAAAAACGATTGTATATATTCGGTAAAGAATCTTTATAAATTCGAAACTCAATCATCTTTGCCGTAACAGACCCCAAACAAAACTCATCATTTAAAAACAAACTATGAGAAACCTTAAAATCCAAAATATGGTTTGGATTTACTTCTTGACCTTCTATGTATATTTTCAAAATATGCTTTGTACCATCCGCTAATACAAGACCTTTATACTCATCACTTATCTGATACATCTATTACTCCCTTCTATTTTTGACTTGCCACTAACTCTTTTTGCATCAAATTAAACGAAACCTTCCACCTCGACTTCGATGCATCCTCATCTTCCCCCGTATCAATCATTTCACTTGTTCTTTTGGAGCATCGAAAAGGAGCCGTAATCATACCGCCCCTGTACACTCGGACACTTAATCGTAACCATCATAGGATTCGCATACGTCGCCTGCAGTAATTCCTCCGCTTCCGTCTCTGTGCAATAATCCCAACTCATTTCAACCTTCAGCATACCCCTTGCCACAACATTGTCAATTAATGCGCCTGTCACTTTACTTGTATAGCTATCATTATCTAAATCTTCGATATTGTCTTTATATGAAGATGGTGACTTCATTATTTTATTTCCTATTTTCCATAACATAAATTCTCCTCCTTTTTAGACATAAAAAAACACCAGACTACTCTGATGTTTTTCAAATCATTATTAAATTCTTTCTTTCCATTCATACTTTATTCTATAATTATTAAATCTTGAATAAGGTATATACTTTTCTCTCTGTAACCTTCCAATAACCATATAAGGCGGTATGTTTTGTGTTTCAGAAAAACGAATAATAGACAGGATAGAAAAATCTTCTTTTCCAATAAATTCCATATAATCCTTTTGTGTAATTATCATGTTACTAGCACATTTGTCTGCTTTTTTCTCCACTTCATTGTCAATTAACGTAAAATCTATAAACTTTTGATTAATATCCCCATTTAAGATATGAGCAATCTCATGGAATAGAGTAAACCAAAAAATATCAGCAAACGCTCCCCTAATAGTAACACACAAAATGATTCGATTATTTTCTGTTTGTTTAATAAAACCTTGTACTGGTGCCCCTTTAAAATTTCTTATTACACAAAAAGCTATTCCACATTCAGCAAACAAATTTTCCAAATCATTTTGAAAATTTTGTGAATTAGTCATAATACTTTTTATTTCTGGTATCTTATTTTTCAATTTTTCAATATTTAATTTTTTATCAACACAAATTCCTTCTGTCTTTAATTCGCAAATCCTTTGCCACGCAAAAAGAATATAAGGATCCACTGTATAATTCGTTCTAGCCCTATAAGCTCCATTATAAGAAACATTTAAAATATTGGTCAAATTACTAACTCTTAATAACTTTCTTAATTCAACCACCTGTGATGCTTTATTCAATTTTTCTTCTAAAAAGCCAAATTTAATGAAATATTTAATAATATCCTTAAAATGTTTTAAAACATCAATTTCTTCTTGTGATATTTCATTCATCTCTTCATATTCTAATAATTCTTTGTCATAATTAGTCTGTAAATTAATCCAAAAACTAGAATCTATTCCTAAAGCATATTCTAACTTTTTAGCAAATGCAGTCGATATAGTTTTTTCATAATTAACAATTTTACTAATATGATTTTCCAAAACACCACATCTTGCTGCTAATTCTCTTTGAGTCATATCCCTATCATCTATTATTTCTTTTAAAATCTCACCAGGATGTATAATTAATTCACGGGATAAGCCAATTTTCTTTGCTTCCATGATAATCCTCCACTCCTTTTATAATTATCGTATCACATAATTTTAGCATTTCCATACTCAAATTATCACATACAGGTTCAACAATTAATCTTTCATTTGCAGTAATACAAATTCCATACTCTCCCTGATGATTACCTGTTAATGAGTGTGGTTTTCCTAAACCTAAAGATAAAAAAATACCAAAGTTATTGGATGCCTTTAAATTATCAATATGTTTTTTTATTGCTTTTGTTTTCTCTATTCCAACTTTCTTTTGTAACTTAGAGAAATTTTGAAAATATTTCTCAACTTTATCAGTATATTGAATTTGCAATCTTCACCCTACTTTCTTACCCAATAAGTTAATTATACTCATTATAACTGATATTTAATTTTATGTCAAGACTTATTTTTTATACATAAAACACCGATTCATCTATCCCCAAAAATTATTCCCATCAAAAGCGTCACAGGAATAACAAAAAGCCAAAAAAACAACCTAAAAAACCACAAAAGCAACATAAACGGAAAAAACAACAATTTAAAAAAACAACGAAACATAATCTCCTCCTAAAATTATCAAATCTCTTATTTGTATAAATCATGTAACATTCATTACATACATTCATCAAATTTTAATAAAATTATATACAAAAGCCACAAAAAATACAACACTTTTCATACAAAAAATACAAATTATGATCCTCCAAATCAATCTTTTCAAATAAAATAAAAACACCCACCTTAACGTAAGTGTTTCTACTCATCCTATTTCTAATACATTGAAACTTCTAAAATTTTAAAAGTAGCATTCCTCAAAGCCTCTATCTTATCAGAAGAAACCAAATTAAAACTCTTAAAATCTTGGCTCTGACCAGAATTTAAATTATTTGCATAAACAGTATCTTGCTCAATTCTTGAGCCATCCTCAGCAACAGCCTCAATTGAAATACTAAAAGATTTCATCTCAGAATTTTTATTCGTAACCTTAACCATCAACGCAGTATCCGTCATCCACTCACCCTCAGTCACTTCAAAATCTCCCAAAACAACATCAACATCATTTGCCAAAATCTCCTCCATTTTATCACCCGAAATCGTCTCCATATCATCATTAAAAGTATCAATCACCTCATTCAATGAATTAGACAATGCCTGTTGCGAATTTACAACAGCAACACACGTCAAAATGCAAACAATAGCACCCGCTATAGCCATACCTTTACTTGCTCTCTTTATCAAAGATACCATACAAAACAATATTCCTATCAATGCAAAAACAAAAGATAAATTATTCACAAGCGGAATAAAAGAAGTACACAACCCTATTATTCCTAACACTAAACCCGCAGTTGCAAAACCACTTTTCGCTTTCTCCATAATTCTTCAACCTCCTTTATTATTCTATAAACCCAGTATAAAACTTTTTGTCGAATATTGCAAAACCTTTTCATCGACATAATTTGCTATAAAACGACAAACAAAATTTGGAAGGTCGTATAATCAATACTTGTAGAGCGTTGATTTCAAAAATAAAAAATAAAATAAGTAATAGCAAATCAACATAATTCCACAACAATCATCTCAATCAATTCATCATATACCTTATTTCACTTTATCCTATGTATTTTATCACAAAATTATGTGAATTTCAAGTCCTAAATAAGTCTAAATACATTTAGATAATTATATTCTATCATAAGAAGAGGATTTGTCAATATTCTTACTGCATTTTACCTCCATAAAAAAGATAAGATTATCTCTTGCCCTCATCTTCTGCATATTTCCAGATGTAGCCTCCTGCTGTCTTTTGTCTATGTTTGCAACAATTACTTATATTAGATTTTAAAATACCAGTCTGCTTTTCGGCTTCTTTCATGCTGTCAAATTGCTTTATTATTTCTTTACTCTCTTTATCTATTTGGAACACTTCTTTTTTATAATAATCATTTATTTTTAAGTCGTCTAGAGAAGTATCCATTCCTGTATTATATCTCCAAATGTAGCCTTTTGTCGTTTTTACTTTTCCATTACAACATTGACTTATATGAGTTTCTAATATTCCTGTTTCTCTTTCTGCTTCATTCATACTTTTAAATTTGTTTATTATTTTTTTACTTTTCCTATCTATTTGTAAAACTGGCTTTTCAGAAGTCATTAAACCTGTTACATAAGCATGTCTCATATTTTCACTTCCTGTTACCCATTCTAAATTCTCTACCCTATTATCTGTTTTTATTCCATTTTTATGATTTACCTGTGGTTTGTTTTCTGGATTACCTATAAAAGTCTGTGCAACTAACCTGTGTACTTTTTTTATAGATTGTTTTTTATTTTTAGCAAGGTGCAAACAAAAATATCCATCTTTATCAGGATATACTTTTAATTTTTGACCTAATTTAGTATAATATACTCTCCCATTAAAAACCTTCCTATTTAAACTTTTTACATTTCCCCAATATCTTTCCATATTTCTTCCATTAGTAGTACCTCCTAAATTTTAAAAAAATTCTTGAGATTTCTCTAATTCTATGATATAATATTTTATAGATAGAGTTAATCTCTTTCGTTTGGCTATTTGTTTAGTGCTTAGTCGTGCGACAAATAGCCTACTTTTTTTGTTCTTGATTTCGATAGTTCATATCTTTTTTCACAAGATTTAATATATAAGTCGTCATATCTGTATCATCTTGTATACATTTCATTTTTAATGCTTTATGAAAATCATCATCAAGCCTTAAAGTTAAAGTTTTTATTTTCCTCCCTCCTTTCAACCGATTTAATTTTATCATTCTATCAGTCTTTTGTCAAGAGGCTTTTTTAAGTTCCTTACTAAATAAAAACACCTACCTAAGTAAGTGTTTTTTGTTTTTATTTCACTTTATCCAATAACTCTTTCTTTTTCGTTTCAAACTCATATTCAGATAACACACCATCCTTATACAATTGAGATAATCTTTCTATTTGTACAGACGCGTTTTCTTCTGTAATATATCGATGTTCTACCTTTGTAATTATTCCATTTTCAACATATTTTTCATTATTCTTTGAAATAATTAGTTTCAATACCGACATAGCATTATCCGCATTAGACATCATAGTTTTATACTTTCCACTACTTTTAGACACTCTACCAAATTCTTTAAGGTTTAACTTAACATTAGGATTTTTAAAATCATCTACAGTAACATTTATATAACACTCTGTACAATATTGATTTTGCGCCGTAAAAGCTGTTATATTAGAAGTTGCAATCGTATTTTGTGTAATACTATTGCTTTCCTTTAATTCGCAATTTACAATTTGAGAAAATCCAAACTCTTTGTCATATAGCATAACTTTTTTCTTTTTATGGCTCACATAAAAATTTGTAATCACTTTCTCATATTCATTTTCATACAAAAATAAATCTAAATCCTTTTTTGCCTTTTCTAATTTTACTATTTTTTCGTTTAATCTCTTTTTATACTTTCCTATACAAATCTCTAAAACAATAAGTAATATAGCAAAAATAAGTAATATTGGTATAACAAGTGATAGTAATAATATAAACGGTAATAATAATAAAATAAATATTTGTAAAACAATGCAAGATACTTTCTTTTGTTTTTCTGACTTTATTTGCAATATAATATTCTCCATATCTCATTCTCCTTAAAAACTATTTTTACTATACTACAATTGTAGACAAAACCAAGTATATTATTAATAATATTTTTAATTGTTGTCCAAATAGCATTCCACACATTTTTTTAACTGATTTAATTTTATTATTCTATCAGTCTTTTGTCAAGAGTTTTTTTTAAGTTCCTTACTAAATAAAAGCACCTACCTAAGTAAGTGTTTTTTGTTTTTATTTCACTTTAACAACTCTTGTTTTTTCTTCTCAAACTCTTCTTCTGTTATAATTCCATCATCCAATAATTTTTTATACTCTCTAATTTCATTTGTCGCACTTATATTGGTATTGGAAGTTCCATTTGCTTCATTCACTTTTTTAGCTATCATTTCATGTATTTCTTTCCCATGTTTTACCTTCCAGAAAGGGATTGATATCACATATTCATCTTTCGAAGCTTGCAATATTTGCGTAATAGCATTATAATTCTTTAATAATACACCCTTTGGATGAATACGTAACCAGCCACCGTCCTGTACCATATTCAATTTCTTGAATAGAAGAATAAAATAAAGTCTTATCACTAGTCAATCCAAACGTAGAAAAACCAAAAAAAGTTTTTCTTGATATTACAATTCTATCCTCATATAAGTATATAATTCCATTTGTACCTTTTAATTTGGTTATTAATTTTGCCATAATAAATATCCTCCTAAAATATATGATACAACCTATATATCATAAAATTTTAAAAGGTTTTGTCAAAATATGTCGATAAAGCAACTTTTTTTATTTTAACATTCCTTATAAACCCAATACATTATTTATAAATAATCATAGTTTCATATGAAGTTCCAGCCAAACTACGTTCACTTTGCATATTAAATTTTATATCTAATATTTCATAACCATTCATTTGCATATAATCCAAAAAATCATTTATTTTTAAAGTATATTCTTTTTTTTTGCTTTTCCCCCAAATCAACAATTGTTTCAATTAGTAACATATGTACATTTCCATCTTTAGTTTTTAAATCTTCTTTATAGCTATCAATACCTTGTTTAATTCTTTGATTAAAAATTGACATTTTTATTTCCTCCTTATTGTATGATATATGATTAATCATATCATAAATTTAAGAAAAAGCAAGAAAATAAAACAAATTTATTTCACTTTATCCAGCAACTCTTTCTTTTTCGTCTCAAACTCATACTCAGACAACACACCATCTTTATATAGTTGTGATAATCTTTCTATTTGTACTGACGCACTTTCTTCCGTAATATATCGATGTTCCACTTTGGTAATTGTTCCATTTTCAATATATTTTTCATTATTCTTCGAAATAATAAGTTTCAATACGGACATAGCTTTATCAGCATTAGACATCATTGATTTATATGTCCCACCATTTTTAGAGACCCTACCATATTCTTTAAGATTTAATTTAATATTAGGATTTTTAAAATCATCTACTGTAATATTTATATAATATTCTGTACAATATTGATTTTGTGTTGTAAAAGCTGTTATCTTAGAAGTTGCAATAGTATTTTGAGTAACATTTGTATTTTCTTTTAACTCACAATTTACAATCTGAGAAAATCCATATTCTGTATTAAACAGCATAACTTTTTTGTTCTTATGACTAACATAAAAGTTTTTTACTACTTCTTCATATCCATTTTCATACAAATATAATTCTAAATCTTTTTTCTCTTGCTCAAGGTTTATTATTTTATGTTTTATTTTATTTATCTTTTTTGCTATATAAACTTGTAAAACAATTAATGCAACATCAAACAAAAGTAATATTGGAATAATCAGTGCTAGTAATAAAAGTAATATTACAATTATTGGTAAAAGTATTTCTAAAATAATAAACATTAATTTCTTTTGTTTCTCTGTTTTTATTTGTAATACAATGTTATCCATACTTTCCCCCCCTATATGCTTAAATATATAATCAATTCGCTACAAAAGTAAAGGGAAATTTTGTCGAAAAGTAAAACTTTTTATTTTTTCGTCCGACATGTTTCGACATGCATTCTCTTTCTTTTCTGCTATAATCAGTTTATCTTATAAGAAAAGAGATGATTTTATGGATAACGAACAACGTGCTCACGATTTAGCAATGCTATATGTTAAAGAAGATATGAAGCCTACATATGCAGAACTTCAAGACCATATAAAACCTAAAGATATTTATTCTTTATATGTTAAAAGATATGTTGATATATTAGACAAAGTTAATCGTGATTTTCCAAATAAATAGCCTAATCATTTAGAGTTATTCTATTTTAAAGTCAGTTTTTTCGAAAACTGACTTTAAACTTTCTTTCGTTATTTCAGATGGAACTTTACATTCAATTGTATAGTTTCTGCAGTGGATTTTTAATAATTTTAAAAGTATCTCTTTTATTTCTGCCATTTCTTTTTTTAATTCTTCCATAATCTATCCTCCTACTAACGCTTCAATGTCTTTTCCTGTCTGTCTTTTTCTGTTTCTCAAATCATCCAAAAGTATCTGTCCTAATTTCTGATTTCCAACATAAACAGACAATTCTATTTTTTGATTATTTCCACCTGCATTTGCCAACGCCTCTTCAACAGTTTCTCGAATTGTATTCTTTGGTGCTGTAATTTCTGGGTTATAGCTTGCTCCTGCATATTCCCCGAATATATTTTTTATTATTTCCAACTATTACATTCAATTTAACCACTCCTTTATAGAAAAAGACAAGATTATCTCTTGTCCCCTACAATATTTTTATAATTATTAATCTGCTCATTAACAATATTCATAAAATTTTGATAATCTGTCATATTTTCTATAATAAATTCTTTTCCAGCAATAATTATATGTAATTTTGTCAATAAACCTTTACTTTCTAGCGTAATTGCTTCAATGTTTTCAATTCTAATTTCATTTCTTTGTGGTAAAATGCCACTATTTACCATAAGTATTCTTTTGTTTGTACATAAAATTTCTAGTTGTTTGTTATCATTTCTACCAGAACAAATTATTTTAATTTCTTCATCATCTTCTATTACGCTATTTAATGTATGAGCTAAATATTTAAACCTTCCTTTATTAAAAAAATTTACTTTAACAAGACTATTTATTTCATATAGTAATTGATTCTCCTTTTTCATATCTTTGTCCTCCCTAAAATTACTATACTACATATGTAATGTAAAATTTTGTCATATTTTGTCACAATATAACTTATTTTTATCGACTTTTTTTGACAAACATATTTCGTTTTATCCTCCTACCAATACCTCAATGTCTTTTCCAGTCTGTCTTTTTCTACTCCTCAAATCATCCAAAAGTATCTGACCTAACTTTTGATTTCCAACATAAACAGACAATTCTATTTTTTGATTATTTCCACCTGCATTTTTTAATGCCTCTTCAACAGTTTCTCGAATTGTATTCTTTGGTGCCGTAATTTCTGGGTTATAGCTTGCTCCTGCATATTCCCCGAATATATTTTTTATTATTTCCAACTATTACATTCAATTTAACCACTCCTTTATAGAAAAAGACAAGATTTCTCTTGTCTTCTTTTTATTTCACTTTATCCAAAAGCTCCATCTTCTTCATATTAAACTCATACTCTGTCAAAACACCTTCCTCATATAGTACTTGAAGTCTTGCAATTTTATCTGCTACGTCTTTCTCTGTGGTTTGTGTCATATGAATGCTAATATTTTTGTGATTTTCCATGCCTTTGTTAATTTCTTCTCTTAATTTTATAAGATTTTCCTTAGAAGCTAATGCAATCTTAAAAGCTGTAGAACCATCATTTATAATCAACGAAAACATATCTGTATCAATCGAATTTATTTTTTCAAAAGGTATAGATTTAGAATTATTACCCGAAATTCCTATTATTAATAATTTTTTGTTTGTAACATAGACATAATTATCTTCTGTATTATTAGAAGTAGAATGTCCTGCTCTTATATAAAAAGTAATTTCTTCATCCTTTATAAGATGTTTGGATAAAGCATATAACTCTTTATAGAATGTATATTTATCTGGTTTTTTTTGAACTAATTTGGGATTAAGTTCATTTAATCTTATTTCCAATTCTTTTATCTTAATTCTTTCTGTTTCAGATAAATTATTATACCACTTTTCATTAGACTTTTTGGACCATACAACAATTGCTACAATAATTAATACAATAATTAATACAATAATTAATATAACCATACTATTTCCCCCAATCTATACTTTAATATATAATCAATGACTACACGTGTAAAGGGGAATTTTGTCGAAAAGTAAAACTTTTTATTTTTTTGGTCGACATGTTTCGACACAATATTTTAAATCTCTATAATTGCCTTTCCATTATTTCTTTTTGCTTGATTTAATAAATCCGCAATCTCATAAGCCACTTTAATACTACCAAATCTAAACTCTATTTTTTCTAAACCACCATTGCTATTATTACCATTAAATTCAGAAAGCACATTTCTAAAAGTATCAGCAATTGTACTTTGTGGCGCTGTAATTTCTGGGTCATAACTTGCCCCTGAATATTCGCCAAATATAGCAAGTGTTTCTTCATAGGCAACATTTCCATTTGCCAAACGTGGCAATGAAATTTCGCTTAATGGAGAAACATGTATATCTAATCCAATTACTTGCCCAACTGCATTTACAATTCCATCTAATCCACTTAGCACTTTATTAATACCTCGAACAATACCATTCGCAAATCCTTCAATTCCCCCTAAAATATTATTAATCACATTTTTAATCGTACTCCAAATTCCATCCCATACATTTGAAACCGTCGTTTTTAGATTTGTCCATATACTCTCCCATGTGTTCTTAATATTATTCAGTGTATTTGAAATATTAGTTTTCACATTATCAATTTTTTCTTTAATCGTTGATTTGATATTTTCCCATATTTCTTGTACTTTTGTCTTAATATTTTCAAGCTTTTCAGAAATATTATCCTTTATTTCAGTAAACTTTTCAACGACTTTATCTTTTAACTCTATTGCTTTTTCTTTTATAGCGTTACACACATTTTCGACAGTTTCTTTGATAGTATCCCAATGCTTTACACATAATATTATAATTGCAATTACTGCTGCTATCGCTGCTGTAATTAATATAATTGGTAAATTTGCCGCAATCCAAGCAGCTGCATTTGCAATTAGTACAGCTGTTTCCTTTATTTTTTGTATAATTACTCCTGATTGAATAACCTTATATAATGTTAATGCAGTTGTTACCAAACCAATAGCAATTGCCAATGCCTCCAATAGTGTAATTGCTATTTCATTACTTCCAATCCAATTCAAAGCATCTCCAATTGTATTTAAAACAGTTCCAACTGTTGACAAAGCAATTTCAGCAATAGGCACAAGCAAAGACGTTAAATCATCTAAAACAGGTTTTATAAATTGGCTTATTCCAGCAAAAGCTGTCGAAACACCATCAAGAAATGTTTGAAAATTTTCACTACTTGCAATTTCTTGTATAGTTCCCAAAAGGTCATCTAATATATCTCCAACATTTTTTATAAATACACTTACGCTATTATCCTCTCCTAGTAAACCTTCAAATAATCCACCTACACCATAAAAAGCATTTTTTATGGTTTGTCTAACAGTCTCCCAAATTCCTGCCCAATCAATATTTTGTAAAAAAGTCTTTATCGATTCGCCAATAGCAACCCAATCAACCTCTGTCAAAAAAGAATTTATTGAATTAAAAATACCTTTAATTCCTTCACTTACCGTCTGTCCCGCAGTCACCCAATCCACATTTGCAAAAAATCCATTTACTGCATTACCAATTGCCGTCCCAAACTCACCGCCAATTAAACGTCGTCACAAAACTATGTGCAAAATATATCGCCGTATTCAGTCCCTGTGCGATTGTATTACCTACTTGATACCAATCCGTCGTCGTAATAAATCCATTCAAAAAATTAGCAATATTCGTTCCAATCTGTCTTGCAGTATTTTGAATTGTATCCCACGGAATACTTGCCATCGCCTCATTCAACTTCTGACCCAATAATGCACCGAACTTGATACCAATCACCATTCGCAATCGCATCCATAATCGAACTGCTAGGGTCAACCTGCGACAAATCAAAACTAGGACCACTAGCCCCACTTCCAGAACCTCCACTATCAGCATTCTCATTATTTTGTATGTTATTAATTTCATCATGCACACCAGCCAACTGTTTCGTCTCATTCTTTGTCTTCTTTGCACTACCTGCCATACTAGCGTAACTTTTCGCACTCGCTTTCGCAAAAATATTCACTTTAAACAAAGCATACACAACGCTTTGAATTGCTTTCATTAAATTATAAATCAAATTTGTAATCCATTGAATAACAGGAGCCAAAGCCGAACCCATCGCATTTTTCATATAATCAATATTTGTCGAAAGCTGTTGTGCCCCTGCACTCTGACTAGAAAGCCAACTACTCGATGCACTACTCAACGTCGAATAAGCACTCCTAAGCGAAAAAAGAGCCCCCGCATACTTCAAAATATGACCCAAGCCCTCTTTCATTCCTGTACTCATTTGCTTAATCTGATTTTTAATCTTCACCGTAACTCCAGACATACCATTCAATTTAGGCATCACACTTCCAATCGAAGAGGCCATCTTAGCAAACACATTCGAGCCACCACCAGAACTCTCAAGCTTCTCCCTTTTATCATTCAACCTCTCCAATTCTGCCTCTGCTTCCACAATCTCCTTCGTAGACAAATGAACCTCACCATTCAAACCACCCTGCAACTTCTCTTCCAATTCACTAATCTTATAATTCAAAAGTTCCAGTTCTTTACTCGAGCCACCACCACGCAAAGCCCCCTTAAACTGCTCCACATACGGTTTCACCTGTGCAATTTTAGCCCTCAAAATATCCCACATTGACATACTATTTTGACTTGGTGCAACTACTGTCGCTTCACTTGGCATACTTATTTCAGGCTGTAACAAATCTTTTGCTTGCATTTTAGAATAATCAATAAACTTAACATTTGATAATTCTTCCACTTTCTTCTTCGCTCTTTCCGCCTCTGTGCCAATCTCTTTAATACTTTGTTTCATATTATCTACATTACTCAAATCATCATTTACTTTATCAAAATCAACTCCATTAATCTTCATTCCAGAAACATCACTACCATCAGGCTCTTTTTTATAATTATCTATAAAATTTTCAATCGATTTACTATCATACTTCATAAAGCCAATCTTAGAAATCTCTTCACTAACTTGTTTTACCACTGGTTTTATTTCTTCTATTTTCTTTTTATACTTCTGTAATTCAAGCATATTACCTAAATTAAAATTAGGACCTTTCAATTTCTGAAATTCAGTTGATATTCCAGTTATCTCATTCTTTACATTTTGAAATTTTATCCCGCTAATATTACTTTTTGTTTTTGCCGTTTCTTCATTTATCTTTGCAACCTTTTCATATAATGCATTTAATTCTGTTTTCGCTTCTTTTAATAGTGAATTATAACTTATAAAATCTCTTTTCAGTCCCTGTGACTTTTCATCCAATTTCACGTATTGTTTATTAGCTCCTAAGTCTTCAGTTGGCTTTTTCCTCTCTCTTATATCTCTTTTATTTTCTTCCACAAAATCTAATTTCATTTCAGTATCATTTACTTTTGACTGAAAATACTTAACTCGCTTTTCAAAATGTTTTATTTGTTCCTCAAGACCATCAACTTTAATATCACTTCCAAAACCTGACATTGTCTTCTTAGCCTTCTCAACCTCTTTATTTACTATCTTAACCTGCTGTGTCACCCTTCCAAAATCAACATTCTTAGCAATCCCCTTAAAATCAACCTTACTCACTTCACCCTGAATTCTCCCCAGCTGTTTCTTAAACTCAGGAAGCATCCTTTGAAACCCCTTCAAAGCCTCCTCCACTCTCGCCGTCACAATAATTTCAATCTCTTCTGCAACCATTCTTCTCACCTCTTTTCCTTCAAACATCAAAAAACATCAGACTTCTCTGATGTTTTCTATTATATTTTTGTTCTAATTTTCTTTCACATTTTTAAAAAATTCATGAAAATTAATTAAAGGGATTGTAATTGGTGGCATTCCACTCAACGCTGTTGCACTATTTATATATGCTCTACATAAATGAGATAATGTAGTCGCTCCATTTAATTTTAACATTTCCTCAAACTTATCTATAGAAACATTTGCACTTCCATTAAATAATGCATTCATTGTCATATTTATTTTAGCAACTTCATTATCTTCTTTTAATGCATTATCCATAACATCTATGTCATATTTCAACTCTATCTGACCAATCAAGTCTTTTTCATTAATATCTATTATAGCAAAACCAATATTCATATCCATAGTCAAATCTCTATCTAAAGTTATCTTATTAAACACATTTAAAGAAAATTCACTTATGTAATTATCCATTAGCTGAAAATCTGCTGGTACTGTTGAATGTTCCATAAACCATTCCTCCATAATCTATATTATTATTTGTAGTTGATAAATAAGTTATATTACTTCTCTTTCCAGTATTATACCTATAAGTTTCATACTTCTTAAACTTAATAGAATAATCGATACTCTTATTCTTATACAAACTTGTTATTATATCTTTCAACATATTAATAAGTAAATCAGATGTTCTTGTTAATTTTCTTGAAATAGTATGCAATGTCTTCAGCGTCGGATTATAGTCTCCTCTTTCAAGTTTAGATATCATTGTTTGATTAACATTTAATTTCTCAGCCAATTCTTTTTGTGTCAAATTGTTCTTTTTTCTATATCCTAGAATTGTTTTTGATATACTTAACAACATTTGTTCGTATTCTAATATCTCATCAATACTAGATACATCATTTTTAATCATAACTTTATTCGCATCATATAAATTATCTATATTTATTTTCATTTTTACCTCCTACTTGGCATTTCTCTTTATAATTTTTAAAGCTCTTTCTATATTATGAGAATAAGAACTTTCTCCCTTCTTCTTATTTCCATCTTCATTAAAAGCACAAACTAAAATAGGCTCACTATTATTATTTTCCTTTTCTAATATAAATATGCATCTTAAATTCGATGTATTCCTATATTCATATCTCCATAAATCATATTCAGCAATTTCTATTTTCTGTTGTTTAGTTAATCTCAATTTTTCAAATCTATTATATCTTCCATAATCTTTTCTAGAAAAATCTCTAAAACATTGACTAGCAAAACTTTTAACATCCGTCAATACTAATCTTTGTATATCTTTTACGAACTCATTTGTAGCTCTTATACCCTCATTCTGTAAGTATTGCAACAGTCTTTTTATTTCATCTTCTCGCCCCATTACATTACTTTTTACCTCCCTTAATATAACCTATGAGTTATATTGTAACTTATATTTAAAAACTTTTCAATACTTTTTCAAAAAAAACACAAATTTATTTCAAATTCAAAAAACATCAGATTACTCTGAAATTTCAAAAATATATAAATTCGACACTATTTAAACACCCCCTCAAACATCTTCCTCAGCGGAACCACCTTCGGTCTTTTGTTCATACCATCCGCCCCAATCAACTTATTCGTCACCGCCTCCTGCAAAATCACATCCGACTTAAAACACTCCTTCCTCCTCATCGAACCAACCTCACAAAAAAGCACAACCTCACGATAAGTACATTCCCAAAATTCATTTGGTTTCAATCCAAAATAATACGCCAAAGGCTCATAAGAATAAATCAATTCCTCCACACTTCTACTTAATTCAATATTCCTTACAATATCCTCTAACCCTTGTAACCTCGAAACTCTTTTTCTGCGACTCCTGCGATTGCCTTTTCTGCTGAACTTTTGATAATCTCGTTCATATCGATTGACATATGTGTCTTCATTTTTTCCTTCAACTCGTCTTTTGTCATTTTCTTGCCAAAAAAACCCATTTCATTAATACTCTCCGCAATTTCTTTAAAAATATCGCTATAAGTCTTTTGGCTTTCTTCCATATACTCATCCAAGAAATCAAACACTTCATCTACATTTTTAAACGCCGAAAGTCCAGAATTAACATCCTCAGCAAAAACCAACACAATCCTAGACAACGCCTCAACATTATTCTCACTCACTGCATTAAAATACAATTCCTCAAAATTCTTTCCATTCAATTCTTTATTAACCTTCACAATACTTCTCGTTCGATAAATTAAATCTACCCTTTTATTTTTTGTTTCTAATATCATTTTTCTACTCTCCTTTGCAAAAGAGAGCAAGCCCTTTAGCTTGCCCCATCTATTTTTAATCTTATCCTTATGCACTTGGAAAACCGTCGCTTTCCATTACTCTTGACGTTCTATAAAGTGTTACTTTATCCTTCAAAAACTCATCTATTGCAATTGTATCTCCAATTACAACTAAACTTCCTTGAAACATTTTTACAAGTGGTTTTCCCGCTGTTTCTGCCGTATTTTCTGGATACTCCACAAAGAAATACAAATCCTTTCTCTCAATCGCCTTCAACCTCTTATGCTGTGTATGCGTATAATACACAGGAACCTCAACCGTTCCAGCCTTCACCTTACCAGGTCTTGTAAACTCATAATCAATATCTACGCTAGACCCTGTAATTTGTTCTGGAGCCTCCTCTAATGCAGGTATTTCTTCTGTATACGCAATTTGTGTTTTCTCTCCTGTTTTACTTTCTGCATACCATAACTTTGATAATGTACTAATATCTGGCATTAATTCTTTTTCTTCCATATTCATTTCCTCCTAAATTATTTTATAAAATCAAAAGAGTTCGTTATGCCATTATAACGAACTTCAAATGTTGTTGTAATCCCATATTTTTTTGTTATGGGGTCAAATATGCTAGGACTTGTATTCGTCCTACAAAAATTCATTTCTCTTAAAACCTCTTCTACTTCATTTGTCATTTCCATACATTTTCTTTGGCTTTCATCGTAACAAGTAATGGATACTTGAAAAGTAGACTTAATTGGAAAAGCATTTTGTGTTTTATTTACTGACTTTAAAGGAGTATGTAACTCTAGACACGGAAAAACGCTTTCTGTTGTCGGATTTGTTAATACCTGTTCATATTTTAAAACTTCTAACTTTTCACAGATTAAATCCGACACTTCCCTTATACTCAAATCCCTCATTTGCATACCTCTTTCAACATTGCTTCTATTTTCTTTTTTACAATTTCCACATTCTCATTTCTCGTCTTAAACTCGCTATCAGCCATAAAATGATTTGCTTTTGTACCATGTGCCACATAGAATTGATTATTTCCTAATGTAATAATTGGATAATTTAAACTACGACCAACTTTATTCACTGGAATATACCATTCTGTGTAACCACTTTCTAAAAAATGTTTTGTCTTTCCAATATGGGGCATTTCTGCCTTGCTACCAGTTCCAAAATATTCAAACCATAAATATGATTGATTATTTTCTGTCATAAACTTATTGGGATCAGCAAACACTCGACCGTTTTACTTCTTTGGTCAACATGTCTATCATTTCAAAAAGTATTCCATCACTATTGTGTCCTTGTTCTAACCTAACCGCAACCCCACGAATATTCTTCAAAACATCTTCTATTCCTTCTTCTACCACTCCAGTTATTTGATTGTTTATCTTGTTAAATTTTTTAAAATTATTCTTTACTTTGAATTTCACATTAATTCCCATAATATTTCTCCAGCCTATACATCCTTGTATTTCCAATTCTGCTTTGGTCTAATACTCGATATTCTGGTACCAACTTGCTACTTTTCGAAACATCATTTAGAGATATTCCATATCCATTTTCAATACCATAGCATCTATCAGTCCTAGCCTTATAAATATCATAATTCACTTCACCACTCGACCTTCTATCCAATTCATTCACATCCTGTTGTAAATTCAAAAAAGCAGTCGAAACAAATTTCCATGTTTTCTCTATCTCTCCATGGTCTTTTTTCTCTTCTGCTTTACTCAAATAAACTTTCGTTAAATTTTTAAGCAACATCACCTCAGCCTCCTAACACCATTTTTAATTATATCAGAACGCATCTTATCAACAAAATCCTCAAACGAATTAGAAATACTTCCTTCCGTATTCGAAAGCAATCCTTCCGCACCTCGCGTCAAATATTCTGCCCTCACAGCCTTACCAATATATGGAAACAACTTTTCATCATTCCATTCTCGATTAGAAATATCACAGGCAATAGAAGTTATTTCTTTCACAATCTCTCGTAACACTTCATCCGTCTCTTCCATATAATTAGCCCCCAACAACTTCTTTATCTTATTTGCATACGCTAAAACCACTTCATTCTCTTTTAACATCCTACTGCCTCCTATTCTATTCATTTACTTTCGGTTTTTCTTTTAGTTTTGGCACTTCTTTTACTTCTGTATAAAACTTAGAATGTTTCATTTCCTCTTCTAAGCACTTAGATGTCGGAATAAAAATATTTCCATTCTTATCTTTAAACTTCATACTTTATTCCTCCTCTGACATGTTACTCTCAGCTTCCAACTCAGCAATTTTTCCATTCGCCAAATCCAACTGTTCTTGCAAACCTGTTTTCTCAGCTTCCAATTCCTCACATCTCTCTTTCAACACCTTTGCATTATTCGGAACTCTTTTCGCCCTCTCCAACTCCTTTTGCAACTCTTCATACTCCGCATAAGCTATTGTTTTATTTTTAGCATTCTCAATCAACCTGCCCTCATCATCATAAATATCATACCCAAACTTGACATACCTATCTTTTGTCATTTTATCCACTTCATAAACTTTATTTTCTTTCTTAGCTTTCATAAATTCCCTCCTAAAATATAATCAGAAACTTAAAACCTTAAGCCTCCACATTAAACGCCATTCCACACGCTTTATTCTCAATCATAAAGCTATCCCAGAACTTTCTATTTTGATACAAGTATTTATCTGCTGTTCTTGAATCATGTCCAGGTGTAAACACCTTAATATAAGAATACTTCTGTCTTGACACTTGACAAGATGGATGGCAAAGCATCATATTAATTTGTTTTGCTGTATCATCTGCTACACATCCATTTGTAAAATTATATGCTGTTTTAAATCTTGCGCTTGGTACTTTAATAATCTTTACATCTTCAATAGAATGCACTCGTCTATCAATATTGTTCGTTTTTGACACATCCAACATTCTTGAAATACCATCTGCCTGTTTCAACAACTTATACATATCAGAAGTAAGTCTTAACTCTCTACCCTCTTCTGGTACACCTAAATCGTCCATTTCTCCCATTCTATCATCAAACCAATCTAAAATATTAGCCTTCGTAAGCACTGTCGTATCTACTTTCGCACCAGCTGACTTATACTTATCAGCCTCTGCATATAACTTTGAATACACATAAGAATCCGTTTCAGGAATTACCTGTTCATTCTCAAATGTATTTGTTAGATTTGCTATTTCTAAAACTAAATTTGTTTCATCTACATCTAATGGATCAATAAACAACTCGATATCTCTATCATGTTCCAATTTCTTTGGCTCCCATTCATTCGTTACCGTTCCACTATTGAAACCTAACGCATTTCTGTTGTGGTCTTTATAACCACTTACTGTAATTTTAGGTAACTTAATCGTTTGTGCATTAATAAACTTCACATTTGGATTAGAACCAAATAAACTATTACTTGTTAACTCCCTTGCATATTTTTGTTGTAATTCTCTTTCAAATTTTTCAGCATAATTATAAACTGCCATATTCTTTTCCTCTCTTTCTACTAATTATTTCCAAATGCCTGCGACACTTGCTTATCTGCATTACTTATATCATCTTGGCTTGGATTATAAGGTGGTTTCTCTTTTGACCACTCATTCACTGTTTTTTCAACAATCCTATCTTGAATTGTTTTAATTAATTTTGTCTTTTCTTGCAATTGCTCTGCTGTCATATTTTCATAATCAAATAAATTTAAAAACTCTGGGTCAAATGCTGTATCTGCTGTTGTGGCTATTTTTATTGCCTCATCTTTCAAATCTCTTGCATTTAACTGTTTTTGAAACTTCAAATTCTCTTCTTCTTGTTTTCTCAATTTGTATTGAAGCTTTTGTGTTTCGTTCATCTGCGCTAACTTTTCAGCCTCTGTTTTTTCTGTATCAGCCTCCAGTTGCCATTGTTTTCTTGCCTTCTCAACTGCTGTACTAATTCCTTGAGTAACCTTTTTATCAACAAAAGACTGTAATTTCTTATCTGTTGAAATCAATTCCTCATAATTAGTTTCCTTGTTTTCAGTTTCTCCTGTTTCATTAGCTCCAGTATCAACTTTTTTTTCTTCATTTTCCATTTTCTACTCCTTGTCCCAATTTGTCCAACAAAAGTCCAAATTGTTACTAAAAAATTTCGTTTCTTTTCTTACGCCTAACCACGATAAAACGGCAAACAAAAAAGAACCAGTCGACTTGGTTCTTTTCAATCTATAATTATAAAAATTTATAGATTATTTAGATATTTAATCATCTTCATCATTTGCATAATCAATACCAGCATATTCTTTATTTTTTTTAATACATCTATTGATTGTTTTTATTAATTGTTTTTTATTCCCTTCAAACTCCATTAAAGGAAACCCATCTGGAAATTTTTCCTCATATTCCTTTAATTTTTTTTCAACTTCCTCATCAAATCCATCATCGTAAAACACTATTTAATCCTCCTTATTAATCCATCAAATATTCTTAATGTGTTAGGTAAATATTTATCTATTATTCTCAAATATTCCTCATCATTACTTCCCGCAACAGAAAATAAATTTGCAAACGTTTCTTTTTCTAATGCATTGTCCCTTTTCCAATATTGATTTCTATGATAATATTTACCTTTTATTACATTGTTAGTTAGTCCTCCTATTATATCACTTAATTCCGCATAGTGTCTATATTCTTTGCTTTGCAATATATTTTTTATTCCCAATGGATTCTTCAATAATTCTTTTTTGTCTATCTCTAAAGCCGTTAATAATTCACCTCTAGTGGAGATACATTCATATTTATAATCAATAGCATGACCAACCTCATGTCTTATTGTTCTTTCTTGAGATTTACTATTTTTATTTATCCAATTTGAATTTAAGTGTATTTTATTAGCTTTATAATATGACTTATTTCCATGAATTAATATTTTCTTAATATCATTATTTAAAGCAATATTCCTAATAGTTTGATTTTTAAATGATTTTTTTATTAGTTCTTCTTTTTGATTTGTAATATCTTTTCTTATAAGCTTACTAATATTAAACCCTTGTAAAAAGCTTTCATCTATAGAACTCATTTCTTGTTTATTACTTTCAACAGGCAAATATTTTATTGTACTCCTACACCAATGAAACCCATCATTAATCGGGGGCAAATTCAAGCCTGTAACCAAGCCATAGCAACGACATTTTACCATACCACCATTCATTTTACTATAACGGTAAAACTCATTCTAATCATCTTCATCATCCTCATATTTCACGAAAACGGCTTTCTGCTTTTTAATACATTTATTGATTGTTTTTATCAATTGCTTTTTGTTTCCATCAAATTCCATTAGCGGAAATCCTTCTGGAAAGATTTTCTCGTATTCTTTTAGCTTCTTCTCGATTTCTTCGTCAACCTCTTCATAATAAAACATTATTTTATCCTTCATCAATTCATTCAATTTCATTGTCTCTTCAATACTTTTACTTGCTATATAATCATTTATTCCATATTTTTTTTCCTAATCTATCTTCAATCAATTTTTCATATTTTCTGGATAATTTTGCAAATCGACAATTTCCTCCATCCAGCCTAAAGCCACTTTGGGGTAACTCAAGCGGTGGCATTTCCGAAGCCTCTTTTTTCCATGCTTCTATTATATCCTTACATTTCTCTATTTCTTTTTCGGTCATATTTTATATACCCCTCTCTTTCTAATTCTAACATCACACAATGTTGTACTTCTTCATGAGTTCTATAAACCAAACCTAGCCCTTTTCTATAAAAATCATTGTATGGCTTATCAAATGTCTTTAATATTTTTAACGAATATGTATAATCTTTATCTACAGCCCTTAACTCTTTAATTTTAGGATTTTTTTCCAATAACACATAGTCATCTTCCCCAAACGAGCATACTTCTGGATGATTATGTGTCAGTATAACATTATCTAAACTTCTATCACAAATATTCAAATTTGTTTCTGTCCCTTGATAAGCGTATACATCATTATTCTCATCAATCAACACACCATACTCTATTGGCATATTTCTAATATCTTCTTCATATTCTTTTAACTTTTGCTCTATTTGCTCTTTATCAATATGTTCAATAAATTGTCCTTTTCCACTACCACCAAAAGTGTTTTTATTGCTATTTCCTAATTTATTGTACCATTTCTTTTCCTCTTTTTCAAGTACAGGCAAATATTTTATTGTACTTCTACACCAATGAAACCCATCATTAATCGGTGGCAAATTCAAGCCTGTAACCAAGCCATAGCAACGACATTTTACCATACCACCATTCATTTTACTATAACGGTAAAACTCATTCCAATCATGCACAAAAAACTCCTGTCCATTCAAACTACGACACTCTTTCGTCGTCGTATCATCCCCTACCGATATAAATTTACACTTCGCTTCCTCATCAAAACAATACATTCCTTGCAACTTCGCTTGATTATTAAAACCAATCAAAAACAAATCCACATCCCCAGAAATTTTATCTCCATTAATACACAACTTTGCATTTTGCTGTTTCCTAATCATATTCTGAAAAACAGGCTCTTCCATATTGTTCTCTTTCCCCTGCCCAATATGAATCACACACTGCCTATAAATCTGATCAGCATTATACTTCACAACAGCCTCCACATACTGCCTCCAAACATAACCCTTACCATTCGGCCTATCCAACAAAGACAAAAAAAAAGCATCCGACATCTCAGACACTCTCCTCTTCTTATGCAAACCCTCATTCACCTCCTCTTGCCCCTTCTCATAATAATAATTAGCCACACCTTTAAACAAATCCAACTCTGTTTTCTCCAATTTACTCTGCTCTTCCACATAAGCACCATAAATCAACAACTCTAAAATTTCACTATTTTTTACTTTATTCCTGCCATATATATTTTTAGCAAGCATTCCAAAATAACCTATCAGTAAACCTTTATCCTTCATTTCTTCAATGCATGTATTTACACTACTTTTTGTCTTGCTGTTTGCTATTTGATACAAACTGCTTTGATTGAAATTGTACATTTTCAGTATCATTTGCAATCTGTTTTGAGTTTGCTTGCTTATTTTTTGATATATCCCCTTCATCTTCTCCATCTGTTCGTTGTGATAACTCCACATCCTCACTATCACTTCCTAACATCTTCATATTCTCCAAATTCTTTTCCATATTTTCTCGATTTTGTTTTTCAATCTTTTCTAATTCCGAAATGCTATCAAAATCATCTGGCAACATATCGATAACACTCTCATCACTCAACAACCCACGCAGCTTCAAAGCACGCTCCGTCTCCGTACCCTTATCCGTTGGCAAATTCCTCTGCAAATCAATCTTAATACTTCTAAAATCATACTGTTTATTTTTTCTTTTATTAATTCTATCAATAATCGTCTCCCAGCGTCTCAAAATCGCCTTCTTAAACTGCTTATCCGCCTGCGTAATCATCTGCTCCAACGCAAAAAACTTTCGATCCAAAGCACTCGCATTATCCGCATTCGTAAACCCCAAATCCGTTATATTCGGCACACCAGAAATCATCGAAATCAAATCAATCAATGTCTTTTTGTGATTTTGCAATGCTGTATCTTGTACATTTTTCTCTACCCAAGCAATATCACCCGTGTTATCAGGTGTGTAAAATATTTTTGCTTTCAATACCGCTTCATCGTGCTTTTTTCTCAGTGGATTTTCTATCATTTTCACTTCCCCTTTAT
This sequence comes from uncultured Clostridium sp., assembly GCA_947648495.1. Classification (GTDB taxonomy): domain Bacteria; phylum Bacillota; class Clostridia; order TANB77; family CAG-508; genus Scatovivens. Next base: position 135,446 of record CANSOA010000001.1, read on the forward strand.
CATCCAATACAACATCGCCATTTTCGTCCTTTTCCTCAATCAGTGTTGGTTCGTTCGGTTCAAATCCTGTTATTTTTAATTTTGCATCATCATTATATTGAAAAGTATTTCTGCTATTTTGTATAACTCTTTCATAAGCACAAATCAAAGAAATCACTAACTCAAAACAAGATAGTCCCATTTCATTTTCTATTGCAACACAAGGAAGCATACTCCATCTTCCTTTCTCAAATCTGCTTTCATCTTCTTTCAATCTTCTATAATCCTCTGGCGTTGGTGAATAATACTTCTTACCACTTATTGTTGTTAATTGTACTACTATCACATCGTTATTATTTTTGTCTTTCTCAATCCATTTTCGCAACTGTCCGATCTGATTTACTGGCGTATCATAATCAAAAATTCCAATTGTATTCAAAGCACTTTGTTTCGTATACACAATTTCATTTTCCTCATTCTCATATAACACCTCATAACAAGCACGTATTCCGAAAAAATCAAACGCCAAATCAAAAAACTCTGCTCCATCATCATTATATTTGCTAATATAATCAATCAAAACTTTTAATTCCTCATCTTTGTTTTTATCTATGCTAAATACTTTATTCAATACTTTCTTAATAATATTTAATTTCTCCAAATCTGATACCACTTCAACATCATAAACAGGAGCTTTTCCAGCAAAATATCCAGACACCATAGAATTAATGTAATTCTCAAATCCAACCTTTATTTTATTATCATCTTTACTTACAATTTCTGAATAATTTGGCTTTCTTCGTATTCTCTCGTATAATTCCCTTCTGCTACTCCATTCAGCATCAGCTAACGCTAGTATCTGTGCTACACTATCAGGATTTTCTAATGTTTCTTTATTCCACTGTATCATCTCTTTCCTCCTAAATTATTTTGTTATAACCAAAACTAATTTTTCTAAAACTCATATCCTTTTCGCGACTATATCTTATTTGGTCAATACTATGATTATTACAATCTGGATACTGGCTTTTGAAATTTCCAAACTTATCTTTTTCATATTCGTACATCGAAAATTCCCTTGCCGTATTCGGACATCTCACAGGGTCAATAATAATTTCAACTAGATTTTGCAACCATCTAACTCCAAAATCAATACTATCAGGTCCTTTCTTAGCGCCAACCACTCTTATTTTTCCTAAACCATTCAACTCATCAATACTCTTCGGTTCTGCGCTATCTGCCGTTATTGGGCTTTTTCCCACTTTAATCTTTAATATTTCTTCATGTAATCTCTTATTTGACATACCAACTTTATATATTTCGTTAAAAACATAAAGTTTCTTCCTTGTCTTATCCAAATGATTTTGCCCGTAACTCACAGGATCAACTGCATATCCAAAATCCACACCATCTGCAATATTATCAAAACCCTTGATTTCTTCATCTGTAATCTCTCGCAAAGTAATATTCGTAAACACTGCCCCACCAGTTCCTGTCGGCTCTCCCAAATACTCATTTCGATATGCCAATTCATTTTCTTTTTTCAATATTTCTGCTTCTATCATAAATTGTTCACCCAGCCATTTCACTGGAACATCTAAATACGTAGAACTATGTACCAATCTATCAGATCTTACATTAATTACTTCCGCATTTACCCAACTTGCAATCATCTTAGGCGGATTATAAGAATAAAAAACCTCGTAGCCATTCCCGACCACGAAGCAAACTTTGATTAATACTTCTTATTTCTTCCATACCAAAAAATTCATCCACCTCTTCATACCAAGCATACTTACAAAAACCCTGTCTAAATTTCGTCGACTTTATCTTTCTATAATCATCTTTATTATTACAACTTCTAAACAATATCTGCTGTCCCGTTAATTTGTAAGTCAGCTTCAACGGACTAACCTTCGCCTCCCAATATTCTGACACACCCAGCATCTCAATTCCCCATAAAATTTGAGTATAAACACTATCCGACAAAGTATCACCAACTTTTCTCATAGCCACTGCATTTGAAAACACCCCATTTTGTGCATCTAACATCATCATTAAAGGAATCACAATTCCAATAAAACTCGACTTCGTACTTCCACGTCCACCGTTTTAACCAATAATGTATATGCCCATTCTCCAAACAATCCTCCAACAAATCCCAAAAATGTTCTGCTATTATATCATAAGGATTAACCATCTTTTCTCGGTCTTTCTATATGAATAATTGGTGGATTTATATTTTGTATTTGTTCTACTGGTTTTTCTCCGCATAGTATCACGTACCGCAACAAAAGCCTGTGTACTCCCTTTCAATGCCTCTTTAAACTGTGCAAACACCATCGCATTTTTATTAGTCAACTCCTTATCCTCAAATCCAAACTGTTTCAACTGTTCCCTTAACTGTTCATCCGTAATTTGTTTATCCAAATAATGATTAAACAACTCATTAAACTTTTTTCTTTCCGCTCGTTTTTTGGCACTTGCCACTTGACCTTTCTTGGCGTCCTCTTGGGTAAATTTATATTCACTTGGTTTTAAATTTTGTACATTCGCCATCCTAATCACCTACTTTGTTTTTTGTTCGATATCTCAATCCCTATTCTTCCAGCCCCTCACAGCACACTCCCTCAAAATCCTCTCCTTCAAACATCTTCCCTCATAAAACCTACAATCACCACACATCTTCTTAATCCTCAACAAATTCTCTTTATCATAATCCTCATATCGAACTTTTCTTTTTTCTCTATCATTCATTCGTATCACCCTCAATCACCACTCGGCAAAAATAACCATATCAAAAACCATGCCAACATATTAATTGGAATTACTGTATCCAAACACTCTGCAAACGGCATATTCAATATATCAATAATCCAAACAATCTTTAATATGGCTCTTCCTAATTTATACATTCTTTTCCTCCAAAATAAAAAACATAAGTCACTAGAAAACCTATGTTTGTGTTCTTCTTCATTCCAAAACTCTTAAAAAAATTTGTCACATAATGTCTATTTTTGTCAAAACTCTTGATTGTTTTTTATATCTACATTATAATTTATTTGTTTCCCACTCCAAAAAGGAGGTGATAATTTTGGGAAAATATTTCAACTATGTACTTAAAGTTCTTGTTTTAGTACTTGTTCTTAAAATCCTTGAGAAATTCGACTAAAGCAAAAGACCAGAGGCACTACTCTGGTCTTTTTTTGTTCCCTCAATATATGAGAAACATTTCAACTAATACTTTGAATTAAGGGTATTGAGTAATATAGAGAATTACATTTTCTTAATTCTTAATTTTATTATACTAGAATTATTAATAAAAGTCAACAATTTCACATTGACTTTTTTCGACATATCTCTAGTATCTACTCCCATAATACCACATTATGTCGATTTTTGTCAAATTTATATCGCAATCTCGGGCTTGCCTATTTCTAAGCGATTGCGTAAGGTAATAAAAAAAATTGAATTTTTATCTATTATACTTATATTACATTACATATATATCATTCAATAACATTCTATATCATCATATAATTTCAATGCCTCTCCATGTTTTCTACAAATTTGTACATAACTATAATGTCTATCATTTGCTACTTCTACAAGTGTCTTACCATCTATGTAAACATCTGTTAATATGTTCCTATAAGGTTGATTTATTTTTAGTAATGCATGATCTATATCAATTAAATCTTGTTCTAACTTTATTGCGAAATCTAATGTCTCCTTTTTCTTATCCAACAATATTGCTAAATTTTCAGCCAATCTATCTTGAACAGCCGAACTTCCTCGAGGATTATCTCCATATGTAGCTATCATTTTTTGAATGCTTTCATATTCCTCTTCTATTTTTGATTTTCTGTTTTTTACCCATTCTTTGTTATCTTTATATTCAAATAACCCTTTTCTATTCATTCCTATCCTCCCCCCAATAAACTTCACTCTCCAGCCTATATCCAAACCCCGCAACACTTCGAATCTTCAGCCCCGTTTTCTTCCTCAACCTCGAAACAGACGCTTTCAAACGATTGCTCTTCTCAATCTCAATCGTTCCATTTTCAATCAACTTCATTAAAATATCATCTTCCTTCTCCGTCAAAAACACCCTCTCATACACTCCAACTTGGAGCCTTCTCTCCTCTGAAAAATACACCATTTATTTCCCCCTCAAATACCTCAAAATCACCTTTTCCACACACTTCAAAGCCTCAACCTTCGTCATAAATCTCTCATGCCTATGTCTCATATCATATCTTATAATCTTTATTCTTTGATTGTACTCTCGCATATACTGCTTCGCCACTTGATATTTACTCAATCCACTTTTCCATAAACTAATTATTTCCTCATCTCTCATATTGTTAGTATTTGCAATTTTTTAATCTTTAAATAAAAATATAATTACAATTATCATTACCAAATATGGTGTCATCCAATGCCTTCTTCAAATTGTCAAATGCTCACCCGTTTTTTTCTCAAATTTATCGCAATGCTCAAACAGTCCTCTCTCTTCGCTCTTAATCAAACACCTCAAAAACCCACTCTCCTCTTCATTACAACCCCACTCGCAATTTTCGCACACCCTCAACTCACTCACTCTCTTTCCTCCTATTTACTCAACAATTCTCTAACGTCTTTCCCCACAAGCAAAGCCATTTCTCGTATTTTCTTAGTTTCAGGCAACATCTGTTTTTCTTCCCTTATCCTTTTGCGTATTACCTCTATTTGCTTCAAAAACTGCCCCTTCACTACCGTATTATTAATCTCACTATCATTCTGCGACAACTCCTTCAACTGACTTGCATTTTTTATAAACATTTTGCATTCAGTTGGCAACTTATCAAACTCTTCAACAGAATTATAAGCACTATTACCAATTGCTTTTTTTAAACTCGCCCATAGATCCATTGGCAATTTCTCTTGTGTCGTCAAACTGTATATTTTTTGCTTTATATCTGCTACTGTTGGAGGAAATTTCTCGCTTTGTATCCATTCCTTTACTATCACTGCAACAACTTTAAAATCACAATCAGCAAACATCTCTCTATACAAATTTATTGTTTCCTCCGCCTCCTCTCTTCTCATATTTTTATAAAAACTAGGATACGCCACCTTCAAAAAAGCCAATACCTTTATAACCTCTTCTCTATTCAAAAACTCCTTCCTCCCTTCCAATATCAGCAAATATGTTTCCACTTGTTTCAGTTTCCACATTCTGACTATATTTATCTTCAAGAATACTTGTTGCTTTATCTACCCTCATCAAAAAGTCAAAATCAGCCTTCCATTTCCTGTTGTTCTGTCCTACTAAAAATGCTGTATTATTAGCCTTCTTGCATATTACTTCAAACTGTTCAACCGAAAACTCCTTTAAGAAATTATCAATTGCCTTTTCTCTCTTATCCGTCACCCTTTGAACCTGTGAAAGTTTTGTACAATAAAGATTATAGATTTCAACTATTCTCTTCCTTTTCTCTTCTACTTCTTTTCTATTCTCTTCTTTTCCTCTTCCTTTTCTTTTTCTTTTAGAAGGTAGTCCTACCGTAGTATTACCGTAATAGTTCCACACCGTTCATCTTCAATGTGCGGAAATGTTGATTTTGTAGGCTTATTTATTGTTTGATGTTTCAGAAAATTAGGGAGATTGTAGTAAGTCTGCCCATTATATCTAAACAAAACCACTATATTTAATCCGCCTAATCGGGAAAGCCATTTCTCTAAATCGGAAGTTCGTAAGTCGTCATACGGAAATATCAAAGACTTTAACAACTTCGGATTCGCTCTGCCATATCCTTCATCATCACTATTACTAATTAAACCCATAAACAACAATCTTTCATCTCGTGAACATTCACCCAACTTTTCATCTATCCAAAAATTAGGATCTATCATTCGTTTTCTTGCCACATTTTTACATCTCCTTCCTCCAATATCTCAAAAATTCCTTCCAAACTCCCTCAAAAACAAATCTGCACCATCTTCCTCCACCGCCAATCGATACCAGCTTCTATAAGTAATATGTAGTTCTTGTAATTGTCTGTATTTCTGATATGCCCAATTGCTAAAATCTGTCTTATTTACCTCATAATCGCTCGCTATTTTAACCGCAGTTGCTTGTATTTCGCTCCATCTTGTCGCTAACAACCAGCTATCTATTGTCAAATCATTCAGTTCAGCGGGATTTGTCATATCTACACTTTTAAATCTTTTTGAAACTTCTCTATATTGATCAAAATCCTCTTGACATATTTTCTCAAAATTACTTACCATCCTTATTCTCCTTAAATTTATCCTTAAAAGACAACAACAATTCTCCATACTGCTTACAATTCAACTCTTTCAACTCCTTTACATCATATTGTCTCAAGATTTCCTCATATGTTATTTTCTTTTCTTCACATTGTTTTATCAATCCCTGTAGTGTCTTTAGTTGCATCTCATTTATTAAAGTCATTAACTCTTGATTTAACGTCGCATTTTCTATTTCTTCATAACTCATAATTGTTGTTCCTATACTAAATCCTGCCATTGACAATGCCCTACCTACCGCCGACGTTTCGCAATTTTCTATATAACTCGTCTTATTAATAAACGAGCTTCCTTCTTTCTCATACGCTGTACCTGTACCAAGCACTCTACCATTTTCATCCTTGACGATTGCTTTAAACACACATACGCCATTTTCATTACTTATCATGTCTGTTTCAATCCCGCCTTGCGGATATAAATATCGAAATCCCTTTATCCTTTCAGAAACTTCTCCATACTCTTTACCTTTAAAATCAATTTTATGAATTAGTGCATTTGCTTCTAAAATATCTATATAATTCATATCTTCCTCCTAAAATCCCTGCATACTTTGATATTCATATTCTCGTTCTTTCATTTCAACTTCATATTCTTCTTTCGCTTCTTCTTCTAATTTTTCTTCCACTTCTTTGAGTTCATCTTCTGCTTGCCATCTTATTTGTCTTAAATCTTCTATGTAATCTTCATCTGTTATCTCATTTTCCAATACTTTCAATGTGGATACCATGTTGTATAATTCATCATATTTATCTTGATAATTCATTATTTTCCTCCTTCTTATTTTCTTTCGCTGTTCTATAAATCGCAATTACAAGTCAAATTTTTCCATCAAACTCATTGCTAAATCGACAATTAGCGTTTGATTTGTTAATTTCTTACACTCTATCTTTTTCACATTACCATTCTCCATTTGCTTGCATACATATCTAATTACACGCTCAACATTTGAACCACTTGTTTTGTACTTTTCACCAATAAACAGATATAATTCTCCCATTACAACTTTTTCATTTGACTGTATTTTATCAATCACATAAGGTATCGCTGTAACTAAATACTTGAACCCTAACCAGTTAAGCGGTATTTGATATTCAAGCAACTTCTTCTTTGTTTCGCTTTTCTCAAAATACTCTATATTTTCTATCATTTTATTTCCTCCTTGACAATCCTGTATTTTTATGCTAATATAAAAATACATTTGATATTTTTATCGAATAGAACTTATCTTGATTGGTGTTGTAGTAAGTTCTATTATTTTTGCATTTTCTGTCTCTTTATCATTTACTAAGTCTTTTTGTAATGCAAATATATTGTCTACTGCTATTTCATGAATTTTATTTAATTTCTTTCTCTCATTTAATTGATTTCCATAGCTGTTACAAAAACATAAATCTTTTATCCTCTTAAACTCACTAACACACTCTATCTTTATGTCTTCAATTTCCTTATCTTTTCTTTTGATAATGTCATTTAATTGTTTGATTGTGTATGCCTCTTTTAGTTTTTTTATCATTTTCCTTCCTCCTTACATAAAATACTTTTCTACTACATACATAACAAAATATGTATTGCTAGTCATAAATAATAAGAATATGCTTAAATCTATCATTCCTCTTATGTAGGCTTGTTTTTGTTTTGCTTTCATGTTATTTCCTCCTTTTCCAAATTTTCCATTTTATATATTTCATGAATTTTCTGATTTGTTTCACATTCTATTTTGTAGAATGATTCTGCTATCCATTTTGCTATATCATCAAGTTCAGCCATTTTTTCCCTCCCTTCTTACTTTATTAATTCCTCTACCCCCACTCCAAAAACTTCAGACAATATTTCTAAAGTTTTCAAAGTTGGATTACCCATTTTCTCATTTTCTAAATACTCAATTGTTCGAGCAGACAATCCAGTTTTTCTTGACAACTCAGCCTTTGTCAATCCTTTTTCTTCACGCAACCTTTTTAAATTACGACTAAACATTTTCACCTCCTACAACAAAAAAACAAAGTCAAGACATAAGTCTTTGACTTTGTTTTTTACCTATATTTATTTTTTAATTGACTTTAAAAAGTATATAAACGATTACAAGGATGACACAATAACTTTTATTTTGTGCAAAGTTGTATGTTTTTTTCAATATATCACAACTTTTTATTTTGTTTGATTAACTATCAATTAAACTTTTCTTCATAACTTCTAAAAATTCTTTGTTATCTTTGGTTTGTGACATTTGATCGAGTAAACGTTCTGTCATGTCGGCTGTTGATAAATTATTCATTGCTTTACGAATTGTATAGATAGATGTTCTTTCTTCTTCTGTTAATAATAAATCTTCTCTTCTAGTTCCAGATTTATTCATATCGATAGCTGGAAAAATACGCTTTTCTGATAAATTTCTATCTAATGTTACTTCCATATTTCCAGTTCCTTTGAATTCTTCAAAGATTACTTCATCCATTCTACTTCCCGTTTCTACTAATGCCGATGCTAAAACTGTTAAACTTCCTGCATCTTCTGTATTCCTAGCAGCACCAAAAAAGCGTTTTGGTTTATGTAAAGCACTTGGATCAAATCCTCCAGATAACGTTTTTCCTGAAGATGGAATGACTAAGTTATAGGCACGTGCAAGTCTTGTAATACTGTCTAATAATACAACAACATCTTTGTTTTGTTCAGTAAGTCTTTTTGCTCGCTCAATAACCATTTCAGCTACTTTTACATGATGTTCTGGTTGCTCATCAAATGTTGAGTAGATAACTTCTCCTTTAATTGAACGTTTCATATCAGTTACTTCTTCTGGTCTTTCATCAATTAATAACACAATCAACTCAACTTCTGGATTGTTTGTTGTAATACTATTGGCAATTTTCTTTAAAATGGTTGTCTTTCCTGCTTTTGGGGGTGCAACAATCATTCCTCTTTGACCTTTTCCAATTGGAGAAATTAAATCCATTAAACGCATCGTATATTCTTCTGGATTCGCTTCTAATTTTAATTTTTTATTTGGATAAATTGGAATTAAATCATCAAATTTTTTCCTTTTCATAGCTTTATCTGGCGATTCACCATTTACTTCTCCAACATAAATTAAAGCTGGAAACTTTTCACCTTCTTTTGGTATTCTTTTAATTCCTTTTATACGATCTCCTGTATCTAATTTAAATCTTCTAATTTGAATTGGAGAAATGTAAACATCTTTTTGACTTGGTAAATAGTTGTCACCACGTAAAAAACCATAACCATCTGGCAATAATTCTAATACACCTTCTGTTATTTCATCACCTTCGGTTGATATTGAATAACTATTCTCAGAGGAAATATCAGTAAAATTATCTATTATTTCTGTTTCATTTTCAGAATTTTTTCCTTTTAAATTTTCAGATTCACTAGATGAGGAAGTTTCTAAAATTTTTTCAATTAATTCATTTTTCTTTAATTTAGAGATATTTGTTATCCCCTTCATTTTTGCAAGATCTTTTAAATCAGTTAATGATAAAGAATCTAATTCCATAGAAAATACTTTCCCCCTTATCTTTTCTATTGATAAAATATTAAATTTTAAAATTTTGAAATTCTTGTTTTGAAACAAACAAAGACAGAAAAAAAATATATTAATACCCTTTATAAGGCGTTTCATTTGGATAATACATTTTTAAGTCTTTTCGAGCAATGTCTTCATTGTCTTTCCTTGAATTACTAGAATTTACATCATTTGTTTCTATTTGTTGTTCTACTATAGCAATTTTTTCATTTAATGTTGCAATTTCACGATTGTATGATTGAAGTGTCACTAACTGATTTTTAATTTTTACAATAGCAATTACTAAAAAAATAAATACAATTAACTTATATAAATTATGCGATTTAAGAATATTCGTCATTTGTAAACTCCAACAATTATAATATACTTTATTATATAATATTCAACAAATTTATTTAAAATCCTTCTTTTCCGATATGAAATTTTTGCAGAAAAATGGAAAAAATAATATTTTTTTGCAAAATTTCATAAATATTTGAAAAAGAAACAAACATATTTTTCCAATTGTTAAAAAATAAAAAGATATTCCAAATAAAATAGCTATTAATATATAAAAACGTATTTGCCCATTATTGATTAAAATCAAGGTATTAACAATTAAAATTCCGAGCAACTGCCATGAAAATAATATCTTCCATATAGGTTATTAAATCTGGTGTTTGAAAGGTTTTTCGCAGGGCTCTAAAAAGATCGAAAAAAATTCCTAAACATAAGCCTATAATCAAAAATATTATAAAAATTTGTCCTTGAGAAAAAGTGTACATTCCTATCACCTATTTAAAAATTTTTCCAATCAATCCGAGATGCATTTTTTTTGAAAGAATCCGAATTTGAATAAGAAAGACTGGAAATCATACCATCTAAAGTTACTTCTGAAGTGTCAATATTGAGTTTATTAATTTTTAAATTTTCACCTTTTATCGTAAGCAAGCCTAACTCTGTTTCAACAATAATGATTTGATCATCAAAGCTAAGCACATCTAATACGCCTGATACATTTAATTTTTCACGATTTTCTAGGAAAATATTTTGAATAACATTAGTAAGTTTTTTGGTTTCTTCAATCATAATTTGCCTCCTAAAATGAAACTTCTACAAAATATATATGCAATTTTACGCTATTTTAGAACCAAAAAGTCAATCTTTTTTTTATTTATGAAATAGAGAGCATACAAATTACTTTTTTACTTAAAAATAATGTGTATGCTCTCTATTTTTTGTGGAAATTTGCATAATCTTCAGAACAAAAATTATACACTCTTTCTTTCCAAAGCGGAAACTCTTTTTTCTAAATCGTTAATTTTATCAAACCTTTGTAAATTAGTTTTTTGATGAAATTGAACAAATTCAAATATAGCATCAATCTTCTTGCCATACTCTTCTTCAAATAGAAATTGCCTATCTAAAATTCTTTTTTCAAAATCGCTTATGTCTTGTTTAACATCTTTTCGTAAGTTATCCATTTCTTTGAATACATGCTCAAATTCTTTGTGTATAGCATCAAATTTGTTATTAATGTTATCAAACTCTTTGTATATACCATCAAATTTGTTATTAATGTTGTCAAACTCTTTGTATATACCATCAAATTTTTTATCTACATTATCAAATTTTTGATTCATTTGAGTTAATATCGCCAATATCTTTTCTTCCATTTTCTCACCTCCCCTCTTTAATTTGTAATCAAATTCTAACACATTAGAAATCAAATTGCAAGAAAAATATTTTTTAATTACAAAAAATTTCTTCTTTCATTTGATTTTCTTTGAAAATATAATGTTTGTCACAAATCTTTTTTATTTCATCACGGTGTGTCACAATTACAACGGTTTTATTTCCCAAATATTTTTGGATTAAATCGACAATTAATTTTTCCGTTTCTTTATCCAAATTAGAAGTTGGCTCATCTAAAACATAAATATCTTTGTCTAGCAAAATGCCACGAATTAAATTGAGTCTTTGTTTTTGCCCAACAGATAATTTCAAGCCTCGCTCACCAACAACTGTATCTAAGCCATTTTCTAATTTTTCTACCCAATCTTGTAAGCCCGCTTCTACCAAAATTTTCAGTAAGGTTTCATCCGGAATATCTTTTCCCAAACACAAATTTTCTTTTACTGTCAAATTAAATAAATCAATTTCTTGTGAAATGTAAGCCAAATCTAAATTTCCGTTTTTGCTTTGTGAATCAATTTTATAATTCTGACTATCTACTTCAATATATCTGGCAAAAATATTTAAAAAAGTACTTTTTCCTTGCCCCGATTTTCCAACAATACTAATTTTATCCCCTCGCTGGATTTCAAAATTGGGAATTTGAATGGTTGTTTTGGCTTCTTTATTATATTGAAACTTCAAATTACTGATTTGAATCGTATTCCAGTTTTTTATCAAATTACTTTCTGGCTCATCACCAATGATTTTTTCAACTTGGTTGGTAGCGGCTTGGAATTTGTTGAAATGCATAAATAAACTTGTTAAATCTTTTAATTCTCCTGTTAATCCTCCAAATATAGTGGCATAAAATAAAAGATTCGATAAAATATTTTCCCCATGCTTCATCTTAAAATACAAATTTATTAAAACTATTATATACATAAAATGTACGAAAAAATTTATTCCATTTGAACGCAATGAATGACAAAAAGTTACTTTATCTAATTTAGGTAATACATTTCTGAATAATTCCTCATTTTTTCTATTAGCATATTTATTTGCATTTAATCTTTTTACTGTTTTTATATTTTGCAAAAAATCAACATAGGTAGAATTATATTTTGAATATGACTCGTTATAATTTTCTTGAACAATTACTGCTCTTTTACCAAGCGAGACATTATAACCTACCATACAAATTACCATACCAAAACAAATATAAAACATTTTAATATCTTGATTTAATACTTGTATCAAAAACACGATAATGGATATTAAAAATCCATTTACTGTTTCAAAAATATATTCTATTAAATCTTCTGATTCTTCTGTAATAATATCTATTTGTTTTTTTAAAAATCCATTATGTACTTGATTTAATTTAAAAGGTTTCATTTTTGCAACTCTATTAAAGTAAGCTAATTGTAAATCTTTTGCATATTTGTGCTCAAATTTTAAAATATAGATAACCCATAAATGATTTAAAATAATTTCTATTGATTTTATAATAATAATTGAAATAATTAAATATTGAAATCGTTGCACAGTAAATGGCTCTTTGGTAAACCATGCTAATACTACTGGCATTAAATAAATACATATATTTACAATAAATGCATTGATAAAACACAAAACAAACTTCTTTTTATTTAAAATTTTAAATGGATATTTCATAATTTTTCCTTTTTATACTAAATTTATTTGTATTATACTATAAATTTTCCAAAATGTCTACAAAAGTTTTACATTTTACGTAAATTATGGTACAATAAAATAGAACAACAAATTATTGAACAATCCTTACACGGGACAGCAAAGGAAAGGAGGGATTGCTATGGACGTACTGTGTGCAGGGCTTTTGGTTGGAATTATTTCTTGTCTATCCATAATTTCAAAAAAAATGGATGATACCACAAGAGAAATTTTAAAAGAACTCAAAAACTTAAATGATGTTCTTAAAAACGATCATTAAACCAGTTTGAAACCAGCAAATTTAACAATTGTTAAATTGCTGGTTTTTCATTTTTAACAAAATCTATTTTTCCTTTGATTATACTCCTTAAGCACATTTTTTTGTTCTTTCTTCACAATATCACCTATTTTATGTTTTCTCATATAAATCAAACGATAGGCAAGTGTAATCTGAAAAATCATGAAAAATGCGGACAAGCCAAACATATATTTTAAGCCTTTTTCATACATCAAACCACAAAAAAACATTCCAATTGCTTCCCCAATATAACGAATAATATAGCGAAAATTAGTAAAAGTCAATTGATAATTTATTTCTACACTATTTATGTAATATCCATCACAAATATTCTCATAAGCCGCTCCAATCAACAAAGACCAAGTAATGGCAATGATGGTTACAAACAAATTGTCTGTAAAAAAGGCTAGTATGTACAACAAAAAACGAATGCAAAATTTAATGGTAATCGTAATATAATCGTTTTTGGGAGTTAAATATTTGAGAGCCAATATGCCAATTAAATCACAAACGAGACCAACAATTACTAAATAATTTGTAGCAACCGCTTCTGAAAAACTAAAATAATTAGTCAAAACCAGCATTTTTAAGCCCAAACCTGTTGCCATAGCTATAGAACCAATAAATGTATAAATACAATAGGTTTTCAAAATATTATTTTTCATCACGTATTTTACAATTGAAGCTTTCGAAGCAGAATTTGATTGTACTTTTTTACAAGATTTTATGTTAAACATAATCAACATAGCGCCTACTAGAAACACAATGGAAATATATAAACATACATTGTAGGTTACAAAAACTCCAACTACACTTTTCCCAATCAGAAATCCACCAACCAAAATTCCTACATCTCGAAATAAATATTCGGTTAATTTTCGTTTACTGTAAATCGTATTATTTTTGACAAAAATTGTGATGAGTGGATAAATGCTTGTTGTAATTAAATACGAAGTTGTAAGGTCAATTACAATCAATAAATTAATTGAAAATTTCTTTAATGTATGGTTCAAATAGTATAACAATACTAAATTCAAAAATTTAATTACAATCGTAAATGATATAAAACCTTTTAGCTTATTCAAAGTTACCTTTTGAGAAACAAGCAAAATTCCCAAAACGCTCACAAATGTTCCAATACTAGTAATATTACTAATTTGCCTAACAGAAAAACCATTGTCCTCTAGCCACAATTGTCTAAAATTTTCCCATAAACCAATCGACAAACTCATAAAGCTAACATTAATAAAATCTGATTTTCACTTTTTAATTTTTTCATCTTTTGCTCCTTATTTTAAAAATTCTCCAATGATTTCAAGTTTTCTATTTTCCGAATCAATTTTGCAATTTACTCCGATTTATTTCTATACTATTTGATACGCCCACAACTCCAATTGTATCACCATAATTTAATTGATTCGCTAACATATTTTCTCTCCTTCACAATAACTGCATTTTAATCTTTTTAATCCACCTAAATTTCACCTTCCTTTTCACCGCTATCTTCCTCACCTATCTGATTACTGTTTTCTATGTTTTCTGGCTCTGCAACTGTATTTTTATTTTCAGTGGTTATTGTATTATCTTCTTGATTTACATTTTCTACTGGTTCTTCTACATTTTGCACTGGCTCTGCTTCTGGTTCTGGAACAACTTCGAATTGTTGCGCCTGTACAGCATCTGAGGGTTGAACTGGTTCTTGTGATGGCTGCGTGTTGATTTCTTCTTTTACATTATCAACTGTATTTTTTATAACCTCTTTAATTTTCTGTTTTGTATCATCATCAACTACATTTTGTGTAAAATTCAAAGTTTTTCCTTGATGCATCATACAATTTTCTGGTGCCGTTCCTTTTACGAAATATTCCGTAAACACATCTGTACAGCCACTATTTGCCACTTTTAGGCTCTTTTTGCAGATTTTTAAGGATAAAACATTACTTTTTTCCTCAAAATCGCTATTCTCCAATTTTTTATGAATTTGCTTCATCACATTTGCCCAAATCATTCCCGCTGGATTTTTACTATTATATCGAATTGGCTCACTTAAGTCAAATCCAAACCAAGTTACTGCTGTATAATAATTCGTAAAACCGCAAAGCCATCTGTCATAATCTTCATTCGTCGTGCCTGTTTTGGCGCAAACTTCCATACCAGAAATCGTGCAATATGTCGCTGTTCCATACTTTCCAACAACAGGCTGAGTAAGTATTTTTTTTGTGATATACGCAACATCCTCTGAAAACACACGTCTTTTTTCCTGTTTAGAAACCAAAACATCTTTCCCATTTTTTCCCGTTATTTTGGTGTAAAACGTTGGCTCAAGATAGACACCATCATTGGCAATCGTGCTATAAGCTCCCGCCATTTCCAAAGGCGAAATTCCTTTGTCTAATCCACCTAAAGCTAATGCCAAATTTTCATCTTTTTCATTCAAAGTCGAAATTCCCATTTTTTTCAAATATTCAATCGAACTACTTGCTGTTAATTCTTCCATGATTTTGACAAATGGAATATTTTGCGAAGATTCAACCGCACGTCTAACCGTTATTTTGCCTAAATAATCGTTGTAATTAATTGGTGTATATTCTTCTTGGTTATAATCAATAAATGTTGTTAATTGGTCGTCATATTGAGTAAGTGGCGTAATTATTTTTTGGTCTAACGCTGGAATTAGTACTGCTAAAGGTTTACTACTCGAACCAGTTTGCCTAATGGCTTGTGTAGCACGATTAAACCCTCTGGCTTCTTCCTTATCGCCTAGTCCACCGACACAACCAATAACTTGCCCTGTTTTGTGGTCAATGATTACCATCGCCGCTTGAGAAGTTTCTTCCCCATTACTCGATTTTAGTTGATATTTATCTTTTTCAAATTCATCTTCAATTTTGTTTTGAATTTCTGAATTTTGTGTACTACTAATTTTAGCATTTGCCATATATAAATAATTGGTAGCAAAGGTTTTGGAGATTTTTTTTGTTTGCGCCAAATCGGAAATAATTTCTGATAATAAAGCATCTGTATGATACGAATAAACACCATCGCCATTGGCTTCAATTTTGCCTTTTTGAAAAGAAATTCCATCCTCGACTTTTGCTACTGCATCATCGTATTCTTCTTGCGTAATATTGCCTAATTCTAGCATTTTATTTAGTACAATTTTGGTTCTTTTTTGTATTTTTTCAGAATTATCTTTTTCTTCGTTAAATGGATTATAGGCGTTTGGTGCATGGTTGATGCCTGCTAAAAAAGCACATTCTGCCAAATCTAAATCAGATACATTTTTATCAAAATAATAAGTTGCGCCCATTTGCACACCATAAAGATTTGGTCCAACATAAATGATATTTAGATAATTTTCTAAAATTTCGTCTTTGCTCATACACCATTCTAGCTCAGTAGCTTTGGTCCATTCTTTGACTTTTCTAACTGGGCTGTTTGCATCATCGCCTGTTAAATTTTTAACAACTTGCTGTGTAATTGTGCTGGCTCCAAAAGAGGCATCGCCAAAATGAATAACATAAGAACCAATCGCAGCAAGTGTTCTTTTGACATCTACACCAAAATGTCTGTAAAATCTTTCGTCTTCAATGGCAACATAGGCATTTTTCAAATTTTGAGGCATTTGCTGAAAACTTACATTTTTGCGATTTCTCTCGCTTCCAATTTCTGCAATAACTTCTCCTTCTAAATCCAAAACTTGCGAAGGCTGATTTGTCAGCATGGCACATGCCATTTCTTGCCAAGCATGGATGGAAATAGCGGATTTAACAGCAAAAACAATAATCCCTATCAAAACAAAAATTAAAATTAATTTTTTTAATTTTGATTTTTTCTTTGGCTTCTTATCTTGTATTTTTTTGGGTTGTTTTTTATTTTTTAATCGGTTCAAACACAATATCCTCCCAAAATTTTTTTGATATTTTTTGCATTATATCACAAATTTTCAAAATTGAAACAAATTTATGCATATTTTTTATAAATTTGGCAATATTAATATTAGTTTTTATAAGGAGGTGCCTTAAATGATGGAAAAGAAAGATAAGAAAAACAATAAAAACAATAGCAATAACCAAAATAACGAAAATAACTAATTGATTTTATTTTATTAAATTGGAAACAGGGACACTCTTGCTTTTTTAAGAATGTCTCTGTTTCTGTTTTGGAAACTTAATTGTGCATGTTATCTTTTATCTCGTTTTCATCGTTCATAATGTTGTTGGCAACGATTAATCCTAAATATTCTTCGGGGAAAATAATTTCGTCAACCCCAATCTTTTCCAGCACTTTTCTGTGATTTTTGTCTCCTACTTTCGCAATAATTTTCGTGACATTATTCTCTTTTAATGTCAAACATGAAATTACACTCATCGCAATATTTTCCGCCATAGCAACAACACCAACATCAAATTCAGCAAGTGGCAAACTTTCAAATGCATCTGAATTTGAAACATCCAAACAAACTGCTTTTGTGACAAATTTGCTTGCCTTTTCCACCAACGCCATTTCTTTATCAATTGCCAGCACCTCAAATTCTGCTTCGGCTAATTTTCTAGCAACATTCATTCCAAACCATCCTAAACCTACTACAATACATTGTTTTTTCATTTTTTCCCTCCTTTATAACATAACATCCATATTCGGATATTTAATTCCACTTTTTTTGTGATCCATTGGCACAAATAATGAAATAAACGTAATTGGTGCGATTCTTCCAATATACATTATAAAAATAGAAATCCACTTGCCTGCTGTAGTTAAGGTTTCTAAACCAATCGTGGAAAGTCCTGTATTGGAAAATGTCGAAATCACATAAAAAGTAGTATCTAATACACTTTGATTTTCTGTGAGTGAAATTCCTAACATTCCCACAAAAACAATAAATAAATCCATACTCAATATCGTAATTGCCTTTTTAATCACCTTATCATTAATACTTCTATAAAATACAACCACTTCATCTTGTCCCTTTAGATCAGCTATGGAAGTTAAAATCAAAATCAGAAAAACCATAACACGTATGCCACCTGCATTAGAACCCGGTCCACCACCAATAAACATAATCAGACTCAGCAAAAATTGATTCATTTCACAAAGTGCTTTCATATCCACTGTAAAAAATCCTGTATTTCTGGCAGTTATTACTGAAAACAACGCTTCTAATAACGTTAATTGTGGGTCAAAAACTTTTAACAAAATCACACCAAAAATAACTAATAAAAATGAGATTTTTAAAATCAATTTGGATTCAATCTGGATTTTGCTTCGTTTTCCTGTACAAAACCATGCTACCAAATCTTCCAAAACAAAAAACCCGAAGCGAACCTAAAAACATTAGCAAAACTAAGACAAGATTAAGATATATATCATTCTTAAAAAAGGAGAAACCATCAGCTCCCAAAAGGTCACACCCAACATTGCAAAAAGCAGAAATCGAATGAAATATACTATACCACAAACCTTGTTTTACACCATACATCGGCACAAATCGAAACGCCAAAAGCCAAGCGCCGAAACCTTCGATTACTAAGGTGTAGCGAATCACTTTTTTGGCTTTTTCCTTTACAGAAGGATAATGATTGGTATTCGTTTCATTACCTAAAAATAGCGTGTCTGATAACTTAACCTTTTTCTTTTTTACCATAAATAACAATGAAAAAAATACCATAAACCCAATCGCACCAATTTCCATAGCAAGTAATAGGACAAATTGCCCAAACCAAGTAAATTTTTGCGAAATATCGACAACACTACTTCCTGTAGCAGTTACCATAGACGCTGATTCAAAAAATGAATCCATCCAATCTAATTTGTCTTTATGACAAACTGGCAATTTTAGAATAATTGCTGTTATTAAAATCATGAATAAAAATCCTACAATTGGCATAACATATATTTTTTTATTTCTTAACATTTGTATTTTACCTTTTCCTCTTTAATTTTTTCAATCGAATAAATTCTTCTTTTTCATTTTCATCCAAAATATTTTGAATCTCACTAGCCATTTTTTCATCCGCTGGTATGATAATTTCTTTTAAAGCATTGGAACGTCTTTGAACTTTTTCAATATTTTTCTCCAAACGAAAAATAATATTTTCAATTTGCGCTAGTTCTACAATATATTGTTTGACTTGCATAAATTTCAAAATAGTTTCATCAACCGAAAAAGTAGTATTGTACAGTCCATAATGAAACATAGGTTTTTGAGTCTGTGGCATCATGACTGATGGAATTTCTACTCCCATAATAGTTTTATATTTGATGTCCAAATCCATATCAATTTTTATTCCATCAGAAATGTCAAGCATATCATCTATGCCAATTTCGACATTGGCAATTTTCAAAGCATGATAAGCTTCTTCCAATAATTTTGTTCCATATTCTTTTAATTTCTGCTTTTGCTCGATATATTTTTCTAGTTCTTTTTGCAAAATCATTTTCTTTTGTTCCAACAGCGTTTGCCCTTCTTTGGATTGCTGGATGGAACGTTTTAATTTGATTAAATTATTTTTAGTAGGTAAATTTTTAGTATCCATTTTCTCTCCTGTGTTTTTTACTTTGCATTGGGTCAATGCTACGCTCACTCCCTACAAAAGAATTGTGAGCAATTCTTCTGCTAAATCGAGAGTTTGATTCATGGTTCTTCTGTCATATAATCCTTGGTTTACAAATTCTTTTTCAAATCGATTGCCAAATTCTAAATATTTTTTATCTTCTTCAGTTAAATCTGCTTCGCCTAAAACTTTCGCTAAAGCGCGCGCTTCTTGCACTTTAGAATAAGCTGAAAAAATTTCGTCTGCAATTTTGATGTGATTTTCTCTTGTATATTCTTTGCCAATTCCATCTTTCATGAGTCTAGATAAAGAATCCAAAATATTGATTGGTGGTGCAATTCCTCTTTGATATAGTTCTCGACTTAGCACAATTTGCCCTTCTGTGATATAACCAGTTATGTCTGGAATGGGATGTGCAATGTCGTCATTTGGCATGGTGAGAATGGGAATTTGTGTAATGGAACCGTTCTCGCCCTTCTATCATGCCTGCTCGTTCGTAAATCGAAGCGAAGTCACTATATAAATAACCCGGATAACCTTTTCGGCTTGGGATTTCTTCTTTTAAAGTTGCAATTTCTCGTAGGGATTCGGCATAAGCTGTCATATCGGTTAAAATGACTAATACTTGCTTTCCTAAGTCAAAAGCTAAATATTCTGCACAAGTTAAGGCAATTTTAGGCGTCAATAATCGCTCAATAGAAGAATCATTGGATAAATTCTGGAACATAACTACTTTGGATAACACATTATTTTCCTCAAAATTTTTGCGGAAAAATTGAGCTGTTTCATATTCGGCTCCCATCAGTCCAAAAACAATCGCAAAATCGCCTTCGTCTTTGATATTAGCTTGCCTAATAATTCTTTCTGCTAATTCATTGTGATTGATTCCACTGCCTGAAAAAATCGGCAATTTTTGACCTCTAATTAACGTCATCAAGCCATCGATACAGGAAATCCCCGTTTCGATATAATTTCTCGGATATTTTCTGGAAACTGGATTGATAGGTTTTGAATTGATGTCTCGTTCTTCGACATAATAAATTTCTTCTAGCCCGTCAATAGCTTGTCCGAACACCATTGAAAACTCGACCGAAGCATAGTTGGAGCTAATTTTAACATGAGCGGTTTTCCAACAAATTCTGTTTTTATGTCAGCTGTATTGATGCCTGAAGTTCCCTGATAAATTTGTATTGTCGTAATATCTTCTGATAATTTTATGACATTTCCAATTCTTTTTTCTCCATTTTTCAAATTTAAAATAACTTGTTCTTCAAACGTGACATTTTCTGGCGTTTTGATAAAAACTAGCGGTCCGGTTGATGGCGTCAAGACCAATGTATTTGATTTTCATTTTTCCTCCTATTGGGCACGATATTTTGTACCTCCCTACTCTATGTGCTCTTTGTATAACTCTTCTAATTTTTTTAAACGATTTTTGACAAAGATATTATATTCTTCAAATTTGTCTAATTCATCATTTTTAATTTTGAATTTTAGTTCCTCGTATTCCGCCAAAATTCCTGTTTCTAATATTTCTGAAATAGGAATTCCTTTTTCAATTAGTTGAAGTGATTTTTCATATATTAGAAGAATGGTTTGCATCATTTGAAATTGTTTTTGGACTGGAACAAAAGTATCAATTTCATGAACAGCGCTTTGCCTTAAAAAACCAACTCGAAAAGCTTTGGAAACTTGTAAAATCAATTTCTTGCTGTCTGACAAAACATCTTGACCAATAACTCGCGCAATTTCCAAAAGTTTATTTTCTTCTTCTAATATTTTCAAAATCTCTTGCCTCAAATCTAAAAATTCAAGATCGACATTTTCTTCATACCAATTGGTCAATTCTCCAATGTATTCACTATAACTAATATTCCAATCTACAGCTGGATAATGTCTCGAATATGCTAAACTTCTGGAAAGTGCCCAAAAGGTATGCACAAAACGTTTGGTATTTTGCGTCACAGGTTCGGAAAAATCGGAGCCTTGTGGCGAAACAGCTCCAATAATCGAAATAGAGCCAATTTTTCCATTTTGACTTTTGACAACACCCGCTCTTCCATAAAATTCTGATAAACGAGAAGGTAAATACGACGGAAATCCTTCTTCCGCTGGCATTTCTTCCAATCTTCCTGAAATTTCGCGTAAAGCTTCCGCCCATCTGGAAGTCGAATCAGCCATAATCGCCACATGATAGCCCATATCACGATAATATTCGGCAATAGTAATGCCTGTGTAAATGCTCGCTTCTCTTGCAGCGACTGGCATATTGGAAGTATTGGCAATCAGAACGGTTCGTTCCATTAAAGACTTTTTCGTTTTGGGGTCAATCATTTTGGGAAAATCCTCTAATACTTCTGTAATCTCGTTTCCTCTTTCTCCACAACCAATATAGACAATAATATCACTGTCAGACCATTTGGCAAGTTGGTGCTGGAGCATGGTTTTGCCTGTTCCAAATCCACCAGGAAGCATGGCAGTTCCGCCTTTGGCAATGGGAAAAAACGTGTCTACTACTCTTTGACCAGTAACTAATAATTCTTTAGCGATTAATCTTTCTTTGTAAGGTCTTGGCTTTCGCACTGGCCATTTTTGAATCATGGTGATTTCAAAAATTTGGTCTTCTGCAGTTTTTACTTTTGCCATAACTTCACTTGCTCGATAGTCGCCTTCCTGCTTAATTTCTATGATTTGACCTTCGATAGGAAAAGGACACATAATTTTATTCGTAATTAACTGCGTTTCTTTTACTTCTCCAACAATTGAATTAAAACAAACCTTTTCCCCCATTTTCATGGTTGGCACAAAATGCCAGACTTTTTCCGAATTGACACCTACTTCACAAGCAATGCCTCGTTCGATAAAATCTCCTGAAACTTGTTTTAAAACTTGAAGTGGTCTTTCAATTCCATCAAAAATATTTCCCATGATGCCAGGTCCTAAAACAAGCGATAATGGTTCATCTTCGCCAATAACTTCTTCTCCAATTTTCAAACCACTTGTATTTTCATAAACTTGTATGGTAGCGACATTTTTCTCAATTTTGATGACCTCGCCCAACAATTTTAAATCGCCAATATGCACAATATCGTGCATAGCAAAGTCGCCATCGCCTTTTGCTAAAACAACCGAACCATTGATAGATACTACTTTTTTCTTTTGCAATGATTTTTCACCTCATTTCGCTTTCTAATTTTTCATAAACACTGCCTGCAAATGTATTGTCAATAAAAAGACCTGCTATATCATCCTCTAAAATGCAACCGCCAATGTAGTTATCTTCGATTATTTTTATGGTAATATTATATTTCTGACGAATTTCGTCGCCATATTTCTCATTATCTTGTTTTAAAATTCCTAAAACAGAATGTTGAGTAGAATTTAATTTTTCGAGAGTTTCCTCAATTCTGTTTTGCAAAACTTCACGATATTCTGGTTTTTGGGTAAAATCTTTTAAAATTTCAATAATTTGTTTTTCTAAATCTTTTTGCATTAATTTTTTCTGATTTAAAATTTCTTTTTTGTTTTCCATTTCTAAAGAATAAGTTTGTTTGTTCAATTCTTTTTCCAATTTTTCTAATTTCTTTTGATATGAAAATTCTTCTTTTTCTTCATATTCCTGAATCTCATCCAAAATTTGTTTTTCAATTTGTGTATCAATTTTTTTATTTAATTCTGTCATTTCGCGTTTTAAAAGATTATGACAACTTTGTTCAAAAATATCAATTTTTTCTTTAATTTCCATCAATTCTCCTTGTAGGGGCAATTATTAATCGCCCGTTGTTTTTGGTTGGTGTCATTTTATTTATTGTCTTTTTATTTATTGTTTTTTTATTTTCTTTATCGTTTTGTATTATTTATTTATCATCACATCTATATTGGCGGGCGATTAATAATCGCCCCTACGGTTTAGATTTTAACCAATAATGGTATTTTCAATTTTTCTTTTATTTCATCTAGCCTGTGCTCCGCTATTTCATAGATTTTTTCTGTGATGATAAGAATTCCAACATTTTCATTTTCCAAGACTTTTTCAATTTCCTTTTCAATTTCGTCCTTTTCTTGGATAACAACAGCATCGATTCCCGTTAATTTTAAACCAATGGCTGTTTCTAAATTGTCGCTGATGCAGTACATTTTCATGGCAATTCTCCTTTGCTGATTTTAAATTTTACTCAAAATCATAATCGCGATAATCAAACCATAAATGGCAATTCCTTCAGCAAGTCCTGCAAAAATAACAGTTTTACCAAGCAAACTTGGATTTTCACTAATGGCTCCAACTGCACTCGAGGCAACAACTGCAACCGCAATACCAGAACCAATAGCAGAAAGTCCAATAGCTAATGCAGCGGCGATTAATCCGAACTCCATTATTCGTTTTTTCAGTCGTTTCTCCGATTTCAGCAACCGTTTGTGTTGCATCAACACTTGTCGCATAAACTTTTAGGCTCGTTACAACTGTTACTCCTAAAATTAAGATTCCTAATACAATCATCATTTTTTTTAACATTTTCTTTTCTCCTTTTATAAATTTTACTGACTTGTTTGGGTTTTAATGGATTGATATTCAGTCCCATTTCCTTCATAAAATCGGCTGAATAATTCGTAATATTCTAATCTCAAAATTTGTATACCAACAATTAACCCTTCCAAAACTAGAACTAATCCATTTCCTAAAATGGATATGGCGATATTTCCGTACGCCACTTGTCATATCTGCTAACAAATAAATAGCCATACATAGCCCCACATGATTAATCGCAAAAGCTGCCAATCGCAAAAATGAAATTGTGTTACTGGCAAAAGATAAAATCATTTCTATGATTTCAAAAATTTTTTCTACAATACTCACTGTTGTTTCTTGCTTCTTTTTCGTTACAATTCTAGTCAATTTATCATTCAACAAAATTAAAATAAGTAGCAAACAAACCGTGATTATAATCACACTACTTGGCACCAACATTTTGCCTTTTATAAAATAATAGGCAACTAAACTTAGTACAAAGCCGTAAAGTATCAATCCCGCAACCCCGTTAGCTTCTAACCAAATTCGTTTGAAATCTTTGTTTTTAATGCCATTGGCAATATTGATAAACATCGCTATTAAAACAAACAAACAACCTACCACAATCCCATAAATTAGCATAGTATTAATATCTTGCATCGGACTAATCATTTTAGCAGGAATGATATTTTCTTTGCCAAAAACGCTTCCATACAAAAAACCAAATATGGTAGATGCCGTTCCACCTGCAACTAGAATGTTTCCTGTATCTTTCTTACGAAATCTGAGCAAAATTCCAAAAATCAAAAACACCAAACCATGTCCCACATCACCAAACATGAAACCAAACATGATAAAAGCTGTAATGGCAACAAATAACGTTGGGTCAATTTCATTGTTATTTGGAACACCATACATTTTAACAAGTATTTCAAAAGGCTTGATTAACTTAGGATTTTTTAATTTTGTCGGACTTTGATTTCCAACTTTTTCTTCCATCTGATAATCAATATTTTGGCACAAATCCAACTTTTCTACAATTCTACTTAATTCTGATTCTGGCACCCAAGCGACAAGATAAAACGTATCTTTAGAATCATGAACAATGTATTTTTTGATTTTATTGATTTTATCGTATGTCTGCAGTTGCCTGTAGGAAGATAATAAAATATGTCTAGCATTTTCGGCTAAAATTTGCATTTCTTTTTGCAGATTTTGTATCTCTACCTTTTTATCGCTAATATCTTTATAAAGCTTATCCATATATTCCTTCGGTGTTCCTGATAAATTAGCATCTAACCAAATTCGCTCAAAATTTTGTCGATTGAAAAACACATCAATTGTCTGTACAAATTCTTCTGTTGTAACATAAACAATCCAAGTAACATCTTCTTGTTTTTCAATTTCAAATAAAATTACTTTCCTATCCTCTAATTCTTGACGAATATCTTCTAATTTGTCATTCGCAATATTGCCATAACGAAATTTGATATACTTTAATTCATATAATTTTTGAATATCAATATCAATTTCCTCTAATTTTTCGACTGATGCAATTTTTTGCAAATTCTCTTCTTTGGCTTTTTGACAAAATTCAATTTCCTGTTTTAATATTTCATAAGCTTGTTTTACATGTTCTATTTTATTTCCAATTTGAGAAACCGTATTTTCAATAAACAAATTGCTGTATTCTTCTCGGTATAAAATATTTAAATTCTCAATAAGTGTTTTGCATTTTTTTAAATTTTCTTGAATGGTATAATCGTAATCATAATATTCTAACTTCCATCCTTTGTTGTAGATTTTCTTAGCATCTTCAATTTGTAAATCACTATTTAACAGATTTCTTGCAACAAATCTATCCAATTCTCTTTCTGGACCTGTGATAGTAAGCAATTTCATTTTTTCAATTGCCATTTGTTTTTCTCACCTCTTTCTTTTGTGTTATTCAAGCAATTTCCTACGTATTTCTTCTCGGTTTAAGTGATAACGAATTCCTTCAACAATATTCATAATATCGTTATTTTCTAATTCTAACATGTTTAAATAAGCATAAACAGCACTAATTTCAAAAATATTGCCTTTAAAACGTTTTCTATATTGTTGATAAAGATATCGATTAACTTGTTCTTCTAAATCATCTCGACCGTTAAACAGAATATATCTGCCATAAAAAGTATTTTGCAAAATTTCTTTGAAATCAGTCTCGTTATTGGCAAAAATCAACTTTTCTCGTTCGGATTTTTTGAGTTGATAAGAAACCTGAATTAAAATATTTTGAATTTGCTCTTTTGAAAAATTGCCGTTTTCCTTAATTCGATAAATCCATAAAATATTGTTTAAATCTATTTGTTTTCCAATCATGTCTCCTAAGTTGCTGTTGTGTTTTTGGGTCGTTTTCATCATATTTTCAAAATAGAATTTGTCAAGTTGATTTTCAAGTTCAAAAATATTAATTTCATGAATATTGGGACTAAACTTTTCAAAAATCTCATAATATCTAGTTTTTTTCATAAATTGTAAAAATTCTTCGTAAGTTTTGAGCTTTGAAATTCCGTTCAAATTTTTGAATAATTGACTGGTCCAATTTTCTACTTCACTTGTTTGCTCATTAATAACACTACCCGATGACAACTTTCGAAAAACACTTTTGATACATTTTATTTCATACAACGAAATGAACTTCTCAAATATTTCTTTTTCTGTGTGATTTAGTAAATGCTCAATTTTTTGAATATCTTGTATAACAATATTGTCTAGCAAAATTTTAATGTTAATTCTTCTTGGATTATTTTCTAAAGTTTTAAAATGCTGATTTAAGTTTTTGAGCAAAGAAATAGCTTGTGTGATTGTGTTTTGTTTGAGCAGTTCCTCAAAATTTACTTTTTTCAATTTTTGTGCATACATACCATTCAATTTTGCATGAATAGCAGGGTACATAATACTAGAAATGGACATATTTTTTCCTTTCGTAAATAAAAATTATAAAATTGATTGTATGATACGATTGATTAAATCTGGTTTATCTTGTTCATATTTATTTTTTATTTTCTGAATTTCCACTTGTTTATCCATTTCCATTTTTTGAATTGTTTCATTTAATTTGGTTTCATATTCATTTTTCTTTCTATCAATTTTGAATTTATATTTGTTTTTAATTTCATCTTTTTGTTTTGAGATTTCTTCATTGACTAAATATTCAATATTGTCTTGTTTTTCTTGCAACTCCTGTAATTGTCTTTTGCAAGTTTCATCTATTGCTATCAGATTGTTTAAAATTTCCTCCATTTTTTCACCTACTTTATATGGTAAATTATATCGCTACTAAAAATTAATTTCAATAGGTAAATTAATTATTTTTAGATTATCCATTTTGCCCCCAATTTATGCTGGATTGATAAAATTTGAAAAAAGATAGCAAAATAAAAAATTTTGCTATCTTTTTTGGTGACCCCTACGGGAATCGAACCCATGATTCCACCTTGAGAGGGTGGCGTCTTAACCGCTTGACCAAGGGGCCATCTTACTTTATTATTTATATCATAATTTAAAAAATTAGTCAATACTTTTTTCCTACAAAATAAAAGAGCCATTTCTGACTCTTTATCTTTATTTTGCATAATTTACAACTCTTGATTCTCGTATGACATTGATTTTTATAGTACCCGGATATTCCATCTCATTTTCCACTTTTTTAGCGACTTCTCTTGCCATAATTACCATTTCACTATCTGAAACTTTTTCTGGTTTTACGACCAATCTTACCTCACGCCCTGCTTGAATTGCAAAAGACTTGTCCACACCTTCAAAAGAATTCGCAATTTCCTCCAATTTTTCCAATCTTTTGATATAAGTTTCTAATGTCTCACGCCTTGCACCTGGACGCGATGCAGAAATAGCATCTGCAACTTGTACCAAAATGGCTTCTATGGTCTCTGGCTCTACATCTCCATGATGTGCTTGTACAGCATTTATCACAACATGATTTTCTTTGAATTTTTTCAAAACATCGACACCAATTTCAACGTGTGTCCCTTCCATATCATGATCTAATGCTTTTCCAATGTCATGTAACAATCCTGCACGTCTTGCTATTTTTGAATTAACACCTAACTCGTCAGCCATCATTCTAGCTAAATTTGCAACTTCCATTGAATGATTTAACACATTTTGCCCATAACTTGTTCGATATTTTAATTTACCAATTAATTTGATAATTTCTGGATGCAAATTATTGACACCTGTTTCTAACGCTGCTCTTTCTCCTGCTTCTTTAATCGATGACATAACTTCTTCCTTCGCTTTTTCAACCATTTCTTCAATCTTAGCTGGATGAATTCTTCCATCATCAATTAATTTTTCTAGAGCAATTTTGGCAACTTCTCTTCTTAATGGGTCAAATCCTGAAATAATAACCGCTTCTGGTGTATCATCAATAATTAAGTCAATTCCAGTTAAAGTTTCCAAAGCTTTTATATTTCTTCCTTCTCTACCAATAATTCTACCTTTCATTTCGTCACTTGGCAGAGAAACAACAGATACCGTTGTTTCAGAAGTATGGTCAGCGGCACATTTTTGAATCGCTCCTGCAATGATTTCTCTTGCATTTTTGTTTGCTTCTTCTTTCGCTTTTGTCTCAAATTCTCTGATTTTTGTGGCTTTTTCTTGTGTCAATTCTTGTTCTAAATTATCTAACAATATTTTTTTTGCTTGCTCTTGTGTTAAACCTGCAATTTTTTGTAATTCTTCCATTTTTCTATCATATAATGTTTCTATTTCTTGTCTTTTTTGCTCACTTTCTGTAATTTTTCTTTCTAGTTCTTTTTCCTTAGAATCTAATAACATTGTTTTTTTCTCGAAATTTTCTTCTTTTTGTATCAATCTTTTTTCTTGTGACTGAATATCGCCCCTTCTTTCCTTAATCTCTTGATCTAATTCGTTTCGAATTTGTAGAATTTCTTCTTTAGCTTTAATCAATTCTTCTTTTCTTGAATTTTCAGCTTCTATTTTTACATTCTCCATAATTCTTCTAGCTTCTTTTTCTGCACTTTGAATTTTAGATTCCGCTGTTTTCTTCCTAATTTTCACCCCAATTGGAATAAAGACAACAGCTGAGATTAGAACAGTGGCAACAATAAGAATAACAGTTTGCATAATTGTTTACCTCTTTTCTATTAAATTTTCAATGTACAAATAAATTATTTATAAACTCTTTTTTTATATAATTTATATTGTAATTTTCCTATTTAATATTTTATATGTAAATCGCAAAACTGTCAAGTACTTTTTATGAATTTATGTCAATAATTTTATATTTTCTCTACATTTTATGTTAATTACGGTATAATTAAGGTGTGGAAGGATTGGTAATTTTTCAATCCGAGCACCTTAAAGTTGCAATCTATGTAACACACAATCCTCACCCGAAAAACAGAGTGAGGATTTGTTGTCATTTCTAGTTTAGTTTCTCCTACATCTACAACATCTTCTACAACCATTGCTATTATTGTTATTGTTTGCACGATTACAATTATTATTATCACCAATATTGTTGTCACCATAATTATAACTTCCTAAATTATAATTTCCTTGATTGTAATTTCCCCTGTTGCAATTTCCTATATTGTTATTTCCTATGTTATAATCTCCCACATTGCCACTTCCACAATTATTGCTTCCAGTATTATTATTGTTTGCACTTAAAAGCGCTATATTGTTATTATTGCTACCATTGCAACCGCAATCACAATCGTTATCGTTGTTATGACAACCACAACTATCATTATCATTGTCATCATTGCCACAACCGCAATTGTTTCTACTATTTGAAAGTCTGCTTACTACAATCGCCGTGATAAAAGCCAATAATGTATAAAACCATGCAAGTACAATCAAAAGCGTTGTTCCTCCTAAGATAATAGCAACCGTTATGGCAACTACAAATACAAGTGCCGCTACTTTTATGGGACATTTTATAAGAGTTTGCAAAACAGCTGCTACAATAATCACCAAAATTGGAATGACAAAAGCAATTAATAAGTCAGTCATAATCTATTTACCTCCTAAATTTATTAATCCTTTTGTAATATAGTATTCAAAATTTCTGCTTTTGGTGATATATTATGCTATCTTTTAGTAAGTTACTTCTACTAAATATAATCCAACTGCTGGCAAGGTTTTTCCAGCCTTTTTTCTATCTTTACTTTCAATGATTTCTGGAATTTCTTTAGGCTCAATTTTTCCAATCCCTACATCAAGCAAAGTCCCTGCAATAATCCTTACCATATTATATAAAAAGCCACTTCCAGTCAGTTCAATATAAATCTTCTCTTCTTTTTGAAAGACTTCTGCTTTAAAAATTTTTCTAATACTATTTTTGCTACTGGTTCCACTTGCTTTAAAGGCTGAAAAATCATGTTTTCCTTCAAAATATTGTGCCGCTTTTTGCATTTTTTCGACGTCTAATTGTCTTGGAAATTGATATTCTAATTCTCGATAAATAGCCGTTCCTGTCTGAGAATTGTTGATGATATAGCGGTATTTTTTGGAGTGAACAGAGTATCTGCTATGAAATTTTTCTGAGACTTCTTCCGCCTTTTTTATAACAATACTTTTCTTCAATTTAGAGTTAATCGCTAATGCAAATTTTTCAATTGGAAGATTGCTATTGGTTTTAAAATTAGCGACTTGCCCCAAACTATGCACGCCAGCGTCTGTTCTGCCAGAACCAATTAGCTCGATTTCTTCACCTGTTATCAAACCAATTGCTCGCTCGATTTCTCCTTGAATATTCAATTTGTTTGGCTGTTTTTGCCAGCCATTAAAATTTTTTCCTTGATATTCTATGGTTAATTTTATATTTCTCATTTTTTATTCCTTTTTATATTATGCAATTTTTTTTGAAACCTTTCTCATTTCTTTGGCATTTTCAAGTGATGTTTCCGTGATTTCTCCATTGGCAATTCGTGCAATTTCGCGAATCGTTTGTTCTTCATTCAATTGATGGATATGCGTTTTTGTGGTATTTTCTTCATTGGTTTTAAAAATATAATAATTAGAATCACCTTTTGCTGCAATACTTGCTAAATGTGTAACACAAATAACTTGATGAAGCTTCGCAATTTTTCTAATTTTTTCGCCAGTGCGATTGGCAGCAATTCCACTAATTCCAGTATCTATTTCATCAAATACTAAAATTGGAGTTTGGTCAATATCTGCTAAAACTGTTTTTATGGCAAGCATAACTCTTGACATTTCCCCACCAGAAGCTATTTTGATAAGCGATTTTTTCTCGTCTCCTGCATTGGTTGAAATCAAAAATTCGACCTTGTTTTGACCATTTGGATTGAATTTATTTTCTTCTATTGTTTCTACCTTTACTTTAAATTCAGCATTTTTCATTTCTAAATCTTGCAGTTGTTCAGTTATTTGTTTTCCTAATTCAAATGCATATTTTTGACGAATTTGATTCATTTTGTCACATAAATTTTTCATTTGAGTTTCTATTTTTGATAATCGCTGTTTTAAGTCAGCAACATATGTCTCTAAATTGGTAATATCAAAAATCTCTTTTTGAATTTGTGTTTTATAGGCTAAAATTTGTTCAATTGTATTGCCATATTTTCTTTTTAAAGAATGAATGAAATCTAATCTTTGTTCGATTTCATTTTGTTCTTCTGCATCAAAATAAATCTCTTCACTTGCTAAATCGCGTGACACTTCTTGTATTTCATAATAACTGTTCTTTAGTCTTGTTACAATATCTGTATAAATTGGATTATATTGCTCAACTTTTTCTAAGGCTCGTATGGCATTGTTTAGACTATCAATAGAATAATTTTCAATCTCAGTTTGTGCTTCTTGCAAACAATTGGCGATTTTTTCAGAAGCTAGCATCATTTTTCGTTTTTCTTCTAATTCATCGTCTTCTTTTTCTTTTAAATTCGCGTCTTCAATTTCATTTAATTGGTAGTTTAATAAATCTAATTTCCTTTGTTTTTCTAGGTCGTCACCATAATTTAAATGCAATTCTTTTTGGAAATGTAAATATTGCTGATATAATTTTGTATATTCGTCTTTGAGACACAACATTTCTTGCCCAGAAAAACCGTCCAATAATTCAATATGTT
The DNA here is from genome assembly GCA_947648495.1 of uncultured Clostridium sp. GTDB lineage: Bacteria > Bacillota > Clostridia > TANB77 > CAG-508 > Scatovivens. Next base: position 168,111 of record CANSOA010000001.1, read on the forward strand.
TGTTTAAATCGAGAATGGTTTGGTTGTCGTTTTGACCATGAATATCAATCACATTTTTCATAAAATCTTTTAATTCATTTACAGTGACTAATCTTCCATTAATTTTACATACATTCTTCCCACTTTGATTGATTTCTCGAGAAACAATAACATGGTCTTCATAATCAGGCAAACAAAGTGACATTTCAACAAAAGAGTTTTTTTCTCCAAAACGAATCATTTCTTTTGAAAATCGACCTCCTGATAAAATTTTCAAAGCACCAATAATGAGCGTTTTTCCAGCGCCTGTTTCCCCTGTTAAAACATTAAATCCTTCTTGCAAATTGATACTCAAATCATCGATAATACCTATGTTTTTGATATGCAATAATGTAATCATTCCAAACCTCCTATACAAAAATATGTTCGTTAAACATATTATATCAGGTTTTTATTTTTTGTCAATACATTTGTTCGTATTTTTTGAAATTTTTACTACATCTATGATACAAAAATTCAAAATCTGCATATTTCTATGCAGATTTTGAGCATCGCCATATCACATTATTTTTCGCTCTATTCAATCCCCTCTATATTTTCTGATAGGAAACTTTCCTTTCCTGAAAATTGTTCTATCAAATCATACAAATTACTTTGTAAAAAATTGCCATAAATTACTATACTATCTTCCATTGTTAATTCCTCTGCATTTACAACATTATTGCTATCAAATTCACTAAGTTCTTCATCATAAACAACATTACTAGAAGCTGTAGCTTTTACTGTAGTCCCTTTTTCTGTAGCTATTACTTCTACTTTTGCTTGTTCACCATTATCTTGAATTTTCACGGTTCCTTCTATAGCTTTTTCATTATTTTTTATGATCTCATAAGCATATTCTTCACTTGACACTTGTGTCATTTGAATTCTTATTTCTTCGTTATCTTCTGTAATAACAAAATCTACGCTTACAATTTCTGGCAAAATCCCTTTTGTATATAAATCCACTTCAAAATATGTATCATCTGAAACATCGCTATCATGCATTTCATCAATAATATCTTGTAGCACATTTTCTACTTCCGCATCATCTTCAAAACAATCCATAAATTCCTCGTTGCCCAATAAATTTTGACATACATTTTGAATCGCATCTTTTAACTCATATTCTGACATTTTTAAACCATTTTTAGTTACCTTTTGACCATACATGGTTGTTTTTTCAGAAATAAAATATTCTGTTTTTAATTGATTTTTGATTTCTTTTTTCAATATTGCTTCTGCTTTTTTAGCATTTAACAACTGCAACAACGTTAAAGATTCTGTCATCCTATCTTCAAACATTTCAGATACATCCATTGCAATTGTTTTGTCAAAAATTTTTCCTAAATTAACATAGGCTATTTCAGATGCAGAATCCACTTTTGCATTAACATTTATGATTTCGTCATTTCCTTTTGTTAATTGAATTCCATATAATTCTTCTTTTGCTTCATTATCAATTTCCCAGTTAAAAAACATTTTTGCATCCTTTAGCAAATTTGCCATTTCTTTTGTTTCTTCTCCACCCTCAATGTCCATACTTAATTCCATATTCATTTTCATTGATTTGTGGTTTTGTGCTTCTTCATATGCCAGAAGTTCGTCAATTTGCTTGTAAAAAATTGCTTTTGGCGTTGTATTTGCTGTGCTAGCAATTACAACCAAAGCAAAAACAGCCACAATTGCTATAATAACTACCCAAAACCCTTTTTTTGATTTGTTTTCTGATTTCATTTTTTCCCCCTTTTATTTATATACATTAGTTATATTACTTTTATTCCAATTTGTCAACTTTTTATAAAATTTTGTATCTGTCAAGTAACTGTAGACATTTTTTCACTCTTGTATTTCCTATTTTAATATGAATTTTTTGGTAGAAAAAAAGATGGTTTTATCAATAAAAACCATCTTTTTTCAAGGCATCCTAACAACGATAGATACCTTTATTATGTTAGTCTTAAATTAACTTGCCAACATAATTGAAAAATCTAATCCGCTCAAACGGTGTCTCATGAGTTTTGAGAAAATTTTTGACTTCCCTCTTGATGCTTTGGTGTTCGTTCATTGGTGCTACAAGCACACTAACGGCATTATCTGTACAGTTATAGGTAAGATGAACTTCTTTGCCCAAAAAATCAGATAATTGTTTTTTGAATTCGGCAATGTCACTCGGCTCTTCAAATCTCCAATCTGCAGAAACTTTACGACCACTTGGTGGAAAGCCATACATAATAAGTCCCATATTAGCCCATTGAACTTCATCATAATGGTCCACCCATCCCCTAACTGCTATCGTATAAAATTTGTTAGAAGACAGCAACATTTTATTGCCGATTTGTAACGCCCGCCGATATACAGTTCGATCAACATAAATCGCATAGCCTGCATAAGAATAGTCTCCTTTTGTTACAACTCCTAGCCGTTTCTGTAATTCTTCAGCAAATTTCTCACCAATTCTACCGTTCCGAAAAACGAAACAACATTTTTCCTTAGATTTCATATTATTAACCTCCTATTGTAAAGCATAACAGCTTGTATCATTTATATGATACCATATTATGTCTATTTTGTCAATATATGTTTTTTTAAATTCTTCCTTATTTCTCTTGCTTGCCTTCCTTTTTTACCTTTTGCGCTTTTTTCTTTGTTCGTGGACGTGCTTCTACAATTAAATTTTTGAGCAAAATTTTCTTTAAAACATCTTCTCTCACATCAGCAATCAAGGTTCCATCTTTGGCAATTGAGACTTTCCCTGTTTCTTCAGAAACAACCACAACTATGCAATCTGACTCTTTTGAAATGCCAATCGCAGCACGATGGCGCGTTCCAAGTTCTCTTGCAATATCTTTGTCATCAGCAAGTGGAAGCATGCAGGAAGCTGCCGCAATTTTGTGATTGCTAATGACAACTGCTCCATCATGAAGTGGCGTTTTGGGCTCAAAAATATTGACTAAAACTTGTGGTGATATTTCTGCATTCATGGCAATTCCAGTTGCCGTAATATCCTGAATTTTGATTTCTCGTTCAATAACAATTAATGCACCTGTGCCTGTTTTCGATAATTCCATTGCAGCAATGGCAATTTTATAAATATTTTCCTTGATTTTTGTGTTGACATCTTGATCCATCCCAAAATATTTGCTGAATTTATTGGTTCCTAATTGCTCTAAGGCTCTTCTTAATTCTGGTTGGAAAATAACAATTAACATAAATACGCCATACGTCATAACAGAAGACAAAATATAGTTCAAAATATTGAGTTTTAATAAATCACTTAAAAACGTAGCCAATATTAAAAATAAAATTCCTTTTAACAATTGCCACGCTCTGGTTCCTTGCAAAATTTGAAATAATTTGTATAGCAAAAACACCACAATTACTACATCTAACAAAGACATGATTAATAGCATGGGCGCATTACACAATTCTTCTATGTAAGAAATAATCACATTTTGGTAGATTTCTTTGATACTATTTAACATTTTTATCCTCCTAACCTTGCATTAAATAAAACATAAGTGTCCCACAAACCGAAAATAACATTAGAATAATCATAATGATAGCTATTATTCTGCCTGCAATTTTCATTTTATCGACTGGTTTTTTATTTTTTTCTTTCATTTTTTTCTCCTCCATATTATTTTTGTATTCCTTTGTGCATTACTGCAATTGTCCTTACATCATATCATTCATAGAATATAAACCATTTTCTTTATGCAAAATAAATTCTGCAGATTTGATAGCTCCTCTTGCAAATACACTTCTTGACGTACAATTATGAGTTATTTCAAAACTTTCGTTGTCACCAAAGAAAATGACAGAGTGTTTTCCCACTTCTGTTCCACCACGAATCGAATGAATTCCAATCTCTTTTTTGGTACGTTTTTCGCGTTTGGTGTGACGATTATATTCATAATGCATTTCGCGATTTAAGGCTTCATTGATGCTGTCCGCTAAAATCAAAGCTGTTCCGCTCGGGCTATCAATTTTGCGGTTATGATGTGTTTCAACAATTTCAATATCAGAATTTTCAAGTTTTACAGCAAGCTCACGAATGATTTTTGCCATCAAATTAATTTCATAAGACATGTTAGCTGATTTAAAAATCGGCAAATTTTCTGCATATTTTTCAATTTTTTTCATTTCAGATTCGGAAAAGCCAGTCGTAGCAATAACAACTGGAATGTGATTTTTCCTAGCGAACTCCAAAATCTGAAATGTAGCTTGTGGCACAGAAAAATCAATAATGACATCTGGCATGACATCTATGTCCGCTATTTTGGTAAATACAGGAAAATTGTTATCTCCTGTGTCAATTCTGTCAAACCCACATACGACGTCCATATCTTGTGTAAGGGTTACTTCTTTTGCAACTTCTTGTCCCATTTTTCCATTGCAACCATTGACTAAAACTTTCATTTTTATTGCTCCTTTCTTTATTTTTCTTCTTGTTTTTTTAATTGGTTTAATTTACGTAATTTTTTCATTGTTTTTTTATATTTTAAAAATCGAAAAAATTCTTTTGTAGCACAATATTTATCAACAAAAGTTACGATATAACTTTCTGAAAATCTTGGAAATCGAATTGTCAGTGGCCACATGTGTTTTAAAATAATGTCTTTTTCAACTTCATTTAATTCGAAATTTTGATTAGCATTATGAAGGGCAATTCTAGGATGTCTGTAAGCATGAAAACGTTTTTGCCCTTCGACACCTTTATGTCGCCAATCGTAAAAATAGAAATCATGTAACATAGCTCCTCGTGTTGCTGAAATATAGTCGAGTCCTAATTTTTTGGTAAGTACATAAGTATAAAACGCAACTTCGTAGCAATGTTTATAACGAGAACCTTTCATATGTTGCACATGTTCTTTTAAAGATATAACACTGGAATTTTCCGTAATATCTTTGATAATTTCTTTAAATTCTTGTAAGTTAATGTCCACTTTGACTAAATTTGACTTGTGTTCTTCTGAATTCATTTGTAAGTAAACTCCTTATTGTTTTTTTATTTTGTCGATTTCCTTTTTTAAATTAGCTTGATTTTCTTTGCTCATTTCGACCAATGGAAGTCTTGGTATTCCTACTTGATAGCCAATCATATTTAACGCAGCTTTGACAGGAATTGGATTGACTTCGCAAAATAAAGCTTTGATTAAAGGAATAGCTTTTATCTGAGCTTCCATAGCCGCTTCTACTTTATAACTCAAAAAATCTTCTACCATAGTATGTGTAAATTTCGGCATAATATTAGAAAGAACAGAAATAACACCAATTCCACCGACCGATAAAACAGGCAGAATTTGGTCGTCATTTCCAGAATAAAGATTTAACTCTTTTCCACAAAGATTAGCAATTTCAGCTACTTGCGACAAATTTCCGCTGGCTTCTTTAATGGCAACAATATTTTCAATTTTAGCTAATTCTTGACAGGTTTTTGGCAAAATATTGACACCTGTTCTGCTTGGTACATTATATAAAATGATTGGCAAATTAGTTTGTTTAGCAATTGCGGAATAATGCGCAATCAGGCCTTCTTGCGTAGTTTTGTTGTAATATGGCGTAACGAGTAAAACGCCATCTACACCTACTTTTTCAGCAAATTGAGTCATTTCAATTGCAGATTTGGTGCAATTTCCTCCCGTTCCTGCAATAACAGGAATTCTTTTATTAACAACCTCTACAGCAAATTTGATGGTTTCTTTTTTTTCTTGTTCTGTCATTGTAGATGATTCGCCTGTTGTCCCACAGACAATCAGCGCATCGATTTTGTTTGCAATTTGGTCTTCGATTAATTTTTCAAATTCTTTAAAATTAACTCCATTTTCGTTAAACGGTGTAATAATAGCTGTTCCACAGCCTTTAAAAATGATTTTTTTCATCCAATCACCTCTGAATTTTAAGGTAAGGAAATGTTAATTAACATTTTTCTGTTTTATTATATGCCAGAAATAAAAAAAAATCAATTAAAATTTGCAATATTTTGAATTGATTTTTTTAACTTGACATTTCATTCAACACAGGCTTCCAACATCAAAAAAATTTCTTTTCTTAAAACAAATGCATCCAATTTTGCTTTTCCATTTACAAATTTTACCTTTAATAAATCCGCTATCACTTTTTCTGTGGCTTCATCTAGAGCTAAAATAATACTATAACCATTTAAAATATCCACACAGTTTACCAATATATAATCTAAATTTTTCTCCTGTTTGACATCTCTTAAAACATTTCTAATTTCTGATTCATACTCCCCTAAAAATGATTCTACATTAGCATATTCTAATTGCCCAATGGTAATGCTTTTGTTTCCCCATTTCCAGGCAATCTGCACTTCCATTTCTTCTCTTAGCGTATCTCTCATTTGGGATTTTTTAATGAAAATCTCTTGTATTTTTTCATCGCTAATTTCTGTGCATTTTTCCTTTAACCATTTCGCCATCTCTAAATCTTTTCGGGTTGTCACTTTTGCTTTCAAATTTATGGTATTGGAAATAATGCCATAATATAATAAAATAGCAGATTCTCTTGAAATTTCAATCTTATTTTTGAAAAATTTTTCTGCGACCAAAGTCGCTGCCGCTCCCACCATTTCCACATGAAATTTTGCATTTTTGCATATCGTTTTGCTTTCTGTAATCGCATGATGATCAATAAATTCTACAATATTTTCTAACTTCATTTCTGGAATATTTTTCAAATAATTTGTGTCTACCACTATGATTTTATCGTTTGATTCAATTTTGGAAACTGGATTTAACGCAATGTTAAAAATATCACAAACAATTTCTACTTCATGCATTGGATTTCCTTCTATGTAATAATCGCTGTTTTGCCCTGTTTTCCTCAAAAATTCTGCATACGCATACATACTAGATGTTCCATCCAAGTCAGGGTTTATGTAAGATGTTACAATATATTTCATTATTTTTTCTCCTTTTTTAGTATCCATTTTTCAATTTTTAAAATATTATATTAGAAAGTTATAATATTTTTCAAAAATACTTGCATTATTTTTTCAACTCGTGTATAATAATAAAGTAAATTTGATAGGGGTATAGTGTTAATGGTAGCACATCGGTCTCCAAAACCGCCTGTGAGGGTTCGAATCCTTCTACCCCTGCCAAAAATTATTGCATTTATTTTACAAATGCAATAATTTTTTTATTTTATTTAAAACTTTTCTAAATACTGTATCTTTATACTCAATTAAGGCATTACTTTCCTCTTTGCTATCTTCAACTACCTTTTCCACATTATAATTCTTAAATATGTCATTTGGATTGTATTTTTTCCTCATTTGTGCCTGATGTTCTTCTTCATTTGTTCTAAAAATTTCTCTTAATTCTTCTTTTTCTTGTTCAGAATGACACCAATAATTAATATGAAATAATGCAATCATTGCTAAAGCTTCTCTACTTATATTTTGCTGTTCTAAATTTATCGTAGAAATATAGGTAGGGTTATAATCCCTTTTCTTTTCTTGTCTAATCATTGTAAATAATTCATCTGGCAATTTTTTTATATAATTTTCTCCTAACATATTTAAAATACTATAAACTTCTGAATACATTTCTTGTGTTTTCACATTCATCTTCACTACCTACCTAAATTGTTCATTGGACTTTTGGGAGTTTGTCCTCTTTCTTCTTTTGTCCTACTTACTGTGTTGTAAGCATTATCTAAATCTCCTTGATTGATTTGAGCACTTGTATATGCTTGTAATAAATTATTTGTGGAATAGGAATATGTGTCAATTGTTTGCCCTTGCATTATATTTTCATTTTCTCTAAAAATTTCACTTAATTCTAATTTTCCTTCTGCACCTCTTGCTATCGCATATCGATGACCACTTTGGGTTACAAATTCTTTTAACGTTTGGACTTTAGCAAGAATCTGGGTTTGTTCAGATAATTTCTGACCTGTTGTTGTATATAAATCTCTATTACTTTTTTCAATTGCTTGAATCCCCATTAAATGTTCATATTTCATATCAGGTTCATCTTTGATAAGAATATCAAAATTTTCTTCTCCTCTTTCATTTATTGTAGATACAATATACGTTATTCCATCTAAATTCCATTTTTCTGGTACTCCACATTGTTTAGCAAAATCTCTTAAAAAATTGATATCTGTTATCTTTGCAACTTCTGTTACTCTTTCGTTTCTCAATGAAGCTTCAATTCCATTTTTTAGTAATCGATCACTCATTTGTTTTTGTGTAATTTTTTGAATCGTTTCTTTTGTCTTAATTCCATCTGGTTCAACATCAAATTCCAAACCATCTATAGTAAAAGAAGCTTTTTCCTCTGTTTGCATTCCCATTATTTGATAATCTCCATAATCATCTGCTTGATAATACTCCTTAATTGGTTTATATACATTTTTCTTTAAATTCGCATCCCACTGTTTTATTTCATAAGTTGCAACTAACGTTTTCTGCTTTAATTGTGCTGAATCGAATCCTATAACATCCTCTAATTCCTTAATATCCAATCCTGTAACTTCTTCTAATTGCAATAACAATTTAGGATTATCATCTCCACTTACTTTTTCATTTAAATACGGATCTATAAAATCTCCCATCTGACCTTCTACCTCTAGCATAGCAAATTGCTTTGCTAGTTTTGCTTTTGGTCGTTTTGCATCTTTTGCATATTCTTGTCCCATTTTATATCCAACATAATTTAAATAGTCTTCTTCACTTCTGTTTTCGAAATCAACTCCATACTCGAAAATTTTATGTTCAAAATCTCTATTATAATGATAAATAGCATCTTCGTGCTGTTCATTCATACTTTGATTTTCCCAGCTTTCCCATACTCTTGATACGCTTTGCTCATCTCTACTACTAATATTTTTTTCATAATTTATTACATTTTTCTCAATTTGAAATTCATGAATTATACCAGAAAAGTACTTATCAATTTGTAAACTTTGTTCGGGATTACTGCTTTTTCTCTCTTCTTTTAATTTTTGAATTTCTTCAAATGTTTTCTTTTCGCCATTTACATTATATACATCAAAAACTTGAGGATAATCTCTTTTTATTGTTTTCTTATCCTTCAATATCATATTTTTAATTTTTTCATCTCTATCCTCATTTTTATCTACTTCTATAACTGTCCCATTCTCTGTAATTCTTTTTATTTTATCTGAAGGAAATTTTTCAATATTTTCTATCGTCAAATCAATTTCTTTTTCATATTTTTTTAAAAGCATCGGTGAATATCTTGCCAACATTTCTTTTACTTGTTCATAACCAAATCTTTCAGCATCTTTCTCAAATTCCATACTTCTCCAATTCATGTTGTACTCTTTTATTGTAAGTGATCTTCTATATAATTCATCTAAAGTTACTTTCAAACTTCCTAAATTCATATCCCCATTTAGTGTTTGCTCTTTTCGTATCAAATGCCTAAATTCATGTGGTACTACATGCATCAAATCTATTATTTGTGGAATATTATGATTGCTCATTGCTGTTCTTTTTTCTAATTCCTCATAATATATATGAATTCTCGAGTCCTTATTTAATTCTGAATGTCCTCCTTTAGTTGTCACAGCTTGAGTAGCTCCTGCCAGCATCCCTGAAGATTTATCAAAAGCAATACCTGGCAAATACGCTCTATTTTTTTCATGAATCATTTCTTTGCTTAAAAACAATACTAAAATTGCTCTTTCATCCTTCGATATAGCATAACTAGGTTTTTCTAGCGTTTTTCTTACAAAAGTTTTATATTTGTGTACTTTAGCTCTATCAGCAAAATCTAAATTTTTTATTTCTTCAATTGTCTTCATTAGTTTTTCATTTATTTCCATTTCAATTCCACTCAAGTTATAAACTTATATTCCTTCCTTATTTTCTCTTCCTTCTATACTTCCAAACCAACATTCCCACCAAAATAATCACAACTGGGAAAATAAATATAATTGCCAAAACAACACTATTTTGAGCTTTTGTCGCAGTAAACATATACGAAGTTCCAGCCATACTTTTTCGAATTGTCAAACCATTTTCTTTCTCTGCCAAACTGGAAATCGCGTTAATTGCAAAATCTTTGTTACTTCCTAAATATGATAATGGATATTGATTACTAATTTCAGAAACTACATAATCTGTAATAAATCTTCCATTTCCTGTAATAACTAATTTTGATTCCACATTTCCTGTCTTCTCACCTGTTGCCTCATCCGTTGTCCCTTCTGAAATGGTTTTTGTCACCAAAGCAGAAATCGTAAAATGCCCTGTTTGCGCAGTAGACGCAGCTTTGGTAACATCAGCTGAAAAATCAGTAATAAATAAAGATTTATCGGTTGTTCCTAACAATTCTTCATACGTTACTTGTAATTTTTCTAACTCTTCACTTGCCACAAAATTCAATTTTTGTGCATACGCTAGCCACATATAACTATCTGAATTAATATCAGCTGTGATAGCATTTGAACCTGATATTTGTGGTCTAAAAACATACGGATAATTAGCAACAGTTTGATTGCTATCCGCCTCTAAAATATAGCCATTTTCAACTTTCACTCCATAAACATCCAATATTTTTTGCAAATTGGGCATTTGCGTTCCTTGTGTTAAAACATCTCTTGTCAGAAAAAGATTGCCACCTTTGTTAATATAATCAATAACTGTTTGGGCTTCATTTTCCAAAAAATCCGTTGATGGAGACATAATTGCCAACACATCACAATCCTCTGGAATAGCCGTTATACTCGTTAAATTAATTGAAGTAATCTCAAATGCCTCATTTCTCAAATACGTTGACAAAACACCTAATTCCGCTTGTGTTCCTTCTTCTGTACTAATGCCAAATTCTTCATGCCCTTCCACAAAATAAATTTTGGGTTTATTTTCTGTACTCAAACCTAAAATAGAATTCGTTAACGTTTGTTCTGTTGTGTCAACTTCCGCATAAGTTGTATAATCATAGGTATGAAATTGGCTACTCGCGTCAATAATTTTTTTGCTGTCTCCTGCTTCGATTACCACAATGGAATAACCATCTTCCAATTCAAATTCCTGTACTTTCTCCAAATTACTCTCTTTTGATAACATTTCATAGCTAATCTTCTCATTCGTAGCACAATATTGCTTAATCAATCCAACAACTGCATCATTTTCTTCCAGACCAAAAACGTAAATTTTAATCTCTTGCTCTACCTTCTCCAACGCCTTTTTTGATTCTTCTGATAAAGTATATATTTTATTTGCTGTTACATCTATTTCTGGCAAATTCAAGGATTGTACCCAAAAATTTAGTCCTACAAATCCAGCTATCAAAGCAAGTGCAACAACCCAAGTAAACAATTTGCTTACCATCACGGTTTGGCGTATTTTTAAAGAGAATTTCTCAGAAAATTTAATATCTGATTCTTCTTTTTTATTCATTTTTCAAACTCCTTTCTATTTCACACTTTTTCTTCTTTGTAATACCATAATTGTAAGTAATATAAATAGTACCGAAAACGACACAAACGTTACGACTTCTGACACCGAAATCAAACCTCGTGGAAATTTATCAAACATAGCGATCAATGAAAAACTTTCAAAAACTTGATTAATATCTGGCAAAAACCACATTAACAAAAAAATTCCTGTTGTCAAAAAATATGCTACAATCTGGCTTTCCGTAAGAGAAGACGCAAACATTCCAAACGAAAGATACGCCAAACTTAGTAGGAAAAATCCAAACAATGTACTCAAAGCGACTTGCAAAGATGGGTCTCCAAAATATTTCAAAATAGCAAAATACATAAATGTCAATAATTCAGTTATGACTAAAATAATACCACTTGCTAATAACTTTCCTAGAACAATGGTTGTAATGCTTCGAGGCGAAGTTAAAATCAATTGTTCCGTTCCTGATTTTCGCTCTGCGGCAAACATTCCCATTGTCAAAACAGGCGCCACAAATGTCAAAATTGTTGCTCCGTTGTAAAATAAATATTCAAAATTCATCGATTGGTAACTAAAAATCGATATATAGAAAAATACGCTAAATAATAGCAAAAATATTCCAATAAATACATATCCAATCGGAGATAAAAGATAACTTTTTAATTCTTTTTTCATGACAGCTAACATTACTCATTTCCTCCTTTATCCGTATTTTTTGATTTGTCAAGCTCGGTCTCGTCCTTTTTTTCTTCGTTTTTGTTCATTTTTTCATTATTTTCTATGGATTTTTTCTGTTTTTCAGCCTTTTGGGCTAGTTTTTCTTGTTTTTTCGCTTCTTTTCTTTCCTTTTTGGCTTGTTGTTCTTCCCTTAACTCATTTATTTCCTTTTGATATTGCATTTTTTTAATTTCTTTTTGGCTATATTCAACCCTACCTTCGATTAAGTTCACAAAGGCGTCTTCTAAGGAATTTTCTTCTTGTTTCATTTCTAACACAATCATATTTGATTTTGCACAAATGACTGAAATTTCTTTTCTAATATCGTGTCCATTTTCAGCGACGACTTTATATTCCTTGCTTCCATCTTCTTTTTCTGCTACAAATGAAATTTCTTTTATTTCCGAAATCTCCTCTTTAATGAATGGTAATTGTTTTTCGTTGGTCTCTTCCACCACTATGTTGATGACTTGGTCTTTTGAAGACATTTTTTCCAAATTTTCTGGTGTATCGACTGCTACAATTTCACCTTTGTCAATAATCACTACTTTTTGACAAATCTGACTAATTTCAGAAAGAATATGCGAACTCAAAATAACCGTATGATTTTTTCGGAAAGACTGAATCAATTCTCGAATTTCGATGACTTGTTTTGGATCTAAACCAACAGTTGGTTCATCCAAAATCAAAATTTTAGGGTCACCAACAATGGCTCCTGCCATGCTAACTCTTTGTTTATAACCTCTTGAAAGAATTTTGGTCAAATTATTTTGAACTTTATCCAATCCTGTACTTTTCAGCGCTTTTTCAACGGCTTCTTTCTTCTCTTTTCGTGGAATCATTTTCAAATCTGCCATATATGACACAAATTCTTTGACAGTTAAATCTGAATAAAGTGGTGTTCCTTCTGGCATATAACCAATTTGAGCTTTCACTTTTTGAGGTTTTTTAAAAACATCATATCCAGCGACCATAATTTGTCCGCTAGTTGGTTCAATAAAACCAGTTATCATATTCATGGTGGTGGATTTTCCTGCACCATTTCTGCCTAAAAAACCGACGATTTCGCCTTCTTTTATTTCAAAGTTGATATTTCTGACTGCGTAAAAATCGCCATATTTTTTTGTCACATTTTTTACTTCTATCAAAGTTTTATCCTCCCTTTTTGATTTTTCTTTATTTTATCCTTCTTACCTTAAAATAATATTAAGTTTTAACGTTTTGCAATCAATGCTTTGATTTTAATTCCCTCTTCTGAAAACATTTTTTCATGCTCGGTGATAATATTTTCCTTAAAAATTGGGTCTGCATGTAAATCATAAGTTTTTGCAATAATGGCAAATCCGCTATTTTGTAAATATACTTGGCTTGCTTCAAATAGTTCATCATCGTCAGTTTTGAAATAAATTTCTCCATCTTTTTTTAGGAATTTTTTATAGTTTTCTAGTTGTCTGGTGTGTGTGAGCCTTCTTTTGTTGTGTTTACCACGTGGCCAAGGATTACAAAAATTAATATAAATTCTCTCTATGCTATCTTTTTCGCCAAAAACTTCAAAAATCCTTTCTACATTAGCACGAATTAGAAATAAATTTTCAGGATTTTTCATTTTGTACGCTTCTTCAATATTTCGCTTGGAAAGCCCAAGCATTGCTTCAATCATATCAACTGCAATATAATTAACTTGCGGATGACAGCTTGCTAAATTGGCAATAAAATTTCCTTTTCCACAGCCAAGTTCCAAATGCAAAGGTTGATTTTTCGGAAACTTTTTCAGCCATTGATTTTTATAAATTTCTGGATTGTTGATATAAAATTCTGCATTTTCTAATTCTTGTTTAGCCCATTTTTTGGTGCGAATTCTCATAGGTTACCTCCTATTTTTTCTTCTTCTTTTTTATATCATATGTTATTTAAAAATTCAACTAATAAAAAATGCCTTTTTGATTTTTTTATCAAAAAGGGCATTTTTATCGCTTACTAATAATTATTTTCTTCCAACCATAATTAATTGATATTTATCTGTAGCTAGCGTTCCATAATTACTAAAATTATCAAATTTTGTTAAATCTAATTCTCTTGCAAGACTTTGTGTTTCTATATTTGTATTTGTATCCATTTTTAAGGTTTGTATTTGCTCTTTCGTTAAAGCTTTTTTCCATATTTTCACATATGGCAACTCTCCATATATTCCTCTTGTTGTGTCAACATCATAGGATGAGCCTATACATAAATTTCCTTTTGGTTTTACTTCTACATTTTCACGTTTTTCAATTAGTTCATTATCAATATATACGCTTAATGTTTTATCTGTTTGATAAGTGGCAATTATATCTATATATTTCTGGTAATAAGGGGTATAATCAATACGTATATATTGGTTAGATCCCCATGCGCCGTATACTACACATAAATCACTTGAAACACCATCAAATTGCCATGCAAATCCAGACCATGAATCATGGTTTCCTAAAATTCCCATATAGTTTATAGTTTTTTGTTCATTAGAATTTATTTTGACTCTAGCTGCAATCGTAAATTCAGAATTCTCTAACATTTCACTTTCTGATAAATCGGTTTTTAAATAATTTCCACCGCTTAATTTAACATGATAACCAATTCCATGTGTTATTGGTACTAATTCATAATTTGTTCCGCTTATCATGCTTGAAACTTCTTGCTCTTCATTAAAATTAATCTCTTTTAAAATAAAATCCTTTTGTATATTGGTATTTTTTTCACTATAATTAATTTTACTTGCCTCTTCTTGTGATAATTCTTTGTTCCAAATTTTTACACTTTTTATCGCACCTTTCATTGTTCTATCTTCGCCTAAATATCCTGTGCCAATATACAATTTATTATAGGGAGTGAAGGTTAAATTATCTACGCTTGTCTTTAGTTCTCCATCGAAATACACCTTGATGCTTCCTTGCTTATAAGTCATTACTATATCAGTCCATTTTTCATAATATGGCGTGTAATCAACACTTAGTAGGCTTGATTTTTTAACAACAAAAAGTAAATTTTCACTATTTTGCTCAAATTGCCAAGTAATTCCATTTACATCATAATGATTTCCCAAAATAGACATATTTTTAATTTTGCTTTGCATATTTTTGTTGATATACACACTTGTTGCTATTGTAAATTCTTCATTATTTTGTATTAGCTGTTCTTCTTGAATTCCTGTGTCTAAATAGGTTCCTCCATTTAGTATCATATAATTCGCGTTGCTCTGATTAATGTTTCCTTCATTTTCTATATTTCCATCAAAATTATCCCAATTTAATTTTCCTTCAACAGATAAAGTTCCTGTTACTTCTGAACTTAATTTATTATTTTTCTTTATTGTTACTCTATATGGATTTTCTTCAGATATTTCACCTGTAATAGGTAATGTTATTGTAAAAATATAATTTTCTGTTTTGATTTGTTGTTCTTTACACAAATTATAAATCCATTCTCCAACTTTCAAGTTATCTTCTATTTGTCCATTTACATATTTTTCTTCATAATATTGGGCTTGATATTTTGCTATCTCCAAAGAAACTTCTTCCTTCGCTCTTTCTATGTTATCAACTTCTACTGCATTTGTCGCTCTTTTTAAAATCCCATTTTCTCCTGATATTAAACTTAGTGTTACTCCCGCTAGGATTAATAATATAATGATTGTTACAACCAATGCTATTAATGTAATACCTTCATTTTTTCTTATCATTTTTACTCCCTTTCTCTTTCTACTTATTTTTTCTTTTGATTTGATTTTTATTCACTCACCTTCTTTCAATACAAAAAAACATAATCTATAAATTTTCATTTGGCAAGAGATTTTTTAATATTTCTTATATGTATCCCTTGACATTTTCTCTTTTTTTACAATATTTCCATTTTGTTTATAAACCTTATACGCATCATACACCAACGATGTTGACGTGGTTTTCACAAGATTGGTTTCAATGGAAATTTCATATTCTGGATCATTGGCATTTCGATAACCATAAATGCTAACCGTTGCTACTCCACCTTCAACAGAAGATAGTATTTTAATTGGATAGCTTCTCGAATTTTTAAATTTAAAATCCGTTGAACCATAGACAACTGTAGCATCTCTTCCGCCTGTAACATATGATGGAACAAACATGTGATTTCGCCTTGCTGTAATTTCCAAATTGGCAAATACAACTGCATCATAAAGTGTACTCGTAATTTGGCAAATTCCGCCACCTAGCCCATCTGTTACTTGACCATCCGAAAAGATAGCTGCATCTTTATACCCTGCAGAAACTGTCCTTTTTCCAACCACCTTATTAAAAGAAAACGTCTCTCCTGGCATGATAACTGTTCCATTGATTTTATTAGAAGCAAGCCTCAAATTTGTAGTTCTGTCTGGATTATTCACATATTGGGTTGAATATGTAGAGAGCTTATCTGGAAATGGATCCATGCCTAAGTCATTAACCGTAATTTCTGGCTTTGTAAATGTTAATTGTACCGCATATTCATCTGCATTTGGATTTTCCGCAATAGCTTTCTCAACATCTTGCACATTAAAATCAACACCTGTTACTTGCGCATAAACCATGCGTGGCTCTGTTGTAAAATAGGCATTTTGCATTTGGCGGTAAACATCGTCGTGAATTGCCTGTACATTAATTTTGTCAGGATATTCTGTAAAAGTTGGAATATCAATCGATGCATTTTTGTAGCTTATATCTTGTATGGTTTCAACGATTGTTTTTTCTAATTCATCTATCTGAATTTTGGCTCCATTTTTTCCATTTGTAATAATAACTTTATCTTCGTCCATATAATAACTACTTTGTTCTAATTGGTCTGGCAATTGCGCTTCAATGGTTTCAAGGTAAGAGATTAAGGCTTCTTTATTATAGGTCAAAATTGGGTCAACATTAATTTTTGACATCAATACAAAAATATAATCTTTCATATCTTTTACCACATTTCCACTTCTTCCCATGCGATAAACCAAATCAACAGAAGCTCTTACATCAAATTTTGCTTCAAATTGCTCAATTTCAACATAGTATTCATGATTTTTATATTTTAATATGATATGATCATTCAGTTCTAAATTCAACTTTTCTTGTACAAGTCCAGTTGCTTCATCTTTCGTCAAACCAGACACATTAATTCCTTTGATATACACGCCTGCTTGGATTTTGTCGTCTGTTTTATGAAATAGATAAAACGCAATTGCACTTGCCACTAAAATTCCGATTACGATTGCAATTAAAATTAAATAGATTGTTATAAAATTCTTCTTTTTTACCATTTTTTACTCATCTTCTTACAAAATTTATTCTATTTTATTATATGGTAAATTTCCCAATATGGCAAGAGTTTTTATAAAAATAAAAAGCCAATCATTTTTCTAAAGAATTACATCTCTTTTTAACAATTCTTTTTCTACAACGCCTAAACCAACAAATTTTTGCTTATAATATACACAATAAACTCCATCTTCTACAGCAGTTGTGAGCATCACTCCATTTAAAAATAATTGTAATTTTCGGTCGTTTAACTCAATTCTTTCATATTGATTTTTACATAAATCTTCTACAGAAATAACATTTTCTTCTGTCAAATCTTCTAATTTTACTGCATTTTCTAGGCTAAATTTATCAACTTTGGTTCTTTGCAAAAATTTCATAAACCCAACAGTTCCCAGTTTTTGAGCAATATCTTCACACAAAACTCTAATATACGTTCCTTTAGAACAAGATACCTCAAATGTAATTTGTTTTTTTATGTCATCTATTTCAATCAATTTTATAGTATAAATTTCGATTTCTCTTTGTGGAATTTCTACGCTTTTTCCTTCTCTTGCATATTCATAGAGCTTTTTTCCATTGATTTTCACAGCAGAATATGGATGCGGAGCTTGCATTTGCTTGCCTTGCATTTGCTCGAGAATATTTTTTACGTTTTTTTCGTCTAAAACCTTCACTTTCTCTTCCTGAATAATCTTTCCTTCTTCGTCTCCTGTATCTGTTTTCTGACCTAGTTGAAGGGTTGCAATATAGGTTTTATCATGTTCTATCAAATATTTGGATAATTTTGTTGCCTTTCCAATTAAAACTGGCAAAGCCCCTGTTGCCAAAGGGTCTAATGTTCCAATATGCCCTGCTTTTTTAACATTCAATATTTTTTTTATTTTTGATACAACCATTTGTGAGGTATTTCCAGCTTCCTTATTGATGATTACAATTCCTGATTTCATCGTTTCTCCTTAAATAAATTAATTACTATTTCAAATATTTTATTTAACTTTTAAAAGCTCTTTTCCATATTGATATAATTGCTTTACATCTTTATCTGTTAAAGCTGATGCATAAATTCTAATATCGGCTAAATCACCTTTGTAAAAATAACCACCTTCCCAAAATCCTATTGTAACTTGTGAATTAAGGGTATTATAGCTTCCAGAATTCTCAAATTTTTGTTCATCAAAATATCCTCTTACCATATTTCCATTTTCAAATATTCCAGCTAAAAAATGCCAATTATTATCAAATCTTGTTTCTGGCGTAATATAAATATCACATAAATTATGACCTACTCCAAAATTCAAACTTTTATCAGAAAAAATATCAATGGCAACTCCTCCTCCCAGTTGAATGGTATTTCCCGTTGCAATTAGAACTTGCATAGCTTCCGATAAATTCTCTGTTCGATACCATAATGCTATTGTTTTAGAGGTTTGACCTATTAATTTCTTTTCTGGATCTACTTGCTTGTCATTAATTATTATACCACTGGCTCCATCCAATGTGGCATACGTATTAGTAGGATCTACTTGTATACCTGAACCTGCAATGGTTACTTCATCATTAGTGTCATTTAATAAATGATTGAAATCAACTTTGTATAATAAATTTTCTGTGTAGTCAGATTTATCTTCTTCTGGTTTTGAAATTCCCCCCAATTTATCTGACCATTGTACTTTTCCATTTGTAATTTCCCCTGCAGAAATAGGTTTTTCATTTTTAGAAACAACTATTTGCCCTTTATCTTCCTCATATTTTACCGTATAGCCCCCTTCTGTGGTTTGTTCATTTTTTAGTACATTTTTTATATAATCATCTATTTTTTCTAAATTGGCATTATTGTTTACATATTTATCTTCATAATACTGCGTAACCACATCTGCAATTAACAAATTCGCTTCTTCTTCCGCACTTGCTTTCTCATTAACCTCCACTGAATTAGTCGCTCTTTTTAAAATTCCATTTTCTCCTGAAACTAAGGCTAGTGTTATACCTGCTAAGATTAATAATACAATTATGGTTATCACCAACGCAATCAATGTAATTCCTTCTTTTTTTCTTAACATGATATTCCTCTCTTTCTTTCTAAACAAAAAACAATCTATAAAAAGATGTTACAAAATTACATCTTCCTTATAAATTGCTTTTTATTTACGTTTGTAAAATATGTGCTTATTTTTATTCTTTTAAAACTACCTGTGTATGCGTATACTCCTGCAACAATTTTATCCGTTTGTATTAAGTTTATTTTTTCCTCTAATAAATTCATCTTTTGTTTCTCCTATTTGATTTGGTAAATTAATCTATTTGAGATAACTTTCTAAAATATCATTTTCTCTATTTCAATCTTTTTTCAATCTCTCGCACAAAAGCATTTTTGGTTTCCTCTAAAGTCATCGTTGTATTGGCTCCAGCTGCCCTAATATGACCACCTCCACCAAATACCATACAGACTTCTGCAACATTGACATAATCATTAGAACGTAAAGAAATTTTATAGCCTTTTTCTTCTTCATGTAAAAAAATGGATACTTCTACATTTTTTATATTTCTTCCAATTTCAACAATTCCCTCATGATCGCCATCTTTTAAATCCAATTTTTGTATGTCTTGTTGATTAATATATGTAAAAGTAATTTTTCCATCCGCAAAAAATTCCATTCGATCCATCGCAAGTTTTCGCGCTTCAAATTTGTTTTTGCTTATGTTTAACATACTTTGCTTATAAATTTTAGGCAAATTAATTCCAGCTTCTAGAGCTCTTCCTGCAATTTCAAAAGTTTCTACGGTAATACCAGAATTTTTAAATCCGCCAGTGTCAGTAATAATTCCTGTTAAGAAACAAGTCATTGCGTCTTTTGATAGGGGAATTTCTAAATAGTCAAAACTAGCAACTAAAATTTGCGTACAAGCTGGTGAAACGTGGTTGACTACATTATAATCCGCAAACATGGAATTATTCATGTGATGGTCAAATTCAACTTTGATTTCTGCGGTTTCAAAATATGGGATAAAATCGCTACTGACTCTTTTGATGTCTGGGCAATCTACAACAATTGCCATATCAAATTTTCCCACAGTTGGTACTTCTTTGATGGTTTCAAAACCTGGCAAAAAAGAGAAAGTTTCTGGAACTTTTTTCATTAAAACTTCTGGATTTTTTCCCATTTCTTTTAGGATGAAATATAGTCCTAAACTGCTTCCGATAGCGTCTCCGTCTGGACCTTCATGTGCTAAAATACAGATGTTTTGCACTTTTTTGATTTCTTTTAAAATATCATCTAATGTCATATTTTTCTCCTATTCTTCTTTTTTTAAATCTTTGGTGATGGTTTTTAAAATGTTGTCAATTTTGTCTCCATATTCAATGCTTTCGTCGAATTCAAAGACGAGTTCTGGGGTGTATTTTAGATTGACTTTTTTGGCAATTTCTGTGCGGATAAAACCGCTAGCTTTTTTTAGGGCTTTGAGTGTTTCTTTTTTGTCGCCTACATTTATCATGCTGACGTATACGCGGGCGAATTTTAGGTCTGGGCTGGTGTTTACTGAGGTGACTGAGATGAGACCTTTTTTTAGGTTGGAATTGTTTAGCTGTTGAGAGATTATATGACTGATTTCTCGTTTTAATTCCTCGTTTACTTTTTGTATTCGGGTGTTTGACATGGGTTTGCTCCTTTACTTTTTGGGTTTTGCTTTGGGGCCTCAAGGGACGCTGTCCCTTAAGAATCCCTGCGAAGGGCTCTGCCCTTTCGAATCCCGCTCTTCGGTCAGAGGGACATTGGCTTTTTCAAATTGAGTGATAAAAGCTGGTTGGATACCGCGCGTTAATCACGCGAGTGGATTGGTGGTAAAATTATGAAAATTTACGGAGAATTTGCATAATTTTTATATGAATTTTATGATTGTGTGCTTTTCTATCTTTTGACTTCTTCCATGATGTAGACTTCTAGTGAATCGCCTTCTTGGATGTCGTTGTAGTTTTCAATTTGTAGACCGCATTCGTAGCCTTTGTCAACTTCTTTGACGTCGTCTTTGAAACGTTTTAGGGAAATGAGTTTGCCGTCGTGTAGGACGATGTTGTCTCGGATAACACGGATTCCTGCATTTCGGCTGACTTTTCCTGTTTGAACATAACAGCCAGCAATAGTTCCTACATTGGATACTTTAAATGTTTGCCTTACTTCTGCATTTCCGATGACTACTTCTTTGTAGATTGGGTCTAATAAGCCTTTCATAGCTGCTTCTACGTCATTGATTGCATCGTAGATGACTGAATAGGTTTTGATTTCGACTTCTTCTTTATCGGCAATGGTTTTGGCTATGACTTCTGGTCGTACATTGAAAGCAATAATAATTGCGCTTGAAACTTTGGCAAGGGTTACGTCTGTTTCGGTTACGCCACCAACGTTTGAGTGGATAACTTTGACGCGTACTTCGTCGTTTGATAATTTTTCAAGCGATTGTTTTAAGGCTTCTACAGAACCTTGCACATCTGCTTTTACAATCAAATTTAATTGTTTTAAATTTTCGCTTTCAATTTTGCTGAATAAATCGTCTAAGGTTACCACATTTGATTTTGCGATTGATTTTTGTCTTTGTTCGTATTTTCTCTTTTCGATTAGGTGTTTTGCTGTTTTTTCGTCTTTTACTTCATAGAAGGTATCTCCTGTTTCTGGTACAGAGTGTAACCCTGTGATTTCTACTGGTGTAGATGGCAATGCAAATTTTACGTTTTTGCCTTTGTCGTTTTTCATAGTACGAATTCTACCAATACTTGAACCAACGATAATCGTGTCTCCAACGTCTAATTTTCCTCTTTGTACAAGCATGGTAGCGACTGGTCCTCTGGTTTTGTCTAGTTTGGCTTCGATGATGGTTCCTTTGGCTTGTTTAGTTGGATTTGCTTTTAGTTCTAAAACGTCGGCTTCTAATAATACCATTTCAAGTAAGTTGTCAATTCCGATACCTTGTTTTGCAGAAATCGGTACAAAAATTGTGTCTCCGCCCCATTCTTCTGGAACAAGTTCATATTGCATTAATTCTTGTTTTACTTTTTCAACATTGGCATCTGGTAAATCCATTTTGTTGACAGCAACGATAATTGGAATTTCAGCTGCTTTTGCATGGTTGATAGCTTCTATTGTTTGTGGCATGACACCATCGTTTGCCGCTACCACTAAAATAGCAATATCAGTAATCATGGCACCTCTAGCACGCATGCTAGTGAAAGCTTCGTGTCCGGGTGTGTCTAAAAATGTAATTTGTCTGCCATTAATTTCTACTTGATACGCACCAATGTGTTGTGTAATTCCACCAGATTCACCTTCAATGACATTGGTTTTTCGAATAGCATCTAAAAGAGATGTTTTTCCATGATCGACGTGTCCCATAACAACAATAACTGGTGGACGTGGTTTTAATTCTTCTTCGGTGTCTTCCGTTTCGTCAATTAGAATATCTTCGTCTGTTACAATATTTTTCTTGATGGCATTGATGCCAAATTCTTGAGCAATTAAGTAAGCAGTGTCAAAATCAATGTTATCGTTAATGGTAGCCATAACCCCTAAAGCTAGTAATTTTTTGATAACTTCACTACTGGTGATTTTCATATCGGCTGCCAAATCTTTGACAGTAATGTTTTCTGGAATGGTGATTTCAGTTAGCTTAAAGATTTTTTGTTTGATTCTGTTTTCTGGATTTTTGTTTCTCTTCTTGCCACGTTTTCCTCTTTCTGTACTTAAATCGTAATAATCTAACATTTCGCCTTCATCAAACATGTTGGATAATTGATTTTGTTTTTTTAGGTTGTTTAATTTGCCAGAATTGAAATCTGTTTCACCATTTTTACGATTTTTTCTTGGTTGTCTTTGGTCGTTCATTTTTTGGTTTTGTTTCATTCTGTCTCGGTTTTTGTTGTTATTATTGTTATAATCTCTGACATTGTCTTTTTCTGGAATATCCATTTCCATGATATTTTTTATTTTTTTGTCAATTTTTCTATCGTCGAAGCTGGTTTTTCTTTGGAAATTTGGTCTGTTGTTGCCAGCATTGCTATCACGTCTTTGATTATTATTTCCATTATTGAAATTATTATGATTTCGATTATAATTTCCCCCTCGATTGTTGAAATTGTTTCTATTTTCACCATTTCGGTTATGATTGTAGGTTCCTCGATTCTCTCCATTTCGGTTGTAATTACTTCGATTGTCGCTATTTCGATTGTTGAAATTATTGTTTCGGTTAGGATAATTATTTTTGTGTGAATTATTCTGCTTTTGGTAAGTTTCGTTACTTTTTTCAACTGGCTTGGTTTCTGGTTTTGTTTCTTCTACTACCTGTGGTTTGATTTCTTCTACTGGGGGATTTTTTTTCTCCTCTGGTTTTGGTTTTTCTTCCTTTTTGCCAATGCCAAATAATTCGTTCATGGTCAATGGCTTTGTTGGCTTATTTCGATAAACGATATTGTAATCTTTATTTCGATTTTGGTTGATAAAACCAACATCATTTTTCCTAGCTTGTTCTTCTTTCTGCTTTTTTTCAAGCTCTTTATTTTTGGTTTCATCTTCACTTATAATAATTTCTCTTCTTATAATCACTGGTTCTTCTGCTGTTTTCTTTGTTTTTTTTGCGTTTTCAGCTACTTTTTCTTGCTTTTTAGAAGATTCTCCTTTTACTATTTTTTTCAAATTTTTACAATCCTCCTCCGAAATACTGCTTAAATGGCTTTTTGCCTCAATTCCATTTTTCACTGCTAGTTCAATTAATTTTTTGCTTTCCATATCCAATTCTTTGGCTAATTCATAAATTTTAATTTTCCCCAAAAGCTTCACCCCCACATATTTTCTTGATACCATCTGCAATATTTTTATCTTTAATTCCAATGATGGCTCGATTTTCTCTCCCAATCGCTTTGCTATTATTCTCAATGGTTCCAATCACTAAAATTGGTACTTTTTTTCTTTGTGCTAAAAATTGTATATTGCCCGCTGTTTTTTCGGATGCATCTTGTGCAATAATGAGCAATTTCACTTTGTTTTTTTTGATTTCTTCACTTACTACATCCATACCAGAAACTAACTTTCCAGCTTTTGCACACAAACCTAACAGCCCATTTATTTTATTTGTCAACAATTACACCTCTCAAATCCTCATAAATCTCTTGCCCAAGCTCTTGTTCAAATACCTTTTGTAAACGTTTTGATTTCATCACTTGATCCAAACATTTCTCATTCTTACATATATATGCACCTCTGCCATTTTTTTTGCCTGTTAAATCAATTTCAATATTCCCTTCTTTTGATTTGACAATACGCAAAAGTTCGTTTTTTTCTTTGGCTTGATTGCATCCCATGCATGTTCTCGTTGGTTTTTTTTTATTCATCTTGTGCCTCAGCTCCCTCATCTTCAACGTTTTCTTCTGCTTGACGTAACAAAATTTCTCGCATTTGTGATTCGGATTTTATATCAATTTTCCAAGCGGTTAATCTGGCTGCTAATCTAGCATTTTGACCTGATTTTCCAATGGCTAACGATAATTGGTCATCTGGCACAACTACTTGTGCAAATTTTTCTTCTTCACGGATATCTACTGCCATAACTTGCGCAGGAAGCAGAGCCGCTGCAATATAAATAGCTGGATCTTCATTCCATTCAATCACATCAATTTTTTCGCCATTTAACTCATTGATAATATTTTGAATACGTACTCCCTTTTGTCCAACACATGAACCAACTGGATCAATATCTTCATTTTTTGAATAAACAGCGACTTTACTTCTTGAACCAGCATCTCTTGAAACACTCATGATTTCAATTAAACCTTCATAAATTTCAGGAATTTCAAATTCAAATAATTTTCTAACAAAATCGGGATGGCTTCTGGAAACAATAACTTGCGGATTTCCTTTAGCTCCTCTTTCAACATCGACTACATAACCTCTGATTTTGTCGTTTACTTTATATTTTTCTGAATGGATTTGTTCTTTTAAAGGCATCACACCTTCTAATTTTCCCAAATCCATAACAACAACACCACCATCAGCTTTTTGAATAATGCCAGTGACGATTTCGCCTTTTTTATCATTAAATTCTGTAAATATCATGTTTCTTTCGACTTCTCTGATTTTTTGAACGACAACTTGTTTAGCTGTTTGGGCAGCAATTCTACCAAAATCTTTTGGCTTAATTTCTAAGTTTACAACATCTCCTACATTGTAGTTTGCATCAATTTTTCTGGCGGATTCTAAGTCAATTTCAAGCAAAGGGTCTTCTAATTCTTCTACAACATCTCTTACAGAATAAATATGAAGTTCTCCTGTTTTTTCGTCAATGGTAACTTTTACGTTATCGACTGTGTCAAATTCTCTTTTATAGGCAGTTACAAGCGCCGCTTCTAGGGATTCGAGCAAATAATCTTTGCTAATTCCCCTTTCTTTTTCTAATTCTTCCATTGCTTTTATAAATTCTTTTACATCAATATTTTTCATTTTATCTATCCCTTTCCTTTCTAAAATAGATTTGCAACTGTTTTGGCGATTGCAATATTTTTGGTATCTATATTCCAGATTTGTGTATCAATTTCAAGTTGTAATTCGTCTTTTTGATAATTTCTTAAAATGCCTGTTAATTCTTTTTGTTTTTCCATTGGTTTGAAAAGTTTTATATAAATTTCATTTCCAATTTGTTTTTGGAAATGTACCTCTTTTCGTAAAACTCTTTCAATTCCCGGAGACGAAACTTCTAAAAAATAACTCCCGCTAATAATATCTGCCTCATCTAATATACTATCAATTGCATTATTCACTTTTTCGCAATCTTCTATACTAATTCCAGCAGATTTATCAATCGTAATGCGTAGATAATAATCTTTGCCTTCTTTTATATATTGTACATCATAAAGTTCATATTCTAGTTGGTGAATGATTGGTTTTAACAAATTTTCAATTTTTGATTCAATATTGTGATTTGTCACATTTTTCTCCTTTTTCCTTTTCACAAGTAAAGAGTGGGAATATTCCCACTCTTTCAGTTTGAAAATCAATTGTATTTTTATTATACACCTAAAATTTGGAAATTGCAAGGTTTTTTTAAAATTTTTTCAGATTTTCCTTGCCTTTTTTGTAAATATCAGGTATAATCCCTATATTAATGGAGGTAGACTTATGAAAAAAATCATTATTGCGACCCATAATGATGGTAAACTCGCTATGATTAAAGAACTTTTTCCAGAATTCCGAATTTTATCTTTGAATGATTTAGAATATTTTGTAGAACCTGAAGAAAATGGTGAGACATTTGAAGAAAATGCAATTATCAAAGCAAAATTTTATCATCAAAATTTAAATGAAATTTGTATCGCTGATGACGCTGGAATTTGCATTCCTGTTTTAAATAATTTTCCTGGTGTTCGCACAAAACGTTGGTTTGACGGTTCTGACCGTGAACGCAATTTAGCACTTCTTGAAAAAGTGAAAGATTTTGAAAAAGTTGACCGAAAAGTAAATTTTATCACCGCAATTGCCATCGCCGTAAACGACACAATCATTGTCGAAACGGAAATACTTTCTGGTTATCTTGCCGACAGCCCACGTGGCAACAATGGATTTGGCTTCGATGAAATTTTTGAATTGGAAAATGGAAAAACGCTTGCCGAACTCGCTTTTGAAGAAAAACTAGAAATTAGTGCACGAAAAAAAGCGTTGGAAAAAATAAAGAAATATTTGGAATAACCTTTCCCTATATTTCTTTTTTCTTTTATATCTGATCTTCTGCTAAATTTTCTTGCATCTTTTTGATGGTTTGCTTATACGTCTGCAAAATATTTTCCAATCTTACGATTTCATTTTTTGCCTCTTCCATCTGTTCATCATAAAGTTTATCTAGGCTATCTAACTCATTATCTGATAGTTTAGAAAGATATTCCAAATCGTTTTTATCTATTTCTTCTGGTTCTTCTATTTGAATTGGCATTTGTACAGCTTTTGGTATCGTAATATTGGGAAACTGGGATACAACAGGCTCGCTATTGCATATTTTTTGCTGTTTTTTACCAAAAACATTTTTGACCCATTTGAAAATTTTTGAAAATATCGTTTCCTTTTCTGGAACAATTAAATTTTTCTCTAGTTTATTTTCTTTTTCCATAATTTCTCCTATCTTTCTATTTCTTGACTACCTTCTGACAGCCTTTTATAACCTTTTAAAATTTTAGACATACTAGCTATTTTTTCTTTAGTTTTTAAAATGATTTTTTGCAAAATTTGAATAATCGAAAATTTATCTTGCACTTTTTCCATTTTTTCCAATCGCATAACTTTATGCTCATTAATAGCTCCGTCCAAGTAAATCCCTTATTTTTATGATAGTTTCAATCATACTGGCAAAATCGTGTCTTTGATTTTTATTTGCCATATTGGCAAAATAAGTCATAATTCCAACATCTCGTGAAACCTCAATTTGCTCAAGTTTTTCAATAAATTGTAAAAATTTATTTTGATAACGATTATCAATTCCAGCTAAAATCTTAGTTACCAAAACCTCGACCGCTTCTTCTACTGGAAAAGCCAATCGGTCTTCTCTATGCATGATTAAACCAACAAATTTATCCACTAATTCTAACACATCACCTTCCTTTTCACGCACATAATTTTCTGGTTCGCTATAACGATTATATTCTCCACAAATTTTACAAAAAGCATCATCAAACCCTAACGATTGTAAAAAGTTTTTATCTTCTTCTTTTTCACGTTTCATCCTTTCCTTTTCCATGGGCAAATTCGTTCTTTTGAAGGCATATACCAAACACGCTGTTATGATTTTGTTACAATTTACGGAATCAATATTCATTTGTTCCAAAAATAATCTTGCTAGTTCCGCTTTTAGAACAGCTGTTGTATCAAAAAATACCTTTATCGTAGATTGTTGATATCTACGAACAATTTCAACTTTTTTGATTAATTCCTTTTCTTCTAATACACTTTTAGCAAATAAAGTTTTATCAAATTCATCCACTTTGGGAATCACCTTTTGTTCTCCATTTAAAACTTCTTCAAATAAACTTTCTGTATTTTCAAATTCGCTTAGCAAACTTTCTTCAAATTGATCCAACTTAAATTGAACATATCTTTCTTTCAAAACTTTGAATTTTACTTTTTCAACAAAATCTTTCAATGTTTCTTCTGGAAGCATTTTTTTAAGTTCGTTATAATAGTATAATCCATCGGCTAAATTATCATTTAATCTTTTATAATCTTTTTTCCAATAATCTTCATTGACTAAACTAGGAACCAATTTTTTCATTTTCAATAATTTTCTCATTTCACGTTCATCTTCGTAATGTTCACTTTTATATTGAATATACTTTTCTTTGATTACCTCAATATCTAATTCGTTCATAAGTCCTCCATTTACTTTTGTAAAATTTTCATTTGTATTATATCGAATAATATTTAGAAAAGCAATAATTGTAACATAAATGCAAACAATGTAATCAAAATGTAATATAATTCGCACAAAAAACGGCGCTACACACTCTGCGCAGCGCCTAAACAACAAATTCTATTCCATTTTAGTTTTTTCCTGTTGCATTTTCAAACGAAAAATGCAATATCGCTCTTTCCCATTTGAAGTTACACAAACACAATATATTCCTTTTTCTAAAAATAAACTCAGTTCATAGCCTTTTTTAACCAAATATGGTTCCTCTTGAACGAATTCTCCCTTTTCAGATACATGATACACACTAATTACTGCCTCTTCTTCCAGATTATTTGCCTGATAGTAAAAAAACATCGATTCTCCAGAATCGTTCATTTCATATGTGGTCTTAGAAGCTATAGCTTCAGTCATCGTATCAGCCTCTGAAGGGAAACAATCTTTTCGCCCCAAAGAAAGATAGGACCGACTTCCTGTTCATTTTTCATTTCGCATCCTACATATGCTTGTTGCTCCTCTGTCGGCTGTTTAATGGCTAAAATAGATTTTTCTTTTAAGTCAAAATACTTATCCCAAGCGTTAAATAAAGCATTTGAAAAAACGATAACTCCTACAGCAAAAGTACACAAACTAATTAACAAGATCCCCCGAACTACAACATTTCCTTTTTTCATCGTCATTTCTCCTTTTCTGAAATAAAATTTTTTCCTGTCTTTCACAGGTTTGTACCTTTATTATACCATTTTTTACATAAAATGTAAATACTACATTATGTAGTTTGGTTATCTCTAATTACTTTTACCGACAATTCCAAAATTTCCCTCAAACGCTCCTCTTCTTTGATCAAATACAAATACCCAATCAACGCCTCAAATGCCGTACTCATCGCATAATCCGCTATATTGGCATTTTTTGCTACATGATGATTTTGCACATTTCTGCCTCGTCTTACAATTTCTAATTCTTTTTCAGAAAGTTTATCCTGAATTTTCTTCAAAATATCAGCCTGCGCTTTTGCTTTCACATATTCAATAGCTTCTTTATGTAATTTATGCGGTTTTGCATTTGAACCATTCACCAAATGAACACGAACATACGCCTCATAAATACAATCCCCAATATATGCCCACACAAGCGGAGACAACATATTTACTTCTTCCTTTTTTCTTCTTGGCTCAATCAATTCCAACTTTATGGCTCCTCCAAACTAATTTTCCCGAAGTTTCCCACTTCTAAAATCCTCTAAAATCATTCTGGCTGTTTTTTCATCATCTATAATACCACCAGAAATAAGCGCACCTCTTTTTCGTCCAATCATTTGCATCAATTCATACATGCTATTTTCATTCGTTTCTATTTGGCAAACTTCATTCTCTGTCATAGAATAGCGCTCTAAGATATTTACTTTATCTTTGATATATAATTTTTTTAGTAGTTCATAGGCAATGTCAACTCGTTGTAATAAATCGTCTTTAATGGTTCCCGTAAAAGCTAAATTTAAAGCGACTTGTTCGCTATCAAATTTGGGCCATAAAACGCCCGGTGTGTCTAATAATTCTTGATTTTTTCCCATACGAACCCATTGTTTTTTTCGCGTGACACCTGGTTTATTGCCAACTTCCATTGAAGTTTTTTTGGCAATTCGATTAATGAAAGAAGATTTTCCAACATTGGGAATTCCGAAGTATCATAACACGAATGGTTTTATTTATTCTTCCACGTTGTTTTTGTTTTTCAATTTCGTCTTGCATCAGCACATCAATTGCTTTTAATACTTGATTTATGCCTTTGCCTGATTTTGAATCTGTTAAAATTACAGTGGCTTCCCTTTCTAATTTTTTCATCCATTTAGAATTTATTTTCTCATCTGCTAAATCGCATTTATTCAAAAGAATGATTTTTTTCTTGCCTTTTGTGAGTTCTTGAATATCGGGATTGCGACTAGAAATAGGAATTCTAGCATCTAACAGTTCAATGACAATATCAATCAATTTTAAATCTTCTAAAATCTGTTTTTTGGTTTTGGCCATATGACCGGGGTACCAGTTGATGGAAACTTTAGAAAACACCTCTTGATTATCTTTTTTATTACTACTCATCTATTTCACCTTCTTTATTATTCAAAATATGCACTCCTCTATATTATATTTTTATTTAATCATTCTTTATATGGAACATTTAATCTTTTCAAAGCTCTCTTAAAGTCCCCCAGTACATTATTATTTTTTTTCATTTCTATGTATGGAATATTATTACTATCAAACTGATTTTTATTTTGCTGACTTAATGTATCAGCAATAAATAGATTTGTATTCCTAGCATGAATTACATCTGCACTTTCAGGATTTCCTTTTCCCATTAATTTTACTTCTACACGTATACTATTCATATTTTTATCAAACAACTTATAATCTACTTCTCTATCATAATCAAGCTCCATATTCTTTATAAAAATACTTGAATCTATATTTTCTTTAGGAACACCACATAATAAACACAATCTAGTAACTAGAGGTTTTTCAACTTTTTTTCCTATTGAACTCCATGCTCCTCCTCTAATTGCGGCCTTTTTCGTTGCTAAAGCATTAATCACTAATAAACTTTCAGCTAAATTAAGTTCTACATAAACATCCTTATAATTAAGTTTTATTGAAATTCCTATTTCATCTGAACTATCTTGCTTTAATTCATCAATCAAGGTAGAAAGATAATCCAAATTTGCATTTGCAACATCTAATACTATTTCTTTTGAAGCAGTTCCATAAATATTGGTAATTGTTTTCTTATTCATTCCAGCAAAAATTGCGCTTTCAGAAGGCTCAAACTCTGAATTATTTATAAAATATGTTTTATACCATTCTAAACTTATATCTTCTGAATCTAATTTAGCTCTTACAATTTCCTTAAAAAATCCAATTGCAAAATCGAAAAATTCCGCATTAATTGCATTAACAACTTCTTCACGATAGTCTTCACCTTTTAACAATTTTTCAATTGTATTATCTATTACTTGTCTTTGAAATGTCATCATAAATATTATCTCCTTTTATTACTTTAATATATTTTTCATTTATTTCACACAATACTGGAATCCTCCCCATTTCATAAGCTACACGTCCAAAAGTACCTATTCCAGCAAATGGATCTAATACAACATCTCCTTCATAAGAATAATATTTAAGTATCTTCTTACATAAATCATCTGGAAATATAGCTGGATGTTTTTTATTACTTGATGGAGCAATTTTCCATATATTAGAGCGATCTACAATACTATCATTCTTTTTAGATATTTTTTTTGATGTATATTTTTTTATATTACGATCCAATAAAAAATTACAATTTTTTCTATAAACCATTATACTTTCCGTAACACAATTTGGTTTATATGCTAGAGGATTTAAAGTTTGAATGTATCCCCCTATTCTGTTAGGCACAGAAGGCTCTGGTTTTTCCCAGATTATTTCATCGATAAAATAAAAACCAGCTTGCATTAGAATATTATGTAAATCAAAATGAATAGGATAACGAATAGATTCATATTCTCTTCCAGGTCTCTTTGTAATAACTGGTGAAACATCCACAATCAAAAAACGTCCATCTTCTAATACTCTACTACATTCAATAAACACATTTTTTAAGTCTCCCAAATACTTTTGATAATTTATATAATCTGAATATTCACGTGCATTATAATATGGTGGAGAAGTAAATATTAAATGTATATCCCCATCATTAATTTTTTTCATTGTTTCTATATTGTTTCCTTCTAATAATGTTGGCTTTATAATTGTACTCTCATGAAATACCTCTTTAGCATTAAATTTGGGAGCCATTTTATACTCATACATTTTATTCATAATTTCATTATTATAATATAATTTCATTTTATCACATAATTCTTTAAATTTTTCATTCTCGTAATAAACTAAACACGTTCTAAACATTTGATAAATTACATCCATATAATTCTTTTTAAATGCATTTTCTTCTAAAAACTTATATATAGCGTCTTCATTTTTTTGCCTACCAATCGAAGAAACAACTTCTCTTTTTTCTTCAATGGATATATCTTCTTCATATAATTTTATTAATACTTCAAAATTTTCTTTTGAGTGTACTTTTCCTAATTCTTTTATTTTTTCTACTGACATCTTTCCCCTTTCTAATTTTAGATATATGATAGAATCCATTTATTTTCAATAAATTATTAAAAGACTATTCGAAATGCAATAATCTATTTTAGATAGAGTTAATATTTCAATATTTCTTTAGTGTTTTCTAAAATCCCTTTCTTCCCAGTTAATATTGACTTTTGGTAACTTTACTTCATTATTATTCATTAATTTCACTTCCTTATCTTCCAAGATATTAAATTCAATCTCTTTCATTTTAAAGTTCTATTATTTTCTATTAAAATTTGTATTTTTTCAAATTTTTACACTAAAAAAAATCCTGTTTTGAACTATTAAGAAATCCTCCATAGTTCCATTTTCCACAAAATTTCCCATTTATTTTATCTTATACTGATTTCGATCAGCTCTTTGATCAAATTCCCTGTCATATTTTTCATTTTCATAATACCAATCCGTTTTTCGATCTGGCGTATGAAATCTGCTTTTTTGAATCAAAACATCCAAAAATATCAAAAGTGGTATTATTACACCTAAAGCAGTTGCAATTATGGAAGGTCCATCACTAAATGCCCATGTTTCTGTTTCTGCTGGCATGCCAGTTAAACTATTGAATAAAATTGTGCCAAAATAGGCAGCGTACATACCAAAGTATAATGTTGCAACAATTAAATTTCGACGAATAATCAATATAATACATGGAATGGTTAAAAACAAAATGATAATTTCCAAATTAGCATCTAATGGCTGACAAACAAACTCTTTTCCCACAGCATACATCAACGAAACTATGACTCTAAAAACCCAATAAAAAACTGCCATAATGGTAATCAAATAACTAGATAAACTTTTCATAAAATTTTTCCTCCTAAAAAATAGGCGACCTGATAAATGCTAAAAGATCAGATCGCTTTCTATTTTTATTTTTTATAAATTTTTATACATTGTAATCGCTTACTTTTTTATAAGCATATACGGCTGATAATGCAAATACAACAATTAATAACATAGCTTTTGAATTTGTTCCTGTATAAGGTAAACCAGAACTATTTGAAGTATTGTTTGTATTATTATAGACACTTGCATTGTTAGCTGTATTATTGGTATTCGTATTTGTCGCATTTGAATTATTGACTGTATTGTTGCCTGTCGCAACGATAGAAGCTCTATTTCCAGTATTATTGGTTGTATTATTATTTCCAGATTGTGTGTTATTACCACTTGTTGTTGGAGTAATTGTTACAGGATTATTACTGGTATTTTCTTCTGTAGCTAATGAATATAAATTTCCAAATAGAACGACCATTAGAATACTAGCGATTAAACTTAATAAAATCTTACCTTTTTTTACATTTTTCAACATTATTTACCTCTCCTCACTTTCAAATTACTTTTATTATAACATATAAAAAATTTAATGCAAGTTTTTTTTGCAAATTTTTTAAAAAATTTTTTTCATAAAATCTTAAACATTAAATTTAAAAAGTACGATGTCACCATCTTTCATAATGTATTCTTTTCCTTCTGCGCGAACAAGTCCCGCTTCTTTTGCCTCGAGCATGGAACCACCTGCTTTCATGAAATCTGCATAAGAGACAACTTCCGCCTTGATAAATCCGCGCTGAAGGTCAGAATGAATTTTTCCAGCTGCTTCTGGCGCTTTTGTACCATTTTTTATCGTCCACGCTCTAACTTCAGGTTCCCCTGCGGTTAAAAACGATATTAATCCTAATAATTGATAACTCGCTTTGATTAACTTGTCTAAGCCTGACTCTTCTAGCCCTAATGCCTCCAGCATTTCTGTTTTTTCTTCTTGTTCTAAATTACTTAATTCTTCTTCTATTTTTACACATAAACAAATAACCTGAGCTCCTTCTTGTTTAGCATATTCTTTGACTTTTTTTACATTTTCATTAGAATCTGGCGCTTCCATTTCACTCTCGTCAATATTGGCAATATATAAAATTGGCTTTTTCGTAAGTAAAAATGAATCTTTTATAACCTCTTCTTCTTCCTCAGACAAATCAACCGTTCTAGCACATTTCCCTGCTTCTAATGCATTTTTTATTTTTTCTAATGTATCCATTTCAAATTGATATTTTTTGTCAGACTTTAGCATTTTTTTTGCTTTTTCGAGCCTCTTTTGTATTGTTTCCAAATCCGCAAAAATTAATTCAAAATTTATCGTTTCAATATCTCTTACAGGTTCCACACTTCCATCTACATGGACAATATTGGAATTTTCAAAGCATCTGACAACTTGCAAAATCGCATCTGTTTCGCGAATATGCGACAAAAATTGATTTCCCAAACCTTCTCCTTTGCTTGCCCCTTTTACCAAACCTGCAATATCCACAAATTCGACAACAGCATTTGTCACTTTTTGCGGATTGTAAATTTTTGCTAAAGTATCGATTCGCTCGTCTGGCACAGCAACTACGCCTACATTTGGCTCAATGGTACAAAATGGATAATTCGCACATTCTGCGCCTGCTTTTGTAATGCTATTGAATAATGTACTTTTTCCAACATTTGGAAGACCAACTATTCCTATTTTCATTTATTTTCTCCTTTTTATTTTTTTCAAAATTTTGCTTTTTATTTTTGAAATTTTTGACAATTTTATTTTTTATTTATATCATAACTTATTTTATTTTTCAAGTTATTTTTACAAATTCAAAAGGAGCTCGCATTTAATTACCTGCAAACTCCTTTTTTTCGTTCTCTTATCAACATAAAATGTTTTTGATTATCTTATTAATCGGCACTCCAACTGCTGTACAATTCGCTTCAATCGATTTTAAAACAACACTGCCTGCCCCGATTTTGACATTATCCCCAATTTGAATGGGACCTAAAATCTTTGCTCCAGCACCAACCATCACATGATTGCCAAGTGTTGGGTGTCTTTTAAACGTATCTTTTCCGGTTCCTCCTAGTGTAACGCCATGATAAATAGTACAATCATCACCAATTTTAGCTGTCTCACCAATCACAACTCCCATGCCATGATCAATAAACAATCTTCGTCCAATTTTGCTACCCGGATGAATTTCAATTCCAGTCAAAAATCTACCAATTTGTGAAATCAATCTTGCTAAAAATAGCAATCTTTTTCGGTATAAGAAATGACTCACTCGATAAAATAACAAAATATGAAACCCCTGATATAACAACATAACTTCCAAAACGCTATGAGAAGCAGGGTCTTTTTTTCGTATATTTTGGGCATCTTCATAAATTTCTTTTAAAACTTTTAACATAGTATATCACCACTATATTATATGAAATTTAAAGAATTAATGTTATTTATCTGAAACGCAAAATAAAACGTCTTTTTCTTTTAATCTTTATGGTATCTATTGTATTTCTCTTCCTAAAACATCAATTTTTCTTCTACATATTCTGCCACTTCTTCCACTTTAATGCGAACTTGTTCCATTGAATCACGATTACGAACTGTTACACAACCATCATTTTCCGTTTCAAAATCAACGGTTACACAAAATGGCGTTCCGATTTCGTCTTCTCTACGATAACGTTTTCCGATTGAACCTGCTTCGTCATAATCACACATAAAATGTTTTGCTAATTGGTTGTAAATTTCGTCCGCTTTTTCGCTTAATTTTTTGGACAATGGCAAAACCGCTACTTTATATGGCGCTAATGCTGGATGCAAATGCAAAACGGTTCTTGTATCACCATCTGGCATTTCCTCTTCTTCATAAGCGTTACATAAAAATGATAAAGCCACTCTGTCACAACCCAAAGATGGTTCAATACAATATGGAACGTATTTTTCATTTTTTTCCGCATCTAAATAATTCATATCTTCTTTTGAAAATTCCATATGTTTGCTCAAATCAAAATTGGTTCTGTCTGCAATTCCCCAAAGCTCACCCCAACCAAAAGGAAATTTGAATTCAATATCAGTTGTGGCGTTACTATAATGCGAAAGTTCGGCGGTTTCATGGTCACGAAGACGAATATTTTCTTCACACATACCAAGATTCAAAAGCCAATTTTTGCAAAATTCCTTCCAATATTGATGCCACTCCAAATCTGTTCCTGGTTCACAGAAAAACTCTAATTCCATCTGCTCAAATTCACGTGTGCGAAAAGTAAAATTGCCTGGTGTAATTTCGTTTCTAAATGATTTTCCGATTTGGGCAATTCCCATTGGAAGTTTGCGACGTGTGGTTCTTAGTACATTTTTAAAATTCACAAAAATTCCTTGCGCTGTTTCTGGACGCAAATAAATTTCTGCTTTGGCATCTTCTGTGACACCTTGAAATGTTTTGAACATCAAATTGAATTTTCGAATGTCGGTAAAATTTGTTTTTCCGCAATCTGGACATGGAATTTGATTATCACTGATAAATTGGATTAATTCTGCATCACTCATACCATCTGCAATCATATCTTTGCCTTTGGCGTGAGCCCATTCTTCAATTAATTTGTCAGCTCTGTGTCTGGTTTTACATTCTTTGCAGTCAATAAGTGGATCGCTAAATCCGCCAACATGACCAGAAGCTACCCACACTTCAGGGTTCATTAAAATAGCACTATCTAAGCCAACATTGTATTTAGATTCTTGCACAAATTTTTTCATCCAAGCTTTTTTGATATTGTTTTTTAGTTCCACTCCCAAAGGACCATAATCCCAAGTGTTTGCCAAACCTCCATAAATTTCTGAACCTGGATATACATATCCTCTTGCCTTACATAAATTCACAATTTTTTCCATTGATTCTACCATAAAAACCTCCTTCTAAAATTTTAATTATAGAAAACAAAAATCGCCCTCTATAATTATTTTTAAAATAATTATAGGGACGAAATATTTTCCGCGGTTCCACCCTAATTGATATTTGAAATATTTTTCAAAATATCCACTTTCTTTTTTATTTACTCCAAAGCTCCAAAATCTATCGATTATTGCTTAGTTTTCACTGACCTAAACTCACTTTGAATAACGCTTGATACATTTCCTCTTTTTCAACGTAAATATTTATTTGTGATATTATATGCCTTTTTTATCAAAAAGTCAAGAGTTTATGAGAAAATTTCTTTGTATATTTTCCCAAAAAATACAAATAATACTTGAAAAATACACTTGAAATTTGGAGTAATTATGAGTATAAAAAAATTTTTTAATGATTTATTTAAATATGAAGAACAAGAAGAATATGAATTTATTTTGCCAAACTCGGCAAATAATCTGCCTGAGTCAAATGCAGAAGTTCCCAAACAGAGGATTTTTCCTACGCTTTCTGTCAATATCGAATATTTGAAAACAACTTATAATCTTTTGATTAATAGTGACATCAAAATTCGCAAATTCGCTTTGCCGATTCAAGACAAAAAAATTCCAGCTGCTCTTTTGTATATTGATGGCATGGTAAATGAGGAAACCATTACAAACTCTGTCTTGCAACCATTACTATTAAAAAATTCTATTACTATGCATGAACAACATGAAATCAATAAACCTGGCAGAATTTCTGTACGAAATCCCAAAATGCCGAAAATTAATTTGGAAAATTTCATTTACAATGGTCTTATCCCGCATAATAGTATTTCAAAAGAAACTCAATTTGAAGACGTAATTGTAAAAGTAAACGCTGGATTTTGCGCCCTTTTGGTGGATACAATTGGAACTGTTTTTTGTGTAGAAACCAAAGGTTTTAAAGGAAGAAGTGTTTCTGAACCAATTACAGAAAATATTGTACGTGGTTCGCAAGAAGGTTTTGTTGAAAATATTCGTACCAATACTTCAATGCTTAGAAAAATTATTAATAATGAAAACTTGGTAATTGAAGAGGTTGAAATTGGTAAAATTAGTCGAACAAAAGTTGCAATTTGCTATTTGGAAAATATTGCCAATAGTGATTTGGTAGCTGAAACCAAATATCGTGTTAATAACTTGAATATGGATTATTTGCTTTCTTCTGGACAATTGGAACAGTTTATCAAGGATAATCCAAAAAACTTGTTTCCACAAACCATTGCAACCGAAAGACCAGATCGTGTTTCAACTTATCTTTTAAATGGACGTGTGGCAATTATTGTCAACGGCACTCCTTTTGTAATAGTGGTTCCAGCCGTTTTTATTGACTTTTTGACAACTGGTGAAGATCGCAATTTGAACTACCATTTTGCCAATTTCTTGAAATTGATTCGTGCAATCGCTTTGTTTTTCTCTATTTTTTTGCCAGGTATGTATGTTGCGATTACGAATTATCATCAAGAATTAATCCCTTCGGAACTTCTGTTTGCCATTGCTAATGCACGTGAAGCAATTCCGTTTCCAGTTATTTTCGAAATTATTTTGATGGAGATTTCGTTTGAATTAATTCGTGAAGCTGGACTTCGTGTTTCGTCTTCGTTTAGTACAACAGTTGGAATTATTGGAGCCTTGATTTTGGGAGATGCAGCGGTTTCAGCTAGTATTGTTAGTCCGATTTTAATTATTGTAATTGCTTTTACTGGTATTTGTGGTTTTGCAATTCCGGATTTCTCCTTGACTTCTTCGATTAGAATTTTTCGATTTTTCTATATTGTGTTAGGCTTTTTGGCAGGTTTTTTGGGAATTGCATTTGGATTTTTTGTTCATTTTATTTTACTAACCAATTTAAGTTCTTTTGGGGTTCCTTATTTTGCCCCTTATATTCCATTTGAGAACTTAAATGAAAATACTGGTTATGTAATGAAACCTGTTTGGAAACGTGAAAAACGTAGTCGATTTTTAAATACAAAACGCCCTAAGGCGGAGAAAAAAATCAGTATGGATTGGAGGAGTCATGCAAAATAGTTATAAAATGCAAAAATATGAAGCAGTTTGCTTGATTTTAATCGTTATGATTAATAAATTAATTTTGAATGTACCTTATTATATTATTGATTTAGTGGGAACAGGCGCTGTTGTTAATTTAATTTATATTGGAATTATTGGGCTGATTTTCGTTCTTTTCTTAAATCTTCTTTTTCAGAAATTTCCAAATTCAGACATTATTGATATTTCTGAATTTTTAGGTGGTAAGATTTTGAAAGTGCTTATGGGAATTATTTTTATTGCATTTTTCTTTTTTGTGTCCTATACCACTTTGAGCGATTTTTCAAACATGATTAAAACCATTTATTTTGAGCATAGCCCTTTAATTTTTATTTTATTGTTTTTTATGATTGGTGTTGTTGTTGCCAATTTAGCAGGTTTTAAAGCGACCATTCGCACCATTTGCTTAGTGGTTCCGTTTGCTATTGTAAGTATTGTTTTGGCTTTATTTGCCGTTTATGATGAATTCGCTATTAGTAAGTTTTCGCCATTTTTTGGTTACAATTATAAAAGAACTTTTTTAAATGGATTTCTCAATATTTTTTCACTTTACATTGTGACCTACTACTACTTTTTGATGCCACTGTTAAAAGATAATTTTAATTTCAAAAAAATTACAATTATCTCTTATCTAATCTCTTGGCTTTTACTATTTGTAACCGTAATTTCAATTTTGACGATTTTTCCTATTACCAATAATAGTGAACCGCTCAATGCCTTATATTTATTATCACGAAAAATTGAACTTGGTGACTTTTTGCAAAGGCTAGACGCTGCTTTTGTGCTTTTGTGGATTATTTCAATTTTTTGTTATTTGGCTATTTCTATTTTTATGGTAAATCGAATCATTAGAAAATTAACAAATATTGCTGATGAAAAAGTCCTGACTTTATCCACAACCAGTATTTTGTTTGGCTTGTGTCTACTTCCCTTTAATATTGCAATGAGTCGCTTTATTGAAAATGTGATTTATCGTTATTTAATTATTGGATTAATTTTTATTGGCTGTTTTATCATACTACTTCTGGCAAACTTAAAATTCAAATTTAGTAAGAAAGGAAATCTCGCAAAAAAATGATAAAAAAATATTTTTGTTTTAGCCTTATCTTAATCACTTTGCTTTTTACTTTGACTGGATGCTACGATTCTACAGGAATTGAAGATTTTTATTATATTGTTGCACTCGGTATTGAAAAAGCTGAAAATGGATTAATTCGCCTAAGTGTACAAAATGCAAAACCAAATGGCTCATCTGATGCCTCAACTGCGCAATCTAGCGAATATAAAATTTATACCGTTGATTGTGAATCCATTGAAATTGGTATTAATATTTTGAATAATTATTTGAATAAAAAAATTAATTTATCTCATTGTTCTGCAATTGTTTTTTCAGAAGAAATCGCAAAAGAAGGCATCAAAAATTACATTAACATCTTAGGAAATGATACAGAAGTCAGGCCAAGTTGCAGTTTGCTCATTAGCTCTGGTACTGCTTATGATGTGTTAGATAAGGTTTCAAATTCAGGAGAAAGTTTTTCTTCCAGATTGTACGAATATATCTTAAATTCTGTTGATTATACAGGCTACACAATTAATTCCACTTTCAATAGCTTTTTCTCCAAAATCAATAGCTCGCAAACAGAAGCCATTGCAATTTACACTTTTGTTGGTGAAGATACTGTACAAAATTCTGGTGCCGCTATTTTTAAGGATTCAATTATGGTCGGAACCCTTTCTCCTTCTGAGACAATAGCGCATTTAATGATTAGCAATGAATTAGACTCTTGTATGATTAGTGTAGATGATCCAATTTACAAAAGCAATGTTACAGATATTAACTTAAAAAAAGTTACAGCTCCAATCATTGATGTTGATTTAATTAACAATACGCCTTATATCACAATCAATATTTCTCTAAAAGGCAGTATTAACAGTGCTGGTGAAGAATTTGATTATACGGCATTAAACAACATTCGTCAAATTGAACAAGCTGCAAATGAATATTTGGAAAGTTTATTAAAAGAATATTTATATTCTATTTCCAAAAAATACAATGCTGATATTGCAGGTTTTGGCGGAATTCTAGCTTCTAAATTTATGACAGTTGATGAATATCACAAAATGCATTGGAATGAGATATTTAAAGATTCGTTTTTTGAAGTGCATGTTGATACTGAAATTACTTCTAGTCATTTGTTTAATAAGGAATAAGGAAAGGAGAATAAAAATGCCCTATTTGGCGTTAGTTTTACTAATTTTATGTTGTTTTAAGACTTTTTATTATGGAATGTATGAATTCAAAGAAAAACAAAATAAGTCAGGAGGAATTGCTATTTGCCTGCTTGCAATTCTCCGGACTCATTTTTCCAAGTATTGTTATTATTTTATTTTATATTATTTAATCGATGATTGTATTTTGTTGAAAAAGACTGTAACTCTTTTCATCAAAAATTTCCACGCTATTTTACTACTCTTATTTCAGCATACTTCTTAGGGTCAAAATCCTCATTGTATGGTATGGCATCAAAAAGAGCAGGCATCTGTTTTTGTAAGTATAAAAGTAAAGGAATCATGAATTGTTGAATGGATGGATGCGTGTGTTTGTCCACTCTTAGAGAAAAAATGTGTCTCCATTCTCTGATATTCGCTGTCATCGTAAGTTCGGCAGCTGTGCTGTGTGGTAATAACAATCTTAATTGGTCAGGTGTTGCTCCGCATTTGAGCCATTTGATTGTAAGTTCGCTCGATATTTTCCATACAATTTTTCCAAGCTTCCAACATTTCTTTATCATCTATATTGCAAGGTTCGATAAATGAAATTTGATTGTCAAACTTGTCCTTACTATAATTGCAATAACGTGTACTTTCAATCGAAAAAGAAGCTAATCTGTGACGTGTAATATCTTTATAAGCTCCAACATCACAGCGAACTCGAATCGTTATTTTTTCATGTTCTAAAACCGATTCATGCCCACGATTGATACAATTTCTCAAAAAATGGTCATAACTATTTTCTTTGATATTACCTTCTGTACGATAACAATGTTTAGCCGCTCTTTCTAAACTTTTCATAACTTTTACTCCATCTATTTCTAACAATTCTACCCAAGGTTTTACAATTTTCATTTCTTCGTTCCTCCATTTGTTTTTATTTATTTATATCATATCTGTCTAAAATTTGCAATAAAAAAATGAACAATTAAGGAATTCTTAATCGTTCATTTTTTATTACTCTCCTCTGCCTTCTGGCAAAGCTGGATAATCTAATACAACTTTTATTTGCATAATGTATTTTAATGTTCTCATAAATTTACTATTTTTAAATCTTTGCCAAAAACTTGGTTTCGTTTCAAATCTTGTTTCTGTAAAGAAATCATTGGTATCTTCAAAAGAAGTATTTTCTTCTGAAATGTAATCTGCCATTACATCTTGCAATAATTCAGAAGTTGGCTTGTCAGCCGTTGTTTCTAGTTGAAAATTAGTTTCTTCTAATTGATTTGCATTAGAAGCTACGATTGTTTCGGCTGGAGCAGGAATGTATTTTAAAGCTTCTGCAATTTCAATTCCAATATAGCTTAGCGCTTTTGAACGGTCTTCAATTCTTTCCATATCAATTTCAATATGAGTATTAGATTCTAAATTTTTAACTTTAGCTTGAATTAATTTTTCGGCTGATTCTGCTTCTTCATTTTGTTCTTGCGATTCTCCAATAATTTTCAACGCTTCTACAACATCTTCTGGATATTTTCTTTTGACTTTTTTGACAATTTCTTTCCAATTTTTAGCTTTGGCTTGAACTGCCTTTAAAACATCAGTTAAAACGCTCGCAAGTTTTATATTTTTTTCTCTTTCTCTAATCAAATCTTCCACTTTTTTAGTATTTTCTTCAAATTGATTTGTCGCATATTCAACTAAATCAAATGCCGCTTTATAAACATTGGCAGGAAAACTCTTTTTTTGTGGATATTCTATTAAATAAGTTTTGACAGATTCTACCAAATCTTTAAAATACGAATCTTCTTCTAATTCAACAATTTGCTTTTTGCTTGTTGGATTGATTAATTTTTGTATTTTGTCAATGTTACATAAAATTTTTTCTTCCGTGATAACCATTTTCACGTTTACTATGCCGGATTTCTGGAAAAATGACATTGTAAACTTACCTCCTTAGTTTATTTTATATTTATTCATAAAATATTCTTTAACTATTCTTATTATATCTGTTTTCTTTTTAAAATTCAAGTAATTTTCGCGTTTTTTGTATTACATTTTTGTTACATTTTCTGTTTTAATGTAATATTTTTGTAATATTTGTTGAAAAAAGTTATTTTTTCTGTATTTTAGTTACTCAAATTCATTTTTTTCATCTCTTCAAAACGCTTAATTTTTTGTGTCGTCGTTTTGATTAATTCTTCCTCTGTTAGAATTAGTTCTTTTACATATT
Organism: uncultured Clostridium sp.; assembly: GCA_947648495.1. Lineage (GTDB taxonomy): Bacteria > Bacillota > Clostridia > TANB77 > CAG-508 > Scatovivens. Next base: position 212,389 of record CANSOA010000001.1, read on the forward strand.
TATAAGTTGGCATTTTTTTGTTAATTTCTTTGACTTGTTTCCAAATTCTGGTTTGAATTTCTTCTTTGTTTTCTAGCCCAAACTCTTCTTTCATAATTTCGGCATCATATACCATTTTGCAAGCCAATTTTAAATCGTTTTCATCACCATTTTCTGGTTTGCCAAACACCATCGATTCTTTTACGCCCACAATATCATTTAGCATAGCTTCAATTTCTTCTGGATAAATGTTTTTGCCATTTCGCAGTACAATTACGTTTTTCTTCCTACCTGTGATAAATAAAAAATCTTGTTTATCAAAATAGCCCAAATCACCAGTATGAAACCAGCCATCTTGAATAACTTCCTTAGTCGCTTCTGGATTTTCAACATACCCTTGCATCACCGTTGGACCTTTTACAATAATTTCTCCAATCCCTTCTTCATTTGGCTCAAAAATGCTAGCTTCCAAACTTGGAAATACTTTCCCAACAGAACCATATTTTACAACAGTTTTATGTTCTGCACTAATAACAGGCGATGTTTCCGTTAAACCATATCCTTGATATGTATCAATTCCTAAATCATTTAAACCTTTTTCCATGTTAGGGTCAAAAGCTGCCGCACCTGCGACAAATAATCTCAATTTTCCGCCTAAGTTATCATGAATCTGTTTGAAAATTTTTCTTCTTCTGTCAATTCCAATTTTTCTCAAAAAATTACTGATTTTTAGACCTATTTTAACCTTTTTGGTTTTACCTTGTTTTTCAATAGTTTGCATAACTCTTTTATATAAACTTTCAAAAAGCACAGGAACTGAAATCATAACACTTGCTTGATATTCCTTGATATTATCTGCAATATGGCGAATTCCTTCACAATACGTAATACAAGCTCCCACATAAATGGGATACAAAAAACCAACTGTACATTCATATGTATGATGTAAAGGCAAAAATGACAAAATCGTATCGTTTTGATTTACATCAAAAACAGATGCAATATCATACAAATTCGCACAAATATTAGCATGTGATAATGCTACAGCTTTGCTTTTTGAGGTTGTTCCAGAAGTAAATAGCATAATTGACATTTTTTCATTATTAATCTGGCTATCAACAAAGGTTCTAGAGCCATTTTTTAGTAAATCTCTTCCAATACGAATTAATTCTTTTTGAGAATAAACATCATTATTACTTTCTTCAGCATCCATAGAAATAAAAAACTGGATATTTCCGATTTTTTGACTTCTTACTTTTTCCATGACATCTTTGTATTTATCCGAATAAAAGATTGCTTCTGCACCAGAGCCTTCAATTAAATTCATGATTTCTATTTCTGGCAAAGAACGGTCAAGTGGCACAATAATGCCAGTTCCGTTGACAGTTGCAAAATAGGTAAGAGTCCATTCATATCTATTTTCTGAAATGACCGCAATTTTCTTATCTTTCAAGCCAAGACTAATCAATGCCGTTCCTAGACAATTGATTTCTTCGCTGTATTCTGCATACGTTTTAGTACGAAAAACGTCAGGTGTTTGAGTTTTAAATTTAAAAGCTACATTATCTTTATATAACTTTTCTGTTCGATTTAACAATTCCTTTAAATTACTAACTTTTTCAATTTCATATAATCTTTTCGAGCCTTTATGTATTTTAGTTTCCATTTCTTCTCTCCTTAAATTAATTTATTCAGCAATGTTTTCTCATATTCTGCATACAATTTATCAATTTCAAATTCTTCACATTTTCTTCGGTAAATCAAACTAGAACAAGTCAGCGAAAAAATTTCGCACGCTAAAATGCTAGCGTCACACGATTTAATATCTTTTTTTTGAATTCCCTCTTCAATAATTTTTTGTACAACATTGATATATTCAATTACTTTTTCCTTGCATAACACATTTCGTGGCTCATTGCCCCAAACTTGACTCATAACAATAGTTAAAATATTTTCATATTTTTTAATTCCTTTTAATTGAATAAGCACAATTGCCTTTAATTTATCAATGGTATTTTCACACTTTGAAGTTTTAATTTCCATACTCATCTTTAAAAGTTTCATGCCTTCTTCCACAAGAAAATTAAAAATCTCCTCTTTACTCGAAAAATGATAATATAACGTTCCTTTAGCAACCCCCACTGTAGCGGTTATCTCTTCAATGCTAGTAGCATCATAACCTTTTTGCGAAAACAGTCGCATGGATGTTTCAAAAATTTTTCGTTTCGTTTTTTTCATTTTTACTTCCCCTATCTATAACGTTAACCCCAATTGTTCCAATAAAATTCCAAATATTACGCCAGCTAAATATAAAATCAAAATTATTTTTAAATTTTCTTTGGTATTTCTATTTTCTTTGATTAAAACCAATAATCCAACACCTGCGCCAACTAATAATCCTGCAATCATTGCTCCAGCCGACAGCATTTGACTAATATACAACTGTGCAATCATAACAGAAGAGGCACAATTCGGGATTAATCCAATCAGCCCGCTAATCATAGGACCTAAAATCGGCTTATTTAAAATAAAATGCGAAATCGTATCTTCTCCAATTACTGCAATCAAACTATTTAAAATAAAAGTAATGACAAAAATAAACAATGAAATATTGACAGTATGTCTCACAGCCGACTTGACAATTCCTTCTTCGCAATGACAATGATCGTGCTCACACATATGTGCAATTTCGTTTTGCTGATGCACAGTTTGAAACACCAAATCTAAAACAATTCCTACCACCATTCCAATCATAATTTTAATGCCTACTACCTTTAAAATAACATCAATACCAACATTTTCTGCCAAAAAAACGGGAATCATTTCATCTGAAGTTGACAAATACACAGCAATTAACGTTCCTAAACTAATCACACGTCCCACAAATAAATTGGTCGCTGATACAGAAAATCCACATTGTGGAAACGCCCCCAACAGGCTTCCTATCACTGGTCCCATTTTGCCAGATTTTTGGATATGCCTTGTATGTTTTTCTGATGTTTTATGTTCCAAATATTCCATAATCAGATAAGTAACCAATAAAAATGGAATTAGTTTAATGCTGTCAAGAATCGCATCTTTTAAAATATCTAACATTTACCAATCTCTACCTTTCAAATTTACACTTTTCGATAAACAAAAAGCGCAATTCCAATTCCAATAATACTTGCAATATTAATTTTAACCATCATACCAAATGTAATCTTCAAAATGCTCAAATTTAGCACAAGTGGACTTTCCAAGCCAAATTCTTGCCCAAAACCTAACCACCAAAGCCAATCAACTTTGGCTGCAAAATCACCCAAAAGTCCTCCAATTACTAAGCCTGATAAAATAAATATCAACAAAATCCATATACTTTTATCTCTTGTAGCCATTTTTTACCCCCATTATTTTTACCTTTGTTTTTTACTTTTTAATTATATCTTTTTTAGAGGAATTTTTCAAGTCTTTTTTGAGAATGATTATTTTCCTCTAAACTCATATTCACCACTTTCTACATAAAAATATAAATATTTTTCATCTTGTGTATCAAATTTAATTTTGTCATGATTTTTCTCTTTTCCATTTTCATATAAAATTTCTCCATTTACTGTAATTTTACAATTTTCTTTCATTTTTTCAATCGCAACACGCGCTTTTGTTGGCAAAGTAACTTTTAAATAGTTCTCATCCGCTGACTTTTTACCTTGCAAATGAATATCACCTTTAATCGTTGTAACTTTGCTGACAATCTTATTCAAATTTCCAAACTGCGGTTTGATTGAAATCACATCATAACCTTTTTTCAGAGGCTCAATTCCAGCAAAATATTTTGACATAATAATCAAAGGTCCGCCTGCCCAAGCATGATTTTTCGTGCCAATCTCATACACCCAATTTTCCCACAAAGTCGAACACGCTTTTTTACTATTTACCATTTCATCATAGCGTTTTTTAATTCGCGCTTGTGCTTCTTCAATTTTTCCCATTTGGCACAAAGCTTCCAAAATATATTTTTCCATGTAAACCGTCGACTCATAAGAATTGGTTAAAATATATGCAATTTTTTCATACTTTTCTTCCTCTACCAAACCAGAAATCACAGCAAGTGCATTTACTCTTTCGTCCACAAATTTGCTATCTAGCGTTTTGTAGCCATTTGGGGTCCATAATTTTGCAAAATTTGTTTTTAAATTTGCAAGACGTGTGTCAAAATCTGCTTTATCTTCTGTATAACCTAAAACTTCAGCCATTTTAGCAACCTTACTCATAGCTAAATAATACCAAGCATTTTCCAAAGCTTCATAATCCACATTTCCACTCGAATCACCCCATTCCCAAATCGGATACGATACAGAAGAATGCACCAAACCGCTCTCTTCCTTCACATACCATAAATTCAAATAATCTTTAACAGAAGAATAAACTTCTTCCAAAAACTCCTTTTTTCCTGTATATTCATAATACTCATACATCGAATTAATCCCTGCTAGCATTTGTGTTGGCAAATGCAATAAATCATCTGAATTGGGCACAACCGTTAATAAAACATGGTTGTCTTGTTTCCAGCCAAGCGTCGTTTTAACGCCTTTTTCATATAAATCATATGCTTTTGTATCCAAAGCATACATAGCTTGTAACATTTCCATGCTCATATCGCCCCACCATTGCGCTCTTTCACGATTTGGGCAATCCATGTAACTATCTCGCATGTTGACATATAGTGTTCTATCTGCCATTTGCCATAATTGATTGAAAAATTCGTCATTGCATTTAAAACTGCCTGTCATTTCTGTATCGTAGCCTGTTTCTCTGTAGGCTAAACGAATTATCTTGACACCTTTTGGTATTTCATAATAAACCTTTTCGCCATTCATCCAAGCCAAAGATTCAAATTCTTGGGTTCCTTCTTTTGTTACATAAGTACATTTTACAGAATCGCCATTAACATCTGCATATTGGTCTGTTTGGATGGTAATTTTTTGCCCTTCTGGTGCTTCAATTTTCAAAATAGGTGAAAATTGAGCATTATAAGGAATTTTCATTTCTAATGTTTCTGTTTTAGTTGTGATGTAATTTGCATATTTTGCCATATTTTCATATTCTTTTATGCCATAATCTTTAAATTGAGGAATATTTCGCTCTATCATCTCTCCCCAAATTTCTGCATTGGCAGGGGCTAATATTCTAGCATTTTCCCAGTTGGTATCATCATAATCCGATTTATACCAATTTTCATCGGCTAAATTTGCATCATAATAAACATTGTATTCAATCAAGCGCTTGTTGGGTCTTAGTTTATCTTGTAAATAGGCTTTATGTCTGGAAACTTTCCAAGTATCATTGCTGACCAAATAGTTATTTCCAATTTTAGCTTGAAATAGCATAGCTCCTTGCCCACTTGCATTATGAGAATAACTCTTATCGCCCCAATACCAGACCAGCAAAGCAATTGTATTTTCTCCTTCGTGTAAATACCTGGTCAAATCAACTTCATCATAATAAATCGAATTTTTAGTTTCTCCGCGTTTTAAGGCACCTTCGCGCACAACCATTTGGTCATTGATATACAACCAATATTTGGAATCAACGGCAATTTGGGCTATGACATTTTGAATATCTTTTTGCTTTAAATTAACTTTCTTGCGGAAACACATCCAAGTATTATTTTCCGTGCTTGCATCCCAAATATAGTTTCCATGCCATTCTAGTGGCTGTTTAACTGGTTCTATCGCTACTTCTTGTACCGTTTCTTTTTCCTTTTTTGTTATAAAAATTGCATATATCACAATAAATATCATTGCTATGATAAAAATGCTTCCGATTTTCTTTTTCATTTTTTCTCCTTATGGTTTGGAGAGGGTGCCCCCTCTCTCCTATGGATTATATCTCTAATTTTTGGCAAATGCGGTCTGCAATTTTTTGCATGCCTTCATCATTTGGGTGAAAAGCTTCTTCGATGGTGGCGATGGTATTTTTGTTACCGTCAATTGTGGTTATTTCGGCTCCAATGTGCGATTTATTTTCGTCTACAACTAAATCACTGATGTCAACAAATTCCAATCCCAAATTTTGCGCAATTTGAGGCATCATAGCCATTCTTTCTTCGTTGATAAACCACATGCCAACCAATAACATTTGAGCATTTGGTGAATATTGTTTGACATGATTTACAAGTTCTGTTACGCTCCCTTCAAAGGTTTCCGTTGGAACACAGTTATCGCCTAATTGAAAAATCACTAAATCTTGATTCGCTACCAAATCTGGTTTTAAATTATCTTGTATCCAATCAGTTCTACTGCGAATAATGCGGTTTTCTTCCCAGTGAATACAGCTGATTCGGTTCATATTCAATTTTTCATACTTTTCTTGCAGACGCTTTTTTGTCAAGTAATAATAATCATGATATTGATCACTAGCTGCCATGCCAATTCCGTCTCGTTCTAAAGTAAGACTGTTTCCAATAACTAAAACATTATAGGAATTTTGTTGGCTTTCAGATTGATTATTTCCTTTTTTTGGCAATGCGGTTGTCTCATTTTCTGAAACTTCGATTGTACCTTTTTTAATCAAAACTTTTTCCGCTACAAAAATCAGTACAGCTATTAAAATTACTGCTAATAGCAATTTTCTAAGTAACTTTTTCATTTACATCTCCTTTAATTTTTGTAATAAAAATGGCGTAAGCAGTTCGTATCCCGCTTCTTTGATGTGAATCCAATCTTCTTGTCGATAAGTAGTTCCTGTTCCTTCAAAATGACCTGCTACATCCAAATATTCTATCTGCCATTTTTGACACATTTTTTGTACTTCTTGATAAAATGCATCACGTCTTGTTACAATTTCTTGTTTGGCTAAACTTTCGCTTGTTAAATGAGAAATAGTATCATCGTCTAACAAAAATGGCTGAAAATAGCATAATTTAGCATTTGGAAATTTATTTCTAAGTTCCAAAACCACTTCTTCTAAATCAGTAATTACGGTTTCTCCATTTGAAATATTTTGAGAAGTCAAATCAACCGTTCCAATTTCTTTTTTTAAGTCTTGATTTAAAAAACCTAAAGCGTAACCCATAATATCATTGGCTCCACCGTCCAAAACGATAATGTCTGGATTTCCTGCTAGGGTTTTAGCTTGATTTAACATAATAATATTGTCTGTTCCAGAGTTGTCTGTGATGGTGCTTCCGCTTTTAGAATTGTTGATAAAATTTGTGTTTGGTAAACTTTGAGCTAAATAATAGTCAAATCCGTGAAATTCATTTCCATAACCTTCGATTAGTGAATCGCCAATGAAAGCAATCGTTTTACCGTCTAACGTTTTTTCTTGCACTTGATGGGTAACTTCGGTATTTGAAATTACGTTTTTCTCTTTGTTTTCAAAGGCATTATTTTCTGGTGGATTGGTTATATTTTCATGATTTCCACCATTGATTGTAAAAAGAATGGCAAGAAATAATAAAATAGCTACTATGATTTTTCTCATAAATCGTCCTTTCTCATTAAAATTGGAAATACAAAAATTCTTGCACCGTTCCTGACGCTAACATAATCACACCAAACATTCCAAAACAGTAAATCAACCATCTAAGGAAAAATGGTACTTTTCTGAATTTTTCGTAAATATCGATTTTGTAAATTGTCAAAATGTCAAAAATAATTAAAATAATTGTTCCGATTGTTATACTAACAAGCGAATCTTGGCTTATGTTTGCTAAAATTTTGACACCGTCAAAGTTATTTTTGAACATATTTGTGAACATTTGAATCGCTGGTTTTAAATCGCCAATGCAAAATAGAAAATATCCACCTAAAATGAGACAAAATGTACGAATGATTTGAAATGCACCATAAATCTTGGTTTTGACAAGTTTTGGAAATGTCTCATAAAATTTATCATAAACAGGAGCAAGCAAAGTTGACAAAATAATAATTCCGCCATGATACATACCATACAAAATATACCCCCAAGTCGAACCATGCCAAAATCCAATTAAAATCCACAAAATAGCTAAAGCAAAAACGGTTGGCAAATTGTTTGACAAATATTTATTTTTGTCTTTAAAAAGTTTTCTAATTTTGCTGGCAAAATTTCCTCTTAAAATCGGATAATACACATAATCGCGAAACCAAGCTCCCAAAGAAATATGCCATCTTCTCCAATATTCTGCAATAGATTTTGAAAAATACGGAGCGTCGAAATTTTCAGCAATGCGAATTCCTAACATTTTTGAACAACCAATGGCAATGTCCATATAGCCTGAAAAATCAGCATATAATTGAATGGCATAAAATACAATTGCAATAAAAATATTGATGCCAAAATATTGGTCTAAATTAGTAGTAACTGTTCCTACAATTGGCGCTAATTTATCCGCTATGAGCATTTTCTTCAAAACACCAATGACAATTCGATAAATGCCTTGTGTTGCTTGGTTATAATCAAATTTTTTGCCTTCCAATAAATCTTTGGATAAATCGTTGTATTTGTCCATTGGACCTTGTAAAATATGCGGAAAATATGAGACAAATAAGAAATATTTTAGAAAATTTCTTTCGGCTGGATATTCACCTCTATAAACATCAATTGCATAACCAAGACTCATAAATGTGTAGAACGATATGCCAAGTGGCAAAATCAAATTCCACACAGGCGCTATAAAATTAAAGCCAAAAATATTGACAATATCTGAAATATTTTGCAATACAAAACCTGTATATTTCATAACAAGTAACATCGAAAGTGTTCCTAAAACTGTTAAAGTAATGATGATTTTTTTCTTTTTTTCTACTTTAGTTTTATAAATCTTTTTTGCTTCTTTGGATAAATTTTCCTTGTTGTTGTGCAAATATGTACGTTGTTTTTTTTCTAATTTATCCAAAATTAACGCACCAATGTACGTAATCAAAGATGCCATCAGTACAAAAATGACATATTTGACTGATGCACACAAATAAAAATACGTGCTTGCAACTAGCAAAACTAGCCACTGTAGTTTTTTAGGTACAATGTAATAGCCCAAAAAAACAGCAACAAAAAATACGAGAAATTTTAGGGTTGTAAAAATCATTCCATATCCTCCATGATAATATCTACCATTTCGCCAACATTTTTCATACCGATAACATCTTTCATAGAAAATTTGATATCAAATTCTTCTTCAACAGCGGATACTAAAGTAATATGTGTTAGTGAATCCCAATCTTCAATATCGGCTGCGCTTGTGGTTTCCACAACTTCGATGGAATCGTCTTCAAATACCTCTCTAAAAATTTCGTTTAGTTTTTGAAAAATTTCTTCTCTTTTCATAATCATCTTCCTTTCTTTTTTATATCATTTTATTTTTTCATCCTTTATTATTCCAAATTTTTTATAACTTTACAATTTATTCTAATTTTTTCTTTTCCTACAATTGTCTCATATATATCAAATATTTCTTTCATTACTTTTTCTTCGTCTATTGGAATATTAGAAAATACATATGGAATATAAATTACTTGAAAAAGTTCTAAATCAAAATTTAATTTTCTAAAGCCAATTTTCTCATAAAATGCCTTCCTTTTTTCCCTTATAATATTTTCTTTTTCATCCTTTCCCAATCCAACTTTTTCAATTTCAATAAAAATTCCATTGTTTTCTTTTTCCATATCTATCAAAATTTTCAGTGCTTTTGAGCCAAAACCTTTATTTCTATATTCTGATAAAATCGCAAAATAATCTAAGCCTGCATAACCTTTTTCCTTGACTTTGTTCAGTATCATAAATCCAACCAAAACATTCTGATTAACAATTTTAATAATTTTCGTATATTTCTTTCTCCATGAAGTTTCAATCAAATTAATTGGTTTTCTTTCATCTTCTGGAAAAATCTTTAAATAATATGGATAGATTTCTTCCTTAAATTCTTCTATATCAATACATACTAAATTGATTTTATCTTCTTTCATTTTTTCCCCTTATTTGATATTTTTTATGAACCCTACCTCTACAGTTTTGATTTGTAATCGTTGGAAATTGGCGGGCGATTGGTAATCGCCCCTACCTTTATTTTATGTTGGTTTTGTTGGGAATGAATTCGTCTACATTTGCTTCAAATTTCCCACCTCCTAAATCAGCAAATCCTAATTTAGCATACATTTTCTCCACCATAGCATTTTTCGGTGTCGGAATATATTCGCTGGTGACTTTGGAAAATCCATTCTCTTTCGCCATTTCAAGCACTTTGTTGATAATAAATTCTTCCATTCCTCTTTTTAAAACACGACAACTCATCAGCCACGTATTCAAAAACAACGTTTTTTCATCTTGTTTTTCTGCTATAACAACACTAATTAAACCATAATCACCAAATTTATCTTTGAGTGAAAAACTTAAAGTTAAATATTTATCATCATTTGCAATTTGCTCAATCTCAGCTTCGGTATAGCGAATGGTTCGCAAATTAAATTGGTTGGAACGCTGGGTTAATTGGGAAATTCGCGGAATTTCAAATTCTTCAAATGGATGCACCGTGCTTTGCATTTCAAGACTTTTTAAATAGTCATCAAAATTTTGGAAATTGCTTTGCATGGTGGTTCTTCCTACTTCAGCTTGGTATTGTTTGGTTCTGTCCTTGTCATTTTCAGAATAGGACGCTGTTTCAAACAAATTCAAACTTTTCAAGTAACTTAAATATAATGCTGGATCTTCTGGCAATTCTGGTACCGTAATATCTGGAATCATACCTTTTACTAAGTTTCGCTCAAATGGATTATCATCAATAAAAACGATACTGTCCATTCCAATATTAATCGTTTCTTGAATGTATTTGATATTAGTAGCTTTATCCTCCCAGTTGGCAACAAACATAGAAATATCATCTAATTTTAAAATCATGTCTGGATGTTTTTCAAAGGGTTCTTTCGCAATGTTTTCATTGTTTTTGCTACAAACTGCAAGAATAATACCTCGATTTTTTAATTCCTTCAGCCACATTTGAAATTCAGAAAAGGCATGTCCTAAGCCTAATTCTCCAATTTGAATGGACTTTAAACCGTCGTCGCCAATGACTCCGCCCCACAAGGTGTTGTCCAAATCCAAAATAGCACATTTTTTGAATTTACCATTTAAAGCTTGGATGACATCTAAAACTTGTTTGCTAACTTCTGGCAAAATATTGGTAGAAAGTGGCATTTTGGCAATATAATATAATTTATCGTCGTGAACCGCTTGTCTTCCATAGGTGTTTTGAATAGTGCTCAAGTCAATCAAAAATGCGTTTTTGGTTTGATTTGCCAGTTCCATTAACGTAAAATTTAACTTTCTTAGTTGAAAAAGAAACGAACTTGGCGTTTTGTTTCCGTAATTTCCGAAGGTTCGGTCGTCAATTTCAATAAAATTGAATTGTAGAATGTTGGTTTTGATTTTGCTGTTTAGTGTTTGCCAATAATTGTTTATTTTTTGCATGGTAAAATCAGCAAAATTTTCTCTTTGCTCTGGCGATGTTTCGCAAAAATTTTCGTATAATTTTTCGGTGGACATGTAAAGCAAAACAGCGTCTGGTTTGTGATTGTATAACTCGGAAGTATCGTCCATGATTTGGGCTTCAATTTGGTTGTAATCGCTGTCGAATATGTTTAGATTATAACCTTCTTGGTAGCCGTAGCCTTTTAGGGCAGTTGCCAAGTGTTGGGTCGAACAATTGCCTAAAATGGCAATTTTGTATTCTTTTAAGCTATCCATTGGCTGTTTTGCGTTCTTTTTTAGGGTGATAAATGTTGGATTTTGCATGTTATAAATCTCCTTTCTTTGATAAATTACTTATGATATTTAAAGTTTCTTTATCAACATTAATAAGCTGTTTAATTTCTAATCTCATATAATAATTCCTTTCTGCAAATTGCTATCTATCTTTCCAATGACTTTAAAATTTCCTTTATATCACTTTCTTTTAATCTTTCATTAATATAATGCTACCTACTCAACATTTCCACTGCTTTCTCTTCATTTTCTACAAAAAATATATCTTTTCCCTGATTGCTTTCATACATGAAATCTTTTAATGGCTTACTTGTATATTTTGAAAAATCCCCATAAATTGCAAATTTAACTTGATAATTTATAAATTTTTGCAAAATTTCTCCCGCCACGCCTCTACTCAATATAAAAAATTCATCTATTAAAGCTTCTTTATTCAAAGCTATTTTATTACAATTTGTTTCATATTTTATATTCATAACAAAATCAATAGCTGATTGCACATCTTTTATCACAATCTCATTACTTTTTACAATTGCTATATCCTCTATGTTTTTTATTTTCATTTCATCACTCCTAAAATTATACATTCTACTTAAAATGCTCCTCATACTTCTTCTTTAGCTCTAAGGTAAACTCCGTTGCTCCTTTTTCATTCAAATGCGAAAAATCTCCCAACCAATCGCTTGTACAAACATTATATTCTGTATTAACAAGAATATTCGGATATTTTTCCTGTAAATTTTTCATATAATCCATATACTCTTGCTTATATTCCTGACTCATATTCGCATACGTCGATTCATTGATGGGATGTTGCTCAATAATTAGTTGGATACCATTTTCTTCACATTGCTGAATACATTTATGCATATATGTATCGATAATGTCAAGTACCTGAAAATGCTTTTTACCCGTTATAGTAACGTTATTTGGTTCAAAAGCAGGTTCTGTACCAAAATAATGCTGTCCTTTGCTCGTTTGTGCGATTTCATATTCTTTTTTGTTAATTTCGTAGCGGTTTTCAAATAGCGCATTTTTGATTGCAGGATAATATCTGTTTGGGCTACACAATTTATATTGCAAAAATTTTGCAATGCTTTTCGCTTTTTCTTCTTCTGAAAATGCCCCATTTTCCACAATTTCTTGAAATTGCTTTGTTGTTAAACAATTAAAATAAAGCGTTCTGTTCCAGAAAAAATCATCAATGGAATCATTTGCACCAATAAAATACATCACAATCAGCGTTTTTGGCGCTTCGTGTTGAGCTAAATAATTTTGCATCATGTAATATTGTTCAATCGTTGTGGCACCTGCCATTGAAATATTGTAAGTGTCGTCTGATATAAGTTGCGGAATAATACCAGCTTTCGCAACAGAATCACCAAAAATTAGAACATGATTATATTCCTTAGACTGATTAATATAATCTAAAGTTTGCTGATACGATGCATATTCTTCATCATATATGTACATACCAAACTCACGTGCAACAACGGCAAAAATGCCCCAAATGAAACAGATTAATAATACCAATTTAAAAATAAATTTGAAAAATTGTTTGTTCATGTTTTTCCTTTCTTTAAAGAATATCTCCACCTGTTAATGGTAAATTCAAGCCATTGATATATTCTGCATCGTCTGACATTAGATATTGGATAGCACCTACAACTTCGTCTATTTTGACATTTCTTTTCATGCCAGAATTTGTAGCAGTCATTTCTACAATGCGTTCATCAATATTGCTTAAAAATCTTGTTTCTACCATCGTTGGCGATACTGCATTTATGTTAATTCCTTTTTCTTTGTATTCTGAAACTAAACTATTCATTAAACCCATTAATGCATATTTGGTTAAAGTATAACTAGATAAATATTTCGGTGGAACGCCTTTTGTTACACTACTTAGCATCGTTACTACTTTGCCATATTTTTGCTTTGCCATAATCGGCAAAAATACTTTCATGAACTCAGCAAAACTGTGAACTTGAATTTCTAAATCGCATAATACATCTTCCCAGTTAAATTTTGAGAATTTGACATATTCAAATTTTCTAGCTGCCAAATGCAGAAAATGTGTCGGGCTTCCATATTTTTCTTTGATAAATTCAATTGCTTTGGCAACGTCTTCTGCTTTGGATAAATCACATTGGATATAATCCATTGTGACATTTTGTAGCTCTTGATTTAATTTTTCCAATTCTTCTTTTCCACCAAAGTGAACGGCTAAAATTGTGCTTTTTTCGTTTTGCTCGTTGATTTTTCTCATATATGCCATGCCAATATCAGACGTCGCTCCTATAATACAATATATTTTTTGCATAATTTTTTCCTTTCTTGTTATTTCTCGCCCCTATCGTTATAATACACCTGCTATTAATTTTCCTGAACAGACCTTTTTTTGTTCTTGATTTCGGATGATTGCTTTGATAGTGATACGTTTGAATCGGTCGTCAATTTCGATGACTTCGCCTTGTATTTCTAATTTGTCTCCCACAAAAACAGGATTGTGAAATCGAATCTCTTTACATTCTTGAAATAGGCAATTTTTACCTGGCAAATAGACACCAACTAACGTTGAGAAAAAAGACGCTGTCAACATACCAAATACTAATGGCTGGTCAAATCCTTTTTCTTTTGCAAATTCTTGGTTACTGTGCATGGGATTGATATCTCCTGTGTTTTGTCGAAAATCGTTTTGCATCTTTTCGGTAATTTGGACATTAAAGTTTTGAGTCATGCCAATTTGAATGTCTTCTAATTTGTATTCATTCATATTTTAAAAATTCCCTTTCAAATTTTTTACATCATACCATGTAAGAAAAATTTTTGCAACCTAAAATTCAAATTTTAGGGTTTCGATAATTCGATTGGAAATGATTTGCATAGCTTCATTGTTTGGATAAAATACTTCTGTAAAATTCAAGTTGGTATTTTCTGTCGCTAGTGATTGATATTCTGGAACCGCTAAATCACTTATGTTGATAAATTCTATTCCTAGTCTTTCACAAAAGCTGGGTAAACGGTTGAATATTTTTTCGTTCATATCCCATAGTCCAATCCAAATCATTTCTGCGTTTGGTGAAATTTGTCTAATCCACTGCACAAGTTCGGTTACGCTTGTTTCAAAGTCTTCTTGCTGAAAGTTATCCCCTAATTGAAATAGAACTAAATCTAAATTTTGTAGAACATCTTTTTTTATGTTTTGTGCAAGCCAGTCTTTTTGCATTTGAAGCTGATTGCTTTGCTCCCATGCTTTGGCGTTGATACGATTTATGTTTAAGTTTGGGAACGTGTTTTCTAGCCTAGTTTTGGTTAAAGCATAATAGTCATGAGCTTCATCAGTGGCGGCTAGACCATTTTTTCCGTCTTTGGTGGTGATGTCGTTTCCGATTACAAGAGCATTGTATTCTTTTACTTTTGATAAGGTATATTGGAATGGTAATATGAAATCACTTTGTACGATGGGCATTTTGCCTGCTGTTTGGTTGCTTTGAATTTGTACCAGTGATTTGGCTGTTTTGCCATTTTTTGTGTAGAGTACATCTTGTCCGTATATGTCCATAAATAGGTATTCTCCTTGTTTTAGAAGATGCCTTTGCTCAAGTAGGTCAACTGTATTTTCTCCCTCTTTACAGTCAATTTCAAAGGAGGTTCTTTCATGAATCATCGAATCGGAATCGATGGAACCAATGACAAATTTTATCTTTCCATTTTTTACAGCTTTGACTTCTAATGATTTAATAAAACTATTTGTATTTGCCGATTGTTCATAAGTTACCAAATGGTAATCTGAAACATTAACTTTTTCTAACTTTTCTAAATTTTCCTCTGATGTTTCTTCTTTTGAAAGTTGGGTATTCCCATTTTCTTTTTTGGGGTTAAAAACAAGTATCATACCAATAAATACAACTAACAAAATAGTAATTACTAAAATCCATTTTTTTCTATTTTCCATTTTTCCTCCTTTTGTACCTTCTTTTTTTAAGAACAATAACGACACAAAACGCTTTTTAGCGCGATATTAATATCTATCAAACCATTTTTGGATTGATAATCCATCTCCGCAAGTTCTTTTAAAATTTGTCTTAAATCACTTTCCTGAAAATAAGAAGCTTGTTTTCTATATTTGCTGACTAAAAAAGTTTGATTTGGCTTTAAATTAAGCGCAGTTATAATATCTTCATTCAAATGGATGGCAATACGGCATAAATAGAGTTTTTTGAAGTGATTATAAAGAGTCACTAAAATTTTTTGAAGCGGTTCTTTTTGATAGATTAAATTGTCTAAAACTTGAATCGCTTCATCGATTCTTTTATTTCCTAGATTGTCTGTTAATTCAAATATGACACTTTCCATTTGCTTAATGACTAACTGGTCAATTGCTTCACGCGTTATTGTTCCGCCTTCTCCAGCGTACTCAATTAATTTTCTGATTTCGTTGATTAGAATTTGCAAATTGGTTCCAGCTGTTTCTAATAAATATTCTAAGGTAGAATCTTGGCAACTTACCTTATATAACGCACAAATTTGCTTCAGTTTTGCAATTAATTGAGCTGGTTTTCGTTCTGTTATTTGGCAAACAATGCCATTTTTTTCAATGGCGCTATATACTGCATTTTTGTCAACCTCTTCTTCCATAAAAACAAGCACAGCCATTTCTTGTATGGTAGCATAATTTTCTTCCAAATAAGAAATAACCTCTTTTTGTAACATAGTTGGCTCTTTTTTTCTGCCATCTTTTTTAAATAAGCCACTATTTTTGACAATCATTAGTTTTTTATCGTAACCAAAAGCTGGAACTTCTATATTAAAAATCAAATCTTGCACATTGGTTTCATCGATTATAACATAATTGATTCCTTGTACTAATTCACCAAATTTCGTCTTAATTTTTTTAAGAAGTGTATCGATTAAATATTTTTCATTACCGTATAAAAGATAAATTGGCTTCAAATCTGTTTTATTTAATTCTTTTTCTAATTGGTCGTATGTGATATTCATAATTTCCCTCAAAATCTTTTTATCTAAAATGGCTCTGTCGATAATTCCATATCTGACATTAAATGAACAGCTAGTCCATCATAAGTTGCATTCCAACTTTTATTGGTATAGAAGGATATTCCTGTTAAGGCTACTTTATCTGTAACCCTTAGCATAATTAATGCTTGTGCATAACTTGCTGTATCTGTTTGTCCACCATTGATAAAGTTTCCTATATTTTTCCAAGTGTAGGAATCAGATTGTGGCGAACCGCTTGAATATAGAACAAGTGGCTCGATATAGCCAGAATTTACGGCTTGTTGTACAGTTACAGAATTACCATTTGAGAAATTTAGTTTAAAGTTAGACCAATAAGCACTTGAAGTCATACCATTTGCTCTAAGCCATATGCTGACCCAATTGTTTTGAACTGGCGTTGTGAATGTATTGTTATAATTTCCTGCTGTAATTAGCGCAAAATTATATTCATTCGAAGAATTGGTTCCAGAATCATGGGATTCTATTTGCCTTGAATGATTTAATACCTGTGTTTGCCAGAATGACCATGCGTTTTTATAGTTTCCATAAGAATAAACTTCCCAAGAACCATCGATTCTTTTTATTGGATTTTTTGAATCAAAGCTGGAATATAAATCCGCATAATTTGAAAGAATCGAAGTTCCATAAACTGGTGGATTGGCTGAAGCAAACAAATAATATTGACTTCCTGCACCTGCTAGAGAACTTCCTTTTACAATATCAGAAAAGTTTTCTCCACTTGCGCGTAAAACCGCATTGCCTTCCGCATATTTGGTTCCTGAATAATTGAGTAATGTGTAATAATTTTCTTCATAATAATAGTAAATTTCATATTGATTTTTATCGATTGAATGGTTAATTAGTCTTGCTTTTGCTAAATCTGTTTGAATATTGATGATAATATCATTTTGTAATTGGTAATTAGCTGTATTAGAAAATGTGTATATTTTTTCTTCAATTTCTACTTTATTTCCTGTTCCAATTGTCCAAAATTGTTCCTTTGTATAAATAGGAATCGTTTGTGTTTCTGGCATGATTTTAGCAGAATATCTTTCATTTTCTTCCCCTGGTTTATAATATTTATTTTCAAGTATTCCAAATGATTCTGTTTGTGTTTGTGCTCTTTTGGAACTAATCGAATATACGCCTAAAATTGTAAATAAAAAGAATAGCATTGCCATCATAACAAATACAGATATGGCACCTTTTTGAGATTTCATCTTCTTATTCCTCATACTTTTATTACTCCTCTATTATTTCTTTTGAATTTATTTGCATTATATCAAATATGTTTTCTAAACACAACCAAAAAAGAAGAAATTCTTATAAAATTTCTTCTTTTGACAAAACTAGACTTCTAAATGATTTCCCAAAAATCCTGCTGCAGATTGAGCTACTTTGTATTCGGCTTCGCCCATTTTTTGATTTGGCTCTTTGGATAACAAAATAACACTTCCAATTACGTCTCCGTCTGAAATAATAGGATAAATAACTTGTGAATTGTAAATTCTTTCTCTACCTTCGTTTTGGGTAATCGGAATCGCAATTTCATCATTGTCTTTGCTTTTAAAAACTTCCTTATTTTCAATGACTTCTTCTAATTGTTTACTCAAACCCTTTTCCAAAAAATCCTTTTTTGATCCACCAGAAACAGCAATGACTGTGTCTTTGTCTGTAATACAAGTAATATGTCCTGTTGTCTTTGAAATGGTTTCAGCATAACTACCTGCAAATTCAGAAAGTTCACCGATTGGAGAATATTTTTTCAAAATGATTTCTCCTTCTTTATCTGTAAAAATTTCCAGAGGGTCACCCTCTTTAATTCTATGCACCTTACGAATTTCCTTTGGAATAACAACTCTACCTAAATCATCTATACGTCTTACAACACCTGTCGCTTTCACTTTATTTTCCTCCTTTATTTGTCATGTATATTCTTATTATGACAAAATTAGAAAAAAATATACAAAATTAAAAAAAATTTACAAATTTATTCTTTTTATTTTTGTCACTTGATTGGTAATATTGTCGATTTCGAATAAACAACTATTGAACATGGATTCTCCTTCTGCTATTTTATATCGTTCTGGAAGCGAAGTTTCAAACCTTTTAAAAGATACAGCAATGTCCATTCCTATGACAGAATTTTTAGGACCTGTCATACCAATGTCCGTAATATACGCAGTTCCTTTTGGCAAAATTTTTTCGTCCGCTGTTTGCACATGTGTGTGTGTACCAAAAACAATCGTTGCTTCACCGTCTAGATAATAGCCTAAAGCAATCTTTTCAGCCGTTGCTTCTGCATGAAAATCTACTAGGATAATATCTACCTGTGATTTTATTTTTTGAATGATTTCTTTGGCAATCAAAAATGGATTTTCAGACAAAACTCCCATTGTGACTCTTCCAATTAAATTGATAACTGCAATTTTTTTACCTTTTTTTTCCAAAATGGTAAAACCATTTCCGGGATTGTTCGCTGGATAATTAGCTGGTCTGACAATTGTTTTTTCGTCAATAAACGAAAATATATCTTTTTTCCCCCAAGTATGATTTCCCATTGTGACAACATCGACATTTAGTTTCAAAATATCACGATACATTTTTTCCGTAATTCCCATTCCTTCTGCCGAATTTTCGCCATTTACGACAACAAAATCAATTTGATTTTCCGCAATCAAATTGGGCAAACATTGTTTTAGTTGATTTAGTCCATTTCTGCCAATAATATCTCCTACTGCTAGAATTTTCATAATTTTCTCCTTTTTCTTCTCTACTTTTTCATTATTTGGTATTTTATCATATTCTACTTTGAAATACAACATTTATCTTTCTCTTTTCTTAATCTGATCAAAAAATTTGATTTTACTCTTGTCATTTCAAAATTTTAGAACTTTTAGAAAAATAAAAAATACCTGTAACTAATACGCAGGTATTTTCTTAACTTCATTTTTCCATCTTGTCAAGTTTTTTATGAAAATAAATTTAGACAAGCTCCTTATTTACAATCTTATCAATTTCCCCATTTCGCAAATAAATCACTTTATCCGAACTGGCAATCGTTGATTTTCTATGTGCTATGATAATAACTGTACTTTTTTGAGATATTTTATTAATCATGGTTTGAAGCATGTTTTCTGTTTTTAAATCAAGATTAGAAGTCGGTTCATCAAAAATATAAATATTAGCCTGATGTAAAACTGCGCGAACAAACGCAATTACCTGCAATTCTCCATACGATAATTGTGATAAATTAATTTTTGTATCTAAGCCATCTGGCAATTTCTCAAAAATTCCCTCCACGCCAATTTCTTGAATTGTTTCCATAATTTGCAAATCCGCAATTTGCGTATTTCCTAAAATGATATTATTACGAAGCGTATCTGCAAAAATATATGGATTTTGTGAAATGTAAGAAATGTTGTTTCGCAGAGATTGAATGGAAATTTTGGATAAATCATGATTTCCTATTAAAATTTTTCCACTTTGGAAATCATATAATTTCATAAGCACATTCATTAAGGTCGTCTTTCCAGTTCCTGTTCTACCTGCAATCGTCACTTTATTTCCTTGTCTAATACGAAATGAAATATTTTTAAGTACGATTTCTTTTTCATATTTCATATACACATTTTGAAACTCAATATCTCCTTTTAGTTCTTTGACTGTTTCACCTTCTTCTATGTTCTCACAATCCGTTTCGTTTAGCAAAATTTTAATTCTTTTATAGGAATTCAAACAAGTTTGTATTTCCTCTAATCTATCAAACATTTCTTGCAGTGGACTTTTACATTCCTTCATATAAAACAAGACCAAATAAATACTTCCCATTGATATAGAAACATTGATATGTAAGACATAATAAAGAATTGCATAAACACCAACCGCTTGAAGCACATTCATGAGCCAAGATGGAAAATGATCCACAAAAATATATTTTTTACGTTTTTTAAGTTCTTCATCAAACAAATCATTGACTTTTTCTACATTTTGCTGTTGCAATTTAAAAAGATAGGTTAATTTATTTTTATGATACATCTCCGAAAACTCACGATTTTCCTTATCTCTCATTTGCAAAATCGTATCATTGATTTTTCCTAATTTTTTTGTAAATAAACCTGAAACAGCCAAACTTAAAATTATCACTGTAATACCAATCAAGGCAAGATTGATATTGACGATAAACATCATAAGAAGCATAAAAAGAATGTACAATCCATTATTCACAATGGCATAAACTGTACCGAAAAATAAATCAAATAATTGATCAATATCATTCGTTAATCTCGTGTAAATCTCGGAAGAATTGTATTTTTGAAAAGTCAGCATTTTAAATTGTAAAACTTTATCAAATACCGTTTTGCGAATTTCCTTTATCATGTTGCAAATCACTTTATTGATGACGATTTCTCTTGTATTTTTCAAAAGGCGCAATATCACATGAATTGCGATATAAATTACAATAAATTTTAGCAAAATAACTTCGATATCATTTCTTGCGAAGTCAATATCCAACGCTCGTTTTAACACGTATGGATGCAAAGTCGAAAATACATTGCACAAAATAAGCAAACAACTAACTACAAAAATAGATTTTCGATATTTTTTCCAAATCTCTTTCATGTCAAATCCCCCGCTTTCTCGCATATATTCAATTCCCTATAAAATTCATAATTTTGTAGCAATTCTTGATGCGTTCCGCTTAGCAGTAATTTTTCCATCAATCAATACATACACTTTGTCCATTTTTTCCATCATACTAATTTTATTGGAAATTACAATTAAAATATTGTCTCCTACTTGTTTTTTTATTTCTTCAAAAACTTTTTTCTCGGTTTGAATATCTAATGCCGATAATGTGTCGTCAAAAATATTGACACTTCTAACATTTAATAAATTTCTAGCAATTTGGATTCTTTGTTTTTGCCCGCCAGATACTTTTATTCCATTTTCACCAATTTTCGTATCTAAACCATCTGGCATAAGCAAAATATCTGGATAAATATCTGCTTTTTTCGTAATTTCTTCTATTTGTTCAAGGTTTGCATTTTGCGTTATATCCATATTATTTTTAATGGTATCATCTGTAATAATATTTTTTTGAGGCGCATAGCCAATATTTTTGAAAATCGCTTCTCGCGAATACAAATTAATATCTTTATCATTGATAAAAACTTGGTTATTAGGCACTTCATAAAAACCCGCTATAATATTCATAAGCGTAGTTTTCCCACTGCCTATTTTTCCGACAATTCCAACTTTTTCACCAGCATGAATGGTCATATTCACATTTTGAATGGCAAAATTTTGACCTTTATTATAAGAATACGAAAGATTTTTGATTTCCAACTTATCAACTTTGCTTAAATTTTCCCCTTTTTTTGAATACGTTTCTAAATGAAAGAAATAATGAAATCTTTTGATTGCTTGTCTAAAATAAGCAAATCCATCCATCAGCGGTCGAATGGAATTTTCAATTTCGGAAATAAGCATTGTAATGCACGAAATATAAGCTGTTAATTCTCCTACTGTAAGCAACCCCTTTTTAATTAAAATTAATCCAACAGCGAACCCCAAACTATAACACAAACTATATAAAATTCCTATTACGAGCTCTATTTGGTTAAGGATATCTCCAACATTATAATCCGATTCATAAATTCTTTGATTAATATCCTCAAATTTCTTTTTCTGATTTTCCTGCTCATTATATAATTTAATCAACGAAAAGCCAGACGTATTTTGCTCAATCACATTAGAATAATCAACATAAACTTT
This sequence comes from uncultured Clostridium sp., assembly GCA_947648495.1. GTDB lineage: Bacteria > Bacillota > Clostridia > TANB77 > CAG-508 > Scatovivens. Next base: position 234,886 of record CANSOA010000001.1, read on the forward strand.
TCTTTCATTTTCAATAATTTTTTCATATTTTTGATACAATTTGAATAAAATCCAAACCGCAATTGGAAAAATTGGAATCAAAGTAAAAGACAACAAACGATTCAAATCATTTCCAATTACCAACAAACCAATTATTGGTGACATCACCAATTTGACAAAATAAAAAGTACTATCTCCTAAAAATTTTCGGATGGACAATATTTCTTTTGACAAATACGCCAAAAACGTTCCTTTTTCTTCTTTCTCAAAATACTCTGGTTTGACATTTTGCAAATGTTCTATCACTTTTTTTCGCAAAATCGTATCTGAATTTCGAGCTTCCATAAAATACAAAGTTCGGTAAATCATTCTAGGAAAAATCAAAATCACAGAATAAAATAATAAGCTATATACCTCCTCCACAATGATATTTTCATTGCCATTTTCCCAAAGAAGTAAGTCTAATAAATTCCCCATAATCGTCGGAATTTTGTACAAAATATAAAGTTCAATAAGGTGAAAAAATATTCCTAAAACATAAAATGGAAGCGTTCGTTTGAATTCGTTTTTTAGAATTGCATGATTTTTCATTTTTCCTACTCCTTATTCTATACAATTTTCCAATTCTTTAATTTTATCACGTAGCTGAGCTGCTTTTTCAAATTCCATATTTTTTGCATATTTTAACATTTCATCTGTCAATTTTGCAATAATATCTTCAATGGTTTCATTTTCGTCAATTTCATATTGACTTTGAATGTCTTCTACAATCGTCGCTTTAATCGTATCACGAACAGATTTGCGAATCGTTTGTGGGGTAATTCCATGTTCTTGATTGTAGGCTTCTTGAATTTTGCGACGACGATTGGTTTCGGTAATTGCTTTTTCCATAGAATCCGTTAATTCATCAGCATACATAATCACTCTTCCTTCATGGTTTCTGGCAGCTCGTCCAATGGTTTGAATAAGAGAACGTTCCGAACGCAAGAACCCTTCTTTGTCAGCATCTAATATGGTAACCAGCGAAACTTCTGGAATATCTAACCCTTCTCTTAATAAATTAATTCCGACTAAAACATCAAATTCTCCAATTCTCAAGTCTCGAATAATTTCCATTCTTTCTAAAGCTTTCGTATCAGAATGCATATATTTGACACGCAAACCTGCATTTATCAAATACGCTGTTAAATCTTCTGCCATTTTTTTTGTGAGGGTTGTAACTAATGTTCTGTCACCTTTTTCTAGTTGAACATGAATTTGTTCAATTAAATCATCAATTTGATTTTCGGTTGGTTTGACTTCAATTTTAGGATCTAACAGTCCTGTTGGACGAATGATTTGTTCTACTACATTTTCCTTACTATGTTCTTTTTCATAATCCGCAGGTGTTGCACTAACAAATACAACTTTGTTAATTCGTTCTTCAAACTCGGTAAATTTCAAAGGTCGATTATCAAATGCAGAAGGAAGCCTAAAACCATAATTCACCAACGCCTCCTTACGTGCGCGGTCTCCATTATACATAGCTCTGACTTGTGGAATCGTGGCATGCGACTCATCAATAAATAACAAAAAATCTTCTGGGAAATAATCAAATAACGTATATGGCGCAGAGCCTTCTTCCCTACCGCTAATGTGTCTGGAATAGTTTTCAATTCCTTGACAAAATCCAGTTTCTTTGAGCATTTCTATATCAAAATTGGTTCTTTCTTCGATTCTTTGGGCTTCAATTAATTTTTTATTTTCGGTAAAATAGGCAACTCTTTTTTCCATTTCTTCCTCAATTGAAACAAGTGCTTTATCTAGTTTTTCTCGGCTTGTTACATAATGCGAATTTGGAAAAACCATGACATGTTCTCTAAGAGCAACTGGTTTTCCTGTTAAAGGATTAATTTCGGAAATTTTTTCAATTTCGTCTCCCCAAAATTCCACACGAACAGCGCTTTCTTCTTGATTGGAAGGATAGATTTCTAAAATATCACCTTTAGCTCTAAAATTGCCACGTTTGAAATCCATCTCATTTCGTGTATATTGCATATTGATTAGTTTTTTCATGATTTCATTGCGTGATTTTTTCATATTCGGACGAAGCGAAACAATCATATTTTCATAATCGATTGGGTCTCCCAATCCATAAATACATGAAACAGAAGCTACTACAATAACATCATTTCCTTCAAACAAAGAAGCTGTTGCAGAATGACGCAATTTGTCAATCTCGTCATTGACAGAAGAATCTTTTTCGATATAGGTATCAGAAGATGCGATATAGGCTTCTGGTTGATAGTAGTCATAATAACTTACAAAATATTCCACACGATTTTCTGGGAAAAATTCTTTGAATTCACTGTATAATTGTCCTGCTAGTGTTTTATTATGCGCCAAAACAAGTGTTGGCTTTTGGACTTTTTCGATAATATTTGCCATCGTAAATGTTTTTCCGTGAGCCTGTTACACCTAACAAGGTTTGAAATTTTTTGCCCTTTTCAATTCCTTTTGATAAATATTCAATTGCCTTTGGCTGGTCGCCTGTTGGCTTGTATTCAGAATGTAGTTTGAACATAGGTCCTCCCAATTCATTTTTATTTAATTGTAAATTTTTCTCTCTTTTAATTTATCTTTTATTATATCACATCACACACACAAACACAAGATAAATTTCGTTAATTTAATGATTGTTTTAAGAGCTTTAACATGCATCATACCCTTTGACTTTCAAACTTTTTTCCATCTCATTTGTCCTCCTCAAAATTGAAATTAACAACGGCTTTAAAATAATCAAGCAGTTACTTAGTCTCAATTCCAATCCTTTTACCTTTAAAGCTTCCTTTTTCTGCTGAACTTCCGATTTTAAAATCGGAAGCACACACAAAGAAATACTGACAATCAGTCCTATTTTTTCCCCATTTACTCCAAAAATTTTCAAAGGGTACATTAAATTTTGTATTACTTTTGCAAATTCTATCATTGTCATTGATTTGGAAAAAATATAACTTGCTTCATACGCTATCAAAAGTCGAACTATGATTAATATCCCCATTTCTAAATCGCCCAAAATACTATTTAAAATACCTGTAAACACCACAAACGGCAATAAAATTTTGATAGTTTTGAAAAAACTTTTTAAATCAATCTGCCAAAATTTTATCAAACAACAATTCAAACCAAACAATACAAATAAAATTGTAAAATCTTCAAAAAAGAAAATCCAAATTAAATACAAAATAAAAAAAATAAACTTCAAAAAATCTCTCATATTTCACACACTCTCACAATCTCTTTTGCCATTTCTTCCATTGTCCACTCCTGCAAATGAAGCTCAATATTTTTCTTTTTCAATGCCAAAATTATCTGCAAAATTTCAGGAATTTTAATATGACTTTCTTCTAATTCATTGATATTTTCAAAAAGATTCTTTTTAGGAAATATCGTTTTGATTTTCTGATTTTCTAAAACCAAAATACGGTCTGATAAAAGAATTTCCTCCATCCAATTAGTTACATAAATAATTGTATAACCTTCTTTTTTTAAAGTTCTTACGATTTTATGAATTTTGTCTTTTCCTTCCGAATCAATCATCGTGGTTGGCTCGTCCAAAATAATATATCGAGGACCTACAGCGAGCACACCAGCTATATTAATTCTTTGCTTTTGCCCCAACGATAATTCATAGCTATCTTGGTTAATAAACTCTTCCATTTCTACTTTTCTCAAGGCATTTCGTATTCTTTCTTCTTGCTTATCTAACCCTAAATTTTTCAAAGCAAATGCCAAATCATCATACACATTTGGAAACAAAATTTGATTTTCTGGATTTTGAAAAACAATTCCCAATCTTTTTCTAATTTCTTTTTCCGTTTTTTTATTTTGAATATTCATTGTATCCACCAAAATTTGTCCTTTGGTAGGTTTCATAATTCCCGCAATAAGGCGCACTAAGCTTGATTTTCCAGCTCCATTTTTTCCAATCACACTCAGCACTTCGCCTTCTTTTATTTCCAAATTAATATTTTCTAATACACTTTTTCCAGATGAATATTCAAAACTCAAATTTTTAATTTGTATCATCTTTTTCTTCCTCTAATTCTCTTTTTACCATTTCATACACATAAAAACTTCCCACCATAAACGTCACATAATCGCCAAATTTTTCTTTCACCAATTGAATTGCCTCTTTTATTTTACCTTTATAAAATACTTTATCTTTCGCCATCTTTTTGGCCTCATCATACAATATTTCTTTGGGGATAAATCTTCCCTGTTCATTTCCATCTGTAAACATAAAAATTGCATCTTCTTCTAAAAGCAATTCCAAAATTCTGTGATAATCTTTCGTATCAAAAATTGAAAGAATAAACACTTTTTTTGCTTCTTTATAATATAACTCAATCGTATTTTTCAAGTGCTCAATAGCTGCTTCATTATGTGCACCATCAAAAATAATCTTGGGCTTATCACATATTGTTTCAAACCTGCCTTTGTGAATAACTGTTTTCAAGCCTTCTCGTATCGCATCACTGGTTATTTCATAATTCTTTTGTCTCAAAATATCGATACATTCCAAACAAACGACCGCATTTTCCACTTGTTTGGGACCTTTTAAAGCAATTTCTATCATTGTATCATTTTTATACGAAAATGTCGTAAAATCCATTTGGTAAGATATTTTCGTTATTTTTCTGGTGTCAATTTTATGCAATTTATTATTCCTTTTTAGGCAAATATTTTCAATAATTTGATTTATATTCGTTTGTTGTTCCACAAAAATAGTATCCCCATTTTCTTTGATAATTCCAGCTTTTTGCCTAGCAATTTCTTCTAGTGAATTTCCTAAAATATTCATATGGTCATACCCAATCGAACTAATAATCGATATTTGAGCATTCACAATATTGGTGCAATCATACAATCCTCCTAAACCAGTTTCCATTACAACAAAATCACACTGTTTTCTGCTAAAATAAAGAATTGCCATTGCTGTTTCCAATTCAAACAATGTCACCTTTGTTTCATGATTTTCATTGTATTTATCAACTTTCGGCATTAATTCCAAAATCAAACTTTCCATTTCCTCATCTGTAATATTTTGCTGATTCAAACTAATTCTTTCATTGTAACAAATCAAATGTGGTGACATAAATTTTCCAATTTGATAACCTGCTTTTACCAAAATATTGCTTAACATTTCCGTAATACTTCCCTTTCCATTGGTTCCAGCTATATGAATAACATTTAACTTTTTTTCTGGATTTCCAAATTCACCCATTAAATATTCCATCACCGCTAAAGAAGGATTTTTTGTTCCAGCATAAAATTTTTTCAAATATTGCTCAATCTTCAATTTTTAATCCTCCATTAAATATTTTTGGACAAAAGGTCGTGTAAATTTTTCCAACCAATCAATTACTAGAATTTGAATTGGAAACATCACAACTTGTGTCACAACACGCGTCGTGATAATAGCAAAATAGGCTTTTCCATATAATATATGTAACCAAATTGACGTAATAAAAATATTAACAACACCCAAAACCAGCGCACTACTCATACACAATTTTAAAATAAATTGCCCTCTTTTTACATTGCCCTTTTTCGGATCTTGATACAAAAAAATCCCATAAATAAAACCAGTTATTGCGTAACTCATTGTAAAACCGGGAAAATACATACCAAATGGAAACAAAATTGCACCAATAAAGTCACCCAATGCAGCAATCAAGGTACTATATTTAGGACCAAGCCAAATAGCAGACATCATAATTGGTATAAAACTTGTGCTAATCACTAAAAATTGTGTTTGAAACGACGCAAAACGAGACAATACAATTAAAAGCGCCAATAAAAAAGCCGATAAAATTATTTTTTTTGATTTTGACATAAAAAAACTCCTTTCTCTATAGATTCACTCCACAAAGAAAGAAGACAATATCTTTTCCCATTTCTTTTCAATAGCGGAATGCGGAACATAATACGCGATTTTTCAAATCTTGCCTCACTAGCAACTTCCCGTCTAGTAAGTCTTGACGATTAAATTCCTACTCTATATTAAATAGCATTATATATAAATTCCCTTAAAAAGTCAAGATAAATCTTTCGTATTTTTATAATTTCATCAAAAACTGCCTGCATTTTATACAGGCAGTTTCTATAATATTTTATACTACTTCATTTATTTTAACATCTCTCACATGCTCAATTTTTTCCCACTTCGTGTTTGGTTTAATCAAACATTTGATATTAATCAAAATCCAAGAACCTAAAAACAATGGATAACATAATAATCCCCAAGCCATTGATTTGATATTTCTTTTGTCTAATACCATAACAATGGTCGCTGTTCCGATTGGTAGTAAGAAAGTCGCTAGCAAATATCTTGCATAATTCCACACTAAATCTGAAAATTCCATTTCACTACCAACATACATTAATGTATTTACGCCTAATAATAAAAATGTTAAAATCATCATTGGAATTCCAAACATGTATAATAAACCATCAAAATTCATAAGAGTTTTGTTTTTCTTAACACCATTTGCTAAATCTTTTGTGTAATGTTTCATACATTGCAAATGTCCAACCGTCCAACGTGAACGTTGTGACCAACTTTGTGCAAACGCAACTGGTTGTTCATCATACACAATCGCATCCGTTGCCCAACCTAATTTTCTTCCTTTTGCAATATTCATTAATGAAAATTCAATATCTTCTGTTAGCGTAATTGTATCCCAACCATTTGGTTTTACGACATCAAATTTCACCATAAATCCAGTTCCATTGATTAATGGAGATAATCCTAAATTATATCTTGCTAAATGATAGAATTTGTTCATCATCCAATAAAAAATTGCATATCCTGACGCAATCCAAGAATCCTTTGGATTTTTAATGTCTCGATAGCCTTGCACAATTTCTTCTCCTTGACATAACTTTTTATTCATATTTTTTAAGAAATCCTGCTCTACAATATTATCAGCATCAAATACACAAAAAGCATCATAATCCGCATCTTCTTTGATTTTTTGTTGCAAAAACCAATTTAAAGCAAATCCTTTGGTTTTGTGTTCTTCATCAAATCTTTTCAAAACAATTGCTCCTGCTTGCTTAGCCACTTTTGCAGTATTGTCTGTACAATTATCCGCGATTACATAAATATCATACAAATCTTTCGGATAATTTTGCGCTTTTAAACTTTCAACCAAATTTTCCACAACTGCTTCTTCATTATGCGCTGGAATAATTGCCATAAATTTATGATTTTTATTGACTATCATTTTTTTATCTTTTAATTTTATTAATGCACAAAAACTAATTACAATTTGGTATAACCAATACACCATTATTATCCAAATTAAAGCTTGCTGTAATATATATAAATACTTCATTTTTTCTCCTTTACAACAAATCTACCTCTTCAAATTTAATTATAACAATCTTTTTCTAAAATTTCAAGTAGTTTTAACATTTTTTTACAAACTTTATCTCTTTTCTTAAAATTATTATATGATTTTATTAAAAAATTAGTATAAATTTTTTCAATTTTTTTAAAAATAAAATAAACTTTTTTGAAAAATATGTAAACTCTACTTTGCTTCCCAACGAAGCAACTTGATATCTTTATATTTATTTAAAATTTCACTATATTTCTGATAATCTTCTTCCCATAAAGCGTCTGGAACCTTATCAAAGGCACTAAAAACCTTTTCGGCTTCCTTAAGGAAGATAATCTGTTGTTGAGGCGTTAATTGGTCGTATTTTACGCTAAATGCATATAATTTATCTAACGTATCATTCGCTTTAATAAAAGTCCAAAAATCAGTCACATTCATGCCAGCCATTTTGATTTGAGCAACCGCTAATAACGTCAAAAACACAATTACCATGATTAATATAAATAGGACCGCAAAAAATTCCATTTTTTTCCTCTGCTTTCTTTCGTAATAACGATTTTTACTATTCTTCCCAATTATGATAAACTTCTATCACATCATCTAAATCTTCCAAATTGTCAATTAATCGTTGCATTTTTTCGCTTTCTTTTTCGTCCAATGAAACATACGTACTTGGCACCATTTGAACACCTGCTTCTAAAAAGCTGATTCCTTCTGCCGTTAATTTTTCAGTAACTGCTGTAAAATCGCTTGGCAAAGTTGTAATTTGGTAAACGCCTTCTTCTACTTCAAAATCTTCTGCACCACTATCAATAGCAAGCATCATTAAATCATCATCTTCTAACTTACAACCTTCTTTTTCAACCACCAAAATTCCTTTTTTCTCGAACATATAAGATACACAACCTGAAGTTCCTAAATTTCCACCTGCTTTGCTAAATACATGACGAACATCAGCTGCTGTTCTATTTTTGTTATCTGTATTACATTGCACAATCACAGCTACACCATTTGTTCCATAACCTTCATACGTAATTTCTTCATAATTTGCATTAGAACCTTCTCCAGAAGCTTTTTTGATGGCATTGTTAATGGTATCATTTGGCATATTATTAGCCTTACATTTTGCAATAATATCTTTTAATTTTGAATTCCCAGCAGGATCTGGACCTCCTTGTTTGACAGCGATTAAGATTTCTCTTCCTAATTTGGTAAATATTTTTCCACGTGCAGCATCAGCTTTTCCCTTTTTGGCTTGTATATTATGCCATTTTGAATGTCCTGACATGATATTCCTCCTTTATTCCTATTTATCATTCTTGTATTATTATAACCAATATCTTCCATATTGTCAAGATTTGGTTTCCCAATCATTTTCTCGAAATCCGACTAGAACAAAATCCTCCCCAATTAGCAATGGTCTTTTTATTAGCATGCCATTGCTTGAGAGCAATTTTATTTTTTCTTCATCTGTTAGCAAATCCAATTTTTCCTTTAAATTCATATTTTTATAGACCAAACCACTGGTATTAAAAAATTTCTTAATTTCCAATCCACTTTTGGCAATCCACTGTTTTAGTTCGTCAAAAGTTGGTGTATTTTGTACAATATGTCTGGTTTCAAAATCTATATTTTTATGTTCCAGCCACTTTTTCGCTTTTTGACAAGTACTACATTTTGGATATTCTACAAATAAATATTTCATAATGCCTCCTATTTTACTTCCGTTTCCCATAAACCATGCTGATTGCAATACGCATACAATTTAGCACCTGAAATATAAGGCAAATGACACTGCGCATCTTGCTCTGGATACAATGTTACAAAATATTCTTTGTCTTGGGCAATAAGTGTAATCCATTCAATAAAATGTTCCTTATCCATAACATGATTAACTTTAACAAAAATGCCATCATCCATTTTTTCATAAGTTGGAACATGTTTTTCAAAAGATGCATCAACTGAATTTGACTTTAACTTTTCCATTGGTTCACCACAGCAAACCATTCCACAATCTTTGCATGTGCAGTCTTCTATCACATGAATTAAGGCTCCACATTTTTTACATTTTTTTATAATCAATTCTTTTTTCATTTTTTACCTCCTAAAATTATTTGATAAGATTATATCATTTATTTTTCAATTTGCCAATAGCTATTTTTAAATTCTCAACATACAAAAAAAACAGCTCTGGCATAATGCCAGAGCCATTTTTTTAATCGAAAAGCCTTTGCGTCTTCTGCAAATACCATTTTTTGTACTCTTCGCCAAAAATGACATGCAGCCACTCAATCCACTTCTCCTCCATGTCACGACTAACAAGCGGTGTAATTTTGTCATCCAACAAATACAAATTTAATATCCGTGAAAAACTTTTGCTTGTATAATGCACTTTCCATGCCTCTTCTCCTTGATAATCATCAAACTTTAACTTTACATTCCAACTACTTGAAGAATTCCCAAAATCCTTCTTTAAATGATTCTTAATAAACGCGTTCAAGTGTTCCTGTTGCAATCTTTCTACAAACATAAAATCCTCCTTTACTTAAAAGTCCATGCTGAATACATCTAATTGTCAAGGACTTTACCTAATATTTTTGATAATTTTATTATACCAAATTATGTTTATTTTGTCAAATAAATTATACTTACAGAATAAATAGAGAGCATACATATTACTTTTTCTCCAAAAATAATGTGTATACTCTCTATTTTTTAGAATATGTACGTAAATTTCAGAATCAACTTACGAATTTACGGTTTCTAAGGCTGAAATCCTTTTTTCATGATTAAAAATATTCATTTCATTTTTTTCTGTTCTTTTATCTAAGATACCTATATTTTCAGACATCTTATCATTTTTCTCTTGATGTATCATAAGGGCATCATAAATCGCATCAATTTTTCTACCATGTTCATGCTCAAGAACAAATAAAGCTTCTCTTATTTCTTGCATTTCTTGTTTTGTTTCTTTCTTTAACTCTTCTATTTTTTTATCTAGTTCTTGTTCAAATTTTGCCCCTAATTTTGTCGCTAATCTTTCCTCTAACCTTGCCTCTAACCTTGCCTCTCTTACTTCTAAATTTTGACATAATTTCTCGTTTTCTTTTGTAATAAATTCTTTTAATTGTGCAAACATTTCTTCCATATTTTTCACCTCCTTTCATTAGTATTTTATATATTAACATATTTTTACATGATTTGCAATAGCCAAAATAAAATTTTATTTAAATATTTTACCAAAAAGAGATATAGCCAAAATAGCTATATCCCCCTTCCTAAATCACTTTTACTCCCACTCAATCGTAGCAGGTGGCTTTCCTGTAATATCATAAACCACACGATTGACATGTTCTACTTCATTGACAATTCGATTCGATACTTTTTCCAAAATCTCAAACGGAATTTTGCTCCACTGAGCTGTCATAAAATCAATTGTCGAAACCGCACGAAGCGCAATTGTGTAGTCATATGTCCTTTCATCTCCCATCACACCAACACTCCTTAGATTCGTCAAAACCGCAAAATATTGGTTAATACTTCTGTCCAAATCTGCTTTTACAATTTCATCTCTAAAAATAAAATCTGCCTCTTTCAAAATCGCCAATTTGTCCTCTGTAATATCACCAATTACACGAATAGCAAGTCCTGGACCCGGAAATGGTTGACGATATACCAAAAATTTTGGCAACCCTAATTCTAACCCGACTGCACGTACTTCATCTTTAAATAAGTCTCGAAGTGGCTCTATGATTTCTTTAAAATCAACACAATCAGGAAGTCCACCAACATTGTGATGACTTTTGATTTTGGAACTAGCTCCAAATCCACTTTCAATGACGTCTGGATAAATCGTGCCTTGCACCAAATAGTCCACTTTACCAATTTTTTTGGCTTCTTCTTCAAATACACGAATAAATTCTTCACCAATAATTTTTCGTTTCTTTTCTGGCTCTGAAACGCCTGACAATTTGCTTAAAAATCGCTCTTTGGCGTCCACTTTGACAAAATTCACATCAAAATCTTTCGTAAAAATTTCTTCCACCTCTTCTGCTTCATTTTTGCGAAGTAGGCCATGATCCACAAAAATGCAAGTTAAATTTTTGCCAATCGCTTTGTTGATAAGTGCCGCTGCTACAGAAGAATCCACACCACCAGACAAGGCACATAAAACTTTTCCATCGCCAACTTTTTCTTTGATATTTTGAATCGTTTCTTGAGCAAAAGAATCCATTTTCCAATCGCCCTTGCATCCACAGATATTGGAAACAAAGTTCCTGATGACTTGTATCCCATTTACTGAATTATTTACTTCTGGATGAAATTGAATGCCATAGAAATTCTTTTCTGTATTTTGCATGGCAGCATTTGGACATGTTGCCGTAGAGCCAATATTTTCAAAGCCTTTTGGTAATTGCGCCACAAAATCTGTATGTGTCATTAAAAAGTCATTGCTCTCACCAAACAGGTCAAATAACTTTGATGTATTCTTTATTTTCACGTCCATTACGCCATATTCGCGTTTTTCGGCTCTTTCAACTTTTCCTCCAAAAACATGTGTCATGAGTTGCATTCCGTAGCAAATTCCTAAAATGGGAATGTCTAAATCAAAAATTGCTTCATCGCATCTTGGTGCGTTGTCAGTATATACGCTGGCTGGTCCCCCTGTGAAAATGAGACCTTTGGGGGCTTTTTCTTTGATTTTGTCTACTGAAATGTTGTATGGTACAATTTCGGAATAGACATTGCATTCTCTGACTCTTCTTGCGATTAATTGGTTGTATTGTCCGCCAAAATCTAAAATTAAAATTTGTTCTTTGTTCATATTATTCTCCTAATCATTTTCTATTATTTCTACTAATATGTTATCTGGGTCACTCATAAAGAAGTAGTTTCTTCCAAGCCTTCCTTTCTTTATATCTACATTTTTGCAAATCTTATTGGTAAGCACAAACTCTTTCGCTTTTTCAATATCCTCCACTCCTAATGCAAAATGTTTTGTTCCCAAAATTGGTAAATCCATTGCAGTTGTTTTAGCTGTTTCTGGCAAGTTTTTGTATTCCTTGTAGCAAAATATTTCTAAATATGTGTTATTCAATCTTAACATGCTAATTTTTATACTATTATCTTCTGCTTTCCATGAATTGAATTCTTCAAATCCAAATTTCGTATAAAATTCTATACTCTTTTCAATATCTGATACACTAATTGCAACATGGTCTATCTTAAACATATTTTTTCCTTTCATTTTTAATTGTTTTCTCCATTATCTACATCTTTCAATATAACATCATGTGCTCCGCCTTCTCGGATGCTGACACTGGAAACGAGGGTTAATCGTGCTTTTTCGTGTAATTCTGGAATAGTGATAGCCCCGCAATTACACATAGTAGATTTGATTTTGCTAACTGTGACTGCTAAATTATCTTTTAATGGTCCTGCATATGGAATATAGGAATCAACACCTTCTTCAAAGGCTAATTTTTTCTTGGTTGGATCTTCTAAATAACGTTCCCAGTTTCTCGCACGGTTTGAGCCTTCGCCCCAATATTCTTTGACAAACGTACCATTTCTCTTTACTTTTCTAGATGGACTTTCGTCAAATCGAGCGAAATAGCGTCCCATCATAACAAAATCGGCTCCCATTGCTAAAGATAATGTAATATGATAATCATGTACAATGCCACCATCCGAACAGACTGGAATATATACGCCAGTTCGTGCAAAATATTCATCTCTTGCTTCAACAACATCCATTAGACTGCTGGCTTGTCCGCGTCCAATTCCTTTGGTTTCACGTGTGATACAAATCGAACCTCCACCAACACCAACTTTGATAAAATCTGCGCCTGCTTCTGCCAAATAATAAAATCCTTCTTTATCAACAACGTTTCCTGCTCCAATTTTTACACTGTCACCATAGTTTTTACGTACCCAATCAATCGTATTTTTTTGCCAAACTGAATAACCGTCTGAAGAATCCATGCAAATCATGTCAACTCCTGCTTCGACTAAGGCTGGAATTCTTTGTTCGTAATCTCTTGTGTTAATTCCTGCACCAACGATGTAACTTTTGTTATCATCTAAAAAAGAATTGGGATTGTTTTTTCGATCTTCGTAATCTTTTCGGAATACAAGACTTACTAAGTTGTCGTTTTCGTCTAAAATTGGTAAACAACTGATTTTATGTTCCCAAATCATGTCATTGGCTTCTGATAAGCTAATTCCTTTTTGAGCCCAAATTAGTTTGTCTTTTGAAACCATGTATTTGTCAACTGGTTCATCTAAATCCACTCTGGAGATTCGATAATCTTTATCGGTAACTAGCCCTAAAAATTTTCCATTTGGGGAACCATCTTCTGTTACCATAACAGTGGAATGTCCTGTTTTTTCGACTAAGCCAATAACTTCTCGAATGCTTGTTCCGCTTTTTACATTGGAATCACTATTGATAAATCCTGCTTTGTGTCTTTTTACGTTTTTTACCATTTGGGCTTGGGATTCAATCGATTGAGCTCCAAAAATAAACGAACATCCACCTTCACGCGCCAAAGCGATTGCCATTTCCTCACCAGAAACAGCTTGCATAATCGCAGACACAAATGGGACGTTCGCCTCATATTTTGATTTTTCTCCTTTTTTAAATTTTACAAGTGGTGTTTTAAGTGTTACATTGCTTGGAATGCATCTTTCGTCTGTTAAATTTGGTAGTAATAGATATTCATTGAATGTTCTTGATACGTCTGGTAATACTTTTGCCATTTTGATTTCTCCTTTCTATTTTTCAATAAAAGTTCTATTTTTTCATTTTAGTAAATAGAACTTGCCGTTTATATTATATTTTATAATTATACTATAATTTGACATAAAAAGTCAATAGAAAAGCATCATTTTTTAGAAAATATGTAAAAAAATACTACAGTCCATAAATTTCATGTACTGTAGTATTCTTTGTAACATTACTTTGTTCTCTTCCTTAATTTTAAAAATCAGGCTGGTCAGATTTTGCGTAGAGCAAAAAATCATCTAACTTTAATTCGATTAAGTCTCCAGATTTTGGAATTCCAAACACTTTTTTAATTACATTGATAAAAATTCGAGTTTTTTTATCCTCGAGATTAAAAATTTGAAAATCCGTAAACCCAGCAATTATAGCTTCTTCTTCCCATTCTGTTGTAGATAAAACGTATAAAACCATTTCAAATAAAATATCTTCTGGAATATGAGATATCATAATCCTGTTTTCAAGCAATTCATCAACAAATTCAAAATTTACTTCTGCCATAATTTGCTCAATTTGCTCTTTCGTCGCTACACGACAAACGTCTCGATTTGGAACATTTTTCCGCAGTTCTTCCAAAAAATTTTCCTTTTTTTGATTTAACATAGTTTTTTCTCCTTTTATCTTATTTAAACCAGCTTAAAAATTGTTAGGAAGAGAGGTTCTAAGCCAAGTTTATGTTTTTGATTTTACTATGTTTTTTTCTTTTTGTCAAGGATGCAATTTTGTTTTCTCATAATAACTTTATCCCACATTGCAATTACAGATGGCAATAATAACAAAATTAAAATTGTAGAGCAAAATGTTCCTTGTGAAATTGTTATACAAATTTTTGCTGCAATAGCTGATGCAAAATGTCCTACAATCAAGGTAACAATAACTAAAATTGATGCAGAGGTCAAAATGGTGTGAATTGACTGATTATAAGAATGGATAATTGCATCTTTTATGTTCATGTTTTTTCGATGCTCAATATAGTAGGATGCATACAAAATAGCATAATCAATCGTGGCTCCCATTAAAATACTTTGTACAATTAACAAAGCAATAAAATACACTGTTCCACCAGATAGTGACAAAATTCCCATTGTCAAATAGACAGCACACTGAATTGTAAGTACTAGGATAATTGGCAAAATGATTGATTTGAATGTGATAGCTACCACGACAAAAATGGCTAACATAGTCAAAACTGTAATAAAATTTAGTTCATTATTAAAAGTCTGACTCATTTCATACGCCATTGGCGAGTTTCCAATTATATAAGATTCTCCAACAGTTTTGTGCAATAAATCTTTTACTTTTTGAATAAAGGCAAAGGTTTCATCCGATTCCGCAGACAACTTTGTGTTTAGCACAATACGAGAGTAACCATTTCCTACCAATAATTTTTTTGCGTCTTGTATCTTATCTTTTGCTTCTAAAATATTGTTTCGCATATCCTCTTCTAAAAAGTCGTCAAATCTAGCATCTTGTAGAATATTTTCATTTAGAAAATGTACAAATTCTTCAACTGTCAAGCTCCAATTTAGGTCATACTCTTTGTCGCTTCCATAGTATACATATAATAAATCGACTGTATCTTTCTTTAAAGAATCTGTTAAAACTGCTAAAATCGTAAATATCTCATCTTTTGTATATTGGGTATGATGAATTGTGGCATTCATAATTCCTTGCATTGTATTTAATTTTTGTATTTTATTAGAATCAAAATGGTCTGCATAATCTGGATTGGTTACTACCTCTTTTAGCAAAAATTCTACAAATTCTTTTAGCGAAATCGTTTGTGTTTTCGTGTGTTTTGAAATATGTAAACCATACAATAAATCTAAATCTTCTTTTCCTATTCCCAATAAATTTGATAGTTCTAAACTGGTATATTTCTTTTTTAATTTTGTGCCATCCATCACGGATTGAACGGTTTGCAAATCCTTGATTTTGTCAGAAGTTAAGCTATTTGCTAAAACGCTATCGGTTTGATGTGCCAATACAAAGCTGGCAAATTCATTTGGTGTTAGCATAAGATTTGTATGATTTACTTGATATAACATAAAAATACTTTTTACTTTGCTTTCTTCTATCCCAATAAAAGTAGAAAGTTCCTTGTAATTATAATTATTTTGATGAATCGAGCTTGTCATAATGTTGTTTAGCAAGTGAAGCTTTGCCAATGTGATTTCTGAAATATTGCTAGCTATACTTGGATTGCTAGTATTGGCTAAAATTAAATGTACTAATTCGCTGGGACTTGCTGTCCAATTTTCGGTATGATTTTGTGAAAAAGCAATGAGTGTATAGAGCTGGCAGGCTTGTGTTTCTTGGATGCCCAATAAATTTGAAATTTGCTGAGCCGTATACTTCGCTGGATTGGTCGCTACTGAATCGTCTATAATAAGTTTTAACAGTTTTAATTGGTTTAACGTTTCCACATCTACAGAAAACATGCTTGAGTCTAGACTTTCTTCATTACTGGCTCCTAACGTAGTTAATACTAAATTCATAAACTCTTGTGGTGTCATTGTATAGGTTTGTGGCAAACCAGTTAATAAATAAATATTTTCTACAAATCCAGTTCGGATATTGTTAAAAAAGCTGGCTAAATCTTTTTGGCTCATTTTAGTAGTATTCATCTGATTTTCATTTTGGGCAAAAACTGCTAATTGTTCCAAATTACTTAAATCTACATCCTCTAAATACGACGTACTTTTTTTAAGGAAAATAACTTGATTGATAAATTCCGTTATAGACAGCGTATTTCCAGAATCAATGGTACTATATTTTAACAATAATAATTGCGTAACCAATTTTTCGTCAACACCAAATAGATTGGCAAGTTCGGCTGAATTCATCTGTTTAGAGATTGTATCTAAGTTGCTAAAGGTGTTTAACATTCTCATACTGTTTATGGTTGCTTCGTCAAAATTTCCTGCATATTGGCTATCCTTTAACATGTCATTTAAGACAAAATTGGAAAATTCGGCAAGAGTCATTCGTGCACTAATTTCATTGAAAGTGGTATAATATTTGTATAATTGTTCTATTGCTTGTGCGTCCAAGCCAAATAAGTTTGCCATATCAAAACTAGAGAGTTTGGTATTGTTGGCACTTTCATTGGTAAATTTGGCTAATGTATTTAATTTTTCTTGATTCGCTGGTGTTATTTTATTAGCGTATTCAGAATCGGTTATGACTTCGCGATTGATAAAATCAATAAATTCTGCGACGCTTAATTTTAAACCATTGTGTTTTGCATTGTAATAAATCAAAACATCTTCAATGTCTTTTGGGTCAATTTCTAAAATTTCTGCAATTTGGCTGGGTGTACGCAATTGGTTCATTGCAGTCTCAGTGGTAAATTGAGCCAAACGCTCAATATTTTTTCTGGAGGTTTCGTCTAATTCCTCACTCATTGTTTCATTGTTGTAGACTTTGGTTTGAATGAAATCAATGAATTCTTGGAATGTCATGGTGTTGTCTTCTTTTTGATTATAGTAGTTGTAATATAAAATTTTGAATAAATCGTCTTGAATTTCAACATCTGTGCCCAAATCACTTAATTTTGAGGACAACTCGTCATATGTTAATTTTTGATCGAGAGTATTTCCGCAGAGCCAAAACTTGGTCTACTTTTTCCTGATTTTCTAGCTGTGGCAATAAACTTCTAATTTTTTCTTCGTCTTCATTTTTATAAATAATTGCCATTTGGTTGTTTTCTGTAAATACTTTGGAAACTTCGTTTTCTTCTGAATCCGTATACAAAATTCCCAAATTTCCTTTGAGCATAAAACTTCCCATAAAAAATACAAGAAATAATATAGCACAAACAGGTCTTGCTCGATAACTAAATTTTCCCAAAAGTTCCAAATGAAAAGATGGACTTTTCTTTTTAGTTTTGCAAATAGCATCATCAAAAATCAAAATAAGAGCTGGTAAAACAAAAAAAATGCTAATTAAACTAAACAATACGCCCTTTGCTAAAACAAATCCTAAATCTCGCCCAATGGTAAAACTCATGAAAACTAAGGCTAATAAACCCACAATGGTTGTAAGTGAGCTACTGGCAATTGAGCCAAATGCATGATATAAAGCTTCTTTCATTGCCTCTATTTTATTCACATTTTTTTGTTTTTCTTGGTTATAACGATTCATAAGCATAATCGAATAATCCATAGATAAGGCTAATTGCAATATTGCAACAATGGAATCGGTAATGTTTGAAACACTTTCAAATAAAATATTGGTTCCTTTGTTTAAAACAACACCAATTAAAATGGCAGTTAAAAATAGAAATGGCTCTACATACGAATCACTCATAACAATTAAAATAAGCAAAGCACAAAATACAGCTAATACAACAATCCAAGTTGGCAATACATCTTTGTTTCGGTCAGAAATTGCACCACTTGTCTGGATTTCGTAAGATTCAAAATGCTTCGTTATTTCTTGATAAACTTTTGTCGCTAATTCTGATTCCTCGTCTGCTTTTATGTTGATAACATATAATGTGTTATCTTCTTTATTGTAGTTTTCTGTTTCATCGTAATCCACACTAGAAACACCTTCTAGGTTTTCCAGATAATTTTTTACATCTATTTTTTCTTCTTGGTTCAATCCTTTTAACATGATATTTAACACGCTTAATTCTGGCGCATCAATGTTATTTTCCATAATATCTAAGCCTATTCTTGTCTCAGAAGTGTCTGGTAGATATTCAGCCATATCATAATTGATTGAAACTTGATTTGAAAGATAAACAGAAGCTATGGATAATAGGATAAATGTAACTAATATAAAATATCTTTTGTTAATGATAAAATCTGTTATTTTCTTCAAATTCTCATCACCCTTTCTTTTTGACTATTTTTTTATTATACGCTGGTAATTTTTAAAAGGAAAGTATAAAATGGCAAAAAGTGTCTAAATTTGGACACTTTTCTATAAAATGTCTATTTATTTTTTGGAAAATTTGTGTTATAATAGAAAATATTTTGAGAAAGGATAATTTTAATGAAAGTACAAGGTTTGAATTCCTCTTCGCGAAAAACGAGAAATCTAATTAAAACCACATTTGCAGAATTGATGCAGGAAAAGAGAGAATTAAATAAAATAACGGTTACAGAACTGGTAAAACGTGCTGAAATCACAAGAAGTACCTTTTACACACATTATGACGACATTTACGAAGTCGCCAAAGATTATGAATTAGAAACCATTGAATTACTTACTTGTGACGATAAAATTTTATACACTAAACAAGATATTATAAACTATTTTGACGAAATTATCAGCTGTTTAAAGAAAAACGAAGAAATTTACAAAATGCTTTTATCCTCAAATGATACGCTTTTCTTTCTAGAAAAATTGCGAAAAATAGCGATTGAAAAAATCTTTTCTACTCTTAAAAATATTTACTCTTCCGCTAATCCTTATTTAGAACTTGATGTTTGTTTTTTTATCAATGGCGTTGTTGCTGAATTTTTAAAATATTTTAGAAATCAAAGTGATTATACCTTAGATGAATTATTGATTAACACCAAAAAATGGTACCAAAAAATTTTTGAGGAAAAAACGCTTCTTTAAACGATTTTTCCTCTTTTTTATTTAATATACAATTCCTCTATCTGCCATTTCTTGTGACATTGGAGGTAAATTCGGATTTTGCGTAAATTTTACAACCATGACATCTTGAATAATTTTAACCGAATTCTCACCCGGAAAAATATCCATTTGCTTGAATTCTTCTGAATTGACAATGCTATAATATTCATAATCTTTGCAAAACTCAATTGGAATTCCACAATATAAATTCATGAAATTTTTCCAAGTTTTTTCTTGTCCCCAGTAAGTTGCATGCAAAATTGAAGAACGCATGCCATTTGTTAGCGCTAAATTATAAATATCTAGCGTTTTGGGGAAATTCACATCATCAATAACTCCAGCAAATAATTTGTTCATTCCCGAGCGATAACCTGAATATTGCTCCATTCTGCTGACAATGCGATTGGCAACTGTTTTGGCTTGATTATAGGTCAATTCTATTGTTTGATAAGTCACAACAATTGACAAAAAATAGGTTATTAAAATCACACTCGAAATTATCACAACTGCCCAATTTACTAAATTTTCAAAGGCTGAATTTTCATTTAACTTTTCAAACATGGTTAGAATTAATGGGAAAATCAATATCATTTGTGTGGCAATTAAATAATAAATTTCATTTCCCGGCGCTAAAATTACAACTAAATTTAAAGCAATTGGCAATCCCATTAAAAGTACAGTTGCAAGCAAAAATCTAAACCAGATTTCTTTGCTTCTATTTTCTTTTTTCATCACTTTTATAAAAATCCCAAGATATATCACGAAAAATAGAGCAAAAAGGATTAAAAATAGTGTTTCGCGTCTCCAAGCCCTATTTAAAATAATTCCATCAGCAAAGAAATATTTGAAAAATGCCAAATATGCATTTTTTATGGAAGGCACCAACGAAACTAAAATGGAAGAAATTGAAATTTCATTGGTTCCTTTATAGGTTGACATGGTCAAACCATTGATATGTAGAAGAATTTTTGTTATGATAAGATACAAAATCGCTGAGAAAATAAGTAAAATTGCTTTGAGAAAAAGCTCTTTTAACACACTAAGACTTGAGTTTTTCTCAGAGATTAATTTTTTGACAGCTAACATCAAAATCAGTCCAACCGTAATTCCCATATAACTTTGATACGTTGCAAGCATCATAATAAAGGATGCCATACCAAAAATTGTCCCCCATTTTTTATTTTGTATTTTATCAAAAGCGTAAACAGTAAATAGCGAAAAAAACATAGCCAAAAGATAGGCATCAGCTGTGTAGGAATAGAGCAATGTCATGCATAAGCTAGGCGCTAAAACAACACTTAAAATTGTCAATATTTTAAATATTTTGCTTTTTATTTCAAATAAATCAATTACAAGAAGGTTGATAAATCCCATAATTAGAATGGAATTTAAAGTAGTAATGAAAGGAACGGCAATATTGTTTCGTAGTGAATCAAATAGATTAATTCCCCATCTTCCAATACTTGCCTCATACCCCCCTGCGGTATAATGAATTCCATTTAATAGACCATCTTGACTTAATATTAATTTTGAGAGCAACAAAAAATGCGCTATTATCCCAACTATCAATGTTAATAAAAATACACTCTTTCTTTCTTGATTAAAATACTTCTTGCAGATTTGTACGACTTCTTCTGGTGATTGGATTTGTTTTTTGGATTTGTTCACGATCATAATTTTCCCCTTTTATTTTTTTATTATTTTATCACATTTTTACAAAAAAAGAAATTCAAAAACAAATTTTTTTGTTATGAATTTCTTTTTTATTTTATTCATCTTCTAAATATTCACTTGGAGTTACATTTGTGTCATACTCAATTTCAATATTGGTAACTTTTTCGGGCGCTTTTTCTTCTTGTTTTTGTTGCTCTTTTTGGTCTTCTTTTTCTTTTATCTTAATATCAATATTTTTGTTAATGACTGTATTAATTCTTTGCATTAAATCTGGCACATAATCAATTAATTTATCAATTGCAGAAGTATGCTCAATTGGCAATACTTTAATGGAATCTTGCATAACCACAATAAAAGCGACTGGACTGATACTAACTGCTGCCCCACTTCCACCACCAAATGGCAAACGATATTTGGCTTCCTCTTCTTTGTCCTTTTTCTTATATTCATTAACGGTTTCACTATTGAACTCACTTCCACCTGCAGCAAAGCCAAAGCATACTTTTGAAATTGGTATAATAACCATATTATTGGTCGTTTCAATCGGCTCTCCGATAATCGTATTGACATCTACCATATCTTTAATGCTATTCATCGCCGTTTTCATTAATCCTTCGATTGGGTGACTATCATTCATATTTTTCACGCTCACTTTCTTTAATTTCCATTTTAGCCTTTAATTTTACTTAAAATCTAACAGTATTATTTGCCAAAAATCTATTTTTATACCAAAAAACTAAATTTTAATTGGTACTTTTCTTATATGAAAATGATAGTCTTTTGTTTGTTTTGGACGTTTTTTTATAAAAGATAAGGTTCGTATGATATGAGAAATTTTGATAGAAATTTTCAAGGAAATTTTAAAATCTAGTAAATTCGTATGATATACGGGGGTGATTTTATAATAAAAATTTTTTAAATTAATCTGTTTTCTATTTTTGGCAGATAGAATACTTAAAAAAGTAGAAATAGCAAACACAGAAAATACTGTTAGAATCATATCTTCACTTCCAATTTTTAATTGAAAATTTAACTTGTCTAATTTCATATTTAATAATTTAAAAAAATCAACTACAGAAAAATCCTTCAAAATTTTAATGCTATCTTGATCGATTTTTAACTTATTATAAGGAAAGGAAAAACATAAAACGTGAAATCCATCTTCTTGAAAGATGATGCCAAATAATTTAACAAAACCAAACAAATAAAAACCTATTTTCACCTTAAAACTTATAGGAAATGAGTTTTTCTCTTTTTGCAAATACAATACGTTTATTTTTAATTTTGAAGTTAAAAAAGCCAAAATCAGACTAAAAAAAATACCAATCAATAATTTCATGATTTTCTCCTTAAATATTAATAGTATTTTTTTCCAATTTTCGATTATTTATGCAATAGAAAATTTATTTCTTGAAAATTGTATTTCTATGAATCGGTTGAAAAAATTATTGATTGGATTTTTTAACATAAAGTTTATAAACTTTCAAATGTTATTGATAAAAATATAAATATATGATATGATTTATCAAAATGAGGTGGTAAACAAATGAAGAAACAAAATAAAAATATTTTAAATATTATAAAGACTAAAATTATTGCTTTTTTTATAATTTTTATGTTACAAATAGTACAATTACTTTTTTTAAACTTTTTACTTGGTGAACTTTCTGAAGAAATTAATATAAAAATACTTATTTTCACATTCTCAGCAATTATATTTGTAATTGTTGATATTGTATTTTATAAAATGCATATTAGTAGAGCCAAATATTTTCTTAATACAACCCCAATAGAATGTATCATAGAGGATTTTATATTAGTAAGTTATGGGCATACTGAAAATGGAAGAAAAAATTATAAGTTATATCCCATTGTTAAAGCTAATAATGAATTGTTTTTTACTTATGGTAATTATTGTATTAGTCATTATAATCAAATGTATACTAGAATAAATAATACTTATACTGATATAGCAATTTTTAGAGAAGATAAATCGAAGGTTAACATTGGGGATAAAGCCTATTTATACATAAAAAATAAAATTGAAGTGAGTGTTGATATTGATGTAAATAAAAATAAATTCAAACTTAATAAACAAATTGAACACTTTCATAATTTTAATAAGAATTATGATATTACTATAATAAGAAACTTAAACTTTTTCGAAGGAATTATTGATATTGAACAAATGTATAATCAGTAGTATTTAGGCAACAAAAAATCAACCAGATTTTATTTTCTGATTGATTTTTGTATCTATCTGTTCAATTTAGTTCGAACAGATACGTCGTTGGTGCCTAAGGTGGGACTCGAACCCACATGGTTTCCCGCACGATTTTGAGTCGTGTGCGTCTGCCAGTTCCGCCACTCAGGCAACTCTTTATTTAAATTACTTTTTTATATTACCACAAATTTATTTTGTTGTCTACATTTTTTTGAAAAATTTTTAAAAATCTTGACTTTTCCTCTTTCTCCATTATAAAATAGAACAAAATAATTTTAAAGGAGAAACCTATCTATGGCCTTTGATGGAATTACAACCAAAGCTGTTCTTACCGAACTACAGCGAACTTTAATCGGTGGAAAAATCAATAAAATTTTTCAACCCACCAAAAACGAAGTCATTCTCAACATTTATAACCAACAAAATTACACCCTGCTCCTTTCTGCCAATCCCGATTATTGCAGAATTCATCTAACCTCGCACACTAAACCAAATCCACAAACTGCCCCTAATTTTTGTATGCTTTTAAGAAAATATTTAATTGGCGCCAAAATCATTGACATTTCTAATTATGATTTAGAACGAACCGTCCAAATAAAATTTGAAACCTACAATGAACTAAACGATCTTGTCATTCGCAAACTTTTCATTCAAATCATGAGTAGACAAAGCAACATTATTTTAACAAATGAAAATAATATTATCATTGACTCTTTAAAACATTTTGAACCTTATTTACCTGCCAACCCATTTGAGTTTGCCAAAATAGCCAAAAATAGTTTTTTAGCTATTTCATCTGCTGAATCCTTTATTCAATTTGTTAATCAGCAAAATTTGCTCGAAATTTTGCCAAATTCTTTGATTGGATTTAGTAAAAATTTTGTAAAAAATACACTATTTTCATTAAATATAGATTGCAACCATTATTCCAATCAAGATTTAATCAAAATTTATGAAACCTTACAATCCATTTTGGTTCATTTTGGCACCAATCAAATTAGCCTAAAAATATTGGAAAATGACTATTTTATCGTTCCAGATTTTTCAGAAAAAAGCATCAATTCTTCGCTTGACGAATTCTACTATAAAAAAGAGCAAAAATCTACTTTTCTTACTTCCCGCAACAACCTTCTTCGTATTATTTCGGGAAATCTAAAAAAAGTATACAAAAAATTAGAAAATATCAATCGAAAACTACAAGAATGTGAAAATATGGATATTTACCGCAAATATGGTGAACTTCTCACAGCCAATTTATACAAAATCAATGGCGCTGAAAATCAAACGCAAATAATACTTGAAGATTATTATGAAAACAACGCACCAATCACTATTCCACTTGACAAAAAAGTCAATATTCAAAAAAATATTAATCAATATTTTAAAAAATACAACAAATTAAAAAACGCACTTGTCATCGTAACTAAGCAAAAACAAGAAGCCCAAAAAGAATTAGATTACATTGAAAGTATCGTTTTTTCCATCGAAAATGCGAAATGCATTGATGACATTCTTGACATCTATTCCGAAATAGAAGAAAATGTTATCACCAAAAAGGATTTTCAAAAAAAGCAAAAAAATAAAATTTCCAAAAAGAAACCAAAAGAAAAACAAATTCATTTGCAAAGTACAACTATAGATGGTTTTACTGTTTACATTGGCAAAAATAACGTCCAAAATGATTATTTAAGTCTCAAATTTGCAAAACCAAATGACCTATGGTTTCACACACAAAAAATTCATGGAAGCCACATTTTATTGTCCAATCCAGAAAATCTTGAAATCCCCGAAAATGTCCTTTCAGAATGTGCCAAACTTGCCAAAGAAAACAGTAAAGCAAAACTTAGCTCCAACGTTCCAGTCGATTTTACCAAAGCAAAATTTGTCAAAAAATCACCTGGCGGAAAACCTGGACTTGTTATCTATACTAACTTCAAAACTATATTTGTAAAATAATGTAGAATTTTGTAAAATAGTGTCTTGACTTTTTATTTACGTTTGTATTATAATTATCTTGCCTTTTTAGTCATACATAATTTGGGCAGAAAGGTGGTGACTCTATGCACTCTTTCCTAAAAGTCATAGCTATGATTATTATCGCAATTCTTGCTTTAATGAAATAGCTGACAAAAAAAACCAGAAGACTCACACTCTTCTGGTTTTATTTTTTGTTTTCTATGCACTCTTTTTTATCTTTTGCTATTGTGATTATACTCTATTTTTGTCATTCTGTCAATATTTTTCGTATTCCTTTTCTCGACATTATTCTACATATTACGCTTTATTCGCAGACATAAATACATCTTTCATTTTATGCAAAACTGTTTTTTTGATTTCCTCTCGCGCTGCTCCTAAATATTTACGTGGGTCAAATACAGCTGGTTCTTCTTTAAATACTTTTCTAATTTGGGCTGTCATGGCTAATCTTAAGTCTGTATCTACATTGATTTTAGAAACACCTGACTGTCCTGCTTGTTTTAACATTTCATCTGGACAACCTTTGGCTCCTGGAATATCACCTCCATTGTTGTTACACATTTCTACTAATTCTGGAATAACAGAAGAAGCACCATGCAAAACAATTGGGGTATTTGGCAATTTTTCTTTAATTTGGGCTAAAATATCAAATCTTAATTTGGCATCTCCTTTGAATTTATAGGCTCCGTGACTCGTACCAATGGCAATGGCTAACGAATCACATCCAGTTCTTTCTACAAATTCTTTGGCTTGCTCTGGATCGGTATAACGTGCGTCATCTTCTGCAACATTTACATCATCTTCTACTCCCGCTAATTTTCCTAATTCTGCTTCTACAACAACGCCTTTTGAATGGGCATATTCTACTACTTTTTTGGTGATTGCTACATTTTCTTCAAAATCATATTTTGAACCGTCAATCATAACCGATGTAAAGCCTGCGTCAATACACATTTTACAAGTTTCAAAATCTGGTCCATGGTCTAAATGAAGAGCAATCGGAATATTCGTTGTTTCAACTGCGGCGTTTACCATATTAACTAAATAATTCATTCTCGCATATTTAATCGCACTAGAAGAAACCTGCAAAATAACAGGTGATTTTGCTTCATTGGCGCTATCGGTAATGGCTTGTATAAATTCCATATTATTAATATTAAAAGCACCAATTGCAAAATGCTCTTTCATTGATTTTTCAAACATTTCTTTTGTTGTAACAAGTGGCATAATTTTTATCCTCCTTTTTGATTATTATTGTTTTTATTGTATGTTGTTATGCAAAAAAAGTCAAGCAGATTTTATAAAAAAACAAAAATAAGCACTTTTACAAAAGTGCCTATTTTCTAGTAAACAAGATAATAATTTTACAAGTTGTTTATTGTTGGTGACCGAATCCTCTCTTTCAATAATTCCAGTCTCCTTTCACTTTTCATATTTTAGCCAAAAAATCATTTCTTTCTAAAGAAAACGTTTTTTCATAAATATGTCGGTGCCCGAATTTGAATATATTTATATTTCATATTCTTTCCTCTCTTTTGCAAATTCCAATTTGTTACTTAATTAGTATAGTATATTTTTCCTATTTTGTCAATACCTTTATTTAAAATTTTCAATTTTTTACTTCCCAACAAACATTTGCACATATATTTTTCCATAAGTAGGACTACGAACCACTCCAATTCCTGTATAATTGTAAGAACTATTTAATATATTGGCTTTATGTCCTGCTGAATTCATCCAAGCAGTTACTGCTGCACTATTGCTAGAATTTCCTGCAATGTTTTCCGCCGCAGTTTTGTAGGATACTTTAAAACTGTTTAACATATCAAATGGTGAACCATATGTGGGCGAATTATGCGAAAAGTAATTGCTGTCTACCATATCTTGTGCCTTAATTTTCGCTACTCTTTGCACTTCTAAATCTATTTTTAAAGCAGATAACCCATTGCTTGCTCTTTGCTGATTAATCAGATTAAAAACTTCTTGCTCATCGGCTGTAAGTGTAGAATTGGTTGGTCCTGAATTTGTATTAGAATCTGCCTTATTGGTATTTGGATAAATTGGTTTGATATATTTTTGGCTCACTGCTCCGACATAATCTCCTTCAATTTGCACAATATACCAATTCCCAATTCCTGCAAAAATACGAACATATTCGTTTTTTCGAACCGTTGTAATGACGTCATGGTCTGTGCTTGGTCCACTTCTGACATTGAGTGTTGTGGTAGTTACCATTCCAGTTGTAAAATCTAAATCATAATAATGTTGCATCGCAAATGTTTTGGACATGACAAAAATAAAAATATTAAGCACTAAAAATAAAGCTAGTATTATTTTTAGTGCTTTTCTATGTTTTCCTAAATTTATGATTCGCATATTATTCACTCCTTAAAGCTGTTTTTTAAATGTATGCAAGTATTGTAAGGAGTATGCAAAAATTTGAATTATCTTATATAATTTCGGATTTCTTGTTTTACTTTTTGGACAAATTGGTCTACTTCCATCGCTCCCACATCGCCTTCTTTTCTCGAACGCACACCTATGTTCTTAGCTTCTACTTCTTTTTCACCCAAAATCAACATATATGGAATTTTTTGTAATTGTGCTTCACGGATTTTGTAACCAATTTTTTCTTGTCTACCATCCAATTCCACACGAATTCCTTCCTCTTGTAATTTTTCTACTACACTTTTGGCATATTCTAATTGATTGTCTGAAATCGGCATAACTTTCACTTGTACTGGAGCAAGCCACACTGGGAAAGCACCTTTGAATTGTTCTAAAACCAAAGCCAAAAATCTTTCATAAGAGCCTAATATGGCTCTATGAACCATAACAGGGGCTTGTTTTTCTCCTTTTTCATCAATATAGAATAATCCAAATCTTTTTGGGGTAGAAAAATCAACTTGAACAGTCGGAATTTGAACTTCTCTACCTAAAGCATCCTTAAACATAAAATCTAATTTAGGACCATACAATGCTGCTTCTCCTTCACATCTTTTGGCATCTAACTTCAATTCGTCTGATATTTCTTGCAACATTTGCTCACACAAATCCCAATCTTCTTTACTTCCAATATATTTTTCAGGATGTTCATAATCTCTGACTGACAAAGATACCCAGTGGTCCTCCCAAAGTCCTATTTTGGTATAGAAATCTCGAATAATATTGCACATATTAATAATTTCGTCTTTTACTTGGTCAATGCGACAGAACGAATGTCCATCTTCAATGGTAATGGCATATACTCTAGAAAGTCCTCCAACTGAACCTTGAAGCTCTGCTCTATATTGTTTATCTGATTCCATATAGCGAATTGGTAAATCCTTGTAACTTCTAAGTTTTGAAGCATAAATTTGCGTATGATGTGGACATTGAACTGGTTTTAGTACAAATTCATGTCCTTTTGGTGAGTTTACTCTAAATAATTCATCATTGAATTTTTGTGCATGCCCTGAAGTTTCAAATAAACTAATATTTGCTAAAGAGGGACAACTTACTTTTTGGAATCCATATTGTCTACATATTTTCTCTACTTCTTTTTGTAATTCTTCTTTTACAATCGTTCCTTTTGGTGTATAAAGTGGCAACCCTCCTCCTACATAGTCTGAAAAGCAAAATAAATCTAACTCTTTTCCTAATTTTCTATGATCTCTTTGTTTCGCTTCTTCGAGCTTTTGTAAATATTCTTCTAACTGGCTTGCCTTTGGGAAAGAAATTCCATAAATTCTTTGTAACATTTTATTATGCTCATCTCCTTTCCAATATGCTCCTGAAGAAGATAATAGTTTTACGCTCTTAACACATCCTGTAGATGGTAAGTGTGGTCCTCTGCATAAATCCGTAAAATCCCCTTGTTTGTAGAAAGAAATCACTTCTCCTGTTGGTAAATCTTCAATTAATTCTACTTTATATAGCTCATTTTTCTCTTTCATTAACTCAATTGCTTCTGTTTTTGGCAATTCAACTCTCTCAAGTTCGTAATTTTCCTTGATAATTTTTTTCATTTCCTCTTCGATTGCTTTTAAGTCCTCTTCAGAAAACGGCTTTTCCACATCAAAATCATAATAAAATCCATTTTCAATCGCTGGACCAATAGCTAATTTTGCTTCTGGAAATAAATTTTTTACTGCTTGAGCCATAATATGCGAAGTCGTGTGCCAATACATACTTTCTTCGACTTCCGCCGTTTTTCCGCCTCCTAATTTGATTTTAAACATAAAAATTCCCCCTTTATTTTATATTTTTTCGATTAATAGTTATTTCACTGATTTCGATATTTTTTGGCAAGTTTAAGATATAAAGCATTATATTTGCAATATCTGTTGGATTCATCCATTCGTCTGGATTTTCTATTTTTGTGCCATTGTATTTTTCATGCATTTTCGTATTCATTCCACCAACATTAAATTGAATAACTCTGCAATTCGTTTTTTTCAATTCTAGTTGTAAATTGTAACTGGTTCCACGAATTGCCCATTTGGAAGTTGTATACGCCATTTGGTTAGAATAACCTTCTTTGGTTCCAACTGTTGAACCTACATTTAAAATATCTGCTTCATTTTTCTTAATCAAGTTTATGAATTGACTAGCCAAAAACATTGGTGCCATACTATTGACTTTCATTAAATCTTCTAATTCTTGATAAGTAACCTGATCCAATTTTTGAATACTTGGAATTCCTGCACAGTTAATTAGTGCATTAAAATGATTGTAATTTTTTTGAATATTTTGACAAGTATTGAGCATTGAATTTTCATCTGTTAAATCTGTTTTTAGAAATATACATTCATAATCTGGCTTTTTTCGGCAAAGTGCAATTACGTTAATCTGATTTTCAACGCATAATTTTCCAAATTCTTTTCCGAAGTCCATCACTAGCACCAGTTAAAATTATTGTTTTCATCTTATTTTCCTCCCAAAACTCAAAAAAGCACTCTTATAGACTAATCATCTATAGGAGTGCTTGCACGGTTCCATCCTAATTTTTAACTTAATTTTAGCCTTTATCGCAGCTCACACGCTATTCTTTCAAATAGAAACTCCAAGGTAGTTTTTCAGAAATGTTTGTTAAGATTAGCTTTCAGCCTATGACTAATCCTCTCTTTTAATAACCTCTAACCTACTTTTCCTTTTCAACGTTTACAGGCTTACTATATCATATAAAAAGTTGGTTGTCAATGAAGATTTAAAAATAAGAAGACAAAAAATAAAAATTATTTTAGTTTTTCAATTTCTTCTCATTTTTTTAGCATTTCTTGGCTATTATTCATTTATCTCTAATTTTTTTAAAAACGCTTTAAATTGTGTCTTTGTACTTTTAAACTATTCTTTATGGCAAAAAAACTCCTTTCAAAAAAAGGAGTTTTTTGCTAATTTTTCGCAATCTCTTTTACATACTTTTTAAACAATTTCCCACGCTCTGCAAAATTTTTGAACATATCAAAACTTGCACTAGCTGGCGAAAATAGCACAATATCGCCTTGTACAGCAATTTCTTTTGCGACTTCAACAGTTTGTCTTAAATCTGTACATTTATGAATTTTCATTTTTTTGTCTTGCTTTTTTAATTCTTCTTTGACTGCTTTTTCTATTTTTGTGCTAGTGTCTCCTAATAAAATCAACTCTTTGCAGTTATCTACAATTGGCTTGGCAAGTGGTGTATAATCTAAATTTTTGTCGTATCCACCAGCTATTAAAATGATATTCCTTAAAGAAAATGCATTTAAGCCTGCCATTGTCCTAGTAGGACTTGAACTAACTGAATCGTTGTACCATTTAATCCTATCTTTTGTCTCCAAAACTAATTCCAATCGATGTTCCACACCTTTGAATTTTAAAATCGTCTCACAAGCTGTTTTCATATCTACCAAATCTTTTGTAGCAATAATCGCAGCCGATGCATTTTCAAAATTATGCGTTCCACGAAGAATCATTTCTTTGGTATCTAAAATATGACTTCTTAATCCATTTTCACAATATTTAATTTTTTGATCATCTACAATATAACCATTTGGAATTTTGTCCTTACTGCTGAAAAACATGACTTTTCCCGGTGCTTCTTTTTCAAAACCTTTGGTGATTTCATTATCGTAATTTAAAACCAATAAATCATTTTCGGTTTGATATTTGAAAATGTTCTTTTTCGCATGGATATATTCGTCCATATCGGTATGTTTATCTAAATGATTTGGCGTAATGTTTGTAATGACGCTAATGTGTGGACTAATTTTCATATCCATCAATTGAAAACTGCTCAGCTCTAGAACAACCATGTCATCTGGCGTCATTTCTGAAATTTTAGTAAATAGTGGCGTTCCAATATTTCCACCTAAAAATACATTATATTCTTTGGCTTTCAAAATTTCGGAAATCAGCGTTGTTGTGGTGGTTTTTCCATCGCTTCCTGTAATTCCAATGACTTTCCCAGGACATAATTCAATGACCATTTCTACTTCGGTTGTGATAATAGCTCCACGCTCTGCTTCTGCTACTAATTCTGGCGTTGTTGGCAAACAACTTGGTGAACGGAAAATTAAATCAAATCCAACTAATTCTTCTAGATAATTTTCTCCAAATGACATGCCCATTCCATAATTTGTAATTTTTTTCAATATTGTTCTGCTCATATCTTTTACATCTGTTTTGTCAAAAACAGTTACTTTCGCCTTTACATTGTATAAATAATCAATCAAAGGTAAATTACTTACCCCTAAGCCTATGACAGCTACTTTTCTGCCTGCTAAATACTGATTAAATTCCTCCAACTTTTCATTTATGTATTCCATTTTATCAGCCTCCTTTTTCACACATTTTCCGCAATTTTTATTTTTTGTAAAACCTGATTGGTTGAATCTTCTATTGTTTCACAATTCGTTACATCGATTTCTATGGTAATGGGATCGTATTCATAAAAGCCACTACTGCGTTGCAATTCATCTCTTTTTATAATATTGTTTCGAATTTCTTGCTCTTTTTCTCGATTTTTGTATTGCATGCATTTTCTTTCTACTCTTTTATCTAAATCAGCAATCACAAAAAAATGATAATCGCATTTTGGATAAATCTTCATGATTGCTCTTCCTGAAAAAATAACATGATACTGCTTTTTTAGCTGTTCTACCAATTCATAAACAAAGCCAAAAGCTTTTTGGTTATCAGCCGTATTGCTTACTTCAGAAACTGCTAAAGAAGTCTCTTTGGATTGCAAATCTTCTTCTTCTAAACGTTCTCCATTTGAATATACCACTGTCTCTTGATTTTCCACTTTAATTTCTATCTTTAATAAATCAATCATTTCTCGGATGTCTAGATTTTTTCCACTTCTTTTTAGATTGGCAAGTGTTGCCCCATTTTTCAACATTGTATAAACAATGGCTCGATATAAATTTCCTGCATTTAGCAATACTGTATTGGGTATTTTTTTTAATAATTCACGACATATAGTGGTTTTTCCACTACCCACTAGCCCTTCAATTCCTATTACCATATTTTGCATAATTTTCTCCATTTTATTCTTGATTTTTATATTATATTACAAAAGTAAACATTTTGCAATATTTTTCTAAAAAAACAGTTCCCTTTTTTCTTCCTTTTACATAATATTAATTAAGGGAGTACTCCCAAATTTAAAATAAAGGATTGATTTTTTATGGATATGGATTTAGATTTTGAATACGACAAAAAACACATCATTGATATTGATGGTTTTGTTGAGGCTGGCAAACAATTTGATTTGGAAATAAATGTAGAAGAAGATCGTAGAAATGTCATTTATGGTATTGTAAAAGATTCTTGTAATGAACCAATTAAAGATGCTGTTGTTAAATTAATCGAAGTAACAAAACACGACAGAAAACCAGTTTCTCACACATTTACAAATAAAGATGGTGAATTTGTTTTCGGACCACTTTGTCCAGACAAAAAATATGCTATCAACATTTGGGCAAACCGTGTAGAACACGTTAAAATTTGCAAACACTGCAGAAAAGAAGGAAAATGCTTAAAAGGTGTTGACCTTTGCTGTGATGCTCCATTCGAGCCAGATTGCGAATGTGAAAAATAATCGGTATTTTTCAATTTAAGATAAAACAAGGTCATTTTCATGACCTTGTTTTTTCATTTATTTTTTCTTATTTTTTATTAACTAAATCTTTTAATGCTTTACCAGCTTTGAATTTTGGAGCTTTTGAAGCTGGAATTTTGATTTCTTCTTTTGTTTGTGGGTTTCTTCCTTTTCTAGCTGCTCTTT
The DNA here is from genome assembly GCA_947648495.1 of uncultured Clostridium sp. GTDB lineage: Bacteria > Bacillota > Clostridia > TANB77 > CAG-508 > Scatovivens. Next base: position 268,758 of record CANSOA010000001.1, read on the forward strand.
TGATTACTTCAAAAGAACCAAATCCAACTAATTGAACTTTATCTCCTTTTTTTAATGTCTCAGTAACGACATCGATAAATGCGTTTACTGCTTCCTCTGCACTTTTTTTAGTTGCTCCTGTTTTTGCAGCGATTGCTGCGATTAATTCAGCTTTGTTCATTTTAAAATACCTCCTAATAGTTTTTAAATAGTGTAGATTTTTTTGCTCTACTAATTCTTTTATTCGCCAACTTTAGGCAAAATCCTTCTTTTTTTGAAATTATTTTGGTTTTTTTGTTTATTTTTCAATCTTTTTGTAGTGTGATACTTTCAAAACATTGATTTTTAAAGACTTTAGCCTATTGATAAATCTTCAATTTTTGCAAAATTTGATAAATTTTGTCTCCACTTGGTAACATAGCAATGTCTTCTTTGGATAAAATTTTAAATAAAATCACAAATATAGCATATACCAATACAGCAATTATTATTCCTATGATTGTAGCAATTGTAGAAGACAAACCTAAAATCAAAATTCCCTTGTATCCTGCATAAGAAATAATCGCCATAAGAATTGTCACAATCAGTGGTTTTACAATCATTTGGCTAATGTGAAAATCCAACTTTACCGTTCTTTTTAACACATGATACACAATCGTAAATGACACCACATGACAAAGCACAGAACCAATAGCTGCCCCATTTTCATAAATTCCTTCGATTGGAATTAGCAACAAATTAGCAATTAATTTCACAACTACGCCACATCCCAACGCAATGGCTGGAACCCTTATTTTTCCTAAACCTTGCAAAGCTCCATTGATGGTTTGAGCAAGCACAGTAAAAATAATAGTAAAAGCAGAAATAGCAAGTAATGGTCCGCCCGAGCTGGCATTAGGAAATAATAATTCCAAAATCTGAGTAGCATACATAAACATTCCAAATGTGCATGGCAATCCAATTAAAATTGTAATTAAAATTGAAAAACGTAATCGTTTGTTAATTGTTTCCATGTCGTTTTTTACTTTGGCTCCTGATATAGCAGGCACTAATGCTGTTGCAAACGCGATATTAAACGCAAGTGGCATTGAAGTTAGAATATCGACTTTGGAACTTAAAATTCCATATTTGGCTTTGGCAGTCGCTTCTCCAATGAGTGGTTTTAAAATTCTAACAACTGTTACAGAATCAATATTTTTGTTAACAGCAGAAATTAATGAGCTCAAAGAAATAGGAATTGAAACTGCCAAAATCTTTTTGATAATGGATTTGGCACTTTCTTTTGTAGTTTTTAAATTTTTTTCTAACGTTTTGGCTTCTTCTGCACGATTCATTTTGTATAAAGCATAAATATAAGAAAAACTTAGAAAAGTTGCAAAAGTCGTTGCTAAATTGGCTCCTGCTGCCATCAATTCTGTATCTACTTTGGTACAAATCGCAACAATTTCTACAATAATAATAGTCAGCGCTGTTTTAAAAACTTGTTCTACGGTTTGCGATTTGGCAGTTGCAGACATTTTCTGTCTTCCATTAAAATAGCCTCTTACTACAGAGGAAATGGATACAAAGAAAATAGCTGGTGATAGTGTCATAAGTGTGTATTCTGCTTCTGGAATTTGAAGCCAATTAGTAGCAATGACACCTGCACCTAAATACAATAAAAGCGTTCCTACAAATCCAATAAAAGCAAAAGTTACAAAAGCAATTTTAAAAATTCTGTCTGCCCCTTTTCTATCCCCTATTGCTAATTTTTCTGAAACCAACTTTGAAATCGCGTTTGGTACACCAATCGAAGACAATGTCAGAAGCAATGCATACACTTGATATCCGCTCATATAAATGGCATTTCCGTTATCCCCGAAGCCTTCGCGGTTTGTCAAATACATGCTATAGACTAACCCTAAAATTTTAATAATCACTTGTGAACACATTAGTGCAAGAACCCCTTGCATAAAACCTTCTTTTTTTGTTTTTGACATCGTTTTTACCTCTTTTTATTTTAAATTATATTATATTGTTTTTCTCAAAATCTTTCAATACTTTTTAATAATTATTCTCAAAAACTTAAGTTAAGACATATTTTTTAAATAAAATCTATCTTTTTTCGCAAAACCCCTTGTTTTTTTTCGGATTTTGTTAGATAATAGTATATATAAGTAGAAAATTATTTAAAATTAGAAAGTGGTGAAAACGCGTGAAATATATTGATAAATTCTTAAAAAAATTAAAAACCGATCGAAATACTTTTGCAACTTATATTTTAACCCTTTTTTCAATTTATATTGTCATTGATCGAGTGGTAGAAATTTTATTGATTGGTTTTTCAGGAATATCCGTATCTTATTGGGGACCTGTAAAATATACCTTAGCTTTAGCTTGCCCTATTTTTGCATTTTATTTTTCCTATGCATCCAAATTTGTAACTCATCAGAACATAAAACTATCATTTTTATATTTGTATACAACTGTATTATACATCGTCTCTATATCTATGCTCATCCAATGGGCCAATAAACTTCGGTTGGTTACTGTTGTTTTCTGTTCCAAATTATAGTTACATTATTAGTACTTTTATGGATCTCATTCGACCTGCCTTTTCTGCTTTAGCATGGTATGTGCCAATTTGCTCATTCTATCCATTGTTTAAGTACTTCTACATAAAAGTTAACGATATAAAAGATGTTCGAGATTCAATTTTTGATTACAAAGGAATTGATTTATCCAACAAAAAAGAAGGAACTGGACCTTACACTTGCGAAATGGTTCTTTGTAAAGATTATGATTCCAATTCTGTGATTAAAATTCCAGAAAACAGACGTTATGAATCAACTCTAATCATTGGAACTTCTGGTTCTGGAAAAACTTCCATGATTTTTGAACCAATGATTGCTCGCGATATGGAGAAAAAATATTTTTTAAAAGAAGCTTCTAAAGAAATTGGTTTTACAGCATTGCGCACTGGTTTAGCGAACCTAAATTGCCCTTATACCAACGATTACATCAACGAAAACTTTTCCTTGAATATGCTCACTCCTATTTCAACAAAAGAAAAAGTTTTCAAAGCATATGTATCAAAACTTACTTTTTCGTATGAAGCCGAAAATTCGGTTTACAAAGATTTAGGACTTACTTATTTAGCTCCAGACTACGAATCTCTTTCTCACGTCATAGAAGTTGCAGATAATTTTGGATTAAACTATCACATTATCGACCCTAATAATCCTAACTCCATTGGCTTAAACCCTTTTGCCTTTAAAGATCCAATGAAAACTGCACTAGCGATTTCATCGATTTTAAAAAGAATGTATGATACCAATATTGAATACAACCAATCTTATGTATCTTCTAACATCGCTTTTAATCAAAATGTAGTAACACAAGCGGTTGAAAATATTACTCTTTTATTAAAAGAAATGTATCCAATTCTACACGAGAATAATTTGCCTACTTTAGACGATTTACTAAAACTATTAAACAACTTTGATTTAATCGAAGAAATGGCAGAACAAATGAAACAAATTCCAGATTTAGCCCAGCAATATACCATTCAATTAGGTTATTTTGAAAAAACATTCTATAAAAACGCTGTTGGCAGAGATTTGACGGCAAAAAATCTTCAAGCTGCCGCTGCTCAATTAGAAAACCTGCTTCGTTATCCTGGTGTACGAAATATTTTATGCAATCAAACACACAATATCAATTATGACAACGTATTAAAAAATGGAGATATCGTACTTGTATGCACACGTCGCGGTGATTTAGGAGCGAATGTTCATAAAGCTTTTGGTTTATTCATCTTATTGTTAATGCAATATTCTGTGTTATCGAGACCCGGAACTGAAAAAACACGTATTCCTCACTTTTTATACATTGATGAATTTTATCCATTTGTTTGTAATGCAACAGAAGATATTTTCACATTATATCGAAAATATCGTGTTGGCGCAATTGTATCTGCTCAAAACTTATCACAATTTTCAAACAATGAGGCCTTCAAAACCACCATGCTTGCCAACAGTACAACCAAAATCGTATTTGGAAACAACACACGTGACGAAAATGATTGGTGGGAAAGAGAATTTGGTGACCATCGTGAATGGAAATTCTTCAATGATTATGATACTAATAAAATTGAATATAATTCTAATTATAGGCAAATCAAATGGGATTGGAAAGAAAATATCAAATCAGGGCAAGTTCAAGCTTTACCTTTCAAAATGATTGTTTACAAAACAAAAGATTTAAAAGGTAAAAATATTTCTGGTAGAGCAAAAGTTGACTTCTTGGAATCCAAATACAAAGAAACGCAAAAAATTAAAACCTATAATTTCTCAAAATTTACAAATGGCATTAATATTCACGAGCAAAAACACGAAGAAAATAACGATCTTGATACAGAACCTGTCAAAGATAATTTATTCAACTCACACTATAAATTTGATGATGAAGAACCAATTGTCAATTACAAAAAGTCAAATCATACGTAAAAATAAAAATACTCCCTTTTCGGAATTGTGTACCCAATGAAAATGAAGCAATAAATATACATTGCGGGTGGCTGGTAAATATTTTATTGTCAAATATATAAAGCAAAATTTAGAAGGAGTGTGGTTGTATGAAAAAATGGAGTTATTTATTCACGGCACTTGCAGTTGTACTATCAGACATTATGTGTTTTGTAGTTGCCTATAACTATCGTGGTATGCTTTGTGGTATTGAACATCGTGGTTTTAGTGCTCCTGCCAGCATTGCATTTTTATCTGCTATTCCATTTTTGACAGGAATTATCATGTGTGTGGTTCTGGCAATCAGATTTCATAGAAAAAGCAAGTAACTTCAAGTTTTATGCAATAGGAACATCTTTCCGAAAAGGGAATAAAAATAAGGGTTGGTTTAAAATAACCACCCTTTATTTTTTACTAAAATATTAAGATTCTTCTCGTTGGAATCGCTTATAATTTCCCATAATAATCCCCACAATGCCCAATACAATTGCTAAAATTCCATAAAAATGAATCTTTGATAAAACATCATACATAATAAATTTCAACAAATCACTAAAACTTTGAGCAAACAACAAAATATTATCAATATCAATATTTTTATCAATCGTAAAATTTACGAGTTCCAATACAATACCCGAAGCCAACACGCTACTTCCTATCACGCTTACCAAAAGCCACAAACTCTTCAAATTTAATAATAACGCTATCATTAAAATACCAATTAGCCCACCTATTGCAATCCATTTTACAATCTCTACTGTCTTTTGTAGTTTCATTACCACAGAATTTGCATCTTTTACATAACGAAAAGCCGAATTTACCTTATTTTCATAAACCTCTACCATTAAATCTTGATAATCTTCTACATTTTTTTGCATTTGGCTTGTTAAAGTAATTTTATTTTCAGTCAAATATCGATTCATATTTTCTGTTATTTTGGTTCTTACATTTTGCGAACTATTCGTGACTTCTGTTCCCTCATAAATATTTTTAAAAATTGAATCAATATCCTTTTTTAGTTCACTTGGCGCATATAAATTCTCAAACACTTCATCTGGCAAACCAGATTGGTATTTGTAATCCTCAAATCCATTGATTAAATCTGTTTCTATCTTTTCATAATATCCATTTTTTTCTACTAATCCAAGCATATAATCCTTGCTCAATATCATGTTGGAAAGCAACAAAATCATAAAATTGGCAAGTATTGCAATGGTCAAAAAAAACGCTAGAAAAGTATTGATTAGTCCTTTTACTATTTTCATATTTTTCTTCCCTTCTAAAGTTATTTCGCATATACAACAAATCTTTGTGTTGCATATCCAATGTTATTGATTGGCCAACAAGTATAAATCATTAATATTTCTTCCTTTGCTTGAATTGGTACTTTATTCGTTTCTGTCTCCTCTACAACTTGTGTTTGATAAATCGTATAATTAAATTCACCATAATTTGTCACAACTTGAACTGAATCACCAATTTTCACATTTGGCAATTTTCCCAATAAACGGCTATAATTATGTCCCATCATGACAACACTTCCCCCTTCTCCAGGAAAATACGAGGAATTATCATGACCAACTCCGTTTTTTAATAAATCCATTGTTTTTCCATAATAAATTGGAAGTTCTATCTTAACACTTGGAATTTTCAAAGTTGCATAATTTTCTCCATAATCTGGACCATATCGCAATATAGTCGCTTGTTCTTCTTCAAAAGTTTGTAAAACAGGCGCTTTTTTCTCAACATTTGCATCTGTTTGAATGGTTGTCATATCAATTAATTTGGTTGCCATTTGAAACTTTTCTTTTCCAAATTTTACTGATATAAAACAAATTACCATTACGATAAAAAAAGCAACTATTATTGCTAAAATAGTTGCTTTGATAATTTTCAACGTTTTATTTTGCATATTTTTTTACCGCAATACCTAAGATAGCAACGGCAACTATTGCTACTCCAATTCTAACTACTAAAGAAAAATCATTTCCTGTATAAACTAATTTTTTTGCAGTACTTGTCTTACTTACTGTACCTGTATTGCTACTACCTGTAGTATCTGTACTTCCATTATTGCTACCACTGTTTCCATTATTTCCATTGTTATTATCTGGTCTACTTGGGTTAACTGGTTTATTTGAGTCATCTGGATTAACTGGCTTGTTTGGATCATCTGGATCTACTGGTTTGTTTGGGTCGTCTGGATCTACTGGCTTGTTTGGATCGTCTGGATCCACTGGTTTATTTGGATCGTCTGGATCTACTGGCTTGTTTGGATCGTCTGGGTCAACTGGCTTATCTGGATTATCTAAATCATTTGAACCAAATATATCAAAATATGAAGTTTGTGTTATGATATTATCTGCATTATGTTTAATCCCAACTTCAAGTGGAGTCTTTGTTGTATCAATAACTAAAGTTAAACCTGCCACATCACAAGCTTTTTCAATATAATCTGTAACTTTATCTTGAAGTCCCGGAATTCCTCTTACTTCTGAAGTTGTTTTAACTCCTGCATCTTCTAAAGCTTTTCTTGCTAATTCTAAATTATCAATAATTTCACGTGCTTCTTCATCTGATACTGGATTATCTAAAAAATATCCCTTCAAACTTAATGCATTTGTAGTTGTTAATTGTAAAGTTACTCCATTCATTTCATGTGCACTTGTTACATATTTAATAACACCATCATTTGTATATTCAAAAGCTTGAACTTGAACAAATATGGAAGCTACGATTGCAATTACCATAATTACTACAATAGTAAGTATTCTATATAATTTATTCATGATAAATTCTCTCCTTTTATTTTAACTTACTTATATTTTACCATAATTTCACAGCATTTGCAATACTTTTTTGTAAAATTTTTAATAATTTTTATAACAAATATTACAATCCACATTTCCTTGTATTCCAGAGACTTTTCCAGTACTTGTATATTGCCACATGGTATATTTTCCTTTATACGTACAGTTGGCATTGTATTGTGCTACCCAAACATCGTATTGAATCTGGTTTGCATTCATATTATCATTAAAAAATGACTTACAGGCATATACCATTGGAGTATAACCATAACTAGCAATGGTTTGACAAAATGTATTGGCAATGTTAGTTCGCATTGCTTTGCTGACATTTTTGTCTCTGGTATTGACCCCTGAGACTAATTCCAAATCTATTGCAATTGGCATGGAAACTCGATTTTGATAGCCATATTTTCTTAAAATGCTAATCACATATTCAGCATCTTTTTTTGCTTCTTGAGTATTTATGGCAGTAGAATAGAAATAGACTCCAACTTTCAAGCCATTTGCTACTGCATTACTAAAATTGGTTTTAAATTTCGTATCTTCCGCAAAACCTCCTGTTCCGTAGCCACGATAACCAATACGTATCATGGCATATTCAATTCCGCTATTGGCAATTTTTTTCCAATCAATATTGCCTTGAAACTGTGATACGTCAATTCCTTTCTTGCCTGCTGTCAAAGTAGATGGTGTATTATTGGACAAATTATTATTATTATTATTATTATTATTATTATTAGGTGGAGTGATTTGTGGTTTGGAAGGAGTCGTAGGATTATTGAAAATTGGCGGTTTGATAGAAATCTGCGTTTCTACTCCACCAATGATATCACCATATCTTGATTTTTCATATACCGTGATTTTATGAATTCCTGCTCCAATTTGAGAACTGTTAATTAATTTTCCGAAACCTTCATTAAGCGTTTTGCCACCATATTTGTTTTTGTAATACACAACATCTGGTCTGTAATACCTTTCTGCTTTTGCTTTGAAGTTTCCATCGACATATATTTCAACAGTTGCATATTCGTCTTGTGAAACTGCCCAGCCGTTTACTGCTATATTTTCTCCCAAATCAAAAACTCGATTAAAAGTTGGCGAATCTATGCACATTTCGCCTAAATATTTTTTGTTGGTAATTCTTATCGTGGTTTCATACGTAACAATTACATCTCCAAATCTCGAAATTTCTTCTACGCGTACATTGTGTGTTCCTTGTGCTAAATTACTAATGTCGATTTCGCCTGAAAATCCTGCTTTGGGTGTTAGTTTTATTCCTCCGTAATTGGGCGTTATGATATTGTCTACGTCTTTTCTTTGCTTTCTTGGTAAATTGGTCGCTACGTTATTTCCGTCTAGAAATACTCGTATTGTTGCGTTTGCATCAGTTGAGACTGCCCAGCCTTCGAGTTTGATTTTGGCTTCGTCTGGTTTTATGTAATTTGTGTTGTAAGTTGGTTTTTCTAAGTTCATGTGACCTTGATATTTCTTATTCGTAATTCTTATCGTGGTTTCATACGTAACAATTACATCTCCAAATCTCGAAATTTCTTCTACGCGTACATTGTGTGTTCCTTGTGCTAAATTACTAATGTCGATTTCGCCTGAAAATCCTGCTTTGGGTGTTAGTTTTATTCCTCCGTAATTGGGCGTTATGATATTGTCTACGTCTTTTCTTTGCTTTCTTGGTAAATTGGTCGCTACGTTATTTCCGTCTAGAAATACTCGTATTGTTGCGTTTGCATCAGTTGAGACTGCCCAGCCTTCGAGTTTGATTTTGGCTTCGTCTGGTTTTATGTAATTTGTGTTGTAGGTCGGTTTTTCTAGGTTCATGTGACCTTGATATTTTTTATTCGTAATTCTTATCGTGGTTTCATATGAAACAATTACATCTCCAAATCGCGAAATTTCTTCTACGCGTACATTGTGTGTTCCTTGTGCTAAATTGCTAATGTCGATTTCGCCTGAAAATCCTGCTTTGGGTGTTAGTTTTATTCCTCCGTAATTGGGCGTTATGATATTGTCTACGTCTTTTCTTTGCTTTCTTGGTAAATTGGTCGCTACGTTATTTCCGTCTAGAAATACTCGTATTGTTGCGTTTGCATCAGTTGAGACTGCCCAGCCTTCGAGTTTGATTTTGGCTTCGTCTGGTTTTATGTAATTTGTGTTGTAAGTTGGTTTTTCTAAGTTCATGTGACCTTGATATTTCTTATTCGTAATTCTTATCGTGGTTTCATACGTAACAATTACATCTCCAAATCGCGAAATTTCTTCTACGCGCATATTGTGTGTTCCTTGTGCTAAGTTGCTAATGTCGATTTCGCCTGAAAATCCTGCTTTGGGTGTTAGTTTTATTCCTCCGTAATTGGGCGTTATGATATTGTCTACGTCTTTTCTTTGCTTTCTTGGTAAATTGGTCGCTACGTTATTTCCGTCTAGAAATACTCGTATTGTTGCGTTTGCATCAGTTGAGACTGCCCAGCCTTCGAGTTTGATTTTGGCTTCGTCTGGTTTTATGTAATTTGTGTTGTAGGTCGGTTTTTCTAGGTTCATGTGACCTTGATAAGAGGTATTTTCAAGATTGATGTAAGTCTCGCATGAGGCAATACATGTACCATTTTGGGAAAATTGCTCGATTTTTATTTGGTGATTTCCTGTTGTTAATTCATTACTATCTAATTCTGCAAGAAAACCTGCTTGTGGAGTTGTGCTCGTTCCTCCATAGGCTGGTGATATTATTATGTCTACATCTGTTCTTTGGATTCTTGTTAGTGGATTGGAAATTGGATTTCCGTCTAATAAAATTCGCAATGTGCTATTTTCGTCATTTGAGACAGCCCAACCTTCGATTTTGATTTGACGGTCGTTTGGTCTTGTAAATGTTTTTTGAAAGGCTGGTTTTTCTAAATACATTGCCCCTTTATATTCTATATTTTTTTCTTCTGGCTCATTTGATACAAGTTTTGAGGTTTCTTCTTTATTTTTTTGTTGTTCTTTCATTGTATTTTCTTCTTGTGTTATTTCATTTTTTGGTATATCTTCTAACTTTTCATTTTCTTCTAAAACTTCATTTGTTATAGCATATGTATTGATTGAATATATGAAAAAAATAAAAGATATAATTCCCATCAAAATTTTGGTTTTCATTGTACCTCCAATTCTTCCAATTAAAAACCTTACAAAATTTTAAAAATTATATCTTTTTATTTAAACTACCTTATGCATATTATATATCATAAATATTTATATTTGTAAAGATGAAATTCAACTTTTTTGAGTTTTTTGGTCAAAATAGACAAATAAGTTATCACACTGCTCTACTATGATTTTGGTGTAGTTTTCAAAAATTGTTTCTCGAATGGGCGATTTTGATTTATTTTCTAATATGATTCTTAAAAGTTCTAATGCTTTTATGACATAATGTCTAAATTCGTAACTATCCTGTATTTGTGTAAACCCAAGCGTTTCTAGCAAAGCAAAAGAATGAACGAAAAATTCCAAAATGTGATTTAATAAATCCTCTTCCAAATCGGGATTATTGATTTTATAATAATTTTTCATGCATTCTTGGTACATCACATAAATCTCCTCAAAATCCACTTTTGCCTTTTGGCTTTTCAAATATAATTTTGCAGTGTGTATATAAAATGCTTTAATAAAGCAGTATACAAGCGATTGGTCAACTGAATTATTTTCTTTTAAATTTTCCAACATTTTATACATATTTTCTTCACTCATTTCAAAAATCGTTTTTGAAATTTCTTTTTCTAATGACAAATGCATAAAAACCTCCCAAAGCTATTGCGTTATTGAATAATTTGTGATATAATACACTATATTTATTATGTAATCTTTGATTACATTTATGCTTTCCACCAAGAATTTTTGGTGTTAAAAAATAGATTTCTCTTGTAACTCATTGACCTAGCAAAAAAATATTTTAATTAAGGGAGGAATTCATATGACATTTGAATTTTGGGTAATTGTTGTGATTAGTTTAGGAGTAAGTTTACTATCAAGTTCTCTTACTTCTCCACTTCTATGGTATAACTTGTTGACATGCAAACCGATTTGGGGAGATGCAGAGCATAAAGGAATTGTTAATTTAGATAAGTTCGATAATGACATAATATGTTTCTTGAAGTATGAAATTTCGATCACAGGTATAACCTTTTTTTATTCTTTAGTCGCTATATCTATACTACCTAGAAAAAATGGAATTTCTTTGTTTAGTTACACCATTTTGACTGCTTTTTCAATAATTATTGTATCTAAGTTAGTTCGGCAAATGATGTTTCAGCAAACGCGTTGTAATAAATTTAAAATTACAAATTCACTAAAACTTTTATTCCTTCTATTTGCTCTTTACATTATCTTTTTTATTTATGATAATGTAATGTTTTCTAAAGTAGAAGTAGACAAAATAGAAGAAGTGGAATTGTCTGAGGAAATTTTACCTGATACATTTACCATTTCCAATCGAGGGTTTATAAATTTAACAGGCTCATCCATTAAAACCCTTTATTCTAGCAATGGAAAATTGGTTTTTTTCAATAATGAAATAGATTGTTTTGGTTTAATTGCAAATAATCAAATAAATTTTCTCGAATGCAATTCAAGCAATATAAATGCTGTTCCATCCGACTTACTCTTTAGAAATCCAAAAAAGTTAGGTATTGGTGTTAGTGACGACAACCATATATACATTGTGTATGCTTTACTTCGCAAAAAATTTCTTCTTGGTAAATATGAAGTAGCAGAATATGCGTTGTATGATCCTTTTGAAGAAAAAATTTCTTACTCCAATATTCCACCCCATTTCTTAAATTAATCAAATGTTCACAAAACAGCAGGCTTTCCAAAAAGCCTGCTCGTTTTCTAATCTCCTAAAGAAATTCCCAATTCTCTTGCTACTTTTACCAAATCATCATCTAATGGAACTGTACGATTTTTGCTAGACGCATCCCCAATTTTACTGTCTCTTCCAACCACTTCATCTAAATCTACATAGCCCATTTCTCCGCCTTTATAGGTCACTAAAACTTTGAAAATTCCTTGCATTGCAAGTTCCATCGCTTTGACACCATATTTGCTAGATAAAACTCTGTCAAATGAACTTGGTGTTCCTCCTCTTTGAACATAACCTAAAACTGTGTTTCTGGTTGTCATTCCTGTTAATTTTTCGATTTGCTCGGCTACTAATTCTCCTGCTCCACCTAAACGAATGTTGTCTAAACCTGCTCCGTCATCTAACATTCTTTTGATGCTGATTTGTCCACCTTTTGGCTTGGCTCCTTCTGAAACAACCACAATGCTGAACTCTTTTCCTGCTTGCTTTCTTTGATTGATTTTTTCTACCACTTTATCTATATCATATGGAATTTCTGGAATTAATGCGACATCTGCACCACCTGCTATAGCTGATTCTAGGGCAATCCAGCCTGCATATCTCCCCATAACTTCTAAGGTCAAAACTCTATGATGTGAATTTGCCGTTGTATGCAATCTATCTAATGCTTCCATTGCAACAGATACAGCTGTGTTATAGCCAAATGTTGTTTCTGTGTGAGCTACGTCATTATCAATTGTTTTTGGAACACCAATACAGTTAACGCCTTTTAGACAAAAATCTCGACTCGATTTTTGGGTTCCATCTCCTCCTAAGGTAAAAATACATTCAAATCCTGCATTCTTTATATTTTCTACACATTTGTCAGACAAATCTTGATATTCAACACTTCCATCTTCTTTGACAACTTTATAATGAAATACATTGGTATTATTGGAAGTTCCAATGATGGTTCCACCTTTGTCTAAAATTCCAGAAGCATTGCCGTTTGGATCTAATTTTACATAATTATTGTTTAATAATCCTTTGTATCCTTCAATATATCCATAAACTTCTATTCCATGCGTTTGAGCTGTTTTTACAATGGCTCTTATGACTGCATTTAAACCCGGTGCATCTCCACCATTGGTAAGTATTGCGACTTTTTTCATATTATTTCCTCCTAAGTTGGTTTCTCATTTTATTATATACATATTTGTATTTTTTTTGCAAGTAGTTTGTTAAAATATGTAAAATCTTTTCTACTTTTTGAGTATTTTTCTAATTGGAATTTCTAAGATTAGTTCTAGTTTTCGAATAATATTTAGTAGCCTAAACAAGAATTTTTGCCTATTATTAATATGATTATAGTGTATTTGATAATATAGCTTACTTTTGTATAATTGTTTTATTTTATGATAGTAACTTAGCGTTTTTGCAATTGTTTTGCTTTCATAGTGAATGAATTTTACGTCGTTTGCACTTATGGTTTTGTAGCCTTTTTGTTGCAATTGTTTGGCTAAAATGTCTTCTTCATAAAATAAAAATACATTTTCATCAAAACCTCCAATTTGTTTGTAAATTTCTTTTTTGATGATGAAAAAAGCACCTGAAATGGCTTCAACTTCTAGTAAATCTTGGGTATAATCGTTGTCAGAGTATTCTCCTTTTCGTAATTTTGTATAAAAAAGCATTTCTAAAAACCTAGTTGAATGAATTATGTCTAGCCAAAATGTCCTCATTTTCCAACTGCTTCTACGGACTGGTTTTTGATTTTGATGATACATTCTTGGTGCCACAACAGCGACATTTTTCTCCTGTTCTAGCACTTCCAAACAACGACTAATAGCGTTTTGTTCTATGACAAGGTCAGAATTTGAAATTATGAAATAATCGTATTGCTCCCCTATTTTTTCTAGATGTTGAATTCCAAAATTATTGCCATAATTATAGCCACCATTTTTTTCAGATTGAACTATATGGACTTTTTCATTTTCGATTTGTTTAAGGAGAGACATTGTATTTAAGTCGGTAGAACGGTTATCTACAACCACTATTCGCTGGATATTTTCATAGTTTGCTACTTGATTTATATATTGGATGGTTTCTTTTGCATTGTTAAATGCAACAACAATCATTGCAACTTTCATACTTTTTTCCATTTCTATCTTTTATTTGCAAAATTCCATGCGTCTTTGCACATATCTTCGATATTTTTTTCTGCTTTCCAGTCTAATTCACGCTGTGCTTTTGCTGGATTTGAAAAATACGCCGCTATATCTCCTGCTCTTCTTGGCGCGATTTGGTAATGAATCTTAATGTTATTTACTTTTTCAAAATTACGGATAATGTCTAAAACACTATAGCCAGTTCCTGTTCCAATATTGTATTTGTATAGGTTAGAGCCTTCTTTTAATTTCTCGACCGCCTTTACATGCGCTTTTGCTAAATCCACTACATGGATATAATCTCGAATTCCAGTTCCATCTGGTGTATCATAATCATCCCCGAATACGCTTAAAATTGGCAGTTCTCCTTTGGCTACTTTTAAAATATATGGCATTAAGTTATTCGGTATTCCGTTTGGTTCTTCGCCAATTAAACCACTTTCATGAGCTCCAATCGGATTGAAATATCTTAAAATTCCGATGCTCCAAGTTTTGTCTGATGCATAAACATCTTCTAAAATTCTCTCAATCATGTATTTGGATGTGGCATATGGATTTGTCGTTTTGCCAGTTTCAAAGGTTTCGTCTACTTGTGACTTAGTTGGCACGCCATAAACCGTTGCAGTTGAACTAAAAATGACTTTTTTGACTTGATATTTTTGCATGATTTTTAGCAAATTTAGCGTAGTTCCCAAATTGGTTTGATAATACCAGATTGGTTTTTCAACGGATTCACCAACAGCTTTCAAACCAGCACAATGAATGACACTTTCTATTTTATTTTCTGTAAAGACTTTGTCCATCAATTCTTCATTGGCACAATCTCCAATATAGACTTTGATTTCTTTTCCTGTAATTTGTTTGATGCGCTCTTGGACTTCTGGTTTACTATTGCTCAAGTCGTCAACTACGACCACTTCTTCTTTATTTTCCAATAATTCCACACAAATGTGAGAACCTAAAAAACCTAAGCCTCCTGTTACTAAAATTTTCATGTATGATTCCTCCCTTTACTAATCTATTTTAAATTGACTTGCCAATTTGTCAATTGTAATTCCTCCTTGATTTTTCCAATCAATATCAATTTTATTAAACCTTTGGTCTTGAAAATCATTTAACTTTTGTAAATCTTCCCTTTCTATTTCAAAACTTAATGCTTCTAAATTACTCTCTATATGTTCAACTGTATTCGCTTTAATCAACGTACTCACTCCTTTTTCTTTAATTAACCAATTCAGCAAAATTTGATTTTGCGTTTTGTTATATTTTTGAGCCATTTGAATTAAAAATGGATAATTCATTTTTGCAATATTATTTCTCCTCAATGCTTGATAGCAAACAAAACGGATATTATTTTCTTTGCAAAAATCGATTAGTCCTACATTTTCATAATATTTACATTCTAAATTATAAACACCTTCAAAACTAAATATTTCAAAGTTTTGTTGCAATTGTTTTAATTCTTCTAATGTTGTATTACTTGCAGATAAAAATCTCACTTTTCCTTTTTTTACTAATTTATCGATTTCTTCATACGTTTCCAACAATGGAATCTTTGATGCATATGACACATGAACTTGCAAACTATCTACATAATCAATATTCATTTTTTTCAAATATTCATCTAATTGCTTTTCTACATCTTCTCTCTTTTCGATGTAAGGCTCCAAATGGCAAGTTAAAAATATGTCTTCTTTGTTTACTTCCTTAAAAAATTCCTTTAAAAAATCGACTACTTTTCCATTATCATAAAGCAAACTTGCACTCATAAAATTTTGTCCTTTTTGAACAGAATATCGTAAAGCTTGCAAAGTTGTTTCTTTGTTTTCTAAATCTAATTTAAACGTTCCAATTCCAATTGGATTGATTCCATTTACATTTAACATCTTACATTATTCTCTCTTTCTATTTTTCTAAAAATCATCTTTGTGACAATTGTATAAAGCACAAATTGCACACCTAATGTCATTGCACACGAAATTGTGGCTCCATTGATTTGCAGGTTTTGTACCAATAGATTTGACCCAATTAGCGCAACAATCATTGTGATAATATACACAATGAATTGTACAAAAGTATCTCGTGTAGTGGTTAATAACACCAAATTCACGTACGAAATTCCATATAGGATATAGGACGCCAAAATCACAGTCAAATTCATTCGATAACTCGTTAATTCTTCGCCATAAATAATGCTTAGCACTTCTGGTCCTATCACAAATGCTGCAACCGTTGCAAAAATGCCAAATCCTACTACTGCCATTTTTATTTTAAAGGCAATTGTTTGAAAAGCTTTCATATCTTTTTGTTCGTATAACTCTTTTAATTTGCTTAAATACGGCATAAATATAAATTGTGTAAATAAAGTGATAACTGTCGCTGGCATCATAATGTAACCAAAAATGGCTTGGATGTCTTCTGTCAAATAGCTATCAATTGCGTATTTGGGCGCATTTAGCACATAAATTCCAGCAAAGGAATTGGCAAATACAAAAAATTCCGATTTGAAAATATGCCATACATTTTTGCGATTTACTTTTGCCTCAAAATCAATTAACTTCTTGCAAACTGCCAAGAAATCGAAACCAATTACTATGACAAGGTTCAATAAAATAATACTTGTACAGGCATAAATCAAATTATGGGTTACCAAATCAATTCCCCAAAATATCAGTAAACCACCTAAAGACTTTATGGTAAGAGATTGTCCAGACCTGTACAATAATTCATTTTTATGCATGATACCATATAAAATTTCGCCAAATGCTTCCGTTGCTTTGTAAATACAAAGTAGGATAAAAATACCCATTTTGTAAGGTGAATATTGTTTGATGAAAACAAAAATAATCGCTATTATTATCATCAAAATGCAAGTTATTATTCTGTTTATCATGTAATCTTTGTCTTTGACTTTATTTTCGATGTCAGTTACTTGGCAAAGCCTGCCTGAATACAGACCAATGGTGTATAAAATAAGTGCTGTTGAGTACGCAATCGAAAAAATGCCTGCTTCATTTATGCCATTGATTCTTGTTACAATGATTAAAAAAAATAGTGAATTAAAAGAGTTTAAGCCCGTTCCCATTAAATTCCATATAAAATTTTTCAAAAATGTTTTTTTTTCGTTTGTCATTTTTAATCCTTTCCCCTAAAATAATGTAAGAGCACGGAACTCCTATAAAACACCTAAAATAAATAAAACTCGAACCATCCAATCATCTGTCCACTTTCTTCTTAATTTTTGTGGATAAAATGCTTTTTTCAAAGCGCCCCAAAAATGATATTTTTCTGATACAAAAATATCTAAAATTTTCTGATTTTGGCTCGATAACTTTTGATAAAACATTTTCTTGAATTCGCATTGTTGCTTTTTAATATCTTTCATGCCATTATCAGAAATTAATTTTTCGATTCTCCACAAAAATATTTTGAAAATATTTTGACCTTCTGCTGTTGCATTTTTTTGGAATCTGCGATATTTTACAACGGTTTGGTCGTTATATAAAACCGTTCCGAAGCCCGCTACAAATCATATAGGTCCACCAATCGTGAAACAGACATTTTTCTGGAATGTTTTCGATGATGGTTTGTTTGGCAATGTGATTAATCGTCATCGTCATACCTTGTGCGACACATTCATATAGAGAATTTTTGAAAGAAAATGTTTTATGCTCCTCTCCTTTTCCGATAAAATTCATATTTTCATCATAATAATCTGAATTGCCAAAAACCATATTCGGCTTAGTATTATCCGCTTGATTTAAGGCATTTACCGCCAATTCAATCTTATTTTCTAGCCAAATATCGTCTTGGTCGCAATAAGCATAATAATCCGCATTTGCCAATTCCAATAATTTGAAAAAACTTTTGATAAATCCAATATTGGTCCCTTCCTTTAGCTCAATATTGGCATACTTTTGTTGATATTCTCGGATAATATCACGCGTTGAATCGTTCGAACCATCATCACGAATAACAATTTCTATATTTTGATACGTTTGATTTAAAATTGAATCCAACTGCTCCTTCAAATATTTCTCTCCATTATATGTTGAAATCAATACTGCCACTTTCTTTTCCATGATTTTCTCCTTTTATTTTTTTGTTATATCATACTTTCCAAAAAAAATCCACTTTTTCACAAAATTTTAACAAAAAACGGAACTAAAATTTTTTAAACTCATTCTTTCTAAATTCCGCATCATCATTCACTACAGTAATATTCGCCCTTTGTTTGATATTTCCTAGTAAATAAAAAGACCTTACTTTTTATAAGTAAGGTCTTTGGGCGTTAAAGAATGATACAAATCAATCCGCCACTTCCTTCATTGACAATTCTTTGTAATGTCTCTTGCAGTTTACCTTGCGCGTCTTCTGGCATTCTTGACAATTTATTTTGTAACCCTTCATTGACAAGTTCATGCAAACTTTTGCCAAAAATATTCGATTCCCAAATTTTCTTTGGATCACTTTCAAACTCAGAAAGTAAATATTTTACCAAATCCTCTGACTGTTTTTCACTTCCTACAATTGGTGAAACTTCTGTTTCTGTATCAATCTTAATCATATGAATCGATGGCGCTTTTGCCTTTAATTTGACACCATATTTTTGCCCTTGTTTCACAATCTCTGGTTCTTCCAAAATCAAATCATCAATTCCCGGAGACACAATTCCATAGCCTTTTTCATTGACTTCATGTAAGGCATATGCCATTTTATCGTATTCTTTTTTTGCTGTGGCAAGTTCTGTAATACATGAGAAAAGTTCGCCTTCGTTTTGAATGCCCACTCCTGTTAATTCAGATAACGTATTATAGAATAAACTATCTTGCAAATCAATTCCAATCGTGACAACACCGTTTCCAAGATTAATTTCTTCTACATTTACTTTTTTGATTTCCTCACATTCTTCCAATTTCACATAATTATCATTCACATCTTTTAGACGTTTTGTTCCTTCAAATGTTTCTTTGACTTTACCAAATAACATATTTTTTAAGTCATTTCCGCTTTCTAAACCTTGAATCCATCTTGGAAAACGAATGTTGATTTTGTCAATCATAAATTCATATAACAATTTTGAGAAAATTCCGTTAATATCTTCTAAATTCAAATTCTCGCA
Organism: uncultured Clostridium sp.; assembly: GCA_947648495.1. GTDB lineage: Bacteria > Bacillota > Clostridia > TANB77 > CAG-508 > Scatovivens. The sequence continues at coordinate 288,170 of CANSOA010000001.1, forward strand.
ATTGATTGGCATAACTGGTGTTTGATATTTTTCTGCCATCTGATTTGCTAAATTCAAACTGTATTCATCATTTGGATTTTGGCAATTCATCAAAATAATAAATGGTTTGTTTAATTCTTTCAATTCACTGATAACACGTTCTTCTGGTCCTTCATAATCCTCACGTGGAATGTCTGTGATGCTTCCATCTGTCGTAATTACAATACCAACGGTTGAATGTTCAACAATGACTTTTTTGGTACCTAATTCTGCCGCTGTTTCAAATGGCATTTCTGTATCAGACCATGGCGTTTTTACCATGCGAGGTGTGTCATCTTCTAAATAACCTAATGCATTGTTTACTAAATAGCCAACACAATCCACAAGTCTTGTTCGCATTTTGACATTGTCGTTTAAATTAATTTCAATAGCTTCATTTGGAATAAATTTTGGTTCCGTTGTCATAATAGTTCTGCCACCAGCGCTTTGTGGAAGCTCGTCAATGGCTCTTTCTCTTTTGTAATCATTTTCAATGTTTGGCAAAACCAATAGTTCCATAAATTTCTTGATAAAAGTTGATTTTCCTGTTCTGACAGGACCCACCACACCAATATAAATATCCCCATCAGTTCTGTTTTTGATGTCTTGATATATTTCAAAGTTTTCCATAAATAAATACCCCCTGTACATCTTTCCTTAAATCGTATGCTAGGGGATTTGTTTTATGACTAAAATTTATATTTTTTATAAAAATCTTGACGTAAATCAATATTCTTCTTCCAGTCCCATTATCTTATATTTCAATCCTGTATTTCGCTTTTTAATTTCATAATTTCCAATCATAAACTCAATCAAATTTTTATTACCTATTATAATAAGAAGCTTTTTGGCTCTCGTCATGCCTGTATACAACAAATTTCTTGTCAGTAGCATGCTTGAAGCCTGTGGCACAACTAGAATTACTACATCAAATTCACTTCCGCTGTGCTTTGTGAATGGTAATTGCGTAAGCATGTTCCAATTGTTCCAATTCAGAAAACGCATACCATGCTATTTTTCCATCGTCAAATTCTACTTCGATATTTTTATTAGTAAGGTCAATTTTTGAAATAATCCCTAATTCTCCATTAAACACGCCACTTCCGTGATTGGAGCTAAAATCTGTTTTGCTGTTTCTTTTTTCCCAATAAATATCATAATTATTTTTAATTTGCATCACACGATCGCCTTCGCGAAATTCAATATCGCCATAGGTTTTATTTTGGATTGTCTCTGTTTTAGGATTTAAAATATTTTGCAAATCTCTATTTAATTCTTTGGTTCCAAGCTTTCCTTTTTTGGTTGGAGTTAAAATTTGAATGTTTTCAATAAAATCATAATCTCCATAATTTTTCAAACGTCCATTGCTAAGGCTTATGACTTGCTCTAAAATTTTGTCTTGAACCGATTCATTGATATAGAAAAAATCGTCTTGCGTATCTTCTGGATAATCCTTTTTTCCAATAAAACTTACGCCTTGATTTACTTCATGAGAATTAACAATAATTTTACTTTTTGCCGCTTGTCTAAAAATCTTATTTAGCGTTATGGTAACAAATGTTTCACTTTCAATTAAATCTTTTAAAATATTTCCTGGTCCAACCGCTGGAAGCTGATTGACATCTCCAACAAAGATTAATTTGGTTCCTAGATAAACTGCTTTTACAATATCATTCATTAAAAAAACGTCTACCATTGACATTTCGTCAATGATTAAAATATCGCAGTCAATTGGCGAAATCTCGTTATCAATGTTTCCTAATTTATCATCCTCAATTTTGCCGATTTCAAGCAATCTATGAACGGTTTTTGCCTCTTCACCAGTTGTTTCTGTCATTCGTTTGGCCGCTCTGCCTGTTGGGGCACATAAAACGATTTTCTTTTTATGACTTTTATAGATTTCAATCAAACATTTGATAATAGTAGTTTTTCCTGTTCCTGGACCACCAGTAATAATGGAAATATTGTTATCATTTACTTGTTTGATTGCTTCAAATTGTTTCTCAGATAATTCTATTCCAATCTTTTTTTCTTGTGTCTTAATTTCTTTATCAAAATTGGGAATGGATTTGACATTTTCACAAGTTTTTAGTAAATTTAATCGGTCACTAATATTTTTTTCCGCTTTATAAAAAGGATATAAATAAACCCAATCTTCCTTCCCTCTTTTTTCAATTACAATTTCTTGCGCGAGATTTAAGGCAATCAATTGATTCATAATATTTTCTTGACTGACTTCCAAAATTTGTTCTACATATTGTATCAAATTTTCTTGAAGTACACAGGTATTTCCATTATAACTAGAAACCAAAAGTGCGTATTTCATACCGCTTTTGATTCTTGCATCACTATCTTGGTTAATGCCAATTTGCATCGCAATTTTATCTATTTTGTTAAAATCCACACCATATGCAATATCGACCAAAATATAAGGATTTTCTTGGATTTTTTCCACTGCATCTTTTCCCAAGACTTCGTAAACTTTTTTGGCATTATTGGCACCGATTCCGAACCCCTCTAAAAAACTAACAATTTGCCAAACTTCCCATTTTTGATTAAATTCTTCACCAATTTCAATTGCCTTTTCTTTTGTAATTCCTTTGACCTCTGAAAGCCTTGTTGGCTCTAACTTCAAAATGTTTAATGTTTCATCTGCAAATTTATGAATTATTTTTTGCGCTGTCGCAGGTCCAATGCCTTTGATTGTGCCACTTGCTAAATATTTTCCAAGAGCTTCAGCCGTTTGTGGCATGATTTTTTCAAATGTATCAATTTTAAATTGCTCACCATATTCTTGATGAACTACCATTTTTCCATATAATTTTAAAGAATCTCCCACTGCAATAAATGGCAAATAGCCTACAACAGTTACAAGTTCATTTCCTACCGTCATAAAAACTGCGATGGAATAATCATTATTTTCATTTTGATAAATAAATTCTTCGATTTGTCCCTCTAATTCCATTGTTACCTCGTACAAAAATTGTTTGTTTGATTGTATCAAATAATCTGAAATTTTGCAACACAAAAATGAACCCTTCTTGTTAACCTTTTTGGTCTTACAATTTGGGTTCACTTCAAAATTGATGTTCTTTCTTGTTCATGTTTAAAATTTTATTTCTTGACACCAGAAATCTTTAATCGCTTTAAAATCAACATCTTGGCACCAAAAATCTTTTACTTCTTTAAAATTAACATCTTGACACCAAAAGTCTTTTACGCCTGATAAATCAATTTCTTGATATAGAAAGTCTCTTAATTCTGGGAATTCAATCTCTTGGAATAGAAAATCATGAACTTCAGTCAATACTTTTTCTTCTTTTTCTGTTAATTCTAATCGCAAGAAATTTTTTAATTTTACTAAAGTTCCGTATTGTACTGGCAAATTCGTTCCTACTGTATTATCCTTCAAATTATATTCTTTCATTATATTCCTCCTTAGTAAATTTATATCTTTATCTTTGTTTACTATATACCATAATTCCCCATAAATCAAGAGTTTTGGTGTTTTTTTATATTAAGTTTTGATTACAGCTACATTACATTTTTGTAACATTTTCGCCAATTAATTCATTAGTTGTCATATTTTCGACTTTTACCATAACCATTTCATTCGTTCGATCCAAATCCGATTTTACCTTTACTAGCAAATAATTAGCCGTATGTCCTTTGCAAAATTCAGCTTCTTTTTCTTCGAGCAAAACACTCACATTTTTGCCGATATATTGTTGATGATAAAATTCTTGATTTTTATCGGATAATGCAAGCATTTTTTTGCTTCTTTGTTCTTTTACGGCATTTGGCACTTGATTTTCCATCCCTGCTGCCTTTGTTCCATTTCGCTTTGAATATTGAAAAATATGCATTTTATAAAATTGGATTTTTTTTAAAAACTCATAAGTATCTTCAAATTCTTTTTCCGTTTCTCCCGGAAAACCAACAATAATATCTGTTGTCAAAATCACATCATCATAAACATTTCTTAAATTTTCCACTATGTTAGAAAATTGTTTAGTTGTATATCTTCGGTTCATTCTCTTTAAGGTTTCATCACAACCGCTTTGCAAAGATAAGTGAAAATGTGGACAAATTTTTTTCAACTTCTGTAGTCTTTCCAAAAACGCATCCTCCAACAAAAGTGGCTCTATCGACCCTAAACGAATCCTTTCAATGCCTTCAATTTCATTGATTTCTTCTAACAAATCAATCAGCTGATAATTTTCCTTAAAATCCTTCCCATAAGACGCCACATGAATTCCTGTTACCACCACTTCTTTTATACCTTTTTTCGCAATGCTTCTAATTTCATTTATGACACTTTCTGGATTACGACTGCGCACTCTTCCTCTTGCATATGGAATTAGACAATAGGAACAAAATCGGTCACAACCGTCTTGAACTTTTATGACAGCTCTTATTTTTTCGGTATAGGTTATACTACCAAAATCGCTATACTCTTTATTTTGAAAAACATCATCTAGGTTATCTTGATAGCCACTTTTTATGTATTCTTCTACGTGTTTTACAATATCTTTTTTTTCGTTCGTCCCCAAACACAAATCGATTTCAGGCATTTTCTCGATTTCATCTTTCGCAACTTGCACATAACAGCCCACAGCAACAATTATAGCTTCTGGATTGATTTGCTTGGCTCTTCTTAACATTTGTCTGGATTTTCGATCTGAAATATTGGTGACAGTACATGTATTGACAACATAAATATCGGCTCTTTCTTGAAATTCTACAATTTCATAGCCATGCTCGATAAATTTTTGGGTCATTGCGTTGGTTTCGTATTGGTTGACTTTGCAACCGGAGGGTGTTGAATGCTACTTTTTTCATTTTGGATCCTTTCTTGGGTTCGAGAAAGGCACGGTCCCCCGTGCCCCTACGGTTATTTTATTTTATCCTCTTCTGGAACGGTCTAAATTGTCTAGATTGTCTAATGCTTTGCCTGTTCCAATGGCGACACACGAAATGGAATCTTCTGCAATCATGACATTGATTCCTGTTTTTTCTTGAATTAATTTATCCAATCCATCAATTAAACAACCTCCTCCTGTCATGTAAATTCCTTTGTCGCTAATGTCGGATGCAAGTTCTGGTGGCGTTTTTTCTAAGACATTATGAACTGCATCAACAATTAACATGGATGGCTCTTCTAATGCTTCTAACATTTCGCTTGAATATACCGTTATAGTGCGTGGTAAACCAGTTAGCAAATCACGTCCTCGCACGTCCATTTCCATGTCTTGAAACTTTGGATATACGCAACCAATGTTCAGTTTCAATTCTTCCGCTGTCCTCTCACCAATCATGACATTATGTTTTTTCTTAATATACCTGACAATTGCCTCATCAAACTTGTCTCCTGCAATTTTAATGGATGTGCTCACAACAGAACCACCTAATGAAATCACAGCAATATCCGTTGTTCCACCCCCAATATCAACAATCATATTTCCAGATGGTTTTGAAATATCCAAACCTGCTCCAATGGCCGCTGCAATTGGCTCTTCAATTAAATAAACACGTCTTGCACCAGCATTAGAAGCAGCATCAATCACCGCTTTTTTTTCTACTTCCGTTACTTGTGATGGAATACAAATCATAATTCTAGGCGCAAAAAGAAAACGTCCACCTATTTTTCCAATAAAATATTTTAACATTTTTTCTGTGACCGTATAATCCGAAATGACACCATCACGCAGTGGTCTTGTGGCAATAATATTTCCTGGTGTTCTTCCAAGCATTCGTCTTGCTTCATGTCCAACAGCTAAAACCTCTCCTGTTACATTATTGACCGCAACAACTGACGGTTCTCGTAAAACGATTCCCTTTCCTTTTACATATGCAATTACAGTCGCTGTCCCTAAATCAATTCCAATATCTTGTCCAAACATCAAACTTATCTTCCCTTCTATCTTTTCAATTATCTATTTATTGAATGTCTTATTTTTTTACAGTTATATTACAATTATATTACATTTTTGCAAAAATTTCAAGTGTTTTTTTAATTTTAATCCATATATTGTAATTTTTTTTCATTTATGTTATAATTTAGAAAAGAAATCTAAAAATTAGGAGAAAAATATGGACAAAATTTCAATTATTATACCTTGTTACAACGAAGAAAAATCTTTACCTTTATTTTATGAGGAACTAAATAAAAATATGAATCAATTTGAAAATGTGGATTTTGAACTTATCTTTGTTAATGATGGCTCTACTGATGGAACTTTGACTTATCTAAAAAATTTGGCAAACGAAGATTTACATGTTAACTATATTTCTTTTTCCAGAAACTTTGGCAAAGAATCGGCAATTTTTGCTGGTCTTGAACATGCCAGTGGCGATTTTGTAACCTTAATGGATGCTGATTTACAAGACCCACCTTCGCTTCTTTTGGAAATGTATGAATCTGTCAAGAATGAAGACTTCGATGCCGTTCGGAACACGCCGTGTTAATCGAAAAGGTGAACCGATTATTCGTAGTTTTTTTGCACGACTTTTTTATAAAATCATTAATCGCATGTCTAAAATTGAAATGGTTGATGGTGCACGTGATTTTATCTTTATGAAAAAAATTGTGGTTGATAGCATTTTATCACTAAAAGAATACAATCGTTACTCTAAGGGGCTTTTCAGCTTTGTTGGTTTTCATGTAAAATGGATTGAATATGAAAATGTCAAGCGAGTAGCTGGTGAGACAAAATGGTCTTTTTGGAAATTGCTTTCTTATGCATTGGAAGGAATTACTGCGTTTTCTACAACACCACTCATCTTTTCTTCTTTGCTTGGTCTGATTTTCTGTTTGGTTTCGTTTATTTTTATTATGATTATTGTTGTAAAAACGCTTCTTCTTGGGGACCCAACAAGTGGTTGGCCTTCTCTTGTATGTATTATTTTTATGGTAAGTGGTATTCAGCTGTTTTCGCTTGGAATTATTGGACAATATTTGTCTAAAACATATTTGGAAGTAAAGAAAAGACCAATTTATATTGTGCGTGAAACAAATTTAAAATAGAAAAATAGCGTTTACTTTATGAAGTGAACGCTATTTTTTATTTTAGTATTTTAATGATTTTGTTTTACAACCTCATATATTACAATTCCAGCAGCTACAGAAGCATTTAATGAAGTGATTTTTCCTTTCATTGGAATTTTTACTAAAATATCAGCATTTTGCTTGACTAATTTACTCATTCCAAAGCCTTCACTACCAATTACAACAGCGATTGGTCCTGTCAAATTTTCATCATCATAATAACTTTTGGCTTCTCCAGCTGTTCCCACAATCCACAATCCCGCATTTTTTAGTTTTTGAATGGTATCATTTAAATTATTGACACGAGCAATTTTCATATAGGAAGTCGCTCCACTGGCGACTTTGCTTACTGTGCTATTGACACAAGCACTTCTTCTTTTTGGTATAACAATTCCATGAACACCTGCTGTTTCAGCGGTTCTAATAATAGCACCTAAATTATGTGGATCTTCAATTCCATCTAATAACACCACAAAGGGTGTTTCTTCTCTTTGTTTCGCCAATTCTAAAATATCTTCTATTTCACAATAATTAAATGGCGGAATACTAGCTATGACACCTTGATGATTTTCCTTTGTCATAGCATCTAATTTCGATTTTTCAACTTCTACTGTTACAACTTTTGCTTCTTTTGCTTTAGCTATAATTTCCTTAATTGAACCAATTTTTTCACCACGTTCTATCCATATTTTGTTAATATCTTGATTGGATTTTAGTAATTCTAAAACAGAATTTCTGCCATATACTATATCTTCATATACTTTTTCTTCGCGATTTTCTACTGGTTTTTCTTGTTTTTTGTCTACTACATTTGCTTTTTTTGAAAAATTATTTTTTCTTTTATTTTCGTTTTTTTCTTGATTTAGTATTGATTTTCTGGATTGTTTATCACGGTAAGATTGCCTCATTTTTTATTTTTTCCCTTCTTTTATTTGTCAAAATCTGTCGAGTACTTTTGCTTGCATTCAATCGTTTTTCGTAGTATACTATTGAACCAAACAAGGAGAAGCAAGAAGATATGGTTGCCGCCCCAATTTTTTAGATTGGAGGTGATGCCAATGATAGAACTATCTTTATTAAAACTTTGCATTTACTTTATATACATATTACTTCTTTCAGCCATTGTTGCATTTACTCTAATGATAATTTTAATTATCATTTTAAGTAAGCATTTTTAACAAAAGACCTCATCTCTGCTTTCCACTGACGAGATGGGGCCTTTTGTTTTTTTCAATCGGTGGCAATCACAAAAATGTGACTCCTTGTTTATTTAAATAAATTATACTATAAATTTTACCAATTGTCAACTCTTTTTCTTTTTCAAGATTTATCCTTCATCATTTAACTTAAGCACTGCCAAAAATGCCTCTTGTGGTACTTGTACGTTGCCAATTTCACGCATTTTCTTTTTTCCACGCTTTTGCTTTTCTAATAATTTTTTCTTTCTTGTAATATCTCCACCATAACATTTAGCTAAAACGTCTTTTCTCATGGCCGAAATGGTTTCTCTGGCAATGATTTTTCCTCCGACTACTGCTTGAATTGGGACTTCAAATAATTGTCTTGGAATAACTGTTTTTAATTTTTCCGCCATTTTACGCCCACGTTCATAGGCGGAATCTTTATGCACAATAAACGAAAGCGCATCAACTGCTTCATTGTTGATATGCAAATCCAGTTTTACTAAATCTGCTTTTCGATATTCCTTAAATTCATAATCCACAGATGCATACCCTTTTGTTTTGGATTTTATGGTGTCAAAAAAGTCATAGATAATTTCGTTGAGTGGTAAGTCATATTCTAATGTTACTCTGGATTCGTCCAAATAACGCATATCCATATATACACCACGCCTGTCTTGACATACATTCATGACGTTGCCAACAAACTCTTTCGGAATCATGATTTGAGCTTTCATGATTGGTTCTTCCATCATACGAATTTCGGTACTTGGTGGCAAATCAATTGGATTATAAAGCTCTATGATTTCTCCATTGGTTTTGTGCACTTTGTAAATAACAGATGGCGCTGTGGTAATCAGTCCAATATCAAATTCACGTTCTAATCGCTCGATAATAATTTCCAAATGTAATAATCCTAAAAAACCACAACGAAATCCAAATCCTAATGCTGCTGAAGTTTCTGGCTCGTAATTTAAGGCAGCGTCGTTTAATTTCAATTTTTCTAAAGCTTCTTTTAATGGTTCATATTCACTTCCGATCGATTGGATACAATCCACAATAAACCATTGAATTGGCTTTTTTGTAACCAGTTAATGCTTCTGGAGCTGGATTATTTTTGTGTGTAATGGTGTCTCCTACATGTAAATCAGAAACGGTTTTGACGCTCGCTGAAATATAGCCAACTTCGCCTGCAACTAACTCCTTTGCTGGCTGATAACTTCCTGCTTTGAAATACCCTACTTCGGTTACAGTGAAGGTTTTTCCAGTTGCCATAAAAATAATTTCATCATTTGGCTGTATTTTTCCATTTTTAATGCGTACATAACTTAAGGCGCCTTTGTAATTGTCGTAAACTGAATCAAAAATTAAGGCTTGTAAGGGAGCTTCTATTTTTCCAGAAGGAGCTGGAATGTCGGTTACGATTTTTTCTAAAACTTCTTCTACATTTAAGCCTGTTTTGGCTGAAATACAAGGGGCTTCCATTGCTGGAATTCCAATGATTTCTTCAATTTCTTCTTTGACTTCATCTGGTCTTGCATTTGGCAAATCTACTTTGTTGATAACTGGCAAGATTTCTAAGTTGTCATCAAGGGCTAAATATACATTCGCAAGTGTTTGGGCTTCAACGCCTTGTGTGCTATCTACGACTAAAATAGCGCCTTCACACGCTGCTAGACTACGTGATACTTCGTAGTTAAAATCCACGTGTCCGGGTGTGTCTATTAGATTAAATTCATAGGTTTGACCGTCTTTTGCGGTATAATTCATTTTGACAGCTTGGGATTTTATGGTAATTCCTCTTTCACGCTCAATGTCCATATTGTCTAGGATTTGCGCTTCCATTTCACGTTCGGATAAAGCGCCTGTCATTTCGATAATACGATCTGCCAAAGTTGATTTTCCATGATCGATATGGGCTATGATACTAAAATTTCTGATATATTTTTGTTTATCTTGCAAAATTATTTCCTCCGTTTTTATTTTGTTTTATTATACTGTATTTTGTTTGAATTTGCAAGAGAATTATTCCATTACTTCTAAAACATCGGAATTATTTAATCCTTCTAAATGATAATAGGTGTCTGGCACGTCACCAACGATAATTGCTTCTGTGAGTAAAACTTTAGAGGCAATGTCTTTTCCATAAACACCAATTGGGGTTAAAATACTGACAGATGTGTTTAAGTTTAAATAAATTTTATGTAAGGTTTGATTGACGTTTACACTTTGAAATTCGGATTTTATTTCTGTATCAATTTTTCCTGCCGCTTCTAACTCAATATCAAACTTGGGCCCTAAATGCTTCAAAATGCTAATTCCACTTACGCTTCCATAATTGATATATACTATTATGGTTGGGGTATGGTCAATGGAATTTTGGATGTTGGAGACAATTTGTGATGTGAGTTGATTGATTAAAACTGTGTTTGATTTCATTAACACGACATCCCCATTGCTGTCTTTTTCTATGTTGATTAAATCATTATAGGTATAATTTTTCATGATTTTTTGGATTTCATCATTTACGATGTGGTTCGCTTTGGAGCCTGCAGCGGTTTTACAGCTTGCTACAAAAATGGGATAGGAGGCAATGGCAAAACTGGCTGTGGAAATGATGATGATTAAGATGATGATGAATATTAGGGTGTAAAATTTGTTTGTTTTGGTGTATTTTTTGTGTCTTTTCTTTGGTAATCGGATTCTTTTTCGGGAATAAATTTTGTCCATGTCTGGTTCTCTCCTGTGGATTTTTTATATGAAAAAGGGCACGGTGCCCCGTGCTCCCTACGTGTTTATTTCATGATGTATAATTTTTCGCCGACATTGATTTTATTGTTGTCTTGTAAATTGTTGTTTTGAATGATACTGTCCATAGTGACTTTGAAATCTCTGGCTATGTTCCAAATGGTGTCTCCGTCTTTTACAAAATAGACAATCATCGCATAATCGCTTTCGTCTGTATAATCTTCTTCTTGAATGTCTTCAATGATGTTGATGGTTTTGTAATTCGCTGTGTTTGGTTTGACTTCGATTTCGACGTCACAGGCAACATCTTCGTTGTTTAGTTTGAAGTGTTTTCTTAGGAATTTGAGCTCTAAGTCGTCTGTATCGCAATCGAGTTTTACCATGAATGGAATTTTAGCATGTTTGACGCCTAAATTGTTGCCTGTGTCAAAATAAATATCGGCACAAAGTTCCCCTTCGTAATTGCAGGAATTTCCCATTGGTGTTTTATTTGTGATGTTTGCTCTGCAGTCTACGTCGTAAATGGAACGAATATCTTCTACTAAAACATTTTCGCTGATATTGACGATTTCTTTCGTCTCTTCCATTCCTGTTTGGACTTCGATTGTTTTTTGGTTAAAACTGATGTTTTTGTCGATGCCATACATGTCTTGCACAAGTTCAATGGTCTTTTTTTGATAGACTTCACATGAAACTTCAAAATCAATTTGACAATTGATACTTTTCATTTCTTTTGTGTTTGTTTTAAATAACATATTACGAACTTTGTAGCTTGTGTTACAAGTGTCTTCATCGGTGACTTTTTCCATGTCAATAAAATTCATGATGGGCACAGTCGCTTGGGCAGTTCCTATTTTAGCACTTTCTGTGATATATAGAATTTTAATGTTGACATCGGCTTTTGATAAAACTTTGTTATAACTCATTTTATTTTCAAGATTCGTTACCCAAATATCACTTTTTAAGATTTCAGCAATGGCATCTGTTTCTTCAATGCTGATGTCTTCTTTTAAGGAACTTTTGATGGTGTTGCTTGCTACTAATGCGTTTAAATCAACACTTTCTTGCAGTTTTTCAACTCCTGCTAAAGTTGCTAAATCTGCTAAATATTCAATTTCTTGACAATCAAAAAAGTTAAAACATATTTTCAAGTTGATTGTAACACTGATTTTTCTCTCATTTAAAATTCTTGTTTCGATATTTGTGATTTCAATTCTATATTTTGTGGACATTTGGGCTTTTATGTTGGTGTCTTCTATGAAGTCCATGAAATCTAGCGTTGTGACAATACATTTGGTTTCGCCAGTTTCAGATAAATAGATAATATGTGTATCAATATTTCCATCAAATCGATATTTTCCATCGTTACATTCTTCTTTATATATATACGGATTTGAGTTTGTGTTTATCATATTTACAATATCTGGTTTGGTATCTGGAACGATAATATCTCCTTTTACTTCTAGTGTTTTAACCTTTTCCGCTATTTTTTTATGAATTGCTATCGTATTTTTCTCCATAAAAAAAATCCTCCTTTTTTGTTCTATATAACATTTATATGGAGGATTTTAAAAAAAATACCAATTTTATTTTATTTTTTTATTTTAAGCAATTCCAGCTGGCATATCCGTTATATCTGGCGTTGCATTGATTTTCTCTTCGACTTGTTCAGGTATTAATTTGTGAAGTTTATTTTTTCTGTCTGCAACATCTGGAATACTAAGTGGAACATAATCATTTCCATTTGATATACTAACTTCAACAGTCTTCATAAATAAATCTGTGTAATTATAAGAACCTACTCGGTTGACTTGATCAAATCTTACCATAAAATAATCTTTGTAAGTTTTTTCAATGGTTGCTTCTCTTTCCTCTGGCTTACTTCTTTTTCCTGATGGTTCTTTGATAATAATTTTTTGTCCTACGTTTTCTCCAATATTTTTTCTCATGTTTGCGATTTCAGCTTTATAAATTCCCATTTTATTACCTCACTTATCTCTATGTTTGATAAAAATTTTATATCATAGAAAAATGAATTTGTCAAAATGAATATTTTATCTTCAGATAGATATAACCCTCTATTTTCAATGGTTGTATGTGTTTTCATTCTTTGTGTATCTTTTATATTACTTTTGTGTTACATTTTTGTTACATGAGAATTTTGTTGTAAAAATGTACGCATAAATGGCAAGAATAATTTTATAATGTCAAAAGAACAAGTTTTTCTGCTCTGTGAGTTGTGTTCTACTAACACAATTGGGTGGCTCTGCAAGGCAATTACTTTCAAAAAGAAAAAAATACCATCCTTTTCAGAATGATATTTGTATCTATCTGTTCAATTTAGTTCGAACAGAAATGTTATTGGTGCGAACAACGTAGATATCTACAACTTTTTTCACACCTTTAACGATTGATACAAATATCAATCAATTTATCGTTTTTACTTTAACATAAAATTTATATACTTTCAAGTGTTTTGGGTAAAATTCTTTTTGATTTGTTGAGAAAAATATAAATTTGTGATAATATTAAAAAAATTGATAGTAATTATAAAATTATATAAAATGCAACTAAAAGTTGGTAGATTTAATCAATTCTAAAATATATAATCTAGCTATAAAAGGAGGCGATAATATAATGAAATTTGGCAATAATATACAAAATTTACGAAAAGCTAAAAATCTATCACAAGAAGAACTAGCAGAAAAAGTTGGAGTATCAAGACAAAGTATCTCAAAATGGGAATGTGATGAAAGCTATCCAGCATGGAGTAATATTCCTACCTTATGTAGTATTTTTCATTGCAATATTGATGATTTAATATCAAACGAAGAACTTGGAAAGATTATGGATTTAGAAAATTTAAAAGAAAAACCAATAAAGATTGAAGGAACAAATACTTTAGATACTATTGCAAGAATGAAAGCAATGGGAGTTGATTCACAAATCATTGATATGTTTCCTAAGAATAGTTTTGACCATTTTATAAATACACTAGAAGATTATTATATCAGCAAGTCTGATGGAATAGAACGAATTAAAAGTGTATTAGATGATTGGGATTCCAAAGCACGAAAAACTATTATTATAGAATTAATGAAAAGGATTGAAAAAACTGGAATGATGATTACGATGAATAATTTAATAGAATTAGTCGAGTTAATATAATTTATTTTATTAGGTTGAGGTATAAAAATGGCAAAAATGAAAGATTTAACAGGTAAGAAATATGGAAAACTAACAATTATGTATCAGAGTAAAGATCATATTTCAAAAAATGGAAGTAAAAGAATTGTTTGGCATTGCAAATGTGATTGTGGTAATGAAATTGATGTTATGGCTCTTAATTTGACAAGAGGTCATACTACATCCTGTGGTTGTGCTAGATTAGATGGTAGAAAGAAGATTAGCAGAGATATAACAGGACAAAGATTTGGTCATTTAGTAGGTATAAAGAAAATTGAAAGTAAGAATGGTCAAACAAGGTGGTTATTTCATTGTGACTGTGGTAATAATATAGAATGTTATTTATCAAATGTAACAACAGGTAAAACTAATTCTTGTGGAAAGCAATGTGGATTAAAACCTCATACATATGATAATGTAAAGAAAAAAGGACTAAGAGCAAATTTAATAGGACAAAGATTTGGAAGATTACTTGTTGTTGAAAAAATGAATGATAAAAATGGATGGACACAATTTAGATGTAAATGTGATTGTGGTAATGAAATAATAACTTCTGGAAGTAACTTAAAGTATGGAACAACACAATCTTGTGGTTGCTTACACAAAGAAGCTATGAATAATTTATATTTTGAAAATTTGATTGGACATAGATTCGGAAAACTTGTAGTTATAGGCAAAAGTACAGCTAGATGGAACAAATTACATTGGATTTGCAAATGTGATTGTGGCAACGAAACGATTGTTAGTACAAGTGGACTTAAATCAGGTCATACACAGTCTTGTGGATGCTTTCAAGATGAAATAGCAAGTAATAAACATTTTATAGATTTAACAGGAAGAAAATTTGGAAAATTAACAGTTATAAAACGTACTGAAAACTCAAAAACAGGTCTGGTAAAATATGAATGTCAATGTGAATGTGGAAATAAATCAAAGGTTGTAGGTGCTACATTAATTGATGGTCGAACTCAATCATGTGGATGTTGGAAATATTCCAAACTTGAAGAAGATGTATTAAGATACTTTAGAGAAAAAAATTATATAAATACTATTGACTATGAATGCCAAAAAAAATTTGAAGATTTACTAGGTATTGGAGGTCAATTATTATCTTATGATTTTATAGTTTATAAAAATAATGAACCCTATTATTTAATTGAATGTCAAGGAAAACAGCATTATGAACCAGTGGAACATTTTGGAGGAGAAGAACAATTTAAAACGCAACAAGAACATGATAAATTAAAAAAGGAATATGCTATCAAATTAGAAATACCATTATTAGAGATTCCTTATACAATAGACAAATATGAGAAAATAGCTAAAATGCTAAAAAATATTGGAATATAAAATACATTATACCATAAAATTATTAACCTAAAAGCGAATGAAGATTTTGTCTCATTCGCTTTTAATACATTTTACACATAAATCAATTCACTAAAAGCAATTTCTTCTGCTTGAGCTTTAATAGAGTTCATTGTGCCTACCCAGTATAAAACATTAGTATTTTTCATATCTTCTGTTAAATCGCTTTTGGCTTTTAATTCACTAATAATCTGTTGCACTCTAGTGTCTGCCGTTTCTTGTATTTCTTTTAAATGTGTATTTAATGTTCCATCCATTAGCATTATAGTATAATCAGCTTTTTTGTGTTCTTTCAAATATTTTAATCTCATTCTTCCATATTTATTTA
>CANSOA010000002.1 GCA_947648495.1 uncultured Clostridium sp.
TATTGTAGTCAAAATGCTTTTCAAGTTTTTTACCCCAACTATTGACATTGAACCAGATAAAATAAAAAGACTTAAACAGAAACCCCTGCAAGCCTTTATTTTATTGGTGCCGTTGACGTAGTTATCTACAACTTTTTTTCGGCTCTCTTCACGATTGATACAAATATCAATCAATTTATTGTCTTTACTTTAACATAAAGTTTATAAACTTTCAAGTGTTTTAAGTAAAATTATTTTTATTTGTTGATAAAAGTATGAGTTTATGATAATATTTATCAAAATAAATAGTTTATAGAGGAGATAAATTGGGTGGCAAAAATAATTATTAAGATGAAATTTGTTATGTGTATAATTTGGAGGAAAGGAAAAAAGAATGAATATAGTATGTGATGATTTGAAAATAAGAAATTTAAAACACGAAGATTTTTCGTTATTATATAAGTGGCTTACGGATGAAAAGGTATTAGAATTTTATGGTGGAAGAGATAAAAAATATACACTAGAAACCATTAAAGAGCATTATACTGAACTTTGGAAAGATGAAATAATTCGAGTTATTATTGAATATCTTGGCAAACCTATTGGGTATGGGCAAATATACAAAATGTATGATGAACTTTATGAAGATTATCATTATCCTAAAACGAATGAAATTGTTTATGGAATGGATCAATTTATAGGAGAAGTAGAATATTGGAGTAAGGGAATTGGCACAAAATATATTAAAATGATATTTGACTTTCTAAAAAATGAGAGAAATGCTAATGCAGTAATTCTAGATCCTCATCAAAATAATTTAAGAGCAATAAAAGCTTATCAAAAGGCTGGTTTTAGAATTGTTGAAGATTTACCAGAACATGAGTTACATGAAGGAAAAAAAGAAGATTGCTATTTAATGGAATATCGTTATGAGGATAATGCTACAAATGTTAAAGCAATGAAATATTTACTTGAACATACTTTTAGTAATTTAAAAGTTAAAACAATTGAAGTCATAGGGAGTGGTTATGACAGTATTGCATATTTAGTAAATGAAGAATATATTTTTAAAACGAAAATAAGTGCTAACAAGCAAAAAGGCTACAAAAAAGAAAATGCAATATTGGATTTTCTAAATAAGAATTTAAAGTCTAGCATAAGAATACCAAAAATAGATTACAGTTATATAACAGAAGAATTATCTATTTTGGGGTACAAAAAGATAAATGGAAAAATTCTTAATCCTGAAATGTACGAAAGAATGAGTTTACAAAAAAAATCAGATTTAAAGACAGATATTGCAAAATTTTTAAGAGAAATTCACCATTTGGATTATTCTGAAATCAAAGAGTTTGCAATAGACAATAAACAAAATGTATTAGAAGAATATAGGTTATTAAAAGAAACAATTTATAATGAGTTAACGGATGTCCAAAAGCAATATATAGAAGATTTTATGGAAAAATTAAATAAAACTACAATTTTTAATGATAAAAAATGCTTATGTCACAATGATTTTAGTTGTAATCATTTATTATTAGATGATAAAAATAAGTTAGTTGGAATTATTGATTTTGGAGATTCTGGAATTATAGATGAATATTGCGATTTTATATATTTATTAGAAGATAGTGAAGAAGAAATTGGCTCACTTTTTGGTGAAGATATTTTAAAATTGTATGGAGATATTAATATTAAAAAAGCGAAAGAATATCAGAAGATAGTTGAAGAATATTATCCTATTGAAACAATTATTTATGGAGTGAAGAATAATAGACAAAATTTTATAAAAGAAGGCAAAAGTATATTAAATGAAATGTGTAAAAAAATAAACTAGAACTTAAAAGCGAATGAATTTAAATCATTCGCTTTTAGCAACTTTTATACATAAATCAATTCACTAAAAACAATTTCTTCGGCTTGTGCTTTAATGGAGTTCATAGTCCCCACCCAATAAAGCATGTCAGTATTTTTCATATCTTCTGTCAAATCGCTTTTAGCCTTTAATTCACTAATAATCTGTTGTACTCTACTATCTGCTGTTTCTTGTATTTCTTTTAAGTGTGTATTTAATGTTCCATTCATAAACATTATAGTATATTCAGCTTTTTTGTGTTCTTTCAAGTATTTTAATCTCATTCTTCCATATTTATTTAAAACAATTTTTTCTTGTTTAGAAGCAACAATATTTGGTACATAATAATCCCCTTCTAAATGATATTCAATGCCTGTTTTCTCATTAATTTTTGTTTTTGTTAATTCATTATCCATAACTTTTTCCTCCTTTAAAATCTGGTATCATTATTTTTCTTTTTAGTCTTTGTTTGCTTGTTTTCATCTGCTATAGTTACTTTTCTAACAATATTATTTGCAATTTCATTATCGTTGTTATCAAATATGCCATTTTTATATAAATCATCACTAACAATTTTATAGTTATTATCTTTATCATAACAAATTCTTTTATGAAAATGGCTCATAATACTATACCAAAATCCTTTAAATTTCTGTAATTCTTGTTTTATCTTTTCTTTTTCAGTTTGTAATCTACCTATAATCTTGTCTTTAGTAGATAGTTCTTTTTTTAGACTACCGATTTCATTATCTTTTAGTTCTATTTCATATTTAAGTGAACGATTTTCTTTTTCTATCTCAAAAGCAGAATGTTCAAAATCTTTAATTGCCATATTTAAGTCATTTACACTTCTTACAGTCTGGGTTATATCTTTTACATCTTCTGTATAATTTTTGATTTTCTGGACATCCTCGCTTGAAATAACCATATTATTTTTATTCATCAAAGTAGGTTTTAAACTATCTAAAATTTTATCTATATCCTTGCTTGCATTATCTATTTTTTTAGTTTTAGTATTTGCTTCTTTTAGTCTTTCTTCCTTTTCTCTAATTGCCTTTTAATTTCTCGATAATCTCCCATAGCTTTAATGTCTATGTCTCGATTTCTACCTTTTTTCTTTTGTTTTAATAGTGAATTTTCGCAATAGACCTTATTATAAGATTTTATACAACAATTTCTCATTTCATCTTGTATTTGTTGTAGTGATTCTTTCGTAAAAACTTTTGACTTGGCAGGTTGTTTTCTCATACCTCTTTTATAATCTTCTTTTATTGGAACACCTACAATATGCATATGGGGAGAAGTTTCGTCAAAGTGTATTGTTGCATTTGCTATTTTAAAGTCTGGAATAATTTTATTTAAGTCTTTTATCTGTTCATTATAAACATCAACCATTTTAAATCTATATCTATCACTTTTATCGTTCCAAAAGTCCATATCTCCAAGTTCTATTATAATTTCACAAGCTATATCATTTTGAGATTCACATACTTTTTTGAAATAATCTCCGATTTTTCTATCTTCACGAGTTTGCTTGTTATTATATTCAATTCTAGCTTGTTCAAATTCTTCTAAATATACTTGTTTTACATCATTTACAATATCATTCGTTCCATAAATTGTTCTAATTAGTTCTGTTTGATTATCATAATCTCTTAAATTGTGTTTATTTACATCTGATAAATCTTTTGCATTTTGAATTGCATTATTAGCTAAAGAAGTAGTGCCAGATACATTTTCTTTTGCAACTTTCTTTGCTAATTTACTTTTGTTTTTATCACTACCCAAGTGAAAAGAATATGCTAATTCTTGCTCCATAAAAGCACCTCCTTTGAATTTTCTTCGTAGCACAGGACTTCGTCTTGACGGAAGTCCTAACCCCCTATGAGTTTCGTCATACTAACAAAACTCGGGGGCTCTGCGAGGCAATAAAATTTATTTTTGGCAAATAAATTTTATTCAAATTAACTATCGCCACTTTCATTTTTATTTCATAAAAACAAAACGTGCCACGTTAATTTGTTTCTTCTGTATCTTCTTCGCAGAACTTTACTGGCTTAATACCTACTGAAATAGGAGTAGGCTCTTTTGTGTAAATTACACTATCATTGCTTTCATCTGGTATATAATCAAATGCAGCATCTATTTCTTGCATTTGGAATTTATCTTCTTCATTGATGTAGATTATTCCAAATCTATAAGTTTCCATTCTATTATCTGGATCAAGCTTGTAATAATCTTCTAATGGGAACACTCTAACAATAGCACTATTATCTTCAGCAAAGTTAAAATAGAACATTTGCTTATCAACATAGTAGGTTGCTTCAGTATAATGAACATCATAATACTGTCTTAATCTCATAATGATTTCTCCGACTTCTTCCTCTGGCAAGTAATTACTAAATCTAACACTACCAAGTACATTACCTAATATCATAGGTTTTGTTGTATCAATATAACCATTATCATATAATTCCTGACAAGGCTTACAAATTGAGTCTCTAAAGTTTATTTGTGTCACAATTACTTCGTTACCAACTAAAGTAAGTTCTATATTATCTACATATTTCATTATTAAGTCTGCTTGTTCTTGTCTAGTGTAGTCTTTCCACGTTTTAGTTCTTGCTTTATATTCTTTTTCTAGCTTAACCTTGTTTATAAAATCAATATCTCTTTTTAGTAAAATATCTTTTGGTGTAAATTTTAGTTCTTCAGTGCAGTCAGTAGTTTCTAGTTTATTTTGTAATTCTTCAATAGCATTTTCAACTATTTTCTTTTCTTCGTTATATTCTTTTAGTTCAAAAACTCCATTAATATAGGCTTTTTTAATTCTTTCAAGTTTAGTGTTCTGTTCTTTTATTTCTTTCTCTAATTGTTCTCTAGGCTCGTCAAATTTTTGCTTTATCATAGGCAAGAAGAATTGATTTACAACAGAGTCATACTCTACTAATTCACTAATAAATTGATTAAAGTAGTCATTGATAACTTTTTCTTTAAACTCAATTTTGCAGTCATTACAATAATAGTAGAAGTAGGCTTTGCCATTTTTCTTTGTAGTTGCCTTTCCTCCTAGTATTCTGTTACATTTAGGACATTTCAGTTTCTGTAAGTATAAATAAGTTAATGTTCTTTGATAACTTCTTGAATTTTTCTTTTTCTGTACTTGACAATCTGCCCACATCTCTTTTGAGATTATTGGCTCTACTACATCTTCATAATAGGTTGGGTGCTTTGTTCTTTTTCCATGAACAAAATCTCCTTTATATATTTCATTTTCAAGAATAGTTTGTATAGTTGAATCTCGCCAATTATCTTTTCCTAATACTTTTTCTTCATTGAATAGGTTACTTATTTTCTGATAAGAATAGCCATTGTAATATAAGTCAAATATTCTAACTACAATATCTTTAGTGGAATAATCTATTACTAGCCTTTTATCTTCGTGTTTATAGCCTAATGGGGCAACGTGAGGAATATGTCCTGACTTTATTGCTCCTGCTAGTCCTACTTTTGTTCTTTCGCTAGTTCTTTCAATTTCATTTTGACTAACACTCATTAAAAGTCTTGAAATCATTTTGCCGTTTGCACTTGTAGTATTTATTTCATCATTAGCACAGTCAAGGTAAGCATTATTTTCATCTAAAAAAGTTATTAGTTTTTCCCAGTCACATATACTTCTGGTTATTCTATCTAGTTTTAGGGCAACAATAGTATTGATTCTTTTAGATTTAATATCACTTTTTAATCTTTCAAATTCTGGTCTATAATTACCAGTTTTAGCACTTATTCCAGCATCTTCATAATAATCTACTATCTCATAACCTTTAAACTTACAAAAAGTTTCTAGTCTTTCTCTTTGTTCTGGTAAACTAAATCCCTCTCGGGCTTGATCTTCGGTGGAAACTCTCATATATAATCCACATTTTTTCTTTTCTTCGTTCAATTCTCACTCCTCCTTATAAAACAAAAAGAGACATCAAAGTACACGAGTACTGTTGACATCTCTTAAATCCATTTATCATAAACTACAATATAATAATGCAATATAATATAATATTTTCAAAGTACCCATAAATATATAGCTTTTGACGGACAGCTATATATAATCAATTGCCTATATTATATCACGATTTTAAGAAATGTCAAATATTTACAATTACATATTTTTCAAATATTCTTCTAACTCTGCTAACTTAATCTTTTTAGTTAAGTTAGAAATATACACATCATTGGAATAATTGAAAACTAAAAAAGTAATGTTTTTAATTATCATTCTATGTGGCTCAATATATGTAAGGTTAGTTCGCTCTAATTTTCTAATACTACCATTGATAAAGGTAGGAGAAACTTTAGAAAACTCACATATAAACTCTAGCCTTTGTTTTAGACATTCCTCAAATTCTAGTTCTTGCTTAATTATCTTCATTTCAAGCACCATCCTTTCTATATAGATTTAGGATGATTTTTTGCAAAAGAAAAAATCAACCATTTCTGATTGATTTTTGTATCTCTCTGTTCATTTTAGTTCGAACAGATACGTCGTTGGTGGCTTCAACTGGAATCGAACCAGTGACACGAGGATTTTCAGTCCTCTGCTCTACCAACTGAGCTATGAAGCCTTATATAAAAAATATCTAGTTTTTACTAGATATTTTGGCGACCTGGAACGGGCTCGAACCGTCGACCTCCGCCGTGACAGGGCGGCATTCTAACCAAACTGAACTACCAGGCCACATAAAAATTTTGTAAAACAAAACTTACTTGTTTTATGAATCTATCACAAAACAAAAATGGTGGTCGCTATAGGGATCGAACCTATGACCTCCTGCTTGTAAGGCAGATGCTCTCCCAGCTGAGCTAAGCGACCATTTCCAACTGACAAATAATATTCTACTAGATTTTCATAAATTTGTCAATACTTTTTTTGAAAAATTTTTGCATTTTTTTATTTTTACTTTTCTATTTTGTGAAATGCTATCAATGTGTTGATATTAGGCGGGCGATTGATAATCGCCCCTACAAAGTAATATTATTTTATTTCAACATCTTTATAATAATACTGAATAATCTCCTCATAGTTTTTTCCTTGCTTTGCCAAAACATCACTTCCATTTTGGCTTAATCCGACCCCATGTCCATAACCTGTCACATTAAATTTCACTTGATTTTCTACAATTTCAAATGAAAACTTCGCTGATTTCAAGCCAAATATTTGTCTTGCCTCAACACCAGACAAAGAAACATTTCCAATTTTCATCGTTTTAACCCTTCCACTTTCCGTCAAATCTAAAATTTGAATACAATTGACTTCCTCAAAATGAATTTCAAAATTAGAATATTTGGCAAGCATTTTCTGAATTAAATCATCCTTTGAAATCACTACCTCAGAATGATAACCATTATAATTTTCCTCACCCGCTGTCGCAACCACTTGCAAATAGGGGAAACTGCCGCCCCAAACATGGATTGGCAATTCTGTTTGTCCACCACTATTACTGTGAAAAAATGCATTTATCGGTTCTCCCTGATACGCTACATATCTTCCACTTGTTGAATCCACACTATCTACAATCTTTTTCCAATATTCTTCCCTTACATTTTCCTCCCAACGCGCCAAACGATTTTCCTTTGAAATCCACGCTTGACAACAAAGTGCGCTATCACAAATATCCGCATTTTCATGTTTGCTTCCATTGGCAATTTTATAAATCGTATACGTTCTTGCTACAACCGCTTGTGCTCGTAATGCTTCTAATTCATAGCTAGCAGGCATTTCACTTGACACAACTCCATACAAATAGGTATCAAACTCAATTTCTTCTACTTCTCCTGTCGTAGCATGTAATACTCGAATGGTACTCAAATCCCCATAATTTGCCTTTTCATACGACTTTTCCTCTACCTCAGAACTTCCAACCTCTTGCGTTTTACCAAATTGATCAGTAAAAACAATTGGCATAGTAAAGATTAAAATAATCACAAATAAAATATACAATAAAATCTTTTTCAAACAATCGCCTCTCCTCGAATTAACTCTTGTCTCAATTCCTTGAGCGCCCTTCTTTCTATTCTTGAAACTTGCACTTGTGAAATTCCTAAAATGCTCGCCACTTGTGTTTGCGTTTTTTCCTTAAAATAACGCAATTTAATAATTTCTCGATCTCTTATTTTTAAATGCTCCATCAAATCTGAAATTAAAATTCTATCAATCATTTTTTCTTCATTATTTTCTATCATAATCTTTTCTTGCTTTTCACAATTTCCATCTTCATATATGTACTGGTTGATTGATTCCACTTTTTTTCCTGCCTCAAGTGCCATACAAATATCTTCCTCCGAAACTTTCAACATTTGTGCTATTTTACTGGTTCGAACCTCTTCTCCATAGACTTTTTTAATTTGTTTAATTTTTGCTCCTAATTCTTTTATATTCCTACTTACTTTAATCATACCATCATCACGCAAAAATTTTTTGATTTCTCCAAAAATATATTGCACAGCATACGTCGAAAGTTCTACTTGATACGCAAAATCAAATCTTCTTACAGCTTTAATAAAACCAATACATGCAATCTGATACAAATCTTCTGGCTCCATTTCTCGATACCAAAATCTTCGAACAATACTCCAAATTAAACCACTATTTTCTTCAATCAATCTTGCTAGTGCTTCTTCATCTCCAGATTGAGATTTTTTAATAAGAGCTCTTGCCTGCTCATACATTTCCTCCTCCTTTAATATGTAGTAACATCCTTTTTAATTTTTTTAGTCATTACAATTTTCGTCCCCAAACCAACAATGGATTCAACAGACAAATCGTCCATAAAGTTTTCCATAATGGTAAATCCCATACCCGAACGTTCTAAATTTCCCTTTGTTGTATATAACGGTTCGCGCGCTTCTTCAATATTTTCAATTCCTGCGCCATTATCCGAAACCTCAATTTCAATTTCATTTTCATACAATTTCGCCTTAACCTTCACAATTCCTTCTCGATTTGAATAACCGTGTATAATCGAATTTGTAACCGCCTCTGATACGGATGTTTTAATATCTGCAATTTCCTCTATCGTAGGATCCAACTGTGATGCAAAACTTGCCACTGCAATTCGTGCAAATGCCTCATTGGCTGATTTGCTTAGAAACTCAATTTTCATTTCATTTTTTACTTGTTTTTCCATAATTCCTCCTAACTAATTTTTTCTTTTTCTCTATTTTCGACAATCGGAATGATTTTCAAAATGCCTGCCATTTCAAAAACGCGTCTTAGTTTATCACTGACATTAACCATTTCCAAACTTCCACCAAAACTATTTACTGTCTTATACCTTCCCACAACCAGTCCAATTCCAGCACTATCCATAAATACAACGCGATTAAAATCAAATAGAACTTTCTTAGGCATAAATCTTTGAATTTCATAATCCGCCCTCCTCCTAATAATCTCACAAACGTGATGATCTAACTCTTCGGTTATTTCAAAGACTAACAGCCTATCTTCCAAAAAATGTTTTACATTCAAATTTATCCCTCCTTTATCTTTTGTTAGTTTAATATTCGATACTTGTCCTTATTTTTCCTTCGGAGAATTTTAGGAGGTTTTGGCGAAATAGAAAAAGACTTCGACAAAATTAGAGAAAAAACTCCTTGCAAAAGCAAGAAGTTCTTTCTCTTTTCAAAATACTTTTTCTATTTTTCTAGCAATCTCAATAGCTTCATCCAAAAATACCTCTTGTATCTAATCAGAATTTTATTTTTAGACTATCTTAATTTCTCTATTTCCTCTTTGGTTAGTCCAGTATATTTTTCTATTTTTTCAATCTCTTCTCCATTTTTTAACATTTCTTTGGCTATTTGTTTGGTTTTTTCTTCTTTTCCTTTTTCTAATCCTTTCTCTATTCCTTGCTGTAATCCCTCTTCCATTCCCATTCTAAAACCTGTTTGCTTGATATTATTCGTATCTAAAATATGTTTCATTCTAAGTTCGGCTAAATATTGCTCTTTTTCGTCTTGTTTTAAACTGTCAAATTCTTCTTTGGCTTTTTTGATTGCTTCATCATTTTCCATTTCTATTACCTCCAATTCTTCTGGAGTTAGCAAAAATTTGCTCCATATCTCTAATTCTTCTTGCAATTGACCGCCTTTTTACTAACTTCTTTAATTTTGGTAACTCAATTATATGAATTTCACATACTTCTGTCAAGACTATTTCACTAAAATCTTTTTCTCTTAATTCCCATTTTGTGTGCCCTTTTGCAATACTTTCTAAATTTTTCAGTTCAAAATTTCCAATTAATATCACAATACACTTTTTTAAAACTTCATAATTTTGCCCTCTATGTATGTTGCTGATATACATTTTGCTCCAATAGAACATCAATCTTTCTTCTAAATTATCTTGCCCTACCATTTGCATTTCAATATCACAAGTAATTTGATTATTTAAGGTTGCTTTTATGTCTAAAATTCCTATTTTTTCGTCCCTTATATCCGCTTCTTCTAAAATCGGATTTTCATTCAATTTTATCTCTTTTACGGGCTCATCTAATATTGCATTTAGCAATCCTTGCGTAATTTTTTCATTTCCAACACGCCCAAAAATACGCTTAAATACATAATCATTCGTTGGTACAAATGCGTTATATTCTTTAATATTCCTTCCTCCTTTTCTTGATTTTTTAGTTTTTTGATTGTTTTGGCAGAACTGCCTAGAATTTTATATGGATTTGAAACATCCATAAGATAAATTGAATATATCATAGATATTTACGTTTGTCAATAAAAAAAAAAAAAAACGGAAATAACCAAAATTATTCCCGTAAAATCCCTAACTTTTATTATACCACACTTTGAGTATTCTGTCAACTTGACAAAATATTCAAAATATGCTCTCGCTTGCAATTACTGACTTTCCGAAGTTTAAACCAACTTCAAAATAGCCATCTTAGCATTGTCACCTTTTCTAGGTTCCATTTTCAAAATAGTTGTATAGCCACCAACTCTGGTCTCGTATTTTGGAGCAATTTCATTGAATAATTTGTCTATTAAATCTACGCCTTCTACTTTGTTAACTTTTGTCATAATTTTTCTTCTTGCCGCTAATCTGGATGGCATATCTTTTTGTCTTTTTTCCATTTTTGCTTCTTTGACAACTTTTAGATATTCTTTTCCATTTTTGCTCGTTACTTTTTCTGTTACTTTTCTTCCATTACTATCAAGCTTTGCTTTGACAACTTTTTGCTCTACTTCTTCAAAGTTTTTGCTTTCTTTGACTGCTAAGCTAATGATACTATCTACAATTGATTTCAATTCTTTTGCTCTCGCCTCTGTCGTTACAATTTTTTCATTTTTGAAAAAATCAGTTGTCTGTGTTTTAAGCATTGCTAATCTTTGATCTGTTGGTTTCCCAAGTTTTCTTGTACCTGCCACTTTCTTCACCTTCCTCTTTTATTAATCTTCGTCTGATGCAAATTGTAATCCTAATGCATACAATTTATTTGTTACTTCATCTAATGATTTCTTTCCTAAATTTCTCACTTTCATCATGTCAGCTTGCGTCTTTTTTGCTAAATCTTCAACCGTCATAATACCTGCTCTTTTTAAACAATTATACGATCTTACTGAAAGTTCCAATTCCTCAATTGGCATTTCTAACACTTTTTCTTTTGTCGACTCTTCTTTTTCTACCATAACTTGTGTATTTTTAGCCGTTTCTGACAAATCAATAAATAATTCTAAATGTCCTGTCATAACTTTTGCAGCTAAACTTAATGCTTCAAAAGGTTTTAAACTTCCATCTGTCCATACTTCGATGGTTAATTTATCATAATCTACCATTTGTCCAACTCTCGTATTTTCAACTGAATAATTTACTTTTTTTACAGGAGTAAATATAGAATCAATTGGTAATACATCGATTGAATTATTGTCTTTTTTATTTTTTTCTGCTACATTATAACCTCTTCCTCTGCTAACTGTCATTTCCATGTGAATATCAGCATTTTCAGAAGTTGTGGCAATATGTAACTCAGGATTTAAAATCTCTACTGTTCCATCTGTTACGATATCGCCTGCTTTTATTTCTCCAGCTCCTTTATGATTTATTGTAATAATCTTTTCATCATTATCAAAACTTTTTAGTCTTACACTTTTCAAATTAACGATTAGCTCAGGAACATCTTCTACAACTCCACTTACTGTAGAAAATTCATGTACTACACCGTTTATTCTAACACTTGTTATCGCCGCTCCTGGTAATGAAGATAATAAGATTCTTCTTAAAGAATTTCCTATTGTCATTCCATAACCACGTTCTAATGGTTCACATATGAATTTTGCATAATTCCTCTTATCGTCTGCTTCTACACATTCGATGTTTGGCTTTTCAAATTCAATCATTTTTACCTCCTAATGGTTTCTTAAACCTATCTAAATTATTACCTGACTTCTAGTACGTATCCTAAGTAAAAAACTTATTATTTAGAGTACAACTCAACGATTAAGTGGTCTTCAACTGTTAAATCAATTTCATCTCGATTAACATTTCTTAAAACTTTTGCACTTAATTTTTCACTATTTAATTCTAACCATTCTGGAATCGGTCTTGTAGCACCTTTTTGAGCGTTTTCTTTGATTAATGGATTGTCTTTTCTGGTTTCTCTTACTGCAATCTCGTCACCTGGTTTTACTAAGTAAGACGCAATATTGACTTTTCTTCCATTTACTTGAATATTACCATGTGTTACGATTTGTCTTGCTTGTGCTCTTGAAACACCTAAACCTAATCTGTAAACGACATTATCTAATCTACTTTCTAAAATTTGTAAAAGGTTTGTACCTGTAATTCCTTTTTTATTAGAAGCCATTTCAAAATATTTTCTAAATTGTTTTTCGCCAACACCATAAAAATATCTTGTTTTTTGTTTTTCTCTTAATTGAGTACCATATTCAGAAAGTTTTGATTTCTTTTGACCATGGTCACCTGGACCATAATTTCTTCTTGTGACACTACATTTGTCTGAATAACATCTGTCACCTTTTAAGAATAATTTACAACCTTCTCTACGGCATATACGACATTGTTCATCTTTATATCTGGCCATTAATATTTTACACCTCTTTCTTATCAAAATATATCTTTTTATATTTTATTTTAAATTTTATAATTTTACACCCTTCTTCTTTTTGGTGGTCTACAACCATTATGTGGAATTGGCGTAACATCTTTAATCATTGTGATTTCTAATCCTGCTGTTTGTAAAGCTCGAATTGCTGCTTCACGACCTGCTCCTGGACCTTTCACATAAACATCAACTGTTTTCATTCCATGTTCCATCGCTGTTTTTGAAGCTACTTCAGCTGCTTGACCAGCAGCAAATGGTGTGCTTTTTCTTGAACCTTTAAAACCTAAGCCACCAGCGCTTGCCCAAGATATTACGTTACCTTGTGTATCGGTAATTGAAACAATTGTATTATTAAAGCTAGAACGAATATGAGCTTGCCCTTTGTCGATATTTTTTCTTTCTCTTCTTCTAACTCCTGTTTTCTTTACGCTACTTGCTTTTGCCATTTTAAGTTTTTCCCTCCTTAAAAGATTTTTTATTATTTTTTGCTCTTACTTACTAATTTTCTCGGACCTTTTCTTGTACGAGCATTCGTTTTGGTTCTTTGTCCTCTTACTGGTAATCCTCTTCTATGTCTGATTCCTCTGTAGCAACCAATTTCCATAAGTCTTTTAATATTCAAAGCTACTTCTCTTCTTAGGTCACCTTCTACTTTGTAGTTTTCCATTGCTTTTCTTATTTTTCCTTCTTCTTCATCTGTTAAATCTTTTACCCTAGTATCTGGATTGACTCCAGCTTCTTTTAGAATTTTTTGTGAACTAGATAAACCAATGCCATAAACATAGGTTAGTCCAATTTCGATTCTTTTTTCTCTAGGTAAATCAACTCCTGCTATACGAGCCATAAATTTTTACACCTCCATGTTTTTATTATTAAATATATATAAACACAAACATGAAATTAGATAAAATTTTTATCTAACAGCCGCTCCACATCTGTGTTAATACCATTTTTTACCCTTGTCTTTGTTTGTGTTTAGGGTTTTCACAAATTACTCTTATTTTCCCTTTTCTTTTGATGACTTTGCATTTTTCGCATATTGGTTTTACTGATGGTCTTACTTTCATTTTTCATTCCTTCCCTTCTTAGTATTTTATATAAATTGCAACTTAGTTGCTAATATTTTTTTACTTTTTCCATAGGAGTTTTTCTAATGAAATTAACTCCGCTTCGCTACATTAACAAAGTAATCTGTAATGCTCGTTCCTCGCGAACAACTTACTTTATTTGGCTCTCCAAGTAATTCTTCCTTTTGTTAAATCATATGGAGATAATTCAAGTTTTACTTTATCACCTGGAAGAATTTTGATATAGTTCATTCTTAATTTTCCAGAAATGTGTGCTAATACTTGATGTCCATTTTCTAACTCTACTTTAAAATTCGTATTAGGTAATGTTTCAACAACAATTCCCTCTACTTCAATAACATCCTCTTTTGACAAGCTATTTTCCTCCTAAATTCAAGGTTTAACTAGAATTTTTTCTAATTAAGCTTTTATAGTATATAACATTTTTAGATAATTGTCAATACTTTTGCTTCTTTTTCTGTAATTAAAATTGTATTTTCATAATGTGCTGCTAAACTTCTATCTTCTGTGGCAATTGTCCAACCGTCTTCTGCTCCAAAAATATCTGGATTCTTTTGAATTACCATTGGTTCTACTGCAATTGTCATACCTTTTTGCAAGCGTATGCCTTTGCCTTGTTTTCCATAATTTGGAACACCTGGTTCTTCGTGCATTTCTCTGCCAATTCCATGTCCTTGAAATTCGCGAACAACTGAATAGCCAAATTTTTTAACATATTCATCAATAGCAAAAGAAATATCCCCTACACGATTTCCATCTTTGGCAAACTTAATTCCTTCAAAAAAGGCTTGTTTCGTAACTTCTACTAACTTTTTAGCTTCTTCCGAAACATTTCCCACCAAATGCGTTCTGGCAGCGTCTCCATGAAAACCATTTTTTAGTACAACTAAATCAATGCTTACAATATCTCCATCTTGAATAATTCTTTTCTTACTTGGAACTCCATGAATAACTTCATCATTAATGGATACACACAATGTTGCTGGGAAATCTGGTACACCTTTTTCCCCACTTGGATAGCCTTTTTGAGCAGGAATTCCTCCCTTTGATTTGATAAATTCTTCTGCCATTTTGTCTAAATCATAAGTGGACATTCCAGCTTGTATATTTTTTTCCAGCATTTCGTGTGTTTCAGCAGTGATTTTGCAAGCTTCTTTCATTAATTCAATTTCTCTATCAGATTTTATGCTAACCAATTTAAGTTCTCCTTCATTATGATTATTTTATTTGCTCTAATATTTCTTCTGCCACATCTTTTCCTAATCTTCCTGTTTTTTCACTAATTTCTTCTGTACGTAAAACACCTTTTTGGGCATAAAATTCTACTAATGGCAATGTTTTTTGATCGTAAAGTTCTAGTCTTTTTTGAATGGCTTGTTCGTCAGAATCATCTTCTCTTTGTATCAAATCTTCACCACATTTGTCACAAATTCCTTCCACTTTGGGTGGATGCATAGTTAGATTGTACGTTGTTTTACAGCTTTGATTTGAACAAACTCTTCGATTTAAAATTCTGGTTATAATTTCCTCTTTTGGACTTGTTAGATTAATGACTAAATCCACTTTTTTGGCCTTTTGTGCTAAAATCTCATCTAACTTTTCTGCTTGGGCAAGATTGCGTGGAAATCCATCTAAAATGGCTCCTGCCTGTGCATCTTTTTCATTTAATCTGTCAACTACCATAGGAACTGTAATTTCGTCTGGTACTAATTCACCTTTTGATGTATACTTCTTTGCTTCGATTCCTAATGGGGTTTCTTCTTTGATATTTTTTCTGAAAATATCTCCTGTTGAAATTTGTGGCCAACCAAGTTTTTCACTTAATAAACCTGCCACTGTGCCCTTTCCTGTTCCTTGTGCACCTAACATTAAAATAACCATATTTATCCCTCCTTTAAATTCATAAATAAAATATATTTTGCAAACAAATCTTATTTATAAACTTATCAAACCATAGGGGCGACTGTTCTTGTCGCCCTTACGGCTTGGCTTATTTTTCTAAAAATCCTTTGTAGTGTCTCATAACTAACAAAGATTCTAATTGTTGAATTGTTTCTAGAGCAACACCAACTACAATTAAAATTGACGTTCCACCAAATGATAAATTCAAGCTTGAGAATCTAAGCAACATTGGTAAAATCGCGATTAAACTTAAAAATACTGCTCCAAAAACGGTTAGTTTATTTAACGTATTTTTTAAATAATCCGCTGTTGGTTTACCAGCTCTAATTCCCGGTATAAATCCACCATTTTGTTTGATGTTGGTCGCTACTTCGTCTGGATTGAAAGTTGCGTATGTGTAAAAAAATGTAAATCCTACAATTAGCAAGAAATATACAATGGCATTGCCAAGCGAATAGCCCCAACCAACACTTGATGAAGATGTTGCAATTGAAAATTTGTATAATCCTGCTAAAAATCCTGCTCCACCGATTTTATCAGAAGCAAAAATTTGAATAATCATAGCAGGAAATGTCATAAAACTACTTGCAAAGATGATTGGCATTACACCAGCCATAGCTAGTTTTAATGGAATATGTGTATTTTGCCCACCATACATCTTTCTTCCTACAACTTTTTTGGCATATTGCACAGGAACTTTTCTTTCAGCTTGTTGTACAAATACAACTCCTGCAATTAATAGAATTGCACCTATTACAATGACAAAAGCAGTTACAATTCCAACTGTGCTTATTCCAGTTTCTGTTACGATTAAATTCCACAAATTGACTAATCCTGAAGGTAATCCAGAAATAATACCAATGAAAATAATCATGGAAATACCATTTCCAACACCTTTATTCGTGATTTGCTCACCAAGCCACATCAAAATAGATGTACCTGCAATTAATGAAATAACAATCACACTTCCTGTCAAAAATCCTGGATCTTTAAATATATTAGAAGAACGATAAGAAATATAGATTCCTAACGCTTCTACTAACGCTAAAATTAGCGCCATTAATTTTGTATATTTATTGACTTTAGCACGTGAGGTTTCTCCTCCTTCCTTCATTAATTTTTCTAATGAAGGAATAATCATTCCTAATAATTGAATGACGATAGACGCTGTTATATAAGGCGTAATTGACATAGCAAAGATTGATAAGTTTGAGAAAGCTCCACCAGATATTGTATCAATTAAACTGATAAGAGAACCTGTCGAAGATTTCATTGATTCTGCTAATGCAATCGTGTCAACGCCTGGAACTGTTATATAACAGCCAAAGCGAAAGACAACAATGAGTAATAATGTATAAAGCAATCGTTTGCGTACATCTGGTGTTTTTAAAGCATTTTGTATTGTTTTAAACACTTAAACCACCTCACATTTTCCACCAGCAGTTTCGATTTTTTCTCTAGCTCCTTTTGTAAATCTAGTTGCTTTTACGGTTAATTTTTTATCTAATTTTCCAGTTGCTAAAACAACAATTCCATCATTTACTTTACCAATAATTCCATCTTTTAATAATGTTTCTGCATTTACTTCGTTAACCGTTGATTTGTTTAACATGTTTAAAGTTACTTCTGTGTATGTTTTTGCGTTAAAATTGTTAAATCCTCTTTTTGGTAATCTTCTATATAATGGTGTTTGACCACCTTCAAAACCTCTTCTTACGCCACCGCCAGATCTTGCTTTTTGTCCTTTTTGTCCTCTACCAGAAGTTTTTCCTAAACCTGAAGCGATTCCACGTCCAACTCTTTTTTTCGTCTTTGTTCTCACATTTGGATGTAAATTTCCTAATTCCATTCCTTAGCACCTCCTTATAAATTGATTTTATATGATCTTAAAAATTTTTACAAGGGTTGTATCCTATACAACCTAAATCTTGGGTCACACAGGATGCAACCCTTATAATTTACATATTCTATAAAATTTCAGAAACTTTTTTTCCTCTTTTTTTCGCAACATATTCAATTGTTTGCATATTTTTTAATGCTTCGATTGTAGCATAAACAACATTTCTAGGATTTGTAGTTCCTAAAACTTTTGAGTTAATGTCTTTGTAACCTGCAAGTTCTAGTACTGGTCTTACGCTACCGCCAGCGATAATTCCAGAACCTTCTGCTCCCGGTTTTAACATGACTCTAGCACTACCAAATTTACCAATATATTCATGAGGAATGGTTGTTCCTACGATTGGTACTGTAATTAAATTCTTTTTAGCTTCTTCAATTGCTTTTTTAATCGCATCTGGAACTTCGGCAGCTTTTCCATTTCCAACACCAATGTGACCTGCTTCATCTCCAACAACAACAACTGCACTAAAACGAAATGTTCTACCACCTTTAACAACTTTAGCAACTCTATTGATGGCAACTACTTTTTCTTTTAATTCTTGGCTTACCTTTTCTTCTTCCATGTTTTTTCTCCTTTCTATCTAAAATTTCAAACCTGCTTCACGTGCTGCTTCTGCTAATTCTTTTACAACACCATGATAAATAAATCCGCCTCTATCAAAAACTACATTTTCAATTTTTTTACTGGTAGCTTTTTTGGCAATGGCTGTTCCAACTTCTTTGGCTGCTTCTTTGTTGGCTTTTTTTGTTTTGATATCTTTATCCATTGTTGATACATAAACTAAAGTTTCGCCTTTTGTATCGTCAATGATTTGGGCAATTATGTTTTGGTTCGTTCTACAAACAGCTAATCTTGGAACTTGAGTTGTTCCACTGATTTTGGTACGAACTCTTTTATGTCTTCTTTGACGTTCTGCTTTTCTGTTAATTTTTGTAATCATTTTAGTTCTCCTTTCTATTTATTGGCATAGTAACTTTTTCTAAGTTTGCTAACTTCCTTACGTAGTTTTTTGTAAAATTTGTATTTGCCAGAAGGGGTCTTTTCTAAAGAAGTTAACTCCGCTTACGCTACGTTAACAAAGTAATCCGTAACGCTCCTTACGTCGCGAACGGCTTACTTTTTACCAGCTTTACCTTCTTTACGTCTAATAACTTCTTCAGCATATTTAATACCTTTACCACGATATACTTCTGGTGGTCTTTTAGTTCTGATAACAGCAGCTGTTTGACCAACTAATTCTTTGTCAATTCCTTTTACGATGATTTCGTTTTGACTTGGTACATCAAAGGTAATTCCTTCTGGTGCTTCCATTTCGACTGGATGTGAATAGCCTAAATTCATTAGCAAATTATTTCCTTTTTTCTGCGCTCTGTATCCAACACCATTGATTTCTAATTTCCTCTCAAAACCTTTTGTTGTTCCTTCAATCATGTTATTGATTAAAGTTCTTGTTAAACCATGTAAACTTCTGTTTTTGGGTTGGTCGTCTGGTCTTACAACTTTTAAAACTTTGTCTTCTAATGTTACTTTCATGTTTTCATGAATGTCTCTTTCTAATGCTCCTTTTGGTCCTTTTACGGAAATGTGTTGACCGTCTAATTTGATTTCTACACCGTCTGGAACAGTAATTGGTTTGTTTCCTATTCTTGACATTTTATTTCTCCTTTCTTAGATTAATACCTATATTTTGTATGGGTATTTTTTCAGAATTTTATTTATCTTAGCAAATTTTCATCGAAAAATTTTCAGACGAATGACTAATTTGATTTTTTCACATTTTATTCTCTAAAACTTAACTACTATAAATTCAAATTTAGGCAATCTCGCTACCAGATATACGCCAAAACTTCTCCTCCGATGCCAAGCTCACGCGCTTTTTTATCGGTCATGATACCTTTTGAAGTTGAAATTAAAGCAATTCCTAAACCATTTAAAACTTTAGGTAATTCATCTTTTGGTGCATAAATTCTTAAACCTGGCTTACTGATTCTTTTTAATCCATCAATTACTCGATTTCCTTTTTCATCATATTTTAACGTAATTCGGATAATTCCTTGTGTCTCATTTTCAATCTCTTCAAAAGATTTGATATAGCCTTCTTCTAACAAATTTTCTGCAATCGCTTTTTTCATTTTTGATGATGGCACATCAACCGTTTTGAATTTATTTTGATTTGCATTTCTAATTCTTGTTAACATATCTGCAATTGGATCTGTTGTATTCACGTTTTTTCCCTCCTTTTTTAATTTTCTATAGGAAGCAATACTTTCGTATTGCCACTGACACTGTAACTCGCTGACGCGAACAGTTTCAGTATTACCAACTTGCTTTTTTTACACCTGGTATTTCTCCTTTATGGGCTAATTCTCTGAAGCAAATACGGCAAATTCCAAATTTTCTGATGTAAGCATGTGGTCTTCCACAAATTTTACATCTGTTATATTCTCTCGTTTTATACTTTTGCTCTCTGGCACATTTCACTTTTAATGATTTTTTAGCCATTGGTTTCTCCTTTCTTCTTAGTTTCGAAATGGCATTCCCAATAAAGAAAGCAATTCTTTTGCTTCTTCGTCAGTTTTCGCCGTTGTTACAAAGATAATATCCATACCTCTTATTTTATCAATTTTATCATATTCAATCTCTGGAAAAATTAATTGCTCTTTTACACCTAATGAATAATTTCCTCTTCCATCAAATGAATGACTCGAAACACCTCTAAAATCTCTTACCCTAGGCAAAGCCACATGAAACAATTTTTGTGCAAAATCATACATTTTTCCTGCTCTTAATGTTACTTTACAACCAATTTTGGCACCCTCTCTTAATTTAAAAGCAGCAATAGATTTTTTTGCTTTTGTTATAATTGGCTTTTGACCTGTTATAATTGTTAAATCATTGATAGCATTATCTAGCGCTTTTGGATTATCTTTTGTCTCTCCTAATCCAATGTTAATTACGATTTTTTCTAATTTAGGAACTTCCATGATTGATTTGTAGTTAAATTTTTTCATAAGCGCTGGTACAACTTCCGTTTTATATTGTTCTTTCAGTACTTCCATTTTCTTAAAAATTCCTCCTTTCTAATTACTATTTTATTTTTGCTCCGCATTTCTTACAAACACGTACTTTTTCACCTTTTTCTTCGCTATATCCAATTCTTGTTGCCTTTCCACATTTTGAACACACAACATTTGCTTTACTGCTATCGATTGGACATTCGTTTGAAATAATTCCGCCTTCTTCTCCTTGTCTTCTAGGTTTTACATGTTTTTTTCTAACATTTACACCTTTGACAACAATTTTATTTTTCTTTGGAATGACTTCTAAAACTTCTCCTGTCTTGTCTTTATCATTTCCTGATAAGATTTTAACATTATCACCTTTTTTGATTCTCAATTTATTCACCTCTAATTCTTTTTAGATTTTTGAATTTTGTATTATTCTTTACTTTCTATAAAACCTCTGGTGCAAGAGATAATATCTTTAAATAATTTTTATCTCTCAACTCTCTTGCTACTGGACCAAAGATACGCGTTCCTTTTGGAGTTCCGTCATCGCGAATGATAACAGCAGCATTTTCATCAAATCTTACATAAGAACCATCTGGACGTCTTGCGCCTTTTTTTGTTCTCACAACCACTGCTTTTACAACTTCTCCTTTTTTTACAACGCCACCTGGTGTAGCAGATTTAACAGAAGCAACAATAACATCTCCAATTTCAGCATA
Source organism: uncultured Clostridium sp. (assembly GCA_947648495.1). Taxonomy (GTDB): domain Bacteria; phylum Bacillota; class Clostridia; order TANB77; family CAG-508; genus Scatovivens. The sequence goes on from CANSOA010000002.1 coordinate 21,575, forward strand.
TCTTCTATATGAGCCACCTGAACATCTGATACACATAATTTCTTTTGCACCAGTATTATCAGCTACTTTTAATCTCGTTTGTTGTTGTACCATTTAAGGTTCCTCCTTCTTTTATTTTCTTTTCACAATTTTGCATAGTAGTTTTTCTAAGGTTCACAACTACACTTGCATTGCGCCTGCATAAGTAATTTCTAATAGACTAACTTCACTTTGCATAAAACATCTGTAATTCGCATAGCCTCAACATCTATCTTAACTTTCGATTGTTACTTTATAAGAAATTACTTAATAATAGCTTTTTCTACTATTTTTACAAGTCTCCATCTTTTATCTTTTGATAGAGGTCTTGTTTCCATAACTTCTACTTTATCGCCAATTTTGCATTCGTTTGATTCGTCATGCGCTTTTAATTTATAAGTTCTTTTTACAGTTTTCTTATACATTGGATGTGCCACACTATCTTCAACAGCTACTACAATTGTTTTATCCATTTTATCAGAAACTACTGTACCAATCATTGTTTTACGAAGATTTCTTTCTTCCATACTTAAGCTTATCTCCTTTCTTACTAATCTTGACTTTCTAGTTCTCTTTTTCTAAGTATTGTCTTTACTCTGGCAATTTCGCGACGAACTTCGCGAATTCTCATTGGGTTATCCAAACCGTTTGTTGCTAAACTAAAACGTAATTTGAATAATTCTGATTTTAATTCGCTTAATTCTTTTTCTAGCTCAGGTGAAGACATTTCATTAATTTTTTTATTCTTCATCTAAATCACCGCCTACTTCTCTTTTTACAAATTTTGTTTTAACAGGCAATTTATGTCCAGCTAAACGCAAAGCTTCTCTTGCAACTTCTTCTGAAACGCCTGCTAACTCAAACATAATTCTACCCGGTTTTACAACTGCTACCCAATATTCTGGAGCACCTTTACCTTTACCCATACGAGTACCGATTGGTTTACTGGTAATTGGTTTATCTGGAAAGATTTTAATCCAAACTTTTCCACCTCTTTTAATGTAACGTGTCATTGCAATTCTGGCAGCTTCAATTTGGTTTGAAGTAATCCAACCACTACTAATTGCTTGAATTCCAAATTCGCCTTCGTTTACAACGTTTCCGCGTGTTGCTTTTCCTCTGTTTCTTCCTTTTTGCATTTTTCTAAATTTTGTCTTTTTAGGCATTAATGGCATTAGTCTCTACCTCCTTTTGCTTCTTTTTTGCTTGGCAAAATTTCACCTTTATAAATCCAAACTTTTACACCGATTTTTCCATAGGTTGTATCTGCTTCTGCAAATCCATAATCAATATCAGCTCTTAGGGTCTGTAATGGAATAGTTCCTTCTTTATAAAATTCAGTTCTTGCCATGTCGGCTCCACCTAATCTTCCAGATACCGCTGTTTTAATACCTAAGGCACCTGCTTTCATCGTTTTTTGCATGCATTGTTTCATAGCTCTTCTGAAGGAAATTCTTCTTTCTAATTGCCCCGCAATATTTTCTGCAACTAATTGTGCATCTGTGTCAATGTTTTTCACTTCTACAATGTTTAAATTAACTTGTTTATTAATCATTTTTTGTAATTCATTTTTTAGAGCTTCTGAAAGATTTCCACCTTTTCCAATAACCAAACCTGGTTTTGCTGTGTAGACATTAATTCTGACACATTTTGCAGTTCTTTCAATCTCTATTTTTGAAATTCCGCTAACATATAATTTTTTCTTTATATATTTACGAATGTTATAATCTTCGACTAAGTAATCACTGTAATCTTTTGCACTTGCATACCATTTTGAGTTCCAGTCTCTGATTATACCAACTCTCATCCCATTTGGGTGAACTTTTTGTCCCATGTTCTTGTAATCTCCTTTCTTTTACTTCTCAATTTCTCTTAACACTATTGTTATATGACTTGTTCTTTTTCTAATTCTTACAGCAGAACCTTTTGCAGCAGGTCTAATTCTTTTTAAGGTAGGACCTTGATTAGCATAAATTTCTGCAACATAAAGGTTGCTTCGGTTCATAAAGTGATTATTTTCAGCATTTGCAATTGCTGATTTTAGCAATTTTTCTAATATTTCGCTCGATGCTTTTGGCGCAAATTTTAAAATACTTAATGCTTCATCAACCTTTTTTCCTCTGATTAAGTCTGCAACAATTTTAACTTTTCTGCTTGAAATTCTTGCATATTTTAAAATGGCTTTTGCTTCTATCACATCATTTTCGATTGCTTTTTCTTCCACAGTTTTACCTCCTTTATCAATTTTTGGAATTTATTATTTTTTCGTCTTTTTATCTCCTGCATGCCCTTTGAAAGTTCTTGTTGGAGCAAATTCTCCTAATTTATGTCCAACCATTTCTTCAGAAATATAAATCGGAACATGTTTCCTGCCATCATGTACAGCGATTGTATGACCAATCATTTGTGGATAGATGGTAGAAGCTCTTGACCATGTTTTTAATACTTCTTTTTTGCCTGATTCATTCATAGCGTCTACTCTTTTGATTAACTCAGGTGCTACAAATGGTTTTTTGTCTCTCTTCCTTATTTTAGTCATTATTTACCCCTCCTTTTTACGATAAATTTGTTTGATTGTTTCTTCTTATTTCTAGTCTTATATCCGATTGCTGGTTTTCCCCAAGGGGTTAATGGACCTGGTCTACCAACTGGTGCTCTACCTTCACCACCACCATGAGGGTGATCGCATGGATTCATAACAGAACCTCTGACAGTTGGGCGAATTCCCATATGTCTTTTTCTACCTGCTTTACCAATTTTAATGTTTTCATGGTCGCTATTTCCAATCGTTCCAATCGTTGCTCTACATTTTACTGAAATTAATCTCATTTCTCCAGATGGAAGTCTTACGTGAGCATAGGCTCCTTCTTTTGCCATAAGCTGAGCATCTTGCCCTGCAGAACGTACTAATTTTCCACCTTGACCTGGATTTAATTCAATATTATGAATCATAGTACCTACTGGAATACTTGAAATTGGCATTGCATTTCCTGGTTTGATGTCAACATTGGTTCCAGAAATAACTTTGTCACCATCGGTTAATTTAGCTGGTGCTAAAATATAGCTCTTAGTTCCGTCTTCATATTCAATTAATGCGATGTTGGCACTTCTGTTTGGGTCATATTCAATACCAATAACAGTAGCAAACATGTCATCTTTCTTTCTTTTAAAATCAATAATTCTATATTTTTGTCTATTTCCACCACCTTGATGTCTTACAGTAATTCTACCATATGAATTTCTACCAGCATTTTTCTTCTTTTTTGCTAATAGGGATTTTTCTGGTGTTTTTTTCGTGATTTCTTCAAATGTTGAAGTTGTCATATTTCTTCTTGATGGTGTATAGGGTCTATAATGTTTAATTCCCATTTTTCTTATCTCCTTTTTTAATTTATTTTCCTGGTTATTTTCCAGATATTTTATCTTTCATTATCCTCAATTTTCTTTTTAGTCTTTTCATCCCTTTTTATTAGAACATCATTTCTTTCATTTTCCTCGTACCATTTTATCTTTTCTGCATTTTCAGAAAAAGGTTTTTGTCTTATAATATGTGGATTAAATGATTGAAAATTGTACATAATTAAGCTCCTTTTACGCATTAAATGCGTCAATTGAATCTTTGTATTTTTTAGAAACTTTTACTTCTTTTCCGCCTTTTCCAAGATATTTAATATCTCCAACGTTGGTGTCAATGGTTACAATCGCTTTTTTCCAATCAGAAGTCATTCCGCGATGAACACCAACTCTTTTGGCTTTTCCTTTGACCATCATTGTGTTTACATTTAACACTTTTACATCAAATAACTTTTCTACAGCGTTTCTAATTTCAACTTTTGTTGCTTTTTTTGCAACTTTGAAAGTGTATTTTCCGTCTTGCATATCCATATTACTTTTTTCTGTAATAATTGGTTTTATGATAATATCTTCTGCTACCATTTTAAGCATACACCTCCTCTAATTTCTTAACAGTATCTACTGTTAAAACTAATTTTTTATATTTTAGCAAATCAAATACATTAATCGTTGCTACTGAAATTGTTCTTACTCCTTCTAAATTTCTAGCTGATTTTTGGACCTTCTCATCTCCATTTGCTAACATAATCAAAGCTTTTTCTTCGATTTTCAAATTTTTCATGGCATTTGCCATTTGTTTTGTTTTAATTTCTTTGAAGTCAAATTTGTCAACAACTACTAAATCCTTTTCCAAAACTTTTGAACTTAAGATTGATTTAATCGCCAATCTTTTTTCTTTTTTATTGACTCTATATTTGTAAGAACGTGGTTTTGGTCCTAATGCAATACCACCTTTAATCCATTGTGGAGCTCTAATCGAACCTTGTCTTGCACGACCTGTACCTTTTTGTCTCCATGGCTTTTTACCACCGCCTCTTACTTCACTTCTTGTTTTGGTACTTTGTGTTCCTTGTCTTTGATTAGCTAAATAATTCATCAAAACGCTATGCACTAAACCTTCATTTGGTTTAATTCCAAAGATTTCTTCTTTCAACTCAATATCACTAACCTTTTTACCTTCTACGTTATATACTTCTATTTTAGGCATTTTGCTTTCCTCCTTCCTTTCTATTTACTTTTCTTTACACTATTGCTTATTTTTAAAATACTACCTTTGTTTCCAGGAACACTTCCCTTTACTAAAATAGCATTTTTGTCCGTATCTACTCGAACAATTACAAGATTTTGAATTGTTACAGTATCAACACCCATATGTCCTGGTAGTTTTTTCCCTTTGAAAACTCTACCTGGTGTTGATGTAGCTCCCATTGAACCTGGTCTTCTGTGATACATTGAACCATGTCCCATTGGTCCTCTGGATTGTCCGTGACGTTTAATAACACCTTGAAACCCTTTTCCTTTTGTAATTCCTTGAATATCTACTGTTTCTCCTGCTTCAAAAGTATCAATTTTTATTTCATCTCCTACTTTAAGTGAAGAAACATCTTCTAATCTAAATTCTCTTAAGTGTTTGGTTGGTTTTACACTCGCTTTTGAGAAATGACCTTTTTTAGGCTTGTTGACTTTAATCTCTTTGACCTCTCCAAATCCTAATTGAACAGCGTTATATCCGTCTGTTTCAACGGTTTTTACTTGAACCACTGGACATGGTCCACACTCAATTACAGTGACTGGAATAACTGTGCCATTTTCTTCAAAAATTTGTGTCATACCAACTTTTTTACCGATAATTGCTTTTTTCATTTTATTTCCTCCTAAATTTTACTATTGGCTGATTTTTATCAGCATGGTCTTTTCTAGGGTTTTCACTCTAAATTAACCTGAAATTAAACTTTAAATTATAGTTTGATTTCAATATCAACACCTGCTGGTAACTCAAGTTTCATTAAGTTATCAACTGTCTTTTGCGTTGGGTAAAGAATATCAATTACTCTTTTATGAGTTCTCATTTCAAATTGTTCTCTGGAATCTTTGTGTTTGTGTGGAGAACGTAAAATTGTAATGACTTCTTTTTCAGTTGGAAGTGGAATTGGTCCTGAAACTTTTGCTCCTGTTCTTTTAGCAGTTTCTACTATCTTTTCAGCAGACTGTTCTAAAACGACAGAATCATAAGCTTTTAGACGAATTCTGATTTTGTCACTTCCCATAGTGTTTGATGTTGCCATTTTTTTCCCTCCTTTTTTAATATTACAATTAACTTAACGGCAAGTTATTAACGCTTCCTGGTGTTTTCTTTTTCACCTTTTAAAATCCAAGTCATTTTTGTTTCAAATCTGTCTTGGATAAGTTTTTTAAAGAATACGTTTATCAAACTTATCGCCTGGTCTTAGCCACGACATACTCTGCAAGAGTTCCCTCCGTTAAGTAAGTGAATAAAAATTTATAAATTCTTCACATTTACCCACGTAGCCACATCTTGCTTCATCGCAAATCTACACGCAGTTGATATTATACTACGAGTTGGTAGGATTTGTCAATAGGTTTTGGAATTTTTTGCTACTTTTTTATTTTATAAAAAAATGGGAAATAATTTCATCTTATTTCCCATTTTTTAGAACAGTATTTTTTACTAATATCCAGGCTTTTCCAACAAACGAAACATATTTTTCTTATATTCTTCAACTCCCGGTTGATTAAATGGATTGACTTCTAATAAATAACCAGACATTGCCACTGCTTTTTCAAAAAAGTAAATTAATTCTCCGATATTTTCCTCATCTAATTTTTCAATTTCGATTAACATATTTGGTACATTCCCACTCACATGTGCCTGAATGGTTCCCTCCATTGCTTTGCTGTTGACGTAGCCTAACTGCTTTCCTGCCAAATAATTCAGTCCATCCAAATTTTGATCATCAGCTTGAATCGTTATTTCAGAAGAATTGATATTGACTTTTAAAACCGTTTCTATTAAATTTCTTTGCCCATCTTGAATATATTGTCCCATCGAATGCAAATCAGTTGTGAAATCTACACCTGCAGGGAAAATTCCTTTCTGATCTTTTCCTTCACTCTCTCCATAAAGTTGTTTCCACCATTCTGTAATATAATGCAGTTTTGGCTCATAGTTGGCTAAAATCTCAATTGTTTTTCCAGAATGATAAAGTAAATTTCTAATCAAAGCATATTTATAACAATCATTATATTTAATTTCTGGATCGTTATATTTTTCTTGAGCAAGTTTTGCACCTATCATCAATTTTTTAATATCAATTCCAGCAGTTGCAATTGGCAATAATCCAACTGCAGTTAAAACAGAAAATCTACCTCCAATATTGTCTGGTATGACAAAAGTTTCATACTTTTCTTTTTTGGCTAATGTTTTGAGTGCTCCTTTTTCTTGATCGGTTGTCACATAAATTCTTTCACGTGCTCCTTTGGGACCATATTTATTTTCTAAAACTTCCCTAAAAATTCGAAAAGCAATTGCTGGCTCTGTTGTCGTTCCTGATTTGGAAATGACATTGACGCTTATTTCTTTATCGGCTATCAAATCCAGCAAATCATTAATGTAAACTGGACTGATATTATTTCCAACATAAAAAATTTGTGGCATTTTTCTTTTCTTCTTAGCTTGCAAATTGTAAAAAGAATTCGTTAGTGCCTCTATGACCGCTCTTGCCCCCAAATAAGAACCACCAATTCCAATCACAATTAGAACATCGGAATCTTTTTGAATTTTGCTGGCAGCTTTTTTAATTCTGTCAAATTCTGCTTTATCATAATTGGTTGGCAGTTCTACCCAGCCTAAAAATTCATCTTTGGCATCTGCATTTTGATGAATACGGTCATGAATTTTCATTACTTTTTCACTATATTCTTGAAAAATTTTCTCATTGATACTCGAATTTTCAAATTTGAATTTAATCATACAATTTTTCTCCTTTTCTCTTGTAAAATTACTATATATTATTTATATCATAAATTTTATTTTATGTCTAATTTTTTTCCAAATTTCACAAAATAAACACATTACGAATATATAATATATATAAATTACATTTAAAAGGAGATTTTTATGTGTGGAATAGTTGGATATATAGGAAATAAAAAAGCAAAATCTATCTTAATAGATGGGCTAACCAATCTTGAATATCGTGGTTATGATTCGGCCGGTGTTACAATTATGGAAAAAGAAAATTTTAAAACATTAAAAACAAAAGGAAGGGTGAAAGAATTATCTGCATTAATTCAGCAAGAAACGTTAGAAGGAGGTATTGGAATTGCACACACACGTTGGGCAACTCACGGAAAGCCTTCGGCAACTAATTCTCATCCGCATAATGATAACACCAATACTTTTTCCGTTGTACATAACGGCATTATTGAAAATCATGCGGAATTAAAAACTTTTCTGAAGGAAAAAAATTATGAATTTTTATCACAAACTGATACAGAAGTCATCCCTAATTTAATTCATTATTATTTTTCGCAGGAAAAAAATCATACAAAACCATCTTTTTTGAAAGCAGTTCAAAAAACTTGCCAACAATTAAAAGGTAGTTATGCCATTGGCGTACTTTGTACGGATTTTCCAGATTGTATGATTGTTGTCCGAAAAGATAGTCCGCTTGTTATTGGTAAAGGCGAAGGCGAAAATTTCATCAGTTCAGATATTCCTGCCTATCTTGGACTTACGCGAAATTTCTATCTTTTAAAAGATAACGAATTTGCTATTTTAACAAAAAATGAAGTGGAATTTTTTGATGAACAATTAAATCCAATTCACAAAGACATTACGCGTATTGATTGGAACGCTACTTCTGCTGAAAAAAATGGTTATGAAGATTTTATGTTAAAAGAAATTTATGAACAACCAACTGCCATTCGTGAGACAATTAACAAACATTTAAGCGCAGAACAACCCTGTCAATTTACTGAATTGAATTTTTCACAAGATTTTCTAAATACCATTCATAACATTTACATTGTGGCTTGTGGAACCGCCATGCATGCTGGTTTGACAGCTAAAGCAATGCTGGAAAATATCTGCGAAATTCCAACCCAAGTGGATATTGCTTCTGAATTTCGCTATCGTAATCCATTGATTGACAAACATACGTTATGCATTTTTATATCGCAATCTGGAGAAACAGCAGATACCATTGCCGCTTTAAAATTAGCCAAAGCAAAACAAGCAACAACATTAGCTATTTCCAATGTGGAAGGAAGTTCGATTACACGTGAGGCAGATTTTGTCACTCTTACTCATGCAGGTCCAGAAATTGCGGTAGCTTCTACCAAAGCTTATACTTCTCAAATTACGTTATTAGCCATGTTGGTGATTTATTTTGGAGAAATTTTGAAGAAAAATACTCCTCTTTTACATGATTTGAAAAAATCCATTTTAGAATTGCCAACAAAGGCAGAACAACTTTTAGCAAATGTAGAAGATATTCAAGATTTCGCAAAAGAAGTTTATCAAGACAAAGACGTATTTTTTCTTGGCAGAGGCTTAGATTATAATACAGCTTGTGAAGGTTGTCTGAAATTAAAAGAAATTTCGTATATTCATTCCGAAGCTTTTTATAGTGGCGAATTAAAACATGGACCAATTGCCTTAATTGAAAATAATACACTTGTTATTTCCATCTTGACTGTTCCTGAATTACTTGAAAAATCTATCAGTAATATTCAAGAAGTCATTACACGTGGAGCTAAGACTTTGGTTATTACCAATCAGAATTTTGAACCTTCTAATTTTAGTAAAACCATAGAAATACCAGAAATAAATCCATTTTTAGCACCTATTTTATCCATTATTCCGCTTCAATTGCTCGCTTATTATATTACAAAACAAAAAGGTTTGGATGTAGATAAACCACGAAATTTGGCAAAATCAGTTACGGTTGAATAAATTAAAAAAAGAGGGGCGCTGTAAAAACTTTAACTTTTCATGCAATAAATTGAGTTTTTTACAGTCCCCTTTTTTCTACGAAATTAATTTTTGAATTTGCTCACTAATCTCTTTAATTCGATTTTTCAAATGAATCACATCCACATCATTTGTATTAATATCTTCCTTTACAATTTCCTCTACATTACCAATTTGATCTTTTAATTTTTCAATTTTATCCAATACATCCAAGCGCAAAAATACTTGATCGTAGTTTACAAATTTCTCTTCTCTTTCTAGTAATTGCAGATTTTCTTCTAATTCATAACTTTCACCAAAACTTGGGATGCTAACAGGAATTCCTGTTTCTTTTTCGATTTTTTCCTTTAAAACTTCTTGTCCTTCCAACTCTCCATGCACTAAAAAAATATGTTTTGGTTTATGGATAAAAGAATACACAAAATTAAGTAACCATTCTTGATCCGCATGTCCAGAATAGCCTTCAATATACTCAATTCGGCTATTTACTGCAATTTCTTCCCCAAATATTTTAACTTTTTTGGCACCTTCTACAATACTTCTTCCCAAAGTTCCCGGCGCTTGATAGCCCACAAACAAAATCGTACTTTTCGGATTCCACAAATTATGTTTCAAATGATGCTTAATTCTTCCTACTTCACACATGCCACTAGCCGACAAAATAATCGCTGATTCATTACTTTCATTCAATTCTTTTGATTCTTCTGCTGTTCTCGTAAAACGAAGTCCCGGAAATTCTAATGGATTATCCCCTGATTTGATTTTTTCTTGAATTTCATCTTCAAATAAATCCATATTTTTCTGAAAAATTTCTGTTGCAGAAATCGCAAGCGGACTATCGACATAAACTGGCACTTGCATTAATGTTTGATATTTTCTAAAAAATTCTTCGTCTTGCCCATATTGCTCTTTCAATTTATCAATCTCATACAAAATTTCCTGTGTTCTTCCTACTGCAAATGAAGGGATTACAACGGTTCCACCATTGTTTAATGTGCTTGATACAATATCTAAAAATAATTTTGCTTTTTCTTTGTTTCTAACATGTAGTCGATTTCCATACGTCGATTCCATGATTAAATAATCAGCACTTTCAATCATTGTTGGTGAATCAAGCAAAGGTAAATCATTATTTCCTAAATCTCCTGTAAATACTGCTTTTGTAGTTTTTCCATTCTCGTTTGCCCAAATTTCGATAATGCTAGAGCCTAACATATGACCCGCATCATTAAAACGTACACTGATATTTTCATCGATTTGAACTATTTCGTCATAATTGACTGGCACAAAATATTGCAGACATTCATATGCTTCTTCAGCTGTGTACAAAGGAGGCAAATCTTCTTTTCCTTCACGTTTACGTTTTCGATTTTGCCACTCAATTTCAACTTCTTGAATATGTCCACTGTCTGGCAACATAATTTCGCATAAATCACAAGTCGCTTTGTGAGCATAAATTGGTTTGCAATATCCTTCGTTACACAATTTTGGAATTCGCCCTGCATGGTCAATATGGGCATGTGTTAATAGCACAAAATCAATTTCAGCAATGTCAAATAAAAATGGATCTGAATTTTCAAAATCCTGTGTTACTTTTCCTTGATACATACCACAATCCACTAAAAACTTTTTTCCGACAAGCTTCTACTAAAAAATTAGATCCTGTAACCGTTTGTGACGCTCCTAAAAATGTTATTTTCATGTTCTACCTCCTACTTTAATGAAACAAATTTATCATTTTCTTTTTCTTTATAACAATATCTTTTTTATTACCATAAAACTCTTCTCTACCTTGCTTCTCAAAAATATCCTTATCATAAACTTTGACCAAAATAGAATTTTTATTTTCCAATTCTACATAGATTTTAATTTCTTCTAAATCAATCATTCTAGTGTCTAAAATAAATTTCAAAAGTTCAAAATTGGTCTCAATATCCATACTAATAATCTTGATAACGCCCATTTTGCAAGCCTTTGTAATTGCCATCTTGGAAACAAAATCCACACTTTTCATAAATTCGCTATGTTCTTTGACAAGCATATCCTCAAAAAGCATCATATTTTGGTAATACCTTAGTTGATAAAGAATTTCAACCATTTCTTCTCTTAATACCAGTCTTTCTATTTTCTTTTGTAAAAATTTCAAGAAATATTTCTGCAGTTTTAAAACTTCTTCTAGTTCTGTTTTTATATTTTTTAATACAGAATCTCCTTTTTCTTCCAATTGGTCGCGGATTTTTAACTGCTCTTTTTTACTACTCATGCTATACAACAATTTACAAAGTGTTGTATAATATTGATCATTTCCTGTTACATTTTTGATTGAACACTTTAGCTCCGATAAATAATCCTTTTTTCCTGATTTATCGGTCCTCCAATCGAATAAAAACTGTTCCCCTTTTATCATGATTAAATTTTGATAAATCAAATTCATCACGCAATTTCCCTGCATTTTTGTGTTGCTATCCCATGACCAACCGCTAAAGTTTTCCAAAATTTCAACCGTATTTTGTTTATAGCCACTGACCAACACTTTTTGTAGCATCTTTTTAAAAACAAAATCTTTTTTCACAAAAAAATACTTGGGCTCAATATCACAAATCGCATAAAGCATTGCTTGTTCTGTCGGATACGCTAAAATACTTCTTTCCTTTTCATTCGTAACCGCTTCAACTTTATGTTTAATCAACACTTCAGCTTGTATGGAATCTGGTTCTACTGTTTTTATATGGTCACAATATTTTTGAATGGTTTCTAGTAAATGCGTCAAAAATTGCTCTTTCAAAATACTATTTACTTTGACTTTTTCGTAGTCTTTATAGGCAATTTCAAGTTTATAAATTAGACTTAATAACAAACTTTTTGAAATCGATGAAAACGTTTTCTGATCTAAAATTTCTTCTAATAAATTATGATAATCTTTTAATTTAGAAAACAATTTCATCCTAACATCTACTCCTTTCTCAAAAATCAAATTTCAGCAATCGTTTCATGATTGCCTCTTTGGGTTCAAATACACTTGTTTTAATAATCAATTTTTGTATAAAATTGAAAAAATATCGGATAAGCAAAATATTATAAACCGTAAATCGATATCCTTTTTTTCTTACTTCATCACACATAAACATTTTACAGCCAATTGATTTAGTGGTACAGCCATTTTGGCTTAAAAATTCGCATGGAACCAGTTCCTTTTGATACAACATTCCCCATTTTTTATCTGGAAAATGATGGCAGCAACCCATTGTGGTATTTGTATTTTGTTTGGCAAAACATTTATTATTTTTAAAATCGCATAAATTTTGAGTACTGCATACATGATCCAAATAATAACAAATTTCGTCATATAAAAAATCGTATCTTTCTTTTTTATGACCCATTTGCACTGCCAGAATTGCCACTCCTATTTCAAATTCATATTGATTTTTTACGCAATGCAAATGCTCAACGTTTTTTAATGGACACTCTATCTTAATCGATTTCTTAAAAAAATCCGCATATTTTCTAATTCTGGCAAGTTTTTGAAGTATTTTTTGTGCTGTTTTCTTATCATATTTTATTGTTTCAAAATCAATTTTTATTTCTATTTCATTGCTTTTTTTAAGCTTCTCCATTCGTTTCTCCTGAATCGGCTGTTTTAGTCATGCTTAATTCTTGTAAACGTTCCATTGTAATAAGCACTTGTCTTGGTTTACTACCTTCATAACCAGAAATAATACCTCGTGCCTCCATTTGGTCAATAATTCTGCCTGCTCGCGCATAACCGACTTTAAATCGTCTCTGAATAAACGATGTTGACGCTTGTCCTACTTCTACAACAGTTTTGATGGCATCTTCTAAAAATGGATCGGTGTCATCTTCATCTTCCATTTCTGCTACTTCTTTGTCAGATTTATTGGCTTTTTCAATTTCTTCTAAAATATCTTCATTGTAAGTTGCCTCCCCGCCGTTTGATTTTAAGAAATCGACGATTTTTTCTACTTCTTTGTCAGACACAAACGCTCCTTGCACTCTAGTCGGTTTTGAACTTCCAATTGGATAAAATAGCATATCACCTTTTCCCAATAATTTTTCAGCTCCTGCTGAATCTAAAATGGTTCTTGAATCAATTTGCGAAGATACCGCAAATGCAATTCTAGATGGAATATTCGCCTTGATAATACCTGTAATAACATCAACTGATGGTCTTTGTGTCGCAATGACTAAATGCATTCCTGCTGCTCTTGCCATTTGCGCCAATCGACATATTGCATCTTCTACTTCTTTTGCGGCAACCATCATTAAATCTGCCAACTCGTCAATGATGATAACAATTTGAGGAAGTTTGCCTTCTAATTCTTCATTTTCTAGTGTGTCATTATAACCTTTAATATCACGCACGCCTTTTTCTGCAAAAAGGCTATAACGATTGACCATTTCTTGAACTGCCCAAGCTAGCGCTCCTGCTGCCTTTCGAGGGTCTGTTACAACAGGAATTAGCAAATGTGGAATTCCATTATAAACAGACAATTCAACAACTTTTGGGTCAACCATTACAAGTTTGACTTCGCTTGGTTTTGCTTTATAAATAATACTTGTAATCAAGGTGTTAATACAAACGGACTTTCCTGCACCTGTTGAACCTGCAATTAGAACGTGTGGCATTTTGGCAATGTCCGTTACCACATTTTCTCCTCCAACGTCTTTTCCTAAAGCAAACGATAATTTGGAAGCACTATCTTCAAATTCGTTGGATTCGATAATGTCTCTTAGGTGAACCATTTCTTTTTCTTTGTTCGGAATTTCAATTCCAACTGCTTGTTTTCCCGGAATTGGTGCCTCAATTCTGATGCTTTCTGCTGCTAAATTAAGAGCAATATCATCAGAAAGTTTGGCAATTTTGTTAACACGCACACCTTCTGCTGGTTTTAATTCGTAGCGTGTTATGGCAGGTCCTACCGAAACATTTTCGACCTTTGCTGAAACACCAAAACTGTACAACGTTTTTTGTAATTTTGTAGCCGTATCGGCTAAAGCTTTTTTACCGCCTTTTAGCGATTTTGCTTCGCCTTGTTTCATTAGTTCGACTGGTGGGAATTCATAATTTTCATCTTCTGAAACAATGGTATTGTGTTCTAATTGCAAAACTTCTTTGACTTTTTCTTCTTTTTCTTCGGCTTTTTGCACAAACAAATTGCTTTCTAATTCGTTTGGATTTAATTTTTCAGGCTCTGTTTCTTGTAACACTTCTTGTGGTTTTTCTTTTTTGTGGAAAATATTAAAATCGATTTTTTCTGGTTTGTTTTCTTCGATTTTTTCATTGTTTTCATGATTTAAATTGATAGTAATTTGCGAATCGTCAATTTCTGGTTCATCATCGATGGTAAGAAATCTAGGTTTTTTCTGTTTTTTTGGCTTTTGTGTATTTTTTTGCATTCTATGATTTTGTTCTAATTCTAGTTTACTTTGTTCTCGAATTCTTGCTAATCTTTCTTCTCTTCGTGCTTCTAATTCAATATTTCTTTCTTCTTTCCTCTCCTCTAGCATGTCCAAAATTTCAATAATAAATCCAGCAGGTCTCAATCCAAAGGTAAAAACTAACATAATGATAGCAATTCCTGTCACACTAACAGCCGCACCAAACATACCTAATAAATTGATTAATGGATAGGCAATCACGGTTCCAACCGTCCCTCCACCAATATTTTTGGTTCCTAATTCATAAGCTCTTTCTAAAACATCACTAAATTCTGTATGGATGTTTAAATTTCCCTTTGAAACTTGAAAAATGGACATCATTGATGCAATGCATGACAAAAAAATAACATATTGGCATACTTTGGAAAATAAATAATCTTTATCATTTTTCGCCAATGATATAGCTATGCCAATTACACCAAAAGGAAGTACGTATTTTATCATTCCAATAATTCCACCTAAAACGGGGCTTAAAATTTCTCCGATTGTGCCTGTTTGGGCATAAATTAAAATTGTCAGTAAAATTCCGATTACAAAACAGCCAATTACGGCTAAATCAATACTACTACTTTTCTTTTTTTGATTACGCTTAGTTGTTGTTTTCTTACGTTTTTTTCCCATTTCTTACATCCTCCTAAAATTTATTCTGTAGGAATTTCCTACAGAATATTGGTTTTACTTCAATTCTTTTCTATTATTTTGTATCGTTTCCAATGCTGTTTTAATGGTTTGTTCTACACCACCTAATGTTTCTCCTAATTTCAACATATTTTCTTCAATGTTTCCCAAAATTCCATCTACATAATGAGCCGCATCTTTGCTGTATTCTCGATACATTTCATTGGCTTCTGCAATAATTTCATTTTTCTTAGCATAAGCTTTTTTGGTAATTTCATGTTCGTCAATCATCGAAATAATTCTATTTTCTGCTTCTTTTACAATATCTTCTGCATCTTTTTGAGCTTCTGCAATAATTCTTTCTCGTTCTTCACGAATCCATTTCGCTTGCTTTAACTCATCTGGCAAATTCAAACGAATTTCTTTGATAATATCCAATAATTCATTTTTTTCAACCATACATTTTTCTGTAAAAGGCACTGTTTTTCCTTTTTCTAAAATATCTTCTAATGTTTCTAAAAGTGCAAAAATCTCCATATTTAACTTTCCTTTCTTACGCACAAATCCTTAGAAAAGCACTTGCAATCTATTTGTATTTCAAAAAAATCAGTTCCGCTCTACCATATTTTCTTTCGTCATAAATCTCAAATAAATCTAATTTTTCTATCTGGCAAACAACTTCTTTTTTTCGATCCGTTTCGATTATAATCCTTCCATCTTTTTGCAATAATCCATATTGTACAATTTTTTCGGCTGTTTTCTCAGCAAAATCAGTTTGATACGGTGGATCTAAAAATATAATATCAAATTTTATTTTTTGTTTTTTTAAAAGTTCCAAACTATCTAAATAATCTTTATTGATAATCTCTACTTTTGATTTTTCTCTTAACTTTTCCACATTTTGTTCAATAATGTGGTTAGCCTTGCTTGACTTATCACATAAAAACGCTTTCTTAGCACCTCTACTAATCGCTTCTAATCCTAAAGCTCCACTTCCTGCAAATAAGTCTAAAACCGTTGCATCTGGCAAATCAAATTGCAAAATACTAAAAAGTGGCTCTTTTACTCGATCCAAAGTCGGTCTTGTATCCAAACCTTCTAAGGTATACAATTTGGCTCCTCTATGTTTTCCACCAATAATCCTCATTTTTTCCTCTATTATACAATATTTCATTTTGATAATACCATTTTATTCCTTTTTTCTAAAAAGTCAATAGTATTTGTCAAAATGTAATAAAGACTTAATACGCCTGTAACATTGTAAAACAAATATTACAGGATTGTAATATTGGAAATTCAAAACAATATAAAACGCAAAAAAAGATAGTCACTTTCCATTTTGACTACCCATTTTCTATATTTTAATTTTTCTATTCACTATCCTCATTTTTATCCTGCAACAATTCTAATTGTGAAATCAGCAATGCTTCCATTTTTGCCTTATACACTTCAAATTGTTTTTTCAATTCTTCAGTTTTTCTGCGAATTTCTACTTCATCTTTATTCACATTTTCAACCATTTTTTGTGCTTCCGCTTTCGCTTCATCTATAATTTGGTCGGCTTGTTTTTGTGCCATTGTTTTAATATCTTCAGCTGTTGATTGTGCCATAAGCAATGTATTTTGCAACGTGTGTTCCACTGTTTTGTAATGTTCTAATTCTTTGTTTAAACCATCAAATTTACTTTTATATTCTGCATTTTCTTTATACAGTTTCTCATACTCAAAAGTCACTTGATCCAAAAAATCATCCACTTCGTCTACATTATATCCCTTAATCGTCTTGGTAAATCTTTTGTTCTCTATATCTAAAGGTGTTAGCATTCTTTGGTTCCTCCTAATTTAAATTATTTTATCCAAGAAGCTGAAAATTTCCCCTCAACTTTCTCTTTTGAAAATTGATTTTCTATATCATAATTGTATGGAGCAACAACAAATATTGAATTTGAGACCTTTTCTATATTTCCATCTAATGCTTCAACAGCTCCACTCACTACGTCAACAATTCTTCTTCCAACTTCTTTGCTAACGTATTCTAAATTGATAACAACTGCATTTTTTCTTTTTAATTGCCCAATAATATCATTGGCTTGTTCAAAATTGGTTGGTTTAGAAATTTGCATTTTAATTTGTTGAGGTTGTGGCATGCTAACAACTTTACTTTTATTTCTTTTGAAGAAATTTAAAGTATCGTTTGTATTTTCCTCTTCTTCGTCTGCATAATCATACCCATATTCTGTGTTATCATATTCCTCATCATATTCTTCTACTGGATCTTCTTCACCCCAAAAATAATTCATAAATTTTTTAATTGCTGTTCCTGACACTTCTTAAAACCTCCTAATAATTTTTCCTTCGTGTTATAACATACATATAGTATCCATCTTTTTTCTTAACTTGTCAATACTTTTTTAGTAATTTTTTCCATTGTTACATAAATTTAATATTTTTGTAACATTATCCGACATTTCGTTACAAAAATGTTATATTTTCTATTTTAATGTAATAAAACTTCATCATACACATTCAATTCTTTCCTATTCTTGATTGATTTTGAATCAATGTTCAATTCAGTCAACTCCTCAGCTGTATAATTTTGTATGATAGAATACGTATCATTTTGTCGTAAAACCTTAACATAAATTTTGTCAGTATAACCAGCTTTACTTCTTTGTACATAACTGATGTCATTTTCCTCAAAAATTGCCGAATTACTAATTTTCAATCCACGATAACTCCACCAAATAATATCCACATATATTTCTCGATATTCAATCAGTTCCTCAACATAATCTGTTATCTTAAATACAATCACTCTGTGATCATTTTTTTCTTCTACAATATAGACAATTTCTGCTTCTGCTTCCTTTGAAGATGGCAATCTTACGGTAACTTTATCACCAACCTTAGCGGTAGATGCTTTTTCTGTATTCATTGGACATGCTATATAACATTCAAAATTATTAATAACCTTGCCTTTTTCATTACTTGTCGAAATAATGCTACTTGACTTTGTGTCAAGCGATTCCAAAAAATCCGTATCCAAATAACTAAAATCTGTCACACCGTAAAATTTCTTCCAAACCATCCACTCGATAAGATAGTATACCCGAAACTGGTGCTTTTATTACTTCGGCTTCATTACTCAATTGTCCTTCCAAACGATTTCTTTGCTCAATCAGTGACTTTACATGGGAATCCGCTGGACTTAAATTTCCTGTTATTTTAGTTTTCTTGGAAATATACGTATCCAATTCAGATTTTTTATCTTGTATTTCTCCCAAATCATTCATGCAATACATTGAATCGACTACTTTTTCAATTTGCAATTCTAAATTCGTAATATCTGTTGAAAAAATCGTCATACCACTGCTTTCTATGGTAGCATTGATTTCATCATCCAATGTCTGAATTTGCTTTAAAATTTCGTCTTCTCCATTGGAATAATAACGAAAAGCTGGTTTATCTTTTGCGACTCGCTGACCTTCTGCAATGATTTGAACCATACCATTTTTATAATTTTCACCTTGTAATACTTTTTCATCTCTTAAAATATAGCCAGCACTACTTTCTTCAAATTTGAGCGAACCTTCCTCCACAACACTGATTTGTGAAATATTTTTTAGGACTTTAATTCCCTTATTCACCAAATGAAGCACACAAAAAATGCCAATGATTGCCAACAATATTTTAAGAAAACTCAATTTGTTTTCTTCGTCCTTCAATTTTTATATCCCTCCAAAATAATATTGATATTATTTTGTATTCCTTCTTCTGCTTTCAGCCAAATGGTTCGCTTGTTTTTGCGGAACCATGTCAATTGCCTTTTAGCATATCGTCTCGTTTCTTGTTTTATTTTTTCTACCATTTCTTCATACAAACATTCTTGCTCTAAATATTGAACCACTTCTTTGTAACCCAAACCTTGCATCGCTGTTGGAAAACAGTCATACTTTTTCCTTAAATTTTGGACCTCTTCTACCAAACCTTGTTCTAGCATCAAATCAACACGCCTATTAATTCTTTCATACAATTTTTCACGTTCCATATCAATTGCAAATACTTTAAAATCGTATTTGACGCCTTTTTTTCTTGATTCCTTTTCTTGCTCTGTTTTATTTTTACCAGTCACTTTGTAAATTTCTAAAATTCTGATAATTCTTTTTTTGTCATTTTGACTAATTTGTGAAATTGCCTCTTCATCAATTTTTCTTGCTTGCTCAAAAAGTTCTTGTAAGCCTTCTGGCGTTTGAGCTTGTTGCATAAGTAAATTACGATATTCTTCGTCAAATTCCATATCTGGGTATTCAATACCATAAATCAGTGAATCAATATACAATCCTGTCCCTCCTGCAACAATCGGGACTTTTCCTTTTGACAAAATTTTCTCAATTGCAATTTCACTATCTTTTTTAAAATCAGACACTGAATATCTTTGATTTGGTGAAACAAAATCAATCAAATAATGCTGGATTCCTTGCATTTCCTCTTTGGTCACTTTGGCTGTTCCAATGTCCATATCTTGATAAATCTGCATGGAATCGCTCGATACAATTTCTCCATCTATTTGTTTGGCAAGTTCGATAGATAATGCCGTTTTACCAGAAGCTGTTGGTCCTGCTATAACAATAACTTTTGGTTTTGGTTTCATATTTTTCTCCTTATAGTTAGTTCCTATTTTCTGCTAAATTTTCTTTCTAAATCATATTTGGTCATTTTGATAGCAGTTGGTCTGCCATGTGGACAGGTAAACGGATTTGGTAACTTTAATAAGGTTTGCATTAGACTGTCTACTTCTTTTATGTCTAGTTTCATGTTTGCCTTTACTGCTGATTTACAAGCTACTGTTGCAATGAATTTATCTTCTTTTTCTTGGGTCGCTGTAACAGCTACGGTATCAATTTCGTCTAGCAATTCCAAAAATAATTCTTTGGTATTCAAATTTTCACACATACTTGGAACGGAAGTCACCTTAATTGTATTTTCCCCAAATTCTTCAAATTCAAAACCTGCTTTTGCAAACATTTCTACATTTTCTTTTGCAATATCCATCTCTTTGTTGCTCACTTGCACAATATCTGGAAGCAACAGGAATTGTGAATCTTTTTCGTCTTCTCTATAATAATTGGCTTTTACCTTTTCATACATGATTCTTTCATGTGCTGCATGCTGGTCAATCATATATAAATCATCTTTTATCTCAATGATAATATAGGTCGAAAAAGCAATCCCTATGAATTTATAATTGATTTCTTGATATTCTTCAGAATCTTCAAATAAATTTTCATTAGCAATATCCGCATCTTGAAATTCATCCATATTGATTTTTTCTTCTTTGCCTTTTTCCTCTTCTTTGCGATTTGTCGCCAAATCAATACCAAATGCTTTTTTATACATTTCTTCAAATTCTGGCGTAATTTCTGGAATTTCTTTTAAGGCTTCTCTTACTTTTGCTGTGTCAATCATTTGTGTACTTTCTTCGTCATTTAGTTTAGCCTCTAGCAATTTGTCGGTGACAGCACTAATAAATTCGTCTTTTTTCTCTTCTGCTTTTTGGATTTCTTCTGGCGTTTTTTCCTGAATTTTTTCTTCTTGTATCTTCTCTGGTTCTTCTACTGCTTCTGTTTCTTTGATGTCTTCTTTTTTCTCCATTTCTTTCTTTAAATCAATTCTAAGAGTTTCTTGTGTGGCTTCTTCTTTTTCTACTATTTCTTCCTGTTTATCCTCTTTCAATTCTGTATTTGCTGTTTCTTCTTTGGTTAACTTTTCTTGAATTTCTTGTGTTTGTATTTCTTGTGTATTGCTTGATATTTTGGTATTGCCTAATTTAACACTTTTGCCTTGTTCGTCATATTCACGTACTTTTTCTATTTTATCTGCAATAAAACCTGTTTTGTAAATATCTTCTATTTTATTTTCCGAACTCATTTTAGGAACTTGAGGTATGTTTTGTTCTTTTTGCTCTGGAGTTATTTGGTCGATTAATGAATTAATCGCATGAATTCGCTCTTCGATTGTCATTCCTTCTTTGATTTCTAATTTTAATTCCTCTTTTGGTTCTTCAATCACTTGTTTTTTTTGCTCAATAGCAATTGGATTTTCTATATTTTCGACTAATTCGCCTTTTCCTAATCCTGCCTTGATAGCATGATAAACTGCTTTAAAAACCGCATTTTCCTCCTGAAAACGTACTTCTAATTTGGCAGGGTGAACATTTACATCTAATTTTTGTGGATTCATTTCTACATTTAGAATGACAAACCCAAATTTACCAATCGGAATCATGCCTTTATAGGCTTGGTCAACTGCTGCCGTTAAATTTTTATCTTTTATGTATCTACCATTGACAAAAAAGATTTGATTTTGTCTATTGGCTCTTGCAATTTCTGGTTTTCCAACCACACCACTGACCTTGATATCGTCTAATTCATATGAAACTTCCATTATACCATTTGCAATATCTTTTCCAAAAATGCTATAAATAATATTTTTAAAATCACCACTTCCGTTTGTCTGAAGAATGGTTTTTCCAGAATTGATTAATTTAATCGAAATTTCTTTATTGACCAATGCAATTCGTTTGACATTATCTTCAATGTAACCTGCTTCAGTATAATCTTTTTTCAAAAATTTATAACGAACGGGTGTATTAAAAAATAAATTTCTGACAGTAATCGTTGTTCCAACAGGGCAACCAATCTCTGATTTTTCTAATATTTTTCCGCCTTCTACTACAATTTTGTGACCAGTTTCTTCGCCTTCTTTTTTTGAAATCATCTCAACATTGGCAATTGCTGAAATACTAGCCAAAGCCTCTCCTCGAAAGCCCATTGTGGTAACAGTTGCAAGGTCTGCGGCTTGTCTGATTTTGCTTGTGGCATGACGCTCAAATGCCATTTCCATATCATCTTCTGAAATTCCTGAGCCGTCATCTGTGATTTTAATGAATGAAATTCCCCCATTTTTTATTTCAATTGTAATATTTTTAGCACCCGCATCAATGGAATTTTCTACCATTTCTTTTACAACAGAAGCTGGTCTTTCAATTACTTCTCCTGCTGCTATTTTGTTAATTGTCAAATCATCTAATAGAACTATATTCCCCATATATTTTCCTCTTTTCTATCGTACCTTGTTTTGTTAGCATTATATCATTAAAAAAATTTTTTGTATATGGTTTTTGAAAAATTTTTATGGCTTATCTTCTAATAAACGATTTACTTCGTTGTTCCAATCGAACTCTTCTACTTTATATTCTTCTAAATTAGGCATTTGTACATCTTCATCTGTTACTGTTTCAAATTTATATTGATACTGTGAAATACTTTTAAATTCCTGTTTAGGAATATTGGTGTTTGTATAATAGGTTGTTCCCACAACATCCGCAAAACTCATGATTGGTAAACCTGTTTGAATATCTACCCATTTTTTAGTTTCTCCAAAATCGAATACATAATATTTTCGTCCAATTTGCTTATGGTCTGTTGAAATTTTGACATAGAACGGTTCTCCCAACTTGCGTATGAACGATTGCGGTTCGTGCTTTAATACAAATGGACTTTGCTCAGCAATAAAATCAATTTTTTCTTTTGCAAAAAGCATTTTCTCTTTTCTTGCTTTCTTTTCTTCTTCGTTTACCAAATATTCTTCTTTTACCTTTTGATGGATATTTCCATAACGTGTTTCAAACATTTGCTTTATTCCCGCTTCGTTTTGGCTGTACACTTCAATTTTATATTTTCCCTCTTTATACCAGGTTTTTTGAAACATTACCGTATCTTCATTACAACTACGAATGGTTTCAAGATAAAAATTTTCACTTTCAAATCGTTTTTCTATTTTTTTAGTAATCCTATGAATTGTGCAAAATTGATACAAATACCAACCCACAAAAATAACTGCCAAAATCAGAATCGCCATAAAAAACGATTTTATTCTACTTTGGCGGCGTATTTTCTTTAAATAATCAATTTCCTTTTTCTGTTGATTATCCTCTTTTTCTATCTCCATTTTTATTTGTTTTACTTTTTCTTGACATCTCTTACATTCCAACAAATGGCTTTCCACCATTTTTTTTGATTCTTTATTCAAAACATCATCTACGTAACTGATCAACAAATCTTGTACAATTTTACATTCTGTTTTGTTTTCCATTTTCCTCTATCTCCTTTATTTTTTGTTTGGCTCGAAAAAAGGTAACACGCGCCCAATTAGAAGTTTTCCCTAAGATTTCTCCAATTTCTGCAAAACTTAAATTCCCAATCATTCGCAAATACACAACTTCTCTGACTTTTTCGTCTAGTTTTTGCATATTTTTATAAAGTTCTAATTTTTCTTGCCTATGGTAAACCATTTCTTCCGTTGATTGGCTAATTTCTATTTCCTGCTCTATTTTTTCCAAAGACATTACCATTTTATTTTTTCGCTTCAATTCTTGATACCATAAATGTTTTGCAATTTGGCATAGCCAAGTTGACACTTTACAATCGCCTCTAAATTTAGCAATATTTTTTACGGCTATTGCAAACGTTTCTTGTGTCAATTCTTCGGATATATCAGCATTATGGGCTAAGCAGAATAAATATTGATAAACGGTTGATGCATGTTTTTGATAGATTTCTTCCATATCCTGCATTGATTTTACCTCCTTACACTTCATAAGAGTTTTATTTCTTGATTTTGTTACAAAATTTTCTAACATTTCTAAAAATTAAAATATGACATTTGCATGTCATATTTTAATTTTAGCTATATTTTATGTTCCACATCTTTTTGCACTTTCGAAATATCAGATACTTTCATTGCAAAATAGGGCAAATCTTTTCCTTGTTCGAGCAAAAACATAGTGAATGTATCATCAACTAAAAACTCTCTTGGTTCCTCCTCTATTATCATAGCGGTTTCTTTTACCATCATGCCTGCTTCGCTTTTTATTTTTCCACCTTTTTTGTCTAGCTCAAATTGAATCGTTTGCAATGCTTTTTCGATGATATATTCATCACCATTTGAGAAATAAAATGGCTGATTTTCTACTTCTTTGATTTCTTCTTTTAAATCGATTTTTAAGTTTGGTATTTTTAAAGAATCACTTTCTAAGAAGTCATATGGTCCTTGATAATCTTGACTTTCTTGGATGATTTTTTCATAAACTTGACCAAAACTTTCTTGGTTATTTCCCTTTGAAATAATGACTTCATCATTTGTTTTTGTGAATAATTTAACAGCAAAATCTTCTTTTGAATGATAATATAAAACTTCTACTTGTTTTCTAACTTCGGCTTCTGTGTTTTCATCAATGCCAAAATATTTTACATCTTTAACATCACCAAATTCCCCATTTTCTAACTGGGTAAAAACATTTGGAAATTCAAATTGTTTTTTTAACATGCAATACAAAAAATAATCTTTGGGTCCCCCATTACTCCAATCAAAATCGTCTAAAATATCACTTGTTTCATTAAATTTCTCTTGGATAGCTTTTTCGATTTCTGTTTTTAAATCTAGACTTGGTCTTCCATATACTTTATAATAGCTATTTTCTGATAGTTGCAAAGAGCTAAAAGTTCCTTTATTTAGGTTTTCGACAACCTCCGTTTGCTCTGAAAATACAATATCTTGTTTTGCCAAATCATTTTTTAAATCATTCCAGATTAAATTAAATGTACCACACCAAGCTGTATTGTCACTAATTTTGTCTTCTAACGAAGTTACAATATTCATTTTAGATACCTTGTCTAAACTGCTTGTTTGGGGCTCTTGCCTAAATTCCGTATCTGTTTTTAAATTGCGCAAATAAAACCAAACTCCCAATGATACGACAATTACAATCATACTGATTATCATTAAATTTCTTTTCATTTTCTTTCCTCCTTAGCGTATTTATATCATACTTTTACAAAAAAAGAAAGATTTTTTTCTGCCTTGTAAATTTTCCTATCTTGTGATAAAATACTTTATTATGAAACTAGAATATACTGTTAATTCAACCAAATATACAACTGTCAAAGAAGTCTTAAAAGCGCATTTTCATATTTCTGACCGACTACTTTTAAAATTAAAACGTCACAACCAAATTTTCATCAATCAAACGCCCGCTTTTATGCATACAAGTCTTCATCTGAATGATATTGTAACAGCCAATATTTCTTTTACTGAAACAAGTGAAAATATAGTAGCTACTAATCTTCCTTTGGAAATTATTTTTGAAGATGAAAGTATGCTTGTCTTAAATAAACCTGCTGGAATTACGGTCCATCCTTCGATTTCTCATTTTTCAGACAGTCTTTCTAATGGGGTTCAATATTATTTTAAGAAAAATAAGATCCATACCAAAATTCGACCAGTTAATCGATTAGATAAAGATACAAGTGGTCTTGTTATTTTTGCCAAAAATGAATATGTTCAAGAATGTCTCATTCGTCAAATGGCAAGTCATGATTTTAAGAAACATTATCTAGCCCTCTTGGTTGGAAATCTTGATGAAAACCATAAAATTGGCACCATTCAAGCTAGTATCGCACGCAAAGAAAATAGCATAATAGAGCGTGAAATCAACCCAAATGGACAATTCTCTATTACTCATTATAAATTAATCGAAAATTATTTGGATTATTGTCTTGTAGATGTTCAATTAGAAACTGGTAGAACTCATCAAATTCGTGTTCATTCCAAATTTATTGGTCATCCTATTTTGGGGGATAGTTTGTATGGTTCTGTAACGCAATTAATTGAGCGCCAAGCGTTACATTCGTATAAAATTTGTTTTGTACATCCTGTTACAAATCAAAAAATAGAATTAAAGGCTCAAATTCCACAAGATATGGAGCATTTAATTCTATCAAAAACGTTTTAAACATGCAAAAATTAAGTTCCTGCATGTTTTTCATATACAATATCGGTTGTATCATACTCTTCTGGTTGTAGTCCTACTCTTTTTTTCATATAATGTAACACAAGAAGTATTATAACAAGTCCTACACTTCCTATGATGAAATACGCCTCGCTTGTCGTAAAATATTCTAATAACAATCCTGCTACAAAAGTAATGACTATTTTTACAATCTTTTTTAAAATTTTAGCAACCGACAAAATTTTGACTCGAATGGCAGTATTGGTAAAATTAGTAATATATTTATTTTCTAATACCCAATAAGGAGACCTTAAAAAATGCTGAACAGAAAACATAGCTATTACAATAATAATCGTAAAAGCATAATTCAAATTCAACGTGCCTACAATTCCAATCACAATAAAAGAGACAAAAATAGGAATGGATAAAAATGCTAATGTCCTATTCTTAAATTGATTATGTATTTTCCCTTGAAAATTTACAGAAAAACACTGTACTAAAGATAACATGGCAAAAATAATCCCAAAATATTGGCTTTTGATATTTAAATCTTTTAATAAACTCTTTTCATAAGTTCCAATCATCATTAACACACCAACAAAAAAAGACATAAAAATTAAAAGCGCTCTTAATCTTTTAGAATTCATAATAAAATAGAACCCTTCTTTTCTGTCTTTTATAGTTTCTTTCATCGTGTTAGATTGCTTTTGAGGCTCTTCAATTTCTTCAAAACGATAAGCTATGATTACAGCTAGCAAAGACATAAGTACAGATAAAATCAATGGAATATACGGATTTATGACATACAAATAGCCTGCCATAACAGACGTGATTGCTTGCAAAGCATAACTGGCTGATGACCCTTTAGCATCTATGTTTCCCAATGAATTTTTGCCTTTGCAAACTTTTGTCGCATCATATAATACTGTGCACTCTGAAACGTCTTTTAAAGCAGTTCCGAAGTCCTAAAATCATATAGGCTACTAATAAAATCAAGAAATGGTTAGCCAAAAACATCATAGCGATTTGCAGGGTTACCAATAAATTGCCTAATATAAGCGATTTTCTACTTCCTAATTTTTCGATTATACTTGTAGCAGGAATTTGCAAAATCAATCCAAACAAACCATAAGCCGATTCAGCATACAACACTTGTGATGCTTCAATTCCTTTTATTTCTGTCAAAAACAAAAATATGATGGCAGAGTAAAATAGCGGGTCCCAACCAATTCCCTTATACACAGGAAATATTCTTCTGTTATATTTCATTGCAATATCTTGTCTCATCTTTTCATTCCTCATTTTTATAACACTCTAATTTCAATAATTCTTTTCTTAAAATTTCATACATGTCCCAAATTTCCTTTGGAACAAATTGTTCCCATTCTTTTTTACAATTTTGCACCAATAAAGTTCGAAGTTCCGTTGCAGAAATTTTAATTTTATCACGTGCCACAACTACTTCTGAAAACATTTTGCTATCTTCTTGCGAAAACCAACCTTTGCGTGATTCGTCTTTGCCATATACCATCAAATCTGGCTTTTGCCCATACATTTTCTCTACGTTATCTAATATGTATCTTCCCCATTCAAAACAAATGTCATGCTCATTTGTCAAATCTGCTAATGCACCAATTATCGTATCATTTTGTGGATAAACTTTTTCTAACATTTGCTTTCTTATACTTAACTCAAATGGATTTCGTAACGTTCCACTTTCTTGGCTAGAACCGATTAAAATCAAGGTTTTTTTGCATAATTTTCTTGCTATATGGATAATATCCTTATGTCCATTATGCAAACCTTGAAATCTACCTAACACTAACCCAAATTCAAACTCTTTTTCCATATTTCCCTCTTTTATAAATACATTCCATTTTCAATTTTCTTAGCTTCTTTTAGCAAATAATCATACTTTGCCTCTTCTGATTTGATGCGATAGGTATAGTAATCCACCAAATTTTCATCTTCTGTAAATTGCATATTATTATAATCTCTTTCCAGATTTTTTTTGACTTTGTCAATATGTTTCATCAATTCTTCATAAGTATTAATCTTGCTTCTATCTATGACTTTCATTTCTTTTATAAAATCTTTTTCCACTCCAAATCACCGATACTATTTTATGCCAAATGATTTTTTATTATACAATTAATTTACCAATTTATCAATTTGTTCCCACACATTATCTGTATAAATTTTTCTTTCTGTAGAAAATGGCAAAATCGTACTATAGGAAATGCCTAATATTTCCTTGATTTTTTGAACCTGCGCATCCACTTTTGTGATTGCAATTTTATCTGCCTTATTCGTGATTATCATAAAGGGCAAATTGGTTCGCAAAATATAATCATACATTAATTTATCATCCTCAGTTGGCTCATGTCTAATATCTAACAAATGTACAATCAAAGCAATATTCTGCCTTTTTTCTAAATATTCTTCAATGTATTTTCCAGAAGTCACCTTCTCCTGTTTTGACATTTTACTAAATCCATAACCTGGTAAATCCACAAAATAAAAAATATTGTCTATATTATAAAAATTAATTTGTCTTGTTTTTCCCGGCGTATTGCTTGTTCTCGCCAAATTTTTTCGATTAATCATGGTATTGACAAAAGATGATTTTCCCACATTGGATTTTCCCACCAAAACGATTTCTGGCAAATCACCTTTTGGATACTGTTTTGGTCCAACAGCTGATATTTCAAATTTCGGATTTTTTACAATCATTTTTAAGTCCTTTCATTTTTATACATTATCCCACAATTTCTTCTGCAAATCAAGAAACTTCAACCTAAAAAAATGATTTTTGTGTTTGCAAAAACCATTTTTTATCAAATTAAACTCATTTTTATTTTATCACTGTATCCTCTGAAATTTCTTTTCCATAACAGTCTTTAAAACATTTTAACAAAATATTCAAAAAATCATTCAAAACAAATGCCCCAACGACAACAAAAGCAATGGCTCCTAAATAACTATTTACTGCCAATATGCAACCTGCAACAATGGTTCCATACAACATTAAAGCGCCACTTCCTAATTTGCCTGCATACAAACGATGTACGCCAAAAAATCCTAAAAACCAACATAAAACTAAACTTGTTAACCAATCTTTTTTACTTACTTTTTGATTTGCTTCATAAAATTTCCCCATTTTTCATTTCTCCTTATCTTTTGTTAATCTATATTTATACTATAATTATTTTTTTGTCAATACATTTTGAAAAATGTTACACAAATGTAATATTGCCTTTGTTTTGGAACTTTTTAAATTTTTTCAAAAAAAGACTTGCAATTTATGAATATCCATGTTAAAATGTTTTGAGTAAAATTAGTATTCAACTATTTAAAGGAGGTGCAAAATGCCAAATATTAAATCTGCAATAAAAAGAACAAAAGTAATTGAAACCAAAACGCTTCGAAATAAAATGATTAAATCATCTTGCAAAACAGCTATTAGAACATTTGTTGAAAGCGTTGAATCTGGTGATAAAGCAAAAGCAGAAGAAACATTCAAAATCGCTGTAAAAAAAGTGGACCAAGCTTGTTCAAAAGGTGTCATCAAAAGTAATACAGCTTCAAGAAAAAAATCTGCATTAGCAAAAAAATTAAATACAGTAAAATAATCGTGCAAAGCGATTATTTTTTTACGTTTTCTCTTTCTATTGGATATAACAACTTCATTAATGTACTAATTTGTGGTAAATTTCTGTTAAATCAAAATTCTTTTAAGTTATATAGTTTAACGGAATTTTCTTTATTTGTCCTAATATAATCTATTTGGTTTTTAATTTCATTTCTTAATTTCCAGTAATTTCATTTGTAATTGTTATCTAAAAGTGCTAAGATTAATTTAAATGAAACGTTATTAAAAGGAGGCTTTTTATGCAAAAGTTTATTGAAAAATACGCTGTTTATTTTGAACCAAAGGCACTCAAAATGATTGAAAAGTGCTTTATTGTCTCAATTGTTACATGTTTAATCGGATTGTTATTATTCTCTTTTTACAATACATACTACATATCTATTTCGCTTTATGAAGCTAGTCTTATTGTTTTCCGTACTGGACTTATGATTGGCTTATTTCCTGTCGCATTTACTTTGGTAATTGGAAAATGGAAAAAGGAGCATAACTAAAGGGAAGGGCTACGCGCCCTTCCCTTTAAATCCCTTCCCCGCAAGGAAACCATCGTCTGGTTTCCTTGACCTTCCAGACAGCTCTACTGTGTTTGAATAATCGGCTCCGCTCGGCTCTTCCCACTGGGACTGTAATGCTCGTTCCTCGCAAACAGTCCTCAGCGGTCCCCACGAGAGCCTCTCTGGTGGGAGTTTGTTATTTATTTTTTTAGTTGTTGTAGGAATAGTTTGTTTAGTAGTTGAGGATTGGCTTTGCCTTTGGTTTCTTTCATGGCTTGTCCAACTAAAAATCCCAAAGCTCTGTCTTTTCCTGCCTGAAAGTCTATAATTGATTGCGGATTGGCTTCTAGAATTTTTCGTACAACTTCTTTCATTGCTCCTTCGTCTGAAATTTGCACCCAACCTTTTTCCTCAATAATTTGGTTTGGTGATTTTGGGCTCTCAAATAATTCTTCCAGAACTTTTTTCGCAATACTGGAACTAATCGTTCCCTTATCAAGTAACTCTACCAATTCTCCTAATTCTTTTCCAGAAAATGGAATTTGTTCTGGTTCTTCTTCTCTTTCATTTAAAATTCTGGCAATTTCAGACATCATCAAATTACTTGCGATTTTTGGATTTTTACAAATCTGGATTGCTTCTTCAAACATTTCCGAATAATATTTTGAACTTGTCACAAAATTCGCTGCTTTCGGAATTAAATGATATTCTTCTAAATATCTCTTCTTTCTACTTTCTGGCAACTCTGGCAATTCATTTTTAATATTTTCAATATATTCGTCCGATAATTCAATCGCAACCAAATCTGGGTCTGGAAAATAGCGATAATCTTGTGCTTCTTCTTTGTCTCTCATAGAAAATGTTTTTCCCGAAATATCATCCCAACGAAGTGTTTCTTGCATAATTTCTCCGCCATTTTCCAGCACTTCAATTTGTCTATTTGCCTCATATTCAATCGCCCTCGAGATACTTCGGAACGAATTCATATTTTTCATTTCTGTTCTCGTTCCAAACTCATTTACACCTTTTTTGCGAACTGATACATTGACATCCGCACGAAGCGAACCTTCTTGCATTTTGCAATCGGAAATACCAATGTACTCAAAAATCGATTTTAATTTTCTTAAATAAGAATCGACTTCTTCTTTACTTCGCAAATCTGGTTTTGAGACACATTCAATCAGTGGAACTCCCGCTCTATTTAAATCCACAAAACTGCCTCTACCATAATCATCATGATTTAACTTTCCCGCATCTTCCTCAATATGAATACGTTCCAAACGAATTCTTTTTTCGCCTTCTTCCGTCTCAATATTAACATAACCATCATAGCAAAGTGGCATATCAAATTGCGAAATTTGGTACGCTTTTGGCAAATCTGGATAAAAGTAATTTTTTCGGTCATTTTTGCTGTTTTGTGCAATTTGGCAATTGGTTGCTATTCCCGCTTTTACAGCATATTCTACAACCTTTTCATTTAAAACAGGAAGTGTTCCCGGCATTGCCATACAAATTGGGCAACAATGTGTATTTGGTTCTCCACCAAATTCATTGGGACAACTACAGAATATTTTTGTTTTGGTAGATAATTCACAATGAACTTCTAATCCTATGACGATTTCATAATCTTGGTTTGACATGTTTTCCTCCTTTATTTTTGGGTTATATTTAGATTAAATTGTAAATATTACTGGATACAATTTTCTGAGTACGTTTTTTCTTCGGACAGATGTTATTTGAAGGTTGGTTTGTGTTTTTCTCTAAAATTTGTGTTTTGTTCATATGTGTATCCTGCACGGAAAATGGTTTCTTCGTTAAATGATTTGGCAATTAATTGAAAACCAATTGGCAAACCTTCTGAATCTAATCCACATGGTATGCTCATACCTGGCAGTCCAGCGATGTTCACTGGTACTGTACAAATGTCAGACATATACATTTGTAGCGGGTCATTCATTTTTTCATTGATTTTGAACGCCGTTGTAGGTGAGACTGGTGTTAATAGCAAATCATATTTTTCAAATAATTCTGCATAAGCGTTTTTGATTAAGGTTCTCACTTGTTGCGCTTTTTTATAATACGCATCGTAATAACCAGAGCTTAGTACATACGTTCCCAAGATAATTCTTCTTTTGACTTCTGCCCCAAATCCTTCACTTCTTGAATTTTTGTAAATCTCTTTTAAATTATCAAAATTTTCTGTTCGATACCCATAACGAATTCCGTCAAACCTGCCTAAATTGGAACTTGCTTCTGCACAAGCTAAAATATAATATACAGCTGATGCATACTGTCCAATATCCAACGAACATTCTTCTACTGTTGCTCCCCATTCCTGATATTTTTTGATTACGTCAAACATCGCTTCTTTTACTTCTGCGCTCGTTCCTTCTCCTAAATATTCTTTTGGAACCCCTATCTTCATGCCTTTTACATCGCTGACTAAACTTTTGGTATAATCTTTTTTGGGCATATCTACTGAAGTTGTATCTTTTTCATCGTGACCTGCTATTAAATTCAGTAATAAAGCACTGTCTGTAACATCTTTTGTGATTGGTCCAATTTGGTCAAATGAAGAAGCATACGCAATTAAACCAAATCTTGAAATCAATCCATACGTTGGTTTCAAACCTACTACACCACATAAACTAGCTGGCTGACGAATTGAGCCTCCTGTATCGCTTCCCAAAGCGCAAGGCGCCATATCACTTGCTACTGCTGCTGCACTTCCACCTGAAGAACCACCAGGCACTCTTGACAAATCCCATGGATTATGCGTTGGAAAAAAAGCAGAATTTTCAGTCGAACTCCCCATAGCAAATTCGTCCATATTTAATTTTCCTAGATAAATCATATTTTCCGCATTTAACTTTTCGATAACCGTTGCATTGTATGGTGCAATAAAATTTTCTAGCATTTTGGAGCTACATGTTGTGCGTGTTCCTGTGATACACATATTATCCTTGATTCCAATTGGAATTCCAGCAAATTTGCTTAAGTTTTTGCCTGCTTTTCGGTCATAATCAACTTGTTTTGCTTTTGTCATAGCCTGTTCTTCTAATGTGGAAATATACGCTCTTACTTGTCCATCTTTTTCTTTGATTCGATTAAAATAACTTTTGGTAATTTGTTCTGATGTCGTTTCATTTTTTTCTAGTTTTTCGATTAACTCGTGTATGGTTAATTCATAAAGTTCCATTTAAACTCTTTCCTCCTTTTTGATTCGATTGTAAATATCTGGCCACGAATATACACGTGTAATATTTTCGGCTTGTAATCCTTTATTGGTTCTGATTTGCATGATATAGGTTTTAATGCCAGTACTAGCGACTTCTGTGCAATTTTGAAAACTGTCGTCTATGAATAAATCGATTTTTTTCTCTAAAGCAATTTTGGCTTTATTGCTTGCATTGAGTATAATTTCATCGTATTGGATTTGATTTTTGGCAAGCCAATCTAAGGTAATTTGTTCTACATCATAATCGTCTTCTAGCCATCTTGCTGTAATTAAAATGATTTCGTTTCCTTCTTCTTTTAGTTTTTTTATGGTTTCTACTGCTAATGTAAATGGTTTGATTTGTGTAATAATTTCTCCATAATATTGATGCCAAAAATTCATTTCTTCCTCTAATGTCCAATTGTGCATTGTGTTTATATAGGAATGATGTTTTCCTATGACTTCTTGAATTTTGCCATCTCTTCCTAATTCCTGTATCGTATATCTTTGTGCATAGGCAAAAGCGACTTCGCAAGTATCTGCAATTGTGTCATCTATATCAATACCAATTCTCATAATTTCCCTCTTATTTTCCTTAATTAATTACTTTTGGAATTTGAAACATTCCTTCTTCTTGACTTGGTGCATTTTGTAATAAATCTTCTCTGGTTTTAAATTTTATGATTTCGTCTTTTCTAAAAATGTTTTTTTGCTCTGCTACGCCGATTGTTTCGTCAACATTTGATGTATCAATCTGATTAATTTTTTGTGCATAGCTTAAAATTTCTTGCATGTCTTTTGTGTAGTTGTCGATTTCTTGGTCGTTTAAATTAAGCATGGCAAGTTTTGCCATATGGATTACTTCATTTTTCGTAATATCTGCCATTGTTTCCTCCTTGTCATTTTTTCTTTATTGGGTATTATATAATAGATTTTGAAAAATTACAAGACAATTTTTAATTTAAGTCTCGGTCTTTTCAAAAACATCTCTAACGCTCTTTAGCGTCGTTTTCTTGAATTTTTAATGATTTATCTCTAAAGTTTCCAAAAGACACCCTAAATCGCATTTTTGCAAAACTCAAGAAATTTTTCCCCCTAAATTTTAAAATCCAATTTTCCAAACTATCTATGCGGGTTCGATTCCCGTTACCTGCCCATTAGGGAAGTCATTGTATTAGAAAAAGGTCTAGTATGATGGCTTTTTAATTGTGGTTTTCTGTAAAAACTTGACAATTCTATGTAACTGTGGTATAATATAAGTAATATATACTACTTATATAAGAAAATGGTTAACTTGTATAGTTTGTTAGTATAGAAAAGAGGTATTTTATTATGGAAAGTAAAACTGTATATGAAAAATATAAAAAAGCAATGTTAGAATTTTATAATCGTATGTCAAGAGATGGATATAGAGGAAATCAAAACTATGCTCCGTTAATAGACAAAGATGAAACTCGATTACTTATTCAAACAAATTCTTCGTCTGATAGATTGCTTCATCCTCAAGGGGTTTCATTTAGATATGATAATATCACAAAAGATTTATTGGTTGAATTAGGGCAGCAACAATCTGAATTTAATGAATTCGACTTAGAAAAAGTAAGAGAAAGATTGACATTATTATACCATTCTGATGGAACAATGGATGTAACACATTTTTCTGAAAGCAATTTAAGTTATGCAGAAGGAGAAGAAAATGATATAATGAAAAGAACATATATGGCTACACATTCCTATGGAAAGGGGTTTCCTGGAGTTAGTTTTGATAAGTTAATAGACGAAACAGACATAATAAATGATATAGATACAGAATATTTTGAAAAGTTACATCGTGCGTTACTATTTCAAGCACCAGAATTTGATATTGATGTTGAGAAAATGAAAGAAGATGAAGATTATGAACAAGGAATCTAATCCTATGGGGAGTAATCACATCAAAAATTTTCTTTCTACCACTCAAAATTATAGAATGCATTATAGTTATGGTAATATACGAATTCTTTGAAGCAGAAATAGCAAAGTTGTAATGACCTACAGCCAAATTACCTGCTCCATTAAATAAGTCATTGTATTAGAAAAAGGTCTAATACAATGACTTTTTAGTTGTAGTTTTCTGTAAAAGATTGACAATTTTATGTAAAATTTAGTATAATATAAATAATTAAGTGCTTAGTGCCTTTATCTGATAATCTACTATAAAAATTTTAGGAGGTTTTATCATGCGGAAAATGATTAATGAACTGTTAACAAAATGTAAGGCAGTACCTTTTTCAAAACCAGTTTTCTACAAAAAGCCACTTGAAGAAGAAGCATTCTACAAAGTAATGCATCAGCAATTCAAGCTTCCCAGTGGTCATGTTATTAAACGCGAGTTTATAACAAAGAATCCAGCAGCAGTAGTTGTACCTGTGACAACT
The DNA here is from genome assembly GCA_947648495.1 of uncultured Clostridium sp. Classification (GTDB taxonomy): domain Bacteria; phylum Bacillota; class Clostridia; order TANB77; family CAG-508; genus Scatovivens. The sequence continues at coordinate 57,642 of CANSOA010000002.1, forward strand.
GATGGAAATGTTGTGTGTGTAATTCAGCCCGTATCTTTGTCAGCGGAAGGTTCTCTTATTGAAGTTCCAGCAGGATATGCAGAAAACAATGAAAGCTCTGGTCAGATAGCTATGAGAGAACTGGTCGAAGAAACAGGATATGTTCCAGTTGAAGTCAAATATCTTGGCAAGCATTATCAAGATCCAGGCAGTATCAAGGAACCTGTAAATGTTTTTGTTGCACTGGGATGTGAGAGAAAACATAAACAGAAACTTGATAAAGATGAATTTATCATAACTGTGGAAATTCCAAAGGAGGAGATAAAAAGCTTGATGGATGAAGGTGAGATTAAAGATGGCAATACGTTTATTGCATTGGCAAAGGCTCGGCTGGCAGATTTCATTTAATTAGTTTTCAGTGCCGCAGTAACTGTAGTACAATATTTATATTGTGCTACAGTTTTCTTTTTATGGTGAAAAGAAGTTAAATAAGTGATTGTATTAGACCTTTTTCTAATACAATGGCTTTTTAGTTGTGGTTTTCTGTAAAAACTTGACAATTTTATGTAAATGTGATATACTATAATTAACCATAAATTATATGTTTTCTTTCTAAGTTTCATCAGAAAAACATATAACAACAATAAGGAGGAAAAGATATGGCAAAAACAATTAAAATGTGTGATATGAGCGCGGAAATTGCAGCTAAGGTCTTTCAGTGGCTTAATGGTGACAATGTTCAGTTAAAAAAGACAAATGTTGGCATGATTATTGTCACTGATGTCGAACCTATGAATCTTGTTTATCCAGAAGGTTGGTACTATGCCAAAGGAAATTTTCGGAACAAAAGCACCAGCACAACTGGAGCCTACGGAGAAATTTATATGGAAAACTCCGAAGGTGTCTATTGGGATGATATTGCAAAGTATTGCACACTTTAAAAGAAATGGCAAGTCAATTATTGACTTGCCATTTCTTTTATGAAGATACAAAAACATTTTTTCCTCTTCCTTCCCCTATTTTCCCCATAAATGACAAATCACTTATATATTCATTGTATTATCCAAAAGTCAGTTAAATGTTTTTTGTGCACCCAATTTACCCTATCCATAAAATTTTCCTTGACCTTATGCTTTTTAAGTTATAAAATAGAATATATTGATAATAAGGAGACGATCCATGAAAACAGAAAAATTCGATTTTTATAATTCTACTACTATAAAATCCTACAATTTAAATGATAAAATACGCTATCAATTAAAAATGTTAGATAGTTTAGATGCTTTCACAAGAAAACATTCTGAAAATGTTGCTTCTATAACTTGTAGGCTATGCGAGCATTTGCATCTGGATAAAGGTTTTACGATTTATTGCACAACTTGCGCCTATATTCACGATATTGGAAAATTATTTATTCCACCAGCTGTTTTACAAAAAACTGGTAAACTTACTGAAGAAGAATACCAAATTATGAGAACACATACAATCATTGGCTATAATATGTGTATGAAAGATCCAAAACTACGTCCCTATGCCGCTGGTACTTTATATCATCATGAAAGTTTAGATGGAAGTGGCTATCCAAATGGATTGGTTGGGAAAAAAATCCCCTATGAAGCACAAATTATCCGTGTTGCTGACGAATTTGAAGCCATTACTGCGACTCGTCAATATAAAACACATGTTGGTATTGTTGAGACATTAAATATTTTAATTGACCACGCAAAACCTACAGTTAAAAATCAAAAAACTGGCAAAATTAAGTTTTTATCTCCAGAAACGATGGTTGGAAAAATTGATAAAAAAATTTTAAAAGCACTCTTTAAAGTGGTGATTGATGATACAGAATATGAAATTAGTGCACGTGCTGATTATTTGGAATTTTTGAAATCAGAAATTAAGCATTTAAAAGAAGCTTCTAAATATTATGAGAAAATGCAAACCTCTTCTCATCCAGAAAAACAAGAATATTATAGACAAGGTGCAAAATGTTTGTTACATTCAAATGAAGAAGTTGATAAAATTCCATTGATGTTGGAAGAATTACATAAGGCTTATGAAGTTAGAAGTGCTCATATTGATAAATTATATAAGGAAGTAAAACAGATTAAAAATTTGCGTGTATAATAGAAAACATTGACATTTTAGTGTTTTCATGTCATAATATTACATAGCATTGGAGGGAAAAATGGATTATAAAAAAAGTCAAGCAATTATTGAAGCCATGTTGTTTGCCAATGGCAAAGAAGTGAATATTAAAAATTTGATGACTGCTTTGGAAATGAATGAAGATGAAGTCAAAGCAATTCTCGAATTGTTGAGGCAAAAATATAGTCAAGAAGAAAGTGGTATTGAACTTATTGGCGTGAAAGATAGTTACCAATTAGTGACAAAAAAGGAGTTTTATGAGTATGTGTATCCCCTACTGGATAACCGCATTAAGCCTTCTTTGTCAAGTGCTGCACTAGAGACGTTGTCTATTATTGCTTATAATCCTAATATTACTCGTTCACAAATTGAAAATATTCGTGGCGTCAGTTCGGATGGAACGATTTACAAATTATTAGAATTTGAACTCATTGAATCGGCTGGAAAATTGGATGCACCTGGTCGCCCTACGATGTATCAAGTAACTGACAATTTTTTGAAAATGTTTGGTATATCCAATTTAGAGGAACTCCCCGAACTTCCGCGTTACAAATTAGATGAAAATGAGCAAATTGTAATAGATGATTTGCCGATAAATTCTTCTGATAATACAGAAAATGAAGATAGAAAGGATGAATAATATGGGAAAAGATAATTTTGTAAAAGAAATTACAAATATAGAAGAAAATTTTACACAATGGTATACAGATGTTGTTTTAAAAGCAGAACTTGCTGATTATGCTGAAACCAAAGGCTGTATTGCAATTCGCCCTTATGGTTATGCGATTTGGGAAAAAATTCAAGACTATACAGATAAAAAATTTAAAGAAGTTGGTATTGAGAATTTTTCTATGCCACTACTTATTCCAGAAAGTTTGTTGAATAAAGAAAAAGACCATGTAGAGGGTTTTGCTCCAGAAGTCGCTTGGGTGACGATGGGTGGTGAAGAAGAGTTGGAAGAAAAATTGTGCATCCGCCCTACTTCTGAGACGATTATTTCTACGATGTATTCAAAATGGATTCATTCGTGGCGAGATTTGCCTGTTTTGGGTAATCAATGGTGCAATGTTTTAAGATGGGAAAAAGAAACGCGTCCTTTTCTTCGTTCTCGAGAATTTTTGTGGCAAGAAGGACACACGGTTCACGAAACTGCCAAAGAAGCTATCGACAGAACGCTTATGATGCTTGATATTTATGCAGATGTGATTGAAAATCTACTAGCGATTCCCGTTTTAAAAGGCAAAAAAACAGAAAAAGAAAAATTCGCAGGCGCTGTAGATACCTACACTGTTGAATGTTTAATGCATGATGGAAGAGCTTTGCAATCTGCTACATCGCATTATTTTGGACAGAATTTTTCAAAACCTTTTGCTATTAAATTCCAAAATCGTGAGGCAAAGGAGGAATTTGGCTATACAACTTCTTGGGGAAGTACAACTCGATTGATTGGGGCAATTATTATGGCGCATGGTGATAATCGTGGCTTGAAGTTACCTCCAAAAGTCGCTCCAATTCAAGTGGTAATGGTTCCGATTGCGCAACATAAAGATGGCGTTTTGGATATGGCTTATGAATTGAAAAATAAATTGGCAAAATCTTTCAGAATTAAATTAGATGATAGAGACAATTGTTCTCCCGGTTTTAAGTTCAATGATTGGGAAATGCGTGGTGTTCCCGTTAGAATTGAGATTGGACCTCGTGATATTGAAAATGGTGAATGTATTTTGGTAAGACGTGATACTTTGGAAAAAGAAACAGTTTCATTCGATAATTTGGAAAATCGTCTTGGTGAACTTTTGGAAAATATCCATAAAAATATGTTTCAGGAATGTTTGAGACGTCGTGCAGAAAAAACTTCTGTTGCTTATAGTTTGGATGAAATTTTGCAAAGTCTTGAGACGAATCAAGGTTATGTTAAAACGATGTGGTGTGGTGATGTGGCTTGTGAGGATAAAATTAAAGAAACCACTGGTGCGCATTCAAGATGTATTCCTTTTGAGCAAGAACATTTGGCAGATACCTGCCCTATTTGTGGAAAAAAAGCAGATACAATGGTCGTTTGGGGTAGACAATATTAAGCACCACAATTATAATTCCATAAAAAGAAATTTGTATTTTCTTTATACAAATTTCTTTTTTATTTTATTCTATTGATTTTTCCTTCTAATTTTTTATTACTACTTCAATATTATTATAATCATAATGAATATCATTTAAAATTTGTATTAAAAAATTCATTAGGTTTGATGTATCATAGTGTGTTTCTATGTATAAATTTTCTCTTAATTTTACTGGACTACGCATGGTTTTACAACTAGCAGATATTCTTGTTCTCTTTCTCCCCAATACTCTGTCGCGTAAAGCCATAAGTCTATCTTCCATTTCTTTTTGGGTCATTGCTTTTTTTAATACCTCTGAGACCACTGCCTTCCAAGTAGAAGCTGTAATTCGTTGGTTTTCTATTTTTGGTATTAAACTTAAATGATTCACAAATTTTTACTTCCTTTTTTAAATAACTTAAGGGGAAATTACTCCCCTTAAATTTAGTTTTGTCTCCATTTAAATAATGAAAACAGTGTTCAGTGCTACGAAAGCTCTCGACGGAACGCATATGGCGTGCCTCCGTAGTGCTCGTAATCAGGATCGAAACCGTACCCGCAAAGGTCTGCGGGCGGAGCATTGTAATTGTAATCAGCACCGCCACCAAAATAGCCAGTTCCACCGTCTCTAAGTTGTATAACTCTTACACGTGGAAGTTTATCGGCTTTTTTGAATAAATCCTCTGCAGATTCCCCATTACAAATTCTCATTTGCAACTCTAAATCACAGATTACTTCATCACACATTCCGTCTCCTTTCTTTTTACACATATTTCGCATTTTCTGTTCTTTCTTATACTTCCAGTTCTTCTTGAAGACAAAAGTCCAAATTCGGCGAGGATATCTCTCAGGCTCCGCATTAGCGATTTCATTCGATTCTCCAAATCTCTCCCGATATAGTCTTCCTTTAGAATCTCTTTCTTCACCGCACACGCGACGGATTTTCTCTTGGTTTTTCTCAATAACATCTCTGTTAATGAGAAACCATTTGCCGACCTCCAGCTTAGCTGTAATCAGATTTTTTGAGTTTTCTTCCTTAGGCATTTCCTTCTTCAAAAGTCTTTCGTAACCCTTAATCATCAAGTCTTTTAAAGGCTTCAGCCGTCCATCAGAAAGTTGGACTTGCTTTTTCTTTACGTCTTTTTTCTTTAACACCTTCATCATATAATTTTCCTCCTGTATTATAAAAATAGTAAAGCAACATGCTTCTTATTATTTATTTTATCATGTTTTACATAAAATGTCAAGTTTGGGTATTTTCTTCCCTATTAAAAATCAATCAAATTCAAAAAAGTTAATAAAAAATAAAAGCCTTTATTTCAAGGCTTTCAAATTAAATAATTTAAGGGGAAATTACTCCCCTTAAATTTAGTTTTGTTTCGGTTTAAGTAACAGAAACAGTGTTCAGTGCTACGAAAGCTCTCGGCGGAACGCATATGGCGTGCACTGGTAGTGCTCGTCATTAGGATCGAAATCGTTCCTGCAAAGGTCTGCGGGCGGATAAAAGCTATCGTGATCAGCACCGCCACCAAAATAGCCAGTTCCACCGTCTCTAAGTTGTATAACTCTTACACGTGGAAGTTTATCGGCTTTTTTGAATAAATCCTCTGCAGATTCCCCATTACAAATTCTCATTTGCAACTCTAAATCACAGATTACTTCATCACACATTCCGTCTCCTTTCTTTTTACACATATTTCGCATTTTCTGTTCTTTCTTATACTTCCAGTTCTTCTTGAAGACAAAAGTCCAAATTCGGCGAGGATATCTCTCAGGCTCCGCATTAGCGATTTCATTCGATTCTCCAAATCTCTCCCGATATAGTCTTCCTTTAGAATCTCTTTCTTCACCGCACACGCGACGGATTTTCTCTTGGTTTTTCTCAATAACATCTCTGTTAATGAGAAACCATTTGCCGACCTCCAGCTTAGCTGTAATCAGATTTTTTGAGTTTTCTTCCTTAGGCATTTCCTTCTTCAAAAGTCTTTCGTAATCCTTAATCAAGTCTTTTAAAGGCTTCAGCCGTCCATCAGAAAGTTGGACTTGCATTCCCTTTACGTCTTTTTCCTCAAACACCTTCATCATATTATCATCCTCCTGCAAATTTATAATAAGGCAACATGCTTCTTATTATTTATTTTATCATATTTTACATAAAATGTCAACTCCCACACAAAATTTGCCATATTTTATTTTACATAATGGTTAGTTATTTTAACGATAAATTACTACCTTATGTTTTGAGTATTGTTAATTTAATTATCTGCCCTATTTATGTAAGTTAGCGAGCAATTTTATTTACAAAATCTTTATAACATTTTCAAACTTTTCCTTATAAAAAATTTTACTTTCTACCCTATTTCTGACTTCTGTTTTTTAATATTTTACTATATCATCTTTCATAAAGAAAAATATCATTTTGGTGTATACTTTATTGTATAAAAATTATGTAAATACTTGTAAACGTCAAAAAAATGTGCTATAATCTATCCGTAACAGCAAATTTTATAATTTAAAAGCCTAGTTGGGCAGAAAGAACGAGGTAAAAAATATGAGACAAATCAAAGTAGCAATTTGTGGTTACGGTAACTTAGGAAAAGGTGTTGAAAAAGCGCTTTCCAATCCTGCCAATCAGGATATGGATTTGGTTGCGATTTTCACGCGGCGGGATCCGTTAACAATTAGTACTGCATCAGGTGTAAAAGTAATATCAATCGATAAGATTGAAGACTACATCGATAAGATTGATGTGGTAATTCTTTGTGGTGGTTCCGCAAAAGACTTGCCGGAGCAAGGGCCAGAAATTGCATGTATGTTCAATACTGTTGACAGTTTTGATACACATGCAAAAATACCAGAATACTTTGCAATGATGGATAAGGCTTCTTCTTATGCAGATACCGTTTCTATTATTTCAGTAGGCTGGGATCCAGGAATGTTCTCAATTGCAAGACTGTATGCAGAAGCAATTCTTCCAACAGGAAATAACTGCACTTTCTGGGGTCCGGGCATAAGTCAGGGACATTCAGATGCTATCCGGAAAATCGATGGCGTCAAGGATGCAAAACAGTATACGATTCCTAATGAAAGCGCGATTGAAGAGGTCCGTGCAGGCAGAAATCCGGAATTAACAACAAGAGAAAAGCACTGGCGTAATTGCTTTGTGGTGCCTGAAGAAGGTGCAGACCTTGATAGAATTGAAAAAGAAATCAAGGAAATGCCAAATTACTTCGCCGATTATGACACAGCGGTGAGATTTATCAGTGAAGCTGAGCTCAAAAAGAAGCATTCAGCAATGCCACATGGTGGATTTGTTATCCGTAGTGGTAATACTGGTGATAATAAGCAGATTATCGAATATTCTTTGAAGTTGAAATCGAATCCGGAATTTACAGGTAGCATTTTAGTTGCCTATGCAAGAGCGGCATTTTACTTGTCTAACAATCGACATTATGGTGCAAAAACAGTTTTTGACGTTCCACCAAGTCTTTTGACTGCTGAACCTACAGCAGAACTTATAAAGAGATTGTTATAAGACAGATTTCATAATAGCCTCAGCGGTGTTTCTTCTATGGAGGAGACACCGTTTTTATCTTAACCCTAGTAAAATAATGCTTTTATTGACTTTTTATGGAAAATATGTCACCAGTCGAGTTGGCAATCGACAAAATGGACACAAAATTAAGCACAAAATAATTATGGATATTATTAGTTCCACTTGTTTTAAAAAATTTGCTCTTAACTCTAATGAAAGATAGATGTTTAAAACATTTGTTAGTTTTAAATGGCAAGAAGACGAAGAAAAATGTATTAAATAATGTTTACTTTTTTACCTTATTATTATAAAATTAATGAAAATGAGATAGTAACCCAATTTGTACTTGCCCCAATTTAAAAAGTATGAATAAGATAATATAATTTTAGAGATATATTAGGAGGATTGATATGCAAAAAAGAAGCAATGATATTATTCAATACGAAGATGAAATAAAAAGTATGTCTGATGATGATTTTAAAGGTTATTGTTTAAAGTTATCCAAAGATATAAATAATTATTGTGATACAAATGATTTAAGAATTGATTATGTAGTCCCTATTCTGCGTAGTGGTGCTGTTCCTGCTGTTTATATTTCAAATGAATTAAACTTAATTAAGTTTGCACCAATTCAAGTAAAAAAGATAAAACAAAATGGAGTGTATGACCATATTGTATTATTAAATTCATTAAAAGAATTAGACAAAGATAGAATGTTAAATCTATTAGTTGTAGAAGGCACTTATAGTTCAGGAAATACTGTTAATACTGCATTAGAAGAAATAAAAAGAACTTTACCAAAAGCTAAAATTTTATTTGCTACAATTTGTATAAGAGGAAAAGAAAATATGCCAAAAGGTATCGAAAAAGGATTTTATGGTTTTGACTTACCAAGAGAGAAACTTTTTACATATCCTTGGGAGACTGTAGAAATGAAAGAAAATCATCCTGACCAAAAAGTAGAAAATATTTTTTATTAAATACAAAATATGTAATAAAATTGAAAGGATTAGCAATTATGGAAAATGTAAAAATATTATGGAGTCGAATGAACTCATAAATGCACCTCCTTCTTTTGAAGGATAAACTTATTATACAAATTAACTGGATAACTGCCAACGAAAATACAGTAATCGATTTAGAATTTATATTTTGATACATATAAAAGTTAAGGTTTTATCAGATGGTATATACATTAAAAACCACGCTCTCCCATAAGAGATATAGGAAAGCGTGGAAAAATTATTCTTTAACAAAATTTTGCATTGCCGTATCTTACTTCGATATAACCAGAAGCTGTATAAATTCCTTTTAACTTAGGATTGTTTTTGCAATTACCATACTTAGTGTTAACAGACACTTTAGAATTGCCGATATTTCCTAAAGTTACATCTGCATTTCCATACTGACAGGTAATATCCAATCTAACATCGGAACATGCCTCCGAATCAACATCAATACTTCCATGTTGACAATTGATTCCTAAAGTCTGAAATGTTGACGATAAATCAATGCTTCCATGTGCGTTATCAATGTTAATGATGTCAGCATTAACGTCTGAACCTATGTTGATATTTCCATATTTGCTATCAACTGTAATGGCAGAAGCTCTAACATATGAATTTATATCAATATTACCATATTTCACCTCGATAGAAAGTTTTTCAAATGTTTTATCTGGAATTTGAATATCAAGTGTCAGACCACCTTTACCACCAACAGAGCAATTATTGATAACAACAGAACATCCAGATGCCACAGACATATACCTACTGCTAATTGATGTTCCTTTTGATTTCACAAAGACAAGTATTTCATTCCTCTGTTTCTCCACAGAAAAGTTAAGATTCTGGTCACTGATAATTGAACCATGCAGATGTGCTGTTACTTCATTTGTGTTAGATGCAGATACTTTTACATTGACATTGCTATCAATAGTAATCCGCTTAACACCGTTTGCTGTTTCCTTTTTGATTTCATCAAATTTTTTACAGGCACTGTCAATAATAACCATAATTTTTCCTCCTAAAATTTGTATAATAATAATTATTATTAATAGATACATATAGGAAAATATTACTTTGGAAATCCCATATTTAATAATTATATCACATTATGTTGAATAACACAACCCTATAGTAATAATTTAGAAATTTATTATTTTTAAATTACTTTTTATGCCAATTAGTCCAGAATAGTTAAAATTATAAAAAGCTAGAAAATAGTGGATTTCTTAGATTTTATAAATATTGCTGGATATAAAAAAATACCCTAAAATAGGGTATTTGGGGTCGAGATGGGCGAAAAATAAGGTCATTAAAACCTAGATTTTAAAAGGTATTTAAGAATTTTACGTCATTTAGTATTACAGTTTTTTATGACAAATATAAGAAATTTCCTGTTCCACAAAATGGATCTAAAATATTGTATGTAAAAAAAACTATTGACATATAATAAAATATGAGTTATAATTAATATAGCTTAAGCAAGAGAGTATGTCGAATGACTCAAATGCACATAGAGGTATGTTGGTCGCATATCTCTTTTTTTATATGCTAGAAAATATCAAGTCTTAAGCTGTAATAAAAATATATTTTTATTGAAATATGTAAAAAATTATTATATAATAAAAAATATTGAAATATCAAAGGGAGAAAAAATAATATAATGATAATTTTATATTTAGTAAAGGAATTTATTATTATAGGTTGTCTTGCTATTGGGGGTGGAATGGTTGCAGTTCCATTTATACAAAATATTGCTTCTAGTACTGGTTGGATAACTGAAAAACAAATAGTTGAAATGATTGCTATTTCAGAAATTACACCAGGTCCCCTTTTAGTTAATATGGCAACATACATAGGCTATATTGTGGCAGGAGTAATAGGTGGAATTTTAACAACTATGGCTTTAATATTACCCCAAATAATAATTATATTTTTTATTTATAAAGTATTTAACAAATTTAAAGATAATACGAATGTTTTAATAGTTTTTAGGGGAATACGTCCTGTTTCACTTGCTTTGACAGTAGGCGGAGTATTAACTATTTTACAATCAACATTTTTTAAGTTAAATAACTATACTGGTATAAATAGTATTTTACAAATATTCAACTGGAAATGTATTTTACTAGGAATAGCTTTAATAATAGTAATGAGAAAAGTTAAAATACATCCTATATTTTATTTTATAATATGTGGAATAGTAGGAATAGTTTTTAAGTTGTCTTAAAGGAGAAAATGTGAATAAAATGGAAAAAAAGAATCAATTTAAAGAGAGTCTGAATATGTTTTGGATATGCACCTGCATAGGTGCCCAAATGTTTGGAAGTGGTATGGCAGTAGTGCCGATTCTAAAAAAAGAATTTATTGAAAAAAGAAATTGGATAACAGATGAAGAATTATTAGACATTATGTCCATTGCGAAGTGTACTCCAGGTGCATATACAGTAAATATTGTAACATTTATTGGTAATAAAAGAAACGGAATACTTGGAGGAACCGGAGCAGCGATTGGTGTTACAATAGTACCAATCATAGCAATTATATTATTTACGTGTATTTATAAAAGTATATCTGAAATGGAAATAATAAAAAATGCTTTAGTAGGTATAACTGTATGTGTTTGTTCTTTAATTATAAATTCTTTAATAGATCTTTGGAAAAAAGCAATTATTGGATTATTTACATTACTCATATTTGTAATATCCCTTTTATTATATGTATTTACAGATATATCAATTATTATGATTATATTAATAATGGGATTTTCAAATTTCATTTTCGAAAGATATATTTTAACTAAAGTAAAAAAACAGCAACTATAATTTTAATTGTATATAGCAATTTTTGTAATATCTACGTTATTCTATAAAAATAAAGTGGCTGGTCAGGCCACTTCGATTAGTTTGTGCTAATCTTGAGTATTTTGACTTTCATCATCTTTGTTATTACTAAGTAATAATAAGACGATTAATCGCCAAATTAAGTCGAATGAACTCATAATTGCACCCCCTTCCTTTGAAGGATAAACTTATTATACAAATTAACTCGATAAATGTCAACGAAAATATTGTTGCAAATTACTTTTTATACCAATTAGTCCATTTATCTAATCCTTTTTTTACTTCAACTGCTATTTTTGTTCCGTCGATAAAGCCAATCTTATAAAAATTATTATTAAGTAAGTCATTTTCTTCATTTATAGTATTTTCAATTTTCTCAAAATACTCTACTAATTCTTTTTTGATTTCACTATCAACAGTAAGTTGCTCTATAAACTTAAATAATGCTTCCTTAACTTCATAAACAGAAGTAATCATATTATTTTGTTTTAAAATTTTTGATTCTGTTTCATTTCTTCTCAATACGAAGAAATTATCTAATAGTGGATTTTTAAACATTTCTTCCATTTCATTTTAACCTTTCTTTTAAAATATTTGCATTTTCTTCTGAAATTCTGTTATTAATGAGTGCCAGATTAATCAATGCCAACACGTTTTGACTATCTTTTCTCATTTCTGTCAGTATATAGTATGGTATTAAAAAGTCAAAATCCTCTTGTAATTCTTTGGCTTGGTTCTTTTGTTTTTCGAGTAGTTTAATTTCTAATAGTATAGTTTTCTCATCATTAATCTTTTGTTTTGACATTTTTTCTCCTTTCGTAATTTTATTTTACTAATACACTTTTTCTTATACTATTACTCTTTATTTTAACGTATATGCGGTAAGTTTTTTATAGGAATGTCTGCTATAATAAGTAGGGTGATGATTATGACATTGACACAAGCTACCTATAAGAGAATAGAAAATTTATGTGATGAATATAATTTGACAATAAATGGGTTGTGTACTCTGGCAGGAGTAGCACAATCAACAGTATATAATTTGGCAAGCAACAAAACTACAAATCCAGGTTCGTTGTTAATTCTAAGAATTTGTAGAGCATTAAAAATAACTTTGTCAGATTTTTATGATGATACAATATTTCTAACTCTTGATGATGAGTAATAGACTATTTACATTTAATGTATTAGTCTTTTTTCTTTTCCTCCTTTCTTTTAATATTATACTAAAATATTTTTGTTTTGTATAGACTAAACTTATTATATGAATAATTTTTAGTTTCTTTAATTTATATTTTTTAAATGATATATAACTATTAAAGTGAAAGGTGGTAGTATGTGTAGCGACAATGAAATAAAGGAAGTCTTGGGAAGAAATATAAGGAACGAAAGATTGAGAAATAATCTTTCACAAGAAGAATTAGCGGAAAAAGTAAGTTTATCCGTTCAATTTATAAGAGATATAGAAGCAGGTAGAAATTTAGGAAGTATTACTACTTTGTTGAATCTTTGTAGTGTATTAAATACTACACCAAATCGTATTTTTAGAGATTTATTAGAAAGTAATGGTTCTATTGAAAAAAATTTGTCTGAAAAAATTAGTTTATTAGATGAACATGATAAAAATATTATTATTACTTTGTTAGATAATATGAATAAAATTTAATGAATAATTATCCCCCAGTACAACTGTGGGTTTTCTTTAAAGTTAATATAAAAAAATACCCTAAAATAGGGTATTGGGGGTCGAGGTGGCGCCTGTCGTTTTATGAAAAATATAGTATTTACAAGTAGTTAAAGGATGATAAAAAATTTTTAATACAGTTTTAATGCAATTTTTTTGTCCTTGAAAATTAGCAGAATATATGATATATGATATATATAAATAGAAAGTTAAGAGATTTTTAGGAGGCCAACTATGAAGAACGATCCGCCATATACAATAACTGATAAAACATTAAATTATGTGTCTGATATTATGAAAAAAATTGGAGAAGCCAACTATTTTGAAAGTTTAAATAGATATCCAGAGTTGAGGAGAAAATCAAGAATTAGATCGATTCATTCATCTTTGGCTATAGAAAATAACCAATTATCCTTATTTCAAGTAGAAGATGTAATTAATGGTAAAATGGTGCTTGGTCAGCAGAAGGATATTCAAGAAGTTAAAAATGCTTACAAAGCCTATGAAGAAATTGACAGAGTAAATCCTTATTCGGTAGAGGATTTAAAGAAAATACAAGGAACATTAACATTTCTAATTGAAGATGATAGTGGAAAATTTAGAAATCATGGTGAAGCTGTATATGATGGAGATATACAAATCTTTATGGCTCCACCACATAGTATGGTACCTACTCTTATGGATAATTTGTTTAATTGGATGAATGAAGTAAAAGAAGATGTTAATCCTCTTATTTTATCCTCTATTTTCCATTATGAATTTTTATTTATTCATCCTTTTTCTGATGGAAATGGAAGAACTGCAAGACTGTGGCAAACTGTAATTTTATCTCATTGGGAAAAAGCATTTAAGTTTTTGCCTATTGAAAGTATGATAAAGAAAAATCAAGATGAATATTATAAGGTAATTGATAATTGTAATAAAGCTGGAAATTCAACCGATTTTATTGAATTTATGCTTAAAATAATCGATGAAGCTGTAGATGATATGATTGAAAGTCAAAAGACTACCCAAGAAACTACCCTAAATACTACCCAAGAAAATTTAACGGATACTCAAATGAAAATATTAGAATTAATGAAAGAAAATCAGTATATTACAAGAAATGAGTTAGCAGAAAAGATTGGAATAACACCAGATGGAATAAAGTATCATTTGGATTTGTTAAGAAAAAAAGAAATCATTAAAAGAGAAGGTTCTACTAAAAAAGGTTGTTGGAAAATATTAAAATAGAAAAATGGTGACACTATTGGTGCCACCATCAAAGGATATAATAAAAAAATCAATCAAGAAAGATTATCATCCAGATATTCCTTACCTTCCTTGTAACTTGACAAATCTTCAAAAGCTACAAGTAATACACGATTATTTTTACCACAATAACTCCAATACAATATTTCTTTTTCATCTGTAATTTTACTGTTGAAATTCATTGTATTTTCGAAGTCATTGTAAAAAGCTTCTTTAAATCGTTCAGAAGTGGTATACAAAACAACATCTACTTTTTGTATATCCTCCTTTAAAAGGTTTTCAATAATTTCCTGATGAGTATCATAATGCTCTCTCATAGTACCTGCCTCGTCCCATTCACTAATTCCAACAGGAATTTTTTTCTCTCCAATAAAGCGATTTCCAGAAAAAATTTCGTATGTCTTACAAGTGAGTTGGAATGAAAATGGACTTGCTGAGTCTATGCAATCGGAATATTCATCCTCGTAGACAATTAGCCTTGCCCACCGATCAAAGGGTTCTGAGTTAAATAATTCTTGTTGCTGACAAAATCTTGCATCTGCCATAATTACACCTTCTTTCATAAAATTGATTAGTTTACCAACTAAACATAACTATAAAATAGTTATAAAAAAACCTGTGGAAATATTAACTTCCGCATTTGAGAATTAGAGTTCCATCATGAAGCCTGTCGATTTGCATAAATCACTAAACTGAAACTTTAGTTCATCTTTAGTAAAATGGTGCCAATATCCTGTTCCATCCATGTCAAACAGAATTACATCTGATATTTGCCATCTATCTTTTGATGGAATATATTCTACAATTCGTGCACAAAGCCTATCTGTGCAAAATCCATCATAGTTACCTTTGAATACCAGAATCTTTTTTTCAAGAACTTTTGGATTATCCAAAGCCTCCTCCATTTTACATATTGGGCATTCTGCTATCAGTTTACTTTGCTCCTCGTTAGTTTTGCCTTTTAACTCTTCAATCCGCATATTTAATCCTCCTTAAAGATAATCATTTTGACTAGTATCAATTTAATTATACAAAGAAAATGAAATTATGTAAAATACATATTTGTGTGCAAAATATAACTTAAAGTTATATTTTGCAATTATTTTTTAAAATTTCAATTAAATTATCTAATTCTTTGGACTTACTATTAACATTATAATACACTCCAAATTCCGCACATGGAAGTGAAAAACCAACCTCTAAAACACATAATTCTTTATTATCTAACTTTTCTTCAACATATTCTCGTGTTATAACTGTTATGATATCTCTAACTTTTAATAATTCAAGCATCGCTGTATAATTTACATGATCAATATTAATTTTATCATTTGCTTTATATTCAAGAGATTTTACTAAATTTTGATAGGCACTAGAAAATTTTTTTAATGTATAAATTGTTGTATTTCTTAAATCTTCTTTAGAAAGTTTTTTATTCAAATATTCAGAATTGCTATTTACAATAAATGCATCATGTAACTCTCCAATTTTTATAAATTTAATTTCATTATAGTCATATATTTCATGACTATATTTCTTAGATAAAGCAAGGTCTATTTTCTGTTTCTCTAGCATTGAAAACATATTTTGAGCTGTCAATTTATCTATATTAATAATACTATTTTCATTGTTCTCATAAAATTTTAAAATAGCAGAGCTATAAATTTTTTCTGGCATATTTACATGTACGCCTAATTTTATATCTTTTAGCGTATGAAAGATATAATCAGATTTTGAAAGATTCTCAATAGAATTTTTTATTTGTAAATACAATTTTTTGCCATTCTCATTTAGAATCATCCCATATTTGCTTCTTTTAAATAATTGTACATTTAATTCATTTTCTAAATTTTTAATGTGTTTCGTTACTGCAGGTTGTGAAATATGTAAAATTTCACTTGCTTTTGTTAAATTTTCCTCATCAGCTACAATTTTAAATATTCTATATAATTCTAAATTTACCATTGTAATTGAACTCCTCATAAATTACTATTTTTCTAATCGATATAATATCACAAACACATGTGATTATCAACAAAACTAAAAAACTTTCCTTCTATGTCGAGAAAACTTATTGACTATTTTGTAATCCTTTAGTGTGCTTTTGAAAGCAATCATCTATTTGGTTTGGTAAAATAGGATTGCTTTAAGTTATGGAGAATGTTAGATGAATAAACAAAAGAGAAATGAAAAATTGAATTGAAAATACATGATAGGAGGATAAAGTATGAAAAGACGAGCAAATGGCGAAGGCACACTTTATCAAACGACCCAAAAGCAAAAGCGACCGAAAACAAAAAAAGTGATGCCAGAATGTGAAAATTGCAAAAATTGTAAAGATAGAACAATTTGTAATAATAGAGAAGATTGTAACAAATGTGATATTTGTAAAAATTGTACGAAATACAATGAATATTGTGATAAATTCTATTTTTATTCTCATTGGGTTGGACAATGTTCAACGAAAAATGGAAAGAGGACATCTTCTGTATATGGTAAAAACCAAAAAGAAGCTGCCAATAAGAGAAATAAAATTTCGAGTGATATTCAAACAGGAAAATATATTGGGAAAAGTGATGCCACTTTATATATGATGATGAAAGAAGTTATTGAAGATAGAAAGAAATTAAATGAAACTGGAGATAGTGCTTATATTACGAATAAACAAACTTTGAAAAGATTATCAAAAGCAGAAATAGTGCATAAGCCTATTCAAAAAATAACAACAGATGAAATCAGAGATTTTTTAGCAACAAGGACAAAATATTCGGATTCGATTATTAAAAAGGATTATGGCATGTTAAATGCAGGATTTCAAAGAGCAATCGCTAAAAATGTTATATTACATAATCCTATTAAAACATCAGAAATTAGAAAGCCTAGAAGTAAACAGCCATTTTCAAAAGTAGTTGCATTAACTGTAAATGAGCAAAGGAAGTTTATACAAACAATTCATTCATTAGACAAGCCACATCAATATCAAAATGAATGGTTATTATCCATTTCAACAGGTATGAGAATGGGCGAAGTGCTTGCTTTGGATAAAGAGAAAGATATTGACTTTGAAGAAAAAATAATCCATATCAATAATACTTTAACAGTTTCAGAAGATGAAAATGGCAAGGAAATCACTATTTTAGGTGATAGAACCAAAACATACAGTGGTTATAGAGATATAAAAATGACTGCTGATGTAGAAAAAATCTTAAAAATTTGTATGAAAAAAGCCATTGATAATAAAAATAATCTACTTTTTTGTAGAGAAAATGGCAATTTAATTACTACCAACATGATAACTTGTGCAATTAAACGTTTTTGTGAAAAATATAAAATAACAAAAAATAAAAATTGTACTTCTCATATATTGAGACATAGTTTTGCGACAAGGCAAATTGAAAGTGGTATGCCAGCACATATTTTGCAGAAGATATTAGGACATAAAAGTGTAAAAGAAACTTTAGATACTTACACCGATGTTTTTGCTGCATATGAAAATAGATTTGATGAAAATGTTTACAATTATTATCAAGAAAATGGGTTATTGTATGATTTCGAGTGTAGTGAATATGAAATGATACAAAGGGAAATGACGAATCTTATCAATCGTGTTAAAGAAACTCACTTGAAAGATAAACACAAAGAACAATTGAAAAATTGTATGGACGGAATTTTGAAGTGGTATGAAGTTTTGGAAGAAGTTGGTTAAAAATTAGTAGAGTAATTGAAATTTGATGTCAATTACTCTATTTTTATTACAGTTTTTTTAATACAAAAAAATATTTTATGATATAAAAAAATAAAAAATTTTAATACTGACTTTTCAATCGCTTATTTACCAACACTTACAGAGAAAATTTTTATTGCAATTTTAATGCAGTTTTTACTATAAAAAAATTTTTTTAATGTAATTTTTAATGCAGTTTTTTTGATATAAGAAAATATTTCAAGATATAGAAAAATAAAAAATCCCCATTTTAAGCCACTTTCAGATATTGGAAGATATAAAAAAAACCCTAAAATAGGGTATTTTTGGTCGAGGTGACAGGGATCGAACCTGCGACCTCATGGTCCCAAACCACGCGCGCTACCAACTGCGCTACACCTCGATAACTAAATTGTTGCTTTCTATATTTTAAACAACAATTTTATTATTCTGTAAAGCTTTCCTATAAAGAAATTTGGTGAACCGGAGACGACTCGAACGTCCGACCCACGGCTTAGAAGGCCGTTGCTCTATCCAGCTGAGCTACCGGTCCATAGCTATAACAGACAATAAATATATTAACACATTCTATAACATTTGTCAATCATTTTTTTAACATCTTGCAAAATTTTTACTCAAATTCATAAATATAATGAATTAATTCGCTCGCCTCTTTCCTCAAAATGATTCTATCTTTCAAAACTTCCACATTCGGAAAAATCGGTTTTCCAAAACGAACTACCACTCGTGAAAAAAATTTCGGTCTAACCGTTATATGTACTGGAATAATCGGAACATTGGCTGTAGCTGAAATATATATCGCCCCATTTTTCGTTTTCCTTTTATTTTCTCTATAATTTTCCTTAAAAACACCACCTTCTGGAAAAATCAAAAGTCGAATCTTTTCTGTTTGCCTAAGTGTTTCTATTATTCTTTTTGTACCTTGTATATCTCTAACATTTCTTTTGATTGGAATCGCATGATGAAAGTTTAAAAAATCAGCTATCACTCGATTTTTAAATAAATCCGCTTTGGCAACACTGTACATATTTTCAACTTTTGGATACAAAAAAATTGGGTCAAAAATCCTCGAATGATTGGGACAAATCATACATTTTTGATAATCTGCTAAAATTTTCGCATTTTCATATTTCACACGAAATAAAATATGACAAACCACAACTTTCAAAATCGCTCTTATAATTCTATACATCTCAAACAACTTCCTTAATCTCGTCAAAATAATGCTCTTTCGCACATTGCATCGTCGTAATATAGCCAATTTCTTCACAAAACTTAATATCATCTTTGCTTCCCAAAAACTTATCCGATTTTGCATCAACCTGAATCCATAAATCTGCACTTAGTTTTTCACGAAATAAATAAGATTTTCGCATAGATTGAAATGTCTGTGTAAAACCAGTAAACAAATTGACTCTTTTTCGTTGTTTTGGATAAAATTTATTGGTAACACCCACAATATAATTTGAAAATTGCCTTAATGGCGAAATAAGCGTATTCGTCATAATTCCACCATCTAACATGAAATGATTTGTCTGTTCGATTTTCACTTTATTGGGCGTAAACAAAAGCGGAAGAGCCGATGTGCTACGAACCGCTTCTGCAATGCTTCTATTTTGATAATATGTACCACAACCTTCTAACGGTTTAGACGAATAATAAGCAATTTCTCGTTTGGAAATATCTAACGTTGGAATTATAAGCGGTTTTTCAAAATCCTTCATAAAATTCATATTTTCTTTTTTCGTTAGATTTTCCACATATTGTGTTATATTTTTTGGATTTTTTGCTCCTCCGACGAATAATTAAACTTGGAAAAGCTCCAATTATATCCAAATAACTGAATCTTTCAAATTGAATAATATCTTTTAAGAAAATCTCTAACATTTCTTCTGGAGAATATTGCAAACAATGCATCACAGCTACAAGTCCACCCAAACTTGCTCCAGAAATCGCTTCTACTTCAATATTTAATTCTCTCAACGCGCGTAAAACCCCAATATTCACACAAGCTTTCACGCCCCCCCCCGTCAAACCAAGCGCAATCTTTTTCATACTCCTCTTCCCTTCTCTTTTGTGATGTTTACTTTTTACCTACTTTTATTTTATCATAATCATTGTTTTTTTGCAATATTCTTTATGTTAATATTTAGATACATTTTATAATCCTGCCAAATTTATATATTCTATTACAAAAATTAAAATTTTCTTATATTACTCCTCCTTAATAATATTTTTACTTCCCAAATACGTTGCCCCAAAATATGTCCCATAAATCGCTCCCATAACAACAATTGTAGCAATAATCGAAGGCAACAAATCCTTTTTACTCGCCAATCCAGACAAAACACTAAGAGCAAACTGAATACCAAAAACAGAATGAATGATAGCCACTATCAATGGCAATGCAAAAAATATCCCAATTTGTCTAAATAACGCTTTATGAATCATATTTTCATCACAACCAATCTTCCTTAAAATCGTATATCTTTGTCGATTATCTGAACTTTCCGTCAATTGCTTTAAAGCCAAAATTGCCGAACTTGCAATCAAAAATATAATTCCTAAATAAATAGCAATAAACGTTACAATTGTCACCAATCCAACACTTGATTCAATAATTGAAATTCGAGTCAAACCGTCTAACTCTAAGCCTTCATTTGCTAAATTCTGCACAAATCCAGAATCGTCACTTGAAAACAAATTCTCTATTTTTTCTCTTTCTTCATCTGTATCTGCATTGTAATTACTTGCCAAAAAACTTTTTTCTTTCATTTCTTCTGTCAAATTACAACTATCTGGCACCAAAATAATACCTGTATTAACATGACCTGTTGACATCACAACAAATCCTTCTTTACATTCTCGATATTTAGAAGTATACGTCTTTCCCGCAATTTCTAATTGATAATTTCCCTGTGCTAAAACTTTATTGCGCATTTCTTTCATATTTTTAAAATCACAAAGCACGATATATTCATTATCTTCTAACTCATATTGTTCATTCCCATATAACTGAGCCAATCTATTATAATCTGAAATTTTTATAATTTCTTCCTCCATGCTATATTGTAACATTGGAAATAATGCTTTCACCTCTTCCACTTTATCCCCAAAAAACACCTCACAAGTAAGCCCACTTGTTGTATAAATTGGAATTTCCACAATTTGCCTCAAAACACTCATATCCAGCCCATGATTTTTCAATGTTTCTTCTATTGTAATGCGTGAATCCTGCCTTTGTTCTTCTGTATAAACAATTTCTTTTCCATATTGATTGGTCATTTTTTCTGGCAAATTTACCGTTTTGTATAAATTCAAATCCACTTTTGTCATTTCTAGCAAATCTCTTTGCATCGTATTTTTAAGCGCCAAACTTGAAGACAAAATTGTAATTGTCATAAACAACATCAAACAAATAACACTCATGCTCACAACCATTGTATTAATTTTATTATTGATTTGTCTTAAAACAAACATATTTGTATCCTTCAAATACGTCTTCCTCATCCATTGCACCACTTGCAAAATAAATCCTGATAACGACCAAAATACCAAAATCGTTCCCACAATTCCCATCATAATAACTTGTAATACTTTACCCGCACGAATTGAATTGGCATCAGCGCTCACTTTCCAATAAGCATACCCCAACATTACACTTGCCACTATAAAAATCAAAATCGAAAGCATCGGATTTTTAATTTTCACTTCTTCGTTTTTCTTTGACGCATTGAGCAAATTAATCAATTTATAACGCGAAATCGTAATGGTATTAAAAAACATAACCGCTAAATACATCACAGCAAAATATAGACAAGTCTTCACACAAGCCGTTTTTGAAAACACAAACTCAAATTTACTCATATTGGCTTCAAACAACTTTGAAACCAATATCGACATAAACTGCGAACCAAAAATTCCAATCACCAAACCAACGGCAAGAGAAATAATTCCCACAAAAACCGTTTCTAACAAAATAATCTTTGAAATTTGTCTTTTTCCCATGCCAAGTGTCATATAAATTCCAAACTCTTTTTTTCGTCGATTAACCAGAAAATTATTCGCATACACAATTAGCAGTCCCAAAACCACAGCGACAAATACCGAAACCATTCCTAACATCTCAATCATCAACTTTATAATTTCTCTCGTCGATTTAGACACCTGCAACATCGCTTCTTGGCTATCTAGCGAGTTAAACATATAAAAAATAGCGACACCCAAAACCAATGTTAAAAAATAAATTCCATAATCTTTTATACTTTTTTTCATATTTTCAAATGACAATTTAAATAACATCGCTCAAATCACCTCCAAGAAGCGTTTGCACTTCAATAATTTTTTCAAAAAATTGTTTTCTCGTGTCATTTCCTTTGATTAATTCATTAAAAATTTTGCCATCTTTAATAAATAAAATTCGGTTTGCATACGAAGCTGTAAAAGCATCATGTGTAACCATCAAAATCGTAGCTTTCATTTGCCTATTCAAATACTCAAAATTTTCCAATAATTGTCTAGCTGACTTAGAATCCAATGCACCTGTTGGCTCATCTGCCAAAACCAATTTAGGATTGGTAATCATAGCTCTACTAGAAGCAATCCTTTGCTTTTGCCCACCCGATACTTGATATGGATATTTATTCAGTATTCCTTCAATTCCCAACTTTTCAGCAATATCCTTTACTCTTTTATCAATTTCTTTGGCATTTACTTTTTGAATTGTCAATGCAATTGCAATATTTTCATAACAAGTTAAAGTATCCAATAAATTGAAATCTTGAAAAATAAACCCTAATTCTTCTCTTCTAAATCGATTTAGCTTATTGCCTCTTAATCTCGTAATATCTTCTCCATGTATCATAATATGTCCGACATGTTACTTTATCAATTGTTGAAATACAATTTAGCAAAGTCGTCTTTCCGCTTCCGTGACGCTCCCATAATTCCAACAAATTCTCCTTTTTCAACATTAAAGCTGATATTATCAATTGCTTTCGTTAGATTTGACTTATTTCCATAGTATTTCTCTATATTTTTTACTTCTAATACTTTCATTAATAAAAACTCCTTTCAAACTAACTCTATTATAAATCATTTTTTTCATAATTCCCATCGATTTATCTTACATTTACCTTACATTTTCGTAAGGAAAGAAAAAATGCCCTTTAATAGGCATTTACATTCCATATTATTTCCAATTTTCTCTTTTGTTTGCTCATTATACTTTCCAATATATATTTCAGATACAAACTCGTTTATCCGTAACACCAAACTTCTCTACTGCCTGTTACTTCAAAACCGTTTTGAGCATTATCGGAATCTGCAAAGTGTCCAAGTTCTACTGAATGGTCACATACCGCATCCCACGCCGCTTCAACAGAAACCTTTTTCCAAGTTACAAGGCGCCTGATCAATTCCAAATCTTTACATGCGCCCTCTGTTTTTGTCATCACTCTGCTATTTCGCTCTGGTGCGTAGTCTTTAAATGTATATACCCACCAATTATAGGATTTTTCTACCGCAGGCGGTAATCCTGGCTGATACACCAATTCTCCCGTAACTGGGTCAAAGGATGGATCAATCGCCATGCAAGTAAAGGCATGCAACCTGCCTTTTACTCTGGCATCCAAAAACAGCTCCTTTGTTTGGTCCTGTTTGTAAGTTCTTGGCTCATATTGTAGCCAATCCGCATCCAGCTGAAATGCTAAAGGATTAATCCGCCGTTCAAACTCGCTTTGTGGAACATAGATTTTCTTCTTTGGCACAATAAGTTCAGATGCCATATCAAATTCCAGCTCGATTTTAGATACGCCACTCGGTACTACAAATTTAATAGACCGTCCTTCAGAACTCTTGATTTCTTTCTGTGTTATTTTACTCATATTTTTGTCCTCCTTTTTGAAATCTTATTCAAATATTAGAATATATTTTATGTGAATTAGCAAGTAGTTTGGGAAAAATTGTTAATTTAGCGTGTCGATACTACTTTTTAAGAGTTTAATCATTATTTTTTTCCATCACACTTCTTAGTTTTTGCAATCCTAAAATAACCAAACCTCCTATCACAAAAAATCCAATACTAAACGTCTGCAAACTCATTGCCTCTTGTGGCATATCTAATGTCGTAGGACCTTGCACAATGGAATAAAGCGAACCAATCATCAAACCAATAATACAATAAATGGTTTGACTTCTATATTTTTTTAGGCACATTCGAATGATTTTTATCACAGAAACGACTCCAACAATAATTCCCAATCCAAATACAAACAATGCTGGAAAATACGAAAAATTCATATGCAAAAATTCCTTTATGGCTGAAACAATTGGCAAATATAAACCAAAAATCAACAACAACGTTGACCCTGAAATTCCCGGCAAAACCATTGCCGTAATTGCAATTGCTCCTGTTACAAAAATATAAACACCAGAACCAAATGTCAAACTGCTAATATTTACATCACTAGCTGGATTAAAAACAGAGATTAAAATAACAATTCCCGCACCAACAATGGTAAATAAAATGTTAGCATATTTGCCTTTTATCACTTCTTTTTCTTCCAATATTACCAAAGGAATAGAAAATAAAACAAATCCCAAAAACATTGAGCTTACTAAATAAATATGGCTTTCAAAAACATTTGCCAATACTAACATAGCTAAAACAAATCCTGCTATCCAGCCAATTCCCAATTTAATTAGAAAAAAGATTGCCTCTTTTCTTTCTTCTTTTGTGCCTGAAATCAAGTTATCCAGTGAGTTAATAAATGTATCATAAAATCCTAATAAAAATGCAATCGTTCCTCCTGAAACTCCTGGAACACTGTCTGCTAATGCCATACAAAATCCCCTAATAAAATTTAGCGCATAATTCATACTCCTTCTCCTTTCTATTTTTCCTTTTATGGATTTTTCAAGTTCTTGTATTGTATCATATATTTTAATTTTTGCAAACTATTTCCTTTAAGATTTTTCCAAAAATGTTTTTTCCACAAAAAAAGAAATAATCAGCGATTATTTCTCTTTTAAGTCTTTGTTTTTAGGTTTGGTGAAAATGTACCTGTGTTTTAAAGGGCATTTTAAGCAACTTTTTATTATTTAATGTTTTATGTTTATTTATATCAAAAAGTGCTTTCTCGTCCCTCCTAGTACGTTATCCAAAATTTCATTTACTCAATATTCCAACTTCCGTCTTCTAATTGTTCCCCTGAAACATTA
Source organism: uncultured Clostridium sp. (assembly GCA_947648495.1). GTDB lineage: Bacteria > Bacillota > Clostridia > TANB77 > CAG-508 > Scatovivens. The sequence goes on from CANSOA010000002.1 coordinate 83,130, forward strand.
GATGGCAAAACCACAACTGGGCAAATACTTAATTCTCGTCCAGGAGTGTCGTTCATAAAACTGTAATTACCATGAAGACCAGTACAATCCATAGAAGTTGTAATAAAAATACAATCTTCAGTATAAGCTGAAGGTGTACTCAAATACCACGCGTTATATCTAAGATACATATTATAATCTTCATAGTTTAATCCATTATTCAATTGTTCAGCTATCACATCTGATGGATTAGCTGAAGTTCCAACATAATATCCATACAACCCATCTTGCATTGTTTCCTCTGTTTTCCTTGTATAAACAGATTTACGATTTGGGTTCGCATTCCAGCTCGCTACCCATGTCTCTAAATCTATTGCGCCTTTAGCAACTGCTTTTTTTGCTTTTAATTCTGGTGATAATAAATCGTTCCATAAATTTGGTGTTTCTAATTTTTGTATTAAATCTGCTCTACTCCCATCAAAATATACATGCATATCTCCATTTGTATTTAAACCTGCATTAGTTGCTAAACCTGTTGCATTGGATAGTTCTGTTCCCATAATCATAATTATTTCATTCTTTAACTCATCTTTATAAAATACTCTCCAGTTATCCAATGTTACACCATTTACTTCTACACTATAATTTACCTTATCTCCATAATTTGTTGCACTAATTTGACTTGCTAAAGATTTTTTAGTTCCTGTATTTCCTCCTGTCGTGTCACTACCTGTCCACTCTACTTTCCCATCTACAATTTCTCCCGACGAAATCGGTTTTCCATTTTTCGAGACTTCTACTTTCCCATCTTTAATTTGTACTGTATAGCCTCCTTCTGTTGTTCTTGCTTCTGATAATTGTGTTTGTATATACGCTTCAATTGTTCCTACTCCAGCATTATTATTCACATATCTTTCTTCATAATACTTCGTCACAATTTCCGCCAACACCAAATTTGCCTGTTCTTCTGCTGACGCCCTTTCATTGACATCTACCGCATTTGTCGCTCTTTTTAATATTCCATTTTCTCCCGCTACTAAACTTAGCGTTACTCCTGCTAGGATTAATAATACGATTATCGTTATTACCAATGCAATTAATGTAATACCATTTTCTTTTTTTAATTTCATTTTTCCTTTCCTCCCTTTTTTGTATTTTCATCGTTTTTATCTTTTGTTTATTTTATCACCGCCTTTCAATTTTTAAACATAAAAAGACAACTATGTATTAAAATTTTACTTTTCATACATAACTTGTCTTTCTTCTTTATTTATATTTGTAAAAAACTTTTAAAACTACATGTGTGTGTGTGTGTGTGTGTGTGTGTGTGTGTGTGTGTGTACAATGCCAACGTTTTTGGCTGTTTGATCGAATTTATTCTTCATTTTTTCTCCTTGTAGGGGCGATTATCAATCGCCCGCTTAATAAAATTTTTCTGCTACTTTCTATTTTTCTTTTTATTCTGATTTCATATCTGGCATATATATTTCCCAAAAATATTTTTCCTATTTTCTAATCCTCATTCACGTTTTAATTTAGTGCATAAGCGATTAATAATCTCCCCTACGTGATATTATATTCTATAAAATTTTGTTTGGCAAGAGGTATTTAATTTTTTTTAATTTTCGCCACAAAAAACCCTTCATATAACTCATCTGGACAAATACACAAAGTCCCTTTTATTTTGACTGGCAATAGCGGAATTTTTTCCATTCCTTCTAATGTGATTGGAACAATTTGTGCATTTGCTTCTTTCACAATTCGACTGACTATTTCCTCATTTTCTTGACACAAAATTGAACATGTCGAATATACCATTTCTTGTCCACTTTTTAAAATTCTCATCGCTTTTTGCAACAAACATAATTGCGATTTCACAGATTTTTCAATCAATTGCATGGTAAAATTTCTTTTAACATTTGCGTCATTTATATGTAACGTTCCACTTCCACTGCATGGCGCGTCTAGCAAAATATTATCAAATGAGAAAAAGTCGTCAATTTTACGACTATCTGAAATCATAATGTGTACACCAGTTGCACCTTGTTTTTGTATATTATATTGCAATCGCTTACTACGTATACTGTTGATTTCACAGGCTGTAATGTGAGCCTTATTTTGGGTTAGGCTCGCTATTTGCGTTGTTTTTCCACCTGGCGCTGCTGTCATATCTAAAATATCTGTGTCAGGCTGTGGATTTAGTATGATTGGTGGTAACATGGAAGATAAACTTTGCAAATAAATTTCGCCTTTTTTATAAAATTCAAGTTCTTGAATATCTCTTTCTTGTGCCTTTTTTAAAATGATAGCTTCTGGACTCCATGCTACTTTTTCATATTCAATTTTTAAATTTCTTAGTTTATTTTCTATGGAATTTATATCTGTTTTAATCGTATTTATACGAAATGTCACTTTTCTATCCATTGTAAATCCATGCACAATTTTTTGCGTAATTTCTTCTCCATACTGCTTATTTAACATATGGGCTAAAAAATCAGGCAATCTTTCCGATTGGTTCATAATCTTTCCTCCTGATTTTATTGTATCATATTTTTCTAATTATGTCTAAACACATTCTATTGCTCTTTTTCATACTATATATTAAAGGGGGGGAAATATTATGTGCATGAATAAAGGAACAAACAATGAATGTTGCTGTATTTTCAGTATTATTGCTAGTCTAATTGCAGCTGCTGGAATCGCTGTTGTTTTCTATGCTGGACTTATCACATCTATTATAACTTTAATATATTTTGCTTTAATATTAGGTGTTCTAGGTATTATATATATCCTATTTACTGTACTTTGTGGTGGAAGACATCAATGCAAAGCAATCAAAGAGTCTTGCTTAATTACAACTTCGATTGGCTCAATTGTTACAAGTGCATTTGCTTTAAGCTTAACTGCTTTACCAGTTGCTTCTCTTACAGTAGGCATTTTAATTGGTGCTGTCGCATTCTTTTTAATGTCTAACTTGATTACTCTTGCCAATATATTTGTTGGTAAAGCTTGTAACAATCGTTGCGATGACTAACTTAGATTTTTAAAAGATAAAACACTGCTCTTTTTAGGAACAGTGTTTTATCTTATTTTTTCTTTTTGGGTTTTGGAACTGGCGTTACTTTTTCTACTTCTGTAACAACCTGATGGCAAATTTCCCTATTATCAATATCTAAAATATAATGCTCTTTTGCACCTTTGTAGGGAAATCCAACTTCTGCATCTTGCATTTTCTCTTCAATACATTCTAATTTCTTCACAAAAGCAATATTATTACAAACAATTATGACAGGTTTATCATTGACATAAACCATATATTCCCCAAACATCTTTTTATAGCGAATTTCGCCAATTCCACTTATTTGTTCACACACATATTCTATATATTCTTGCGTTGTAGCCATTTTTTCCTCCTTATTCTATTTCATTAAAAAATCCAATATATTCATTCCTGCAGATGTATTTGTTTTATAAAGTTCTGTATAGCCACACTTTTTACAAGTTACTGTTACAAATTTTTTATTTTGTACATCAAATAACTTGGAAAAGTCACCTCCTGTTGCTTGAAATTGATCCTTCTCAAATTCTGTGTTCCCACATTTTACACATTCCCATTCCATATTTTTTCTTTCCTTTCCCTATTTTTTATCGATTTTATCACAAAAATAATCATTTATCAATTATTTCTCAGACATTGTCTTTAGTGCATCTTTTGTCACTTTATCCTTGTCCAATTTATCCATTACAAATATGACAATTCCAACTAATAAAATCACTGCTCCATACAAAATCAAACTCATTTTCCAATTTCCCAATGCCAAATGTTCTCCTGCTAATGTTGACGAAATGACAGAAGGAAAACGGGCAAATGTTGAAATTAAAAAAAACCTAATTGGTCGAATTGGCAATAAGCCTGCGACGTAAACCAATAAATCCTTTGGCGTACCCGGAATTAAGAAAAGCATTAGCATAATTCTTTCAATTTTTTTGGGATTTTGAAATAATTTACTATTTTCAATTTTAAGAACTTTTTCTTCCTCACAAAAATTACATACAAACTTTCTTCCGAATTTTCTAACCAGCCCAAAAATCACAACCGAAATAATACAGGCAGAAAGCATAATAAACAATGTTCCCCAAATGGAGCCATAACACATTCCTGCTAAAATCTCGACTGGTTCACCCGGTACAATGATTAAAAATATTTGCGCCACTTGCAATCCAAACAAAGACAACATTCCCCATATTCCTGAACTTTCCACTTTTTCTTTAAAAGCGATTTGTCCTTCTAATGAGGATAAATTCTTCATCACAGGAAACAAATATGCCATCATACCAATGATTAATATTAATACAAAAGCTGTTAATATTCTTTTAAAAATTTTTACCTTGTTTTTTCGACTCATATCATCCCTTCTTTTCCTCTATAAATCAATAAATTATTTGAAATTAATTCTCTTACTTTCATTTTTGGAGATGGATATTTTCTTAATATGCCATCATAAATTTGGTGTAGACCTTCTATTTTCTTAAAATCTTCTGGTTTTATAATATCTGGTAATCCTGTTTCAATTCCAGCCTTTTCAATCACATATTTTACAAACTCTGCACAATAAAAGGCATGCTCTTTTTGAATTTTTCTATGTAAACCAACCGCAAATAATCCTAAACGATTAAATGTATAATCTTCTTTTTTCTCTTCAAATTCTTTAATATTCTTGCTTAATTGTTCATATTGTTCCCCTGTTACTTCTAAAGAATACACTTTCGCCCTTGTTTTATAAAAACGTTTAAATGTTCCACTATCAACAGCTTCATGCACAAATCCACCAGCAAATGGATTGTATGGATGTAATCTTCCAAAACTATACATTTTTTTCAATTCGACATCTAAAGCAATTGAAACGTGTGTAAATTCATCTTTCGTAAACCATTTTATCATTCTTGATAAAGCCGTTCCTGTGTGTGTTAACACAATATAGATTTTTCGCATATTTTTACCTACTTTCTATTTCTACTTCTCTCTCATTATATGTTTCTTGATACTCGTTTATATTTTAATTTCAAAATTTGTCTTTTTTATTAGCAAAAATTCGATTCATATACTCATCTGGATAATGCTCATCTAAAAACATATCAAATTTATTTTCTGGCTGAATATTTTTTCTTCTTCGCGTCTGTCTTTCCGCTGCTACGCAGGAAATTGTAATATTAAAAATCATAAAAACTACAACAAAACTGGTCATAACTTTTAAAATTTTGTTACCTACAAATTGCCTCCAATTTTGAATTTGTGGCATAATCAATATCTCATACAAAATGCCTGCAATTCCCCAATAAGTACAGTGCAATAAACTTGTTCTGCCATTTAAATTAAATCGCAAGTAAGAATAATCCCAAGATATTGTACCAAACGCCTTTTCTTGCACAAAGGAACACACATATTCGGTAATTCCGCCAAGTAGCATCGTAATCAAAAATATCTTCACTTTATTTTCAGTTTTTATCACATTTAAAATAAGGTAGTATACTATCATTCCAATCCCATAAACTGGTGTAAATGGTCCATAAATCAAGCCTTGCCTAGATTCAAAATAACCTTTTTGAACCAAAACTACAATCATTTCATAAATGTATCCTATCACACTTCCCAAAATAAATAACCAAAATAGGATTATCAATTCTTCTAAAACTTTCTTTTTTTCCACTTCATTGCTCCCTATATTTTTATTGATTATACTTAATATTCCCATTTTTTTGTATTGAATTACCTTACAAAAAACTTACATTTTTGTAAGACAACTTTCGACATAGTTTTTATCTATCTTAGTTATACCACAAAAAGTCTTGCTTGTTAATAGTATTTTTTGTATTTTAAGAAAACATTAATATTTACTTGAAAGACTCTTTATCCAACTTTTGGAGAACCGCACAGTCTGAAATTCTATGTAAAATATGTTATCATTGAATATATTCTTTCAAATACTCCTCCAAACAAACCCCTAATTCATTCATTTTCACCGCATGTTCTTTTCCTACAAAACGCCAATGCCATGGCTCATAATCTACTTTTGTAATTGCTTCTTTTTCCTTGTCATAACGCAAAATAAATCCATAATTTTGAGCATTTTCTTTCAGCCACTTAAAACCTGCCGTTTCATCAAAACTATAATCCACATAATTAAAATCAATTGCCAACCCCAAATTATGCTCACTCGTACCCGGTTTATTCATGGTATGAAGCACCAACTGTTCTGCCTCCTCACGTGATTTTCCTTGTGCCTCATATTTTTTTATATTATGTTCAAACAACTTTTCCTGATGTTCCACACTACGATAAGCCGATTGAACCCACACATTTGTAATTCCGTCTTGTTTCATAGCTTCTAGCATTTGTTTTAAATCATCAATAGCTCTTACATCAAAATCTCTTATCTTATCAATACTTGCCAAATTAGGAGAAAAATCATTTGGCAGAGCATTTTCCTGATTTACCAAAACAAGTCTCCAATCCGTTATTTCTACTTTCTTTTCTTCTACCAAATCATTCTCAACCTCATTTTTAGCTGTTTGGTTCTCTGCTTTATTTTCCACTACTTGCACTTTATTACGAGGTTCTGACCTCCAAACAATTAGCAAAATAAGCAGAAAAATCAGTATTATACAAATATTTTTTCTTTTTATTTCTTTTCCATTTTTTTGCATTTCAACTACTTCTCTTTCTTAATTTATCTCTTCTTTTTTCTCTTTAAATAATTTTATTACTACTTATTATATCACCTTTTTCACAAATTGGGAGAAAAATTTTCTATAAAATTCTTAAAAAATCTAACAATAAAAGTACACTCTAAATATTAGACTTTTATCTAACATTTAAAATGTACTTTATCCTATTTTCTCTAATCTTTTGCCAAAACCACAACCAATATTTCCCTTGCTCCAGCCTCTTTCAAAACTCGACTACATTCCTGCGAAGTTGCACCTGTTGTATAAATATCATCTAACAAAACAATTTTCTTATCTTCGACTTCAACATCATTTTGAATAAAAAATGCATGCTGAATATTGGTTTGTCTGGCCTTTCCGCCTAATTTGCTTTGTGTTGTAGTATTTATCACTTTTGATAATACATCTTTTTTTACAGGAATTTCTAGACTTTTTCCCAATTCATTTGCAACTAATTCTGTTTGGTTATAACCTCTTTTTTGCATTTTCTTTTTGTGCATTGGCACTGGAATTATCAAGTCATATTCTTTTAGAATCTGGCTACTTTTTCCATTATGTATCATTACATTGGCAAAAAAATGATTTAAATACGCTTTATTAGAAAATTTATAACGCAAAATCAATTTTCGAACCAAACTTTGGTACTCAAAAAGATACAATAATTTTTCATATTCTTTATCTTCAATTTCCACTAAATTGGATTTTTCCAATCTTTCTACTCTTGATTTGCACTTTGGGCAAAGCCAATTTTTATCCAATTTTCCACAAACACTACACGCTGGTGGAAACAAAAAATCAAGGACAAATTCAAGCATGCTAAATAACACCTCCTAAATTTGCCCCCAGCAATTTATTTTTTCACATAATTGATTCGTCAAAACCAACTCCCTATGCTTTTTTTGCAATTTCTGCAATTTCTTTAAATGCTTTTTCGTCTGATACTGCAATTTCTGCCAACATTTTTCGATTAATCGTAACATTGGCTTTCTTCAAGCCTGCGATTAATTTACTATATGTTAAACCATTCATTCTTGCAGCCGCATTAATACGCGTAATCCATAACTTTCTAAAATTTGATTTTCTATCTTTTCTTCCTACATAGGCATACATTCCAGATTTCATGACAGCTTGTTTTGCCATTCTATATCTGTAACGTTTTGCACCAAAATAACCTTTTGCTTGTTTTAAAACTTTTTTGTGTCTTGCTCTTGTTGTTCTTGCTGTTTTTACTCTTGCCATTTTTTATATCCTTCCTTTCCTTATATTTCTATTTTTTACCATAAGGTAATAATTTTCTAATTGTATTTTCACAAGTTTTATCAGCAATTCCATTTTGAACTCTTGCTGTTAATTTTGTTCTTTTTGTTTTGGTTGCTAAACGATGTCTTCTGTTGGCTTTTGTTCTTTTTACTTTTCCTAAAGCAGTATATCTATATCTTTTGCTAGCTGCTTTATTTGTTTTTAATTTTGGCATTTTAAGACTACCCCCTTCTTCTTAATTATTTATTTTTTGTTAATATAACAAACATTGTCTTGCCTTCCAATAATGGTCTTTTTTCCACTGATGCAAGGTCGGATAAATCTTCAACAAATTTATTTAAAACCTTTTCTCCAATTTTCACATTATTCATTTCTCTTCCTCTAAAGCGCAAAGAAAGTTTTACTTTATTTCCAGCTTCTAGGAATTTTCTTGCATTTTTGCTTTTAAATTCAAAATCATGGTCACCAATATTGGTAGAAACTCTGATTTCTTTTAATTCAACAGCTTTTTGATTTTTTCTTGCTTCTTTCTCTTTTTTTGCTTGTTCAAATTTATATTTGCCATAGTTCATGATTTTACAAACAACTGGCTGAGCATTTGGTGAAACTAAAACCAAATCCATATCTTGTTCTTCTGCAAGTTCTAAAGCTTTGTCAAAAGGTATTACTCCTTTTTTTTCTCCATCTGCTCCAATTAATTGAACTTCTTTTGCTTTGATTTGTCTGTTAATCGGCAATTCTTGTTTTATAATGAAACACCTCCAATAAAAAGTTATACATAATTATCTTCTGGGAGTTTTCCTTTGCTTCACTTGAAAATTCCAAGAAAATAAAAAATGACTTTCTTCAGAAAAAGTCAAATCCACAAAAATAACCCTATAAAATTGGCATTTTAACCTTAAAAACCTGCTTGGCATAAGGTGAGAAGTGGACACTTCTTCTTTAAGAATAGATACATTTTAACATAGTTACCTTGATTTGTCAAGCAAAAATTTCCAATTTTCTTAACTATTTTTTTCAAAAAAAGTCTACACTAAATAAAGGGTAGACTTTTCTTAATTTTATTATAGCATATTTATGGTGTTTTGTCAAGGTTATGCGCTAAAGAGCTCAAAAATAACAACAAAAAACTAGGAAAGAGTTATCTCTCTTCCCTAGAAACCAATCCTTGTTTCATCATAAACATGACCCCAAATTCATTATAATAACTTGTAATGCAAAAATTCCCATAATAAACTGAATTATTCTTCTTACTCTTTACTATTTTTTAATGCTCCTTTTGATTATAAAATTAACGAAATTGCATGTCGATTAAATCAACATGCAATTTCTAGCACACTTGTTAGTTTTCATAATATTAGTGATTAAGGAACGTAAATTGTTATATAGCCTTCATCACCATTATAATAACTATTACCATATTCAACAATAACCTCATCTGTATAAATAACATAAATAGACATGGTACATGCTAGAAAGTCATGGTTCCATAAAATGTTGTTTACCACTTCTTCGCAGTGTAAAACTGCTTTTTTATTTGTGCTTGCATATGGTACACAAAAAACAATCTCTCCATCATACCAGAATTCTTCTTCCTCACCTTTTTCATCCCACAAGTCTGTGATAATGATTGGGGTCTTTTTTGGTTTAGTAATATTTAATTTACCAACCTTCTCATGAGGAAATGAACTTAAAAGTCCATACAAATTCGTTTTCTTATTTTTAAATACCGCTTCAATCTCTTTTTTTTCTTGCTTTAAAAAAGGAGAAAGATTTTGTATGATATTCGATTTTTCATAACGAAATGTCTCTTCCATTGAGCTTGAGCAATCTTGATATATTTTTCCAATCGGTCGAATCAATTTTTCTTTCAAGCAGACTGAATAAAAATCGCTTTCTGTTGTATCTTCTAAGACATGATATAGCGAAGTACAAGAACACAGATTTCTGCAATTACAATCAACAAACTCTCCTTTTACATTCTCCCGTATATCTTTTCTATAGACCGATAGTGCCCCCTCTTTGCAGACAGATGCATCTGTTTCAAATATGGATTTTTCTTGCTCCTCTCCTGCCATAACTGGCACTGTTACTGAGATTGCTAATATGGTAGCTATTGCTAACATAGTTAATTTTTTCATTCTTTCGTACTCCTTTCCAAAATAAATTTTTTATATATAAGTTCAAAATCAATATGTGTGCTAAATATTGATTATTATTTTTGAAAAATGAAAGGTTTTTTCGTCTCTATCATGACTAACTTTTTTCGTCACTCATAGCAAACAATGTATTACATTATATTTTAACATAAAATCCTAACTTTTGCAAGTTTTTTCCTAAAATCACTTGACTTTTTCCAAAATCTATATTAAAATAATGAAGCAATTTATGATATTGTTAAAAATAGTTTAATCTTCTCCCCGGTAGATTAATACGATTTTAACGAAAAATATCACAAATCATGAGAAATCTATAAAATTTTTTGTCTTAGCAACCTAAAATTTTTAGATTAAAATATTAAAATGGAGGATATATTTTACCATGAACAATACTACTTATAGCCCAAAAAAAGGCGAAATTGAAAAAAAATGGTATGTAATTGATGCGGCAAATCGTCCTTTAGGTAGAACGGCAACCGAAGCTGCAAAATTACTACGCGGAAAACATAAACCAACTTTCACACCAAATGCGGATTGTGGAGATTATGTTATTATTATAAATTGTAAAGAAGCTGTATTTACAGGTCGCAAATTAGATCAAAAAATCTATCGACATCATTCAGGATACATTGGTGGAATGAAAGAAACAACCGCCCGTGTTATGATGGATAAAAAACCAGAAAGAGCTATGTATTTGGCAGTAAAAGGAATGTTACCTCATACAAAATTAGGTAAAAAACAACTTACTCATGTACGAGTTTATGCAGGTAGCGAGCATGAAAATATAGCGCAAAAACCAGAAATTTGGGAGGTAAAATAAAATGGCAAAAAAAGAAAATATTGTATTTTTAGGAACTGGTCGTAGAAAAAAATCAATTGCTCGTGTTAGATTAATGGCTGGAACTGGTAAAATCACAGTCAATGGAAAGGACTTAAGTGAATATTTTGGAACAGAAATTTTAAAAGTTATTGTAAATCAAGCATTTGCAGTGACTAATACAGCAGGAAAATATGACGTTGTTTGTACTGTAGCAGGTGGTGGATTTACTGGTCAAGCAGGTGCCATAAGACACGGAATTGCAAGAGCTTTAGCAGAAGCTAATTCAGAATTACGTCCTACTTTAAAGCATAACGGCTTCTTAACAAGAGATCCTCGTATGAAGGAAAGAAAGAAATATGGATTAAAGAAAGCTAGAAAAGCTCCTCAATTTAGTAAGAGATAAAAAAGAGCCCTTTGGGCAAATGGTCAAAACCCTATATACAAAGCGGTAATCTATTTCGATTACTGCTTTTTTATTATCTTTATAAAAGTCATTAAAAGCTGTCAAAAACTACTGCGTAATATACACACAATATACATACAATACACAAATTTAAAAAGACATTATATTTTACTATAATATCTTTTTAGCAATGATAGAAAACTGATTTACCTTACAAAACGTCCCTCCTACTGTTTCTGGGTCAAACATAGGATTATCATAAATTTTTAAAACCTCATAATTCTTCTTATGAAAATAATCCATAAAAAAATCTTTTGTGTAACGATTAAAATATGAACTACGTTTAGGATCCAATGGTTCTATTTCCATACTCTCTTTTGCTTGATTTTCCATTAATTCATGAGTATTAATAGCAATTAACCCTCCTATTTTTAACATATCATCAAATTTATCTAATACTTCAGTACATGTCTTATCATCAATATGATGAACTACAGCAAAACATATTATAGCCTCAAAACTATCCACTTCAAAATTTAATTTTCTTACATCCATAACATGAAATTCTGCTTTTGGTGCTTTCTTCTTTGCTACTTCTATCATATTTTTTGACGCATCAATTCCTATTACATTAAATTTTTTATTGACCTGTTCTGTTAAAAATTTAGAATAAGTTCCTATTGCTGTTCCTACATCTAATATGTTAGAACCTTCTTTAATATTAGATGTAATGTAATCTATTTCTCTTTGAAATTGCAACTCTTTCATGTCTTTCAATTCATAGTATTCCATATACTCTTTCACAATATTGTCATAATTTTCAACTGTTATATCCATTTTATCTTTCATCATATTTTTTCCTTTCTTGCCATTATAAGTAATTATACCACAAACACTCAATCTTAACAAGTACAATTTTTTGTACTTAGGATAAACAATTAATTTCTATAATTTTCTCAAAAACCTTGAAAAAAAATTACATTTGTTATATAGTAAAATTATAAATTTTTGAGGTGAATTATGGAAAAAAATAAAATAGAAAACCACTACAAATTAAATTTCAAATGGATTTTTACCATTTTTATTATCATTTTAATGCTATCTTTTTTTTATGTTAGATATGTAAAAAGGCTAACTTACAAAAATATCTATCACACTATCACAGAACTGAGTGAGCAAACTGCAACCCAATTAAATCTCGCCATTAACGACCAAAAAAGATTTCTTGAAATCATGGTAGATTCCATAAACAGTGGATTTTTTAAAACTACAGATGAAATTTTTAATCGATTCAAAGGTGATTTAGAAAATTATAATTTCACAAGACTTGTCATTTTAGACGAAAATGGAAATGGTACAACCAGTGATGGACATTTGGTAGAAAATTACACCAATATTGAGGAATTTTTTCAACAAGATACAGTATACTTATCAGAAAACCGCCCAAGCACTGTTTCTAACAATCAAGTTAATATTTACTCAAAAACATTCTTCTTCAATGGGAAAAAAATGGTGTTATTTGCCACCATTAACACAGAAGATTACAAAGAAATTCTATTAAGACGTTTATTCAACGGTGAAGGCGGCACCTACTTAATCAACAATAATGGCTCTGTTCTAATCGATTCTTTTGGCGTAATCAAAGAAAATAATGTAAATTTATATGGATTTTTAACTAACAAACATGAAATTACTACTGAAAATGATTTAACTAAAATCCATACAATGGCTGAAAACATAAAAAAACAACAAGTTGGAACTTTGGATATAAAGCTTGACAACAATATCTATTTTCTACATTACGAAAAAGTCAATGTCAATGATTGGTATGTCGTAACAGTCGCCCCAAACAGCACAATTGGAAAAGAACTTACCTTGTTTTTAACAATCTCACTAAGCCTTTGTATGTTCATCAACTTTATCATTATTGCCATTTGTATTTATATTGACATTTCCAACCAAAAGAAAAACCGCAAACTATACAAAATTGCCTATATCGACCCTATCACCTTACTTGGCAATGAGTCCTATTTTAAAGAAAATGGCTTAATTTTCTTGCAAAATCAAACACCAAACAAATACCTTATCACTCTTGACATCAACAAATTTAAAGCTTTAAACAATATTTATGGTTATGAATTTTGCAATGAAATTTTAAAAACACTTGGGCAAAAATTAACCAATATTCTCCCTTCTGGACATATTACTTGCAGAATTTCAAATGATATTTTTGGCAGTATTTTCAGCTACTCCAAAGATATTAGCAAACTTTTAAACAGAATTTTTAATGATATTTCTAATCTAACCATAAATAACACGATCATTCCAATTAATTTGGCAATTGGTGTTTATAAAATTCATCCTCAGGATACGGATATCAACAAAATTTTAGACAAATCCTATATGGCTCGCGCAAAAATAAAGGGTCTATACGATGCGAATTATTATATCTTTGACGAAATTTTAGAAAATCAATTAATCGAAGAACAGCAAATCGAATCTTGTATGGAACAAGCTCTTAAAAATAAAGAATTTGAGGTATTTTATCAACCAAAAGTCTCAGCCAATACCGAAAAAGTAACTGGAGCAGAAGCTCTCATTCGCTGGAATAAAGACGGAAAAATGCTTTCACCCGGCAAATTTATTCCTCTTTTTGAAAAAAACAAATTCATTCTCAAATTGGATTTGTACATTTTCGAGCAAGTTTGCAAAGATTTATCTCAATGGAAGAAAAATTACAATTTTGTGCCAACCGTTTCTGTCAATGTTTCAAAAGACCATTTTGTGAACGAAAATTTCATAGACGATTATGTGAAAATTACCAAAAAATATAATTTAAGCCCAAATACCATCGATTTAGAAATCACCGAAAGTGCTACCATTGACAAAAACATTGACATCTTAAAAATATTAAACAACATCAAACAAAAAGGGTTTATTATTTCAATTGATGATTTCGGAACTGGCTATTCTTCCCTTAGCATGTTACAAAATATGCCGATTGATATTATAAAAATTGACAAAGTCTTTGTTGATCAAGCAGATTTAAACAGCAATAATAATATCCTAAATTATATCATGCTTCTTGCCAAACGTCTTAATGTAAAAACGATTGTAGAAGGCGTTGAAACTAAAGAACAAGTAAAATTTCTGCAAAACTTAAAATGCGATACTATTCAAGGTTTCTATTATTCAAAACCCATTTGCAAAAAAGAATTTGAAGATTATTTTAATACTCATAAATAAAAAAAGATGTTAACTCTTTACTTTGTCAACACACTCTAAAAGCTCAGAAATATTAGAATTTCTGAGCTTTCTTTATTCATATTCAATCACATTATTTTTTACCTGCCTAAAACTGAAACAAATATTTTAGTAAAATATCATAAACTTCTGGTCTCGACACCAAAATATGTCTTTCTTCCATACTCTTTAATTCTTCAAAATCTACAAACTTCACAGCCTGTACTTCCTCTTTTTGAAAATGAATTGTCTTATCATCCAAACCAAATTCCCTTAAAATAAACAAATCATAAAACTGCCTTTCTATAAAATCTTCCCTAATTATCTGTTCTTTTCGGAAAGAATACATAAAACGAAAATCTTTTATTTCCGTTTTATATCCTAACATCACACAAACTTCTTCGTTAATTTCTCTGGCTGCCGCTGACAATGAATCTTGTCCTGCCGTTAGATGACCTGCTACAGAAATATCCCACATATTGGCATTTTTCTCTTTATTAGCTGATCTTTGTTGCAATAACACTTGATTTCTTTCATTGACAATCGCTACAATAATTGAGCGATGCCACAATCCTTTTTTATGCACCTCTCCTCTTGTAGCAATTTCTCCTGTAGAAATTCCATTTTCATCTAACACATCAATATATTCTTCCATATTTATTATCCCCCTTTTCTTTCTAATTCATCCTAACTCCACCAATCAGCTCATTTACATCATCAACACCATTATTTTCCATATATTCTTCAATTTCTTGAATGACATTTAAACTCATTGCTGGATGGATAAAATTCCCACAACCAATTGATACACACTTTGCTCCCGCAAGCATATATTCCACTGCATCTTCTCCAGTAACAATTCCTCCTAATCCCATAACTGGTATCTTAATTTTCTGTGCAATTTGGTAAACCATTCTTACACCAACTGGTTTAATCGCAGGTCCGAGATAGTCCACCTGTATTATTTGCTAAAATTGGCCTACGTGTTTTGACATCAATTTTCATTGCCAACAACGTATTAATCGCTGAAACAGCATCTGCTCCCGCATCTTCAGCACCTTTGGCAGGAAGAGTAATGTCAGTAACATTTGGTGTTAATTTGACAATCAGTGGTTTATCTAAAACTTTTCTGACTGCATTAGTTGCCTCTTTTACGCCTTCATATGTTGTTCCAAAAGCCATACAGCCTGCATGAACATTGGGACAAGATAAATTCAGTTCTACGCCATCAATATCCAATTTATTGGCAAATCGGCAAACTTCAACATATTCCTCTAATGTACTTGCTCCCACATTTAAAATAATTGGTGTATCAAATTGTTTTAGCCAAGGCAAATCTTCTTCCGCAAAATGCTCAATTCCGGGATTTTCTAAACCAATTGCATTCATCATTCCGCTTGCTGTCTCACACACACGTGGCGTTTTATTGCCTGCTCGTGGCTTTAAAAATGTTCCTTTTGTAATAATAGCTCCTAATTTGTTTAAATCAATATATTCAGCCATTTCTCTTCCGTAACCAAAGGTTCCAGATGCAACTGTTACTGGATTTTTCATTTTGATTCCTGCAAAATCTATTTCTGTTTTCATATTTTTATTCCTTTCTGATTTTATTTTTCATTGTCTAGATGATGTAGCTCCTGTATAGATACATCATTCAGACACATATCTAAGCACAAGCGATTGATAATCGCCCCTACAGTTTAAAATTCTACATCATTCACATTAAATACAGGACCATCTTTGCATACATGTTTGTATCCATCTGTATTTTTATTTTTTACCGCACAACCTAAACAAATTCCAATTCCACAACCCATTCTTTCTTCTAAAGAAACCTGAGCTGGAATTTCATTTTCGATGGCAAAATCTTTTATCGCCTTTAACATTGGAAGTGGCCCACAAGCAAAAATACAATCTGGTTTTTGGCTTTCACAATCTTTTTTTAGGAAATCAATAGCAAACCCTTTTTCTTGGTAAGTTCCATCGTCAGTTGTTAATACAAGTTTATTGGAAACCTTTGAAAACTCGTCTTCTAGCACAACAAAATCTTTGCTTCGAAATCCTAAATAAGTTGTTACATTCGCATTTTGACTTGCTTGTCTAGCCAATTCATACAAAGGAAAAATTCCAATTCCTCCGCCAATAATAGCGATGTTTTTGTAATTTTCAAATTTGAAATCTCCTTTTCCTAACGGACCTATCACACTTATTTTATCACCAATTGACTTTTGGGCTAAAATTTGTGTTCCTTTTCCTTTGACTTGAAAAATAAATTCCAATTGATTTTTTTCTTTATCAATTTTGTAAATACTAATTGGTCTTCTCAAAAAAGGCTCGATATCGTCATTCACTCTGATTTCCAAAAATTGTCCCGGCAAAGCTACCTTTGCCATCTCTTCTGACAAAATCGCAAATTTAAAAATATTTTTTGTTAATTGTTCTTTTGTTACAATTTCGACTTGTTCAACAACTGACATAATTTCCTCCTTAAATCTTATTTTATCTATTATATTATATTTGTGTCAATTAATCAAGAATTTTAGAAAAAAAGCCGTACTAAATAAATGTACGACTTTCTAAAAATAGCCTATATAACGCGCCAAGTTTTATTTTGCGTTTCTTTTATGAAAAAATGAATTAGTCTAATTTTACAAGACCCACTTATTTCATCAATCCAATTCAAAACATCTGCTTTTTCGATTTCTGCTTCAGCCCAAATTTCTTCGCTATCAATGGTTGAAACAACAGTAACTACTATCGCTTCCTGCGTTATTTCACCCAAAGCTTTAGCAATGTCATCCCGAAAATCAGTCGCTGGAATTTCTTTGATTTTATCAATTTTCATAATCATTTCTCCTTTCCCAATGGGGGTTGTTAAAATTAAAAGTTCTATTGTAAATATTATACAATATTTACATAAAATTGTCAAATATTCTACACAAATTCCTCAAATACTCGATTAGCAAAATCCAATCCCTTTTTTGTCAATCGAATCGCATCCAAATCCACCTCAAGCAAACCGTCTTGCTCCAATTTACTAATCTCAAATCGAAAATAAAATAGCGGATGCACCTGAAATTTCTGTTCAAATTCCGAAATTGAAACCCCTTCAATTTTCCTCAATCCTAGCATCATATACTCTTTTGCTTGTCCTTCAAAAGTTTGCTCTTCTTGAAGAATTTTATTTTTATTCGTATTTTGTATGTATTCTTCCAAATTTTCGCCATTTGAAAATCGTTTTTTATTTACATACGAATGTGCATTTAATCCAAAACCAATATATTCTTCCTGATTCCAACACCCCAAATTATGTCTCGATTCAAAGCCCTTTTTCGCAAAATTTGAAATTTCATAATGAAAATAACCATTTTTCTCCAAAATTTTCTTCGTCTCCCAATACATCTGACGTTCCAAATCTTCCGAAATCATCTCTAATCGCTTCTCAAATACCAATTTTTCAAGCTCTGTTCCCTCTTCCAAAATCAAAGAATAAAGCGAAATATGTTCTGGTTCCAAATTTATTATTTTTTGCAAACCTTCCTTTATATCTTCTAATGTTTGCGTCGGAAGCCCCAACATCAAATCCACATTAACATTCTTAAATCCAACCTCTCTCGCTTCCTGATAAACCTTTTCAAAATCCGTAAACACATGCACTCTTCCTAATAATTTAAGCAATCGATTCTGCACTGCTTGTAAACCGATACTCAAACGATTAATTCCAATTTCTCGGTATTTTCTCAACTTTTCAACATTTACCGTTCTGGGATTTACTTCTATCGTAATTTCAGCATCTTTTTCTATTATAAATTTTTGCTGTATTTTTTCTAAAATTCTCGCCACATATTCTGCAGGCAAAACAGACGGCGTTCCTCCACCAATATAAACCGTAGCAACGTTTTTTGAAATCTCACAAGCCTCAATTTCTCTTAAAATTGCCTGCAAATATCTTTGTTTTACCGTTTCATCACACATATCAAATGAAATAAAATCGCAATACTTGCACTTTTTCTGACAAAACGGAAGATGAACATAAATTCCAAACTCCTGCATCCTTTCCTCCTATCTCAATTCTTCTGCCCATTCATGAATTTTCTTCAAACGTCGATTCATTCCTGATTTTCCGAATTGGCGGTTCCATCAATTGACTCAAAGCTTGCAAACTCAGCTCTGGATTTTCTAATCTTAAAACTGCCACCTCTTTTAATTCTTTTGGCAATTTCTCAAATTTTCCCTTTGTTTTAATCAACTCAATATCTTCTATTTGGCGAATAGAAGCTTCAATTGTTTTATTCAAATTGGCTGTCTCACAATTCACTTTTCGATTCACTTGATTTTTCATTTGTTTCATGACACGAACCTCTTCAAACTTTAGAACTGCACAATTTGCACCAATTAAAGCCAAAAATCTAGAAATCTCCTCCCCTTCCTTTAAATATAACTGATATTTTTCATTGATCATAATTTGTTTAAAATTTACTCCATATTCCTCACAAATTTGCGAAACAAACTTACCATTTTCTTCCTCCGAAAAAATCATTTCGAGATGATAATTTTTCTGCGGATTATTTACCGAGCCTGCCCCCAAAAACGCACCTTTTACAATATTTTTTCGTACATCTCCTTTAGCTTTTTTCCCCTCTTGGAGAATTTCCCATACATCTTTTTTCTGTATTTGAGCAACAAAACACTTACCCTTTCGCTCTGGCTCATAGGCGATGTCCAATTGAAACAACATCTTATAAAAACGCTCAATATTAAACTCATTCTCCGTAATAAAATCAAAATTTTCTCTACTTTCAAGCATATTTCCACTCATAAAATAGCCAACAAGTTCAGCTAGCAAATTCTCTTTACAAAAATTTCCCATTTTGCTCAACTCTTTTTTTACATCTGCTGAAAACGACATATTTCCCTCCATTTTCCAACTATAATTCGTTCATTTCCACCAAAATCTCGCTTCGCATAAACCTCTTCAAAACCTGCTTTTTCAAAAATCTCTACAACTTTTCTCCTTTGATTATAACCAATTTCAACCGCTAAAAAACCGCCATTTTTTAAATATTCTCTTGACTTTTCAGCTAAAATTCGGTAAAACACAAGCCCATCTTTTCCGCCATCTAAAGCAAGAATCGGCTCATTTTTCACCTCTTCGGATAAATTTTTTATCGTTTCTGTTTCAATATATGGCGGGTTTGACACAACCACATCAAATTTCCCCTCTATATTTTCAAACAAATTCGATACTCTAAATTCCAAATTTGACTCATGTTTTAACGCATTTTTCTTCGCTACTTCTATCGCATTTTTACTAATATCACTTGCCATTATCTGAGCTTCTATATTCTTGTCAAGTGCAATTGCAATGGCACCACTTCCTGTACAAATATCTAAAATTCTAGGCTTTTGGCTCCTACTTCGACTAATTTTAATCACTTCTTCAACCAAAATTTCTGTATCTGGCTGTGGAATTAAGACATTTTCATCCACATAAAAATCCAGCCCATAAAAACTCTGATGATTTGTAATATATTGAACTGGTTTACCTTGTATCACTTTTTCAATATTTTCATAATATTTTTTCACATTTGTTTTCTGCATTTCTTGCCCATAATTAACAAGTAATTCTTCGTGTGATACTCCCAATTCATATTCTAGTAGTATTTGTGCTTTTAAAAATGCATCTTCTATTTCATACATATTTAATTTGAGTATTCCCTCTTTTAATACTTCTCTTACTTTCATGGTTTTATTGTAACATATTTTTCTGTACAATAAAAGGATAAATTATTATTTTTAAGCAAAAAAATCCCCCACGTCTAAGCCGTAAGTTGCTAAATTTTTATGGACCTGTACTCACACAGGTGGGTGTTTTCCTAAATATTACTGGGTTTCTTGGAGGATTAATCGTCCAAGCATACACGCCATATTCAGAGGCAAACTCCCTTATCCAAAACTTGTAGGTTCTAAAAATTCAGTCTACACGCACTACGCAGGGATTATTATTTACTTTGTAATTTTATTATAGCATATTTTTTCTACTTTTTCAACTTGATTTTTTTCGATTAGAAGACTTTAACGACATTTTAAATCATTTTTATTTGCTTTTTATCCTTTTTCCTAACTTTTTTATATCATTTCAATGGTTGACATTTTTAATATTATGTGTACCAACAGGGAACATATTTCTTCTCATTTTCCTCTAAATCTTGC
Source organism: uncultured Clostridium sp. (assembly GCA_947648495.1). GTDB lineage: Bacteria > Bacillota > Clostridia > TANB77 > CAG-508 > Scatovivens. The sequence goes on from CANSOA010000002.1 coordinate 103,933, forward strand.
ACATAACCATTTTGTATTCCCAATTTTTCAATATAATCCTGAATTTCTTGGTATTCTTCCTCTGTCAATTTTCGATGAATATCTTCCCTTTCCAAAGCTTTATACTCTGGGAAATATTGTGCCATAATACTTATGTAAATTTCGTGTGACATATTTTTATAAAGCCATTTTAGCACTTGTTTTGTATTTTGTAAATGATTAGGCAAAACCAGATGACGAACAATCAAACCTTTTCGAATTATACCATTTTTATTAAATTGGGGATTTCCAACTTGCCTATACATCTCTTTTATGGCTGTTATAGCTGTTTCGAAATAAGAATTAATACCAGATAAATCTTTTGCCAAATGATTATAATAATATTTCAAATCTGGCAAATATACATCCACAAAGCCTTCTAACATTTGAAGCGTTTCTGGTTTCTCATAGGCACTTGAGTTATAAACAACAGGAATTTGCAAACCATTTTGCTTCGCTAGTTTCAAACTTTCTACGATTTGCGGAACAAAAATAGAACCTGTTACTAAATTAATATTGTGAGCATTTTTTTCCTGCAAATTCAGGAATTCGTCTGCTAATTGTTGAATTGTGAAAACTTTACCTTGTCCTAATTGACTAATTTCATAATTTTGACAAAACTGACAATTCATATTGCAACCCGTAAAAAATACTGCTCCAGAGCCATTTTGTCCACTAATACAAGGTTCCTCAAAATGATATAAATCTGCCGAAGCTATTTTTATTTGTGCATCAGCTCTACATCTTCCGTAATTGACCTTTCAATCGATTCACTTTACATTCATGCGGGCATAAAGTACATTTTTTTAAAGTTTCTTTTTCTATCATTTGACTTTTCGCAAACCTTTCCAATTATAAAAAACAGTTCGTAATCATTTTTTCAATTTAGAACATCCTTTATCGATTCCCCAATAATTTTATTGACATCTGCAATCATAACATTAAAACGTACTTCTTTGTCGAAATAATCTTTGACTTTTGGATTTTGTACCAAAATCTTATATAATTCTTGTAACTTTGCCATTTTTTCTTCACTTTGCTTTTCGCCTTGCATAGCTAAAAGCTGTTCTTCATAACGAATTTTCTCAAACTCTTCCACTTGGTCTTTTAATTTCAAATCTATAAATAATTCTTGTTTAACTTGTTTATACTCTGTGTATTCTTTTGAATTTTTGATGGCTTTTGCTAGGTTGTTGGCATTATCGTATACTTCCATTTTTAGCATTCCTTTCTTTTTTGTATTCTTTATGGGTTATGCAGGCGATTGAGAATCCCTACTACATTAATAATAAATCATATAATCAATTTCTGGGAAAATGTCGTCTTTGTTAAATATATCTAACAAATATTGCGGATCGATTTTGTCGTTTTTGATTTGATAATATAATTTGGTAAATCGTCCAATATGCTCTTTGATTGCTTTGTGTGCATATTCTACCATCGTTCCATTTGTAATAATAAATAGCCAATCACTACTTTGTGCCAAAAGTAATTCTCGCGCACATTGATTTAAGGCTTGCCTACGAAGCGTGTTTCCTTCATTCGGATATAAGTAAGCAAGTTCGCACATACGATCTCCTGCTTTGTGCAAATGACGATGCACATAGTCATTTGTTTGGTTTAACCAAACTTCACTATAACCATTTGCCCCCCAACTTGAACGACACGGCGTAGAAACTTGAATATTGGGATGTCTATCAATATAATCACTTGGCGTAATTAATTCAAAATTACAATCATCATAATAAATTTTTTTAAATAAAATGTATAACCAATATGGTCCTTCATACCACCAATGGCCATAAAGTTCTGCATCATAAGGGCATGTAATAATCGGTGGTACTTGCATGGTATTTGCCAAATTCTCAATTTGTTTGGTTCTACAATCCATAAAATGTCCTGCTTGTTTTTCTGCCGAATCTTTGGCCCACTGTACATCATAATAATCCTTTTGCTCCGTCTTTCCCGTAATTCTGTAATATTTGATACCAGTATTCACACGCACGCCATTGCTTGCAATATATGGTTTGATATATTCATAATCTGCCTCATATCCAATATCTCGATAAAATTCTCGATAATTGAAATCACCCGGATAGCCTGAAATCGAACTCCAAACTTGTCTGGAAGATTCTAAATCACGGGCAAAAGAGACAATATTTTCTGGAGAAACAATTGGTGCATAGGTTCCATAAATTGGTGTCGGATTAGCATATAAAACACCATGTGTTTCCGTAATGATAAATTCAATGCCAAATTCTCTTAAATATTTGTCCGCTTCTGGCACATAACCACATTCAGGAAGCCAAATTCCACGTGGTTTTCTGCCAAAAAATTTCTCATAAGTTTGCACACCAACTCCAATTTGTGCACGAACTGTTTTTTCATTGACATATAAAATCGGAAAATAGCCATGTGTCGCACCACAAGTAATGATTTCCAGAAATCCAGCGTCTTGAAAATGTTTGAAACCTTGTATGATGTTACATTGGTAAATGTCCTTAAAAACATGTAAATCATTAGTGTATCGGTCTAAATAATAATGAGACAAACGATTCAATCGCCCATCGTATTTGGTTCTAACTACTTCTTTTTCGCAAAGTTCAATGTGTTTATTTAAATATTTGATATAACGATTTTGCAATAATTTATTGTCTAACATATTTAATAACGGAGGCGTCATAGTCATTGTTAGTCTAAATTTTACGCCTTCGTCTTCTAATTTTTTAAAATTTAATAATAATGGTAGATATGTTTCTGAAATTGCTTCAAACAGCCATTCTTCCTCTAAATAATCCTCACTTTCTGGATGATGAATATACGGCAAATGGGCATGAAGCACAAAACTCACATAACCTTTTATGTTTTTCATAAAATCTCCTTATTTAGCAATACTGCTACTGGTTCCCAAATTAGACGATGGATTTCTCATATCAAATTTTGCGTTTTCATCCAATGGGATTTCATTGTCATATAATTTTTTGTATAGTTCTTTTAACTCATTTTGGTAAATTGAAATTTCTATTCTTTTTACTTCTTGGGCATGCGTTTTCACATTTCGATACGTAACATATGGCTTGAATTCTTCGAATAAAACATGGTCATTTGGGACTTCTAACTTATTTGACATAGCTATGAATAAATAATCATTTTTTAATGCAAAATTGGTTTGCTCCACTTCTTGCTTGATTGGTGGTTTTATATGAGATTTGAATTTTCTACCTAATTGAATCGTATAATGATCTCTCGGATCTGATATGTCTAAATACCAACTATTGGCAAAATCATTAATCGCAATTTCTGAAGTGTAATTTTTGTCTTCATTATGAACTAATAAAACTGGATAAGTATCATAAAAAAAGTTTTCTCCAAAGGCATTTAAATAGGTTTGTCTATCCTCATCAGAAACATCCCAATAAACAAATAATCGTTTCGGTGTCTGAGCTAGAATTTTGACAACAGTTTCATTATAACGAAATGGCAAATCGTAATATTCTAATAGATATTTTGGTGCTTTTTTTTCTTTTTTTTCTAAATTTTTTTTGTCTTCATCTTTTTTTCTTTTTTCTTCTTCTAAATCACGCCTTACTTTTTCTTGCATTTCTATAATTTTTGAAATGAAATTTTTGATATTATCAATTACCTTATTTTGTACACTTTTATTTTCTACTTCGTCCTTTTTCTTTTCTTCTATCTTGCTTTTTAATTTTGTTTTTTTGTTTTTAGACTCCAGTTTTTCCTGCTCTTTTATCTTCTTTTCTTCTGATTTTGCTTCTTTGGTATTTTTAGGCATTCTTTTCCTCCTTTGTGCTTTTTAAACAATATTATATATTGTATCTAAAATCAAAAAAAAAATCAATATAAAATCAGAACTTTTTGAAAAAAATATAGAATTATTTACAATTCCAAAACTTTTTGTATTTTTTTGCACTTTTTTGTAAAAAAATGTTTACAAAATAAAGGTTTTTTTGTACAATTATAATAGAGTAAAAAAACTTGACAAAATACGAAAGTAATTTTATACAATTTACGAATGAAATTTGAAAGGAATGTGAAAATATGAAAATTTTAATGCTATCATGGGAATATCCTCCAAGAGTTGTCGGAGGGATTGCAAGAGTTGTGCATGATTTGTCGCATCGATTATATCAAGATGGTCATGAAGTGACTGTTGTAACCTATCGTGATGGCAATGTACCTTATTTTGAAGACGACAAAGGCGTAAATGTTCACCGTGTTGATAATTTTATGATTAGTTCTAATAACTTTATTGATTGGATTATGCAACTGAATTTTAATCTAATAGCCAAAGTTGGTGAATTAATTGGCAACGGTGAAAAATTTGATGTAATTCATGCACATGATTGGCTAACAGCCTACGCTGGAAAAACGCTCAAAACAGCCTATAACATTCCTTTAATTTCTACCATTCATGCAACAGAAGCTGGTCGAAACAGTGGTATCAATGGAGAAACCCAAAAATACATCAATGACACAGAATGGATGCTTACCTACGAATCTTCTGAAGTCATTGTCAATAGTAATTATATGAAAAATGAATTACAACGATTATTTGGTTTGCCTTATGAAAAAATTAATGTTGTTCCCAATGGAGTCAATATTAATTTGTTTAATGAAGTTGAAAGAGATTATGATTTCAGGCGCCAATACGCTATGGATAACGAAAAAATTATTCTTTTTATGGGACGTTTAGTTTACGAAAAAGGAATTCAAAATTTGATAGCCGCCATGCCTAAAATTCTAGCAAATTATCATGACAGTAAACTTATCATTTGTGGTAAAGGTGGAATGATTGATGAATTAAGAAATCAGGCTAATTCTTTAGGTTTGGGAAACAAAGTCTATTTTGCAGGCTATATGAATTCAAAAAATGTTCAAAAAATGTATAAATGTGCAGATGTTTCCGTTTTCCCAAGCACCTATGAACCTTTTGGAATTGTTGCTTTAGAAGCAATGCTTTCTGGTACACCTGTCGTTGTTTCCGATATTGGTGGCTTAAATGAAATTGTGGATCATGGCATTAATGGTATGAAAAGTTATGCTGGAAATCCAAATTCCCTTGCCGATTCTATTTTGACGCTTCTATTTGACCAAAAATTATGTAATAATGTAGTCAAAAATGCAATTGCAAAAGTAAAAAAAGATTATAATTGGCAAAAAATTGCTCAAGATACGCATTTTACTTATCAAAAAGCAATTTGTGAAACTATGGCAGAGCGTCAAGCACGACAAATCGAACAAGAAAAAGCACAAAAACAACTAAAAAAAGCAAACGAACTTTCCAACCTTCTTCCTTTCAAAAAAGGACGTCAAGCGTTTGCACAATAACTCAAACAAGAGCGTTCAAACGCTCTTGTTTGAGTTATTTTAGAAAATATCTCCTTTACACTATGTCAAATTTGTGAATACCATCAGTTTACAAATACCTGCCACTTGACATTTATGTTAATTTATGGTATAATTATAATATAAAAAATTATATTTAGGAGGAATCTAAAATGAGAAAGATATTAATGAAACTTGAAACACGGTATTTAAAGAGGGCTTTAATCATATCTTTGCTGTTAGATATGCTTTGTGTTAAATATCTTAGCAATTTAACCGTTACAGTTAATTGGTTGAGTCCTGTGTTTGGAATTGTTGACTTAACTCTAGCTAGTATTTTATTTTTTAGAATAACAAATGAGACTCCAGCCTACATTCCAAAAGAATTTTTTATTAAAAAATCATTTCTATGTTTTAACATTCTCCACACTTTCAACATAGAAATTGATCTTAACTATCTGGAAAATTTGATAAGAAATTTGACTTTATTGTTATTAAGTTCTATTGGTTTAATAAGTATTCTTTCTTTAATTTGTGATTTTTTGTAAAAATAAAGGAGACTTTGGTCTCCTTATTTTTACAAAATTTTTATTAGCTCTCCTAAATCTTTCCCTACTTTTTCAGGTATAGCCAAAATCTCAAATTTTGAGACCTTATCTCCGAATTTAATCTCAATCACATCTCCTATTTTTACCTCATAACTTGGTTTTACTACTTTTCCATTGACTGAAATTCTGCCACTATCTGCCGCCTCATTAGCAACTGTTCTACGTTTTATCACACGGCTCACTTTTAAAAATTTATCTAATCTCATTATTTTCTCCTTAAAAATGTACTTTGGTTTCATTTAATTATAGCATGTTTTCAAAAAAAAGTAAACAAAACAATTGCATTTTCCATAAAATTATGTTATTCTATGAATATATATTTTTGAAACTTAAGTAAAAACAACATCACAAAAATAGACAGGAGGAATAAAAATGCTTTTATGTCATGATTTTATCAATGGAGAATATTATGAGGATTTTTTTACTGGCGAAACTATCTCAGTTGAAGAACACTATGAACGGGAGTCCCAAACAAAACTGCATCAAAAATATCAACATTATATACTGATTGAAAGTTGCGAAAGCATCATAAATCAAAACAAGTTTTTCTGCGATTTTTCTCGTTGGTATTATCCTTCCAATGAAAAACAACCTACAGGAACTGTTATACTATCAGAAAATGAATATATCAAAAACGAGAAAAAAACAGCTTTCTATCGTTGCTATCAAGGAGAGCATTACAACTCTTTGAAAGTATTAAAAAACAAGCAGCTGCCACTTGAAAAAGTAGAAGAACTATATGGATTTTTACTATGTAGAAAAAAAGGTAATGGCAAACTATATACAAAAGAACAGTTTATAGAAGAATTTTTAAGGTGATTTGTTGATAAAAAACAGCCAACAGTAATAATTACTATCGGCTGTTTTTTTACTTTATTTAAAAAAACGCTTGACATTTACGAACTTTTGTTTTATTCTTGATAAGAAAGGAGAAAAATTATGGAAAGATTTAAATTAGTTGTTGCTGTTCATTTAATTTTAATTCAAAATAATCAAATATTATTGCTAAGAAGATACAATACTGGCTATGAAGACGGGAATTATAGTGTTGTAGCAGGTCATATTGATGGAAACGAAAGTGTCATTCATGCGATGAAAAGAGAAGCTTTGGAAGAAGCTGGTATCACCATTGACGAAAACGATTTGGAAATTGTTCACATCATGCACAGAAAAACACCCAATAGAGAAAGTATTGATTATTTTTTAACTTGTAAAAATTATACTGGAGAAATTCAAATTATGGAAAAAGATAAATGCGATGCACTTAAGTTCTATGATTTGGAGCATCTGCCAGAAAATGTAATACCTTATGTAAGAAAGGCAATTGAGTATTATCAAAACGGAGTTTCTTTTTCTACATATGGTTGGTAACAAATTAGTTCGCTATTGACAAATTATGTAAATAATTGTATAATATATTATGTAATTATTTTATTAATTAATTTAGGAGGTTCAAACATGCAACGGAAAATTGATGCATTAAAAAGATTGGTTATTCCAAGTAAATTTTTTAAGGAGCTAGAATTTACTGAGCAACAAGAGGTACAAATATTTATTGAACGTGGGAAACTTTCTATACAAAAGTTTCAAAGAGAAAATTGGCAAGATCAACCCTTTGTTGGAATTGTTCGGTCAATTGATAAATCTCACCGAGTGTGTATTCCTATAGAATTTCTTAATCTCTTAGAGAATATACATTCTGGAGATATTGTTAATTTGGAACTCGAAAACACCTCTATTAAAATTAAAAAAATATCCTAAAATTGGATAAAAGAAAGAACACCAAACAAAAAGTAAGGTGTTTTTTCTTTTTATATTTCAATTTCTGGTTGATATTTCTCAAGCCAAATATTCACTTGAATTAAATATGCCATAAGTTGTGGACCTGTCATTAACTGCCCAAACCATGGTCTGGTAAAAGCTTTTCCGTCAGTTTTAATAATTTCTAAAATAACCTCTCGATTTAATAATTGATTAATTGGTGCCTCTTTATTCTCCATAATCTTACTTAGCGCATCTCTGACAATCTTGGTATAATTTGGATTATGCGTTTTTGGATAAGGGCTTTTCTTTCGATTGATTATTTCCTCAGGCAAAACATTTTTCATCGCGTGCCTCAAAAGTCCCTTTTCTCTTCCCTTATACGCCTTCATTTCCCACGGAATATTCCAACAATATTCCACAAGGCGAACATCACAAAATGGAACTCTCACCTCAAATCCATTATACATACTCATTCTGTCTGTTCGATCCAGTAGTGTTTGCATAAACCAATTGGAAGTCAAATAAATTAATTTTCGCTCTAATTTATTCATTTCACTGTCATTTGGCAAAAATTCTACGTTACTCAAAGAATTTTGATACTGTTCATCAATATATTCCTGTAAATTAATCTTTTTAGCAATTTCTGGATGCAACAAATTCTGTCTTTCAAGAATCGCCAGTGACCACGGAAATGTATTACTTTCTAAACTATCTTTTCGGAAATACCACGGATATCCTCCAAAAATTTCATCTGAACATTCACCTGAAAGCGTCACCTTTGCATGCTTTTTCACTTCTTTGAAAAATAACAAATATGAAGAATCCACATCCGCCATTCCCGGAAAATCACGCGCAATCATCGCTTCTTCTAAACCTTTGTATAATTCTGGTGTGTCTAACACAATTTTATGATGGTCAGTACCGAAATTCTTTTACCATTAAATCGATATAATAATTATCACTATTTGGTTGAAAATCGCTCTTGACAAAATTCTTATCGTTATCCACATAATCCACTGAAAATGTTGATAACTTTTGGCCAAATTTTTCCTGATAATATTTACTAGCATAAGCTGTTATAATACTTGAATCCAAACCACCAGAAAGCAGACAACAAAGTGGAACATCCGAAACGAGTTGTCTTTCAATGGAATCTTTGATAAGAAATCTTAATTTTTCTGATGTTGTTTCTAAATCGTCTGTATGTTCTTTTGTCTGTAATTTCCAATATTGGTGCTTTTGAAAGCCATTTTTATTGTACACAATAAAATGCGCTGGTTCCAATTCTTCAATTCCCTTAAATGGACTAATTCCCGGCGTATGACTTGGTCCAATTCCAAAAAGTTCAGAAATGCCTGTTTTGTCAAGCTTTGGTTTGATAAGAGGATGTGCAAAAATTGCCTTTACTTCTGAACCAAAAATCAAATGATTTTCTAACTTCGCATAATAAAGAGGCTTAATCCCAAAATGATCTCTCGCAACAAATAATTCTTCGGTTTTGCTATTCCAAATCGCAAACGCAAAAATTCCATTTAAATGCTTGCAAACATCTTTCCCATAAAAAATATAACTTTTTAGCAAAACTTCCGTATCTGAATGTCCATTAAAGTTAAAACCATTGTCTAGCAAGGTCTCTCGCAATTCCTTTGTATTATAAATTTGCCCATTATACACAATGGTGTATGTAACTTCATCAATCGTGCATGACATCGGCTGTTTTCCATTTTCAATGTCAATAATACTAAGACGTCTATGTCCTAAATTACAATGTTTTTCTAAAAAAACACCTTCTTCATCTGGACCCCTTTTTGAGAGCATTTTTGTCATATTTCTAATCATCAAATTTTGCTCTGAAATATCTTTTTCGTAATTTACCATTCCAACAATTCCACACATAAAAAAACTCCTTTAAAATATCATTATTAATATTTTATGCAAGGAGTTTTCAATCTATGACAATTTTCTCTTCTTTCTTAAAAAACAGCAAATTTAGTAGAAATTTGACCTATTTTTATAAAATTTCTATCAAAATCCTCTAACTTTCATTATACCATATTTTATGCATTATGTCAATTTGACAAATTCTCAAAAATATGCTCTCACTTGATTTTACTTAACTTCCATACTTTTTTACAGCAAGACTGTCCCCGTCCCCAAATCAAAAATCAAAAAAGAAAAAAACGCATATTAGCTTAATACACGTTTTTTGAATTTTTTTACGCACGCGGATGTGCTTTATTATAAATATCTTTCAAATTTTCATTTTTAAATTGCATATAAACTTGTGTTGATGAAATATCTGAATGCCCTAACATGGTTTGAATCGATTTTAAATCTGCTCCATTTCTTAATAAATGAGTAGCAAATGAATGTCTTAAAACATGTGGTGTGATGTCTTTTGAAATATGCGCTTGTTCTTTATAATATTTTACAATCTTCCAGAAACCTTGTCTGGTAAGTCTTTTTCCATTGATGTTTACAAAAAGTGCTTTGTCATTCTCGTCTTTAATTAGAACTGGTCTTGCTTTTTCTATATATTCTACCAAAGCTTGTAAAGACATAGAACCTAATGGAATATTTCTTTTATTGCTTCCACTGTTACATGCAACATAACTTTCTTCTACATTTACATCTGTAATATCCAAAGAAATTATTTCTGTAACTCTCATTCCTGTAGCATAAGCAAATTCAAGCATCGCTTTGTCACGAATTCCTTTTAAGTCAATATTACTTGGTTGATTTAATAATAATTCAACTTCTTTTGCTGTTAAAACACTTGGAATTTTTTTCTCTACTTTTGGTGAATGAATTCCTTCTGTTGGGTCATTTTTTATTTTCTTTATACGTATTAAATATTGATAAAAAGCACGTATGGTTGCTAAATTTCTGGAAATCGTTGATGGCTTTTTACCTACTTTTGACAAGTACTTTAAATATTTATTTAATTGTTCGTCATCTACTTTTAAATAATTTAATTTATTTTTGTCTATGTAAGTTTGATATTGTAAAATATCTCTTTTGTATGATTGCAACGTATTGTTTGACAATTTTTTATCGTTTTGTAAAAATTCTAAAAAAAGTTTAATTTGTTTATCCATGATTATACCCCATTCCTTTATATTTACATAAGACATATCTATATTATCAGATTTTTCCAAAAATGTAAAGGGTTTTTAGAAAAATTTTTTAAAAAATATTAAAAAATTTGTAGAAATGTAAACTTCAATAAAACTAGCCATGATTGACACTACAAGTGTAATTAGCATAATAATTGTATGTCTTAAAAATTCTACCTTCATATTTACATATTTATCTTGTCGTAAATTTTTATATAACTTAATTCCACTATTGGATAACATAAAAATCATGGGCAAAAAAATTAGGTTTTGTAATAATAATGATAATACAGCAAAAATGCTACCGAGACTTCACTCCTAGTGTAGCAATCATGGCTGATACTGTATATCCGATGGAAAATCCTTTATAAATGATGACAATATAAATCAGAAAACTTCCTAAAATCGTGCAACCCAAAAACCAGATGAGAGCAACAAATATGACATTTTGCTTCATACTTTGCGTTAAAATAACCGTTTTATTAATGTCATCTGATTTTTTTATGTTCTCTTTTAAAGAATTAACGTAAGATCCGATTTCTTCCATCTGCATTTCATTTGCATAATTGATGAACGCAATTCCTGCAATAATGCCTATACAAAACAAAAACATTAACATAAGAAAACTTTTTTTATTATTTTTTAGGTAATAAGAAAATACACTTTTATTCATAGACCTCTTCCTTTTTCTATTTTTAAGTGTATTCATGTATTCTCTATTTTATTCTACTTTTCCGTAAACTCCGCCTCCTCCTTCTACGATGTGCATTTTGCCTTCTCTGGCTAAAATAATCTGCTCTGCAATCTTGCTTCCAACAACTGCTTCTATATCATCTTTGGAAATTTTATGTAATATTGTCATTTCTGTATTAAAATGGTTGAGTAATTTGTCTATCGTTCTGCTTCCTAAGCCAGGAATGAAACTAAGCGGGATTTGGTAAACATATTGAGGTCGAAAATCTGGACTTTTGTTTTTTTCTTTATCTTTAATCATCTCAATTCGGTCAAAAACACCCATTGTTATAATTTTGCTATCACAAGAATCACATTTGGTAACTGGCACGGTTCCTTCAATTCTTTTATCACAAACTTCGCAATAGGTTCTGTGATATTTGCCAAGTTTGGGGTCTAATCCATAATTGGCTACAATTTTGCGCCCACCTTCATTTTTTAAAGCTTTGCAAAATTCTGCAAAACTAATCTCTTGCAATTGTATTTTATTGTATTCTCTGGCGATTTTAGGAAGAGAATGGGCGTCTGAATTGGTGAGAAAAGTTTTGGTTTCTAGTTCTGAAATCTGATCCGCTAAAAAAGTGTCAGAACTCAAACCAAGCTCGATAGCTGGAATTTTGTCATATTTCTCTTGAAAAATTCGTCTTAAAGAAGCTGTACAATTTCCATAAAAACTTTTGTGTGGTGTAAAACAATGAGCTGGAATTAGAATTCCATTGTATTTTTCTACAATGTCGATTAATTCATAAGCTGAAATATTGGCTCTTTGCGAACTAAGCGTTATATTTTTGATATGCGTAGCCATTTCATTGGAAAATGCTTTAATATCATTTAAGGTTGGAAAATAGCATAAATTATGCGCACTTCCTGTCTTTCCTTCATCATTTATTTCCGCTGTTTCAATTTCACTTCCCAAAATAATGCAAACTTTATTTTGATAAATAATGCCACCATCTGGAATTTCAAATGCTTCTCCGTTTTTTAAGAATTCTTCGATGTCTTCTATGACATATGGTGATGCACAATCAATAATTCCCACTATTTGAATTCCTTTTTTTTCAGCACATTCTTTGGCGATATTAGCAAAATTCAAACTTTTTGCCCCTGTTATTTTGATTGGTTTTCCTTTTTCACTCCTGCCAATATGTACATGTAAATCTGCAAATACTTCATACATTAGTCTTCGTCCTCCCCTAATTTGCTTGCTACAACACTATGGTCTCCATCGTCGCTTTCATCTTTTGTGACAATAAATCCAGTTGAGATTGGTCTTGTTTTATGGGCTCCTGTGCTATCGATTGGATCATTGACAATCGTGTTGCCTACCACTAATACACTAGAGGTTCCCCCATCTAAATTGGCGGCATTGTAGGCACCGTAGTCTTGTAAAACATCAATCAAATCATCCATATCGGCTCCCGGTTTTGAGGCAGTTCTTCCATCGACTACTAAAAATAGCACTATTCCATCTTTTCTTTGCGCAATTGCAGTTCTTGGCGCAGTTCCCCAACCACCATTTCCAACAACAGAGGAAGCTTTTCCATTAACAATCAAAAATGGTCCAAAAGTTACGGCATCTCGAATATCTTTTGCTTTTGCCTCTTTGACACTTACTTTTGAAGTTAAAATTAATTTATTATCTCTTGTAAATCCTATAATTCCGCCAGCCCCAGAATAGGCGGCTCTTGAGGTATACTCCCAATTGCAAATACTGACCCCTAGTGGTGAACCTCCTGTGCTATTGAAGTTTGGGTCATCAAAACCGCCACCATTGACGGCTAAAATGGCATCATGATCCTCTGCCATAGTGGTTAAATATTGCCCAGATACACCAAGTTGCTTGGTACAAACTGTTTGAATTCTGGCTGGGTCATAAACTGCTACTAAATAGCCAGAAAATTTCTTTTTGTTGATTTCTATAATTTTATAATCGTTGTTTTTTGGGTCACGCTCTAAAATTTGTCGTTCAAATTCATTTTCATATTCTGTGACTTTATTGCTTGCAAAATGAATCATATTGGTGTCTGTATCTTCTGCAATTTCAATCACTTTGTTTCTGTTTAATACATCATTTATAACATCTTCATCATAAAACCAAGTTGCATAATATTGATGTGTCATAGTTGTCATGGCTGTTGTAATGAGCCATTCTCTGAAATTTTTCCAAGGTCCATATAACAATCCTAATCCTGTTACAATTCCGATGGAACCTACTATAAATAATCCTGCAAAAAATCTTTTTAATTTGATATGCCCTTGTTTTTTATTTTGTTTTCTCTCTCGTTTACTTCGTTTTAATTCTGCTCTTTCACTTTTGATCGCTTTGTCAATTGTACTCATTCTCATTTGTTAATCTATCCTTTCAAGATATGTTTCTTACAAAATGCGGGCGATTTCTCATCGCCCCTACCCTTTTTATTGTATCTGATTTTTTCATTTTTGTCTATACTTTATAAAAAAATACATCAAAAATTCACAAATTTTGTCATATTTTGATGCAAAACATTGACTTTATTTTTATTTTTTAGTATAGTTAAAGAAATAATTATGAGGGGGAAATTTTTATGAACGATTTAATGTCACTTTTATTCAAAACAAACGCTTTCAAAATATGTGAAGAAAATAAACCATTTTGGTATACATCTGGTAAAATTGGTCCATATTTTGTTAATACTCATTTCCTTTACGGAAGTACAGAATCTGCGCAACAACTTCTTGATTTCATTGATTTGCAACTAGAAACTGTGCCGAAAGACTTAATTCCAGGTAATCTTTTTGAAAAAGTTTTAAAGCAATATGAGAGCAATGAAATATATAAAACTGTCGTAAATAATTTGAAAGATTTTATCCAAGCTAAAATCGATTTATCAGTTATCGACTACATTTCTGGTGGTGAAAGACGTGATTGGTATTTTTCAATTATCATCGCCTATTTACTTGGAAAACCACATATCACAATTTACAAAGATTTATCTGCAGTTGTTAATACCTGCGATTTTGAAGAAGCTACTCCAGTTACTAATTTATCTGGCAAACGTGTCTTACATATTGCAGACTTAATTACAATCGCCTCTAGCTATCTTCGCTCATGGATTCCTGCTATTAAAGCTTTGGATGCAAATATCGTAACAAGTATCGCTGTTGTAGACAGAATGCAAGGTGGCGACCAAGTACTAAATAATCTTGGAATTCGTTCTTTATCTTTACTTCAAATTAATGAGAATTTATTTCAAAAAGCAAAAGAATTAGGCATCATTAATGACGCACAACTAGAAATGCTAAATGATTTTGCTGAAAATCCAGATAAATGCATGCGTGAATTTTTAATCAAACATCCGGAATTTTTAGAAAACGCACTTCATTCAGAAGATTCAAAAACAGCAAAAAGAGCGAAACTTTGTAAAGACCAAAACTTATATAACTTATAAAATGAAAGCGGAAAGGTTAATCTCCTTTCCGCTTTCATTTTTCACTTTATTTTACATCGTCTGCTGAATTTGCAATTCTCCAACTTCTTGGGCACGATTGTTTTCATCGTAATATATTACCTTATATTCATCTTCCATTTTTTCTAGCCTGAAGGTTCCAACTGTTTTTATATTTTCTTCCTGATCTTTTAGTTTTTGAATATTGATTTGATATATCCCTTCTTGGAAATTCCCTGCTTCGTCTTGAGTTTCCTCAATGATTAGATTTTGTTTTAAAAATTCAATTACAACATTACTATTATACAATTCTGAAATATTTCGATTACTTGCTTTTGCTTCATTATTAAGTTCAATAAATTTTTGCGTGACTTTGTAATTAATTCTTTCTAAAACATCTTCTTTGCTATATTCTGTCTCCACTTGAGCTACTCGATTTAACACACCATTTTTGCCAACAATTTTATTAATCACCACACCTGCAATCGCAATGACTATAATAATTAGCAACACTAAAACTTGATAAGCAAATCCATTTTCTTTCCCCATTTATATAGTCCTTTCTTTTTCGACATATTTCTTATGTATTGTACTATTTTTTGTTTTAAAAAGCAAGAGGATTTTTGATTTTTGTTAGATTTATACAAAAATCCTAAGATTTTACTTAAGTATTCACCATTAATAAAGAAGAAGCCAATGACTTCTCCTCTAATTTTCTACCTTAATATCGCCACAATTGTTTTCAATTTTCAGCATCACATTAGCATGTCTGCTATTTTGGTTGACTTTTACATCCCCCAAATCCGTCTTTGCCTCAATATAAACTTCATTCGTCTTCCCAATCTTAATATCCCCAAAACAATTTATAATTGACGAATCTTCCATAATGCTAGCAGAATCAATCTTCACATCTCCGCAATCTGACTTAATTTCCACTTTATTCGTAATCTCTGCGATTTTAATATCCCCATAATGATTCTCGACAAATGCATCTTTCGCCTTTCCCAACACTACATCTCCGCAATCTTCTTTGATGCGAATCACCGCATTTTCTAAACCACACATCTGAATATCTCCATAATTCGCCTCAACATTAATTTCCTTTTCATAATTCTTTGGAATATAAATCACAATATCATTACTATAAAAACCAAATCCCAAAAAAACATTTTTACGTTTAAATTGTGAATAATCTATTCTTAACTCATCGTCCCTAAAATCTACCTTCAAATCCTCTGAATTTTCACCATAAACTACAACTCGAACTTTCTCATCTATACTCTCTTCAAATCTAATGTCACCCGCAATTGACAATATTTCTAATTTTTCTATCGTTAATTGCTCATACGTTTGGTCAAATATAATGGTATCACTCTTTTTCTTAGCCCATTTTTTTAACTTAAAATTCCCATTTAAAGCAACACATAAAAAAACAATCAATGCCACAACTATAATGCTCAACAAAACAATCAAACCAATCATCCATTCTCTATTTTTCATCCTCCTTATCCTCCTTTAGCATAAATAATAATTTAATAATTTGACAAATCAATCCGTTAATAATAAAAATTATCCACGTAATATGCCAAGCCATCGTCGTAAAACTAACAATAAAATAGACAATCGTACAAAATGCTCCAACAATTCCATTGATTTGTTTGAAAATCTCTACTTCCCTCATTTCCTTTTTCGTTTTTTCAAACTTCGGAATAGACATATAATGTCTAACAAGTCTTGCAGTCGTAAAACCCACAACTACCAAAAATACTGCACTTGCAATAATTGGATCGATCCATAAAAAAGCAACCGCCACAATAAAACCAGCAACTGCCAACAAATAAATAAAAATTGATGTACTCACCACTTCAGCCGATTTTCTGCGCACTTCTTCTTTCGTTAAAACTTTTTCTTCCTCTTTAGCTTCGTCAAAAACTTTCTTTTCCTCTGGTTTTTTCCCAGTCAATAATTCCTCTGTGCCAATTTCAAATAATTCACACAATGGTACAATTTTGTCAAAATCTGGTGTACTCTGGTTCGTTTCCCATTTTGATACCGTTTGTCTTGTTACATTCAACTTTTCAGCAACTTCTTCTTGTGATAAATTTTTTGCTTTTCTTAGTTCAAATAATTTTTCTCCAAAATTCATCTTAAAAACACAACTCCTTTCTTCTTTCTACTTAAAGAATATCATTTTTGCCAAGTTGCTTCTACCATTTTCAGTTGGAAATTTGTCAACTGAAATTAACATTTGCTTAATTTTAAGTATTTGCATAAGTTTCAAATAACAAACAATTCCATTTAATTCTTGCCTTTCCCATATTCATCTAAAAAATGAACTGTTTTTCCATTTTTTCGGTACGAAATCAACGTATCCAAATTCACATTTTGACTACTTCTAAAAATATTAATATCAATATTTTCATACTTTTTTCTTAAAGTTTTAATCAAAGCTTTGATTTCTTCCCTTTTAGAACTTCCATCTTGATTGTCACACTCTGTATAATGCTCTGTAAATCGGCAAGCACACCTGATAAAATCCAATTCATTTCGTTTTGCCCAACGAATAATATTTTCTTCTTTCACATAATAAAGAGGACGAATCAGTTCCATTCCTGGATGAGACGTGCTACACACCTTTGGCATCATTGTTTGCATTTGCGCACCATAGAGCATTCCCATCAAAGTTGTCTCAATCACATCATCAAAATGATGCCCCAACGCAATTTTGTTACAGCCCAATTCCTTTGCTTTTTCATACAAATATCCTCTCCTCATTCTCGCACAAATATAGCAAGGATGGTCTTCAATATGAACAACTCGATTAAAAATATCTGTTTCAAATAGAACAATTGGAAGATTTAAAATTTTTGCATTTTGAATAATCTTCTGTGTATTTTGTTCATTATAACCTGGATTCATCACCAAAAAAACAAGTTCAAAATTCATTTTTCGGTGCTTTTTCAATTCCTGAAAACACTTTGCCATCAACATGGAATCTTTTCCTCCAGAAATACAAACCGCGATTTTATCACCATTTTCAATCATTTCAAACTCTTTTACACCCTTGACAAACTTCGTCCAAATTTTATTTCGATAAGTCGTTACAATACTTTTTTCAACTTCTTCATATTTTTCCATAAAAACCCCTATTTTATTATATCCTTCACAACTTCGCCAGCCATAATTAATCCCGCCACAGATGGCACAAAGGAAATGCTAGCTGGTACATGATTTTCCACTTTTATCGGTTCCTCTTTTGAATACACAACCTTTAAACACGTAATATTCCTTGCCTTCAACTCTTTTCTCATAATCCTAGCCAGTGGACACACACTCGTTTGAAAAATATCTGCCACTTCAAACTTGGTCGGATCCAATTTATTGCCAGTTCCCATACAAGAAATAATCGGAATATTTAAGCTTTGGGCTCGAACCACCAATTCAATTTTCGCTGTAACAGTATCCACACAATCCACAATATAATCCACATTTTTATCTAAAATTCCTTTCGTCTCTGACATAAAAAATTCTTGGAAAACTTCCACCTTTGCTTTTGGATTAATTTCCAAAATGCGGTCTTTAGCAATTTGCACTTTTGGTTTTCCTACTGTTTTTTGCGTAGCAATTATTTGCCTATTCAAATTGGTAATATCTACTTCATCATTATCAACCAAAACAAAATGTACAACTCCTGCTCGTACAAGTCCTTCCACAACATATGAACCGACTCCGCCAATCCCAAATACGGCAACTTTTGCTTTGTGTAATTTTTCGACATTCTCTTTTCCGATTAACATTTCTGTTCTTGAAAATTGATTTTGCATGGTTTCTCCTTTTTTCAAATTATACCATAAATTTATCTTAATAGCAATTCTAAAGGACAAAAACGCACGATTTCTCGTGCGTCCTTTCTATTTTACCGTAAATCCTGCTTCTTCAATTACTTCTTTCATCTTACTGTCCTCAATTTCTTTCGTCATTTCTATAACTGCTTTTTTGTCCTCTAGATTCACTTCTACTTTTTCAATTCCTTCAATCGCTCCTAATGCCTTTTCTACAGTCATTTTGCAATGATTGCATTGCATACCTTCTATAAAAATTGTTTTTGTCATCTTTTTTTCCTCCTTTTTTATTTTTTTGTGTTTGGGGTCGATGCAAGCTTTGCCCTTATGGGTCCCAAATCTTCGTAAAGTTAGGGCATTTGTTACGACACAAACGGAACTTAGGCTCATAGCTAGAGCTCCAATCATGGGATTTAACTTTAAACCAAATCCTAAATAAAATACTCCAGCAGCAATTGGTATTCCAATGCAATTATAAAAAAATGCCCAAAATAAATTCATTTTTATATTGCGAATGACCGCTTTACTTAAATTAAGTGCAGTCACTACATCAAGTAGACTATTTTTCATCAGCACAACATCTGCTGAATCAATTGCAATATCCGTTCCAGAGCCAATTGCTAATCCAACGTCTGCCTTAACTAATGCTGGACTATCATTAATTCCATCTCCTACAAATGCTATCTTTTTTCCTTGTTCTTGCAATTTTGCAACTTCTCTTTCTTTGTCTTGTGGCAACACTTCAGAAATCACTTTGTCAAGTCCCAACTTTTCTCCTATTGTTTCAGCAACCTCTTTATTATCACCTGTTAGCATAACAACTTCAATATTTTCCTTTTTGAATTTCTCAATAGCTTCAAAACTACTTTCCTTTATCGTATCAGCAACACTGATTGCACCAATGACCTGTTCTTCCTTTGCAAAATAAAGAACTGTCTTGCCTTGCATCAAAAATTCCTTCACTTCATTTTCTATCTCTTGCAAAGCGATTTTATTTTCTTGCATATAAGCCAAGTTTCCACCAAAATAAGTTTTTTCCTTTATGATACCTTGTATTCCTCTTCCAGAAACACTCTGAAATTCTTCCACTTTTACCAATTCTATTTTTTCTTCATTTACCTTTTCTAAAATTGCTCCTGCTAAAGGATGTTCCGAATTCTGTTCCAAACTTCCTGCAATTTGTAGTAACTCATTTTCGTCTATTTTAGAAATAATATCAATCACTTTTGGTTTTCCGTTTTGTAATTGTACCTGTTTTGTCAAGTACAATAGTATCTATCAAATGCAATAATTCCAAACTCTCCGCTGATTTTATCAAAATTCCATTTTCAGAAGCTTTGCCAGTTCCAACCATAATTGCAACTGGTGTTGCCAATCCCAACGCACAAGGACAGGAAATCACCAAAACTGCAATTCCTACACTTAATGCAAATTCAAAGCTTTGCCCCTGTAAAATCCAGAAAATGCTTACTAAAACAGCAATTGCTATTACACAAGGCACAAACACTCCGCTTACTTTATCGGCTAATCTTGCAATTGGCGCTTTGGAATTTCCTGCTTCCTCAACCAATTGAATAATCTGCGAAAGCGTAGTATCCATTCCAACTTTTGTCGCTTTCATTTTAAAATAACCATTCTTATTGATTGTTCCCGAAATCACCTGATTTCCAACATTTTTTTCAACTGGAATACTTTCCCCTGTAATGCTTGATTGGTCAATACTCGAACTTCCTTCTATCACTATTCCATCAACAGGTATACCCCCTCCAGGTCTAATGACTAGAACATCTCCAAGCAAGATTTCTTCTACCGCTATTTCCATTTCTTCATTATTTCGCAAAATAATTGCTGTTTTAGGCGCTAAATTCATTAATTTGCTGATGGCATCACTGGTTTTGTTTTTGGATTTTGTTTCTAGAAATTTGCCAACCGTTATTAAAGTAAGAATGGTTCCTGCTGATTCAAAGTATAAATCCATTGAAAATCTGTCTACTAATGCCATTTGATGATGCCCTAAACCATATCCAATCATGAAGATTGCATAAATTCCATAAACAATTGCTGAAGTGCTTCCGATTGCAATTAAGGAATCCATATTGGGAGCCTTTTTCCAAAGTCTTCTAAAACCGACGATAAAATAGTTTCGATTGATATAGATAATTGGTAATACCAATAAAAATTGAGCGAACCCAAATATCATTGCATTTTCTGCGCCATGAAATGTTTTCATCATAAAGTTTGGAATTGGTAAACCAAACCATTCATAAAACATGTGATACATGGCAAGATACATCAGCGGAATCCAGAAAATGACAGATAGAATTAATCTTTTTTGCATGGATTTTAAAATGTTTTTGTTGTCAAGTTTGTATTCTTTTGGAGTTTTTTCTTTTGTTTTAGCATATTTAATGCTTGCTCCATATCCTGCATCTATAACCGCTTTTATGATTTTATCATTATCTAATCGGCTTTCATCATATTCTACTGTCATATCATTGGAAAGCAAATTGACATTTACTTTTTGTACGCCTGACAACTTTTGAACCGCTTTTTCCACATGAGCTTGACAACTACTACATGTCATACCTTGAATTGCAAATCTCACTTTTTGCATGATTTTCCTCCTATCATAGTTTCTTAATTACTTGCACTACTTCTTCTAATATATCCGTCTTCCCACATTGTATGTCATGTGTAACGCATGTTTTCAAATAATTTTTTAATCTAGCATATTATATACCCCCAACTGGGTATAAGTCAAGAAAAAACATATGTATATTTGATGTCATCATT
This sequence comes from uncultured Clostridium sp., assembly GCA_947648495.1. Lineage (GTDB taxonomy): Bacteria > Bacillota > Clostridia > TANB77 > CAG-508 > Scatovivens. Next base: position 125,577 of record CANSOA010000002.1, read on the forward strand.
AATACATATGTTTTACCTTTACTTAAAATTTGTTTGTGTAACATAGATTTTCTTTTTTGGCACAGTATGAAATTCTAGCTTGATTTTAGATACTCCACTCGGCACTATTAATTCTTTATTCCTACCAAAACCGTCTCTATTAATAATACGATAACCATTACTATTATTATTCCAAAGGAAACAATTGGCTCCAAAAATATACTTCCTAATAATCCAAACCCAAATATGACAAAGGTGTAGCCCATCATTCTCATCATCTTTTTATACATTCTCTCGTTTTTGGGCATTGGATGTATTTTTCCTTTCATTTGGTCATAAGTCATTTTGGGCATATAATTTCCCATGATGATATACAAAATTCCTAAAACTAATACAATACTTTTTCGTACATCAACCGTGCTTCCTAATGGAATTTCTATCATTATCACAGAAATTACGATACTTAAAATGGGAATAATCCATTTGACAATCGTAATAAATTTGGGCTTTTTACCGCTTATATTTCCTTTCCAATCACTGATTGAACAGCAAAATATTTGTAAAACTGTCATCAAAATTGGAATTCCAAATAATGCAAAGTTTTTTGAAGCATAGGCGTCTACTTCATTATTGATATTAAAATGAATTGGCATTTTTTCTGGCAGTTTTGCATAAAATATAAGCCCTAATAGAATTGGCAATAAACAAACTATCGCACTTGAAATTAATGTTTTCCAATCAATTTTTTTCATTCTTGATACCTCCTAATCCATAAATCCACGTCAATACGTCTTCAAATACTGACATATTTAATTCATAATAGATGAAATTTTTGTATCGCTCTTCTTGTATCAAATCCGCTTTTTTGAGTTGTGATAAATGATAAGAAACAGTCGCATTTGTTAAATTAAATCTTTCTGCGATTTCTCCTGCGGATTTTCTTTCTTGTTTTAGCATTTCTAGTATATCTCTTCTGACTGGGTCAGAGATTGCTTTTAGTGTTTCTGACATTCCCATTTTATCACTTCCTTTTTAGTATTTAGAAATATTTCTAAATAGATTATAACATTTTTTATTTCTGTTGTCAATAAGTATTTAGATATTTTTCTAAATAGATGACAAAATTAACACGAAATCAAATGATTTCGTGTTAAAAATTTTTATTTTACCTGCATTTTTTTATCTATTATTTTTATTTTAATATAGAAAATTCCCATCAAAACAAGTACTATGCCTAGTACAATTAAAATTATGCTGGGCGCTCCTGCTTTTGGTAATATTCCTTTTTTCATGGAGTCATTTTCATTGCCGTTGCTTGTGTTTGCTATAATACTTGGATTCTTATTTTGCATTGTCGTTAAATTTTGATTTGCATTTTGGTTGGGATTATTATTATTATTATTATTATTATTATTGTTATTATTATTGTTATTATTATTGTTGTTGTTATTATTATTGTTGTTGTTATTGTTATTGTTTGTATCAGTATTACTGGTTGTCTCATTATTATTTGTATCAGTAGTAGCATTGTTTTCTGTATTATTGGTTGGTTTATCTTCTGGCTTTGGGTTTGGGTTTTCCGCTTTTATGGTGAGTGTTTTTGTCATATTTGCTACATTAATATCTCCTGTTGTTAAACCTCCTGATACTGTAATGTCTTTTAGAGTTATTGTGGCTTTTTGAGTAGCTTGTTCTTTTACTTTAAAGGTTATTTTTAAGACCGTTTGAGGATTATTGATGAGTGCATTTCTTTCCATTACGAATTTTCCCGTTTTTTCATTATACGTAGGGTCTGACCAGCCATTTTCGCCTTTCATACTGACTAAAGATAAATTATTTTTATCGTATTCTAAAGTTGCCCCTAGACCTATTATTCCTTCTGGTGTTTCAAGGTTCGCTATTGCGACATTGGCTATAAATTCATCTTCTTTAATGAATTCTTCTTTTTCTGTTTGTAATGTCATACTACATGATATGGCATATACATTTGTCATAATCAATATCATGCAAATTAGAATTAAGGTTATTTTTACAATTTTTCTCATAATTCCTCCTTTGTTGATTGATAAATATTTCTCTATTTATATTATAGCATAAAACTTGAAAAATGTCAATACTTTCCATTATATCTTAACAAAAATCAGAAACTAATGTTTTGTATTATATTTTATTAAAATTTTAGTGTTTGCAATACTTTCATGATTTATTTTTAAATGAATTTTCTTGTTTTTGGGTTTTGTTGCAAATAATTTTGTATATGCTTTGCATTTTGGGAAATACTATTTTTGATTTAAGAAAGGAATGGTGATAAATATGACAAGTAAAGAACTTTTATATGTGGAAGATGCTTTAGGTCATGAAAAATTCATGAAATGTTGCGCACAAAAAACGTCTGCAAAATTGACAGATTCTGCTCTTTCTGCTTATATTGCAGAATTGGAAAAAACGCATACGGATTTAATGAACAAATTTAAAAATTTATTATAAGGAGGAAATATGGAAGATAGAGATTTAATGGAAAACGAATTATTAGTCATTAAAGGTGTTTGTGATTTATATCTTCATGGAACACTTGAGAGTACAACTGCGGAGGTTCATCAAGCTTTTAAAGAAGCTTTGAATATTTCTTTGGATATTCAGAATAAAATTTATAATTTAATGGCTGAAAAAGGTTGGTACAAAACAGATATAGCCGAGCAAACAAAAATTGATAGTGCAAAAACAAAATATGCTAATGCATAAGTTTCAAAAGAGAATGTAGGTGTACATTCTCTTATTTTAACTCTATATAACTTCCTTTGGGAAATACCAAATGCACTTTTGTTCCTTCGTTTTGAACCGAATTTAATTGGATTGCAATCCCTAATTTCTGGCATAACTTTTGGCACAAATATAAACCAATTCCAGTTGATTTTTTGTTGGATAATCTGCCATTGGTTCCTGTAAATCCTTTTTGAAAAACTCTTGTGATTTCCCCTTTGGGAATGCCAATTCCGTTATCTTCTATGAATAAGATTACGTTTTCTTTTCCTTGTTTGGCATATATTTCAATTTCGAGATTACTTTCTGGTTTTCGATATTTGTTGCTATTTTGCAAAATTTGATTTAGTATGAATACAATCCATTTGCTGTCTGTATTTACATCGATTTCTAAATCATGTAAATTAAGTTTAACTTTTTCTTGCATTAATCTATTTTTATTTTTTTTGATACTTTCATTAACAATATTTTTTAATGAACATTTTTTGATAAAATAATCTTTGTCTACTGTGTTACTTCTTGCATAAAAAAGCGCTTGCTCGATATAATTTTCGACTTTGCCAAGTTCGTCTTCAATTTTTTTGGTAACTGTATTTTTGTTATTTTCAATCATTAACTTGCTCGTTGCAATAGGTAATTTTATTTCGTGAATCCACAATTCGATATATTCTTTGTAATCTTCGCTCAAACGCTTGTATTCATTGACATTTTCGTGCATGGATTTGTCAATTTGTTGTAAATAATTTTCTAGGATTTTGCCTTCTAAAAACTGTGGGGATTTTATCATTTCGGTGATTAAATATTTTTGTTCTAATTCTTCTAATGTTTCTTCCAAATCTTGATAAAATTTCTTTTTTATGAAATATTCTATGGCAAGACCGATAAAATATAAGGTAAATATTTGTACAGGAATATAGATTTTCATAAAAATTCCAATTGGATAAACGAGCAAAAATATTTCAATGGAAATTACGCCAAAAAACAATAACAAAATTTGCCATAATTTATCTTTCAAAAATTCATTAAAATTCATTAATTTTCTCCTCTTTTTAGGATATAACCTTGTCCGCGCTTGGTTTCTAGCAGTTCTTTTATGCCCAATTCTTCTAATTTATTGCGCAATCTGGTGATGTTGACAGTCAATGTATTATCATCGATAAAACTTTCTGTATCCCATAAACTATCCATAATATCTTCTCTTGCTACAATTTTTTCTCGGTTTTCGGCTAGATATTTTAAAATTTTAAACTCATTTTTCGTTAGTTCAATTACTTGATTTTGTTTTTCAATCGTGTATTGGGAAAGATTTAGAATAAATTCTTTGCAGTCCATTTTATCCTGAAAATTTCTATTGCCATTGCTTCTTTTGAGTAAAGTTGCAATTTTAGCAAGCAAAATCTGAATATTAAATGGTTTTGTGATATAATGATCTGCTCCATAATTGATGGAAATTAATTCATCGATTTCATTATCTCTGCTTGTAATAATCATAATTGGCATAGTAGATTGTTTACGAATTTCTTTGCAAATGTATTGTCCATCTGCGTTTGGAAGATTTATATCAAGCAAAACTAAATCTGGATTTATGGCTAAAATATCTTGTACTGTATGATTAAAATTTGTAAGTAGTTGTGCTTGATAGCCATTGTTATTTAAAAAAATGCTTAATTCCTCGCGCAGTTTTTCGTCATCTTCTACAATTAATATTTTTTGCATGAATACCTCCTAACTTATTAAACATAAAATTTTAAAAAACAAAAGACACTAATCCAATTAGTGCCAAACTGAAAATTTTATTTTTATTTTCGTTTAATATTTGTTACCATTTTGCTGTTTCCTAGCTTTTCTGCAAGCTTGACATCTTACGGGTTGATTGGTAAAACCTTTTTCTGCAAAAAATTCTTGTTCTCCTACTGTAAAAACAAATTCTTTTCCGCAATCTTTGCATAGTAATGTAATATCTTCCATTGATTCATACCTCCTTTTTAATTGATTTGAATTACTTTTCGTACTTAACCAATCTAATAAAGAAGGTAAATATTTTAAAATAAATTCTGTTTTTAAGTTTATCACATTTTGATACAAAATGCAAGCTAAAATTTGAATATTTTTCATTTTTGTTATGTATATAAATTGCAAATGAGCAATAACATCATTTTATGTTATTGCTCATTTTGTTATAAAACTAAAGCTTTTTTAGGGCAAAAATTCGAGCATTTGCCACATTTTATACATTTGTCGTGATCAATTTCAGGTGCTTCAAAATCCTTTTGCGTCAATGCCCCTACTGGACAAACTTTTACAGCAGGACATTTATGATTTTGTGGGCAATTTTCTATCACAATTTTCAATTTCTTTTCCATTTTTTTCTCCTTCTATTTATGATATTCGAAAAATCAAATCATAGAACTTTTATTTAATTAATGATGTTTATTATATTTATGATGTTGCCCATAATTTTGTTCGACCCTACTACACTGATTACGTCTTACACAATTATTTTGAACACATACTTCATTTTGTGGACATTGCTCAGTATAACAATTGTACGCTTCACAATTATTCGGTGTACAAGGCGCAGTTTGTGTACAATTTTCTACGTAGCAATCTTCTTTCGGGATACATCTTTGCTTCGCATAAATCACATTACAAATTAAACACAAACTAATAACTCCTGTTACAAATAGAATTTTTTTCATAAAATTCCCCCCCTTTTTATCTTTAAAATTATTATATCATATGTTAAAAAATTATTCCAGTTAATTTTTTAAGCTTTATATACTTCTTTTAACATCGCTATTTCTTTCGCATACCCTTCTAGTTCATTTGGTGTTTCTAAGAAAAATGGTAGATTTTTTAAATTTTTATGATTGATTATTTTTTCAAAAGTCTCTAATTGAAGCGTTCCTTCGCCAATTTTTTGATGCCTATCTTTGTGACTTCCAATTGGATTCATGCTATCATTTAAATGAACCGCTTTGAGACGCTCTAAACCAATGATATGGTCAAATTCTTCTAAAACACCGTTTAAATTATTTACAAGGTCATAGCCACTGTCTGAAACATGACATGTATCAAGGCAAACGCCAATTTTGTCTTGTAATTTTACACCATCGATAATTTGTCTAATTTCTTCAAATTTGCTTCCAATTTCACTTCCTTTTCCTGCCATTGTTTCGAGTAAAACTGTTGTGGTTTGTTCAGGCGTTAAAACTGTATTGAGTGTATCTATAATATATTGAATTCCAGTCTCAATACCTTGTCCAACATGACTTCCTGGATGAAAATTATAAAAATTATGAGGTGTATATTCCATTCTTCTTAAATCATCTTTCATGGTATTTATGGCAAATTCGCGGACATCTGGTTTGGCAGAACAACAATTTAGTGTATATGGTGCATGTGCTAAAATGACATCAATGCCATATCTTTCAGACAATTCTTCAAATTCTGCAATATCGCTTTCATCAATTGCCTTCGCACTTCCACCTCGTGGATTTCTAGTAAAAAACTGAAACGTATTTGCCCCAATTTGGTACGCTTCTTTTGCCATATTGGCATAACCTTTTGAACTTGATAAATGACACCCTATTTTAAACATCAAAATTCACCTCAAATTCGTCTTCCTGATAGGAACTCTTATTTTCATTTGACAAATATTGATTTGCCTCTTCACCATATAAATTGATAATCGTATCCAAATCATTGGAGAATTCTTTTAACATTACCATTTTAATGCTAACATCTCTTGCACGATAATAATCATCAATAATCCTTTTTAAATGAATAATAAATTCCAACTCTGGTCTCATTATTTTTGCATTTTTCTTCGCTCTTTCTACCAACATTTCTTTGATTAAAACAATGTCTTCATTGCTGGCACACATAATTCTTTGGAACATTTTGTATGGATCATAGTAATTCAGAATAGCCTTTTCCATGCATTGGCTATCAAAATTATCATAAAATGCTTCCATACGCATTGGAATACACTTGAAAATATCGTCTGCTTTTTGTTCATACATTTTCTGTTCTAAATGCCTATTTAGTTTATGGAAATATTGCAAAATCTCATCCATATCACTACCAACATCAATTCCTATTCTGGTTAATTCTTCGTCAATATTGTCACAATATTCAGATGTTTCTGCTACACGATCCATACCTTCTAAAAATAAATCTTTGATGGTTGGCATGTCATAATCAATTAGTTTACGTCTACTAAAATAACTAAAATACGCAAACAATTTTACAATTTCGATTAATTTTAAATTTCCTTCTTCAATATCTTCAACCACTTCTTCAATAACGCTTGGAAATTGGTCATCTGAAATTTTCCAATATTCTTCCGTTAGCAATCTTTTGTAACCTGGAAGTTTCTCTGTGTCAATTGTTTTGATGATATTTTCCATATCGTCTTTGAATAATTTCATATCAAAAATTCTGGTTCTAACATACACTTCAATGAATTTAAAGAAACGATAATCAGATTTAAAATTAAAGTAATAATTATTGTCAAATTCTTTGATATAATATTGCCTATTATCCATCAAAACTCTTGAAGATACTAAGATAGCTTTATATTCTTCATTGCTACCTATATTGATAAATTTATCTTTTGTAATTTTACCAGATTTGATTTCAAATGAAACCGCGATCGTAAAAATTAGCATGGTTTGCAATACGCGCAAATTCGTGTTTGGATAGGCTTTATTGACATTTTCAAAGACTTTTTTAAAATCATTTAAGGCATGTTTTAAAATTCTCAAATTTCGAGTTCCAGATTTCATGAATGTATTGGTAATCAAATTTGTATGCTGACGCAAAAATGTAATCAAATCTTTGTCATTTTCAAAACGCATCAATAATCCATTGATGATATAATTAAATTTTGGTGCATATTCAAACGTTTCTCCAATCAACTTTTCTTTGATTCTTTCATAATCATTCGCTTTATCGAAAACGTATTCGATTTTGTCTGCAATTTTCTCCACCATTGGTTTATCGGTTTGCAACAAATTTCCCTCTTTGTCCAACAGATAAGTTGCAATAAAAGTTTTCATTTCTAAGTTTGAACTTTTTAACTTTGTTGAAAGTTCTTTTTCGTTACAAATGATAATGGTTTTGATGTGGTCGTGTTCAACAAAATTATTGATATAACCCAAAATATCGATAACATCAACATTGGCTCTTTCTAAATCGTCGAAACATAAAATTTTGTTATTCGTAGCAAAAAATTCACCATAATCAATTTTTTCTCCATTTTTTGTGACACCAAAAAAATTTGCCATGTCAAGACCTGTTTTGGCATATTCGGGAATCGTAGTTTGACCGTGAGAATCCATGTATTTCTTTAAGTTTTTATCCATTAACTGCGTTGTTTCAATGAATATTTTTTTGCTAATATCTTCTAAATTAGAAATTCCATAAAGAGACATATAAATGGTAGAATATTTACGTCCATTTAACTGCAAAGATTCAATTTTATTTCGCACTTTATTGTTCCAAAAATGCGTTTTTCCGCTTCCCCATTCACCATTTATCATAATCGCATAATCAGTATAATCCGCTCTTACGTAGTCTAAAATACTTTCTATTAATTCTTCCATTGGTTCTCCTTTGATTTTTATCTTTTAAATAGTATTTTTTCCGTTTTTGTTTGTTTTATTTCACTATTTTGTATTTTATAATATAAACAATATTTTTTCAAGATGAAAATAAAAAAATATCAACAGTTGAACTACAACTGTTATATATTCAATAAAATTTATTTTAGGTATTCTGAATTTTAAGTAATATAAAAACTGTAGTGGTATAACACTACAGTTTTTTTTAAAATATTCCCACAATCTCTCCTTCGTCATCCACATAAATGTCTTCTGCTGCTGGTATTCTTGGAAGTCCTGGCATGGTAAATATCTTGCCTGTTTTTACCACAACAAATTCAGCACCTGTTTTCAAAATAACTTCACTTACATGAATTTTAAATGGTGAATTACATTGTAAATCTTTTGCATTATCCGAGAAAGAATATTGCGTTTTCGCGATACAAACTGGATATTCTTTATACCCTAATTTCTCAATATCCTCAATCTCTTTTATCGCCTCTTCTGTATATTCCACTCCTTCAGCTCCGTAAATTTTCGTCGCAATTTTCTCAATTTTGGTTTGGAGACTATCTTGCGCTTCATACACAAATTTTATATTTTCTTTATCAGCAATTTTCATGACTTTTTGCGCTAAATCAATCGCACCTGCTCCGCCTTTTGCCCACACTTCTGCTAAACTTAGTTCCACTCCAGCTTCTCGTAGTTTTTCAGACAAAAACTCAATTTCTCTATCAGTATCAGAAGCAAATTTATTAATTGCCACAACAACATTAATTCCATATTGATTTTTAATATTATCCACATGTTTTAATAAATTTTCTATTCCATTTTCAAGAGCTGGAATATTTTCCAACATACATTCTTTGACATCTAAACCGCCATGATATTTCAAGGCTTTCAAAGTTGCTACGCACACTGCCGCAGAAGGCTTTAATCCTGATTTTCTACATTTAATATCCACAAATTTTTCTGCTCCTAAATCAGCCCCAAATCCTGCTTCTGTTACAACATAATCTCCTAGTTTTAGAGCCATTTGGGTTGCCATAACACTATTACAACCATGTGCAATATTAGCAAACGGTCCGCCATGAATAAATGCTAAATTATGTTCTAACGTCTGTACAATGTTAGGATTCATAGCTTCTTTCATTAAAGCGGTGACTGCACCTTGCGCTTTTAAATCGCTTACTTTGATTGGCTCGTCATTTTCGTTAAATCCAATGGTAATATTTCCAACTCTTCGTTCAAAATCCTTTAAATTCTTTGCTAAACATAAAATCGCCATAATTTCTGAAGCAACCGTAATATCAAATCCATCATTTCTTGGAACCATATTTTTTTCATCGGAAAGCCCAACCTTAATTTCACGTAAAGATCGATCATTCAAATCCATGCATCTTTTCCAAATAACTTTTTTGAATTTTAGTTTATTTCCAAAATACAAATGATTATCAATCATGGCTGAAATTAAATTATTGGCAGATGTTATGCTATGAATATCGCCTGTAAAATGTAAATTAATCTCGTCCATTGGTGCGACTTGTGCATATCCACCGCCAGTTGCTCCACCTTTCATGCCGAATACTGGTCCCAAAGATGGCTCTCTTAACGCTAAAATCGACTTTTTGCCAATTCGATTTAAACCATCTGATAAACCAATTGAAATTGTGGTTTTTCCTTCTCCTAATGGAGTCGGATTAATGGATGTGACTAAAATTAATTTTCCATTGTCTCGGTTTTCTAATTTCTTCATTAATTGATTGTCCACTTTTGCCTTATATTTTCCATAGGGAATTAAATCCTCTTCTTGTATTCCAAATTTTGTCGCTATTTCTGTTATTTTGTCTAATTCAACACTTTTTGCAATTTCAATATCACTCATCTTTTTTCTATCCTTTCAATTTATATTAATGCTCCAACCAATATGCCTAATATAGCTCCAACAAATACTTGTATTGGTGTATGTCCTAAAACTTCAACTAATTTTTCTTGGACTTCTAATGTTGTAAGTCCGGGCGTATCCAATATTTTATTCAAAATTCTTGCTTGCTTTCCTGCTGCTCTTCTAACACCTGCTGCGTCATACATCACAACAAATGCCATTACCATTGATATAGCAAAAATCCCGCTGTAAAATCCATACTCTTTTCCGATGCAGGTTGCAAGCGAACAAACAACTGCAGAATGAGAACTTGGCATCCCACCTGCTCCCACAATTCTTTTGACATTCAATTTTTTATTAACAATTAATTCTGTCAATACTTTAAAAGTTTGTATTAAAAACCACAATATAAATGGAACATAAACACATTTGTTATGTATGATTTCATTAAAAATTTGCATCACCTTTATCCTTCATCTTCGTTATCTTGAATGAAGTTTTCCTCCTTTATCTCACCATTTTCTTTTATTAAAATTGATATTTTCTTCTCTGCTGCTTCAATTTGTTTGTTACATTTTTTAGAAATTCCAATTCCTTGTTCGAATAATTGTATAGATTCTTCTAATGAAATATTTTCTTCTTTTTCCAATTTTGATGTAATTTCTTCTAATTGATTTAATAGTTCTTCAAAGTTTTCTTGCTTTTTCACAAAATTTCCCCCTATTTTTTGCTTTATTTAATCCAATTCAACAGTCTGCGTTTCTAAATTAACTCTAAAATAGTATTTTACTGTAGCTGTTGCTCTATCTTTTACGGCTACAACGTATTCTCCATTTTCATTAATATAATCAAAAACATAATTTACAGTATCGTCATTCCCCCATTCTTTTTTCACTAATTCGATTGCTTTTTGTTTCTGGTCTGTAACAGCTGGTTTTGCAGGAGTAGACGTGTAGGCTTCATTTATGGAAGTTGTTGCATTGTTAGAAATATCTATATTTTCCTCTACATTTGCGGTCTCGTTTTGGGTACTATTTTCTTGAATAGAATTTTCCATTGTATTACTATCTTGGTTAGCTATCTCATTTTCGGTTTTATTTTCATTTACATTTGTAGTATTTTGTTGATTATTTTTTTGAATTTTCTTTTGTATATCATAAATCATATAAAAAGTAATTCCAATGACAATAATACAAATGATTGGAATCCAAACTTTCAAATTTATTTTATTTTTCTTTTCTCTTTTTGCTTTGCTCATAACATTCTCTCCTTTGAAACTCTAAATTATTTTCGCCTTGACTTCTCCATCTTGGAATTTTAAATCAACTTGCATATTACTTTTTAAATTTTCTGCTCGGGCAACCATTTTATGATCCATCTCAGCAATACAATAGCCTCTGGATAAAGTTTTTAGTGGACTTAAAGCATCTAACTTCGTGACTTTTTTGGAAAAATCCATTTTTATTTCCTTGATTTTCTTTTCAACTGACATTTCTATTTTTTGATAAAGTCTATCCACTTCTAAATAGTAATGATTGATTTTTTGTAATGGCGCTTTATAAACCGTAGAATTTATGCATTTTTCTAGTTTTAATTTCATAAATTCTGTTTTTCTTTTTAAAGAAATTTTAAGTCTGTTTTGATATAAATCAATTGTATTTTTTAGCTCTTCGCAATCAGTTACAACTAACTCTGCTGCTGCTGAAGGAGTTGGTGCTCTTAAATCAGCAACAAAATCAGCAATGGTAAAATCCGTTTCATGCCCCACACTTGATACAATAGGAATTTCTGAATCATAAATTGCTCGCGCAACAATTTCTTCATTAAATGGCCATAAATCTTCAAGCGAACCTCCTCCTCTTGCTAGAATGATAACATCCGCCAATTTTTTCTTGTTCATGAGTTCAATAGCTTCTACAATTTTCACGCTAGCTCCTTCTCCTTGAACTGGTACAGGCAATAAACGAATGTATACATTGGGATTTCTTCTTGTTGAAACATGAATAATATCTCGAATAACAGCTCCTGTGTTAGAAGTTAAAACACCAATTATGTTTGGCATAAATGGGATTTTCTTTTTGTGAGCTTCATCAAATAAGCCTTCTTTTTCAAGTCTTTCTTTTAATTGTTCATATTTTGCATAGAGATTTCCAATTCCATCTTCTTGCATGGCTTGCACATAAATTTGATAAACACCATCTCGCTCAAATACACCAACACTGCCCAAAACATTGACTTTCATTCCATCTTTTGGAATAAAAGTCAAATGTGTTGTCGCATTTTTAAACATGATACATTTAATCAAAGATTTTTCGTCTTTTAATGTAAAATACATGTGACCTGTATAATGATGCTTAAAATTTGAAATTTCTCCAGCGACATAGACTGCATTCAAAAATTCATCGCTTGCAACCTTATTTTTGACATATTGATTTAATTCTGTTACAGAAATTGGCTTGATTTTCATTTAATTTTCCTTTTTATCTAAGTTTTTGTCTTTGACAACACTAGCCAAAATTCCATTGATAAACACTGGCGCGGATTCATCCGAATATTTTTTGGCAAGTTCCACAACCTCATTAATCGCTACTTTGTAAGGTAATTCTTTGTGTAACATTTCATAAATCGCAATTTTAATCAAACTCAAATTGATTTTAGAAACACGATTTAAGCTCCAATTTTCTTTCAAATTATTTTCTATCAAAGTATTAATTTCTTTTGAGTTTTGGGTCAATCCTTTTTGAATATCTCTTAAATATTCGATTACTTTTTCATCTGTTATCTTATTGTTTTCTACAAAAATATCTACTTGTTCTTGACTTTCCTCTTTTTGCATTTCTAGTCCATAGACTAACTGGAAAGCAAGCTCTCTCATGGCTGACCTTTGCATCATTTCCTCCTAAAATTTGTCGATAAACTTTTTCAAATTTTGTTTGACATCTTCTTTATTGTTTTGGATATAATTTCCTAAATAGATTCCACCCACAATTACAAGAAACGCAATTAACAATTTATATAGCGCTGTACCAAGTAGCACAATTGCAATTAACGCACCAATGATGGCTCCTTTATATTTATCCCAAAAATCTTTAAAATTATTAGAATGATCCATTTTCTTTTTCCTTTCTAAAACTTAACTATTTTCCTGTTCTTCTGTTGTTTCATTTATATTCTCATTTTCCGTTGCTGATGGCAATCCTTTAATCTTTTTATTGGTAATGTTTTTGACTTTGATATTGACTTGTTTTACTTGCAAATCTGCTGTTTTATTTAAAGCTTCTTTGATTTTATCCTGAATTTGTGTTGATACATCTTTAATCATCATGTCTTTTGAAACTAAAGTTGTGACGTAAACTATTACATTATTATCTTTATCCAAAATGGTTCGGCTAGAAATTGCTTCAATTCCTTGTACGTCTTTGACAACATTAGCAATTAATGTTTCTAAACTCTCTTTTGAAATTACTAATTTTCCAGATGTATTTTCTAGAGTAACTCCATTTCGTCCATCATCTTGTGGTTTTTCACCAAAAAAGATACATTTTATAGCAAGTAATAATACAATAATTGCTACTCCTAATGTGATTTTCACATCATAATACACCAAAAATGAGAGCATGCTTATGATTGTTTGTATGTCAATTATTCCTAATGTAAGCAAAATAAATGCGATTGACAAAACACTAATCATGATTGAAAATAAAATTAAGGCTAATTTTTCTAAAAATTTCATCCCTTTTTCCTCCGTTTATTCTTCTATTGTTCCATTGGTATTCTCATTTGCGTTTTCTTTTTCTTCCATTTCTTTTTCAGTCATTTTATGGACACCTTGTACATGAACATTGACTTCAAGTACTTTTAAATCTGTCATTGCTTCTACTGATTTTTTAATTCTTGTTTGAATTTCATAGGCAACCTCAGGAATTCTAGCTCCATATTCTACAATGATATTAACATCTATTTTTGTACTTTTTTCGCCGACTTCAACTTTAATTCCTTTGCTTAAATTTTTCTTTCCGCTTATAACCTCTGTAATTCCAGCAAATCCGCCAGCCATTCCGTATACTCCTTCTACTTCAGATACAGCAATTCCTGCATAAGTTGCGACAACATCATTAGCAATTTTTACAGTATCATTTCCCATAACAGAGATTTCTTCTTTATTTTCTATTATTTCATTATTTTCAGACATATTCGGCTCCTCCTTATTTTTAATTTGTATTTAGTATATCAGTATATGGAAGATTTTACAAGTATTTTTGCTAAATTTTAATAAAATTTCTTCCTGTGTCAATGGATATGTAAAAAAAGAAGAATTTTTACATTCTTCCCTGAAAAGTTCCCTAACTTTTATTATATCATATTTATGTTAATTTGTCAACTTGACAAATCGCAAAAAATGTGCCTTCAATTGATTTTATCAATATTATAAATTTCCTTTACATTCTTCCAGTACCAATTTTAAATCGTTCCAAAAATCAATCTTTTTTGTATCATCTCTTAGAAGAGCTGCTGGATGAAATGTCGGCATATATTTAATCCCTTTTTTTTCAATCCATTTACCTCTGCTCGATGTAATACCATATTGGTCACCTAAAATATTTTTTAACGCTGTATTCCCCATTAACACAACAATTTCTGGTTTGACTAATAAGACTTGGTTTCTCAAATAATCTAAACAGGCATTTGCTTCATTTTTGAGTGGAGTTCGATTTCCGGGTGGTCTACATTTTACGATATTGGCTATGTAAATTTTATTTCGGTCAATTCCAAGTCCTTTAAATGCTTGATTCATAAGTTGTCCCGCTTTTCCTACAAATGGAACCCCTTGTTTATCCTCGTCTGCACCCGGACCTTCACCAATAAACATTATTTTTGCATTTGGGTTTCCGTCAGCGAATACTGTATTAGTACGATTTTCACACAAACCACATTTTGTACACTTTTTGACTTCTTCGTTTATTTCTTCTAATGTTTGATACATGTATTTTTCCTTTCTTTTCTATCTAAATAACCTTTTTCTCTGCAATTCCAAACTGCTTTTTTATTTCCTTCTGTTACTTTTTTATCACTTGTAAGTAAAGTTCCATCTAAATCAAATACGATTAATTTATTTTCTATTTTTTTCTAAACTTTCCTATTTTTATCATAGTTTTATCATAATTATTCTAAAATATCAATCCTTTTTTAAATAATCCATTTTTTATATCCTCTTTTGACTAATTCTTCGTATGCCTCCCAAACTTCTTCTGGGATTTCAAGTTCAATCGACCAACCTTTTTGTGGATATAATTTCATTCTTTGAATATCCCCAACCAACAGACTTATTTCTTCTATTTTATTTTTATCTTCAAATTGATTAAAATACGCTTCGCATTTAATTTTTTCTGACGTGATAATCCCTTTGTATTCTGGCATAATTTTCTTCAAATAAGTATAAATCCTTTTTTCTACATATGGTCTTCCAACAAAGATACACGAATGAATATTCATTCTATTTTCTTCAATCATTGCCTTAACAAATTTAAAATTCTCACTCGTATTTGTGGATTTGTTTTCAATGTAAATCTTCTCCTTTGGAACTCCCTTGCTAATAGCAACTTTTGCAAATTTCGTTGCTTCTGGTTCCTTCCAAGCCTTTTTCGTTTTCCTTCCATATCCTCCTGAAAAAATGATTTTATCTGCATAACCTGCCAAATATAAATCCGCTACCACTTCGGCTACTTTCAAATCCATACAACCTAAACCAACAATACAATCACATTTTTCCAATTTTTGATTTAATCTCATATAATCCCATAAAACATAAACCAGTTCCATATCTGTCATCATATCAACCTCCAAAATTACATACTAATAATTGCGGTTGCTCTTCTAAAATACTCTCCTTCTGCTCTTGCAGAATGAATCTTGTCTTGATTACAAACACTGCAAATTTCACAATCTATGATATTGGATTTTTTGAGCCCCAAGTCTTCTAACAAAATTTTGTTAATCAAAACCGTATCAATGCTATATTTCATCTTACCATTTTTTATTTCACCAATTTCAATGATTTCTTCTAATCTCTTTGTAAAACCAAATATTTCTGTACACAAATTTTTCACATCCTCTTCCACCTCAAAATGGCATTTTCGAATACTCGGACAAATAAAACATAAAATGTCGCTGGCTTTACATTGATAATAATTCATCATTTTTACAACCGTTTTTTCTGCAATTTTCTGAAACGTTCCTTTCCAACCAGAATGGACATTGGCAATTACTTTTTTGACAGGATCATAAAACAAAAATAAAATACAATCTGCATTTTTCGTTGTTAAGGCAATATTTTTCTTGTCAGTAATTAATCCATCTATATCTGTCAAGCTTTCAGCTGACTGCATTTCGGAAATACATTTTACATTACTTGTATGAGTTTGAACCGGTTTGACTAACGTTTCTTCTCCTATTTCCAATGCTTTTGCAATTCGCGAATAACTGGATTTTTCCCATTCAGAATTTTGGCTAAAATCCAGATTTTTGCCTTTTAATGTATAACAATGCTTAATTCCATATTTTAATAACTTTTTAAATTGAATATATTGGATGTCTCCATTATCTTGACAAATGATATTTTCGTTTGAAAATTTGAACATGATTTTTTATCCTTTCTTTTTTAATTTTATTATATTATACTGTTTTTATTCATTTCCGTTTAGGACATGGTGACCTATGTCTCTACGTTATTATAGTTTTATCTTAATTTTATCATTTTGTTATTGTTCTGATGATAATTCTTTCAAAATTTCTTGATTATTTTTAGATTTAATAAAATCATATTCATTGCCTTTTATATTTGGATTAAACATACAGATTGCTTTGTATTTGCAATAATCACAACCTGTCTTTTTTTGATAATAGTAAGGCTTGATATCAATCTTTCCTTTTAAGATTTCGCTTGAAATTTGCTGAATTGTTTTTTTAACTTCTTTTTGCAAAGCCTCAAATTCCTCTTTGGTTGCCACACTTGATCTTTGACTTAAGGTTCCATCTTTTCCCACATAAGCAGGAATAATTTCGGAATAGCCTTGCTGTAACTGATTATCCATCATTTGAACAACTTTGACATCTGCTAAAAGCAAACCTTGCATTTTAAATCCTTTTCGTATTTCCTTTTCAATTTCTTCATCAGATAAATTCTTTTTTGCTTTCACGATTTGGTCTACCAAACCTAGATATAAAACGCCTGCTGGCTCAAAATTGTCCTGCTTTGTTATGGCATCTAAATAAGTAATTAATTGAATTTGCAATCCGTTTACCGCTTGATTTAAGTCCAGTCTTTTGATTTGGGATTTATAATCAATAATTCTGACATATTCTCTGTCATTTAATTTCCCCACATCCACTCGGTCAATTTTGCCAATAATTTCAATCGTTTCATCCGAATCCAATTGCAATTTAATTGGTTTATATTTGCTTGTACTAGCAAATTCCACTTCATGCCCAATTGGCTGAAAATCACTGTGTTTTAGGGAATATAAGATAAATTCCATTGACTGTAAAACCACTTTTTTTAACCTTCTTGTCATTCTGCGAAATCTGGCAGAGCTTGAAAATAAATAATAACGCGAAGTTTGCAAAATTTCCTCTATGATTTGCTCCACTATTTGTTGCATTTTTTCTTCTGAAATGGATTTTAAATCTAATTTATTTTCCTCAATATGATTAAAAAATAAATCAATAACTTCATGCATAAAGGAACCTGTATCAATGCTTGTCATTTGAAAATTGTCATTTTCTTTTAATTTTAGTCCATAGGTCATATGAAACGAAAATGGACATTTTCGGTAATTTTCCAATCGCGAAATTGTCGTTTTTAGATTTGTTCCATACATTTTTCTGATATTTTCCAGTGAAATTTTCTCAGCTTGATTGGTATAACTCATACCAGATACCGCTTTTGTAAACTCTTTTTTATTTTTTTGATAAAAATAAAGCAATAATTCTTTCCATTTTTCTTCGATTGAATTTCCTTCTAAATATTGCTGATAGACTTCCAAAGCCTCTTCAAAAGTCGCTTTTTCATTTGTAATCTCATATTGTTTTTGTACGACATCACTTTTTTGTGTAATTTGAGGAAAAATACGCTTTATTTTTTTTATCATAATTGAAGGACGAATGGATTTTCCTTCTTTATCTGACGAAGCATAACTTAAAAATAATTTTTCTTCTGGAATCGTAAGCGTCCTATATACATTAAATTGGCTTTCGTAAACTAAATCTAGTGATGTTTTAGCAAGCTCAATTCCGCTTTCTTGTAGCAATATTCTGTCATTATCATTCAAGTAACCTTCTTGTCTGTTTACTTTTGGAAAAATGCCATCATTCATGCCTAATACAAATAAAGCTCTTATTTTATTATTTCTGGTTCGGTCCAAATCTCCTAAAATGACCTGATCTTGTGTAGCAGGAATTTTGCCTAATTCAGAAGCTTGAATTCCAACGATTAATAATTCTTTGTATTTTTCAAACGTGATTTTTTCCTCGCCAAATAAATTCACCATTTCTTGTAAAATGCTAATTAAAATTTTATAACTTGTCTGATATTCATTTGCAAGTTCAAGACAATTACAAGTTTTTATTTTCTTGTCCAAATTGGCAATAATGTTATTTTCTAGTAAAAATTCATAAATATTTTGTGTGAGCTCTGAGACTGTTTTGTTTTTCATAAAACTATCTTTAAATTTTAGCAATGGATTTACAATTTGTTTTCGAAGCTCTTCTAGTTTTTCTTGATTGCTATTGAGTGGCTCATAATTAAATTCTTGCATTTGCCATTTTTTTCCTCGAATCCCCCACTTTTTACAATAATTTTCTAGCATACAAATATCAGAATAACCCAAATCTAAAAGTCCAATTTTTAAATAATTAAAAACCGCATCATATGACCAATTTTGCTCAAAAATAGCCAAAAGCGCAAGAATATATTGAATTAATATATTTTGGTTTAAATCTTTTTTTTCGTCAATAAAAATCGGAATTTCATATTTGGTAAAAATTGCTTTTGCCTCTTGCGCATAGTTTTCTATATCATTGGCAATTAATCCAATTTGTCTATATTTGAAATTATGATTTTTGACTAAATCATAGATTTTTTTCGCCACATTTTCGACCTCAGAGTACGGATTATTGGCTAAAAATAATTCGATGTTTTCTGTTTTCTTCTCATAAATTTTGTTTGCCTGATACAAATTTTCTTCTAAACATAATAATTCCTGTGTTTTAAAACGATGCGTTTTCTCCAAATTTACCAATTCAATTTTGGCATTTTGTTTGGTTGCAATTTCTAACATCTTTTTGGCATACAAACGATTAAAATAAAAAATATCACTTTCTTTTGCTTGGTGCGTCTGAATTTTGTCTAAATTTACTGTTACTGTTATTTCGTCACATTTTTTCAACAATTCTTCAAAAATGACATATTCTTGAGGCGTAAATCCGAAAAATTCGTCAATAAAAATGCTAGAATTTTGAAACATTTCTGAATCTTTTATGGAGTTTGCTAAACAGGTTAAAACATCGTTTTCATCCATCCAATGATTCGCTATGCGTTCTTCGTATTTTTCGTATAACATCGAAATATCCTTTAATTTCAAAGCTGTGTATTTGTCCTCTAATTCCAAATCTTTCAACTCTTGTACAGACACATTATGTTTTTTAAATTCAGTAAACATTTGCTCAACAATTGACACGTTTTTTTCTGATTTTCCTAAAAAATTAAGTTCTTTTTTATGACTTTTTAATAAATCATAAATCAACATTGCTTTGCCAACTTTGGATAAATGAGCCGTTTCTCCACCAATTTCATTGGAAATTCGATAGGCCATTCGGCTTAACGTCAAAACTTGCACCTGAAATAATGATTTTCTGCCAGTAATTTCAAAAAATTTTTTCTCACTTGTCAAGTTGCTTTGTTCGGGAACGATAATATAAATATTCTTGAATTTCTCAATCTTTTTGTCGATTTCTTGATACAAATATTGACTTTTTCCTGTGCCACTTCTTCCATATACAATTTTTAGCTTTACCTGTTTTTCCTCCATCATTTCTCCATTTCATTGCTTTAATAATTCTCCATACTTAAAGTTGGATACTTAAAATTCGCATCTCCCACAATGGCTCCATCTTCTTTATGATTGGTAAAAAAGTCATTTGAGCCTTTTAAATAGTAGCGATATTTTACACTGTCTCCAACACGCCCATTTCCTATAATAATTGGATCATCCCAAGTAACATCAATGGCATACCAATTTCCATCTAACATCACATAATTCCAAGCATGACTTTCCGTTTCTCCTGTACTATTGACGCCAATTCCACATGCAATTAAACAAGGAATATTCAAATCATCCATAATATCTTTAAAACTACGTGCATAGCCTTCACATACGGTGCAACGACTGATTAATGCTCCATAAATATTGTAAATATTATCTTTTGATATGGTGCTATCATATTCCAAATTCTCGACTAAATAATCATGTACACCTCTGATTTGATTTTCAATGCTTCCTCTTAAATTCGATTTTATCTTATTTTTCTCTGTTTCAATTGCTTCAATGGCTTGGTTTACTTCTTCTTCATTCGCAAAAGATGGGTTTAAGTAACTTTGCCCTTGACTAGCTCCAATTTCTACTTCATATGTAGTTGACCAAAGTCTGGTTGAAATTTTGGTTAACAAATAAACTTTGGAAATATCGATATAAAACAATTCAGGATTGTCAAAATTCAAAGCATTTATGGCTAATTGAAATGAATTGTTTAGCACATTTTCTCCATTTTCTTGTTGTAACAAATCATTAAAAGTCTTACCAAATTGTACATTATAGGTTCCTGATTTCATTTTGTCTAAATTCTTCTCTAGTTCTGTATAAATAATTTTTGCATAATCGTCTAATTGGTCATAATATAAAAATGTAGATTTATGTACTTTGTTACCTGAATTAGCTGGCAATGATTGATAATGATTTATGGTTGGTATTTCTATGTCTATGTTCGATTTTTGACCTGTTTCCTCCATTTCAACTCTTACTTTTTTATTCATATTTTGTACGGTTTCATCGCTATTTTCATCATATTCTTGCATTTTTCCATAATCTGTATATTTTGAAAACCAGTTTGCAACACTGTATTCTTCTGGTACTTCAATCAGTTCAAGAATATCTAAACACGCATACACAGTAAATAGAAAGATACAAAATATCAACAAATAAACAATGATATGGATTAAACCCTCTTGATTTTTTTTTCTCATATTTTCTCCTTTACGCAGTTTCACGTTTCCAATAAAATAAATATTGTTGGGCTATTCCTGCCATTTTCAAAAATTTTTCTTCTGCCAATTCTTCTAATACTTTTCTACTTATTTTTTCTTCCCTTTCTTGATGAATATAAAGCTCATTCATAACTCTTCTTACCCACACATCAATCGGAAAAACGTCCCATCTTTTCAAAGAAAATAGCATAATGCAATCTGCCACTTTGGGACCAATGCCATCCAATTTTAGAAGTTCTTTACGTATGATTTTGGAATCGTCTAAACATTTTATTTGCTCCAAATCTACCTGTTTTTCCAAAACCATTTTTGTTGTATGATACACATACTTGTCTCTAAAACCTAATCCTAAATTTCTTAAATCTTGCACACTTGCTTTTGACAATTGCATTGGCGTTGGAAAAGTATAATAATCTTTTCCTTCAAATTCTATTTTTGTTCCATACGCCTTAGAAATTTTCTCAATAATTTTTTTAATACGTGGAATATTATTATTCGCAGAAATAATAAACGAAATGATACATTCCCACAAATCTTGATGCAAAATTCTAATTCCTTCTCCAAATTGTACGCTAGTTCGCATAAAAACGTCGATTTTAGCAAGGTTTTCTTTTATTTTATGATAATTGTTATCTAAATCAAAATAATCGGTTACAATTTGTTTTAAGTCACCTTCGCACATTCCTTTAAAAATAATTTTTTGATTCTGTTTTTTTACACTTATAACTGCCTTTTTTATTACACCAGTATAACTGCCATTTTCCTCTAAATTCCAACGAAAACATTGCCCACATTCACAAATATGTTTTGGTTCAAACGATTCTTGTTTCTCTAAAATATATTCTTGTTTTTGCATTTTACTCCTTTTATTTTTAGTTAATATTCCTCTAATTATATTATATAAATTTATTGGAGGAATGTCAATTGGTTGGGGGTAAATCTATCTAAAATTCACTTTTGAAATAAATTATTTTCCTCTTAAAAAAACAATCGAGAGGAACTTTCAAATTCATCTCGATTGTTAATTATCTTGCATATATTGGATTTAAACTTTTATAAGTTTGCACTACCTGATGCTGGAACACTGTGTACTGAACCACATGTGTTACAATATCCTGAGCTAGCCGCATGATAGTATGTTGTAGAATCTCCACATCCTGTACATGTGTAGGTCGTTACATTTCTATAGTATTCATGGTTGCCCTCTGTCAATCCACAATTTACATAATAATATGGTTTTGGACAATAGTACTTACTTCCCGCATACATGCTTTCGTAACATCCTCCAGAACAATAGTGACTCTCACTCCACTTCAAAGTGGTAACAACGAACCTATTTCCGCAAGCATTACATTCTCTTTCCCATTCCCACTGCCAAACAGGGTTAGCTTTTGTTGAGACTCTACCACACGCATAGCATTTTTTTCCATTCGTAAGTTTATCTCTTTTTTTTCCTGTTACCTTTGGTAATCCATATCCCAAATCAGGTTTAAATATCTCACCACAGGTGGTAGGATATGTGAAACATCCATAATACGTGTCACTAAACGCTCCTTTTTGGTCAATCCACCATGTACCACCAGCAGATGCATGATAATGTGAACAATAATCATATTCTTCTGTGGTTGTTCTTGTCGTTATCGTATGCTGATGTACATTAATTGCACCTGATATCGTCTCTTTTATATTTCCTGCTTTATCTGTCGTCAATACATGTAGATAATAGTTTCCTCCTGTAGTTGGAGTAAATGTCAAGTCTTGAGAATCACTACTAAATGTTCCTCCTGTATAACTGCTTGCATTTGTTCCAATTGCTGATGCGTTTGTATTAAATACATATTTACACTTTGTTGTATCCACACCACTATCACTATCAGTATGTGTTACTTTTGCTTTTACTGATTCTCCTTTTGTTATTTTTGAACTACTTAAACTGATAATAGCTGATGGGTTCGTTTTGTCAATTTTAACTTTATATAAGTTTGCACGTGAGTTTCCACTTTGAGTTGCTGTTGTTACTGTTATTTCGTATGTTCCTGCTTTAGTTAAGGTTAAATCTCCTGTTCGATTGTTATAATTTTCTGGTCCAGATACAGTATATTTTGTTGTAGTTGCCAAACCTCCTGCATACCCATTATTTAGTTTCATAAATACATTATGGTTTGTCCAAGTATTACTCTTATATACTGCACCATTGATGTTATCTAATTTCATGGTTAGTGTTCCTGGTGTTATCTCTGAGTTATCAATTTTTACTGTATAAACATTACTCTTTGTATTTTGGGCATTATCTGTTGTTGTTACTGTTATTGTATACGTTCCACTAACTGTTAATGTTCTTGCTCCTGTTTGATTACTTACATTAACTGGTCCACTTATTCTATATACTGTTGACTTATGTCCACTTAATGAATCTGAACCATTATTTGATAATGAAATGTCAACATCTTGATTCGTCCATGCATCCCCATAATAAGGACCTTGTCCAAACCAGATACCTACCGTGCTTCCACCACTTGCACTTCCTGTAACAATACCACCATGCAAAAGATCATCTGCTTTCAATCTTAGACTACCTGTACGCGCATCAAAACCAATCTCTTTTCCTAGTGTTGCTATATTCCATGTTGCACCATTATCCGTGCTATACTGAACATTTGAAACATAAGGGGTCTGAGTTAATTTAATTGTATGCCAAGTTCCTGTCACAGTTCCTGTATAATTGAATTCGCCCAGTACTTGGTTGCCTATTTTCATATCTAAAGTTCCTACTGTTGGTGCAGTTTTGTCAATTTTAATAGTGTAAGGGCTACCTTGTGATGTATTTCCTGCATTATCTTCTGTTTTTACTGTTATTGTGTAGGTTCCTTCTGTTGTCAACGTTCTTGCCGCTGTTTGATTTGTTAAATTCATTCCTGGACCTGTTATATTATATACTGTTGACTTATGTTGACTTAGCGAATCTGATCCATTATTTAATAAAATACTAACGTTTTGATTCGTCCATGAATTATTAGTATAAGGTCCGTTTCCTCTTCCAATCCAGTCACCTATAGTACTTCCATAAGTTGCCTTTCCTGTAACCTTACCACCATGCATAAGATCATCTGCTTGCAAACTTAGGTAACTACCATTCGCGCGTGTATCCCAACCGATACTTTCTCCTACTGCTACTGATTTCCAAGATTCGCTATCATTTGCCCTATACTGAATGTTTGAAACATAAGGAGCGTCAGTTAATTTAATTGTAGCCCAAGTTCCTGTCATAGTTGATGTATAATTGAAATTTGCAACTACTCGCTCTTGACCAGGTATTGTCATTTCCAAAGTTCCAACTGTTGGCTTGGTTTTGTCGATTTTTACGGTATAACTTCTACTTGCTGTATTTCCTACATTATCTGTTGTTTTTACAGTTATTGTATAAGTTCCTTCTGTTGTCAACGTTCTTGTGGCTGTTTGATTTGTTAAATTCATTCCTGGACCTGTTATATTGTACACTGTTGATTTAATTCCACTTAAATTATCTTTTCCGTCGTTTAGTTCTATTCTTACGTTTTTATTGGTCCAGGTTCCACTTGTATAACTAGCCTCTGATGTAAGTTCCACTGTATTGTTTCCTGTGACTAAATCTATTTTTCCAGATACATCTCCATTCGAATATCCAAATCCTCTTACATTTAAATATGAATATCCTAGATAACTTACTTCCATTCCTGGTGTGTAATTTTTCCAACTTGCCCCATTATCTTGACTAATTTGTATACTGCTTATTCCTTCTGCTGTTATTGTCAATCTCCACATTCCTGTTCCTGCTTGTTCTAATTGATAATTTATTGGAACTGTGCCTCCACTTACTGCTACCATATTTAAAGTTCCTGCTGTTGGTGCGGTTTTGTCAATTTTTACGGTATAGTCGTCTTTTACTGTGATGTTTCCTGCGTTGTCTGCTGTAATTACTGTTATTTTATAGGTTCCTTCTGTTGTCAAGGTTCTTGATGCGGTTTGACCTGTTAAATTGATTCCTGGTCCATTTATATTGTATACTGTTGTTTCAATTCCACTTCTATCATCTGAACCACTATTTAATGCTATATATACATTTTGCTTTGTCCAAGTATCATTTGTATAATTTGCTCCTGTACTACTTCCTAATTTCATGGTCATTGTTCCTGAGGTTGGATCTGTTTTGTCTATGTTGCTTATTCTTATTGATGCATTATTTGTGTTTCCTACCTGGTCTTTTGTCCAGAAATACCAGGTTTTATTGTCCGCTTCTGTTGTTAATTCTTTATCTTGTATTGTTGTTGAAATTCCTGTGTCTCCAATTTTAGTCCAACTTATATTTCCTGCAGAAAGAACTTGGTCTGTCCATGCATATGCTACAATTCCACTTTCATTATCTGTTGCTGTCGCTTCTAAGATTACTTTTTCATTTGTCCAAGTAGTTGGAGTTGCTGTTAGCGTTATTTCTGGTTTTATTAAGTCTATGTTACTTACTTGTTTAATTGCATATTGTGTATTTCCAGCCTCATCTTTTGTCCAGAAATACCATGCTGTATTATTTGATCCTGTTGTTAATGTTTTTATTATTTCTCCTGTTGTTTTTGTTATATTATTCCATTTTCCTATTTCTTGTGTTGTGGTTGTTCCAGTTGGTTCTGTACTTGTTTTTGTCCATCCATATGCTACTATTCCGCTAACAGTGTCTCTTGCTTTTCCTGTCAAGACTACATTTTGATTGGTCCAGCTTGTTGTATTTACTTCTAAACTTACTGTTGGCTTGGTTTTGTCGATTTTTATAGTGTAATTATTTTCCGCTGTGTTTCCTGCGTTGTCTGTTGTTCTTACGGTTATTGTGTAGGTTCCTTCTTGGTTCAATATCATTCCATTTTTTTGATTGCTTTTGTTTACTGGTCCTGTTATGTCGTATACGGTTTCTTTGTGACCGCTTAAATTGTCTGTTCCGTTGTTTAGTTCGATGCTTACATCTTTATTTGTCCAACTTCCGCTTGTATATGCTTCTCCTTTGCACATATTTACGCCTTGATATCCTGTTACAAAGTTTATTTTTCCATATATTTTTCCATTATAATTGCATCTTGCCCATACGTAATTGTTGTTGTATGCTGATATTTCCATTCCTTCATAATATCTACTCCAGGTTGCTCCTCCGTCTTGACTGATTTCTAAATCGCTTCCTCCTCTTGGTGGTGCCATGCTTATACTCCATACTCCGGTTCCGTTTTGCGGTTAGGGTACAGCTAGCAAAAATTGTTCCTTCTTCAAATGTCATCATGTTCATTATTCCTGCTGTTGGCGCGGTTTTGTCTATGTTGTTTATGGTTATGGCTGTATTGTTTGTGTTTCCTGCTTCGTCTTTTGCCCAGAAGTACCAGGTTTTGTTGTCTGCTTCGCTGGTTAGTTCTTTTGTTTGGGTTGTGCTTGTTGTGCTTCCGATTGTGTTCCATTTTATGGTTCCTTCTGTTTCTACTTGGTCTGTCCATGCGTATCCTATGATTCCACTTTTTGCGTCTGTTACTTGGGCGGTTAATGTTACTTTGTTGTTGGTCCAAGTGGTTGGGCTCGCTGTTAGTTTTATTTCTGCTTTGGTGGTGTCTATGTTGTTTATTTCTATTTTCTTTTTGTTTGTATTTCCTGCTTTGTCTTTTACCCAGAAGTACCATGCCTTGTTGTCTGTTTCTCCTCTTAGGGTTTTGCTTTGGCTGATTTCTTCGTTTGCTTGTGTTTGATTTATTTCTTCCCAACTTTCTGGCTCTTCTTCTGTGTTTGTCCATGCGTATCCTATGATTCCGCTTGCGTTGTCTGTTGCTTTTCCTGTTATTGTTATTTCTTGGTTTGTCCATTTTTCATTGTTTACTTCTAGTTTTGTTATGTTTGGCTCCACTTTGTCTATGTTTGTGATATGACATGTTGCTATTAATGTTCCTACTGGTTTGTTGTTGAGTTCTACTTTTATGATATTATTTTGTTCTACTTCAAATTCATTTTTATATGTTTCCTTTTTTCCATTTCCTATTTGGTATTTGATTTCGTAGTTGTCTTGGTGATTTTCATAGTTTTCGTTGGTTATTTTTATGCTTACTTTTACGTTTTGGTTGGTCCATTCGCTTGGCGTTACTTTTATTTGTATGTCTGCTGTTGTTATGTCTCCTATGTCTCCCATTTCTTCTTGGTTTCCTATGTATTTGACTTCTTCTTCGGTTACTTTGAATAAGTATCCTTCTTTTGTGTTTATGAGTAGGGTTGGTGGCTTGTATTCTGGGTGTTGGGTGAATTTTGAACCTTTAAAGTTCCCTCCGTTTTCTAGTCTTTTTTCTATTTCCCCTAATAATTCTTCTCCTGTTTTTTCTTCTTTCCAGTCTTGCAGGTGCGCATTTACTTGGGCTATGTCGATTTGGTCTTTGTATTGCGCTATTTCGTAGTTTTTCCTTGCGCTTATTGTGCTACTTATGATTCCTTCTTCTCCTGTGATTAAGCTAATGCTTACTCCTGTTAAGATTAGTAGTACTATTATGGTTATGATTAACGCTGATAGCGTAATTCCTCTTTCTTTTTGCTTCATGGCTTTTCCTCCATTTTTTCGGAATTTATTTTACCGTCTTTATTGTTTTTCTACTTTGAAGTTATATGCATTGCTGTAGTCTTGGGTTATTCCTGTGTTGAATTGCTTGGTTTCTCCTGCTTTTAATGGTGAGATGGCTCCTGGTATTTCCCCTATTTCATTTCCTTCTTTGTCTAGAACTATGATTTTTATTCCTATAACGTCTGTTTCTGTTTGACCTGGATTTGTTACGTCTGCTAATAACACTGTTTGGCCATTTTGCTGACTTAGTTGGATGTTGCTTATTTTAATTCCTTCAATTTCTTTGTCTTTTTTTAGTTCTTCACTTGTGTTTATTTTGGTTCCATCTTCTAAAAGTTGCTCATATTCTCCTACTTGTTGTGTTTGGGTTGTTTGTTCCCCTTCTTGCTCTTGCGTTTTTCCTAATTCTTTTTGTTTGCTGTTTCTTACTCCTGCCAGAATTGCTAGGATTATTACTCCTACAATTACCAATATTAATAGATTTCTTCTTTCTTTCTTTTTCATTTTTCTTTTCCTCCCTTTTTTTATTTCACCTTTTTGCTACTTTTATGTGCAAAAAGACAACTTATGCTTAGATAATCTACACATAACTTTGTCTTTCTTCTTCCTATTTTCAAACATATGTGTTTTAAATCTTTTAAAACTATGTTGTTTGTGTATACAGTTTCAATGCTTTGATGGATTTCTTCCATTGCTTCATTTTTCCTCCTTCAATTTTCAGATTTATAATTAAATCCTACTCTTTTATTATAAACTATTCGTTTACAAATTTCAATTGTTTTGGCAAAATGTAATGTAATTGTAATATTGCTACAAAAAAATAACATGACGCTTTGCCATGTTATTTTTTTAACAATGTTCTTTAAATGTAAGATGAGTATGCTGAGAACAAGAATCCACCCATGTAGATTTGAATACAAGGCACTAAAACAACTACTACGAAGAATATCAACACAATACCAACAATCGCATACGCAATTTCTGGTAATACTTTCATGATTTTATCTAATGTATTATCAATATCAATATCCATGTATTCTACTAATTTATCCATCATTTCTGTCAAGTCCGTTTTCATACCAATTTTTAGCATTTCAACTGTCATTGGATTTGAAAATTTGGCTTGTTCAAAAGGTTCAATCCAAGATTTACCAATGTATATATTATTGACAGCAACATCAATCATAGAAAGCATAATCGTATTGTTGATAACAGATTTACTAACATCAAGGGCATCTTGAATTCGAATACCATTTTGTAAATTCAGTAACATATTTTTTAACAATCTTGAAAAGTCAATTAAATAAATCAATTTTCCAAAAATCGGCATTCTGTATTTAAATGTGTCAAAATGATAGCGACCAACTGGTGTTCTTATGTACAAAACGATTCCAACAATTGTACCAACAAAAATGGTAAACCACAGATACCATGTTTTCATCAAAAAATCTACTACATTAGCAAACCATAACGTAATCCATGGCAATTGCTCTGTGCTTCCTAATTGATCAAATATATTTTGTATCGCAGGAACTCCTACAATTACACACACAAAAAGCATGATAATAATACCAATAAACATTCCTATATTCGGAATTAAAATTCTTTTTAATTTTGTTTTTAAGGCTTCACTTTCGTCCAAATATTTTATCGCTTGTTTTAACGATAAATCCAAAGAACCTGAAAGCTCTCCTACTTTTATCAAATTAATATAAATATAAGGGAAAATATTTGAATAATATTCCATTGTTGTATGCATAAATTCTCCCGCTTCAACACCATACAAGATATCTTCAATAATTAATTTCAAACTTGGATTTTCTGTATTTTCCATTACCGTAGATAAGGCATGTACGTTGTTAAAATTGGCTTTTTTCAAAAGATAAAAATTCTGTGTAAAAATACGAATATCTCTGGCTGTAATCTTTTTTTCAATAGCAAATTTCGATAAAATTCTTTCTCGTACAGTCATTTTATGCATTTTAGCAGTATTTTCTGCTTTTTGAGCACCTATTTTCTTTCGCTCAGAATTTGAATATCTAAAGTTTCTTGGTTTTCTTTTTTGCCTTTTTTCTAATCTTAGTGTCTGAACAACACTAATCGGAGCTAACTCATTTCTTTTTAGCTTTTTAATACAACTTATTTTGCTACTTTCATTAATTCTGTTTTTTACAATTTGACCTTGTTTGGTCATTGCTTTATAGATATAGGTTGGCATTTTATAACCTCCTGTTTTTAATATTGTTTTGTCAACCACAAGTAAATGTTAACGTTTCATTCTTACATTTAATTGCATAATGGTTCGATTTAATGTTTCATAATTTCTCTCTTCTACTTGTGATTTTATCTGCTCTAATGACAATTGACCAGTTACATACAATTTGGCTAATGAATTAATCAATCCAATACTGCCCTTATCAATATTACTTTGAATTGTATCTTCAATTTCTGAAATATTGAATTTTTCTTTTCGTATACAAGCTGCAATTGTATTATCCACTACCATAACTTCTGGAACTAAAACTAATTTTCCAGTCACTTGTGATTTTAATAATCTTTGAGAAACCACCATTTTCAACAAAGTTGAAAGCAAATTTTTCACAGTTGCTTGATCTCTTACTTCGTAGAAGTTAATCATTCTGTCAATCGTTTCTGCGCAAGATTTGGTATGCAAAGTTCCAATTACTAAATGTCCAGATTCAACCATATCAATTGCCGCTTCCATCGTTTCTTTATCTCTAATTTCTCCGAATTACTAGAATATCACAATCCTCTCTTAGAGAATTTTTAACACCATCAATAAAGGTAGGTACATCCATTCCAGGTCCTACTTCTTTTTGAATAATCAGTGATTTTTTGCTTTGATGTCGATACTCAACTGGATTTTCCAAAGTTAAAATCTTTTTGTTTTGCGTTTGATTAATATCATCAATCAGAGAATTCAAAGTGGTTGTTTTTCCTGAATTAGTTTTACCAGTCACAAGCATTAAACCTTGTGGCTGACGTGTCATGGTTCTTACAACTTCTGGAACCCCTAATTCTTCAAACGCTGGCAGTGTATCTTTGATAATACGCATTGTAAAAATCGGTGCTTCATCAGCAAAAGAACTATTGACCCTCAAACGCACATTTTCAAAAACAAGTGACGTATCTAACCTTCTTTTTTGCATATATTCTTCATTTTTTTCTACATTTCCTTTTACGATATAATCGTATATCTCATACAAAGTCGCTTCGTCCAAAGGGTCTATTTCCTTGATTTCAACAAGTGCTCTGGCAATTCTGAGCATTGGTTTTAACCCATTAATTAAATGAATGTCAGACGCATCCTTTTCAATTGCTTGTTTTATTATACTTTCAATTAATATCATTTATTTTTCCCCCTCTTTAGTATAATGCTAATCTCTTGTTCACTTCTTCAACAGTCGTAACACCATCTAATACCTTTTTAAAAGCATCTATTACCAATGGTTTATATCCTTGCTCAAAAGCCATATCTCGAATTTTTAAACTAGAAGCACCTGTCACAATCAAATCTTTTATCTCATCGGTTAATTCTAAGACTTCAAATACAGCGACTCTGTCTAAATAACCTGTATGATTGCATTTTGGGCAACCTTTCGTATCGTAAGTATGTTTTTTGGCAAAGTCAAAATTCACATGATACCTTTCTCCAAATTTATTAATCAAATTCTTTTCATCTTTACTAAATTCTCTTTTTACTGCACAATGCGGACATATTCTTCTAACCAATCTTTGTGAAACTGCTGTTGCAAGCGTACTTGAAATATCATAATCTGATATTCCCATTTTTCTTAATCTTGTGATAACTTCTATTGCATTAATTGTATGAATCGTCGATAACACATAATGACCTGTTTGTCCTGCCTGAATTGCGATTTCGGCTGATTCAAGATCACGAATTTCTCCTAATAAAATAATATCTGGGTCATTTCTCAAAATTGATCTTAATGATGAAGCAAAAGTTGATTTTTCATCAATTTCTATTTGATTGATTCCTGGCACTCTAATTTCTACGGGATCCTCAACCGTTGTAATATTGATTTCTGGTCGATTTAAATAATCCAAAATACTATATAATGTCGTTGTTTTACCTTGCCCTGTTGGCGCGGCTACAATGGTAATACTATTTCTTTTATCAAAACATTTTTTTAAATAGCCTTCATCTGTTGGAAATCCTAAATCAAATATGCTTCTAATTCCTTCATTTTTCTTTAGTAATCTTAAACAAAATTTCTCACCATCAATCGTTCTTTGAGAAGCAACACGAATATTATAATCTTGATACGAACTAATCGTACCATCTTGTGCCTCTTGTTTTTCTTGATGCATATTAGAAATAGCTTTTAATCTACCAATTAATTGCGTTTGTTTCTTTTTTTCAATATTGGCAACTGTAATTAATTCGCCATCAATTCTAAAACGCACTCTTAACGAATCTTCTAATGGCTCAATATGTATATCACTTGCTCTTTTTTCCATACCAGAGCGAATAATCGTATCAACTAACTTAGTAATATCAACGGAATCAACAATGGTTGATTCTTCTTTGTTTTCTAATGATTTAATAACAGTTTCTATATTGGTTTCAAACGTTAAATATCTTTCCATAATTAAATTATGTTTTAGCAAAATTAATCTAACTTGCTCAATCGCTTTGCTATTAGCAGTATCTGCGAAACATACTTTTGCCCTTTTTCCAATAATATCAAACAAAATTGCTTTACATTCTTTACAAATATCTAAGCTCATATATTTATTTTCTTGAATTTTTACATCATCTGTGGTAAGAATGATAACATTTTCTCCTAATATTTGTCCCATTGCACGGATTAATTCTCGCTGTGGGCATAGGTTTAAAATATTTAAAATATCTCCTAATTTTTTGTCAGGATGCTGTTTTTGATATTGAATCGCTGTTTCAATATCGGTTTCTTTTACCACTCCTCTTTTTACTAATTCTACACCAATTGGACTTCTTCCGTTCATACGTACTTTTCCTCCTCTTTTGTCTTTTCCCTTAAAAATATTATACTATAATTTTTCTAACAAATAAATATGTTTTTGCAAATTACCATAAATTACTAATACTCTCTCAATGGTCCATACTGTGATTGATTTAATTTATAAGCTAATTCATTGACATTGGAAGTAGATTCTAACGTAGAATACAAACACCACTTCCCAACTAATTCTTGATTATTTTCCTCAAAAGAAATTCCATTTGCATTTGACCAATCGATAGAGCCTTCTAAATCTAAATCATTTTTCATGAAATTATTTCCATCACCATACGAATTTAAAATTGCTAAATCTGCATTTTTGTATTTAAAAAAAGTATCTCCAAACAGATTTCCACCACTTTTTACACCAAATCTTGGCACCCAAACATACGATTTCTGGCTTTGATTTTCCTTTAATTTCTCTGAAATTTTACTAGAATTATTGATACATTCATTATATTCACTTGCAGATAAAACTAAAACTCGTGCCCATTGTTTATTGGAGTAACTATACCAAATTCCTTTTATTTCTTCTTTATTTGTCATAATTTCATAATTTTGCCCATTAT
This sequence comes from uncultured Clostridium sp., assembly GCA_947648495.1. GTDB lineage: Bacteria > Bacillota > Clostridia > TANB77 > CAG-508 > Scatovivens. The sequence continues at coordinate 159,321 of CANSOA010000002.1, forward strand.
ATTTAATTGGACAAATAATAGATTTTCCAGTTAAATTCTCTGCGCTCTGATAGGACATCACACAAGTGTCTTTCGAAACACCTAATTGTTCTAAATATTCGTTTTCAAATTGTGGAGAATTGCATTCCCTAATTTGCTCTTTCTCAATTACCTTGCTTAATGCAACATTTTCTTCATTATTATTGGTATTATAACGTACTTTAACTGTTATTTTTTTTAGTAAGTCAAGTGCATTTTCTTCTGGTTCCTCTATTAAAATTTCTACTGTGTATCCTGCTGGAATTTTGGTATCAAAAACTGCTGTATCTTCTTGACTCTCTCTGCTACCATTAATAATATAGGTATTACCAACATGTGTAACAGGACCATTGTTTTTTGAAAGTTCTTCTAATTTTTTTTCTACTTCCTCATAATAAACCATTTCTATATTTTCTAAAAGATTGGTTGCAATTCTGGTAGCGCCTGTTTTTCGGTCTACTCCTCTGGCACCTATTACAAGGTTGGTATAAACCATTGCAATAACGCCTATTGTGATAATAATAATGAGTAATCCCATTAATGCATCTGCAGCCGTCATACCACTTTGATTATTTAATTGATTGATTTTTTGTTTTTTGTTCATCCTAAACATTCCTTTATATGTTATAAAATTCTACAAAATTTTTCGCAATTGCATATGTAACTGTTAAAATAGCAATGAAAAAGCCAGCTGGTACATCGGAAATTTTTCTATATTTTTCTTTTCTGAAAACATAATAAATACGACGGATTAACATACTCAAAAGCAAAATGACTATCGTTGCCCTTACGCCAAAAACCGCTTGTACATACAGACATAAAGTAAAAAGTTTAAAAAAATAACTTTCTTTTCTTTTTTGTAGAATTATATTTATGATAAATAGCAAAACAAAGATAGCAAAATATATGCTATATCTATACCTACTAGTATCTTCTATTACATATAGATATAATATATATAACATTTGGCAAATAGCGCCAAATAATAAAACAGATGAATTGATTTTTTTATATTCTTTATCAATCCCTGCAATGATGACTAAGGTAACATACATCATTACAAAAAATACAAAATAAATCATTTTAGCCAAATCAAAAATAATGTTTTGTATATGGAAAGATTGATACGCAACTAAAAAAACAATTCCTGATAGGACTTCTAAAGCCAAATAACGAATTCTGACTTTTTCTTTACAATATCTGCATTTTCCTTTTAAAAATAGATAACTAAAAATAGGAATTAAATCTAAAATTCCTAATTTGTGGTTACAACTTGGGCAAAATGAATGTTCATGTGTGATGTCTTTTCTCAGAGGAATACGGTAAACAGCTAAGGTGAAAAAACTTCCAAAAAAAGTGCCCATGATAAATATCATACAATTTAAAAATAAGTCCATATCTTTCCTTCTCTTCTTAGTTTATAAAAGAGACATACACTTGTTTAGCAGGAATGTATATGCCTCTTGAAATATTTATTTAATTAGTTCCATGTTATTGTACCATTCTCTGAAATTGTTCCTGTAAGATTTGCTTTACCTGAGCTTGATTGTAAAGAACCACCTGTAACTGTTATAGTTCCTTCTGTTCCTTCTGTAACTCTTGCGACTGTAACAGTATAATTTCCATTATCTGTTTTACCATCTCCTATTTCGGCTATAATATATGCTAACTGACTATTAACTTTCTCTTCTATACTATGATTTACATATTTCTCCTCATAATAACCTGTAACTAAATCTGAAATTAATAATCCTGCTTGTTCTTTCGCTGTTGCTATCTCATTTGCATCCGCTGCATTTGTAGCTCTTTTTAAGATTCCATTTTCTCCTGCTACTAAACTTAAAGATACTCCTGCTAGTATAAGTAATACAATGATTGTAACGACTAACGCTACCAATGTAATACCGTTTTGTTTCTTAAAATTTTTCATTTTAAACCTCTCCTTTGTATTTTATTTTTATATATTTAAACTTTAAATATATACGAAATTATTTAGATGTAGGATTTTCAAAAAAGGTTCCTACCGTTGAATTTGTGGCAGGTGGTGTGTTTGTATTTGTGTTTTGTGACGGTTCTGCCACATTTGCTGTATTACTTGTTCCACCTGCATTGTTTGTTGTGTTTGATTCTGGTTGTTGTGTCGTCGTATTTTGATTGTTTGTCGTCGCTTCTTCTGCATAATCAAATGGATTTGAATTTCCACTATTGTATAAATTCTTTTGTCCATAAACTGTCAAATCTGACGCTTCTACACTGTATGATTTTAGCGATGTTACCATTTCTTGATCAGATAGGGAATCATCTGCTGTTGTGTCACCACGATTTGTGTAGGCAATTTCTTGCTTAACCGATGTTGTACTACTATCTGCTGTATATTCAATTGCTTCAGAAATATTAATATCATTTGGTATGAAATCGTATAATGCTACCGCTAAAATCAATGTGATTAATAGAATCAATACAATCATAATAAATACTTCTTTGACTATATTCATTTTTCCTTTTTTCATATTTTTACCCTTCCTTTGTTAATTGACATCATTGGAAATTGTATTAGTAGTTGTGTTGGTCATATTGGTAGAATTGGTTGTGTTATTTGATGTTGAATCAATCGTTTGCATTTCATCTTCTTCTATTTTATTTGTTCTTGGCGCTGCAGACGCTGCATCAATCAAATTGCTAGAGTTTACTTTTATCTCTCTAACATTTAAAGTAACTTCCAATTCTCCGCCTTCTTCACTATTTTTTCTCATTGAAAAATCATTGATTTCAAAATTCAAGCGATCGTCATCTTCAATATCATAGATGAAATCTGTTAAGTTGATATATTTACCAGTAATCACAAACTTCAAATCACATACCACATAATTGCTTGATTTATTATTAATCGAACTTGCTGATGTAAAATTTTTATTAATGTCAAATTTTAAATTAATTCCTTCTTCTGTGGCATAATTTCCAACAATTGTCCATAAGAAATCTACATCATAAATATCTTTTAATTCATTTTCAAGAATTACATCTGTTGCATCGATTGCTGTTTGAGGTATGATTTCTTCATACTCTTGTTTGCTTTCATTATAAGTGCTAATAGCTTCTTTTAATTCTGCTTTCTTTTGTTCAAAATCTGTTGTAGAATTTTTTTCTAACTCTAAAGACGCTGTCTCTAACTTTTTACTAAGACTCTCTAATTGACTAATACTTGCAACTCTTTGCCTAATCACTTCATGCTGTCCAAAAAACAATTCATAACAACCAAATATTAACAATATTAAAATAATGGATAATGTTATTTTTCTTGTCATGGCAAATCTCCTTCTATTGTTACTTCTACAACAGTTCCTGTCTTCTGACCACTGGTAGATTTTACATTTTTCAATATTTCATTTGTTGAAAGAACTGCTTTGAAATATCCCAATTGTTCATATTTTTCTGCTTCTGCTTTAATCACAATATGATTAGAAGCTGTATTTTGTATTGAAGTTAATTTTACTTTTTTTGGTATTACAAACATGATTCTATTTAACAAATTCGGAATGGAATCTTTTGTAATAATTCTTTCATTTGAATTTGTTGGTGTTTCCTCTTGTGGCGTATTGGTTAGCTCTTCTATCAATTTTTGATATGTTTCTCCTCTTGTAGAAATAATTTGAATATCCGAATCTAATTTGGCTAATTCCAATTTCGCTTTTTGTGAAGCTTGAGAAACTTCATCAATTTTCTTGTTCAATTGATTTTCTATCACAAAGCCAAACCCTACAAACAATACAGATGCAATAACACAAGCTGCCATTCCTCTTATCAATAATTTATCTGAGCTTTGCAATGGTTCAGTAAAATCATTTCTAATATTACCACCCAAATTGCCAAAATAACTTTTAATCGAATCCCAACTTACTTCAGCAGACAAAACAGATGCTCCACCACTGTTACCGCCATTTGACCCTTTTGCAAAGTTAATATCTTTATTAACCATTCCCAAGCCATCCAACGCCAACGCAATAGCTGAATTCACTTCAATGTATTCTTTAATTGGCGCTTGCATCAAGGCTGTATTAATAAAATAAGGTTTCAGAATTTCACATTTGGCAGATGAAATATATTCTTGGAAATACAAATCTACATTGTTAATGCAAGTTCCTAGTCCAGTTATATAGATTTTATCAATATTAGAAAAGAAACCATTGATAATGTTCTTTGTTTCACTTGCAATTCTAGATAAGGTCGATGTAACCGTATCCATATATTCGCTTGTCTCAACATATAACTCAGAAGAATTTTGAGTATATACTGATATATTTCTACATACATCATACGATTTTGAATACGAATTTTCCACTTTGTTAATGTTATCCAAAATTTCTTTCATTCCTTCATCTAGAACATCTACTTGATAAAGTTGTCCATCAATAATCGTTGTAATTTTGGTTTTTTCTTCTATGTTGACAATTACAATATTTTCTCTTCCATCGATATTTACCAAATTAGCTATACTGGTTGATATTGGAGTCATCGTTGTTATTCGTTTTCCGCCAAACAAACCTTTTCGTTTTGCAATTTCATTTTTATTGGCAATAATACTTAACGCCTTATTTTTTTCTGGATTTTCTTTCGTATCTACAATAATATATTTTTGTTCAATTGAAGATTTATTATACCCTTTTTCACTGCATAACATCTCAAATTCCAACTCTATTGCTTTCTTCATATCCTTTTTGCTTAACAAAGTCGATATTTCAAAAGTATGATATATTTCATCAGAAATATTGACACTAATTGGAACTTTATAACTATATGTTTCACTAATAATTCTATTCAAAGTAGCTACTAAGTCATTGTCATAAAATGCAACATTATAAGCTTCAACCTTTATATCGTCTTTATCTTTTTGCAATTTGGCATATTTAATTATATTTTCCTCTATATAAATTCCTAAACTGCTTTGCATCTTTTTCTCCTTTGACTTAATTTAACATTATATTCTATTTATATCCATAATTTTCCAAAAAGTCAATAGAATCCGTAAATGTAATATAAATATAATATTTTTGTAATATTTTTGTAACATTTTGTCGTAAATTATAACAAAACCCTTATTTCCGTATATATTAAACAATCGTATTTTACCCAAAATAAAAAAATTAATACATCAATTAAATTTTTTCAAATTTATGTATATTTATACTATTTTTAGGAAAATCTATAACCATAAAATAATTCACAAGGAGGAAATTATGAATTCAGAAAAACATATAAAGGTAACAGGATATTCCAATATTTCATGGAAAGATGCGATTGTCAAAACCATTGACGAAGCCTCAAAAACCATTACCAATTTAACAAATGTAATTGTTTTAGAACAACGTGCCAATATCGCAGGAAACAAAATCGTAGAATATATGGTAGATTTAGATATTTCATTCAGAATCGAACCATTCCAATCTGCGCCTAGCGACGATACGGACAATATGTAAAAAATAAAAATTGATATTATAAAAGAAAGGAACGCTTATGAAACAAATTAATAGTAAAGAAGAATATCAACAATATGTCGACCAAAAAACACCCAATTCTCCCATTTTAAAAAACTGCTTTAATGCCTTTTGGGTTGGTGGACTGATTTGTGCCATTGGTCAAATCATATTTGAAATCTGCAAAACGCGTGGCATTGACGAAACCATTTCTTACACAATTGTTTCGATTATTTTAATTTTCATCAGTGCCTTTTTAACTGCTCTTAACATTTTCAACAAAATTGGAAAATTCGCTGGTGCAGGTTCCTTAATTCCCATTACAGGATTTGCTAATTCTGTTGTATCTCCCGCAATGGAATACAAATCAGAAGGCTATGTAACTGGTGTTGGAGCCAAAATGTTTACCGTCGCTGGTCCCGTTTTAGTCTATGGAATTTCTAGCAGTATTATTATTGGTATTATCTACATTATATTTAACACACAATCTATCACATTAATTTAATGTAGGGACACTGGGCACCGTGTCCAACTCTGAAAGTATATTTACATCATCAAATAATTGGGTACAAGGCATCTTGTCTCTCCAAAACTAAAATACGTTTAATTGGCACAGTGCCTTGTACTCTCATAAGAAAGGAAAATATCGTATGAAAAAAATAGGAAATCAAAGTTACAAAATGTCAACACCCGTCAATATTTTATCAACCGCCTGTATTGTCGGACCCAAAGAAAAAGACGGTCCCCTAAATCCGTATTTTGACCAATGTTTAGAAGACGAATTTTGGGGTGAAAACAGTTGGGAAAAAGCAGAAAGCAAAATTATCAAAGAAACGGTTAATATGGCAATTGCTAAATCAAAAATAGCTTCTAGCGAATTAGATTTTTGTTTTGCTGGTGATTTATTAAATCAATGCATCTCGTCTTCTTTTGGATTACGTGAATCCAATATCCCTTTTTTCGGAATTTTTGGTGCGTGCTCCACTTTTGGCGAAGCCTTAACATTAGGCTCTATGAGCATTGACGGAGATTTTGCCTGTAATGTTGTTTGCGCAGCTTCTAGCCATTTTTGTAGTGCTGAAAAACAATTTCGTTTTCCACTAGAACTTGGTAACCAACGTGCGCCATCTAGCCAATGGACGGTAACTGGTTCAGGTTCTGCCGTTCTTTCAAAAACAGGAGATGGACCTTATATTACAGCTATTACTCCCGGAAAAATTGTCGACATGGGAATTAAAGATGCCAATAATATGGGAGCCGCTATGGCGGGAGCTGCTCAAGATACTCTACTGTGTCATTTCAAAGATACTGGTCGAAAACCAAGTTATTATGATGCCATTTTTACTGGTGATTTAGGTCACATTGGAAAAGAAATTTTAATCGATTTAATGGATTCAAAAGGATACAATATTAAAGCAAACTATAATGATTGTGGTGTCTTAATTTTCGATAAAGATAAACAAGATACACATGCAGGTGGTTCAGGTTGTGGTTGTAGTGCCAGTGTATTTAGTGGGTATATTTCTCATATGTTTAAAGAGAAAAAATATCAAAAAATTCTTTTTATGCCAACTGGTGCGTTAATGAATTCAACAAGTTCACAACAAGGTGAAAGTATTCCCGGAATTGCTCATGCTGTGGCAATTGAAGCACAATTTCCGTCGGATTTGCAAAATTAACAGAAAGGAGAAATTTTATGGATTGGATGATGGTTTTAAAAGCCTTTATTTTAGGTGGAATTTTATGTATCATTGGTCAAATTCTAATTGATAAAACAAAATTAACTCCAGCTCGTATTTTGGTTGCTTATGTGACTATTGGAGCCATTTTGGGTGGCTTGGGTTGGTATAAATATTTAATTGATTGGGGTGGTTGTGGTGCAACAGTTCCTCTTACTGGTTTCGGAAATTTACTTTCCAAAGGAGCTATTGAAGAAGTAAAATCAAGCGGGCTAATTGGTGCTTTTGTTGGTGGAACAAAAGCAGCCGCAGGTGGAATTGCGGCAGCGATTTTCTTTGGCTATATTGCATCTTTGGTGTCAAAACCAAAAATCAAAAAACAATAAAAGAGGTTATTATGCAAGATATTTTAAAAGTTATAATTTTATCCATTGTTTCTGAAATCGTGTTGTTTATTTTAGCAAAATTAATGGGAAACAAGGAAATCTCACAACTTAGTATGTTTGATTATGTAATTGGAATTACGATTGGTTCAATCGCGGCAGAAATGGCAACTGCTTTGGAGTCAGATTACATGCAACCACTTGTTGCAATGATTGTATATGCACTTGTTGCCATTGCTATTTCTTTACTATGTGAAAAATCTTTAAAAGCACGACGATTTATTTATGGCAATTCCTTAGTTTTGTTGGATAACGGAAAATTATATCGAAAAAATTTTAAAACAGCAAAATTGGATTTAAATGAATTTCTCGTACAATGTAGAGTAAATGGCTACTTTAATTTGTCTGAAGTAAAAACCGCTATTTTGGAAACAAATGGCAAAATTAGCTTTTTGCCAAAAAGCATCAATCGCCCTACAACACCTGCTGATTTTAACATGGCTCCTGAGCCAGCTAGCTTGGATGTTAATTTGATTGTCGATGGGCGAATTTTACATGAAAATTTACAGGCTTGTGGTCATGATGAAATGTGGCTTCAAAAACAATTGGTTTCACAAGGTTTTGAAAAGCCAGAGCAAATCTTTTTGGCAACTTTGGATAGGCAAGACAATTTGAGTATTTATGAAAATACGGATTTGAAAAGTTCGCATGATTTTTTTGAATAATTTTTTAAAAATTACCCATTAAACATGACTAAACTTACCATATACAAAGCATAAATAAACACAAATGGCACTCCATTTCCTCGTGTCATTTTGTTTTTTACACCTACAAATGGAAACAAGCTTAGCATAATGGTCCCTAAAATTAACACAATCATGTATTTGTTATAACTTACGGCGTAATTAATTGGACACAAAAATGCAGATGTTCCAATAATCAGCAAAATATTAAAAATTTGCGAACCTAAAATATTGCCAATTGCCATATCCGTTTCGCCCTTACGCGTAGCCGTAATAGACGTGATTAATTCAGGTAAACTGGTGCTGATAGCTACAATTGTTAAACTAATCAATTCCTCACTAATACCAAATGCTTCTGCAATTGCAACACAAGAATTGACTACTAAATCTCCTCCCAATTTTAGACCAATAATACCAATAATTACATCAAAAATAGCTTTCAAAATATTGACTGAATTTTGTGCTTCCGTAGTTTCTCCTGCATTTTCTGCATCAAAACTTTCCCCTTTTTTTGCCATAACGATATTGTAAAGAATATACATTGCACAAAGTGCTAGCAAGATAATTCCTTCTGTTTTTGTGATTAAATGTGCATTTTCTGTATTACCATTATTGCATAAAACAAATAAAAGTATGGTTACCAATAAAGTGATTGGATTTTCAATTAGTCTGGTTTGTTTTTTAAATTCTAGTGGTTTAATTATTGAACAAATTCCCAATATCAAAAACATATTGGCAATGTTGCTTCCCACAACATTACCAACTGCAATGTCAGAATGTCCTTCTAACGCAGATGTAACACTTACAACAAGTTCTGGCATGGATGTTCCAATTGCTACAATGGTAAGTCCGAATGACGATTTCTGGAATATGAAATCTTTTTGCAATACTGCTTGCGCCGTCGACCAAAAAATCAGCTCCTTTGACAAGCAATATAAATCCTATGATGATCCATATAATATCTAACATAATTTTTTCTCCTTTTTAATCTATATCGCATAATTTCAAAATTATTCATTAACTAAAATAATTTTTCCTGCTTCTTCTTCATTTAAATAACCTTGTCTTATCATTTTTCTGACGACCTGTCCTTGACGTTGTCTGGCAAGTTCTGGATTTTTCGTTGGTGCATACACAGATGGTGCATTTGGAATTCCAGCAAGTAGTGTACATTCATACAAATTCATATCTTTTGGCATTTTATCAAAATATCCTTCTGACGCTTCTTTTACGCAATAATAGCCATCTCCAAAATAGGAAGTGTTAACATACAATTCAAAAATTTCTTCTTTGGAGCATTGTTTTTCAATATCAATTGCCATGAAAATTTCGGCAATCTTGCGTGTAACTTTCTTTTCTTGTGTAAAATAGATATTTTTTGCAAGTTGTTGCGTAATAGTGCTTCCTCCTTCTTTAAATTGCATTTCTTTTAGATCAATCAAAATCGCTCTTGTAATGCTGATTAAATCAAATCCTTTATGTTTTAAAAATCGCTTATCTTCTACTGCAACAACAGCATTAACATAGTTTTCTGGTAATTCATCATAAGTTGTATAATTTTCGTTTGATTTAATTTCCGCAATTTTTTCCACAATACTCATTCTTTCAAGCACTTCTAGATACAAATCATATCCTTGTTTTGTAAAATAACTCGCAATTCCAATAGCTATGACAATTATTACAAATATTAATTTCTTTAGTAGTTTCATTGATTCTCCTATTTTTATAAGTTTGTTTTTTATTATATATTTTTTTTGAAATTTTGACAAGATAGTTTTAAAGATTTTTTAATTTATGTAAAAAGCTCTGATTTTATTCCATCAGAGCTTTTTATAAAGTGTGTATAAAAAAATAGTACTATAAACGCCACGTCGATATTGTGGCAGTGAAAGTCAAAAGAAATAAGAATTTTTCTTATTTTTAAAATAACTTTGCTTATTTATATTTTACCATATTTTACATAAACTGTCAAGTGTTTTTAACTTTATATCGTTCCTCCCCACTTTACAAATCTGCATAACTTGTTATATAATAAATTCAAATTGAAACGAAAGGATAATAACCATATGAAATTAAACAAACTTATCTCTTCTGTTGATGTAAAAAATATGATCGGTGATTTAGGTTTAGAGATTACCAACATTCATTCCGACTCAAGAAAAATAAAAGAAGGAGGGCTTTTTGTTGCCATTAATGGATTTTCAAAAAATGGTGTTGAATTTATTCCTTCTGCCATTGAAAACGGTGCAAAAGCAATCATTGTAGAGCCAGATGTGGACATCTACTCTCTTAATATTGGCTCAGAAATTCCTATTATTTCTGTTCAAAATACAAGAAAAGCTCTTGCACAAATTGCTTGTGAATTTTATGAACATCCCTCTAAAAAATTAAAACTAATTGGTGTAACTGGAACCAAAGGTAAAACAACGACTACTTTTATGATAAAATCCATATTAGAGACACATGGTTTTAAAGTAGGATTAATTGGAAGTATCGCTATCTATATAAACGGAGAAAAAATCGAAGATACGGACAGGACAACTCCTGAAAGTATTGAAATTCAAAAATTTTTAAGCCAAATGGTGGAACAAAAAACAGATGTCGCTATTGTTGAAGTTTCTTCTCAAGCTACCAAACTTGACCGTGTAACTGGCTGTGACTTTGATATTGGGGTTTTTACAAATCTTAGCGAAGACCACATTAGCCCCAAAGAGCATCCTAATATGGAAGATTATTTTAACTGCAAATTAGAACTTTTAAAAATGGCAAAATATGCTATTATCAATAACGATGATGAAAAACTTAGAACCATTCCAAATCTGTTGCCAAATAAGCCAATCAAAACCTTTAGCATTGATAATCTTTCGGATATTCAAGCAAATAGCAAGGATGTTGTTATCACCGATTCATATATTGATTTTACAATTGATTACAATCATAAGAAAGAAAGAATTGAAGCCACAATTCCGGGAAAATTCAGTGTGTATAATAGCTTAGGAGCTATCGCAGTCGCTTCCTATTTTGACGTTCCAGCAGAAGAAATCCGCACAAGCTTAAAAGATTTACGTGTACTTGGTAGAAGTGAGCTTGTACCAAATAAATTAGGACTTTCCATTATGATTGATTATGCTCATACTCCTTCTAGTTTGGAAAGCATTTTAACCGCTGTCAATTCGTACGCAAAAGGGCGTGTTATTTGTGCTTGGGGCGTTGGCGGTGATCGTGATAGTGCTAAAAGACCAATTATGGGTGAGATTTCTGGTCGTTTAGCTGATTTTACAGTTCTTATGTCCGATCAAGTTCGCACAGAAGCTCCTTTAAAGATATTAAAAGAAATTGAAGTGGGCATTATACCAACTGGAAAACCGTATAAAATTATTGTTGATAGAACAGAAGGAATCCGTTATGCTATTTCAATTGCAAAACCTGATGATATTATTGTTATTCCCGGTCTTGGACATGATTTATATTTGGAGAAAAATGGTGTGAAATATCCATATGATGAACGTAAAATAATTAGCAAGTTAATTGATGAAATGATTGAAAATGGAGAAAAACAATTGTTAAAGTAAAAAATACCCTCTTTTTATTATTTGGGTAAGCGAACTTAAAATAAACCTCATCTCTGCTTTAGAGCGTTGAGATGAGGTTTATTATTTATGATGGCAATCACATAACTGTGACACCTTGTTTTATTAATTTAATTATAAGATTTTTTACCAATTTTTCAATTACTTTTGTTCCACACTTCTACTTCTCAAATTCGTCTAATGATTTAAATTCATATCCCATGTCTTTTGCTTCTTTTATCAAGCTATCTAACATGGTTAAATTATCTTCAGATGTGCTGTGTAATAAAATAATGGCTCCATTGTGAAGATTGTCTAACACTTTCTTTTTACCATAATCGCTTCTTCCTTGTTTGGATTGGTCCCAATCGTCATAGGCATTGGACCATAATACACTTGTATAGCCTAATGTTTCTACAATATTTGCTGTTCTTTCACTGAATTCTCCTCTTGGTGGTCTAAAATACGTCATTTCGTAACCTGTGACTTCATATACACTATTATGCAATTTCATGATTTCTTCTTTGATTTCATCATCAGAAAGTCCCGGCAAACAGGCATGATTAACCGTATGATTTCCAACAACATTTCCATTTTGAATCATTTGCTTGACTAAATCAGTTGCTGTATTGACGTAATGTGCTGTGATGAAAAAAGTCGCTGATACATCATTTTCTTTTAGAACTTTTAGAATATCTTCTGTATAACCTGCTTCATATCCTGCATCAAACGTCAGGTAAACATACTTTTTTTCTGGATTTCCCATTGCAATTCCGATTAAATTTTTCAATTACTTTTAAACTTTCACTATCTAAAACAGCTTGCTGATGATTTTCACCTCTTCTAAAGCCCCAAGCTAATGTTTCATTGCTGAGTTCAGAACCTGCTTGTGAAGCAATTGAAAATTGCATAATACTAACCACTAATATTAAACAAATAAAACTATATCTTATCAGTCTGTCTTTCATTTTTTTCCTCCTTTGCTTATAAGATATTCTGTTTTATTTAAAATATGAAAAAATAGTAAGCAAAAAACTTACTATTCTTCCTTTTTTTTCTTCTCATTTTCTTTTTCTCTATAAAACTGAGCTATTAGCTCGTCTAATTTTAAACTTAGTTTGTAGATTTCCTCTTTATCTTTTCCTTCTTCTATGCTTTTGTTTAATTTATCTCTCAATTTACAAATTTCATCATTTATCATAACTCATCACTCCTTTTTTAGAATTAGGAAATTTTCTCGTAAGTTACAATGCAAAAAAATCATAAATTATATAAACCAACGATAGAATTTTTAATTCTCTATTTACTATAATTTCAAAATACCATATTTATTTGTCAATGTCAATAAAAAAACAACAAATAACGTACTTTTTCATAGACTTTTTTCATCATTTTGAACGATGTCCTCCCTTATCTATGTATTTTTTGCGTTTTTTCAACAGCATTCCCCCAAATACTACAAAAATCGCAAGTGACAAAATCTGTGAAATTCTGAAATTTCCCAACATTAAACTATCGATTCTTACACCTTCTATCAACATTCGAATTCCAGCATATAAAAACAAATAAAAATAGCAAATTTCTCCTTTAAATTTTCTATTTTTTTGTAAAATTCTTAAAATTACAAAAATAAACATTGTCGCAATTGATTCATATAAAAAGGCTGGATGGACTTCTTTGTATCCTTTTATGGTATGAATTCCCATTCTAAATATATTATTGGTTTGGGTTCCATAGGCTTCTTGATTAAAAAAATTCCCCCATCTTCCAATGGATTGCGCCAATGCTACAAAAGGAGCTATATAATCAAAAAAATCTAAAAAATTAACTTTGTATTTTTGACATCTTTTTATAATTACTAAACCACCTGCAATTAATCCTCCATAAATCGCCAAACCACCCTTTCTTATATTAAATATGTCATTTAATGATATATGACCATTTTTCCATTGAAATGCAACATAGTAAATCCTAGCGCCGATTAAGCCTATAAATACGGCTATCATCAGACTTTCAAACACAAAATCAAAATGAATTCCAAATTTTTCCTTTGACTGATGACACAAAAAAAGGGATAAAAGAATTCCTCCAACAATACAAATCGCATAATAATAGATATTAATCCCAAATAATTCAAATGCAATGGGCTGAATCAAAAAAGATAATTTTAGAGCTGGAAAATTAACCATTTTTCCTCCTTTGTAGGGGCGATTGATAATCGCCCCTACGTTATTTTGATTTTACAATAGAAACAACCTTTTTGTCTTTTTGGAATACCATATTTAATATTTGCATCACATATTCTTTGTCTAATCCCTTAAATTCTTCAAAATAATCTAATGGATTAATAGCTCGGAAATAATTTTGAACAAAACTTGTGGCAATATTTCCTGCATCATTATAACTTTTGACAAACTCACCATACAATTTTTTCTTAATTCGCTCAAATTCTTCATCTTGAATTCCGTTTTTCTTTAAATCTTCAATTCCCTCTTCCAGTTTAGAAATAACATCATTATACTCTTGACTTTGCCCTTGAATTAGAACATGTGAATAAATTTTGCTATTTTCATAAATAAAAGTTGGCTCAGATTGCAAAATTCCTTCTTCATATAAACTTTGATACAATTTTGTACTATCTCCAATTAAAATATTAAAAATAATATCAAGTGCTAAATCTTTCTTAATTTGATTTTCGCAAAGATTTGTATCTTTATAACCAATCATAAAAAGTGGCATGCTAATGTTCATTTCTGCTTCCATTTTGTCTTTTACGATTTCTTCTGGCTCGTCTTCATAAATCCTTTTTACAGTTTCTTTGGCATTTTCCAAAGTCATTCTTTTTTCGATTTCTTGGATTACTTTTTCTGGCTCAAAATCCCCACAAACTACAATTGCCATTTTGTCTGGTCGATAAAATGCTTGGTAAGCCTCGTATAGTTTTTCTTTAGTGATTTCGGCAATGGTTTCTTTGGTTCCTGCAACATCAATGTTAATTGGATTTTTATGATACATGGCTTTCATGGCATTCATGTAAAGTTTCCAATCTGGATAATCGTCATACATCATAATCTCTTGTTCGATAATCCCACGTTCTTTTTCGACGTTTTCATCTGTAAAATAGGGATTTTGTACATAATTCATAAATTCGTCTAAGCCTTCCCAAAATTTATTATTGTTATCTTCAAAAAGATAGGCTGTGTGATTATTGGTCGTATAGGCATTGGCGTTAACTCCCATGCTGGATAAGACATCTAAACTGTTAGTACCATTTTCTTGTTCAAAAAGTTTGTGTTCCATATAATGCGCAATTCCGTCTGGAACTGTAATTTCCTTATTTCCTACCATAAATTTATGATCAATAGAACCATAATTAACGCCCCAAATAATGTATTTTTTTTGTGTCTTTTTGGGGATAACAATCACTTTCAATCCATTGGATAATTTTTCAATATATATTTTTTCTTGAATTTTATCATTTTCTATAATTTGCATTTCATTTTTCCCCCTCATCTCTTAAAAAATAAATTGTATGAATGTTAATACTATTTGCAATTTCTATGATGTCTTCTCTTGTGATGGATTCAATTATTTTGGCATATTCTTCAATTGTTACATTGGTTTTTGAAATTTCTTGCCCGATATAATAAATGATGCCTGTGTCTTGTTCTGTTTCGATGGCAACAATTCCAGATTTAATATATTCTTTGGCAGAGGTGATGTCTTCATCTGAAAATTCACCTTTTTTCATAATCTCAAGTTGGTCTTTGATTAGACCGACTGCCTTCTCAAAATTTGGTATTTCAATTCCCGCTCGAATAAAAATATTGGCTTTTTGTTTGACATACATACTTTTAATCGAATACGCCAAACTTTCTTTTTCCCTTACATTTTGGAATAGCAATGAATTGGCTCCGCTTCCTAAAATCATGTTATACAGCAATGTTTTAAATTGCACATTTTCCACATTTGAATTTACATCCATTCCAAGTACTAATTTTCCTTGTGTAACATCCATTTTTTCTA
This sequence comes from uncultured Clostridium sp., assembly GCA_947648495.1. Taxonomy (GTDB): domain Bacteria; phylum Bacillota; class Clostridia; order TANB77; family CAG-508; genus Scatovivens. The sequence goes on from CANSOA010000002.1 coordinate 175,210, forward strand.
TAATTTCAGCAACGTTTTCCACATTTTGTTTTCCTTCTGTGAATTCATTATTTAAAACATAATTCTCAATTCTTGGACGCAATTTTTGGATATTTTTATCGTTTAAAATGATATTTTTTACATTTTTTTCTTCAAAATCACCTGATACAAACAAATCAATTTTGCAATTTTGAATTAAATTTTCATAATGCTGGGTCAAATTATCCACATTGATATTTTCTAAATCTTCTAAATAACCATATTTATATAATCCAAAACCGCTCATCACCATACATTTTGGAAATGCAGGTTTCGTAGGCATACAAATCTTTATCATCGATTTTGCTTTCTATGATTTTTGCCAAATTTTCTTTCTCGATTTTCAAATATTCTTCTTTAAATTTACCGTTTTCCAATAGTGGATTGCACATAATATCAAGCAAAATATGAATGGTATTTTGCAAAATTTCCTCTTCATTTAAAGCAAATTTGTCATTAATCGAATCAATGTAAAAACGCAAAATTTGATTGTCACCATATTTATCTATTCCGCATTCAAATGAGGCTCCATATAGGTTTTCTAAAGCGCAACTCAAATCCAATTGCGTTTTTAAATTAGCGGTTCCACGTCTTAACATACTAACAATTAAAGCATTTTTTGTAACATTTTCACGTGTCAAAGGTACTGTGATAATGCCTGCTATCATATTGGTTTTAAACAAATTTGTCTTTATCAAATGTGCTTTAATCCCCTGTTTTATCTCAAAATCTTTTTTCTCCATTTATTCCCAACTCCTTGTCTTTCTTATTATTATAATTTTTTGAAAATTTATACATGAACAATTATATCATGAAGGGAAATTTTTGAAAAGGAAAAATACAGCGAAAATAAAATTTATTTTCACTGTATTTTAATTTTCTCTACTCTGCAACAACTACCTCTATACTCTCAATCACAACATCTTCTACTGGTTTATCTCCCTCATCGGTTTCTACCGAAGCAATTTTGTCCACAATTTCCATTCCTTCATATACTTGTCCAAAAACCGTATATTGCTGATACAAACTCAAATAACCTCCATAGTTTTTATATTGTTCCAACAAATCTGCTGGATAACCATAACTTTGCATATAGCTTGCCATTTGCTCATCGTAATTCGCTTGTGTAATAAAGAATTGACTTCCCAAACTTGGACTATTTTCCAGCCCTCGACTTGCCATGCAAAGCGAACCTCGATATGGAACTAATTCTGGTGATAATTCTTCCGCAAAATCTTCTTCCCAAATACTTTCTCCACCCATTCCAGTACCTTCTGGGTCGCCACCTTGAATCATAAATTCTTTAATTACTCTGTGAAAAATTACCCCATTATAATATCCTTCTTTGGCATGTGTGGTAAAATTTTCTACGGCTTTGGGCGCAACATCTTCAAAAAATTTTACTTTTACGTCTCCATAATTTTTAACATGGATAATAGCAACGGTTTGTCCTGCTTCTGGCTTTGCCATTTGTTTTTGTGCTGATTGGTTATAATCTACGCTCACTTTTGAATCCTCCTTTGTTTTATTTTGAACAGTATTACTTGTATTGGTTGTTTTCTTCGAGGTTGCCTGTTCTTCTCCACAACCTGTTAATGTCAGTAGCAATATTAGCATGATACATAAAAAATGTATAATCTTTTTCAATATGACCCCTCCTTATTGATTTTATATTATACCAATTTTTAGAAAAAATCAAGAGAAAGTAACTTTTTTAATATAAAAAGAGACGCTACACACAGTAGCATCCCTTTCTAAGCAATGACATTATTATATTAAATGTCATTACTGTTAACAACCAGGCTATCAACATTCCGCTTATTTGTAATTTTCCACCTCTCCATAACACAAGCACTGCACATACTGCTATAAGAATTATACCATATGTTATAGAAAATTGTTTTTTCTTCAATTTTTTTACAATCTCTTCTCTAAAGATTTTCTTCTCGGCTACCTCCTCAAGTAATATTAATACACCACTCCAAGCAAATACATAGTATATTTCGACTGAAATAGATGCTCTATTTGTCTGCATAAAACTAAGCAGAATCGCTGCACCGCTTGCTATCGCTGTAATTAAAGCAACAACAAATGTAATTGAGCATAACGCAATTGTAAAAATCGCCGTCATTTTTGCTAATTTTTTAGAAACAGTCCGTTTCCTTTCTTTTTTTTGTTCCATGTTGTTTTTCCTCCTCTTGTATTTTCTATTTTATTTTAATATCCCTATTATATATCATTTTACATAAATTGTCAACACCTATTTGTATAAAAATGTTAAAAATACTCACTTATTTCCTCTAATCCATCAAATCCTACTTGTCTGAAAATATCGTAAGCGACAATCGCTACTGAATTTGATAAATTAAGTGAACGCAACGTAGACCTCATCGGTATACGAATTGTTTTGTCCAGATATTTTTGCAAAATATCCTCTGGTAAGCCTTTGGTTTCTTTTCCAAAAAGAATAAAAATTTCTTCCATTTTTGAATAATCAAAATCAGAATACACTTGCTTTCCTTTTGTTGTAACAAAAAACATATTCTCTTTTTCTGGTTTGTATTTGTGCAGAAATTGTTCAAAATTCAAATGTTCCTCAATTTCGAGTTTATCCCAATAATCTAGTCCTGCTCTTTTGACTTGTTTTTCGGAAATGGAAAACCCAAGTGGATGTATCAAATGCAGTTTTGCACCAATTGCCGCGCAAGTTCTTGCAATATTTCCTGTATTTTGTGGGATTTCTGGTTCTACTAGCACAATATTTAATTTCATTTTTTGGTCCTTTCCTATCATTTTATGTTAAAAAACGGAAATAATAAAAATTATTTCCGTAAAATATTCTCTAACTTATAGTATAACATATTTTTTGTTTTTTGTCAACTTGATATTTATGATAATATATGATAAAATAAAAGGTTAAACATCTGTATATCGCTTAACCTTCTACTTTAATTATTCATATTACTGCTCTCTACCATACATTTGTAATCGATTTACTGCTAAATCATTCCCAGAGCTTTCATATACATACAATCTAAATTTTTTTCCATATACATCACTTTTGAAATAATTTGTTACAGAATACCATCTATTTTTTTCTGCAAAATCTGTTACTAAAATGCCTTCTTTTTTCAAGTCAGAGATTTCATAAGTTGGACTACAATCCATCCAATTGGACATATCATTATCATCTCCGTCATTTATTTTACATTGTAAAACATATTTCTTTGGGAAATAACTGTTTACATCAGCATAACTATTAAATGTTAATTTATAAATACTTATATCCTTTTCTATATTAAATTCATACGCAATCCATGAATTATTATATGGTTTAGGACACCATACATTAGCTCCTGTACGGGTATGAGGTTCTCCATCTGTAAATGGATAATATAACTGATAGGCTGCACTATACAATGGAGAGCCTGTCACAATTCCATTTGAGGTAGCGTCTGTTAATACTGGTATTTTGATTGCATTTTCATCAAAAATATGAGCATATTCTGATTTTTGAAGCGCATTAAACCATATTTCATTTTTTATGATTTGAGAGGATGCATAATTACTATTTCCTATTTGTCTAATTGCCATTTCACTTTTCATAATTTCTGACATTAATGCATTACTATTTTTTATCATAAAATCTACCGCTGTATTTGAATTCATTAACTGATTTACCATTTGTTCATTTTTTAGTAATCCTGCTAGATTATCAGTTGCAGAAATGTTTGCTTTTTCACACCATTTTTTTACGATTTCTTCTATGGTTTCTACCTTTTCATCTTCTGTTTTCTGTGTCCAATCTACTTTTCCATTTACAATTGGTCCTGAAGAAATTGGTTTGTCATTTTTAGAAACTTCTATTTCTCCTGTTTCTTCATCATATTTTACCTTATATCCTCCTTCTGTCTCTTTTTCCGTTCTCAACTTTGCCTTAATATAATCATCTATATTTTCAAACTCCGCTTTATAATTGACATATTTTCCTTCATAATATTGCGTGGCAAAATCTGCTATTAGCAAATTCGCTTCCTCTTGTGCTGAAGCCTTTTCATTGACATCTACTGCATTTGTCGCTCTTTTTAATATGCCATTTTCTCCCGCTACTAAACTTAGTGTTACTCCTGCTAAAATTAATAATACGATTATGGTTATTACTAACGCTATTAACGTTATACCTTCTTCTTTTCTTAACATTTCTATTTCTCCTTTTCTATTTATTTTTTCTTTTGACTTAATTTTTATTCACTCACCTTCTTTCCTTTCCCAAACAAAAAACAATTTATTGAAAAATGAATTAAATAACATCTTTCTTATAAATTGTTTCTCTTCCTTATCTACATTTGTAAAATATATGTTTGCTTCTATCCTTTTAAAACTATGTGTGTGTGTGTGTGTGTGTGTGTGTACAGCGCCAACGTTTTTAGCGTTTTGGCCTATTTTTAATCTTTTCATTTTTGTTCTCCTATGTTTGCTATTATATCCTATTAAATTTAATTTTGCAACAAATTTCTAAAGAATTTCTAAAATGCCTCCCCTAATCGATAGTAATATGGGTCAACACCATCGACTAAACTTTCTACATAAACAGATTGATTATTTTTCTCTTTAATCATCATATTGGGATACGTTTTAAGCATTTTTTCATTATCGTAATATTGGTTGACAAAACTCATAAAGTTTTGATTTTCTTGTATTTTTGCATATTTATTTTGTACATCATTTTTATCTTGAATATTCAAATTATTTTCTATGGAAACTCGATAATAAAATGCTTTTAAAGCATAATTCGTTAAAAGTGCATCCACTGAAAAAAAAGCAATTAAAAGCATTGTTATCACTTGAAAAACAGCTTTTCTTTGTCTGATTATATCAATAAATTTATCCACATATGGATGAACAAATTTTATTAAAATAATTGCTAAAATACCCCAAGAAACCGCATAAAAAAGGCAAGTTCTTCCATGAATATCCAGCCACATATTGGAATAATCCCACCAAGTTACGCCATAAAATTTTTCACAAATAAAACTCATGGCATACTCAACAAACGCACCAATAATTGCACCTTTTAGAAATAATTTTCCATTGTTTTTCTCATTTTTCAAAAATAGAATCATACTAATTGCACCAATTCCATATATGGCGCAAAATGGACCATATAAAAAACTTTTTCTACTTTCAATGACTCTTTTTGTAAATGCACCAAACACCGTTTCAATCACAAATCCAGCCATACTATACAAAATTAAATACATACAAATTGACCAAATATCAACTTTTTTTCTTGTTTCTTCCATTTGTGAACACTCCTTTTGCAATATTGTTCCAAATAAGCAAAAAAATATTCACTTTCAAAAACTATAGAATATCATTTTCTTTTAATAGACTGTAAACGCGATTTACTGGAAGTCCCAATGCCGTTGGATAATCTCCTTCAATGTGATCAATAAAAACTGAGAAAAATCCTTGAAGCCCATATGCTCCTGCACAATAAAAAGGTCTTTCCGAATCCACATAATTTTCAATTTCCGCATCTGACATTTCTTTTACAAACACTTTGACTTTTTGAAGTTCTTTATATTCCTTATACTCCCCATGATTTTCAATCAAAATCGCCAAACTTGTATAAATAAAATGCATTTTTCCTTGCAATTGTTTTAGCATTTGGATAGCTTCGTCTCTGGTTTTGGCTTTGCCGAATTGTTTTCCGTCTAGAATGACTAATGTATCTGAACCAATAATAACTCTGTCTGCTTGTGTGTTGCCAAAAATATCTTGGGCTTTTCCATAAGCAATTTCTATAGATTGCTCTTCTAGACTTAAGTTGGTATTGACATTTTCGTCAAATTTACTTGGAATTGCTTCATACTCAATTTTTGCCAAATCTAACAAATCTTTTCTTCTTTGTGAGCTAGACGCTAAAATAATTTTCATTAAAACCTCCTTTTTTCTCATTGTATTATATCTTTAGTTTTTTGACAACACTTTTATGGAATTTAGCAAAAATACAAGATTTTTTCTTTATTTCCAAGTATTTGACTTTTATGTAAATATATGTTATAATATAATTAGGATTTTTATATTTATTTTTTAGTTCTGGTTTGCTGGAACTGGCTTGAAGATTAAAATATAAAAATCAGATACATTAAATTTCCCAAGTTGGGAACAAAAAGAAAAGGAGGTCTTTCTATGAAAAAGACAACAAAATGCATTGCCATTTTACTGGCACTTATGACACTCGTAAACCTCATACCTGTTACCGTTAGGGGAGCTAATCTGCCTTATTGCCGGATAAGCTACGACTCCAGCGTAGGTTGTAGTACAAACAAGTATTACTACTACAATAAAAATAACGTTGCATGCTATGACGCTGCTCGGCTGGTAAAGTTTTATGATAGCAAAATATTGCTTGGAACCAGCAATACATTGGTAACTTCCAAACACAAATCGGGTACCTATCCAGTTTGGGTTCCTGACGGAAGTTATCTCGTTTGGCAGGAAAATGATAATAGTTTGAATGCTCGTAATTTTGCAACTGGTCAGAATTTTAAACTTGCTGATAACATTGCATCCATTGGCATTAATACCGAAAGCATGGGAGAAACAGTGACTTTTTCTGATGGAAAATCTGTCACAATTGCGTCTCTGTTTACTGGTGCAAATGTACCAGCTCCTACACCGAAACCTTCTACTCCAGCTCCTGCACCTGCTGTTAAGAAATTAAAAGAGTATACCGACAGCAAAGGGCGCGAGATTTTTGAGTTTGGAAAAAACAAAGTCATGGTAGATAAGAAAGATGTCTATTTTAATGATTTTAAAATCTCTGAAGTATGTAATTCTGGAGTGCGTTTTTTGGGCATTACTACTTCATATAATGTGTATTTGTATGAAGATGAATCCGAAAGTTATTATAAGTTTTCAGAAGATAATATCTTTGTTCCAGAGAAACTCCAATTTCCTAATAATGGGAAACTCATATCTGTGAACAATGACCCTAACACAAATTTCTTAAAAGAAATCGTGACTACTACTGGCACATTCAAACCTTCTGAGCTAACGAAAACCAAAAAATGGAAACCAGCAATTAGTTATGCGATTAATAAGGAGGATTATTGCACTTATTATATCAAAGGTACAACGAAAAAATATACGCTCACTCGAAAGGGAACGAGTTTGTATTTAGGCAAAAAGAAAATTGCAAAGGGCATTGACAAGGGTAAAAATGCTTTCGGCTTTAAGGATAAAAAACTTTACTATCGAAAAGATGGTAAAATTCGTGAAGCGACTATCAAAAAGCCGAAAAAGTCAACGATTGTAAAAGATTTTAAAAAGATTACTTTCTCCAAGAAAAACGGGCAGGTGGTTCTCAAAAAATAATCTTCAAGCTAGAAATTTCCTCGAAACACAATCAATTTGTTTCGGGGATTTTTCTTGGCTTTTTTGCATAAATCCTTTACTATTTTTTCAAACTATTATAAAATGTGTTGTAAGAGGTATGCTTATGAAAAATTTTATAAAAATATTGTTTTGTGTTTTGTTGGTATTTTTGATATTTTTTCTGTTTTACCATTTTATTTGGTTAAAATATTTAAATAAATATCGTTTTGAAAAAAGTAGTATAGCTCTTCATGAAAATTCGGAAAATAGTCCATTTTCTATTTCAAAAGTGATTGTGTATAGTAGTGGTTATGGACAAAATAAAAATACGACTTTTCAACAAAGTAGCTGGATTTTGGATATTTGGCAATATAGTGATATTGCAATTTATTTGAAGAATTCTGGAGAGGAGCTGAATTCTTTTAATACTGTAAAAAAATTATTTTTGGAAAATATTCATTTTTCGAGTCCAAAAATTGGCTTGCCGAATTTGTATTATTTAGATTCTTTAAATTTTGGAACACAGAGCGTAAATGAAAATTATAAAATTGCGGATTCTCTTGATTTTACTGTATTAAATGACACAAATGAAGAAGGTTCGATTCAATATAATACACCTGTTTTCTTTACGGATTGCTCTAATCCGATTACGCTTAAATATGTGAATCGACCTGTGAAAGAGAATTATACAATTACTTCAAATGAGCCTGTGCTTTTTAATGGAAATTTGCTAAAAATGGCTAATATTGATTTGAAGGATTTGGAAATAACAATTGGTTTTCGTATCCATGTTGTTAATCATGAAAATGAGGATTATTTTTATGATTTTTCACTTCCTATTTCTTTGGAAAGTGAGGAACATAGTATTTATGAGGGAAGTATTTTGTTCAAAAGAGATTTTGAAAATTTGAAGTTTATGAAGGAATTTTGAGTTTGATGAATTCTTGTTTTTGGCTTGATAAAATATAAAAGGAACATATGATATTTATGTTCCTTTTTGATTTAATATTCTATTCCAATGATACAATTTTTATATATAAATTTTTTAATTTCAGACTTATTTCCGCTTGTATAAAATTCTGATAAAAGTCTCGAGAATTCTTCTAAGTCTTTGTCTTTCATCATGATAATTCCTTTTCCATTTTCAATCATAATTCTATTCGCGCAAATAATACTTGTTCTTTTATTACCATCCCAAAATAACTGATTTCTCATTCCATAAAGCATGTATTCTATGGCTCTTTCGGTAATATTGCTAATTTTCAGAATCTGCTGAATATCTTCTGAAACTTGCTCTTCTTCGGGAATTGGTGGAACATATTCTGTACCACTAATGAATACTTTTCCTGTTCTTAATTTTCCCCAATTCAAACTTTCGTCACGTGCAACTTCTTCATTGATTCGGCAAATAAATTTTAAATCAAATTCTTCATCAAGATTGGCAATTAGATATTCCCATGCTCTTTTTAAATTTCGTATGGTATCAATTTCGTTGACACTAAGTCTTGCCACATTAATACCTGAATATACGGCTTGTGTTTCTGGGAAAGTAATATTGATTCCTTCGATTCTTGCGTTTGAATAAATCGAATCTACCATATTCCTTTTGGCTAAAAATATGTTTTCTTCCTTCGTCATATTGTATTTATCTGCAATCATATTACGCTCCTTTGCTTAGCCCAATAATTTGATTTCTACGTTATTTGCCTTGAATTTGCCTGTTTCTTTATCTTTTACAAATTCGATAAAGGATTTATCAAGGGTTGTGGAATTTTGTTTTAAATCTGTTGTAAAATAGATTTTGACTTTGTCAAGCATTAAATTGTTTGCTACAATTTGTTTTAAGGTTTCTACCATGTGTTTATCATCTTCACAAACTAAAATAAGTTGTGGCATAATTTCAAATCCTGAATCAAATGGGACAAAATTGTCATAGAAATCTTTGAATAAACGCATTCTGTCAACGAATTTTTCTTCCCAACCTAATTCTCTTCTAACAACTTCAAACAGCAAACTAATGGATTTGCTTGCTTTCGTGATTTTGACTTCTGCATGTGTTTTTATGGTTTTTCCTGCCATTTTGGCTGTAATTTGTGGTTTTACTTTATATGAATCAAAATTCTTCGCTTTTCTTAAATAGGCAATGATAACTTGATTTCCGCGCCAATCTCTTTTTAAACATTGGAACTGGTTTTGTGTTATCTGTTGGTTGCCATTTGCATTCTGCTTCTTTGGAATTAAGCAAATATTTTCCCATTTTTTCTAGGCAATATACTCTGTAAATTCCTTTTCCCTCTTCTGACATAAAAAAGTATCTGGTTAATATTTTTGATTTTATCATTTGCTCTAATTTGATGTTTAGTTTGTCTTGTGATTTAATCTCAACTCCTTTTGCTAACAACATGAAATAAATTTGTCTAGATGTCATAAATTCAAATTCATTGATTAAATCAAGGATTTCAAAATGAACATCATTAATGTGCCCTAAATTAATCTTGTGTATAATTTGACTTATGGAAACATAACCATCTTTTCCATCAAATTTTTTGATTTCTCCTTCTCGAATCGCGAATGGAGAAATGGTAGTTTTAATATTTTCATCATCTACCATAAAAAATACGCCTCCTTTAGACTATTAATAATTTTATTTTCTTTTTATCTTTGATGATTTTTTTGATATAAACTTTTACTTTTTGCCCATATCGAAAACCATCTTTATATTCAGCGAGCCCCACCAGATTTGGTTTTAGCTCGATAAAAAGACCATTTTTGTATTGGTCGGCTTCTTTTACGGTGCCATCCACAATCATTTTTTCTGTAAACTCTTGTATATTGTCCTCCCAATTTCCCAAAAGTTCTTTGTATGATAATACAATTCTATTATTGTCTTTGTCAATTGATTTTATCATAACTTTTATTTTTTGTCCAACAAAAAAACGTTCTTCTGGAGATTTTATTCTAGAAACGGATATATCTTCAATATGCAAAAGTCCTGTAATGCCTCCGCCAATGTCTACAAAAGCCCCAAACTTTCGGATGTTCTTGACGATTCCGTTTACAATCATTCCTGTTTTTAAGTCATTTTTTACCCAATTCAAAGCTTCTTTTCCTGCTTCTTTTCGGGATAACAATAAGCGATTTTCGTTAAAAATTTCTTTAATTTTGAATTGGACAAATTGACCTACTTTATTTTTGCAAATACTTTGCCTTGTCATGCCGAAATCGTCATTATTTATGGCATCCATTTCATTTCGCGGAATCATTCCAATGAGATTTTTTCCTAAATGAATTTGCAAATTGAAGTTTTCATCGCATTTTTCTGCAAAACCTTGCAGAATGCTTCCATTTTGTTTGGCAGTTTGTAGGTCTGATAAACTAAAGTTTTCTTTTGTATCATTCCAACCCTCTGGAATAAATTTTTGATATTCCATGTTTTCTCCTCTTCTGTGTTTTTATGTTTATTTCATAAATTTTTGTATCTCTGATTTTTTTAAATAACGCCAAGTTCCCAATTTTAAATCTTTGACATGTAAGTCTCCAATTTTACTGCGATGCAAGGCAATGACTTTTTTACCGATTGCCTCACACATTTTTCGAACTTGTCTATTTTTGCCTTCATGAATAGTAATTTCTAGTCTGGAAATATTCTTCTGTTCCTCGATTTTAAGAATTTTTACTTTCGCAGGTCTTGTAATATAATCTTCGATTTTTACACCGTTTCTCAACATTTCTACTTCTTCTTGCGTAATTTTTCCGGCAATAGTTGCATTGTAAGTTTTCGTAATTTCATGTTTAGGATGTGTTAATTGATAGACAAAATCTCCATCATTTGTGAGAATTAATGTTCCTGATGTATACATATCCAAACGTCCAACTGGAACAATTCTTTGTGGTACTTTGACCAAATCCAAAACACTTTCTCTACCAAATTGATCTTTTGCTGTTGTAACAACGCCAATTGGTTTATTCAATAAAATATAAATAAAATCATTGGTTTTATTTTCTATTTTCTTTCCATTATACAAAATTTGGTCTGTATCTGGATTAACTTTTGTGCCCAATTGTGTGACGACTTTTCCATTTACTGTGATTTTGCCTTGACGAATTAATTCTTCACATTTTCGCCTAGAGGCAATTCCATTCGAAGCTAAAAATTTTTGTAGTCTGATTGGTTCCATTTTTTCCCTTTCGTTTGATTGTTGTATTGAAATTTTATTTTGTCTTTTTTCCAAATATTTTTGTAACAAATAATTTAATTTTAGTAAATAGCGAAACGCTTTCTTCTATTGTTTCTGTTAAATCTTCTGTTTCTGATTCTTGTCTTAAATCAGTATAATCTTGTATATCTGGATTTTGCTGTGTGTATTTACTATAAGCAGTTACCATTGGGTCTTCGGTAAGTGTTTGGCTATTTGAGGTAGTTTCTGTTTTTTTAAATAAATTATCTGTGCTAAATTGCTCTTGTAATTGTGCTTCAAGTTTTTCTTGATTGGCTCTCATTTTTTCCAATAATTCTTCTTTTCTTTCTTGGTTTTGACACCAATATTTTATATGTAATAAGGCAATAATTTCAAGAGCATATTTTCTCAAGCCTTGATTTTGCAAAGGTTTATGTGGATCAATATGAATTTTATATTCAGGGTCTTTCATGGTTTCAAAAAAATCTAGTAAATTTTGAGGCAATTTTGCAATATATCTTTCATTCATATGTTTAATGACATAATCAACTTCTGCATATGCCATTAAATCTTCTCTTGTAATCACTACACTCATTTGTATTCCTCCGTAATTTTATATTCATATTATATAAATAAACAGTCGTCTCGTCAAGAGAATTACAATAATTTTATTTTTCATGAATTTTCTAATTCTTGTTTTTTCTCCAAAATCTTGCTCATATTTCGATAACGCCCTTCTCGCAATTCTTTTTCGTAGGCTTCTGGCTCAATATTTTTATCTAAATCTTCCAATTCTTTATCAATATCATATGGAACGCGTACAAACTCAAAACTAAAATCTGCTCCATACTCTTTTGCCCCATATTCGCCTTCCAAAATTACATAATAACTCGCTGTTGTTTCTAAAACATTACTATCTTTTTCCTCATCTCTTACGACATTAAAACTATTGCCCACACTTCCAACATTAATCAAGGTTTTATTATACATTTTGTTCATAAATGGTGCGTGCAAATGTCCATAAATGACAATATCTGCCACTTTGTCTGACATGGTATTTTCACTTGGTTCAAACATTTGATATTTATTTTCATACGTATCTTCATTGATGATAACAGCTTCTTTTTTCTTTGGACTCGCATGAAACATTCGAATTAGACTTCCACTCATGTAAAACTCATACGAAAATGGCAAATCCAACAAATATTTTTTTGATTCTTCGGACAACAAGGAATTTAACCAATGCACTCTTTTGTGCATCAATTCAACTGGAATATTATGCTTGCTAACTTGATAAACCGATGGATCTGTGTCTACATCACAATTTCCTTGCACCACTACTTCACAGTTTTCCTTCACTAATTTTACGCATTCTTCCGCATGACAACCTTTTTCCACGATGTCACCCAAACAAAATATTTTGTCAATACTTCGCTTTTGAATATCCTTTAAGGTTGTCTTTAAAGCCTCCAAATTTCCATGAATATCAGATATAACAGCTATTCTCATTTTCTCTCCTTATTTTTTTAAATAAATACTTCATTAATGTGTACAAATCGTATTTTTTGAAAATCATACGTTGAAACTGGTCTTGCAAGCGCGTCAAAGGAATGAGTATCTATATAAATATCACTTAAATAATTTACATTTTCAATTCCAACCACAATTAAACTATGTGAAAATCTTTGCCCATTATTTGATAATTGAATTAAGTCTCCGATTTGAATTTGATTTTGTGGAACTTCTACTCCATGTGGACCTTGTGCTTGATTATGCACAAGAAAATCATACAAAAATTCAACTCCTGTCCAAGAAGGAGATTTTGCGTTTGCATTTCGATAATACCAAGATTTATCATTCATGACCCCACTTCCTGCATAAATGCATTGAGAAGCAAAATTGGTACAATCTCCACCAATTTTTTCATAGTCATAATACTTGGGATTTCTCGAAAGTGCCCATTTATTTGCGTATTCTACACATTTTTGTTTGTTATATTGTCTTTTCGTCAATTTTATCACCCATATATTTTATGCAAATTGAGGTGATTTTGTAACTTGTTATCCTTCCCTTGCTAATCGCTCTATTAAAATATTATATATTAAACTGTTTTATCTGACAATACATTTTCTATTTTTTCACCAATTTTCCATTCAAATTTTAGAAATGGATTTTCATTTACACAAACGATTTGTGAAGAAATTTCATGTTTGAATTTTTCTTGTTTTTCTTTATCCTTGCTCAAAATAACCGCACAATACTTCGTTAGACCATGATTTATCATATCCATCACGTCTTCTAATTCTTCTGTTTCATCAAAAATCTCTATTTCATATAAATTTTGAATTGCATAATTTCTGATATTTTCAATGAGTTCTTCATATTCTTCTGTATCATAATAGAGGGCAATATCCCCAAAAGGGATATATTGTATTTTTTTATTTTTAATTTTCCTAAAATTCATATAAGCATTGGAATTTCCTAAACAAATGACTTGCTCTAAATCTATTTTTTCAATATCGCTAGCCGTTATATTCATTTTTAGCAAAATGGACCTATGTATTTTATATTCTTTTAAACAATCTTTTATCATTTTTACAAGAGCTGTATTTAAGCCATAACAGACTTCTTCTATTGCAATGATAAGTTCCCAATTATTTACAATTGCTTCCATACAAAGAATAGCGGTAATATAAGGATTTCCATAATGACTAATCAAAATTTTCTTTGCCTCTTTATTCTTAATTGTTTGATTTTTATATTTTTGCAATCTATCTATCAATTGATTAACACGAAAATCAATTGCACAAATTTCTTGATCTTCTTTTTCCAGTTTGGTTAAAATATTTTGATTATCTTTTATCAAATCAATGACACTGTTTACAATTCTTTTCATAAATCTAAACCTTTCTTCTTTTGCTTAATCGGTTAATTCTCTTGCTTTTTCTATTTGGTCTACTAATTTGTCAATTCGCTCTATTTTTTCCTGACTATATCCCTTTTCCAATGAAATTTCTAAATTTTCTTTTAAAGCTTTTCCCCATTTTGATGAATGAACAAATCGATCTGCTTCTTCCTTTTCTCCCATTTCTACCAAAAATCTTCTGTTTACTTTTCCATCTTCTACAATATTGTTTTGATTTTTATAAAACTCCTCTTGTTTCATCATATAAGTCGCTGCACCATAATTAATCTTAGTTCCCATTTTAGTGCTTTTAAATAATTTTTCAAGAATAATTTTATCTAAGTTTGGCAATGAAACTTTGGCTGTGCCATCTAAATATAATTCAATTTCACAGTCTTCATCTAATTCAGAAAATAATTGCCAACGATAAATAGGATCTGTTACATAACGGTTTGCTTCTTGCTTTTTCGTTGTTTGAGATTTTGTTCTTGTTGTTGTACTATTTTTCTGACCTTGTACCATTTCATTTGAAACATTAAGAGCTTGTATCAAATACATTCTTGCATCATTTTGTGTTCTGATTTGTTCTATATTTTTTCCTGCACCATTGAAACTACTAAATATGAAATTCAATTTCTCCTCATCTGATAAATTCGAAGTTTTAAGCGCATGACAAGCTTTTTCTAAATCTAATTCTCCTTTGAATAATAGATTCTTGGCATCACGTGGTTTTAGGTGTGCACTTTGGATTAAATCATAAATCACTTCCTCGCCATTCCATTCAAGAAGTGTATCGATTGGTAATAAACTAGATTGATATAAATTTTTAAAATCTTCATATTCACTTTCTAATTCGCATATTTGCATCGCAATTTGCTCTGCAATTTGGCTTTGTTGCTCTGGACTTTTGCCCTTGCTTTTGACTTCACAAAATAACAAACGATAACAATCAAAATCTTTTGCTTTTTCTGGTTCCTCTTTTGCCTTTTTATAATATTCCATCAATTTTTCGACACTAATTTCAGTATCAAAATTCTCATTCATGAAAGAAAAATCAACAACTTTTGATAACTCAACATGGTCTTGCATATACATTTCTATAATATCGCTATTTTGTATAAAGTCATTGTCATATAAATAACACAAATGAATCTGATTAATTTTATAGTCTCCTAATCGATGCTTTATGATATTATGAATTTCTTCACGATTTAAAGCATCTAACATTAACAAATGTTCAAAATTAGTTGGATTAATTTCTACTAATTTGTTTTTTTCTTCTGTGCTAAAATTCAATAATTCAAAAACTTGCATATGGTTTACTTTTTCAAAACCAAATTCTCCGTTTAACACTTCGCATTTCATTTTTTCTAAACTACGTTTTGGAAAATAATACTTTCCTTCTTCTGCTGTAACCACTCTTGAAAGGTCTTGTTGTAATTCTTTATATGAATATTCTATATCTGCTTTGTCATCTATTGTTTTTAAGTACACTTTTTCATGAATTTTCATTTTTGGGTTTTGTATATGAGATTCAGCATATTCCAAAAATTCTACTAACTTTTGCATTTCTTTGACTGAAAAATCTTCTGAAACATCTAATATATCTTTCACGCGATAAGCAGATACAAGCAATAATTTTTCTATATTAAACTTTTCACAATATTTGTACATAACCTCATCAAATTCAATTCTACATTGATCGATTAATATTTCATATTTTTCCTCATCCGAAATTTGAATTTTTTCCTCTTCTATAATGTTATTGCATCTTTTGTTTCCATTCCTAGTAATTATAAATTCTAGAAATTTACCATTTCCAGCATAATAGCATAAATAATCTTCAAAATCATCAAGACTAGAAATATTAAATATAATATCCATCATTCCTGTATCTTGTAAATCTTTTACAGCTGATAAATTTTCCTGTTTTAGTTTTCTTTGCTTTTCCGAATCTCCTTTATTTAGGAAAAAATTATTTACTGTCCAAAATTCTTTGATTATAGTTCTATCTCCTCTTTTAGCAATCGCAGGAATTTCTACATCTGAACCATCTAATAATTTTTTAGCAACTTCATATCTCATTTTTGCTTGCTCAAGAGCTAATTTTTCCTCGACTGTATCCCAATTTTCTCGTTTTCCCAAATTTATATAATGTCTTAAATTTTTAGCAGTTAAAAATAATAATCTTTCCTTATCTATTTTATCAGGATTTTGTTGTATAAAATTTTGAATTTCTTGTTTATTCAAATTTATGTCTATTCCTTGTGTCACTTGTTCTACATAAGCCTTATCTGTTAAGATATAGTCAAATTGTTCTGAAACAAGCATAATTCCTACTTTTTTTATAATTTCTCTTATCGTCATTCTATTAATTTCTTTTTTTGACATTTTATTTCTCCTTTTATTTTTTAATATTACTTATATTATAACATGCTTTCCATAAAATGTCAAAGTTTATGTAAATACAACAAAACGGATCTAAAAATAAGAATTAAAAACTCATTTTTAAACCCGTTTTATTAAACTAAATATATCTTATAACTATTTGTTGATCATTTGGTTTTCAGCTTGTTCGATCATTTTTTTAACCATTTGTCCACCGATTTTTCCAGCGTCTTTTGCAGATATATTTCCGTTGTAACCGTTTTTTAAGTTAACACCAACTTCTGAAGCTACTTCATATTTGAATCTATCTAATGAATCCATTGCTTCTGGAACTGCTTTTCTACTATTTCTTGCCATCTTATTCACCTCCGCTATTCAACTTATTGAAAAAACATATAATGTATTTTCAATATATATAATGTGCGAATTTGAATAAAATAAACAGGTAATTTTTGGAAAATTTACCTGCTTTGAAAATTTTTTTATTTTATTAATTTGAAGGTTCTATTAAACCAAAATTTTTAGAATCTTTTAATTTAAAAATAACATTGACTTTTCCAGTATCCACATTAATAAATGGATAAAAAATACTTCCTGTTTTTTCAGATAATTTAATTTTTGCATCTTCTACCGATATTGGTCTAACATCATAAAATGCATTTTTGATTACTTCATTTTCGATTACTTTTTCTTCATCACCAGAAATCGTGATTTGTTTTAATGAAGAATCACGTTGCATTTTTTCTTTTTTGGCTTTTGTTTTTCTCATTTGACCTTCTAAAATATCGATGTCTTTATCAATTGATGCGTATAAATCTTTCGATTCTGTTACTGCTTTATAAGAAGTTCCTTTCGTATATATGTACATTTCTGCAATTTGTGTATCTTTTTCATTTTTGATTGTTACATTGACTTCTACATCATTCGCATTTTCTCGGTCAAAATATTTCTCAATTCTATTTAATTTTTTTTCCGCATATTCCTTAATTGCATCTGTTGCTTTTAAATCTTTCCCTGTAATTGTTATTTTCATATCTTTTACCATCCTTTCTTAATAAGTAAGTTTTACTTTTTAGTTTATAATTTTATTATATCGATTAATTTTTATTTTGGCAAGTATTTTAGAAAAATATTAGAAAAAGGAAAAACTTTCCAAAATGTTTTTCCTTTTTCTTAAAGTTGAAGATTTAAATTCTCTCTTTAAATTCTTTTTTTTGTTTTGGTGAAAGCCTTTTGTAATACCATAAAACTTTATCTACTTTTGACATTTCAGGTACCAAAAGATGTGAAAGTAATAGACCTATTTCGACCCCATTACGTTTCAAAGAAGCGTTTTCTTTGAAAAATCTCTTTTTCATAATGAAAAAGATTTCATTTTCTTGTACTAAGAGTTCTTCTGTTGCATCTTTCGATATTTCAAACTTCCTTGAAACATTGCTTATTATCCATCTAAAAAAAGCTTCAACATGTTCCTCCGTACAATAATATTTTGGAATAAATTTTCCTACTACATCACCTGGCATTTCTCCGATTTCTTCCTTTGTTAAATGCCGCCATTCTAACTGCAATAACTCCTTTACTTCCATCATATCCTCCTTAATTATAAAGAATGCATAAAAACAAAAAAGTTTTGTAGTAATTTTATCATATAATTTTTTTTATTTCAAGAGTAATTTTTCATTTTAATAATTAAAATTATGTGTTAAACTATGGGGGAAATTTGAGAAAAAATAGGGGAAAAAATAGGGAAAAAATGGGGACGGGGACAGTCTTGAAATCTTATTTTCTCGTTTTTTCTCATTTTTTCTTTATTTTTCTATCTAATTAAGATTGTCCCCGTCCCCATTTCTCAATTTTTAAAAACAAAAATAAAAACAAAAACAAAAATACCTCTTTAAAAAACTATTTCCTTTTACTCCATACTATCATTTCTTAAATAAAACCAACTTTAGTTTTCTTCTACTATCCTCTAGAAACTATTCTTTCAAATATTTATTTTTTTTATTTAAAAAATTTATTAAAAATAGATTAAATTGTATTTTTCAGTTTTTTTTTGGGGGGAGTTTTTAGGTCTTAGGGGGGTCTTAGGGGGACGGGGACACTCTTAATTAGATAGAAAAATAAAGAAAAAGTGAGAAAAAACGAGAAAATAAGATTTCAAGACTGTCCCCGTCCCCAACCCACCAAACCAACTTTTTATAACTTTTAGTCATTTAACTTATATCATTAACTTAATTTCAAAAAAATTCGCAAAATAAATTTTACAAATAAATAATCTAAAACAACTTCTCTAACTTATATTCCTTCTCCAATTTTTCATTCAAATAAATATTTGCAACAAGTTCCAATTCCTTCCTACATTTTTCCGACAACTCAAACGAAAAAATTTTCTTTGCATCTGCAAGCATGATATATTTTATTGCAGTTTGTGTTGCCTCCGACACTTCAACTGCACCCGTATCTTGTTTTGCGCAAGCTTTGCATTTAAATCCATTATCCCTAAAACTAAAATGTGTCATATTTTCTTTCGTTTTACAAGAAACACATTCTCGTATATTCGGCAAAAAACCAATAATTTTAAGAAGCCTTAACTTAAATACCGTCGTAATAAAATCCAAGTCTTTCTGTGTCTCGGAAATTGCATACAATGTATTTAAAAAAAGCTTCAACGTATGATACGAATTTTGATTTTCTGTTGTCACATCATTCACAATTTTTGTGATATAAGTCGCATATGTAAGCTTATCCAAATCCGTTCGGATATTGTAAAACATCTCAATTGTCTCACATGAATTCATGGAATAATTTTCACCACTTTTAAACAACATATATTCTCCAAAACACAAAAATTGAGTGCCTGCAAGCAAGAGACTTTTCGGTCTTCTGGCTCCCCTTGCACTGCACCCAATTTTTCCTAAATTTGGCGTCAAAATCGTCAGCATTTTATCATAATCACCCATATTGTTTTCAATTAAAATTACTCCATTTATCTTAATTTGTTTCATTTGAACTTCCCTTACTATTTTCCTTCAATTTCTTGATTTCTCGAAACTCAAGATACATCTTAATATCACCTGTTTTTTTAAAAGCATTCCATGCTAAATCTGTCATCATAATAATTCGCTCCCTTACAATTTTCTTTTGTTATTTTGTCCAAAATATTCAATTTCATAATCACTTTTGCATGACAATATATTCCATTTTTTTAAACAAAGAGCTAATTTATTTCATTTTAAATTCTAAATTTTTTTACAAATGTTTCTTTTTCTTGCCAACCTTCTCGTACTTTCACCCATATTTTTAGGTTTACTTTTTCGCCCAACATTTTTTCTATATCATAACGACTCGATGTCGAAATTCTCTTTAGCATACTTCCGCCTTTACCAATAATAATCCCTTTGTGTGACTCTTTATTGGTATAAATAACACTATCAATATTAAAAATTTTCTCATTTTTCATAGTTTTTCCCGTTTTAAATTTCTCAAGCTCTACATAAATTCCATGTGGCACTTCTTCGTCTAAAAATCGTAGCGCCTTCTCACGAATGATTTCCTCAATCATTTGTCTTGTGGTTTGGTCCGTATATTCGTCTTCACTGTAGTATTTGGGTCCATTTGGCAACAATTTTATAATTTCTTCCACTAACTTGTCTATTCCTTCGCCAGATACTGCACAAATAGGAACAACTGCTTCAAAAGCATATTCATCACTATAAATTTTAATTAAATTTAATAACGTTTCTTTTTCCACTAAATCAATTTTATTAATCGCTAAAATGCATTTTTTATTTGCATTTTTCAATTTTTCCAAAATTCGGCAATCGCCCCTACCAATTTCTTTGGAAGTTGCCTCTATTAAAAACACAGCTACATCAACCTCTTCCAAAGTTGAAAAAGCAGTCTCAATCATTGTTTCGCCAAGTTTCGTTCTAGGTTTGTGAATACCGGGTGTATCCGTTATAATCATTTGATAATTTTCATCATTTAAAATTGCCTTAATAGCAGTTCTCGTAGTTTGTGGTTTGTTGGCAATAATGGCAATTTTTTCTTTCATTAAAGAATTGAGCAAAGTTGATTTTCCCACATTTGTTCTTCCAACAAATGACACAAAACCAGATTTAAAATTTTCGTTCATATTTATTTCCTTTTCATTTTGTAGGGGCAATTATTCATCGCCCCTATTTATACATTATTCCAATATCACCTGTGCCTCAATTGGGCAAATATTAATCCAAGTATTTCCATCATTAACATTGATTTTATTTCCATTTTCGTCAACATACTGTGTTTGTCCACCAACATATTGTTTTTTACAAGTAATGCGAATTGCCTTTCCATTTGTAATATAATAACCATCTGCATTTGTAAAATTATTCAAATCTTGTCTGCCTTTGCCTTCGCCATCATCTAATGTTGTATTTTTGATAAATGAGACAATAATATTTTTCGTTGTTACATCTTCTTTTGTTACTTCATCAATTTGCTTTTTGCCTTTGGAATAACGTATATATCTTCCTGTTTCGGCATTGTATACATATTTTACAGTATGATTTGTGCCATATGGTATTGTTATCGTATTTGCTACTTTTGCATTTGGTCCTTCTAATTTTACTTCTTCTGTCACATAATTTAGCACACTTTCTTTGTTTGAAGTTGTTTTGTATTTTTGCTTTTTGCAAATTTCCTGAATACTTTTTATGCTTGTATAAGCATTATGTGGCGCTTTTTTATTCTTTTCTCTCCAATATAAAGAACTTGACGTTCTAGCTTTTCCCGTGTCATAAATCTGACCATTAATATCTGCTACATTGAAATTTTTTATGTAAGATTCGGCTTGGGGGCTTTGCCCTAAATGCGCATAAATTGCATCATTTTCTAAAGCATAATCAATAAAATAATGTCTAGCACTTCGGATTGGTCCAACTGTGACATCCTCATTTGTTACATCAACATTTTTGAACAATGCCATTAGCCTTGTTTCTCCGCCTTCTACAATGATTTCATAGACAAGATACGCTTTATTTAAAGCAGATTGTGGCTGTGCATTAACATTATTATCAATCATAAACGCAATCGGTCTACTGCTTCCGCTAAAAATTTTGATATTCTTCTTTTCTTCCGTAGTTGGCTCTTCTATTTGTCTTTCCTGTTCTTCAACTGCAATTTCGTCCGCTTTATGTGTTTTATTGTAAATTTTTATGCCTAAAAGCGCTACCAATCCAATAAGAATAATAACTGCAATTCCTATCCATAATTTCATTTTTTTATCCATATCTAAAATCCCCTAAATTAATTTATTTACTATTTTCGGTAATAACAAAAAAATTCCTACCATAACTGATACAATTGATACAATCAACACAGCTCCGCTTGCAATATCTTTTGCCAGTTTAATTTTTTCATTGTATTCTTGGCTGTATAAATCGAGCATGACTTCAATCGCTGTATTCAAAAATTCTGCCAATAACACAACACCAATGGTTATGAAAACCACAGCAAATTCAAGATAATTTAATTCAAAAACAATACCTAAAATAATTGCTAATATGGTGCATACTAATTCAATTTTCAGGCTTCGTTCTGTTTGAAAAGCATATTTCATACCATCTAAACTGTGATAAAATGCTTCCCAAAAATTCTTATTTTTCCATCTTTTTTGTTTCATAGTTTGTCCTTTTATAATTTTGTAGAGGCGATTAGCTATCGCCCATATCTATTTTATTGTATATTATTTTTTGCGGTTCATAATTGATTGACCGTTTTTATATTATCTTTGACGTGTCATGGTTTATCGACGTTTACATATTTGCATTCTCATCTGTTTTAGCACGAGCGATTAATTACCGCTCCTACAGTCTGGTGATGTTTAATTTTTGCAAAATATTTTCTTCTTTTTGTCTCATCCTTTTTTTTTCGTCTTCATTCATGTGGTCTTCACCCATTAAATGATAAAATCCGTGAACTAACATGTACGCTAATTCTCTTTCAAAACTGTGCCCATATTCTTCAGCTTGCTGTTTTACCCTGTCGATAGAAATCACTACATCGCCTAAAGCCTCTTGTTCGGTTATGGTTCGTATCTCCTCTTTTTCAAACATGGGAAAAGATAGCACGTCCGTTTCTTGATTCAAGTTTCGATATTCATTGTTTATCTGTTTTATAATTTCTGGCGTTGTTAAAATTATGCTTACATATAAATTTGTATTTTGTAAATTCTCTACTTCAAAACATTGATTCATAACTTGATTTATCAATTCATGATAATCCTCTTTTTCTTCTATTTCTCTATATTCTATGTCAACAATTTGTTTCATCTTTCCTCGTTTCTAAATTGGGTCGATAAAAAGTACCACCCTTACATTATTTTTTGGTGTATTTTATATTTTCAATAGTTCGGCAAGTATTCTTGAACTGTTTCATAGCACCAAATTCAACTAATTTGTGTTTATAATACATGCGAATTTGTTTTGCTTTTGGTCCATTGTCTTTTATATCATGCAACTCTTTCTTCAAAACTGTAATTTCTCTTTCATCATCCGATTTTGCATTTTCATAATCTTTCCAAAATTTCTTATAAACTTCTCTTTCTTCTTGATTTTCCCAATAAACTTTGGTTGATAATAATTTTTCATTATAGTTTTGAATGATTTTCAATAATGCCCTATAAACTTCTTCTTTCTTATTTTCTTGCTTGGTTGAAAGAATAAGATTTCGTGCATCTCTCAATAATTTTTGATAGCATTGTTCTGCTGCAACTAATGGCAAACTGTGAGTAAATAACGTTCTGCTCATACCAAGCAAAATCATATTTTTTTCTAAAAAATCTTTTTCGTCTAATTTGCCAATGTCAAAAGTATCAAGCTCATCATAATCATTTTTGATTTTCTCAAAATCTTTGAAATCATTTTCTAATTTTAATGGCAAAATTTCTTTGATATATTCATCCAATGTTAAAAAGATATTTTTATATAATTCAATCTGATTAAAATTTTTCTCTTTTATCCCATCAGCTAATTTTACAGAATAATTTTTCAAAATTGATTTATAAAGTTCATCGCTTTTTTCAATATACAAATTCCTAAATTTCTTGATGATTTTTTCTTTTCCAGCGCTCAAAACACTTTCATAATCCAAATCTAGCAAAAATTTCTGCTTTTTGGCTTTATATTCTGTATAATCTTTTTCTTTCAAATGAACTACATTATAATAATTTGACAATGCATTTTGTTCAAAAGTAGTGCTATTCCCATTTTTTACTTTTTTATAAACCGAATCCATAATGTACTTATCAATAGATTCCAAATATAACGTATAACTTTCTTCATAACGATTTCTCACACTTTCTTCTTTGGCACTATTGTCTTTATGGATTGCCTTATAATTTTCAAATGCTTTTATAACAGCGTTTCTTTTTAGGTTGATTATCATCCCGTTGAAGCCTACTTTTGTAGGGATTAGTAATTTGGTTAACGTATTTGATATTTTGTTAAAAAAGGTCGTGTCATTCGCAAGTATTTTTAAACTTCTTTCTTCCATACTCAAATCAATTCCTTTCTCATTCTTTGGTTCCTATTTTCTCCTCGATTTCATACATTACTTTTACACTCACGCCTGTTTCATCTGTTACGGAAGCAACGTTTTGCTGAATTTCACTCGTATCTAAAATACTTAATTCTTGGTTTAATTCTTCCTGTAACGCTTTTGTTAATTTCTCTTTTAGCTCTTCTTCCGTATAGGTTTTAAAGCTTTTGTTGGTCTCAAAATTCGTGATATTGACGATTTCTATTGGGATATAATAATTTGAAAATAGTTTTACTTTTTTATATGTTCTTATTGTATCACAATTTTGAAATTTTGGAACCCCTTTCTTGAAATTTATTTTAAAATTATGAAGATAAATTTCTACATTTTTTTCAACCTCGCCTGTTCGCTGGCTAATCTCTTGTATAAAAGCCTCTTTTCTTTCTTTTTCATGATGACTTACTACATAAATATCTGCATCACTATTAACAGGTCTAATTCCCGTATATTTTCCTTCCATAACGCCTTCTACTAAAATATCTCCGCAAGAAACAACGTCTCCAACATTGACACGGGCAGTTCCGTTTCTTACAACCATTTTAGAAATGGTTCCATTTTTATCTGCAACAATATTACACGGTGCATTTTCGTCAATAATTTCTGGCTCCTGAATAGCTTCGACAATTGTTACAATTACATTTGTGCCTTTCATGTCAATGCCAATCCAAGCTAAATCGTCTCGATTCAGACGTATTTCATTTTTAATTTCCTCTAAGTCAAGATTGACCTTTAGTTTTCCTTCTTTAATTCCATATTTAGCCAAATCAGATAAAATTTCCTCTCTCGAAATATTTTGCGCTCCAGATATTTCAATGTTCCAAATAAAACGTGTAATGACAAAAGAAAAAATTGCAATTACAAGAAGCGCAATTGCAAAAATTTTTCTTTTTTTATATTTTTTTATAACAAAAGGAAGTCCACTTTTTCCTTCCAAACTTACTCTACAAGATGTTCTTTTGGCAATATGACGAAGATTTTTGAAATCACTTTTATTAATTTTCGCCTTTAAAATTGTTCCTTTTTCCATTTTGGAACTCCACAAAATAATATTTTCTGTTTTACAAATATTAATAAATCTTTCGATAAAAAAGCCTTCTACAACAATATCTACTGTGCCCAAAATATACCTATATAACCACTCAAAAATCACGATGCATCTCCCCTTTTACTTTCAAAATCCAAATTTTCAATTTTACCGCTGACTAAAATATCATCTTCCGTCATTTGACTCAGCTTTAGATTAAATCCATTAATATTGATATTTCCAATATGGGTACTAATTCTCACAAAAAAATCTTCGTATTCCAAGATTCCTTTAAAATTTTCAATTAAAACTTCGTCAAAACTCGTCACCGTTATTTTCGGAACTTTGCTGACAACTTCTCTTGGAATTTCTAATAGTTCATTAATTTTATTTAGTTTTCTCATTAAAACACCTGCCTTGCTTAAATTTTTGCTTATTTATTTATATTCAAATACACAAGTTTTATTACAATTTTAAATATGACATTCAAATGTCATATTTAAAATTTAGGTTTTGTCAGATTTATTATTTTTATTTTTGAGCTTTTTGGGGGAGGATTTTTTGAGGGTTTTTGGGGGAGGATTTTTTTGAGTTTATTTTTGAGTTTTTTTGAGATTTTTGATTTTTTTGGGGACGGGGACACTCTTATGTTTATAGAAAAATCGAGAAAAACTGAGCAAAAATGAGAAAATGAGATTTTAAGAGTGTCCCCGTCCCCAAATTAATTACCAAATTAAATTACCCAATTACCCAAATTACAAAATTACAAATTATCCCCAAATTATTTTTTAAAAAATATTTCCTAAAAAATTCTGAACAAAAAATAAAATATGACATTTTGATGTCATATTTTATTTTATCTTACCTTATCTCCAATTTTTCTTCATCTCGATTCAAAACAATCTGCACAACCGAGCCATCTACAATTTTCTGTGCCACAATTGCCTTTGCAACCATAGTTTCAATCTCTGTTTGAATGGTTCTTTTTAGTGGTCTTGCTCCAAAATTAATATCATAGCCTTTTTCAATCAGAAAATCAATCGCTTCTTTTGAAATTTTAAGTTCGATTCCTTTTGTCAGTAACCTCTTTCTCAAATCACCAAGCAACAATTTTACAATGCCATACACTTCCGTTTTTGACAACGCATTAAAGTAAATTATTTCATCTAAACGGTTCAAAAATTCTGGTCTAAAATGATTTTTTAAAGCCAAATCTACCATCTTTTTTGCTTCCTCCGTTATGGTTTGATTATTTGAAATGCTATCTAATATCGCTTGTGAACCTAAATTTGAAGTTAATATAATAATTGTATTTTTAAAATCTACTAATCTTCCTTGTGAATCAGTTACTCGACCATCGTCTAAAATTTGCAAGAAAATGTTGAATACATCAGGATGCGCTTTTTCAATTTCGTCAAATAATAATACAGAATAAGGCTTTCTTCTAACCGCTTCGGTAAGTTGTCCACCTTCGTCATAGCCAACATAGCCCGGAGGCGCACCAATTAGTCTCGTAACGCTGAATTTTTCCATGTATTCGGACATATCGAATCGTATCATATTTTTTTCGTCGTCAAATAATGTTCTGGCAAGAGTTTTTGCAAGTTCCGTTTTTCCAACACCTGTTGGCCCTAAAAATAAAAAGGAACCAATCGGACGATTTGGATTAGCAATTCCTGCACGAGAACGTACAATTGCATCACTTACCTTTTTGACAGCTTCTTCTTGTCCAATGACACTTTCATGCAAAATATGCTCCAAATTCAAGATCTTTTCTCTTTCGCCTTCAACTAATTTTGTGACTGGAATGCCTGTCCATTTTGCTACAATTTTGGAAATTTCGTCTTCGGTTACTTTGTTTCTCACCAAAGTTGATTTGCCTTGTGATTTCTCAAATTCTCTTTCCTCTTGTTCTAAAACTTTTTGCAAATTTGGTAAAGTAGAATATTTCAATTCTGCGGCCTTGTTTAAATCATAAATACGTTCTGCCTGCTCAATTTGAGCATTTGTTTCATCGATTTTACTTTTTAATTTTGTAATTTTTTCGGCGCCTTTTTTCTCGGCATCCCATTTAGCTTTCATGTTTGTAAATTTTTCTCTTAGTTTGGTTAATCGATTTCGTACTTTTTCCAAATCTTCGCTGGATTCTTCGCTTTCCTCTCTTTGCAAAGCGGCCTCTTCAATTTCACTTTGCATGATTTTTCGCGATATCTCATCTAATTCTATTGGCATAGATTCCATTTCGGAACGAATCATGGCACATGCTTCATCGACCAAATCGATTGCTTTATCTGGCAAAAATCGATCTGTTATATAGCGGTTTGATAACGTTACTGCAGCTATTAAGGCTTGGTCTTGAATTTTTACACCATGAAATATTTCAAATTTTTCTTGAATACCACGCAAAATTGTAATGGCATCTTCCACAGTTGGTTCGTCCACAATTACTGGTTGGAAACGTCTTGCAAGAGCTGCATCTTTTTCAATATATTCTCGATATTCGTCCAATGTTGTAGCTCCCATGCAATGCAATTCTCCACGTGCTAGCATTGGTTTTAATAAATTACTGGCATCCATTGCGCCATCTGATGCGCCTGCACCAACAATATTATGAATTTCGTCAATAAACAAAATGATGTTTCCGTTGCTTTTGTCAACTTCGTTTAAGACGGCTTTTAAACGTTCTTCAAATTCGCCTCGATATTTGGCTCCAGCAATCAAAGTTCCTAAATCTAATGAAAAAATAGTTTTACTTTTTAAACTGGTTGGCACATCACCTCGAATAATTCTTTGGGCTAATCCTTCTACGATCGCGGTTTTTCCAACACCCGGTTCACCAATTAAAACTGGATTATTTTTGGTTTTACGTGTCAAAATACGAATTACATTTCGAATTTCGTCATCACGACCAATAACTGGTTCTAGTTTGTTTTGTCTGGCAAATGCAGTTAAATCTCGCCCAAATTTGGATAAGGCATCATAGGTTTGTTCTGGTGTGTCTGATGTAACAGAAGTGTTGCCTCTGACATCTTTTAAGGCATTTAAAAATTTGGATTTGGTGATGCCATATACTTTGAGTAATTGTTTGAAATCTTGACTTGTTTCTTCTATTAGTCCAAGCATTATATGTTCTACGGAAATAAATTCGTCTTTCATAGATTTTGCTTGTCTTTCAGCATTTTCTAGTGCTTTTTCTACATTTTCGGAAAATCGTAAGGCAACATTTCCTGTGATTTGTGGCAATTGGTCAATTTCTGTTTGAACAGCGTTCTTAAAAGAATTCATGTCCACATCCATTTTTTTGAACAATAATGTGACTAATCCATCGTTTGCTGAAATTAGGCTTGATAACATATGATATTCTGTGATTTCAGCGTTTTTATTTCTAGCGGCAATATTGCTGGCAGTGGTTATGGCTTGTTTGGATTTTTCTGTAAAATTTGCAACATTCATCTTTTAGACCTCCTTTATATTGTTTTTCTTTTATATTGTATCACAGGAAACATAAATTTACTATAAATTTATGAAAAATTTCTTGCTTCATTTTCATATAAAACAAAATTTTTATCTTCATATAACTTTGTATAGTCTGTATCATTAGAGATATAAGTATTTATAATTTCTTGTTTATATAATAATACATGGGTTATATGGTATTTGGAGAATATCTCCTTGTAATGAACTGAACCACTGGAAACATCCATCCAATCTTCTAAAATACTTGTATTATTAAATTCTTTGCAATACATGCCTGAGCGCGAATCGATAAAAACTGGAATGTTTTTGAATTCTAGATAACTTCCAAAATTAAAATGATTAAAAATGCGTGTGTTTGGAATATCTAAATTTTCTAAAATATATTCTGCTGCCTCTACTGGATAAAGGTTTTCGTTAATGAAATCTTGCTTGATTTTATCTTTATAATTTACGACACATACCACAATAATTACTAGGCTTAAAATCGTAAGATATGCGTTTTTATGACTTAGCTTTTGCGTTATCTTATCCATTTCTATATTGATATTTTCGATGTTTGTTACTATTCTGGCAAATACTATTGCACCTATCAAATAGAAAAAAATTATATTTCTTTCTGCCATTAATCCCATTAAAAATAATCCTGTAGCCATGCATAAATCTGATACTTTTATTTTTGTTTGATGTAAACACATTACCACTCCATACATGGCTAAACTTATTAACATCCCATAATTTTCAATTATTTTTACTCTTTCTAGTTCTGAAATAAAGGTCATTGATATTCCACTGATGACTTTAATCATATCTGTGTATGGAGCTATTCCGCTTGGTGTGCATAATCCTGAAAATCCTGCTAAAATCATTGTTATGATTAATAATTTAAGAGGAAATTCTTCTGCTATTAATTTTGATTTTGGCATTTCTAATTTTAACTTTTTAAATATAAATTCGGCAATATAAGGTAAAAAAAGTATAAAATACATCGGCCAAACAGAAGCATGAAAATTTGCTATGATAATACAGACTATTACAAGGCTTAGGCAATACGTTTTGCGTTGTGTTTGTATTAATTTTTCTATTAAATATATTTCTATTAGAAACATGAGATAAGATACAATTTGTGCTCTTGCTACAAAGCTATCTCTTCCAAAATAAAGAGCTGTTATTGTAGTAAAAAATGAAATGAGAATATTGTTTTTACTTTTGATTAATATATAAAAAAGTACTAAACCAATTAGAGCTGTCATGATTAAGGTGAAACAATAAATACCATTGAATCCAGCTAAATTATAAAGGATTGCCATAAGGCTACTAAATTCTCCAGAATGTTCAAATTTTAAATTATCATGCCAGGTGAGTTGGTCTTGCGTTGTCGCTCCATTTTGCAAAACATAGTTTCCTATGGGAATTGAAAAAAAGGTATCGTTTTGAAGTGTTTTATTCACAATTGATAAAGAAAATAAAATGATTAATAAATTTAATATGATATATATTTTGTTATGTATTAATTTTTCTTTTAAATTATATGTGTGTACAATATCAACGCTTTGGTAGATTTTTTGTTTCATTTTTCTATTCCTTTCTATTTTTTATAATTATACCATAGTTTGATAAAAATTGACAAATTTTAATAAAAATTTTAAAGGCAAAAGCATTTTGACCTCTGCTTTTGCCTATTTTCTCATTTCTTTTATCATCATATCTCCAAAAATCGCATAACCGATTTCTGGATTTGATACAAGTACGTTGGTAACAGCTCCTACAAATTTTCCATTTTGCAAGATGGGACTTCCTGATAATCCTCGTATGATGCCTCCTGTTTTTTTGATTAGTTCTTTGTCTGTTATACGAATGAGCATACTTTTATTGTCATAGTTGTTATTTTCATAAATTTTTTCTATTTGGATAGCATATTCTTGATTGTTTTTTCCGTCTAAACTACAAAGCAATTTGGCGTCTCCGATTTGGATTTGGTCTCGCAAGGCAACTGGCATTGCATTACTTGTATCAATATTTAAACTTGCTAAATTATCAAGGCTTCCATAAATTCCAAATTGTGTATTTTTTTGTACATGACCAATTGTTTTTTGATTTAAAATACTTCCTCTAATCTCGCCTGGACTATTGACATCTGCTTTTGTAATTGCTAAAACATCTGATGTGACAACTTCTCCAGAGTCAATTTCAATTAATTTGTCGGTATCAGTATCAACAATTCCATGTCCTAAGGCAGCAAAACTTCCCGTATTTTTTTCGTAGTAGGTAATTGTGCCAACACCTGTGGCAGCATCTTTTACCCATAAACCTAATTTATATTCGTCACTTTCTGTTTGAGCTGGCGTGATATTGGAGGTGACAATGGTGCCATCTCGCACTAATGTTAATAAAACATTTTCCCCATTGCTACTGTTAACAATTGTTTTTAAGTTGTCAATATTTTCAATTTCAGTTTCATTGACTTTGACAATGGTATCTCCTTCTTGAATATCGCAATCTGCAAAAGGACTGACAAGTTCATTATCCATATTTTCAACTTCAGACATTCCCACAATTAAAACACCATTTGTGTATAATTTCATACCAATAATTTTTCCGATTGGCACTACTTCTACGTTTTCAATTGTATCAATTGTTAAGCTTTTGACTTTTTGTCCAAATAACGTTACATCAACATTTAACGTATTTCCATTATCGTTTGAAGTACTAACTGTTTCGATTGTATCCACTCCTATAAATTTCTTGATTTTGTAATTTTCATTTTCTAACAAAATAATTTGCTTTGGAATGAGCGTAATATTTGCAACGTATATATAGAGAATTATTAAAATAAAAAAAATGATAATTGCTTTTAAATTTTTCATACATTTAGGATAACCAATTTCAAAAAAAATATTGACAAATTTTAAGAAAAATTAACAAAAAACTCCCTGTAAATTACAAGGAGTTTTTATCTTAATCTCTACAATTTCCCCAATTCATAGCTGGCGTACTTTTCATAATATTATTTTTGATAATAATATCATTTGTTTTATCCATTGCTTTGTCTACACCATTCATATAAAATCTTTTTTGTGCTAATTTTTCTTGTACGCCATTTAAAGCTTCACCAAATCTTTGGAAGTGAACAACTTCTCTTTCGCGTAAATATCTTAGAACATTGACAACATCTGGATCATCTTTGCATAAGTCGATTAATTTTTCATACGTAGCGCGTGCCTTTTGCTCTGCTGCTAAATCTTCTGTTAAATCTGCTACTGGGTCACCTTTAACAGCAAGTACAGCTGCTGAAAATGGAAATCCTGCTGCTGCTTGTGGATAGACACCTAAACCGTGATCGGTATAATAAGCTGATAATCCACCTTTTTCAATTTCTTCAATGGATGCTCCTTCAGTTAGTTGGTGAACTAGGGTTCCGACCATTTCTAGGTGGGCTAGTTCTTCTGTACCAATATCATTCAAAATCGCCTTTGAATTTTTATCTGGCATACCAAATCTCTGTGACAAATATCTAAGAGAAGCTGCCAACTCGCCATCTGGTCCTCCATACTGACTAATAATTACCTTTGCCATCTCTGGATTTCTATTTTTTATATTAATTGGATATTGTAAATTTCTACTATAATTCCACATTATCTATTAAACCCCCTTTGCCATGGCCATAAATCTTGAGCCCATTCCCAGCTCTCCATAACCGTTTCTATGGTAAGTGGACCATACATTTTTTCAAATTTTTTGGTTACTTCATCCAATTTTTCAACATATTCGTTGTGCAAAGCAAGTGCTTTTCTATCGTTTGGATGTGTATCTAAATATAAAGTCAAATCATTAATATAAAATTTGTATTCCATAATTTTCTTTAATAAATTATCTCTGTTTTCTTGATTGCTGTTTTCCATTATCCTTTATGTCCTCCTCTTCCATAGTTTTTTAAAAACTCGATTTCTCTCATAGAATCTCCTGGAGAATATGACGTTGCTAATTCTGGGAATACGGTTCCTCTTTTTAGTGCCTCTTCTGGAGAAAATGTTTTTCTTAAAACTTGGTCCATCACATAAGCGTGACCAAACATTGCATTTTTGGGAAAATTTCCCTGATTATTTTGTATCATGTTTATCCCTCCTCTTTTATATTATGTAAATTCAAAAGAGGACGTGACATTTTTTATCAGAATAAACTTTCAAGCATCAAAAAACAGGAATTTAAAAATTCCCGTTTTTAAACTTATTTATAAATTGCTTTTATACTTTTTATTTTGTACTCTACATCATAACTTGGTAAATTACCTTTAGTAAATTTTATCGTCTTTATATCATTGGAAACATCTGATACATCTAAATTAATAGTCTGCTCTTCTTCTTGGTCTAAATTTAACGCTTGATTAGAAAAACTCTTTCCTCCCGCCTCTATATTTAACAGAAATACGGATTCTCTTGAGCCAGACACTATTGTAGATTTTGTATCTGAAAACGTAATTTGCAGACTTTTAATTTTATTAGCAGTACATTTCTTTACAGTAATATCTCCTCCATTATTTATAGAAACATCGTTCATGTTCGTATAAATTATCTCATACCCTTCCGACACCGACAAAGCATTTGTTTTATAAATCTCTTGCCTTTCTTTAGCAAGCCCAATATAACCAGCTTTCTTTTTATCCGTAGCATCGCCAAAACTGCTTGAATTTTTCTTTAATGAATTAATTCTATCATAATAAGCTGTATATTTTCTGTCCCCTGTATAAAAGTCACTCTCTTTTGGTGCAAACAAACCATTATAATTATTGGTATTAATACAGGTATAACATGCCAGATTTTTATGGTCAAATTGATAACCACCAGAAGACTTATCATAAACCTTATCGTATTTGACTTCTTTTGATTTAAAAGAAATATATTCTCCCTCCTCTTCTAAATAGGGACAATCAATTCTATGATACGTTCCTTCTTTATTATTAAATTCATCTTTTTTGACATAGTAGATTTCACTTGGTGTTACCGTTAATTCATTATTGGTACTGGAAACGATTTCATAATTATTATAAATATTTAATCCACAATCCCAACCTTGCATAAAAGAAACAATGGAAATATTGCTTAAAATTTTGTCCCACTCTTCATCTAGCAAGACTGGCAGGCTAGGCTCGTAAGACGTGTATTTGTTATGATAAGCAGACATGGCTAAATTTAAGTTATATTTAATCGAATTTTTAATCACTTCTCGTTTGTGGGTATTAAAATTTGATTCGGTGTCTTCTGGGTCTTCAAACTCACTAGCGTTCTCTTTTTTAAAGATAGGTGTTTGATTACTTTCATCAAAATCATAATATAAATCATTTACACCAGAAGAAGATTGATAAGAATTGATATAATAGTCTTTTATTTCCTCTTGTTCTTCTATATCACCATAAGTCAAATCGCCTAAATATTCATATACCCAATTTGAAAAACAGGCCGAACTTATATAGTAAGCAACTGCTTTGCAGTTTTGGATTTCGTATTCTAAGTTTTGAATTTTAGTTAAATAATTTACATCGTGATAGTTACTATTATTTGTTCCATCTTCGTTTTTTTCAGTTTCATATTTTTTGTAAAACATCTCCAAATAAGTTTCTGCCTCACTAATTGTGCGAATTTCCTCACCAGTTAACTCTCCAATAATTTCTTTTATCCCATCATTATTAATATCGCTAAATTTAGAAATTATCTTTGTTCCATCTTCTAATTCAACTAACGAATTTTTAGCATCTATTGTCGTCTCATTTGCATTTGTTTTGACACCTAAAATTTCATCTTTAGCATCATTTTCATTGTTATTTAAGTCATAGTTATTTTCATTTATCTCAGCCCTTTTTACTAATCCACGTTTTATCAAATATCCCGTTTTTGTATAATAAACATCATCTATTGTTCCTATAATATTTAAATAATTGTCTAACGTATAATTAATTGTGACATCTATTTTTTTCGGATTATCTCTTTTATATCTTGCAGAATATTGAACGTAAGATTTTAAAACATAATCAGCATTTTTCTGAGCTTCATCTGGATTAGAAGTAAATCTATAGGTCTTATTTTTTTCATATTTATACTTATCTGGATCCGTATCTTTATATTCCTCTTTATATAAAATATCACCATAATAATCACCATCATTTATAGCGCTATCGTTATTTTCTACTGCTTTTCCTTCTCCGTCAATGCTATATTCATATTTAGTTCCAGTTCCAGTTACTTTCTTATCTCCTACTGACAAATATTCCTTTGTCTTAATCAATCCATCATCTCCAACTTCTACATCTTCTGCTACTTCAAGTTTCTCTGTTGGGGCATAAATATAGTATCCATCATACATCGTGTATAAAACCGCTGGAATATAAGGTTGTAAAAGTTCTTTATTGGCATTTGAAATCCCTAAATTGGTTGCTAATGTATTTAAAAAAATATTATTAGAAGCAAGCACAATACTCCTCATAGAATCCGCTACCGAAGACAATTCTTCGTTTGCTGTATTAATTTCAAAAGCAGACATAGCATCATAAGTAGCACCTAATAATTTTGCATTATACGAGTTTTCCATTGCAATCGTATCAACTTGCAATTGAATATAGTAGGTAACAACAATAATAATCGGCAATAAAATTATGGCTAATACAATTCCCAATCCGTCTACTTTCATGGCTTACTCCTTTTCTTTGTGATATTTACAATTTCTCTTTTTATTATACCAATTAACAAAACTAAATTCAATTGTTTTTGCGTAATTTTTTCTTTTCTTCGGTAGTAATTTTTTCCAAGTAAAAAAGAGAGCATCTATCTTATTTCTACTTTGAAAAGCAAGATAGATACTCTCTTTTTATCGGATTTTTTAAGATACATTTTTCCTTCATCTTCGTCCAAGACAGACATTTTCACTGAATTAACTATTTTTAGACTTTTTCTTCTAGAACTTGAATTCTACATTCATGATTTAAAATTTTCAACTCATTTTCTTCAATTCTTCTTTCTAACTCACGCAATTGTTTCGCTTCTTCCTCATTTTTTGCTTGCTGTGAGGTAATCCATTCAAGAATTAAATCTATTTTTCTCTCGATTTCAAATTCCACTTTTAAACCAATTGCTTTTATTTGTTGTTCTAAATCATCTCTTAAATTGTCATTCATTTGCTTCATCTCTTGTCTTAGTTCGTTTCTTAATTCATCATTTGCTATTTTGATTTCTTTTTTAATCCTTTTTTCAGATTCTTTCACGGCTTTTTCAACTGTTTGCTTTACAGCTTTTTCAACCGTCTCTTCTATCGTATTCTTGTTTACCTTCTCTACGATTTTTTCAATCTCAATTAATAATTCTTCCATATTTCTCACCTCCTTTTTGCGTAGACATATCGTAACACATTTTTGAATGAATTGCAACAAAAATTTCTAAAAAAACCTTTTTCTTTTCGACATTTTTCGCAAACAAAAAGAGCATACTTCTATGCTCTCTAAACATTATTTTTATTGTATATTTGAACCTGTTGCAGTCACCATTCCAGAGTGTTGCGCTCCTACTTGGTAGGCATTATTTGAAGAAATCGAATAGAATACACTTCTTAAGGTTTGCGAAATGGTCGTATTGTTATTTTTAGCTGTACAAGATAAAATGTCTCCTTCTTTCATTACGTAATCTTCTCCATTATTTCCCTCCCCTAAAAGAGTTTCTAAAATTTGAGAAGTATAAACTGAATAATACACATTTTCACCAACTACACTTCCATTTAACCAAGCTGTTTTCTTTCCTACATTTTCATCTAGTTTCTTTACTTCTAATTCAATATCATATGAATTTCCTGTTGCATTTAATGCATTTACTAATTGCTCATAATTTTCAATGGTTATTTTTCCAATTGCTCTTGAATTGTCAACAAAGTTACTGACTGCTGTTTCTACGGCTAGTTGTGAAATATCATCTGCTCGTTCTGATACAGACAACATCGGAAACAAAAACATTAATATAACTGCTAGAAATATAGCAATAACTGTCATTAAGGTATCTCCCATTTTTCTATCTCCTTTTCCATTTTTGTTTTATTTTACAGTATATGTTATAATAATTTTTGAATTTTCTTGCGTATCTCCCGTTATCGTTTCCACTCCTTCTTCTGTAGAAATTGTCTCTCCTTCGTAGGCATATTCAACAAAACTCTCATAAAAAGTTTCGCCACCATAGTTGGCTATAAAGCCTCCTTCTTTGTTTGAAAAAGTTTTGCCAGTCTTTGAGTAATCCACTAAAGCATCTTTAATATAGCCTTTTGTCCCATTTAAGAAATAGTCAATTCTAATTTTGGTATCTTTAGGATTGCCTGTCCAAGGTGCTTGGAATAAATAGGCTCTATTTTGGTCGTTAGCATAGATAGATTTACTTAAAGACATCAATTCATCATTAGAACCACTATATCCTTTATAAGCATTTGGCATTTTACCTTCTAAGTTCATATCAAATACTTGAATTAATTCATTACCATTATTATCATCATCATAGATTTTTACTGCATAATTTTCTTTATAATAGCGATACAAAGTTGATATAATCGCATCAATGCCAACTTCTCTTGTGGTTGCATCATTTTCTTTGGATACTTTGATGTTGTCGTAATAATTTGTGGTTGTTACAGAACTAAGTAGCGTGTTTGAAGTTGTGGTTAGGCGATTGATTAGATACATAGAATAGGAAAATCCTATGACAAATATCAACATGCTAAATGCCATTATAATTGCTCTTGTAACATTTTCCATAATTTATCCTCTTTTTATAAATTAGAATTATTGAGCAACATCAATTGTTATATTATCAATCAGTCCAGTGTTAGCATAGTGACATGTTACATTATATGTACGTGTAGAAATAATGTTATTTCTTATCGTTCCAAGATTACCAATATACGCTTTCAACTCTTCTTCTGTACTTGCTCCTCCATCTGCAGTAGTATCATTAGTTAATATTACTTCTGGCAATTTAACTGGATCGTCTTTGTTGGTGCTTGCATTCGATATGGCAAATGAGATTAAGGATTTGACTTGTGAGCCTAGTTGATTATTGGAATATCTTTCAAATTTGGAGTTAAACATGTTGATTTCGGTCTGATCCAAATTGGTTGTGTCGGCTGAATTTTGTGCTTTATTGAAAATGGTTACACCCATTGCAACAATCAAAATTGCTACCAAAACCGAAGCTGCAATAATCAAAGCTTTTGACGCATTTTCCATTTATATCACTCTCCTACCTTTTAATCTACATCTGAATAAACATGAATATCAACACCAGCAATACAGTTATTATTACCATACTCAAATGTTACAAAATACGTTGTATTACTTTTTATATCATAATTATATTCATTTTTATCTTCCTCTGTATTTGAATCATATGTAGGTATGTCTGCTTCCTTTTGACTTTCATCATAAGAAGTAGGGCTAAATGTTATTTGAATCATTCTATCTTGATAATCTCTATTATTGCTCTTAATAGCATTCACCAATGATCTTACTGTACTTCCCTTTTGTTTACCCTCATAGGCTAAAAATTGAGAGTTATGAGCTTGCAATTCTTGCGAATCTAAACTTGCATTTTTAGTTGAAGAAGTTGCATTATTGTATACTGTCATTCCTAATCCAATAATTAATATAGATAACAATATAGCTCCTGCTATAATTAACGCTTTTGACGCATTCTCCATAATATATTCCTCCTTTGTTTTCTTTCTTAAAAAATTTATTTTAATATACTTTTGTATATATTAAAAACTACTCTTGTGTAGCTTCAAATGTCATTTCTGCAATTCTTCCTGTTGCCTTATGATATTTGACATTTGTGCATTTGAATTCTACTTCTCCAAAATATTTTGTAAAATCTTGCAGACCTCTATTGTTTAAGGTTTCCATTGGATAAGTAGTTTCATTTATAATCATATGAATATATAGCTTGATGCTATTTTTCTCATCTGGTATATATTCGTTTTTTTCGTTTTTTGGAATTCCCATTTTTTCATTATTATTAATTGCTTTGTTGATTAACGTTGTAATATCGGTTCCTAAAATACGGTCTTTATTATAAAATTCAAATTCTGAATTGAATTTTATGGCTTGATTTTGGGTCACCAACGCTTCTTTATAGTTCATAAAAATACATACCATAATCACCAAAAACAATAATAATATTACAAAAATAGTCTTTTTCATATTTTATCCTTTATTTTATTATACCATATAACAAAATTCTTTTCAATATTTTTTTGTAAAAATGTTAATTAATTTCATTACGTCTAAATTTTATTTCTTTCACTCTTCCTGTTATTTCATTATAAGTAATTTCATTGTCGCATATAAATTTATATTTTAATCTTGTAGTATCATCTTCATTTTTTGTGTCTATATTTTCTAACACATCTTCACCATAAATATATTTCTGTCTAGTTTGATCTGCGGTTTCTCCTTCAAAAAAATAATTCTTTTGAAGGTTTTGTGTATTAGAAATATTACCCGTTACTAAAATGCTATACATTGGTTGACCATTTTTTTTGTAAATTTTCACATCAACTCCATTTTGCTCATCCCAACCATTTTTTGTGTTAATATCATAAGCAAGATTCGCTACTGTAATGATGTCGAAAAAGGTGTTATCATCTTTGACATAGGCTTCAAATTGACTGTTGAATTTGGCAAGTTCGTTGTCTGAAATTTGTGTATCATATTCAGCACTTAGACTTCCT
The DNA here is from genome assembly GCA_947648495.1 of uncultured Clostridium sp. Lineage (GTDB taxonomy): Bacteria > Bacillota > Clostridia > TANB77 > CAG-508 > Scatovivens. The sequence goes on from CANSOA010000002.1 coordinate 214,910, forward strand.
GCTTTTCGCAAGATAAATATCATAAAACTTGCCACTAAAATTGAAATTAGTAATCCACCGACCATGATTAAGGCTTTACTTGCATTTTCCATCGTATTCCTCTTTCTTTTTATTTAATATTGCAAAATTGATTTTATTGTGTTATAGTAATTACATTGTTATCCGCTCAGTTCGAGCAAGATTTTCCTAAATTTTTTATTCATAGCTCACGCTTCATTGAAAGGAGGTAATGCATATGAATGATAATTATTTTATTCCAAAGATAAAGCCTATTCACAAATTAGGTAAAAAGCTTAAAAATTGGATACATACTTTTATCAAATTTCTTGTTCTTTTTCTAACTATCTTAGAAAAGATTAAGAACATTTTCGATTTTTAAGTGAAAAGTAGGTAGTCTCCAGCTACCTACTTTTTTAGTTTTTTGAATGATAATTATCTTTTTATATAATATCCATATATATCATACTTAAAAATATTATACATCAAATTTTCATTTTGTCAATCTTTTTCGGTAGTAAATCATATTAATTTCATTTTGTATTGCAAAATTTATTTTCCTGTGTTATAGTAATTACATTGTTATCCGCTCAGTTCGAGCAAGATTTTCCTAAAATTTTTATTCATAGATTCCCTTCATTGAAAGGAGGTGATACATATGAATTCCAATTACCCTATACTTAAGATAAAACTTACTTCTAAGTTACGTGAGAAACTTAAAAATTGGGTACATACTTTACTTAAATATCTTATTCTTTTTCTAACGATTTTAGAAAAAATTAAGAACATCTTTGATTTTTAAGTGAAAAGTAGGTAGTTACCGCTACCTACTTTTTTTTGTTTTTGAATTCCAATTATCCTTTTATATAATATATTTTTTATTCATATATCATACTTAAAAATATTATACATCAAATTTTCATTTTGTCAATCTTTTTCGGTAATTTATATTTCTTGAAATTTAATAAAATTGACTCTGCCTGAAGCCGAATAGGTTATGTTTGTACATCTGAATTTTCTGGTTTTTAAGTCGTATAGAGCAGTACGAAATTCTGCTTTTGTCCAACTCGTCTCTTTTCCTGATTCTCCTTTATTGGGATTTTTTACTATTTCAGAAAGCGCATTTGAAACAGTAAGCAAAGCTCTTAATTCCGTTTCTCCTTGTGCATCTTCATCTTTTGTAAGATTGAATTCAGCAATAGTTCCTATTTGCTTACATTCTAAACTTTCTTCCGTTCGCAATTGACTGTTTTGATTTAAATTGCTGATTTTAGATACATAACTCCTATTATCATTAATATCTTTGATAAAATTAAAATCAGTGTCTTCTAGTTTAATGTTCGTCGGTCCCTTATCTTTCTCATATGCCATTTCTTTACCATTAACCATATGATAAACTTTCATTGATTCTTCAAGTGGCTTGCCTTTTAAAGTAACTTTTACGCTTACCTCATATGTCTCATCATACAACTCTCCATTGATTACTTGTCTATTGTTTATTTTATCATTGTTGCTCAAAGCCTTGTTTAAGCAAGAAATCACATCGACTCCATACATCAACTTTTTATCATAGACTTCGTATTCTTTATTGAATTTCTCTTTTTGTGCAATCAAAACCTCGTCGTCTTGCGTGGTTGCCCAACTTCCAATTTGCATGAAGGAATGTGCTACAAAGGCAATGACAATCATTGCTAACAACACGCCTGCAACCATGATTAATGCTTTACTGATGGATGTATCCATACTTTCTCCTTTTCTTGTCTTACATAGAAGACATTGTGTTAAATGCCTCTGTCATACTGGTTAGACCAATTACGCACAATGGAATAATTAAATATCCGACAAATAAAATTACCATAGGAGCAAATCCTAAAACTTTTCCAATCATGGATTTTCTTGAAATTAATCTTTCGTTTGATTCTTTTCTTTTTTCTTGATGGTATGATCTTTCTGTGTCAAGCTCGTCAAATGCCTCTCGAATTGGAATAGATTCAACGGCTGATTGTAAGCCTTCCACAAGTCTGATTAGTTGTTGGAAGGATAATTCATTTTTTAGTTCTTCCAATGCTTCCCATGCACCACTTTCAAAGTTGTTGACACATCTTGAAATTGGCTCTTTGAAAATATTAGCATATCTTTCCAGCCACTCTAAAATCATTTCAACATTAACTCTTTCAATTTTCATAAGCATTAATATGATTGTTTGGAAAGACATTACTTCATTTTCCATTTCCATTTGTCTCATTTTTTTCTGGAATTGAAGTAAGAAAATTGGACCATAATAGCCAATTGCTCCAACAGCACAACTAATTAATAACTCAAACCATTTTAAATATTCTGATTGTACAATTTGCAATTTGTCCCAAATTCTTTGGGTAATTGTGTCAAGTTCTTTGTCTGTGGCATCGCCATATTCTTTGGATTTGGCAATATCTTTTTTTAGTTCGTCTTGTGTAATGGAAAAATTCGTTCTAAATTTGTCCAAAAATACATTATCTTTTTTGGTTTTTTCCATCGCGGTCATTTCTTCTCTTTCGGACATATTTCCTAATAAGTTATAGTCACTGGTTGGCTCGGTATACACATAATTAATCGCATATCGATGAGAAACCAAAATGATAAACATCGATAAAATAAATGCAATAATGACACAAGCTACTCTGTTTATGTATAGCCATTCCATTTTTAATTTGGACGCATTATCTTTTAGCAAGGCTACGACTTTTCGATATTCTTTTGTTCCGTCTTTTGGCATAATATAATCAATAAATTTTTTGACAAGCTTTTTTTCATATAATCTTTTCTGCCAAGGATTTTCCATGTTTTTGGCTGTATTCACACTTCCATTATCCTTCAAAGTTCGTACAAAAATATAACAAATAATTGTAACAATGACAATTGCCATTTGTGCTAAAAATCCTGCTGTTCCATTATAAAATTGTTTGGTAAAAGCAAATTGACTAATCGCCCAATTTTTCATAACATCTAAAAATAAAATTGGAATTGCTGCAATCATGGATAAACTTTGAAATACATAATCTAATTTATCTCTTTTTAAAATTTCTAATTGCATCTCTTGAACGATATTGTTTAAATTTTTCAAATATAAAGAGGCACCATCTTTGTCTTTTCTGTCGCCAAATTCTTTCGTCAGATAGGAAACACCTGCAAATTCTTTTAAATAGCTATTTGGGGCAATATCGTAATATTTTTCTAGTTCTGTTTCTGGATCGTCGGATAATAAAACTTCATGAATTTTTTCAACTTGTCTGGAAACTTCTACTTCGTCATTTTGAGCAACGTCATATAAAGCTTCTTCGACCATGTTATATTCGTGATAACTGTGTCTCATTTCGCCAAACATGTCAATTTGTTGTCTTAATAATTGATTATCAATTTTGTCAACCATTCCTTCCATGAAGGTTTCTATAAAAAACATTTCAAATAAGAATAGTGTCAACATTAAAATGGCATTATGCCTTGTCAAATATACAACAATTATGGTTAATGGAATAATGACAAGTAATCCTTTAAAAACAATTTGAGCGGTTTGTTTTCTGGTTAAATATTCATCTTCTAAGTTGATAATTTCTAGTCTTCTTCTGATTTTTAAAACATATCGTTTCAAAAAAGGAATTTTGGAACAGTAGATATATACCTTTTGGTAAAATACATCCATGCTAAATCCATTTGTTTTTGTACCTTCTACCAGTTGGGCAATATATTTGGTTTCTTTGGATTTTAATTTATTATTTAAAATCATGAATGCTACGAGAATTACTACCAATAATCCACCAGTAACTATCATAAGATACATGAGCATCTGATTTGTCATATATTTTCCACCTCACTTTCGTATTAAGGTTTTATTCTTCTTCCAAATCAAGGTTTCCTAAAATGGAAGAACGCGTTGATTTTGGCTTTGTTATATTAGGGTCAGTTTGTTTTTTAGGTTTTGCCATTTTGGGCATTTGTTTGTTTGTGGCTTGTTTACTGTTTGTTTTCTGCTCCGCTGGTGTCGCTGAAACGGGAATCGCCTGTTTTACTTGTGATAAATTGTCTGTATTTTGATTTTCATTTCCAATTCCTATTTTAGGAGACTTAATTCCCCAATTTCTCTCTAAAAATTTGTCAAATGCTTGCATATCTGAATCTTCCATGTTGATTCGCATTTCTTTGATATTTTTTTCACTAATTGGATTTGTCAAAACATAACTGTCATTGACATATTCCATAATATTGCGATATTTGTATAATTCGCGGTTTGTGGTTTTTCCGAAAAAAATCGCTGCATTGTCCATAAATTTGTCAAATTTTCCTTCTAAGGTTTTTTCATTTCTATGGTCAAAAGTATATTCATTTTTTTCTTCCACTGGAATACATTCTGTAATTCTTTCAATGTATCTGACACCACGGAAGTCTTTGACTAAGTGAATATCAAAATTTAAAACTTGTACAACTTGTTCTTCTGCAGTTCTTTCGTCTTTGAAAACACCTGCACGAAGCATCGAGTTACGAAGAGCTGTTACTAAATCTGGAAAAGTTTTTGCGTGGTGCGTAAATAAGGTAAATTTAGACGCAACCTGCGCTGACTGAATCATCCAAGATGCTACGGGGTCTGTTGCAACCTCTCCGGATGATGTTTACAGAACCGTCAGTTTTTTTCTGAACGTCCAAACAATCTTGACCAGAAATCGTTTCTGTCTCACGCATTGACAAAATATTTCGCGTTGGATAAATTTTTCTTAAATGAAGCTCGAACGCGGTTTCTGTAATACGAAGGTTCATGGTTTCATAGATATTTTCAATCATAGCCATAAGCATTGTGGTTTTTCCGGCAACCTTGTTCACCAGTAAGAGAAATAATTCTGGCTCCTTTGACTAAATATTTCAATAATTCAATAGCTTCTTCTTTTCCTTCGCACTTGATAATTTGCTCCAAAGTCGCACGCTTTACGTCAAATTTTCTGACAAAAAATGCCCATGTTTCTGACATAGAAGGTCTAACAACAACGACACGAGAACCGTCTTTCATTTCATTGATTTTAAATCCATTGGTATCCGATAATTGTCCCGGATTGTTATATTTGTAAATATTTTGGCAAACTCTTTTTAGTTCTGCTTCTGTTCCAAATGATAAAAACGCTAAACGAATCGATTTACCTTGAAACATAATCCAAATACTATCACATGCTCTTGGCACTTTGGCTTCCATAGCTTGTCTTAAATAATCACCATCAGTTTGAGCAACTTGACTTAAGAAACTTTCTGGAAGTCCTGATACACCACCTGAAATACCATCAATATTCATATCACGCACTTCGTCAATTGTGCTGAAACCTTTGTATTGTTGATAAATTCTTTGTACGATTACTTCTAGTTTATCGGTAAAATCTAATTCAAAATTTTCTTTTTCATAAATGTTATTAATTTCATCTTCTGTGATAACATAGCATGGTTTTGATTCACCTTCGACATATTTTAAAACGGCTAAGTTGTATTTTTTTATCATTTCTGTTAATGCTTCATAAGCAAATGTTTTTTTGTATTCGTGAATTAAAATATCAAATTTGTCTTGGGCGGTTAAAAGCGAAGGTGTGTCAAAAGGTAACACTCTTGCAATATTGGTTTCGTTGATGCCATATTCTTTGGAAAGTAAGTCATAGATTAATTCTTTGACATATTTTTTGTCATTGACATCACCATAGGTACAACCTTTTAAAGCTTTTTTTAGTTCGTATTTTTTGTTCTTTCTTCTTTTCAACTCTTCTTCTGATAAACCAATATCGTACAAGTTGATTTTGGTGATTTCGTCCAATCTTCTTTTGATAAATTTAACCATTAATTCCAAAGTATATGTTTTATCATCAACAACGACTTCTTCGTCAACAATTTCTTCCTTATTCTTTTTTATAAAATGTGTAATAGTAACAAACATAATTACTATTACCACAAACATTAATATAATATTTGCAATCATCTAAAAGGCTCCCCTTTCTTTTCTTCTTAAGAATGCAATACCTTGCCATATTTTATTTCTTCAAATTTATCCATAATTTTTCGTGAGGAATAGGCAACTGATTCCAAAAACTGTGAATTTCGATCTAATACTTTTTTATTAATTCTTGTATTCAAGAAAAAATTCGCTACTTTTGCTTCACTTGCAGATTCAAGAAATGTATTATTGTAAATAATGTAAGCAAGTTCTTTATTTTTTATAAAAGAAGCAACATTTTTAGGATTATATTTGCAATAACTATTAGCACTTGCAAGCAGTGGAATGACATTTTTCTTTAGTAATTCTGGAATAGTACTTTTACTTTCGATATACTCATTTATCTGCTTTAAATTTTGCGACATGGTATACATGATTACATCTGAAATTTGCAAAATTTTATGTGTTGTTTCTCTTTCTAGTGTTTTTGATAAATCAATCATGATAAGGTCATAATATTGATTGGCAGCTTTGATTAAATCTACATACAATTGTAAATTTTTCTCATGTTCTGACACACTTCTGGTTTGTAATCCAAGCAAAATATCTAACCTATTTTTAAATACTACTTTTGTATAATTTGAAATAATTTCTGGTGTTGTTTTATTGCTTGCAATTGCGCTTAGCAATCCTTCTGTACCAGATGCTATATCTAATTTTCCTTTATTTAATGCTTTTTTAATCTCTTTATTGGCATCTGGATTCCAAAAACACCTTTGAATCGTATCATCGTCTACTGTTGCATCAATTACCAGTGTTTTATAATTATGTTCAACAGACATATAGGTAGCCAATGCTACAATTGATAATGTCTGACCTGTTTCTTTTTTACTATTGCTCCAAAAACTCAAAATAGCCACTCTATATCCCTCCATTTTAATCATCTATCATTTTGTATGCTTTTCTAACTTTTCCGCTTCCTTCACCAGTGATTTCCTCCACCAAAAACAAGATTGAATCGATATACACATTACTTAATCCCTTCATCTGTATTCTACCAGACCTCTGGCTAATAAAGATAGCGTTAAAATCTTCTGTTTCAAATGGGAAAAATATAATATTTTTTTTATCCCAATTAATTTTATAATCTTTCGCTAGATAATTTAGATAATCATCTTCTTCTGCTAACATACTTTTTGTATAATAAATTTTCGTTACTTTCACATTTTTTTGGATATACGCCAATACTTGAACTCCTCTTTTTAAATGATACACATCAAACGATGTCACAAAAAAATGTCTATCTTCACTTTGTATCCCAAACTTTTGATACGCAATGGCTCGATCAATGTCAAGTAGTACAATATCATATGCTATTTCTTTTCCCAGTGTCTTTCTTTGATACTGACTAATTGCTTCCAAATTTTCAAATCCAATTGCAATATCGATGTCCTCAAAAGTTGTGATATATTGTTTTTCTTGAAGCATCGTTGGAACAATGTATCTACTTTTTTTCAAAAGTGTTGTATCGACTAGTATTACTTTTTTGCCCATTAAAGTAAGTATTTTAGCAACATAGATTAGCATATCTGTTTTGTCATAAGCACCTATAAATGCATATTTCTTCATTCGTATTCGTCCTCCCTAAACTTTAGTTTGTACCTACACTGCCTGTTCCTTCTAAAGACTCTACATATTCTGTTCTGCCTTCTTGTCTTTTTGTAATTTCTTCTTGCAATCCAGCTTCAACTGATTCTTTCATTCCATCATAAAATCCTTCTAATGCTTTATTAATATGATTATTTCTTTGTTCTACTTGTTCTTGATCACGATATCTTGCCCATAGTCCTTCTCTTGCTTCTGTTCTAACATTAGGATTTGTATTAATCAAATTCATAACTGCTTGACTTACTGCATAAGTTGGCTGAGCTGCTTCTTGACGTCCTGCTTCTGGATAAGTTGTTGCATATAATTTAGAACCAACAATGGTGTAGGCTTCTACAATTGCATTTCCTAAAGTTAATATTTCGTCTTCACTCATTTTTATCCAGATTGTGGTCTCGTCTGTATAAATTACTTTCTTTTTGCTAACAACAATATAATCTTCCCCTTCTGGTAATTGTAATCTTATATCTATGTAATCTCCATTTGTAAGTAAAGTAGGAAGAAGTATCATATTGTATTCTTGTATTCTTTGGTCCGCTGTTGTTTGATCGTTTAATTCTTCCAACATATCTTTTGTGATGATGGTTCCTGCTGGAACATTTGTTTTTACCATCATTTTCTTTTGAATTGGATTGCCGTCAGAGTCATATTTTAATACAATTTCTCCCGTTTTTTCGTCCATATATTCAAAATCGTCTGATGTGATTAGCTCATCTGCTGTTACTGTTGTTTGAACGGTGTCCATTTTAAATGAGTCAAGAGTAACTTCTGTACCAGATTGTATATAATCGCTTGCAACATATACTTTTTTCTGCAAAGCCTTTAATTTCTCAAAATCTTTATTTAATCCTTGAATTTTATATAATAGTAAAATAACCACTAGTGCCATAATAACTAAAGCTACTAAAAAACCTATTAAAAATGAGTTTCTTGCCCTTCTTTGCATTGGATTCATTGCCATAATAAAACCTCCCAATATTTCTTTCAAAAATTTATAATATTACAAAATATCATTTTATTTAATTGTACTACATAAATAAATTTTTATCAACAAATTTAGACAATGTTATACAAATGTAATGCCAGTGTAATATAATTGTAACATTTCTTTTTGGGCATAAAAAATAAGGCTTCTTCTAAGAAAACGCCTTATTTTAAATCCTTTTCCTTTATTCCACAATCGTATACTCACTCAAATCTGGCAAAGCGACATCTTCATCTGTCACCTCTCCAATTTTAAATTCGTAGGTTTTTTCTATTTTAGTTTTGTCATCTAATCTAACTCTTTTCACAGAAGAATAAATTGGTAGATATGTACTTGACTCAATTATAACTTCTTCCTTCCTAGTAACTATTTTGTAACAAAATTTATCATTATATTTTATCGGTATAATATAATTAATTTGACTTAACTTCAGCTTAAGCTTAATATCTTTTAATTCCATAAATGCTGGAAGACTATATAAAACATCTCTATTTTGAATTGTTAAGTCATTCATATAAACTTCTTTCTTTTCTGAACAAAAAGAATATTCTTGATTGTTTTCAAAATTTCTATATTTACATCTTACTTCTGAACCACTTATTCTATTAATATATTTTATTATATCTTCTTTCAACAAAACCTTCTCTTCCAAAACTGCATCTCCATCTATCACAGTATTTACAAAATAAGCTCTATTCTCCTCATTCCTAAATTCATCAATTGCATCAAACATATTTTTAACAATCACAAAATGATACAGTTTGATTAATACAAACAACAATAAAATTATTCCCATTATTATCAAAACTTTTCTTATCAATTTCTTCATTCTACCTCACCTATTCAACTACAATCTTAATCATATACTCCTTACTTCTATTTATACCATACGCTAATGTAAATTTATAAATATATTCTCCAGTTTGAAAACAACAAATTCCTGTTGATGTTATATCAACTGACGCTCTGTACGTTTTCCCATTTGTTAAATCTGTCTTATCATAAACCACAAAATTCTCACAGCGTCCACCATTCGTAAATAACTTGAAGTTCTCCTTTTCTTTCACGCTTATTGTTGTTTTCACATCGCTTTCATTCTCTTGGATTTTCGTAGCTTCTACAACACTTCCATCTTCTAATTTTATAAATAATCTAGGTACATCAAATATTCCATAACAACTTGGATAAAATATTAACCATATTAATAAAATACTGGAAATAGTTGCTATCATAATGGTTTTAGCATTTTTCTCAAATACTTCTTTCATCAATAAAATATCAACTCTGTCTTCTATTACATTAATTTCAGTTACTAATCCAAGCACTACCTCCCTTTCATTTCTAAAACTATACATCTGTGCCACTGTTGCAATTACTTTACAATATTCTAATTTTTCGTCTTCTTCCATATCTTTTGTCGCCATCTCATCTGTTGCTAATTCTATATCCTTTTTCATACATCTAAAAGGATATTTTAGAATTGGATTATACCAATGCATACATTTAACAACATTAATGAAAAGATTTAATAAATTATCTTTTCTTTTGTAATGTGATAACTCATGCATCATAATCGCTACTATAGAACTATCGTCTAGTTGCAGTATTTCTGCTGGAAGAAAAATCTTAACACGAAAAACACCCATAGTTGATGGCGTTTTTATAATATGATGTTCAATTAATTTAATATTTTTCTTAATCTTTAGCCTCTTTTTACATCTTTCTAGTATGCCAACTATTCTTTCTTCTTTAATCTCACGATTTCCAGTTTTTCTATTCAAAACAATTTGCATGTAAATGACTTTGCTCAAATTTATCATAGTAACTGCAAACCAAATATTTGAAAACACTATCTCCAAATAATTTTTGTTTATTTTATGATAATTTGCCTCAATTTGTTCTTTTAATTTTGAATCAATTTCACTTTCAACACTTAATATATCGTTTGAAACTTCTCTTGCACTTGGTTTTACACGCTCCACATGAATGTAGTTATAAACACTAATTTTACTTGGTGTCGGAATCGGACAAATCAAAGCAATTATAAAAACTAGCCAAATAATATAATGGCATTTGGGTGAAAGTTTCTTATTGGTTATTTTTCTGAATAATAAAATAACCAAACCAACTCCTGTAGCAATAATTGTTATGTAAAATATTTGACAAGCGAAAGATATGATTAATTTTTGAAATATTATAAATCCCCCCCTTTGTTTTTCTTCTTACTATTAATTTTGCTAATTAAGCCTTCTAAATCATTTTTAGAAATTACATTAGCTTCCACAAAATTTAATATCATATCATCAAAACAACCATTGTAAAATTGTTTTACAAAATTTTTACCTCTTTTTAGTCTATATTCATTTTCTCTAATTAATGGAACATACGTATATGTTTTTCCTTCTTTTTTTGCTATTCCTACCGCTTTTTTTGCAATTAATCGATTAATTAATGTTCTAATTGTATTATCATTCCAATTACAATACTCTAACTTTTTTATAATTTCTAGAGATGTAACTTCTCTTTCTTCCCATATAATTTTCATAACTTCTAATTCTGCATCTGAAATTCTAATCATTTTTATTCCCCCTATCTCTATATTACAATGGTAGTTTAATAATTTTATTCTACATTATTTGACAAAAAAAGTCAATAGTTTTATGGTTTAAAAATAAAATATTAATAATTTGTCGAAAAAAGTCGAAATGTTTTTCTTGACATTCTATGGAAATCATATTATAGTTAGAACGATGTTTGTAGTTTTTTGTAAATTTTTGGTGATAAAAGACGAATTTGCAGTTTTTTTGTCTTTTATTATAATTTAGGGAAGATGGGGAGGTTCACACACAATTTAAGGAGGACTTTTACAACATGGATAAATTCAAAAAAATTATAGCGTCATTACTCTTAGCAACAATCTTTATTTCAGCACCGCAGACAGCAAACGCTGCTCAAAAGCAGTCAAAAATTGAACACCGGACAACACGGGAAGCTCGTTTAGCATTAAGTCCACTGGAACAAGCTATCGCCCTGCGTCAAGCAGAGGAAGTTAAACAGAAACTTTCAAATTCTGGCATTGCTACAATTGCAAAATATCAAACTTGGGCTTTTTATGAAAGAAGCGCACCAGAACGAAAAGAACTTGATATGACCGCTACTGTTTTATCTCTTGTGGCTTATTGTGAAGATGGCAATACCGATAAACTCGTACTCCATATAAATGGAACTGAAAATAGTACCTTTGCACAATCATTTGTATTTGATGCAGATGGGATTGTATCATCTATACCATGTTACATTCCACCTGGAGAATATAAATTTTTCATAGAAGGCAGTGACATTAAAAAAACGAATGCTTTAGTATATGTAGGTACTGATGGTAGCTTAGACAAGTAACCTGTTCCCTTCCCCTCTTCCCTAAAAACAGTTTTTTGAAACTGTTTTTTTTATATCCAAAAAAACTTATTTTTAGACCTTTTTTTACATTTTATTTAAAAAATTATAATTTTTTTTGCAAAATTCTCTTGACAAATTACAAATTTTATTTTAAAGTAGAATGTGTTTTTACGTTTGTAGTTTAGTACGATAGAAAAAGGAGAATAATTTTATGAATTTTTTAAACTTATTATTCAAAGAAAATCTTACTATTAACTTATTTCTAGAATTTATTTTTATTGGAATTTCTTTAATCTTTTTTGAAAGAATCTTTAAAATTCAATTTTCAAAAAAAAATAAATTTATTTATATCATGATAAACGTAATTTGTTTTTTTATAACCTGCTTATTAGCTGGCTATATGGGTGCTTATATTTTTATGAGCATTACTTCTATTGTGCTTTTTATTTATTGGTTAAAAATTACAAAATTACAAACTCTTTCGTTTTACAGTTTACAGTCTATTTTCTTATTAAATATTTATTTTTTTGCCTTTAAAACAATTTGCATAGTATCCAACTATCATTCTTTTTCTGAAATAATTGAATTTCCAATTTTTGAAATTGTATCAATTATTTTTATCTTTATGATTGGATTGACTCTTTATTTGATTTCAAAATATATTAAATTTCCTTATTTACATAAATCTTCTGTAGAAGAAAAATCAAATTTAATCATCGGTTTGTCTTTACTTAATTTGATGATGGTGTTTTTAGTGTTTTTTAAATTTTTTGAAGTATTTAGTCACAACTTGTTATATATTTTAGCTTTAGACTTATATTTCTACGTTTCTATCACAACAATTATCCATTCATGTCAGCTTTCTTATGCAAAACACAAAATAGAAAATTTGAAATTATGTAATAAAACCATTTTGAGTATGTGTGATGAAACACGTGCTTTTAAACATGATTTTCATAATATTATTCAAGCAATTGGTGGGTACATTTGGACAAATGACATTGAAGGATTAAGAAAATATTATCAAGAAGTCTCTGGGGATTGTAATAATACGAATAATCTTTCAAAATTAAATCCAACACTTATTAATAACCCAGCTATTTACAATATTTTGGCTGATAAATATTATCGAGCAGCGAATCATAATATTCAAATTAATTTAGACATTATGCTAGATTTAAATGAACTTAATATTAAAATTTATGAACTTACTAGAATTCTCGGAATATTACTTGATAACGCTATTGAGGCATCAAAAGAATGTACCGAAAAAAATATTAATATTCATTTTAAACAAGATAAATATAAACAAATTCTCGTTATTGAAAATACTTATTCTGATAAACAATTGTCTATTGAAAAAATATTTGAAAAAAATTATACAACCAAACCAAATAATACTGGTCTAGGTTTGTGGGAAGTTAGAAAAATCTTAAGTAAAAATTCTAATTTAAATTTACATACAAGTAAAAATAATGATTATTTTTCTCAACAGTTAGAAATTTATACTGCTTAGCAAAAACTGTAGCACAACAAGATTGCTACAGTTTTTACCTTTATTTTTGCGCCAAAGTTACTTCCAAAGTCATTTCTACGCCATTTCTCTTAACCAATAAAGTAACTTTTTCACCTGGCAATTTATGATAAATATATTTTTTAAGGTCATTCATTTTGCTAATTTTAGTTTCATCAATTTGCATAATAATGTCTCCTTCTTTAATATCTAAATTGGCTAATGGCCCATCTGCAACAATTTGCGCTACATAAATTCCATTTTCAATTTCTATATTTGCATCTAAATATGGAATTGCTTCTTTATCATAACCATAAATACCAAGCCAAGCTTCGTCAAATTTGCCTTCACTTACTAATTTGTTAATGATTGGTTTGACAATATTGATTGGAACAGCGAATCCGATTCCTTCTGCATTACTGATTTTTACAGAATTAATTCCAATTAATTGTCCGTTTGAATTAATTAGAGCTCCTCCACTGTTTCCTTCATTTATTGTTGCATCTGTTTGAATTAAATCCTCCATGTATACATTTTGCATTTCTTCTTCAATTTTTATAGTTCGATTTAAACTACTTATAATCCCTTTTGTAACGGTTTTTTGGAATTCTAATCCCAACGGATTTCCAATGGCATATACTTCTTGCGCTAAATAAATGGTGTCTGAATCGCCTAAATCTAAATATTCGAGATTTCCTTTATTGATTTTTACAATTGCCAAATCAATGTTGCTATCTGACCACACGACATTTCCGTCATACGTATTTCCGTCGTCTAATGTGACATAACAACTGCTATATTTATTACCTGCCACATGCTGATTGGTTAAAATATAACCATCATCTGTAATGACAACACCGCTTCCTAAGCCCAATTTTTGTTCTGCATGATTTACAAATATAGAACTTCCAGTCTGTTTTAATTTGGAAATTCCAACAATCGCTTTTACAGATTCCGCAATATGATTTGTACTATTAGTATTTTTAGGTTCTTCGGTTTGTACATTATCGTCAAAATTTACTTTCTGCGCTCTATATTCGGCTACTGTACTGTTATTATTGACTTCTGTTCGCAAAATTAACACAAACAATAAGGTAATAATAACTACCATTAAACAATACATAATTAAGCGTTCCTTATTTTTCTTCTTTTCTTCAAAATACATCCCGTTTCCCTCCTTTTTTCTCATGGGTATTTTTTCCAGAATTGAGCATTTCATACGTATTTTAATATTTTTTGAGATAAGTATTGATTTTTTGTTATTTTTTGTATATTATTATAAATGTAAAGGAAATGAAAAAATGGAAAAATTATATGATTTAAGCGCTCCACAAAATTCAATTTTGTTAATGGAACGTTTTTATAATGGAAGTAGTATTAATAACATTGGTGGTGGAATTATAATTCACCAAACTTTAGATTTTGCTTTATTGAAAAAAGCAATTCTTAATTTTGTAAAATATCATGATAGTTTTAGAATTCGACTAAAACAGACTTCTTCGGGTGTAAAACAATATTTTGAAGATTTTTCAGAATTTGAAATTCCAATGATTGATTTAAAAAAAGAAGAAGAAGTCGCTGATTTGGATAAAAAAATATTATATCGACCAATTCGCATTTTTGAAGAACCTCTTTTTGAGTTTACAATTTTTCGATTTCCAAATCAACATGGTGGTTATGTGATTAAAATGCATCACATTATTTCAGATGCTTGGACCTCTGGTTTGTTGTGCCGAAAAATTATGCATGAGTATGAAAATCTAGTAAATCATAAAAACGACGGTTGTAATAAAAAATTCTCTTATTTGAATTATTTAGAAACCGAAAAAAATTATTTTGCTAGTTCAAAATTCGAAAAAGATAAATTATACTGGACTGAAAAATTCAAAACGATTCCCGCTATAGTTTCCATTCCTTCTATGACGAATGTTACAGACAATTTTTCTTGTGAAGGAAATCGAAGCTCGTTTGTTATTTCAAAAAAAGAAATGGAGCAAATTACTGAATATTGCAGTAAACATTCTATTTCTATTTTTAATTTTTTTATGGCAACTTTATCTACCTATATTTCTAAGATAAATGATGTTGAGGATTTTGTAATCGGAACGCCAATTTTAAATCGTTCCAATGTAAGCGAAAAAAACACAGCTGGCATGTTTATTAACATTGCCCCTTTGCGTATTGATATGAAAGACAAATCTACTTTTGTCGATTTGGTATCCTGTATTTCAAAGGATTCAATGGGATTGTTGCGCCATCAAAAATATCCATACCAAACTATTTTGGAGGATTTAAGAAAACAAAATCCATCGATTCCAAATTTGTATAACATCGTTTTGTCTTACCAAATTACGCGTTCTAATCACGAATGTAATATTCCTTATGATACGCGCTGGTCTTTTAATGGTTGCACGGCTGATGATGTGGATATTCATTTATTTGATATGGATGAAAATGGTATTTTAAATATTGCTTATGATTATAAAACAAGCAAATATAATTATATTACAATTGAAAATATGCACAAACGTTTGATGCATATAATTAAACAAGTTCTGAAGCATGAAGAAATCGAATTAAAAGATATTGAAATTGTTACACCAGAAGAGAAACATAAAATTTTAGTGGAGTTTAATAATACACAAGTCGATTATCCAAAGGAAAAGACAATTGTAGATTTGTTTGAGGAACAAGTTGAAAAAACGCCTGATAATGTGGCTGTTGTTTTTGAAAATCAACAATTGACGTATCGTGAATTGAATGAGAAAGCAAACCAGTTGGCATGGTATTTGAAAGAAAAAGAAATTAAAAAGGGCTCTGTTATTGGTATTCGTATGCATAAAAGACTAGAAATGATTATTGGTATTCTCGCCATTATCAAATGTGATTGCTGTTATCTACCAATTAATATGTCATACCCTCAAGAACGTGTAGATTTTATGCTATCTGATAGTAGTGCAGTAAAATTATTGTGCACAACTGATTCAAATCATGATATAGAAACAAAAATCGATAAAATTGATATTGATTTAACCTTTGAAAATATCTATTCTCAAAAAAATACAAATCTACCTCGCTCTAATACTCCAGAGGATTTAATTTATATTATCTATACATCAGGTTCAACAGGAACGCCAAAAGGAGCGATGTTATGTCACAAAAATGTTGTTAGATTATTTAAAAACAACCATTTTTACTTTGACTTTGATGAAAAAGATGTTTGGACTATGTTTCATTCTGTAGCCTTTGATTTTTCTGTTTGGGAAATGTATGGTGCTTTATTATTTGGTGGAAAATTGATTTTAGTTTCAGATGAAATAGCACAAGATCCTAATCTATTTTTAAAATTATTAATCCAACATAAAGTAACCGTACTTAATCAAACGCCTACTTATTTTTATAATTTACAAAAAATGGAATTAGCAAAACAGACATCTGATTTAAATATCCGCTATATCATTTTTGGTGGAGAAGCGCTAAAACCTAATTTAATTAAAGCTTGGAAATTAAAATATCCTGCCACAAAATTAATTAATATGTACGGAATTACAGAAACAACTGTACATGTTACATATAGAGAATTATCTTTATCAGATTTAGATTCTCCTTCTTCTAATATCGGGAAACCAATTCCTACTTTACAAGTTATTATTCTTGATAAAAATTCTAATTTAGTTCCACTTGGTAACATCGGTGAAATGTGCATTATTGGTGAAGGAGTTTTTAAAGGATATTTAAACAGACCTGAATTAAATAGTAGTAAATTATTACGCCTTCCTGAATTTAACAATAAGCTTATGTATCGTTCTGGAGATAGTGCTATTATGTATGAGGATGGTCATCTTGAATATATTGGCAGAATAGATAATCAAGTAAAAATAAGAGGTTTTAGAATTGAACTTGGTGAAATTGAAGAAAAAATCTTAAAAAATAAAGATATAGAATCTTGTATCGTTGCAAAGAAAACAGATGAAAATGGCAGAGATTTATTATGTGCTTATTATGTTACGCAAAAATCTTCTATCAATATTAATTTACTAAAAACAAATTTGCAAAAGGAATTGCCAAATTATATGGTACCGCAATACTTTATAAAAATTGATAAAGTTCCAATCAATATCAATGGAAAAACTGATTTAAAAGCTTTGCCTTTACCACAAATTTCCAGTATTCAACAGGAAATAATTGGTGCAAGAAATAAAGTTGACGATTTGATTATCCAAACTTTTAAATCTTTATTGCATATTAATCAAATTAGCATCAAAGACTCCTTTTTTGAATTAGGTGGTGATTCTTTAACAGCGATTAGTATATGTACAAGTTTAAATCAAAATCTGAAAATGAATCTATCGGTAAAAGATATTCTGACACATCCTATCATTTCAGAGCTGTCTGACTACATTGCTACTTACGAAATAAACAAAACAACCATTCAGAAAGCCAAAATACAAGACTTTTATCCTGCTTCATCTGCACAAAAAAGAATGTATTATGTTTCTAAAACAGATAACGAAAATTCCATTCTTTACAACATCCCTGGTGCTCTTGTTTTTGATTCTGTGCCAGATGTCGAAAAACTAAAGTCCTGTTTTGCAATTTTATTTGAGAGACACGAATCATTGCGCACCTATTTTGAAATAAAAAACAACGATATTGTGCAAAAAATTGCACCTAATATCAATTTCAAATTAACCACTCAAAACAGCACTAGCTCTAACACAGAATATTTATTAAAACAATTCATCAAACCATTTAACCTTGCTAAAGCTCCGCTATTTAGAGCGACGCTTGTTATACAAAATAATGAAAAAGCAACTCTTTTGATTGATATGCACCACTCTATTAGTGATGGTTTTTCTGTGAGTATTTTATTAGATGAGCTTTCAAAACTGTATAATGGTCATACTTTAGAGGAAAACTCGATTACTTATAAAGATTTTTCACAGTGGGAAATATCGCATTTTACTTCTCCTGAATTTAGAGAAAGTCAAAAATTTTGGTTATCAAATTTCCAGAATGAAATGCCTATTTTGCATATGCCAACGACTTTTCCTAGACCTGTTACACAAAGTTTTGAAGGAACTAGTTTTCACTTTGAAATTGATAAAAAATTGAAAAATAAAATTACAAAATTATCAAAAGAATTTGGGCTAACACCATATATGTTCTTGTTAGCAAGTTATTATATTTTGCTTTATAAATATACAAATCAAGAAGATATTATTGTCGGAACTCCAGTTACGGGAAGAGATTTACCTGAACTTTCACATGTTGTTGGAATGTTTGTAAACTCCCTTCCATTGCGTATTCAATTGAATTCAAATTTGTCATTTAAGACATTTTTAAATACTGTAAAAAAGATGTGTTTAAATAGTTTTGAACATCAGGATTATCCCTTTGATTTTCTTGTCAATCAATTAGATTTGCAAAGAAATACTAATCGAAATCCTATTTTTGACACAATGTTTATTTATCAAAATATGGGAGCTCCAACACTTCATTTTAACCACATCAAAACCACTTATGTAGAAGCTCAAAACAACATTTCCAAATTTGATTTTTCGCTAGAAATTACACCAAACAGTGAAATTTTTAATTTGCGCTTCGAATATTATACAAAACTATTTGACAAAGATTTCATCGAAAATTTGGCCAATCGCTATTTAAAAATTATAGCTACTGTAACCGATGATATTACTACAAAAATAAGTAATATTGAAATCATTTCAGAACCAGAAAAAAATGAAATTTTAACAAATTTCAATGCTACAAAAACAACTTATGATAATACCAAAAATCTTTCAACTATTTTTGAAGAAAATGCTAAAAAAGCACCAAATAAAACAGCTATTATTTTTGAAAATGAAAAAATTACTTATGCACAATTAAATGAAAAAGCAAATCAAGTCGCTAATTTTCTACTAACAAAACATATCAAACCAAATGATATTGTTGGAATTATGCTACCTCGTTCTATTGAAACTCTTATTACCATGTTAGGTGTTCTAAAAGCTGGAGCTGGCTATTTGTTAATTGATTCAAATCTGCCAAAAGAGCGAATTGAATTTATGTTAGAAAATGGTAATGCGCCACTTTTAATTACGACTTCAAAATCAAAGAAAATCGATTTTGAAAATACCTATTATTTGAACTTACAAGATTTAAACTATTATAATACAACTAATCCAAACATACAAAATAGTAATGATGATACTTTTGCCATTATTTACACATCTGGCTCTACAGGCACGCCAAAAGGTGTTACTTTAAAACGTCAAAGCATTATCAATTTAGCACTGATTTATCAGAAGATTTTGAACACCAATTCTTGTGATACTTTTTTAAGTATTAGCTCTGTTGCATTTGATATGTTTATTGTAGAAAATTTTGTACCATTGTTAACTGGAAAAACAATTCTTTTAACAAATGACGAACAACAAAAAATACCACAATATATTAATCAACTAATATTAGACTATAACGTTGATTTTATTTTGACAACACCATCAAGAATAGAGTTGCTCATTCATGATGAAACAACCTCTTCTGCTTTACGAAACTTAAAAATTATACAACTAGGTGGTGAAAGCTTGACTCCTACCCTTTATACTAAACTACAAAGTTTCACAAATGCAACTATTTTTAACGGTTATGGACCAAGCGAAATTACAGCTTGTTGTTCTAATAAAAAAATTGAAAATGCTTCTACGATTAATATTGGAAAACCAAATTGCAATACACAAATTTATATTGTAGATAAAGACCTTAACCTATGTCCTATTGGAATTGAAGGAGAAATTTGCATCGCAGGAGATGGTGTTTCAAAAGGTTATATTAATAATTTTGAAAACACAAAAAAATCTTTTATTAAAAATCCTTTCGGAGAAGGAATGTTGTACAAATCAGGTGACATTGGAAAATGGAACAAAAATGGAGAAATTGATTACATAGGAAGAAAAGATTTTCAAATCAAAATTCGTGGACTTCGTGTGGAATTATCTGAAATTGAAAATCAGTTTTTGAAAATTCCCCAAATTGAAAATAGCGCTGTTATTTACAAACACGATGAAAACGATGATTATTTAGTACGGATTTTTCACCTCCAATACCGATATGGATATATCTGATATTCGTCAAATGCTTGGCAAATCTTTACCTTTATATATGATACCAAAATACATCATAAAACTTGACAAAATACCAATTACACCAAATGGAAAAATTGATAAAAAACAATTGGATAAACGTAAAATCGCAAAAGTGGAAAAACAAACTTATGTCGCACCAAAAACTGAACTACAAACTCTATTTTGCAATACTTGGAATCAATTTTTACATACCAAAATTGGCATTGATGATAACATTTTTGAAGTTGGTGTAGACTCGCTCATTGCCATCAAATTTAAAACGGCATTATTATCACATAATATCAATATTCCATATGCAAATTTGTTTAAATATCCAACAGTACGTACCCTATCGGAAAATACAAAATTGCAAAAATCAACTTCACATTTAGGAAATTTTGATTACACAAAGATTAATAAAGTTTTAGAGAAAAACAATTGGGACACATTAAAAAATACCACAATTTCTCATAACTACAAAAACAATATCCTTTTGCTTGGCAGTAATGGATTTGTTGGAAGCCATATTTTATATCATTTTATCAAACAAGATTCTGGCATAGCATATTGCATTATTCGTGATAAAAATGATAAATCAGCTAGAGAAAGATTAATCGATACCCTTCATTTTTACTTTGAAAATGAGCTTGATTCTTTTATTGATAATCGAATTATTATTTTACAAGGTGACATTACAAAAGAAAATTTTGGCTTAACTACAGAATTATTTGAAAATATCACTCAAAAAATATCAACTGTCATCAATTCAGCCGCGATGGTTAAACATTATGGTGATATTAAAAAATTTAAAAATGTAAATATCAAACTAACTGAAAATCTTTGTGAATACTGTAAAAACAAACATAAAAAACTACTTCATACTTCTACTATTAGTGTTTCTGAAAGCTCTAATATCGACTCTACTTATGTTGCCTCAAAGAAATATGAAGGAACGGAATTTGCAGAAAATAATTTATATATTGGTCAAATTTTAGATAATAGTTATACCTCTACAAAATTTGAAGCAGAAAGGATTATTTTATCTAATATCGCAAACGGATTAAATGCAAAAATTATTCGACTTGGCAATATTACCAATCGATTTTCAGATGGAAAATTTCAAATTAATCCAGATGAAAACGCTTTCGCGAACCGATTAAAAAGCTTCATCAATTTAAAAAATATACCTGATTATCTGCAAGCTTTACCACTTGAGTTTACTCCTGTTGATTTATGTGCAAAAGCAATGATTTATATTTTGCAAAATAATAATAAAGATTTCTCAGTTTATCATTTATATAATAATCATTCTATTTACTTAAAAGATTTTATCAAAATATTGAATGAAAATAATATAAAATTGGCATTTGTAGAAAGCAAGAAATTTAAAACAGAAATCAAAAAAATATTAAAAAATGACGTTATGCAAAATGAATTATCTGGAATTATTAATGACTTAAATGAAAACTACGATTTAATTTATGAAAAGGATGTTGACTTAAATTCTAATTTAACACAATTTTTCTTACAACGTTTAGGATTTGAATGGCCAAAAATAGAAGAAAATTATGTTCAAAAATACATTCATTATATGAAAAAAATAAATTTTTTTAGGGAGGAAAAATAAATGGAAAATCTAAATTCACTTATTGCAATGCTAATTTCAGAAGTTTTAATTGTTATCACATTTTCAATTATCTTCGTAACACAAAAAAAGACAAATCAATTAAAAAACGCCTTTCTTAGCTTTTTAGTTGCTATTTTCATATGGATTTTTGGTTCTGTTTTACAAATCTTATTTCAAAATACAAACATTGATCCATTTTTCTTTGAAAAATTATCTGGTATTGGAGTTTTCTTTTCACCTATTGCGTTTTTTGCATTAAGTATTATTTTTTCTAAAACAAAAATAACAATAACAAGAAAACATTTGATATTTATAATTATTCCTTTTATATCAACTATTTTATTGTTAACAAATGAACATCACCATTTGATGTTTGAACAATATTCTACAGATACAATAAAAGTTATCTACGGAAAATGGTTCTTAATTCATTCCATTTATTCCTATGGACTTTATTTTATTAGTATAATTTACCTATTGAATTATTCTTTTAAAAATTCAGGCTTTTTTTCAAGCCAATCTTTACTATTAACTTTAGGTACTTGCATTCCCTTAGCAGTAAATGGCTTAGCCACTGCAAAAATAATGGAAGCTACTATGTATTCAACACCAATTGCCTTTGCTTTCATGTCATTATTTTATACCTTAGCTATATTTAAATTTAAATTTATATCATCTGTTCCAATTGCTTTGCAAAAAATCGTCGATAAAATTTCTGACAGCTACATTGTATTAGATGAAAATTACAACATTACAGACTTCAACGAAACCTTTTTACATACTTTTCATACAAAAGCAGACTATATAAGAAGTAAAAACTTATTTGAACTATCCACTCAAAAAAATAGTATAAAAATTGGAAAACTTTTTGAAGAAAAGCTTCATCAAATCAAAGACTCAACCAAAACATTTCAGTTTGAGCAAGAAGTTCCTAAAATCGAAAAAACATTTACCATTGAAATAAACAACATCTATACCAAAAAGAACTTTTTAGGAATACTTATCTTGTTCAAAGATGTCACACAACACAAAAAAGATATTGCAATCATTGAAAACAACCAAGAAATGCTAATCGAGCAAGAACGTTTAGCCTCTCTTCGGACAAATGATTGGAGGAATTGCCCACAATTTAAAAACACCAATTTTTTCTGTCACAGGTGGTTTAGAAGGTTTATCTGACTTAATCAATGAATTTGATTTATCCATTGACAATCCATCTGTCACAAATGCAGATATGCATGATATTGCAAATGATATGAGAGATTGGATTGAAAAATTAAAAGGTCATATTTCTTATATGTCAGATGTCATCACAGCTGTAAAAGGTCAAACCGTTACTCTTGCCGACAATGCATCAATGGATTTCTCTGTTGCAGAATTATTCAAACGTGTGGATATTTTAATGAAACATGAAATCAAAAATGCTTTGGCCACATTAGAAATTCAAAATCAAGTTGGAGAATCAAATTTATTGACTGGAAACATTAACAGTCTTGTTCAAATCATCAACAATATCATTTCAAATTCCATTGAAGCATATGGAAAAGACTACACAGACAAAAAAATTGATTTAATAGCAACTAGGGATAATAACAATATTGTTATTTCCATCAAAGATTATGGTCCCGGCATTTCTGAAGTAGCGCAAAAAAAACTATTTAGAGAAATGATTACCACAAAAGGCAAAAATGGTACTGGACTTGGCATGCTTATGTCTTACTCCAACATTAAAGCCCACTTTAACGGAAATTTAACCTATAAAACAAAATTAGGTAAAGGAACAACATTTTACATTACCTTACCAATAACAAATTAATTCAAAACACGCAAAAAGAGCCATCTGGCTCTTTTTTTCCCTATCTTAAATTCTCCAAAGCTTTCACTCTATCTTCAACCGTTGGATGGGTTGAAAACAAATTACTAACCTTTTTCATTCTCTTTTCTGGAAATGGATTTTCAATATACATATAACTATTGCTATTGCTTGCAACATCTAACTTTGAATTATCGCTCGAAATCTTTTTCAAAGCAGAAATTAACCCATCTGGATTACGTGTCAACTGTACTGCTGTGCTATCAGCCAAATATTCTCTTCGACGAGAAACTGCAAGTTGTATCAAATTAGAAATAATGGGCGATAAAACTAAAAATACCAAACCTACAATCAACAAAATTGTATTTGCTTTATTATCGTCATCTCTATCATTTCTGGAAGGTCTTAGTATCGTTCTTGTAAAAATATCAGACAATATAATCACAAATCCAACCATAACGCTAATGACGGCTGATAGCAAAATATCATAATTTTTAATATGCGACAACTCGTGTGCCACAACGCCTTCTAATTCATAATAATCTAACTTTTCCAAAAGTCCCGTTGTCACGCAAATAATGGCATTTTCTGGATTTCTTCCTGTAGCAAATGCATTTGGCTGTTTGGATTCCATAACATACAAACGTGGTTTATGTTGCAATCCAGAAGATACCATTAATGCATCTAAAATATTAGTCAATTGCAAATCCTCTTCACGCGTTGCTTCTCTTGCGTGAACACTCGCTAGCACGATTTTGTCACAATTATAATACGTTACAATTGTAGAAATAACAGAAAAAGTCAAAGCAATTGTAATAGCTACATAACTACTAAAATTAAACGCATAGCAAATATAATACAAAATTAAAGTTATCATCAACAAAAACGAAAACACAATCACACCTGTTTTTATCTTATTTTTCCTAATATCTTCGTACATTTTTCTCCTTTCTAAAACATAAGGGCGCAATAAATGCACCCTTTTTTATTTCTGTTAGTTATTAAAATCAACTCTGACATTTTTTCTAACTTCTTCTGAATCTGTTTTAAACAACTCTTCTGGTTTAAAATTAAACATACCAGCAATAATGTTCGTTGGAACTACTTCTAGTTTTGTGTTGTATATTGTAACACTATCATTATAAAATTGTCTTGAATATGAAATTTTATTTTCTGTGTTTCTTAATTCTTCTTGTAATTCACTAAAATTTTGACTTGCCTTTAATTCTGGATAATTCTCTGAAACTGCCATAATCGTTTTTAAGGCACCTGATAATTGATGATCCAAATCCGCTTTTTGTCCAACAGTTGTTGCATTTGCCCAAGATGTTCTAAGTTCTGCTATTTGGGTTAAAACCCCTTCTTCATGTTTCATATATCCTTTTACAGAATCAACTAAATTCGGAATCAGATCAAATCTTCTTTGCAACTGCACATCAATTTGACTCCAAGCATTTTTTACTTTATTTCTTGACGTTATTAATCCATTATACATACCAATTACAATCACTACTAAAATTACAATGATTGCAATAACTGCTAATCCCATAAATTTAACCTCCTTTTATAGAATAATTTTATTATATCATATTCCAAAATATATACAAGAGTTTTTTATATTTAATTTTATAACTTTTGATATTTGTCAAATATACTTATACTACAAAATTTGACACTTACTCAATCAAAATTAGCAAAATCAAAATTCTGCCTATTTTATCTGATATATTTTTTCAGCATTCTCAAAGGTAATTTTTGCCACTTGTTCCACCTGCATTTTCTTTATTTGCGCAATTTTTTTCGCCACCAATTTTACATTTCTCGAATCATTTCGCATTCCACGAAATGGCTCTGGCGTTAAATAGGGACTATCTGTTTCAATTAAAATTTTGTCAACTGGCACCTCTTCAATGCATACCTCTGGTTTTGCTGTTTTAAACGTTATATTTCCACTAAAAGATATATAAAATCCAAGTTTTACAGCTTCTTTAATCAATTCTTTATTTAGCATACAACAATGAAAAATTCCTCTTTTTTTCGGATTTATCCTATTTTTCAAAATATCCAAAACATCCATCACCGCATCTCTACAATGTATGACAATTGGCAAATCTAAACTATCTGCTAACTCAATCTGTTTTACAAAAAACTCTTTTTGCTTCTCTTTATTTTCTTTATTCCAATAATAATCTAGTCCAATCTCGCCAATTGCAACAACTTTATCATTTTTTGCTAAATCTCGAATTTGTTCTATTTTATCAAGTTCCACATCGTCTATGTCATTTGGCGAAATGCCTACTGTCGCATATAAAAAATCATACTCCTTACTTAAATTTACAGCTAGTTCACTTGACTTAATATTATATCCAACACAAGTTATTTTAGTTACCTTTTCTGGTTGTATTTTTTGCAAAATTTGTTCTCTATCTTCATCAAATTTTAAATCATTATAATGGGCATGCGAATCAAAAAATTCCATATTTTTCTCCTTTATTTTTCAAATATTGCCACAACATTTGCCGTAGCATACAATTTACAATGAGAAATACTCACATCAATTCCTTGCAAGCCTTCAATCTCGCATTTAATATCTACACTAGGCCTTCCATTTTCCATTTTAACGACCTCAAATGCCCTCCAACAAGATAAATCTTTAATGTGAGCACTAAGTGCCTTAAAAGCAGCCTCTTTGACCGCAAATCGCGCTGCATAATGTTGATATTTTTGTGCTTTTCTTGCTTCACAATATTCAATTTCTTTTGGAGTAAATACCGTTTCTAAAAACTTATCTCCTATATTTTCAATTGCTTTTTTTACTCTTTCAATTTCTATAATATCGGTTCCACATCTGATTTCCATGATTTTTCTCCTGATTTTTGATGATTTGTACCAAAAGAGCACGGTGCCCCGTGCCCGTACATTGGACTATTTGGTATATACATTTAAATTTAGATCTTTGCTTAAATACCAAGTATCGATAAAATCAACATATAAATGTTCGTCCAAATTGAAGCTTGGTGCTACAACAACTGTTCCATCTGATTTTAAATTTCCCCAAACTCCATCTTTCTTGACAGCGCAAAATCCAAATCGATTCTGTTCTTTAGCATCATCATAAATGCAATCTACAATTCTATCACCATTTTTGTTTTCATAACCATATTTTCCATTCTCTTTTACTAAAAATAACGTATTCGTCACCAAAACTTCTTGACTTTTCTTTTTTTCAAACTTAAAATTATAATACTGATATTCCTCGCCTTCTCTTACTCGAACATAGCCATTTTCCAAATTCAATTCCGATACAATTACATCTTTTAATACCACATTAAATTTTCTGTCAATTAAATCCGTTTTATAATTTTGTTTTTCAGCTTCTATAAAATCGGCTGTTTTCATGTATTCCATAGAAGTATATGTAAAATCAACTAACGTATCATTCGTCATAGAAACTACACCATAAAGACCATTCTTCTTGGCAATATAGTAGGTTTCATATAAATATCTCAAATCTTCATATTCATTTTTAATGACATTGGTTCCGTCGATTTTCAGCACGCCATACAAACCTTTTACCGTTGTTGTCAAATATTCGCCATTGATTTCATGAATATCATCAAATCCAGATTCTAGTTTGACTTCACCTGTACTGCTCACCAATTTTGTTTTTCCTGCTTCTACAACTGCATAATATCCATTTGAAGTAACTCTTTTGATGCCTTCATATATTGGCTCAAAAATACGCTTCGCATCAGCACTAATGATGCCATATTTTCCATTTTTACTCACAATATAGCCATTTTCATAGGTTTTTGTCAAGGTAGCAATTTCAGTATATTCTGGCTGAATAATTACCTCTCCCATGCTCGTATTTACTAAACCTTTTTGCCCATTTTTTTCAATGATGATATTTTTTTCAATTCCTTCTAATGCATAAATATTATCATATTCTGGATTTAAAATCAATTTTCCATTAAAATCAATTAAGCCATATTTCCCATCTTGTTCAAATTTCAAAATATTATTTTCATACCAAATATTTTTCCCATCAGAATTTTCAATGGCTTGAATTTTGTTATAATTCGTCAATATTTCAGAGCCATCTTTATTCACCACTTTTGTGTGATACTCTTCTTTTTCATAATCTACATCATAAGTACAAATGAACAAATCCTTGTTTTTGTCTGGTACAACAACCATTTCATCATACGTGTTATTGACAATTAATTTTCCCGTATTGTCAATTACCCCCCATTTTTGATTTGTATATACGGGGAAAAACGTTTCTACTGTACTTACTTCTTTTGTCAATTTTACATTAGACAGCAATTTTTTGATAGAAATCACAAACATAATGATTACAATAATTGCTAGCACCGTTGCTACAACTTTTTTGATATTCAATTTAGGTTCATCATCATATCTTCTTCCTCTGCTCATTTCTACCTCCTACTTTGCTCTATTTCTTTTTTACCACTTTTGCAATAATGACTGTAATATCGTCTTTTGCCATTCCGAAACTATTATCAATCGCCTCTGCCACAATCAAATCAGCCACTTTTTGAACATTGGTTGTGCTAATATTTCGTATATATTCTTCAATCCAATCTGGTTTTACTTCATTTTGGGCTTCCAACAAACCATCACTACACATAATGATAATATCACCATCAGCCACACTTATTGTCTGGACTTCTAATTCTGCTTTTTCTGTCATGCCAACAGGCATTGTCCTAGTGCTCATAACTCGTACATTTTTACGATTTTTGATATACGTATTGCAGGCTCCACTTTTTGCCATTTTGACATTTCCTGTGTATAAATCCAAAATTGCAAAATCCAAAGTAGCATACATATCTTGGTCTGTATTAAAATTGACAGAATCATTGATAAAATTAATCAATTCATCATCATCAAATCCATTTGTCAACATATCCTCTAGCATTTTAATTGCTAATTTGCTACTTTCTCTAGCCTTTCTGCCAGTTCCCATTCCATCACTAATGGCTAATAAATATTTGCCATCTTTTAATTTCATTTGCAAATTGCAATCTCCCGAAACCGTGCTTTTTTCCTTTGTTACTTTACTACTTCCAATTTGCAATACATATTTATCTTCGCTCATATAGGTTTGTACATAATTTTCTGCTTTTTCATCTTTGGCAAATACCATTTTAGAACCTAAACTTTTAGTCAATATACTTGCAATATTTGCAATATATTGTTTATCTTTAACCTTTTCATTAGCAAAAGCAATTTCTACCATATATTTTCCATTTTTAGCTTGTCTAATTTCAATTGAAATCGTATTTTGATACTTGTTTTTTAGTAAAACAAGAATTTCCTTTTCTTTAGCACTAAACTTCGTTTTAACGCTATTGCTATCCGTTTTAAGGCTATTTTTAATCGCTTCTGAAATATCTTCAAATCCTTTTTTCATGTTTTTCAACGTTTTATTTTTTTCTTGCTTTTTCGTAATCTCAATTTGCAACATTTTATACGAGCGATTAATGATTTTTATCACTTCTTGCAAATCATTTTTTATCGCCAAATCTTGCATAATAATGTAATTATTATGATTTTTAAAAATCTCAATTAAATCATTTTCCAACAAAATATCATTCATTTGTAACGCCTGATAAATATCATCTGCAACATGATTTTCTTCATTTACAATATCTTCACAAAACATATTATATGAAACTTCTTCTAAATTGCCAAACAAAATGTCCTTGAAATTCTCAAGCAAATCTCCCATTTCTTCTGGCTTGTCAACCACCATTTCAGAAATGGTCGTAGAAATATGGCTTAATTTTTCAATCATTTCTTCATTTTGCGCCAATCGGTTTTCGCCCAAATCACTCAATAATTTACTTTTTCCAACCAAATCCTCAATTTCAATTTTAATCTGATTTGGCACAAACAAAAGCCCCAATGCAGCGATAAATATTTCTCTAAAATAAACAATTTTTATCGTATCACCATTTGTCAAATAAATCAGCAAACTATTTCCCAACATAAATCCAACAATGACACCAATTTTTCCAAATCGATTCAGCAAACCAGCCAAAATTCCACTCACCGCAAATACCGCAATTTGCAAACCATCTTGTAACTCAATCATAGAAATGACTAATCCCATGCTTAATCCCGTCGTACAACCAACTAACATCCCATTTTTCCAGCCCAATAACATAATGAAAAACACGATAATAATATTACTCAAATGCAACTCAAATACCGTTACCTGATTTAAAATCATGCTCGCAATACCAATCATAATGCTAGCACCGATTAATTCTTCTAAAGTAAAAGCTTTCTTAATTCTCCAATCTTTTATAACAGCTAGTCCGATTTACAAATATCTTATAAAAAACATACGTAAGAGCCGATGCAACGAGCGCCATAAATACATCATATGTAAGAACAATTCCTCGTATATTTTGAAAAAAAGATACCAAAAAACATGCGAAAAATAATCGTTTGCCTGTTTTAAGCAATTCATTTCTTTCCTCAACTGCCACTTTTGGCTTAAAAACAAGAACCAAAGCGAAATATACAATCGAACTCAATACAAAATTCAAAAACGAACTCATACCATTTCCGACCAAAGTTCCAATCATCGCGCAAAGTAATACACCAAATACAGGAACCCCACTACTCAAAGTCGCAGCGACCATAGCAAGTCCAAAAGGAGCTATCTCCTCTTCAATAGACAACATGGAAACCAAAAAAGTTAATACCATCAACATGACATTTTGTACTTTTAAAAATTCCTTAACAATCAAATGAACCTTGCTTGTTTTTATACTTTCTCGTTCTTCTACATTTTCTGTTATATTTTGAAACATCCTTAACCACCTCTACTTTTTTCTATTTACTTGATGATTTCTATTAAATCATGAAATCAAAAATTTTTTTGTCGATTTATCCAGTAAATATCAAAAAAGTCTTCTACAATTTGTGATAATTTTTTATTTATTTTATTACATTTTTCCTAAAAACACAAGTATTAATTTTAAAAATGACAAAAAAATTGTCGAAGTTTAAAATTTTCAGCAAAATTTAGGTTTTTTTGCCAGCGAACAATTGACATAACTTCCAAAATGTGGTATAATAAAAGTATAGAAGCTATTTGAATTTTACAACATGGAGGTGAGATATTATGACAGGTCGCGAAATCTTTGAGAAATTCACCCACGAAGTTGCCTTTTGCTTGCGAGCAGAGGAATTTGCAGAACAAAATCAGTTAGACGTCTTCGATACGGAAGACGAAGCTACTGAATTTCTTACATTATATGGTTGTTTATTAAAATCTAAAAATCAGCCATACAATGAAGAGCAATATCTGCTAGACTATGTCGAACTAAATGCGCAACTAAAGGAAACAGCCTACTTTAGGTTAGGGCAAAAACTCTATCGGGTTACAAAAAATACTTGCTCTGCCGAGTAAAAAAAGAACCGTTTGCTGTAAGTTAAGCAAACGGTTTCTTTTTTTCTTATCTTTCGTTATCTTCCATAACAACTTTATAGGCTTTTCCACCTTTTAAAGCATTGCTCTCATCAACTAGTCTTTGTTTCCTATCAATTTCTGCTAATTGAAGTTCATTTATTTTTGCATTTTTTTGTTCTAAAGTCAGTTTAGGATCTTTCATTATATTATCTATAACCAACTGACTAACCTTATAGGCTTCAACCATTTTTTGTTTTTTCGGTGTAAATTCTCCTCCTTTTTCCAATCCTAATCTTTTAAACGCTTCCGACACATTTAGTGGTGTTTCTTCTAAAACTCCTGCTGCATAATGTACAATATTATCCGTTTTTTCAAATCTACTATTAAATTTATTCATCATTTCTGTACTTTTATATCTTCGAAATGATGCTTGCGCTTTATCAAATTGCTCTTCCTTTAAATCATAATGCACAAGCGCTACATCTTTTAATTTTAGTTTTTCATTAACATCTCTAACTGCTGCATACAATGATAAATTTTCAATCACTGATACATCCGATAAGTCGGAGGGTTTAAAATCTTTATCATCCTGTGTTTCATAAATAATATCGCTAACTGCTTTTCTGCCCGCTTGAGTCGTAATATCGGTTAAATCTATATTCGGATTTTCCTTTTTAATAGTAGCAATTTCAGAAGTAAGTTTTTGGAATCTTTCCATTATATCTTTGTCCTCTATTCCTGCTTCTTCATATAATTGCTTTATTTTCTTCTTTGAGAGCCCACCTTGCTTAGATTGTTCAAATATTTCTAATTCTTTTAAATAAGTCTGATATCGCTCATATGATTTTAATACATCTTTATCTCTTATTCTCTCTTTTATTATACTCTTACTTACTTTTCTCATGTACATCACTTCCTTCACACTTTTGTAAATTAACCTTGTAGGATAAACCTTTCAAAATTTATCCTACAAATCATTGTTATTTCAAAATTCTCTTCTTAATCACTACAATTCCACCTGCAACAACGGCTAAACCTAATGTAATGCTTCCTAATACTTGCAATCTCCATGTTGATAGCTCGCTACCAAATGGTGGTGATAAAGTAATGACTTCTGTTGCACTGGTGTCTCTTTCATATTGCATACCTGCACTAACAGTTCCATCTGCTTTCATAATGTTTTTATCTATCAATGCTTGGGCTGGCACTTGATTTCCTACAATCGTTAATTCATCACGTCTACCAACTTTGTTGTTGTATTTGATAATTTCAGCAATATTATCAATTTGTAAATCATCGGAATCCCCTGCTACTTCTCTGGTGATTGTCAAGTTCATCGATGCCATAAATTTTCCTTGTTCTGCTTCTTGTGGTGTTAGTTCAATAATAAATCCGCTATTATTTAATGTACTTTCTGTACTATCCACACTTACTACCAAATTGTTGATATTTTCTGTTTGATAACGAATTTCTTTATCGTCCAAAACAATGTCTTCTCCATTTTGCTCTGTAACAATTTCAGGTTTCACCATACTCTTCAATTCCGTTGCTGTTACATTACTCCAGCTTGTATCTGTTGTAGCATTTTGTTGTCCGCTAAATCTTGCATCATTATCAATGTAATCTACTAATTGTCTTACGGTGCTTGTTACAACTTTATCCTCTGGATCTCCATCTTCACCATAATAGTAGATGCTTCCTACGTATTGACCGAATGTGGTAGGGTTTTTTAGGCTATTTCCTTCTTTTTCATAACTTGCAAGTTCTGTTTTTAACGTATCACATGCTTGTGCAAAAGCGATTGGGTCTTCTTTGTAGTCCATTTCTGCTAACTTACCTGTTCGATCGACTTCACCTGTATTTAATACCGTAAATCTGTATTTTACTGTAATCGTTGTTCCATCTAAAATTCTTGAATCAACATTGATGTAGCGGAAACCTTGATTGGTTGCTTTGTCTCTGTTTAGAGCTTGTAAATTATCAATTCCATATGAATTTTCTTCATCTAAATCAACTTTGGCTACTATTTTTCCATCTTCTGTTATTTGATACTCAATCGTATATTTTGCATCCATAATCGTATTTTCATCAGAAGTTGTTATTATGATTTCTTCGATTTGTTTATCTAACGTCAATTGCGTTGTTGGTCTTTCTTCTAAACCGAAATCTACATTTTTCACTTCATATTGATAGCCTTCATTACTGTCTTTACCGTCGTATACCGATGGTTCGATATTCATATCTAACTTAGGTGTCATAGCAACCATGTAATATTTTCCTTGATCCTTTTCGCCTTTGAATAATTCGTCTCGATATTCTGCCATGACAACGTTATTTTCATACGTTATCTCTCTTGAAGCAGATACCACTTGCAATCTTCGTACTTCGTTATCGAAAGCAGAGTTGTGATGATCTGCGCTGGCACTTGTTGCATCCATATCTAAATATTTAGAAGGTTCCACATATTTATCATTTTCCGCATCTTTTACAATGGCTCTGTATTTCGTTGATTTGAAGTCTTGTCCATTATAATAGGTTGCTTCCTCGTCGTAGTATTTTGCGGTTTCAATTTTTTTATCTCCGTAAGTGAATTTTACAACAAAATCACCTGCTGGAACAAAATTAAATACATATTTACCTTCGTCAGCGGTTAAAGTCGTGCTGTCAAATCCACTGATTTGTTCAATTGTATTGTCATTCAACGCTTCCAGTTTTTGGTTGGTTGGCCAAATATAATCATATTCTGTATAACTTCCGTCTGCATTTTGCACCATGACTTTTTCGACTAATTCGGTAGTCAAATCTTTGATTGGTTTTTCATCATCTTGCATGATACCATCACCAACTTTTTGGTTATATTCCGGATTTTCTGTGTCCTTTTCTTTGCTTTTATCCTCCCAAACTAAACCTTCTACGGTTCTGTCAGAAGCAATTAAGTCCACTAAAATTCTTGGAGCAGCGAATGTATCGTCTTCATACCATGCTTTGGTGTTATAGGCTGGAAGATTGACATTGCTTGGAGCTGAATCTCTGTCTATTTTTCCAGCATAATTTGTGGTTCCTGCAAAGTAAGTTGAATAACTTCCGATTTCTGCTACATTGCATTTTTGCCCTAAGATAATCGCTCTTTTTGCTTCGTTGCTATTTTCTTTTCTTACCTTAAAAGTCACTCTAATTTCTTTTGCTTCTCCTGATGCTAACGGAATTTCTAAGCCATTTGCTGTCATTTTATTGTAAACAATATTGTTGCCATTTGCGTCTTTGTCAGAACCTTTGATTCCTTCTTTTATATTATTCCATTTTTCTGCATAATCCGAAGCATCAGCAACTTTTACTTGGTTATTGACAGGTTCTTGTTTTCCGCCAATTGTTTGTGTTTTTAAATATTTGCTTTCTTCTGCTTTGACTAACTCAAAACTGTTATCATAGTAATCGTCAATGCTGTTGATGATGACATCATAGTCAGATGAACTGTTTTCTAGTTTTATTTTGTAAGTTAGATAAATATCCATTTCCATGTCGTTAATATTATCTTTTTTCAAAACGTCTCTGTAGAAGTTCGTTAATGCGTCATATACGGTGCTGTCAGATTCATACATATCTGCTCGGTAGTAATAATCAGTTCGATATAAACCTAATTTATAATTAGCCGTTTCTGGATTTACTACATAAATATCTTTATCTAATGAATCCACTTTTTCTTCTGTCAAATCATAATTTCCACTATAATTATATTGATACATTTTTTCGTTTACAATCACTTTTGCATTGTCTAATTTTTTCGTTAATAAAATGTCTGCTGAAGGTCTCTCTTTCAAACCTAGATTGATATTTAAACAATAATTGTAAACAGCTACATAACTATATTTATGATGAGCGCCATTTTCATCAATATAGTGATCCACATCGGCTAAGGCACTTCCATCACGGTCACTTTTGTCAAATGGGAACGTTAGATTTCCTTCTGATGTTCTTGCTTTTGCTTTGAAAATGTCTAATACTCTTCCCTCGTCATTGGTTGTTTTGACTTTTGATATTGTAGGATATTCCGTTCCTTTATTTTCAGAAGTATAACTTATTTCTGCTTGGGTTCCGTCTGTAAATTGAGCAATACCAGTTGTATCACCATTTGCGTTAATTTCTGTTTTACCTGAAACTTCGGCAATTATTTTTTGACCGTCTGGTACGGCTAGTGCCATCGAATCTTTGGCGTATTTGTCTTTGTCAACGGTATCTGCATTTTTGTATTCGTTTGCTCTGCTTTCATTGCTTCCTTCATTTTTCTTCTTTTCTCCGTTTGAAGAAATTTGGTAAGATAAGAATTCGGTTGGTTCATAGGTTTGACCATCGTAAACAAATTCTACATCATATCCTACAGAATATCCTTGTTGTTCTTCCTCTTCTGAAAGCGCTGGCACACTAATTCTTGGCACTTCCCATTTACCATCTGATTTGGTAA
Organism: uncultured Clostridium sp.; assembly: GCA_947648495.1. Classification (GTDB taxonomy): domain Bacteria; phylum Bacillota; class Clostridia; order TANB77; family CAG-508; genus Scatovivens. Next base: position 250,880 of record CANSOA010000002.1, read on the forward strand.
TAATTGGGAAAACTAATTCGTTGTTGTTTGTATCTTTGTAGGCTTGCGCAACCGTTCTGTCTATTTCTTCTCCAGCATTGTTATAAACCACTCTGTGAACCGTTACTTCTGCATTTTCTTTTAAGAAGTCTTTGCTGTTTTCGCCTTCATCAAAAACACCGTTTGGGGCACTATAGTAGCCATTATCCGCTGTATTTTTGCCATCTAATGTTTGGTCTACCCATACAATACCTGACATGGTAAAGGTAAGATCAATCAAGGTTTCTGAAGGCAATTCGTTGATAATTGTTGCCTCAATAGTTTTACCGTCCATTAGGCTATGCCCTTCTGAATTGGTAGATTCATTTTCTAAGTCGCTGTAATGAATCGTTTTTAATCTCCAACCAGTTGGCAAGTTTTTCTCTGTTACTGTAAATGTAGGTGCTTTTGAGCCATACCAAACAACATCTTTTATTTCAAAATCCCAATTGCCATTGTCTGGTAATGATTTTGTAATCACTTTGGTAGAATTTTTATAGGTTTGTCCATCATGCACAAACGTTCCTGCAATCACAACTTCAATTTCAAATTTGGTTCCTTCTGCTTCTAAGGTTTCTTTGGTCAATTTTTCAGTTGTTTCAATATCTTTGATTACTCTAATACCACCAGAATGTTTTGTCATGTCATTGGTGAATTTAGTTTCTGTTAAATTGGTTGTTTCACCCTCTACTAAAGTACCTGTTATTTTATTGGTATTTTCTACTCTTCTTTTTGTTCCAGCTACGGTTTCTTCAATGGCACTTACTTCCACTTCTGCAGGATCCATGTTGATTTCTTCTACGGTATACTCTGGAGCTTCATTTGGGTCTTTCCAAGCAAAACCATATGGACCTATTTTTTCTCCAGCTTTTACACCGAATACTTCAAACTCTACTATTCCGTTTTCTGTATTTTTTACCTTTTCAACCTTTATTTTAAAATCGAAAGTATCTTCTGTTACTTGACCTTCTTTTAATTCTTTTTCAACTGTCAAATAACTAATCTTATCTCCCGACGCATTTAATGCATTGACTTTTACTGTAGCACCATTTCCTTTTAAGTATCCTTTTGCTGGTGTGATAAGTGGTGAATATTTTTTGCTGTCTTCTGTTTCGATTTCAGAGATTTCATATTCTGGCCTTTTTTCTCCATACCAAACATATTCTTTTGAAATCCATGTATTTCCTGTTGTCGCACCTTTTGGCACTACAATCGTTGCTGTATCTATATCTTTTTGTCCATCTGGCATTGTAACGACTACGCTAAATTTGAAAATCTCGTCTTTTTCTGCTGGACTACTTACTGATTTTGAAAGTTCTATTTTATCTCGTTTTGGTGTCGTCATTTTGTTGACAGCATTTATTTTTACTGTTTCATTATTTTGCAAACTTCCTTTTTGATTCTCAATCTTTTCTACTTTCCAACCGCTTTCCTCTGGCACTGGAATTTCTTCTACTTCATAGGTTGGAATTTCTTCTTTTTCGTCCCAACTATATGGACCTGCAAGCACACTTGAACCTGCTCTTACGGTTACATCGTCATATTCTACTTCACCTGTGCTATGCGTGATTTTAATTCTAAAATCAAAATATTGATATTCTCCAAATTTGTCCTTTACTTCATCTGGCGTCATTTCTTTTCCATTTTCGTCTAACGCCTTTTTCTCAATTTTAATATTTCCTTGTGTTGCTCTTGCTTGAATTTTAGTTGTTTCATACCATCTTGCTGCTTTATCAGCCAATGCTAATGTTTGTGATTTTGCTGCTAAATTTTGTTTGGCTGCTTCAAAATACCAATAGTATTGAGTTGTTGTTTCGCCATCTTCATTGGTTATTGGCGTTGTTTGACATTTTACTTGCCATAAATATTGATTATAGGTTCCTGTTAATGTTTGATATTGCGCACCTGCAATCAAATATTTATAATCTACATCAATTCCTGTTAGCATGGTTGCATTTTGTATATAATCCATCTCTATGTAGAAAATTTCGTTACGATGTGGGAAGTCAGAAGCTTCTCGATTGCCTTCTGTCCATACAAATTTCCATTTATCTCTTGGAACAGCATTTTTACTAGCGTCTGTGTAAATGTCAAATCCTGCAATCGCTCCGAAGTCATAATTGTTTGCTTTGGCTTCTACATAATTGATAGAAAATGGACCAATCATGTATTTGTTTGTTTTTTGATTATAACTTACTACAATATTTTTAGGGAATTTGTCTCCTGTTTTTTCTACTTTATTATTTCCTGTTACAGTATTAAAGGAAAGCATTTTATCTGCTTTGATTTCTGGAAACTTAACGCTTACATTGGTTCCATCTTCAAATTGATGACTTTTGTCTACATACTTACTTGGGTTTAAGACATCTGATCTGTTTTTAGCAATTTTTTGAATGAAGGTTTGATAAGCCGTTGCTTCTTTGTATATTTTTGAGTTGTTGCTTGCCCCTTGAACAACATTATACCAAGCCTTTTGAATATCTGTATAATTATGAGGCGCTCCATATGAGTTGACACCTTCTTGCATATAATTTAATACATAAGCAGCCTTTGGCGTACAAACTTTTGTATCTTTTACGCTATAATAGGCAACTTCGTCTGAATGATATACTTTGCCAGCATATGGATTCGATGCTGCTGTTGAACTATAAGTTTGTAGCCAGCTTATACTGCTAAACATGCTTGCGTAACTATTACTAGGAGCATTGTATGCATTATCTATATTATTCGTACTTGGAAGATGTTGATTATTTTCGCTACATAACATATTCCAGTTCTCGCTAGACATTAAATCATGTAAATAAAACGAAAATGTACCAGAATAGGGATTTGATTTATTGAAATATTTATCTTCCAAAAATGCTGCATACGATTTTTGGGTTGCCATCGTTGCAAATAATGCAAACATTAGTATAATAAATAACTTTTTGCACTTTTTCATCATAACCTTAAACACCTCCTTTTTTCTTATCTTTCAATACTCTTTCGTATACGACAAACGCTACTGCGCTTCCTATGATTAAACTTACGATAATCGCTGATACATAAATCAAGCTTTCACCTGTTTTTACCGTTAAAATAGTATCCGCTGTTGACATATCGTCTTCGCCTTGTGCTTTGTTAGCTGGTTTTGAATTGTGGTCTGACACGCTGTAAATGTTAAAGTCTTCTGCTATTTCGGCTGTATTACTTACTAAGCCAGTATTTTCTGCTGTCATTTGTTTGGTAAGAACTAAGGTGATTTCTTTGCTTTCACCTTTGGCTAATTCAGAATTTGCTAATGCTTTTGTGTATAAATAGCCATCTGTTCCTGTATACCAATCTGGATTTAGGTTTGAATTGAAGGTCATACCTTCTGGCAAATAGTCAACTATTTCTGATGCAAATCCTGCTAAATCGCCATTGTTTGTGGCAGTTATGGTGTATTCTACATACACGGTTGTTCCAGATAAATATTTTGCTGTAATATCATATTTGGCAAGTTTGGTTTTGTCAAATTGTTCTGTTTTGGTTCCTTGCGAATTTTGTACGGTTATTTTTGTGATAGATTTATCAAGTTGCAAACTGAATTTTTCTGCTTGTACCAATCCAATATCAATATTAGATACGCTCGCACCATTGATTTCAATTTTGTCTGTTACCGCACCATTTTCTTTTTTGCCATCTTGTTCAATTTTGGTTGCAACTGCATCTGAGTTGATGCTTGTTTCAACACCTTCCTTGCGATAAGTTGTGGTTGTATACAATACAGTGTCATACTTGAATAGAACTAGATACGAACCATTTTGTAAGCCTGCAAATGTATATTCTCCGTTGCTATTTGTGGTTGTTGTAGCTTTAATCATTCCAGAATTGCTATCTACCACCATAGCGGTTACATTTTCCATTGTGTTCTCGCCGTTATCTCTCATGCCGTTTTCATTTGCATCAAGCCAAGCAGTACCTGTAATTTTGTATGTTTTTGTAATATCACCTAAGTTTGTGTTTGAATTGGTTGTGTTTGGTCCTTGATTAACCGATTCTTGTTGGTCAAAATTATCTTGACTTGCTTGAATGATGTGTGTTACTGTATTACTTTTAATTTCTGCTATATTTTCACCAGAAATTGTTCCTTCATTGGTAACGGTTTTTTCTTTGACACCGTTTAAGCCTGAAGCAAATGCTTGAATATTGACATCTACCATCGCATTTTCTGGTATGGTTAATTCTAATTCTGCATTTTCTGTCTCTGACATGGTGTTTATATTTTCTTCGCCATCAATTGTGTAAGACATTTTTCTAATGATAAGTCCTTCTGGTACGATGTCTGTTAATAACAAATCACTTGCTGGCGATGCGCCTTCGTTTTTGATTGAGAAAGTATAATCAATCATATCCCCTTCGGTTACATAGGTTGAAGTGGAAGAGTTTAGGGTAATTGACACACTGCTTTTTCCTAAATTCACTTCTAAATCTTGTGCTTTGTAAGTTTTGGTTCCTTCTGCTGATATGGTTGTAGTAATAAGAGCATTTTTAGATGTCATGCCAGAGTCTAGGTCATTTACGATTACGTTTAATTTTAGGTATTGGTTTTCATTGGCTTTGATTTGATTAATTGTCCAAGTTACTTTATGCGTTGAAGAATCGTAATTTGCATTTTCAATCTTTTCTCCATTTTCTCCTACCATATAGCCTTCTGCAAAAGTTAATTCTTTTGGCAATTGTGTTTCTACTTTGACTTTATTTTTATCTTGCTCTGTCAAGTTTTGGGCACCAATGATAAAGTTCAACTGTGTGCCTTTTCTAAACGCTTCTCCTGATGGCTCAAGGTCCATATATTGAATGACTGCTAACTCAGATCTTTCAATTGTGATTTCGTCCGCTGTAATGATTAATTCTTTTTGCAAGTCTTTTGCAGTTGCCGTTGCTGAAATGTTGATTTTGTTAGGTTCATATTGGCTGATATTGTTAACTTTGAATGTGATGTCTATGTCAATTGTCATATCTTTTTCTAATCTTCCGATGTTAGCAACTACTTTGCCATCTATGTTTTCGACCGTTACTGTGTTTCTGCTTGCTTCTGCTGATACGAAACTAACATTGCTTGGTATTGGTAGATTGACTAAAACGTCATTTGCTACATCTTCTCCTGTATTTTTTACAGAAATTGTTGCTTTGAATTCTTCTAATTCTTTGACTTGTTTGATGTTAGTTTTTGCATTTAATTCTAGTTCTGGTCCTGCTCCTGTTGTTAATCCTACTAAATCTGGTTTTGCTGTTTCGTCTGTAGTAGCTACTTCTGACTGATTTGTGTAGTAAGCCAAGAAAGTTCCATAAATGGTTTCGTTATGTGCTAAATTTTCTGGTATTTCATAAACATAGTTAAATTTTAAAACTTGCTTTGCTTCTATTTGATAATCTGCATTGTTTGGTACAATTAAGTAAGATTTGATGGTTTCAAAATTTTCTGGATTTTGCACCCAACCATTTTGTTCATTGGTTAAATCTTTGTTGGCATCTTCTTTTTCTGAATAATAGATAGTGAAATCTCCTTTGTTTTCTTCGCTTGCTGAAATTCCATCAATTAGTTTCGTATTTAAGGTGGTTCCTAAATCTTCACCTGTTTCAATGTCTTTTACACCTTTGAATGGAATTCTTCCTACAATACTTAAATCAGATACAGGATAATCATTATTGTTTACGACTACGATTTCCATATTTGCGTTTTTGGCTTGTGAATAAATATCGATGTAGTCTATTTGCTTACCTTGTTTAATGGAAGTTAACGTTGCGCCTGAGTCATTATAATTCCCAATTGTGTTGATGGCAATGACTCCGCTTGGTGCTGAATAGTCTACTTTGGTTTCTTTGTAATCGCATACTGCTATATCATTAATAGCGCTTTCTGTTGGGTTTTGGTAGTTGGTTGCTTCGCTGTTGTAGCAATATGCTTTGAAGTTGTCTTCGGTAGCTGGGGCGTATTTGTCAACTGTCATGTCCGCGTTTAATACGATGTTTGTACCATTGGTTAAAACACCTGAATTTAAGTTAGTTTGTTGTCCGTCAACTGTTACTTTGACAACTGCTTTTCCGTTTTTTGAATAGGCTTCAACATTTGAAATTTCTAGGCCTTCGCCGTAAAGAATGCTGGCATTTGTTACATTTAAAGTTGTTACATATTGTGGCATTTCAATTTCAAATACAGAATTTCCATATATATCTGAAGTTTCTTCATCGTTGTTAAGTTCTAGTCTCATTTCTACATTGGTGTTTGGTGTTACGGTTGATAAAGAATCTCTATCTAGTTTTAAATTAAAGTTTGTGGTTGTGTCATTTAATTTTGTTTTGGTTGTACAGTTTCCAAGTGAAATAATGTCGGAAACATAACTGAATTTTGCTTTTTGCATGGTGTCTGTTGCGATGTAATCCATGTTAGCATAGTCAGCTTTGCTAAGACTGGTGTTGTTGGATGCTTTTTTGTTTGATAAAATCAAGTTTCCAGTCTGAATTGGTTTGGATGTTTTGATTTGTATTTTGGTTATTTTATTTTGGAAATTAATATTGTAATTTCCGTTTTCGTCAGCTGGTGTATCTTTGTTGATGACTGCTAATACATTAGAATCCGTATCTAAGATTTGGATATTTCCATTTTCTCCTAAAATTTCATTGAAGTTTTCTTTGCTTACTGAAATTTGTTTGTAATAGATGTCATCGCCTTTTACTTTGTTTCCTTCTTTATTTATATAGTAGTTTTCTACATCTTCAATGATAATTTCTTCTACAATGTCTGTGTAGGAAATGTTAATCGCTGTTTTTGAGTTGTATTCTGTTTCGTGATTTGGTAGATAGGCATATACTTTTGATATGTCTTTGGTTTCGTTTTCTATGTTGTAAGAGACGATATTGCCAGTTTGTCCTGTTAGCATAAATTCGCTTGCCTTTTCTGCTGTAGTGATACTGCGATTTTCTTCTGCTTCTACTCCACTTAGAATTTGTAGTTTTGCATTGATGTTGGAAGTAATTGGCATTTCATCAGAAACTTGTACATTCAAAAATGTGTAAGTAATGACGTATTCGTCTGTTCCAGCGATGCTGTAATATCTTTCTTCTTGTTTGTTTTCAGCATTTTCTTCTTTTAAATATTCTTCTGATGGATTGGTGTCGACTAATTGTTTATTATTTTCTACTTTTATGGCTATTTGGTTTTCTTCTTTGTTATATTCCCAATTGTCGCTCGAAAATTCTACATTTCCAACACCTTTGCCATTCGTTCCTAAAGTTGAATTGGCTACAACGCTAACTTCTGATGGAGCAGTTCCTTGTATAGTTGGAACTTCAATATTTACTTGAGTTTCTTTGGTTGGTAGAGAATTTTTGTTTTCGCTTGAACGGTCGATTTTTACAATACTTTGCAAAATTACACCACCATTTCCAAATTGAATATATTTTGAAATTTCGTTTTCTACTTTAATTGCGTTTTCGTCTTTCCAAGCAAGGGTTAATTCGATTTCTTTTGAAATTTCGTTTTCGTCACCTTTATCGTCAACATAGGTTCCTGAAAGCATTACTTGGGCTGTTTGGCGAAGTTTGGCTTCGTTTATGTATTCTTCCATTTGGTAAGTAATTGGTAATGAAATTTCTAGTTTTTCTGAAGAATAATCGATTTTGTTTAAGTAAAGAATGTTGTTTTCTAAACTCTGTACTTTCGATGATTCGGCTACTTTGTTATCTTCTGGAATGACAAAATTTAATGTTTCCTCTTTCGTATTGATTTCAATTTTAGCATTTTTTAAATATCCACTTTCTTTGACTGCTAGTTGCATTTGAATAGCAAGATTTTGGTTGTTTACATCACTTACTAAGGCATTTGAAGTGGTGTTTCCGTCAGCCAAATAGGCTTCAAATTCAACATTTTTGTTGCCTGTGTCCGCACTATTTCCAAATAGTGATACAAAACTTGTTGTTGCGAATGCAAAATTTGAAAATGTTAATGTGAAAATTAAAAATATGGCTAATAATTTTTTTCCGTTCACTTTGGTTTCCTCCTTAAAAAACAAACTTTAATTTAATCATATTATACTATTACTTATATTCTATTTTACTACAATTAATTTTGTAGTCAATACCTTGAAAATATGATTAATACTATACTTTATATGCTTTTTAAAATTTTTATTTAGGGAAATAATCGTTTGTTAGAATTTCCGATTTGAAATATAAAATTTTGATTACATTTTATATTTCTTTTAAATATTGATTTTAATACACATATACACTTTTTATTATATCATATTTTTTTGTAAACCACAACCTTTTTTTGACATTTTTTCAAAAAAATTTTGTATTATTCTTTGCTTTTTTCAGGGTCTCAAAGAATTTTGTTGTCGTTTTGACGTGGTTTTTTGTCGGATATTGTCAAATTTGTGTCTATTTTTTATGTTGATTTACGGATAGAAATTTGTATTTGAATTGTGGAATTTTCTTACGGAGAGTTTGGTTTCGCTGGTTTTGTTGTTTGCGTTTGGTTGAATTTTTTTGTTGACGTTTTTCGAGATTTGTTTTGGATTTGGGTATTGGGTTTATTGTTGTTTGGTTTGGTTTCATTTTGCTTCGTTTTATTTGGCTTGGTTTCATCTGGCTTGGTTTTGGTTTTTTGGTTTTTGGTTTTTTGGTTTTAGTTTTAATTTATTTTTAATATTTTGGGGACGGGGACACTCTTCCAAAAATAAATTTGTTAAATATTTTATTAAATATTTGGAAAATATAAAAAATTTTATTTTTAATTTTTTTATTCAGGGGACGGGGACACTCTTCCAAAACATTAAACTCCTTTAAAATCTAAATTTTATATTATAATTTTTTGTCTAAATAAAATTTGTTTTTTATAATTAATAAAAAATTTAAAGACTGTCCCCGTCCCCATTTTTTACTTCAAAAATCAAAATTAAAGACTGTCCCCGTCCCCATTTTCTACTTCAAAAATCAAAATCAAAGACTGTCCCCGTCCCCCCACTTTTTTTCTCTCCACTCTTCCCCTTTTTCTTTTCCACTTCTCCTTTTCCACCTCTCCTTTTCCACCTTCCACATTCCACCTTTCACATTCCACCTCCCATCTTCCCTTTTTCCAATTTTTTAGATTTACTCAACAAAAAATAAACCCTTCTCATTAAATTTTAACAATTTGGGTTTATTTTTTATTTTTGTCTCTATTGTGTCAAACCAGTTGGAGGAGAAATTGTAATTATTTCAGTTGCGTCTGTGTCATCTTCAAATCCACTATAACAAAAATCTTTATTCTCTTCTACATTAGCATTTCCAATTACTCCGCCTCCCTCTTCGGCATTCACTTCTGGTAAAGCTGTTCTTCTTCCTGTCAAACTTGTATATTGTACAATTTCTGCGATGTTTTCGTAGCTTAAACCTTTACCTTTTTCTAAATCGTTGGCTGATAATACTTTACTTGCAAAAATAGTGATGTCGGCTTTGTAATCCTCTTCAGTTTGTACCTCTTTATTCGTCTTTAAAAATCTTGATAAAGATACATTTCCATTTTCTCTTCCTTGCTTGTCAAAATCTTGTCCATTTTTATTATCATCAACTGATAACGCTAGGTTTGTTCTGTTGTCAGTATCGTATCTTATTTTATATCTGTCAATTAATTTGTTTTCTCCGCCGACCTCTTCATGATTAACATATTCAAAATCTAATACATTTTTTAATTCATTTGATGTAGTCGCTTGCCATAATTTATCTTTTGTATTGTTTTTCGATAAGTCAAAGGTAAAATCGTTGTCAACGTAGTTTAGAATATGGTCTACTTTTAGTTGTGCTACAATATCCTTATCTCCTTTTTGTCCTGTATAATAGGTTTGTCCTAAGTATATTCCGTAGTATTCTGTTCCATCTAAATTAACCTTTTCTATATTTGTTTCACCATCAGATTTATATGGTTTTTTAAGCCTTTTTAGATAACTATAATATTCTTTTCCAGATTCCAAGTCGTAATAAGATTTTCCGTCCTTTTTTTCATAATAATTTCGAGCTAACAATTCTGCTGCAGTAGCGTTGGCATTATAATTATTATCGTAGTAAACACCTGCATTTCCATATTTTTCCTTCGCTGCGCCCATTGCATATCTTATTTCATATAAATTCTCGTTTACTCGGTCAACTTCACTTTGATTGGTTGAATCTAGTTCGTACTCTGCTTTGATGGTACAACCTTCTAATATATCTGTATCCATATTAATGTAGGCAAAACCTTGAACCTCTTTTTCGACATTCGATAAGAATTGTACATTCTGGTAACCTTTTGATCTTTTTGTATCAATACCTTTTACATTTCCGCTTCGCATCTCTTGTAAAATAAAGTTTAATCAATGTTTCATTGTTTGATGTCACTAATTCTACACTTTCTAAATTATTGTCTAGTAAAATGGAAGCCTCTGGTCTGTATTCTAGTCCAAAATCTAGGTCACTAATATACCATAATCTAATTTTATCAAAGTTTGCCGTATCTCCAAACATCAAAACATGTTCTACCTCAGGAATCGTTACATCAATATCTTTTTCTTCAGAATTTACGGCTTCTGGTTTTACATAGAATATTGCACTTTCTGCAAACATGCTAGTGTACTTCGTTAATTCCTCTGCCCTTTTTTTCTCCTCTTCTAAATCTTTTTTAATTTTATTCAATTCAGAAAATAGTTTAGCTTGTTTTGTTGTCATTGTTTCAGAATATGAGTTAACATTTAGTCGTCTGATTTCGTCGTCTTGAGCATCAGAAAACTTACTTTCATCTAAAGCAGATTTTACGTGATTAAAGTATGTAAAATTGTTTTCGCTTCCTATGTTATCTCCTCCGTAATCTTTTTCATAATACAAAACTTGATTATCTACTTTATTGTAATACTTCGTTGATTTATAATCTTGTCCATTATAAAGTATGTTGTCTTCCCTTGTTGCATCATAGCCATAGTCAAATCTTACTTTGTAATAACCTGGAATGAAGTCACTTAATAGATACTTGCCCTCTTCATCGGTCACAGCTTGAATGATGTCTCCTTTTTTATATTCATTTCCTTTTGCATCTTTAAAGTCATATGTATATCTAGCTGGATATTCATAATAGATAGCTTCTCCATTTTCGTTAACTTCTGCTTGTATGACTTCCATTAGAGTTACTCTCACACCTGATACTAATTTTTCTTTATTATATTGTTCATCATATTGTTCATTTCCATTAGCTTCTTCTATTTTTTCATCTTTTTCAGCATACATTCCATTCCCAATATATTGTATGCCTGTTTCTTCTGTTTCTATTTTTTCATTTCTTGCATCCTCCCAAACAATTCCTCTAATACTTCTTGTATTTGGTGGTGGATTGTCTGATGGTGGATTGTCTGGTTGGCTAAATGTCTGGATTGTAATACCTACTTTATATTTGTCATCTTCATAATTTTCATAATCTTCAATTCCATTTTTATTTAAGTTACCTGGATTTGAGTCTCTATCTACTAAGCCAGCATATTTTCCTGCCAATCCTTTATGTTTGTAGTTTTCGCTGTATTTTGTTGTATAAGCTGATATTTCCGAAACCACTTCAAAGCCCATATCTTCTTTTGCCAATTTTAATTCTCTTGCTTCATCTTTATCGATTGTAAAAGTGATTTGGATAAACCTTGCTTCCTCGTCTGTATTACCTTCTTTTAAGTAGGTGTCTGTCATGATGTGATTTTTTTGCTCTGGATTGTCAGTTGGATTGTCGGTTAAATATAAAACGTTATAGTCTTTCATATCTGTTGGTTTTGTATTTCCATATCCTGATTTTAGACTAATATTTCCTCTAATGTTAGTTCTTTCTTGTATATTATTATACTCTTCTTCTGATATATCAGCTTCGTCATTTCTATAGATTTCATATTTTGTTAACTTATCTAACTCATCCTTTGTTCCATAATTTACTCTGATTGATTTTTCAGAATAAGTTTCTAGCAATCCTGTTTCTTGATTTTTTCTTTTTACTTCAGTTCTCGCATCCAATAAGCCTTTTACTGTATTTTCACTTACAAAATTTTCATTATAGTAAATGGCCATTTCATTGATAGCTGTTTCAATTGGAATATTAGTATCCTCTAATCTTGGCTCGTCATTTGGAATATCATTGTTGTGAATTTTAATTCTGTAGGTTATTTCGGTAGAAAGTTCACTTTGTTTTTGTTTGTAATTTTGTAATTCGTCTCCTTCATAATTTCCAGCATCGTCTTGATAATATCCATCATATCGGTAATTATAATCTGCATCATATAAATTCAAATTGTAAGCTTGGTTTAATTTGTAAGCATTTTTCTCTCCTGCTGGTAAGCTAGCATAATCTTCTGCTGTTGAATCAGCGTCATTTTTGTTGAAGTTGTAGGTCATTTCTTCACCATTTATGGTTGTTTTTACAGAATATACGTCTGATTCAATGGATACGTCGGTTTCTTCTCTTGTTACTAATCCCAAATTAATGAATTTTAGATATTCTGTTTCAGGATATTCTTGATGATGTTCTTTATAATTTTCTAAGAATAATGTATTTGTATCGTTTAAACCATTTTTATTGTTTCCTAATGCATTTACGCCTTCCTCTTTTGTATAATCTTGTGTTATAAAACTTCGAGCAGTCATTACTCTTTGTGCATTTTCTTGTAATATACTTACATGCTCGTTTTTATCATATTCCAAACTGCCTGTTGAAACAATTTCTTCTCCTGTTTGTTGATATGTTTTATCCAAACCAATGGTTTGATTTCCTTGATTAAATTCATTTCTAACATCATCAAATTCATAAGCATTAGAATCTGTCATGTATTCTGTTTTACCGCGTCTTTCTTGTGACAAATCTGGGTCTGGCAAGTCTTCATAACCTTGACGCCAAGTTGCACTTCCAGCTTTTCCTTCTAAATTTTGCATTCCGTCTGCCTGTCCGTCCGCATCTCCGCCGTAGATTTCGGTTGCTTTGTATTTGATTCCATCGTATTCAAATTCTACGTAATATTGATAATATTTTCCTTCACTGTTTGCTCTTGGCTGTCTGTTAAATGTGTAGAAACCATTTTCGTTGGTTTTAATTGTTTTTACTTTTTCTGCTTCACCTGTTGTCTCATTGGTTATCCTATATAAATTTACAACAACATCCATTTTACCAGTTTCTTTGCCATCTTGATAGCCATTTCTATCTGTTTTATTTGGTCCTTCTTTTTTATCTTCGTCTATCCAAACAGTACCTGCAATAACTACTTCTTTTAGTTTGACAAAATCGCTGTCTTTGGTTTTGTCAGTTCCATTTTGATTTAAAGCAAGATTTTCTGTTGTAACAAGTCTGGTATTTGTATTTTCTGTTACGGTTGTAGGTTTTATGGTGTTTGTATCAATGTTTCTGTTGATGTTGCTTAATGTTGTAATTTCAGAATGACTTTCTAAATCTTTCAAACACAAATTACTTTCTTTAACTTTTACATCCGTAATGTATAGTAAGTATTCATTTGGTGATAATATAATTCTTTCTGCATTTTTTGATATGGTATATACATACGTATTCTTTTTGTCTGTATCTGAGGCACTTTCTTGTATTTCTATGTTATCTGTAATCGTTTCTACTGTGCCATCGGCTTTGTGCCATTCTACTTTAAATCCGATTTTGTCTAATCCATAATCTAGCGTTTGAGTTACTGTGGTTGGGCGTACTCTGGTATTGTATTTTGTGTATCTTGTAGTACTATTTTCTAAATCGTTTCCGCTTGCTTCATTGGTTACTTTGGTTGTAAAGGTCAAGGTTTCATATTTTTCTAAGTATAGTGGATTGTTTGAAGGATAACTTGTTGTTGAATTTGAAAATCCTTCACTTTCTCCTGTTGTGAAACCGTGATGATTATTGTAAATTGCCATTTCTGCATTATATGTAGAAATATATTCGTCTAGTGTTGCGTTGTAGTCATTTAACTTATAGCTGTCAGAAGCTTTGTATCGATTGCCTCGATTTACAATTTGACAACGATTGATATTATATTCAGAACCTCTTACTAAATTAATCGTATTCGTTTCAACTGTATCTTTCTTAAACTCTTCTACTACTAATTTTACTTGAATAATTGTATATTGCCCTGCTTCCACTTTTACATCATTTAAATACAATTTTTTATCTGCTTCATTTACTTCATTTGATAAGATTTCACCAGTTGATAAATTGGTAACTGTTAAGTTGCTATATTTTTGTGGTAATTCATCGATTAAATCGACTGTAACCCACTGTGGTGCTTGATAAGGAGCTCCTGCTCGATTTACCTCATATGTTGGGTAATCTGTTGTATTATAAACGCAAATTTCATAGGTTACTTGGTCACCATATTCAACGGATACTTGATCGGTTGTGCCTCCTGTCCCTCCTTTGTTGGTAAAAGTAACGTTTCCTGCGTTATCTGTAGTAGAAGCTGGATTGCCAATTTTCGTGATTCTTCCTTCTGAAAAATAAGTTGTTGGTATTTTTTGGTCGGTTGGTTCTTCTACGTGATTTACATTCGCAATGTATTTATCAACTACAATGTTGTATTCTTTGATTCGGAAATATTCAACATCTGTGTTTTTTTCGTTAGTGGCAAGATTATTGATAATTTCGTCTGCTTCTACTGTTTTATCATAGTGATTTTTTATTTGCTGTAAAACAGCAGTATTTTTTCGTTCTGTGTTATAGAAAGCATTTGTATCAGATGCAAATATTTTTTGCTTTTCCGCAACATTTTCTTCTATATTATTCACACGAACTTTTAAGGTTATATACATGGATTGATTATTTTCTATTTCAAATTCGCTAAATGTAATTGTTCCACCTGTTTGCGTATAGCCATTGTCTGCTATTGCTGTTGCTTGATCACTTCTTTGCTGAGTAATTTGCATGATTTGAAAATCGGTTTGTGATGGCAGCGTATCTTCTACTACAATTTTCATTGCTTTTGGTGAGAAATACGGTTTGGTTTCATTGGCTTGATTATCAACTCTTATGGTGTATGTTACAATATCACCATTTTCAACAAATACTGGCCAAGCTTTCTTTTCCGAACTGGTTTTATTGCCTCTCGAATTTAAGTCATAATTATTATTATCTACTACTTTCTCTTCTAATTCTAAATTTGTTCCATTGGCTCGATTTACTCCTGTAATATATTTGTCTATACTTACTTTGTACTTCTTGCAGATGAAATAGTCTCTGGATTTTACTTGTGAACCACTTACTAGCTTTGCAGGTGGCCATTTTCCTTGTGGATAGTATTGTACTTCTTTTAGTTCTTTTTCTAGTTCTTCTTTATTTTTTTTCTCTATATCCTTTTTTTCTTCTTTGGTTAATTTCCTTTTTTTAATGCTTTCTTGTCTTGCTATTTCTGCTTCTGTTTTTTGCTTTATTTTTTTATGTAATTCTTTTCTTGAAGTATTATCTCCTTCTTTTGATTTATCTATCACGCCATAATTCCATTGCCCATCTTCGTATTCTTCTTTTATTAATTTTTCATCAACATAGGAAGCATTCACTATCTCTGCAAGAGCTGTTGCTGGATCATTTAACTGATAGACATTATCACTATTCGTTGCATTTATTTTTACTGTAAATGTAAATTTTATCCTTTCTCCCGGCTGTAACTTTATGTTTTCAAAATCGGTGGAAGTTGGCCATTGTTTTGGTTTAATTTTGGCTTCATTGCCTATCCTTATTGGGGTTCCTTGTCCGACTTCCTCTGTCATCCCAACCACTTTCTCCGATTTCCCTCACGTTCTTTTTCAAGTTTATATGCTATGGTTACATCTTGATTTTTAAAAACTTTTGGTAAATAGTCTCTAACCCTTAGATAGATTGGTCCTACATTTTGTTTATAAGAATTTCCATTGTTTTTCCAAGAATTTACTTGTCTATTTGTTTTATTTCTAACAATAACTGTATATTCTAATTCACTTCCATTTTCTGTAGCAACAGGGTGGGTTTTTTTAATTTTATTAACATCTTGAAAAAAGGATTCTTCGCCTACATACCAATCTTCTCCATCTTCTTCCCAATCGATTCTGGATTCATAACCGTGTTTGTAATTGCCAGTTACTTCCATTCTTTTGAATATAGTCTGGATTTGCTTGTCCATCTATTTTACTAATATATTGATTAATCTTAACGTTACATCTCAAAGGAATTTCAATTGCTATGTCTCTATGTACATATTGTGAGCCTTCAAATGGGTCTATAAGCTGTATACTTCCATCCGTCCTCACTTCATTCGTGTGAGTTAAAAATTTGCGAACGAATCTATATTCTATTGCATAATAATTCACATAATTATAGGAAGCTGTTATACGAACTTTATTTTCTTTAAGATCTTCTCCTTGTGCAACTACAGCTTTACGTTTAAACCATTTCTCATTATGTCGACTAACTTCTTCCCAATTTCCTACTGGTTTACAATTTTCCCACTTAAATCCTCCTACACTCTCCCAAGCGTCTTTAAAGGTATCTACATTATCTTCATTTAAACCTTTTACATAAACAGTAAATCCTTCTCCTGGTCGAAGTTCTCTTTTATCTTCAGTATGATCGCTCCCTTCAACATCAAATTCTACTTTTAATTCTCTTAACCTTTTATAAGCTGGATAGAAACCACCAGTTTCATTCTTTTTGTCTACCTGACCTTTGTAATACTCTATTACATTTCTCATCTTTTCACCTTGTTCATATTGAATATTACCATCGTTGTCTTTCTTTGGCTCTCCGTTCTCATCTAGGACTGCATCCACAGTATCATTCACACACAAAAATATTGCTGCTTGCTCATCACTTCCTTCTACATAATTCCAAACATCATCTGGATTACTTTTAGGCATTAATAATCTTTCTGCCCCCGTATACTGCCATCCTATTGGCGTTGCATCTGTTTTAAATTGTGCCTGTCCATTGTTTCCTTTTGTACATTCTTCACAAGAACAAAAATATCCAGAATCATCCAAATTATTTTTACTTTTATAATAATTTGCTCCTATTCCTCCACCTTCAAGTAACTGATCTCCTAGTTTCTTATCATCAGGATCATCTTTACTTTTGGCATCTAAATTCCAAGCAATACCACTTCTTTCTTCTACATACTGTATACACTTATCTTGTTCTAAGGCATTAGCGTACGATTCAGTATCATAACCAGGATTAAAATTGTGCCAAGCCTCTCCAGACACTTGACCATCACTCCAGCCACCACAACTATCTGCTGCTTCTACAATTTTACTTCCTAAAATAAATAATAGCACAATCAAAACCACAATCTCTATCAAATTTCTCCACTCAAAAGTGCTCTTTTCCATCTTCTCACCTCCTCTACTTATAAACTTTCTTAATCCACTTCTTTCCATTAAACTTTTTTTCAAATCTTCCTGTTTTAATCATATATCCAAATAATCCTACAATTCCCGTAAAACTAATGGTTGAAATAACTACTTTTAGGCCTGTATGTTTGCCTTGTGTTATCGTTACAATCGTCTCTTGTGTTGCAAAATTTCCGCTTATTGCTTCTGTTAGCCTTGTGCTACTTTCTGTGTAAGCAATTTGTACTTTATTGCTAATGATGCCTGTATTGTCTTCTGTCATTTTCTTGTTTAGTATTAACGTAATTTCTTGACTTTCTCCTGGTGCTATGTCAATTCCTTTTAGTCCATCATAATAAATATTTTCTTTGATTACTCCAATGGTCCAATCTTCGTTCTCAGCTTGGTCAAAAATTAATCCATTTGGTAAATAATCTACTATGCTTGTTACTTGCCCTTCCACATTTCCTACATTGGTTACTACAATTTTGTATTTTAATTTTATGCTTGCATTTTTTAGCTCGGATGGATCCATTTCTATTTTGGCAAGTTCTAAATCGTTATAATTGTATGAGATTTCTTCTCCTTTTACGTTTACAATACTACTTTCCACATATTGTTTAATCTCAAAATCAAATTTTTCCTTTTCTTGCAGTCCTGTATTTAGATTTTCAATGGAACTATCGGTTAAAGTAATGTTGTCTGTTACGGATGTTCCTTCTTCTGTTTCCATTACTTTGGATACCTCATTTGTTTGCTGTTGTGTATAGGGAGGTAGCATGTAAGTTTCTTTGTCATAATGATATACAATGCTATAATCGCCTGACTCTAAATTAGAAAATGTATAGTTTCCAAGCGAATCAGTTGTTGTTGCTTTAATCATGTTTGATCCTTTTAGAAGCTGAACTTGTACTTGTGATTTTATGGTTTTGTCTTCGTCTGTTTTTAGACCATTTGCGTCTGTGTCAACATAGACATTTCCTGAAATAGAATATTGGTTTGCCTGTTCTGCCTCTTCTTGTTGAATTGGGTCTTGTGCTTCTTCATCATCGGTTATGCCTTCTTCGAAATTATCATGATTTGTTTTTGGGTCCCCATGAATTTTTATATTGACTTCATTGGAAGTAATTTCTTCTCTTGTTTTTTGAATGATAACTTTAGCTGTATTTAAAATTTCCTCTTCTTCGTGATAGCCTTTCCAGTCAATCACTTCTCCTATCACGACAATTTCTATCTTTCCACCAGCAGGTAATGTTTCATATCTTAAAAAGTTATTATTTAAGTCCACTTGCTTTTCTTCCTCATTTACAAAAAGATAACTTTTTTCAAAATATATCGTGTCTGGAAAGTAGTTGCTGATTTCAACTTCTGTGTCTAATGCGCTTTTATTTTGAATGGTCAATCTGTATTCAAACAAATCTTTATAATTGAATTCATTGCTATTAAAGGCTTGTGTAACTTCTACAAATATTTTTTCTGTATTGGTTTTTATTACATTTGAACTATAAATTCTATCTTTTTGCTCGCTTTCGTAAACATTGAATATGGTTTCATTTATCGTTCTTTCAGCATTTAAACCATTTACTTTGCAATGTATTTTTATGTTTTTTTCGTCTGCTGTTAGTTGCCCAATTTCTGCTGTTGTAATTCTGTCTTGTGTGTTATAAATTACACTTTTGTAGGTGTCTTGATTTCCAACTTGTATATCGGTTACTTGTATGTAATCTGGCAATTTGAAATCTAATTTTAAATCTCGTATAATCTTGTCATTTTGTTTTTTTACATCAACTAAATATATAATTTCTGAACCTTCATGATAACTTTTTATATCTTGTGTTTCTGCATAAATTGACATTTTTGCTTTTTTGGCTCTCCATTCGTAATTGTATACGATGTCATTTAATTGCGCATATCCAGTTAGTCTTGTCATGTCTTGATTGTTGTCTAAAATGCGTACTTCAAATTTGAATTCTCTTACGCTACCTTTAGGAAGTTTTCCAATTTCAAATTCTTTTATGTCTATATCTGTAATATCTTCATACTTCCTAGCATTTGGGGCTTCTCCTGTATAGCGTTGTTCTACATAAATAGTTCCTGTTGGCAAGGAAACTTTTAAGGTTGCATTTGTGATGTCTTCGTTTGTATTATTCACTACTTTTGTGGTTAATGTGACAATTTGCCCATAATACAAATTATCATTTTCTCCGAATGGATAAACTACCATGTTTAATCCTTGTTTATGATTGATTTCACTGATGTTTGGTTTTGTTTGTGTTAAAAGTCCGACTTTGTCTGCTTCTGTGCTTTCATAAGAAACAACAGTATCATGATGATTATTATAATAACCACCAAAACTTCCGAAAATTGCCTCGTCATAATATAAATCTGCTGGTATTTCAAAATCATAGGTATACTTTAAAATAGTACCTGGAATGATTTCGCCTTTTACAACAATCATATAGGATTTAATGTCTTGTGGGTTTGTTGCATTTGTGGTCCAATTGTTTTGGGTATTGTTTAAGTCACTTGTTGCTTTTTCGTTTGTAGAATAGTAAATTGTTGCCATGTTTGGATTTTGAATGTTTTCTTGTATTTCGCCTAATATTTTTACATTCGTAGTTGTTCCTAAGTTTTTGCCAGTAATCACACTTTTGTTGCCTTTGAATGGAATTCTTCCGATGAACACGGCATCTGTGCATTGATTTTCTGTGTTGTTCATGGCAATGAGCTCCATTGTAGCAATTTGTGTATTTGGATTCATGGCTATTCTGGCAGTCCTTTCTCCTTGTGAAATGGATTTTATTTTGCTTGATTGTCCATCATAATTGATGAAGCTGTTCGCTGTTATGAAACCATTTGGAGCTTTGTAGTTTATGATTGCTACATCAAATCCATTGGTGTCTTTTAGTATTCCGCTTGGGACTTCTTTGCCAATGGTCCATTTGGTTTGCGATTCATAATTTGTAACTCCTTCGTTGCAATAATATAGTTTGATTTGGTCTTGTTTTTTTGGTGTATATTCGTCTAATTCTATATTTAAATTTAATAAAATATTGGTTCCATTTGTGATGACACTTTCGCAAAAAGTCGTTTGTGTACCGATTAATTGAATTCTCATTTTTACCATTTCGTTGTCTATATACGTTTGAAAATCTTCAATTCTAAGACCGTTTTCATAAATTAAATTGATGCTTTGTACGGTTACATTTTTTATGTATTTTGGAAATACCAGTTCAAAAGTTGGATTGATGTAAAGGTCGGTATTTTGTTTGTCATTGTTTAATGCGATTCGTAGTTCGACATTGTCATTTTTGGCAACAGTGGTTAGGTTTTCATTGGTTAAATTTAGTTCGGCTATTGTTTTACTGTTTTCTAGTTCTTTTATGGTAGAGATTTCAGCCATTTGGTATGTTTCGTTGAAATTTTTGTATTTTAGTTCTGCTGAAACACAACTTTTGATTTGCTTAAAAGTATTAAAAGCTTCCTTTGTATAGTTACTTTTTCCAATACCCTTTGTGAATTCAAGGGAAACATTTCCGTTGACTGTTACGTTTTTGAAAATGATGTATAATCCCTTTTCTTTGCTGGCAAGTTTGATTTCGCACGCTTCTTCATTTGGGATTGTATCGGCTGTTAAGGTATATAGCAAATTTCCTGTTAGTGTTTGGATTTCTATGCTTGCATCATTTTGCAAGATATTTTTTATTTCAGCATAATTGAATTTTAGTTTATTGTAATAAATATCTGATGTTGCATCAAATTCTGTGGCGTTGCCATCCAAATATAATTCTTTGGAAGCATTGATTTTGAATTCTTCGACTAAATCACTGGTCAAAATATTGATGTTGACTGTGCTGGTAAATTCACTTTCGTAAATTGCTTCTTGGGAATTATAGTTGGCATTGATTTTGGCTTTGTTTAATTTGTCGATTGTTGTTCCTAAGTTATAGGTTATTAAATCATTTTCTTGTGTTTGTATTTCTTGAGAATTGTGTAATTCTTTTGTTGTGAAAACGTTTTCGTTGGAACTATATTCTTCTACTGTGGCTTTGATGTTATTTGGCATGGTTACATTTTGTTCAATGTAATCTTTGTATCGATAGACAATGATATATTCGTCTTCGCCAATTGAATTTGTGGCAGTTCCTTCCTTTTCGTTGGTTACGGTTATGGTTAATTTTTTGTTATTTGCATCATAATTCCAGTTTTCTTGGTTGAAAATGACTTCTCCTAAATCTTGCCCTTTGGTTGCCATTAGTTTAGAAGCCTGTATACTGACGGTTTCTGGGGCATTTTGGTTATAGTCTGGCACATCAATTTCTAGAATAGTTTGTTTGATGGGAAGATAATTTTCTTCTTTGGTTTCTCTTTTTAGAATGATTTTGCTTTCTACAATGGTTCCTGTATGGTCACCTAATTTAAATGGCGATACTTGGGTATATTCTGCTGTTAATTCAATTTCTTTGTTGTATTTCCAGCCAATCAGAATTTGTTGATTTTGTTCTATTTCTAATTTTTCCAAATCGATGTTGATATAGGTTCCTTTTAACTGCAAATTGACTTGTTTATATAAATCGGCTATGTTAAAATTTTCTTTTTTGTTGTATTCAATTTCTACTTCTATTTTTGTGTTGTAAATTACATTTTGTATTTTGATTTGATTGTTACTTATGATTTCTGTTTCAAAATCTTTTGCGGTAAGTTCTTCATAAGTTTCAATTTTGTCTTGGATCACTTCTTCTTCGCTGACAAAATTATTTTCTTCTATTTCTCTTGTTTGGCTCGATCGACTGGTTATTTCATTTTTGGTCCAATTTTCTGGTATTTCGTTTGCAACAGCATTTTCTTCTGTGGTAGATATTATATTTTGTGTTTCGTCTGCTCTGTTTTGTTGCGAAATTTGGTTTTCTGCGGTTATATTTTCTAGTACATTATTTTTAGTGGTATTTTCCTTTTGGATTTCTTTCTCAGACTCCTGTGTTTCTTCAAGTTCCTCTGTTACAGAATTTTCATTTGGATTGAGAACAGCTTCAATGCTTTGCGCTTTTTCTTCTGTTTCGTCGATTGTTATATTGTTTATTTTAGAGAATTTGAAATTGGCATCGTTGTCTGCTGTAATGGTCCCTTCTTTCAAGAAGCCCTTTCCTATGTCATTTGGCGTTATTTCTAAGGTCAAAGTCGCTTTTTCATTTACGTTTGCAACGTTTTGGGTATTTTTTTCTTCTTGAAAATAACTTTTAAATTTCATTTCTCCCTGATTCAAAAAGCCATTTGTAATCGCTGACAAGCCATCTGTTGTCGCAATTGCTTCTAGCGTTTGACCCAAGTATGAAAATACAATGACAAAAATAATTAACATACTTATCATTTTCTTTGACTTAGAATAAAGCATTTTTTCCCCTCTTTTCTTGTATATTTTTATTTTATTATTTATTCTATATTAAAATATTTAAATGATTTTGTAAATAGCAAAAATTGCCATTTTTCGCTATTTTTCGCAACTTTTTAAGTCGCTTTGTTTACGGAAAATACTGATTTACTGAAATTATTAAGTTTTGATTAAGTTTTTGTTACATTTATGTAACGTGGATTAGCAGGAGAGTATTTATGAATGGTTTGGTTCTAGGGAAATATAGCGTTTGGGTTTTTGGGCGTTTGGGAAAAAGTTATTATAGGATTGATTAAGGAATATAATAGGTAGGTTATTATATTTGTATAAATAAAAGATTGGAAGATTTGGGAAATTAGGAAAAAATGGGGACGGGGACACTCTTGAAAATAAAACAGGAAAAGATGGAGAAAAAATGGGGACGGGGACAGTCTTAGAAATTAAAAACAAAAAAATTAGTGAAAAAACGGAAAAAACGGGGACACTCTTATTTAAGAATTAAAAAATATAATTTTAAAAAAGTTAAATAATCTCTTTACAAAACTAAAAAAAAGTTTTATAATATATTTACTTTTGGGGGAATAATATGAACTAGAGAAGAAAGGAAGGTCTATGCCAAGAATACCCAGAAGTAATACAAAATCTCAATTTTTTCACACTATGGTTCAGGGAATTGAAAAAAGTTTTATTTTCGATAATCCCGCAAATATGAAAATTTATCTAAATTTAATTAGTAAAAATTCTAAAAAATTTAATGTCTATATTTTAGCATACTGTATTATGTATAATCATGCGCACATTCTCATACATGTAAATTCTATTGACCAGATGATAAAATTTTTTAGATGTGTGAATACCGCATATGCTAAATACTTTAATTCCCAAAATAACAGGGTTGGTTATGTATTTAGAAATAGGTATAAAAGTCAAGAAATTTTTACTATTAGACAACTTTTCAATACAATTAATTATATACATAATAATCCAATAAAAGCTAATATCTGTAGTGAGGCAAAAAATTATGAATATTCTAGTTATAATGAATATTTTTCTAATATAAAAATAATTAATAAAGATATTATAAGTAAGTATTTTATGTCAAATGAAATTTTTAAATTAGAATAATAAAAAACAAAAAGAAAATGTTTCTATAATTCTTAGAACATTTTCTTTTTATTTTATGAAGAGTGTCCCCGTCCCCATTTTTTCTCCATTTTTTCCTTTCTTATTTTCAAGACTGTCCCCGTCCCCCAAAATCCCCAAAAACAAACACCAAAAAACCTAAAAAAGCCAAAAATCCCCCTCCAAAAACGCTTTTAAAAAATCAAAAAAATAATTTTAATAATTTCCCAAAATTTGTTACTTTTTCCAATCCTCTAGCATATACTGATATAAAGTATCATACTTAAAAGGAGGCGTTTTATATGAATAATAATATGGATATTAATAAATTACTTTCTGTTATCTCAAAAATGGATAAAGCAGAACTAGAAAAAAATATTTATAAAGCTCAACAAATTTTGAACAATTCTGATATTAAGAAAAATTTTGATAAACAGGAGTAATTATGAACGAGGATTTTTCTAACATTTTAAATAACTTTTCTAATATTTTAAAAGAAAAAGATATTGATTTAAACAACATAATAGGCGGAGAAAATCCGCCTAATGATAATCACGAAAACAATCAAGAAGATTTTTCTTTTGATATTAATACCATCTTAAAAATAAAAGATATTATGAACAGCATGAATAACAAAAATAGTCCACGAAATCAACTTTTGCACTCTCTAAAACCATATTTGGAAGACACTAAAAAAGAAAAATTAGAACAGTATATTAAGATAGCTAATCTTTTATCTGTTCTAGATTCTTTTGATGACCAAAATACCTTGGGCTTTTTAAATTCTTTTAAATTTCTAAAAGATAGTGACTACGATTTCGTTTTAATGCTCATTTTATTTTTGTTAATCTTCTAAAAGTTCAATCGAATTCCCCTTAATGCCAAAAATCGGACATCTTTCCTCTTTTTCCGTTACTTCTTTTACCAAATTGGAAATCCTAATTTGCGTTGACTCAATGATATTTGCGGAAATAACGGCCTTCGTATTACCATTAGCTCCTGCATGCGCAACACCTCTTAATGTTCCCAAAACAGAAATATTTCCTCCTGCCACAATTTCCGCACCAGAATTGACATCACCACATATCACAATACTGCCAACATATTCTTCCTTCGTTCCAGAACGTATCGAATTATAAATATACTTGGTTTCTGAAATTTCTGTTTCTACCTCAAATGTTTTTTTAATAGCATGTAATCCCAGTAAATCAGATGCTTCATCAAATTTTACATCCACGTCAATTTCCGCAATTATCATCTTTTTGATGATTTTCCTTTCATTTTCAGAAAATAACTTTCCCGTTACTCGTATTGGCACATTTGAATTTTTGTAAAATTCTTTTAATTTTGGCAATTTTTCTTGCAACTCTTCCACAACTTTTGTGTTATTGGCTTGTACATTAATGTTCAGCACAATTTCATCTGTCGTTTGTTTAATTCTTATATTGTTTAACATTTTATCCCCCTTTTCGCAGACGATTAACACTCGCCCTACGGTTTATCTAAAATATTCGATTTCATTTTCTGCAGACATATCTTCCACAATTTGTTGCACATTCATTCCGAAATATTCCGCAATGATTTCTCTTACAACTTCTGCTGTATAATAGCCATGTCCTCCATTCTCTACAATAATAACAACCGCAATCTCTGGTTTCTCAAATGGTGCAAATCCCACAAACCATGCATTTACGTCTCCTGTTGTGGTTTCTGCTGAACCCGTTTTTCCCCCTACAGAAATGTTAAAATCTGAAAATACGGAACGCGCCGTTCCTCCTTCTCCTTCTGTAACCGCTCTCATTCCTTGTAACACTGCATTTATCGTTTCTGCTTTAATTGGTAAATCTTCTGTATTATTTGCTTCTATCCCTAATTTTTTGTCTGTAAATTCTCTAATTTCCGAATCTGGTACTTGCGTTCCATCTGATTTCATCACACTTTTTATAATGCTCAAATCAACTTTATGTCCACCATTGGCAACCATAGAAATATATTTTGCCATTTGAACTGGCGTGAAGTTATTATAGCCTTGCCCAATTGCCGCAACCAAAGTATCTCCAACCATCCAGCTTGTTCCCTTGCTCTCTGTAATCCTTCTATTGGCTACCGTTCCTGAAACTTCACTATACAATTCGATTCCCGTTTTTTGCCCCAATCCAAAATATCGCGCATATCTTTCCAAATTATCAATTCCCATTCTGTTACTCACTTCATAAAAGAAATAATTACAAGATTTCTCAATCGCACCAGATACATTCAAATACCCATGACCTCTTCCATATTCCCTATAATACCAACATCTTGGATTATGCGCTGCTGGATAAGGACCATTGTCATTAATTTTTTCATATGGATCTGTAACACCTGTTTCTAATGCTGCAATTGCTGTAATCATTTTAAAAATGGAACCCGGCGCATAGGGACTTTGAATGGTCCTATTGTGCAATGGCTTTAATGGATTATTAATATATTCATTATATTTTTCATTACTAATTCCGTTATAGAACAATTCTGGTTCATAATCTGGATAACTTGCCATTGCCAAAATCTCACCTGTATTTACATTAGTTACAACAACGGCTCCTCCTTTTGCTTGATAGGTTTGAGAAAATCCACCAGATTTGATTTTTTGAATATTGGCTGCCAAAGCATTTTCTGTTATTTTTTGCAAATTAGAATCTATGGTAAGCACTACATCTGCTCCACCAATTGCTTCTTTGCTGGTGTATTCACCTGTAATCGTTCCATCTACTGACATATCAATTTGCTTTACACCATCTTGACCTCTCAAATATTCTTCAAATACTTTTTCAATACCAGTTTTCCCAATTTTATCAGTTGTTTGATATTCGTAGGTGTCTCCTTTTTCTTCTAATTCGTCTTGATCTGGTTTAGAAATTCTTCCCATATATCCTAAAATATGAGATGCCATATTGCCTACATGATATTTTCGAATTGGTTCAATGACGATATTGACACCCGTTAATTCTTCGCCTCTTTCTTGCAATTGAACGGCACTTTGCCTTGAAATCTCATCGGCTATTTCAATGGATTTTGTTGTAGAATAACCTTTGGTTGTTATGGCATATCGAATAGCTAGAATTTTTCTGATTTGAGTAATGTCATCTGTTGCGATTTCGTATTTATCTCGCATGATATAAAAGGCTTCTTCTGCTGATGCCGTTTCTGGGATTTTATACTTTTTCTTCCATTGAGCCAAAGCTTCTTCTGAATCAAAATGGTACTCAAATGGCTCAATAGAAATGGGAAATGGGTCGATATATTGATCTCCATTGTTTTCTAATATGGTTGTCATTAACAAAATAGAATTATTTAATTGTTCATCTTCTACTTTGGTTTTGTACATTTCTAAAGAAAAACTCATATCAGTGCTGACTAAAGCGTTTCCTGAACGGTCTAAAATACTGCCTCTGGCTGCTTCTATGGTGGATTCTCTGGATAACCTTGTATTGGAGTTTTCTCTGTATTCTTGCCCTTTTATGATTTGTATATCAAATAATCGAATGAGAATCACAACTCCAATAATGTACACAATAACTGACAGAACGTTAAATCTGAAATTTAAATTTTTTAAATCATTGTTTATTTTCGTTTATTTCACCTTCTTTACTATTTTGGTTTTGTTTTGGTTAAATGAACGATTGATAATCGCATTTATCGTTAAATTTTTTTCGGTTGCTTTTGTGATAAGTAATTCGCAATTGTCCTTACGGTTTAGAAATATCTTGTTAGGATATTATTTTTCTTGAATGTTCTGTCAATACTATAGCCCATTTTTTGTAGCATTGGATAGAAAATTATGGTTAGTAAAATGTTGTATAGTACTTCAAGAGCTAATATTTTTATAAAAAATAGAATTTCAGGTTCAAATCCTAGTATGATTGAGTTAATTGCATAATAGCCTATTTCGTAAATAATGGTGGATACTGCTATCATGATAATAATGGTTATTTTATTTTCTTTTGAAAAGTTGCGGTCAAAATAGGCGCCTAAATAGCCAACTACACATAACATCACTGCTGTTATTCCAATGGATTTACTATAGATTAAGTCAATAGTTAACCCACATATAACCCCAAAAAATATTCCTACTGTTGCATTGGCGGAAAGCCCAATAAATACTATAAATATTACAAATAAATTTGGCATCACTCCTGCAATTGTAAAATTTTGAAAAATATTTGCTTGTAGGAAAAATAGGATAAAAAATGCTAAAATTAATAAAATCAAAATCGTTGTTTTTTTCATTGCTATCCTTTCATTTTTTCTGTTTTTTAATTAATTATTGATAACCAATACGGTATCTACTGTTGAAAAATCCACCGCTGTTTTTATGGTTGCATATCGGTCTGTGATATTGCTAGTTGTTATAATTTCTTCTATGGTGCCAATTAAAATTCCTTTTCTGTAAATTCCTCCCAAACCAGAAGTGTAGACATTATCTCCTTGAATTAATTCTGCACCAGATGGAATATAGGACGCTCTCAAAATTTGGTTATTTTCCAAAGTTCCTTTACAAATAATGCTTTCTTCTGTTGTACTAATATTGCAACTCACCGTGCTGGCAGGATCAACAATGACTTGTACTTTTGCTGTATTTTCTGTTACAGATATAATATGCCCTACCAATCCTTTATCCGCAATAACTGTCATGTTAACTTCTACGCCATCCTTTTTACCAACATTAATGACTAAATCACTACTATAGTTACTTACGTCTTTATCAATTACATAGGCTGGAATTGTATTGTAATCCGCATATTTTTGCGTTAAATTCATATATTCTTGCAAAATAACATTGTCCGCTTTTATGCTTTCTAATTCTCTTAATTCTGTTTCTAGTTGACTATTTCGACTTTTTAATTGTTCGTTTTCGATTTGTAGATTTTCTATATCTGTAAAATAAGCAGAATTTCCTTGAATTTTATTTCTCAAATCAGTAAATACTCTCTGAAGTGGCGTTACAACTGAATTAACCGCACTTTCTAAAAAAGAGAATCTATCAATTTTCATATTGGAAAGAAATATTAGTAAGCCTAATATGATTAACGTTATAATTCCTCCAAGTATATTGGATTGCTTGTTTCTGTTCATTTTTATCCTTCCTTTTTATTTATTTTAAAAATTGCCCTTACATTGCACTGTTGTATTCTCCGTCACCAATTACGATGTGGTCTAATAGTTGAATTCCCATTAATTGGCAACATTGTTGCACTTTTTGGGTCGCTTGAATGTCTTCTTTGCTTGGCATAGAATTTCCACTTGGGTGATTGTGTACTAAAATAATTTTTGGTATTTGCAATTTTACTGGCTCTGATAATATTTGCTTAACATCAAAAACTAACGCATTATCTTTTCCTGTTGCAATATTGATTATTTTTTGTACAATGTTTTTGTTGTTTAATAAAATTAGTTTTAAAACTTCATTTTTTTCATATCTTAATTCTTGCATCAATAAATTGGCTACATCTGCTTTTGTTTTTAAACATACTTTTTTTAAATTAATTGGTTTTGACATTCTTTTTGCAATTTCTCCTAAAGCTTTTAATTCGATTGCTTTTACTTTGCCAATTCCACTGATTTGCATTAATTCATTGATTGAGATTTCTTGTAAAAACC
Organism: uncultured Clostridium sp.; assembly: GCA_947648495.1. Classification (GTDB taxonomy): domain Bacteria; phylum Bacillota; class Clostridia; order TANB77; family CAG-508; genus Scatovivens. The sequence goes on from CANSOA010000002.1 coordinate 280,395, forward strand.
TCAAATCATTGCTGTTTTCTTGGGAACCTAAGTTCATGACTTGTCCTGCTAAATCTAAGGCTGTTTTTTGTCTCGTTCCTGTTTTTATAATGATAGCTAATAATTCACTATTGCTCAAAGATTCTTCTCCATAAGTGAGTAATTTCTCATATGGTCTTTCTGACATTGGTAATGTGGTCATTTTGTTCTTCATTTTCGCCCTTTCCGCTCACTTAAAAATGGTCCCCTAATTTTCACTTTTAATGTAAATTATATTATATACTGAAAAACAGTTTTTTTCAAGTAATTTTAGTACATTTTTCAAGATTTCTTAATATAATTAAAAGTAAGTTAGTAAATATTAACATTTACTTTTGTTGCAGAAGTAGTATAATTAATTTATGTTTAGGAGGTTTGCTCATGAAAATAGAAAAACTTAACGAAAATAAAATTAGGATTACTTTTAATCATTCCGATTTAGAAGAAAACAATGTAGACGTACATTCTTTTATGTCTAATTCCATTGAAAGCCAAAGCTTATTTTTAAATCTATTAGACGAAGCAGAACGTGAAATTGGCTTTATTACAGATAATTATAAGCTTTCTATTGAAGCTATCGCTTTGAGTAATGGCACTTTTGTTCTTACCGTTACGCGTATTGAAAAAGAAATTTTGAAATCTACAAGAGTACAGGCTCGTAGAAAAACTCATACTGAAACAAACCAGACTCTAATTTATAAATTTTCTAGTTTTGATGACTTCTGCAATTTTACAAACTTTTTGTCGGTTTCTTCACCAAAATTAGCAGGCTACTTTTCAGATTCCAATTCATTATATCAATATAATGATTATTTCTTTTTAATTCTTGAAAACTTTGATACGACCAATGTATTATTGATGTCTAGTATCATTAGCGAATTTGGCAATTTGGTAGAAAATTCAGATTTAATTTTGCATAAGATTAAAGAATATGGGAAATTTGTAACAAATCAGGCAATACATATGAAATAAAATAACATTTTGTATTGACAATGTTGACATAAATTGATATAATAGTATTATTATATCAATTTATATTAAATTCAAATGGACAATAGGAGGACAACATGGCACCAAAACCCAAAAAGAAATACAACTTTTCACTAACGGATGATTTTTCAAATTTACGAGTTACTATCACAACATATTCTGAGAAAGATATTCTTTCTGTAGAAAAAAAAGATTATGCTTTGCGGGAAATAAGTGAGGAAGAACTTTTGGAGGTTCGTTTACAGAAAAAAGCTGGATTTATTTTAAAAATCTACGATACATTTTTTTATACACAAATCCCCAAAAATTTTAATTTTCTTTCTTCAAACATTTTGGGAAACTCTGAGCATCTTTGCAAAATTTGCCCATTTTGTTCACCAAAACCTGATTGTGAGGGTGGCTGCTTAAAAATCAGAAATGTTGATTTTAAGGAATTACGTTTTTTAGGTTATGAAAAAGAAATAGCTATAAAATTATCAGAGCGTATTGAAAAATACGATTTCATTGAACTTGGCTGTGAATCATTTCATACAAACCTAGAAACACTTATAGTAGCTTCTTGCAGTCGCTACGAACAATCGAGAGAAAAGAATTCTTAAAAAGATAACCAGTGTTTGTAACTAAAAACACTGGTATCTTTTTACTTAAGACTTTTTATTCCTCATTTCCTTTCAACTTCTCTGCTCGATCTGTTGCAATCAAATTATCAATTAATTCATCTAAATCACCATTTAAGAAATTTTCAAATTGGAAAATGCTCATACCAATTCTGTGGTCTGTGATACGTCCTTGTGGATAATTGTAAGTTCTGATTTTCTCGCTTCTATCACCACTTCCTACTTGACTTTTTCTTGCATTCGCTACTTCTGAATCTTGTTTTTCTTTTTCAATTTCATATAATCTGGAACGTAACATTTTCATGGCATATTCTCTATTTTGTACCTGTGATCTTTGTGTTTGACATTCTACCACAATGCCACTTGGCTCATGAATTAATCGAACTGCAGATGAAGTTTTATTAATATGCTGTCCACCTGCACCAGATGCTCGAAACACTTCCATTTTGATATCCGCTGGATTTAATTCAATTTCCACATCTCCCACTTCTGGCAAAACTGCAACCGTCGCAGTTGAGGTATGAATTCTTCCACTACTTTCTGTATCAGGCACACGTTGCACTCTGTGGACACCACTTTCAAATTTAAATCTACTGTATGCCCCTTTTCCAGTTATCATAAATGTAATTTCTTTGAAACCTCCCAGTTCCGTAGCATTTTCATTTACAATATCAATTTTCCAATGTTTTGCTTCTGCATACATTGAATACATTCTAAATAACGTTCCTGCAAACAAAGCTGCTTCTTCGCCACCAGCACCAGAACGAATTTCGCAAATGACATTATTATCATCATTTGGGTCTTTCGGAATCAAAAGAATCTTCAATTCTTCTTCAATTTTCGGTAATTTTTCTTTTGCTTCTTCTAATTCTAAACTCGCCAATTCTTTTAATTCTGGATCACTTAGCATTTCTTTTGCTTCTTCTAACGATTTTTTTACATTTTTATATTCTCTATATTTTTCAACAATATCTTGCATTGAACCATGTTCTTTCATTAGTTTTTGCCATTCAGATTGGTTTGAAATCACTTCTGGGTCACTGATTAACTGATTGAGTTCCTCATATCTTTTTTCCACATCTTCTAATTTTTGAAACATATTGTTCCTTCCTTTCTATTCAAGCTTTTTTGTATTATATACCATTTTTCTCTATTTTTCAAGGTCTATTCGGTGATATTCTATTTTTAATTCATTTAATGCTATCTCTTCCCTATTTGAACACGTAAAAATAATAATTTGATGATTATAATTTTTATCCTGCAAATAACACAACATATTTTTCAAGCGTTGATTATCAAAATAGGCAAAACTTTCATCCAAAAAAATGGGCAAATCTTCTTTTGAAACCTCTGCTAACATGCTCAATCTAAGTGACAAATACATTTCATCTATCGTCCCAACGCTTAAGTTTTCTACTGGCAAATACGCACCATTTTCAACTTCTATATTAAGTCCCGTTTCATCATTAACAGAAATATTTTGATATTTATTTTCCGTTATTTCAGCAATAATTTCACACAATCTGCGCTCAAACTTTGGACTAATATTATGTTTCATTTCATCATATGCCTCTTCCAAGCACTCTTTAGCAAGATTAAATGACATATCCAACGATATTAATTCATCTTTTATTTCATTTTGCTCTTCCAAATCTTCTTCAATTTTAGCTAACTTTTCAAGCTTTTCATCCAGATTTGATTTTTCCTTTTCTAAAATATGATTTTGAAGTTTCAAATCATTGATTTTCGCTTCTATTTTCTCTAATTCCTTCTCGATTTGGTAGCTATCTAATTTTGCAGTTTTCGGCTCAAAACTCGCGTTTATTTTCATGATTACAAATCCATCTAGGATTGCCAATATAACTGGAATTATTGCAATCGCAAACATTTTCAAGGTAGCCGATAACAACACAGCTGTTATGATAAAAAACAATAATAAAAAAATGCAAATCTTCTTCTTAAATTTTTGTTCCATATTTTGTATTTTATTCTCATTTACCGATTGTTTGGTTTGCTTTAAATTCTCTTTTTGGGCACGCAAAACTTTTATTTCTTGGTCTATTTTTTCATAATCTTTTGCAGAATTTTCTGCATTTTTGTGGTATAGACTTAATTCTTTTTTGTTTTCTAATAAGTTTCTAATATTACTTTCCACAATATTGATTGGTTTTTGCCTTGTTCTTTGGGTTCCAATCCTTTCATTTTGCATTTTGTTTAACCTTTCTATGGATTTTTTAAACGATATTGTATCATCGCCAGTTGTAACTAGATTGCTTATTTTTTGAATCATTGCATTTGTATCGGCTTTTTCGAGTTTGATTTCCTGTTGTCTAATCATCGCGGTATTGCAAAATGATATTCTATCCGCACCAACTTGTTCTTCAAAAAAGCTAATTCCAGTGGATTTATCGACTTTAAATTGCTTAGAAATATCCTCATTAAAACTATTATAAATGATTGGATTTTTCTTCTTGAATTCTCTAAAAACTTCATATTCTTCGCCATTTTGCAAAGTATATTTTATTTTTCCAGAAAATTCTAAATCTTCCCAAGGTTGATAACGGTCAAAATCGGATTTATTCTTCCCGTTTTTGTTTTTTGAAAGACCATACAACATGCTTTCTATAAACTTCAAAATTGTTGATTTTCCAGATTCATTTTCGCCATAAATAATATTAATGCCGTCTTTTAATTTAATTTCTTTATTCTTTATTTTTCCAAATCCATTAATTTTTATTGTATCTAGTTTCAAATTTTCACCTTCTTACATTACTTCTAATCCAAGCTCAATGGCTTTTTTTATTTGTTGTTCTGTATATTTTCCGTCTTTGCATTTTTCAATCATTTTTCTCACAAACACGCCTCTTAAATTATTTTGCTTCGCGATTTCTTCAATATCAAATCCAATTTGCGTGTTATCCTTTATTTTTAAGACGTTATTTGATGCAATGAGTTTCAAAATTTGTCTTGGCTCAATCGTAAATTTTCGATTTCCCACCAAAACAATTTCATACATATTTTTCTGACTTAAATCCAAATTTTGGATGGTTTCTATCAGCTCTTCTTGCGCTAAAAAGTTATCCACATTTAATTCATATTTTGTGAATATCCTATTATCCAATGGAACAAATTCCATCTTTAGTACATGACCTACAATCTCTCCGAACCACCATTCCATGCTCACCTAACTCATCAAATCCAAATGAAATTGTGGAACCCGGATAGATATTTCTTTGATTTGGCGCAAAATTTGTTTTATGAATATGCCCCATTGCCACATAATCAAATTTTAAGCCATTTATTTGGGTTTCTAATATAGGGTTATAAGCACAATCCTTGTCATCTCTAGCTCCATTTAAATCACAATGTGTCAATAATAGATTGGTTTTATTAGGATTTTGAATCTGAATTTGCCTAATGGGAGATTCGTTCATGTAAAAATCTGTAAATGCCGTCATATAAATATCTGCATCTGATTCTTCAAGTTTTTCGAGTTCTTTTTTGCAAATATGGACATTTTCACTCCAGTTAAAATTTTCATAATAGGAACCTTGTATGTATGGATCGTGATTTCCTGGCGTTATTAGAATCTTTGTATTGCGTATTTCCTTAAATAAATTATGAATATATTGAATCGTCGATTTTTTGACATATTGGTGTTCATATAAATCACCTGTGATGAATAAATAATCGATTTTGTTTTTTTTGCAATAATCGATTACTTTTTTAAAAACTTTTCTCTGCTCCAATCTTCGAATATTTCCTAAATTCTCAATTGCATTAAGTCCTGTAAATGGGCTATCAAAATGCATGTCCGCTATATGGGCAAATTTCATAAAATCACTTCCTTTTTTGTTATTATTTTATTTAATATATTTAATTTATCTAATTGTTTATTTTTTTCGTTTTCTTTGATTTCTTTGTTTTTTGATTTTTGATTTTTTCTTTTTTGGGTTCTTTTTGGGGACGGGGACAGTCTTTAACTTTTTTATTTTTTTCTTTTCGGGACGGGGACAGTCTTTAACCTTTTTTATTTTTTCTGCTTTTCGGGACGGGGACACTCTTTAACCTTTTTTATTTTTCTGCTTT
>CANSOA010000003.1 GCA_947648495.1 uncultured Clostridium sp.
ATGACGAAACTCATAGGGGGTTAGGAATATTGACTAAAGTCAAATTCCTATGCTACGAAGCAAATTCTAAAGGAGGAAAAAGATGAGCGAAGAATTAGCATATTCTATTCACTTGGGTAGTGATAAAAACAAAACGGCAAAAGCAAAAGAAGTTGCAAAAAATAATCCATCAGGAGAAACATCATTTTCAAATAATGGAATACAAAACGCTACTCAATTATCAAAAGTGAATAAGCATAATCTAAGAGATTATGATAATGACAAAGAAAATATACAAATAATCTATGGAACTGATAATTTATATGAAGATATGCAAAATTTATATTTTCAAGAATTTGAACAAGCAAGAATTGAATATAATAACAAGCAAACTCGTGAAGATAGAAAAATAAAAGATTATTTTAAGCATATATCACAAGATAAGCAAAAAGATTTAGCTTGTGAATTTATTATAGAACTCGGAGATATGGATTTTTGGAATTATAAAGATGACTATTACAAAAGGGGAATGTCACAGGTTTATAAAGAGCAAGTGCAAGATTTAATAAGAATTGTACCAGAATTTAAAGTAGCAAATGCAGTAATTCATTTTGATGAAACATCTCCACATATGCACATTGTAGGAGTTCCAATAAAGGAAGATTATAAAAGAGGTATGAGAAAACAACCTGCTAAGTCAAAAGTTTTTACGAAAGAATCTCTACAAAAAATACAAGATGAAATGAGGGTTTGCTGTATAAAATCTTATAATAAAGTCTATTGTGAAAATTCACTATTAAAACAAAAGAAAAAAGGTAGAAATCGAGATATAGACATTAAAGATATGGGAGATTATCGAGAAATCAAAAAACAACTAGAGAAAAAAGAAGAACGACTAGAAGAAGCAAATACTCAAACTAAACAACTTGATAGTACAAGCAAAGATATAGATAAAATTTTAGATAGTTTAAAACCTACTTTGATGAATAAAAATAATATGGTTATTTCAAGCGAGGATGTCCAGAAAATCAAAAATTATACAGAAGATGTAAAAGATATAACCCAGACTGTAAGAAGTGTAAATGACTTAAATATGGCAATTAAAGATTTTGAACATTCTGCTTTTGAGATAGAAAAAGAAAATCGTTCACTTAAATATGAAATAGAACTAAAAGATAATGAAATTGGCAGTTTAAAAAATGAACTCTCTACTAAAGATAAGATTATTAGCAAGTTACAAACTGAAAAGGAAAAGATAAAACAAGAATTACAAAAATTTAAAGGCTTTTGGCATAGTATTATGAGCCATTTTCATAAAAGAATTTGCTATGATAAAGATAATAACTATAAGATTGTTAGTGATGACCTATATAAGAACGGCATATTTGACAACAACGATAATGAAATCGCAAATAATATTGCTAGAAAAGTAACTATACCAGATGAAAACAAACAAACTAAAAGTAAAAAGAAAAATAATGATACCAGATTTTAAAAGGAGGAAAAAAGCTATGAATAATGAATTACCAAAAACAAAAATTGATGAAAGAACAGGTATTGAATATTATTTAGATGGAGATTATTATATATCAAACCTATTAATGCCTAAACAAGAAAAAATTACTTTAAATAAATATGGAAGAATGAGATTAAAATATTTGAAAGAGTATAAAAAGGCTGATTATACTATAATGCTTATGGATGGAACATTAAATACACATTTGAAAGAACTACAAGAAACGGCAGATAATAGAGTGCAACAGATTATTAGAAAGTTAAAAGCAAAAAGCAATTTGACCGAAGATATGAAAAACACTGATATGCTTTATTGGGTTGGAACTATGAACTCCATTAAAGCACAAGCCGAAGAAATTGTTTATAAAGAATTGATTTATGTGTAAAAGTTGTTAAAAGCGAATGAGTTAAAAAATTCATTCGTTTGATAGTTTTAGATAATTAGTATAGAATCATTTTTTACGTTTGTCAAATAATTTTCAAAAAGTCTTTTCTAAAATATTAGCATCAAAGTTAGAAAACTAATTTATGTGCAAGATATATTTTAATTTCTTTAAAAATTTAGTAAACGAATTTTCTTTTACTTGTATTAATGCGACATCATTTTGTACTTGTTGATCTTGTTGTATAGTTGCTTTATTTTTGAATATATCATCTGGATTATATTTCTCTCTGCGTTCTTTTTCTATTTGATTTTGTATTTCTTTAAAATTTTTTTCATCTTCTTTTTTTATTTTTTCTCTTTCTTCAGCTATGCATAAATAATCTCGCCATATTAATGAAATTATTCCTAAAGTTTCATCCATAAATGATTGTTCTTCAAGTGGAATACTATCATCTAGCATAAAGAAATAATCTTTATCCATATTTTCTTCTATGAAATATAATAAGCTGGTAGGAATTTTTTCTTGCACTTCTTTTCCAACAGATTTTAATATCATATAAACTTCTTTAAATGCTTTACTATATTTTTCTTTATCCATCTCTTTCTTCACTTTCTCTTTGGTTATTTATTACTTTCTTTGAAAGTAGTATTCCTTTTAAATCAGTCATAGCTGTATTTCTAAAATTTAAACCTCTTTTTGCTAATATACCTAGTTTTGATTCTGGATTGCTATATAATTTACTTTTTCTACTTGAAAAATAAGTTATAGACTTTTGACTATTGCTTAAAGTCATCTCATCAAAAATCAAGAGTTCTTCTGGAGTTTTTATTTCAGGTGCTACTCCAAAAAAAGACATAGCCGAATCAAATGCATAGTATTTTCCATTTCTTTCAATAAAATTAAAGTTATGGAACTCTGTTTCATTTTCACTATTATATGTTTTTCCTTCAACCATAAATGTATTATATCCAAAAAATGATAATAAATTTTGAGATAATAATGTCATTTCAGTACATTCTCCAATTTTTAACCCTTTAATAGAACTTATAGGAATAGGGACTATGTTACCATAATTTTCTCTTTCTTCTATTTGAGCATATAATTCTTCTTTACTTTCAGCATCTATCTTATCTAGTAAATGCTTTGTCAATCTTTCTCCAAATTCTTCTCTTATATTAGCTTTACTTTTGCCCTCATTTATCATTTGTTGATAAACTAATAGGCTTTCTTTATTAGGTTGTGCTCCAAGAAAATAATTTCTGACTCCTTGCATTAGATTTTGTGTAGGTAATGCATTATGTTGTTTTATTGTTGGTAAATTTTTTCTTATAATAGAGTCTATCACATCTTTAAAAATTTGTTTTTCATCCATCCAATAATATGTACCATCACCAAGAGTACCAGACATTTTTTCATCATCACTTATATAACCTTGAATAAAATCAGCTCTGTCACTTCTGTTCATTTTACTTTTATAGTCTTTAGAATTTAAATAAGTTAATCTTTCTTCAACTATATCATCTGTTGATTTACCATCTTCTATTTCTTTTATCAATTCCTGTAAATTCAAAAACATTTTCTTTCTCCTTTGAGTTATTATATTATTATTTTAAAATTATTCTTTTATAAAAGGAATATTATATGGTAATCCAACCTCTTTATCTTTGTATTTATCATGGTTTAAACCAATATTATTATCTTTACATTTCATAAATACTTTTGATGTGACTTCGATTAGTTGTTGATTTGTGTATTTATTTCTTGATTCTTTAGGGATTAGCTGAAGGATAGTCACTTCTGTTCCTGCCTCTAATGATTTTATTTTTTCATATACGATATTTATAATTTCTTCCATAATTTTTCGCCTTCTTTCATTTCTAATAATATCATAATTTAATATTTATTTAAAGCCTTTTTTTAGTTTTTTATGAATATATTGAAAACTATGAACAAAGTCTTAAAATTTTTTATAAATCACTTGCTTTTTATTAAATAATTTGGTAATCTATATATAAATTGATTGATATTTGTATCAATCGTTATGAGAGCCGAAAAAGTTGTAGATAACTACGCCAACGGCACCAAATACACTACTTTGCAGTGTATTTTTTTATCCCATTTTATAGAGGAAAATACGGCAAATAATCAACATTATCGGTTTTCACAAAAAAATAACAGATATGTAACTTTCGATTCAAAGGGATATATTGTAGAAGCAAAAGGTTTTGGTTTACTTATGTGGAGCACCAGTACAAATATTGATAAAGACTTAATTGGGAAGCATGTAGATGAATTGGCAGAGATGCTAAAAAAGTATGGAAGAAATGAAGTATATTTTAATTTTGAAATCCAAGTTCACCTAGAGCTTTTAAAGATCTTGTTAAAAAATTAAACTATCAGATAATTTGTCAAGAGGATATTATTTTTGTAATATCCTCTTATTATATACTTTAATAAATTGCAAGAAAAACGTCTCTTGGTGTAATTTCTTACCAAGAGACGTGGATTTTAAAGAGCTTTATACCGAAATCATAAAATGAATAATAACAAAGTGGACCATATCCATCTACATCAAAAATTAAACCTAATTCCTTTATATAGGACATACCTTGAGTAGCGAGACCATAACTCCTAAAATGGATTTTTGATACTGTTTCTTCATTTAAATTTATTACTTCCTGAATATTTTTACTTATGATTGCCAACTTATAATCTCCATCTTCATTTTGATATACAATACTATATGGTAAATCCTCATTAACTGCTTCAACAATTTTCTTCACATTTGATGCAATGATTTCGTAACCAATACCAGTAATGTATACATCTGAATAAGGATCCTCCTTATTTTCACTTTCTGAAGTAATTAATAACTTAACAAGATTATTATCTTTATCTATGTAAGGTATTCCAGAATAATATGCATTAGAATAAACAGTACATCCCTCCTCGTTTCTACACAACTTTACATTTTGTGGTTCAGCTGGTTCTGGTATCTCGCCTGTTGCTTCTTGACTAAGAAAATTCCAAAAAGTTAGCTTCGTACCTTTTAATGTGTATGTTCCATTTTTAAAAGTCAAAAATATAAAATCTTTTTCTCCATCTGGAACATCCACATTTTCTCCGCCATAGACATACCAATTTCCATTTTGAAGGTGGTATTCATAGTATTTTCTTGTATGGAAGTCAACGCCTTCCAATATAATCTCTTCCTCCTTTCGATAGAGATTATATGGCATAAGAAGCTGTTTTTCATCTTCTTCTCTTTCCTCATTCAAGATAGTTATGATGGATTTTTCATCATAGATAGATATATCTACCGTTTTTTGTGGAAAGTTATCACTCGAAGGATTAATAGCCACTTCTTCCTGAACAAAAATGTCTTCTATACCTTCAAAATTATTTTGCCGTTGCTTATAAGTATCTCCTTCTAATGGTTTAATCTGACTCATTACTGATTCTAAGCTTTTGGCTCCTGGAAAACGAGAAAATGTATTTGTTTCATCCTTTTCAGGAGTTACACTTTCTGCTATTTCAACTTCTTCCATTTGCTCTGTCGCTTCCACTGTTTCAGAACTTACGTCTTCTTTCTGTTGCCCATAGGTATCTCCTTCTAGTGGATTAATCTGACTCATTACTGATTCTAAGCTTTTGGCTCCTGGAAAACGAGAAAATGTATTTGTTTCATCCTTTTCAGGAGTTACACTTTCTGCTATTTCAACTTCTTCCATTTGCTCTGTCGCTTCCACTGTTTCAGAATTTACATCTGCTTTCATTAATAGATTAAGCCAGAATGCAACCCAACATGTAACTATCATCATTGCCACTACTACTTTGAAAGTACAAATTCGCACTTCTTTCATCTTATTCTCCTTTTCTTATTGCTGGTTTATTAGTTACAAAAAAACTATCTGCTCTCTATTCTCCTTTCTTCTAATTTTTTCATAAAAATACATTTATATTATACCAAATTTCTAGCCCAAAGTCAATATTATGTAAATTTTTCTAAAACTTTGTTTTTTACCTAACAGTTATTTACAGAAAATAACTGTTATTTTTAAATACTTATAACAAAAGCCCTAATCCCCCAAAAGGGATAGGGCCTTTGTCGGCTATTAACTATATTAATAGTCACTTGGAAGAGACCAATCCTCGCATTTTATTGCAGGAATTTTCTTCTGAGACACACGGATTGTATGTTCAACATACTCTGGCGTGATATTTCCTTCTGAATCCACCATAAGAATCCAAGTAGCAGATGTACTTAAACCATTGGTGTAAATTCCATTCGGTTCAGCCTGCGAAACAACTGCACCACTCGAATTATAGTGAACCTTGTCTGGTGAAGTAATACTCGCCGAATATGGAATTCCATAACCAATGCACTGCCCCTCATAAACCCATTTGCCAGTATACTCACACTTTGTATACCAATAGCAAACTAATTTAGGATCATCTCTAAGTTCGTAAATTTCCTTCAGTTGAGAATATTCAAAAAAATTAGCAAGATCTGGATAACCAATTGAATCAGCAATCTGTTCTTTGACTTCTTCAGAATACTCTTTATCTCTTCTCGCAGAAGCATCCGAACAACTGCTAAAACCACATGAAAATATTGCAAATATCATAGTTAGAGTAACAATAATTGTAACTTTTTTATGTTTTTTCATATTAATTTCCTCCCTGTAAGCATTGTCTGTAAAAAGATTTGAGATCGTTGTTTTCGATGTCTTCTAAATCTAAATTTGGATATCTGTCAATGACATACTCCATAATTGCAGATTTTTCAACATCTGTTTCCGCTTGATTATATTCCCGATATTCCTTTGCGAGAAAATTAGCTGCCGTTTCAGTATAGGCTGTAGAATGTTTGAAAATCTCCCGATTTGCATCAACAGCAAACTTCTTGTATGCAAAACCAATCGCACCAAAAATAACAACTGAAAGTACTACAATAACTACTATGCGATTGAACAGCTTTCTTCCTACATAATCGCCTTGCTTAAACTCTCTGTCAACATCCTGTCTAAAATCATTATCTAATTTCATCATCTTTACCTCCTATATTAAATGCATGGTTACTGGGTTCCTGATAACAATAAAGATTTAAGTACCTTTAAACATAATCGTCCCTCCTTATTCAATTGCCAATGTACTAATTTTGGTTCTATTATTTATTATACCACAAATTATGTAAATTGTTAATATACACTTAACAAAATAAAACCTATTTTTCAAAAGAATATAAAACCAGAAATCCTGCAACTCAATAATTACAAAATTTCTGGTTCTCTTACTTTACTTCTTAATCGTTAAATTAACCTTTTTCTCAATTTCACTATATTTATCTACTACCGTTATGGTAACCTTTCCTGGCGCCAAAGCTGTTACAATTCCATTGGAATTAACCGTCGCAATTTCTTCATCACTCGATTCATACTTTAAAGTATCAATACTTGCATCAGAAGGTTTCGCCACCAATTTCATTTGAAGTTGCTTTCCAACTTTTATCGTAGAACTTGTAGCCGAAAACTCAATAGACTTAATCGGTGTGATAACATGTAAATCAAGCGTCGCTTCTAAATCATCTTTCTTAGCTGTAATCGTTGATTTGCCATCAGATACAGCGGTTGCAATTCCCTCTTCAATTTCAATCACATCTTCATTTGAAGAAGTCAATTCCACTTCCTTTAAGTCAACTTTTTCTCCATTTACAAAAACTGAGATTTCCGTTTCTTCGTCAATTTTGGAAGATAAATATTTCTTTTCTACCGAAATCTCCATTTTATTTTTAGGAGCCTCATCAGGTAAAGAATTCTCTCCCTTTAATCCTGATGAATCCTCAATTTTCACTAATGAATATCCCCCAATTTTGCCTTTATCTAAAATAATTAGTATTGCCATTACCGATAAAATAATAAATATAATGATAGAAATCGGCAATATTCTTACTCTCGTATTTTTCTTAGAATTGGTTCTTTTTTTTGACATATTTTCTCCTTTTTAAGGTGCCACTATTCTTCTGTTTCAACTTCTTCTTTTTCTTCTGAATTTTCTATTTCTGGTAAGTCTTCTAAATCTTCTTCATCCTCATCTTCACTAATCGTGATTTCCTCTGCTTCTTCTAATTCTTCTTGAATTGCAGGCTTTGTAATTTTCGTATTAATTTCAATATCTTGGTAAGTTTTAAGTCCAGTTCCTGTTGGAATTAATTTACCAATAATTACGTTTTCTTTCAAGCCCATCAAAGAATCCACTTTTCCTTTAATCGCTGCTTCTGTCAATACTTTAGTTGTTTCTTGGAAAGAAGCTGCAGACAAGAAACTTTCTGTTGCGAGAGAAGCTTTTGTAATACCCAATAAAGTTCTTTTACCTGTCGCTGGTCTTTTTCCCTCTTCTAGCATTTGTTCATTTATTTCTTCAAAGTCAAGAATATCGACAAGTGAAGCACCATACAAGCCAGTATCACCCGGATCTTCGATTCTTACTTTTTTCAACATCTGTCTTGCAATAACCTCAATGTGTTTATCATTAATGTCAACACCTTGATTTCGATATACTTTTTGCACTTCTGAAATAATATATTTGTAAACACCCTCTGCACCTTTTATCACAAGCAAATCATTTGGATTGATAGAACCTTCTGTTAATGGGTCACCCGCTTCCACATGGTCGCCATCTTTTACTTTTAACTTAGAACCAAAGCTGATTGGATAAGTTTTACTATTATCTTTTGAAGTGACAATCACTTCTTTTCTCTTTTTCTCGTCATTAATCTTAACTATACCTGTAATTTCAGTAATGGTAGCCAAACCTTTTGGATTTCTTGCTTCAAACAATTCCTCAACCCTAGGAAGACCTTGCGTAATATCGCCACCTGCAACTCCACCTGTATGGAATGTTCTCATCGTAAGCTGTGTTCCGGGCTCACCAATTGATTGAGCCGCTATAATACCAACGGATTCTCCTTTATTTACCAATTTTCTAGTTGCCAATCCCATACCATAACATTTGCTACAAGCACCATGTTTACACTTACAGCCTAAAATAGAACGTACACCAACTTTTGTAATACCACTATCAACAATTTTTTTAGCAATATCTTCTGTTATCATCGTATCGATATCCACAATCAAATCACCTGTTTTAGGATTTTTGATATCTTCTAACACAAATCGACCAACTAATCTTTCTTCCAAACCTTCAATGATTTGATTTCCATCTTTAATGTCTTCTAGTACAATTCCTTCATGAGAACCACAATCGTCTTCTTTAATAATAATATCTTGTGAAACATCAACCAATCTTCTTGTCAAGTAACCCGAATCAGCCGTTCTCAAAGCAGTATCTGCCAAACCTTTTCTCGCACCATGAGAAGAAATGAAATATTCTAACGCATCCAATCCCTCACGGAAACAAGATTTAATCGGAATTTCAACTGCTTTACCAGAAGTATTTGCCATCAGACCACGCATACCTGCAATTTGTCTTAACTGGTTCATGTTACCACGTGCTCCAGATTGCGCCATCATATAAATTGGATTTAACTCATCAAAATTATCCTTCATAGCATTTGTGACATCATTTGTCGCCTTTTCCCAAACTTTGATAATCGCATCATAACGCTCATCATTTGTAATCATACCTCTTTGGTATTGTTTGAAAATATGGTCAACATCTTCATCTGCTTTTGCTAAAATATCCTTTTTCGCTTCTGGCACAGCAACATCCGCAACAGACACTGTAATAGCACCTTTCGTCGAATATTTATAACCTGTTGCTTTAATATAATCCAACACATCTGCTGTTTCAGACAAACCATGAACATTAATACATTTTGAAACAATCGTACCCAAATTCTTTTTGATTACTGGGAAATTAATTTCCAAATCAAACTTTTTTTCAGGATCCGTTCTATCAACAAATCCTAAATCCTGTGGAATTCCTTGATTGTAAATCAAACGTCCAACCGTTGTTTCAATAGTTTTGCTACGCACATTTCCATTTTCGTCTTCTTTAAATCTTCTCACTTTGATTTTGCAGTGTAAACTAACATCTCCATTTTGATAAGCAAGCATTGCCTCTTCTTCATCTTTAAAATATAAGCCTTCACCTTTTTCTCCATCAATTTGAACTGTTAAATAATACGCACCCAAAATCATATCTTGTGTTGGAACAGTTACTGGTTTACCATCTTGTGGTTTTAGTAAATTGTTGACAGACAACATCAAAAATCTTGCTTCTGCAATTGCCTCTGGTGTTAGTGGAACGTGAACCGCCATTTGGTCACCATCAAAGTCAGCATTAAACGCTGTACAAACTAATGGATGAAGTTTAATAGCCCTACCTTCTACCAAAATTGGCTGAAACGCTTGAATACCAAGTCTATGAAGCGTTGGTGCACGGTTTAACATAACAGGATGGTCCTGAATCACTTCTTCTAAAATATCCCAAATTTCTGGTCTTTGTTTTTCCACCATTCTCTTAGCATTTTTAATATTATGTGCTAGTCCTCGTCCCACCAATTCTCTCATAACAAACGGCTTAAACAACTCAACTGCCATTTCTTTTGGAAGTCCACATTGATAAATTTTAAGCTCTGGACCAACCACAATAACCGAACGACCAGAATAGTCAACCCTTTTACCAAGCAAGTTTTGACGGAAACGTCCTTGCTTTCCTTTCAACATATCAGACAATGATTTCAGTGCTCTGTTTCCTGCACCAGTAACTGGTCTACCACGTCTACCATTATCAATCAACGCATCGACTGATTCTTGTAACATTCTTTTTTCATTTCGAACAATAATTTCTGGCGCCCCTAATTCTAGCAACCTTTTCAAACGATTATTTCTGTTAATAACACGTCGATACAAATCATTCAAATCAGATGTCGCAAAACGACCACCATCTAGCTGAACCATTGGTCTTATTTCTGGAGGAATAACTGGTATAACACTCATTATCATCCACTCTGGCTTATTGCCAGACATTCTAAATGACTCAACTGTATCTAATCTTTTTACTAATTTTGCTTTTTTCTGTTCGCTAGCTTTTACAATTTCTTTTCTTAATTTTTCAGATAATTTATCAACATTAATTTCTTTTAATAATTTCTGAATCGCCTCTGCACCCATTTCAGCTTTAAACGAACCTCTACCGAATTTTTCTTCTGCTTCATGATATTCTTTTTCATTAATCACTTGATATTTTTGCAAATCCGTAGAACCTTTATCTGTTACAATATACGATGCAAAATAAATAACCTTTTCCAAACTTCTTGGAGAAACATCTAAAAGCAAAGCTACTCTACTTGGAATTCCTTTAAAATACCAAATATGCGCAATTGGAGCTGCCAATTCAATATGTCCCATTCTCTCTCTTCTAACCTTTGAAGTTGTTACCTCAACTCCACAACGGTCACAGACAATACCTTTATAACGTACTCTCTTATACTTTCCACAATGACATTCCCAGTCCTTTGTTGGACCAAATATTTTCTCACAAAAAAGCCCATCTTTCTCTGGTTTTAGCGTTCTATAATTGATTGTTTCTGGTTTTTTTACCTCACCATGTGACCATTCTCTTATCGTATCATCTGAAGCCAAACCAATTTTTAACTTATTAAAAACTTCTAATTCTTCCAATTCTTAACCTAACCCCTCTCACTTATTTTTGGGTAATTTCAAAATCAGAATTTGGCATCTTACCACTGCTGGTGCAATTTCTTCTGTCCCAAACCAAACTGATTTTGAAATCTATTCAATTTACTTTTTACTCAATAATGTCATCATCATTATCCAAATTATCATTCGCCAAATCATTGTCAAATAACATCTCATCTGTCTCATGGTCTAACTCTTCAATCACTTTATCATCTGGTACTTCTTCTTCATCCAATATGTTGGTATAGAACTCGTCTTCTGTTTCCTCTTCTAGTTCCTCGTCCTCTGTTTCCAACAATTCTTCATCTTGAAGTTCCTCTTGTGTAATTGTTACTTCGTCAAGTTCAATATCACCTTCTTCGGCATCTTCCTTGATTTCAATTTCTTCATCTTTATCACTATACAAAGTTACATCCAATCCTAAAGATTGTAACTCCTTAATTAACACTTTAAATGATTCTGGAATTCCCGGAGCTGGAATATTTTCACCTTTTACAATGGCTTCATACGTTTTTACTCTACCGATTACATCATCTGATTTTACTGTTAAAATTTCTTGTAACGTATACGCCGCACCATATGCTTCCAATGCCCAAACTTCCATCTCTCCAAAACGTTGCCCACCAAATTGCGCTTTACCACCTAAAGGTTGTTGTGTAACTAACGAGTATGGTCCTGTTGAACGAGCATGGATTTTATCATCAACCAAATGGTGAAGTTTTAACATGTACATCACACCAACAGTGATTGGTTTATCAAATGGGTCACCCGTTCTTCCATCGTATAAAATTGTCTTTCCATTTGTTTCCAAACCAGCCATTTCAAGGCATGCTTCAATATCTTCTTCAGTTGCGCCGTCAAATACTGGTGTCGCTAATTTCCAGCCCAACATACGAGCAGCCGCACCTAAATGTACTTCCAAAACTTGACCTAAATTCATACGAGAAGGCACACCCAATGGATTTAAAACAACATCAACTGGCGTTCCATCTGGCATAAATGGCATATCTTCTTCTGGTAAAATTCTTGAAATAACACCTTTGTTACCATGACGCCCTGCCATTTTATCTCCGACAGATATTTTTCTTTTTTGTGCAATATATACACGAATAATTTGATTTACACCAGGTCCTAATTCATCCGAATTTTCTCTTGTGTAAACTTTGACGTCAACAATGGTTCCTTGTTCTCCATGTGGCACACGAAGAGACGTGTCTCTTACTTCCCTTGCTTTCTCTCCAAAGATAGCACGAAGCAATCTTTCTTCAGCTGTTAATTCGGTTTCTCCTTTTGGTGTTACTTTTCCAACCAAAATATCACCTGGTCTAACTTCTGCACCAATGCGGATAATACCATTTTCGTCCAAGTCTCTTAGTGCATCTTCACCAACATTTGGAATATCTCTTGTAATTTCTTCTGGACCCAATTTGGTATCACGGCATTCACAGTCGTAATCTTCAATATGAATGGACGTTAAAACGTCTTCTTTTACTAATCTTTCTGATAACAAAATCGCATCCTCGTAGTTATAACCTTCCCATGTTGTAAAGGCAATTAGTAAGTTTTTACCTAAAGCCATTTCTCCTTTGTCAGTAGCAGGTCCGTCAGCAATAACATCTCCACGTTTTACAATTTCCCCTTCTTTAACAATTGGTCTTTGGTTAATACAAGTTGCACCATTCGTTCTTTTGAACTTTCTAAGAGTGTAAGTTCTTGTCTTTCCAGACTCTTCTTTAATCACAATTTCGTCACCAACAACTTTTTGAACAACACCATTATCCTCCGCAATAACAACAACGCCAGAGTCTTTTGCCGCTTTATATTCAATTCCTGTTCCAACCATTGGCGAATCAGTAATCATAAGTGGAACTGCTTGACGTTGCATGTTCGCACCCATCAAGGCACGGTTAGCATCATCATGTTCCAAGAATGGAATCATAGCTGCACCTACAGACACTAATTGTTTTGGTGAAATATCAATATAATCAACTTTGTTTTTGTCAATTTCTTTGATTTCTTCACGTTGTCTAACACGAATTCTTTTATTTGTTAAACAATTATTTTTGTCAACTGGCTCAGATGCTTGGGCTATAATATAATTGTCCTCTTCGTCAGCTGTCATATATTCAACTTCATCGGTTACGGTTCCTGTCTTTTTGTCAACTTTTCTGTATGGTGTTTCGATAAAACCATAATCATTAATAATTGCAAATGTTGAAAGAGCCGAAATAAGTCCAATGTTTGGTCCTTCTGGTGATTCGATTGGACACAATCTACCATAGTGTGTATAGTGAATATCACGCACTTCAAAACCTGCTCTTTCTCTTGATAAACCACCAGGTCCCAAAGCTGAAATTCTTCTTTTATGCGTTAATTCTGAAAGTGGATTGGTTTGATCCATAAATTGTGAAAGTTGAGAACTTCCGAAAAATTCGCGAATCGATGATGTAATTGGTTTTGTATTAATCAAACTTTGTGGTGTGATAACATCTAAATCTTGAAGCGTCATTCTTTCGCGAACAACTCTTTCTAATCTTGTTAAACCAATTCTAAATTGGTTCTGTAGAAGTTCTCCAACACATCGAATACGTCTATTTCCTAAATGGTCAATATCATCACATTTTCCCAATCTTGGTTTTTCTGGAGAAGATATATAAGTATTGTATTCTAAGTTCAATAAATAGTTTACAGAAGCTAGAATATCTTCTGTTACGACATGTTTTGGAATTAATTCATCCATTCTTTCTTCTAGAATTTTCTTTAATTCTTTGTCATCTTTGGCATTTTCCAAAATGTTTTTCAAAACTTCATAATTTACATCAACCTTAATTTTCAATTCATCTGCAATTTCAGGTTTGATAAAGTTTTTAATATTAACAACACCATTACCAATGACTTTTGCTTTTTTGTCTTCGATTTTGACAAATACACTATTGATACCAGAATTTTGGATTTCATGTGCCACTTCTCTTGAAATGACTTCACCTGTTTCCACAAAAACTTCACCTGTTTCAGGATTTGCAATCGTTTCATAAGCAATATGATTGGCAATTCTGTCTGCCAAACATAATTTTTTATTATATTTGTAACGTCCAACTTTAGCTAAATCGTAACGTCTATTATCGAAAAATAATCCGTTAAATAGATTTCGAGCAGCATCAACAGTTGGAAGTTCACCCGGTCTTAATTTTTTATAAATTTCGATTAAAGCATCATCTACTGTTTTGATTGGGTCTTTTGCTATGGTTGCTAAAAGTTTGTCTTCTTCACCAAAAAAATCAAGAATTTTGTCATCCGTATCTAATCCAATTGCTCTTAAAAGACAAGTTACTGGTAATTTTCTTGTTCTATCAATTCGCACATAAAATATATCATTACTGTCTGTTTCATATTCAATCCAAGCTCCACGAATTGGCATAATAGTCGCTGTGTATAGTTTTTTTCCGACTTTATCGTAACCTGAATCATAATAACATCCTGGCGAACGAACCAATTGACTGACAACAACTCTTTCTGCACCATTAATAACAAATGTTCCACTATCTGTCATCAATGGAAAATCACCTAAATAAATTTCTTGTTCTTTGATTTCACCTGTTTCACGGTTAATCAAACGTACTTTTACATGTAATCTTGTTGAATAAGTCGCATCTCTTTCTTTTGCCTCTTCCAAAGAATACTTTGTTTTTTCTTCCATGTAGTAGTCAAAAAATTCTAAAACTAGGTTTCCAGAATAATCAATAATAGGCGAAATATCTTTTAATACTTCACCTAATCCTTCTTCAATAAACCAGTCATATGAATCTTTTTGCACTTTCAAAAGATTAGGTATATCTATAAAATCTCCAATCTTTGAAAATGTTTTACGCACGCATTTTTCGTGCTCGACATCTTTTACCTTTACCAAAATAAAAACCACCTTTTTTCAAAATTTAGCAGGTAATATATGAACTTTGCTTTCCAAGACCCTCTTAGATAAAAGGTTGTTATTTTTAAAAAACCATCCCTGCTTAAAAACAGCTTTTTTAAAATAGTTCCTCTTCTACCTAATTCCTCTTGAAAATAAAAATTATATAACGGTTTTGTATAAAATTACTAAGGTATTATATAATATTTTTTGTGATAAGTCAAGCCTTTTAGTGAGTTTTTCATAAAAAATAGAGAAATAACACTTTTTAGTTATCTCTCTAAAAAAATCCCTATATTTTATTATAACATATTTAGCATATTTTGTCAACTTGACATATTTACATAAATATGATATAATGAAAAGTTAAGCAAATTTTTATATAATACCTTGCAACCTATATGAAACCTTTTGTTCTTCTAAATTTCAGTAAATTCTGCCATATCAGTTATGTTTTCATTTTCTATGCAAAATATGCTACTCCACTCTCGAACAATTTCTGATCCTTGTTTCCCGGCATATTCCTATAAATATCCCTATAACATCTCTCGGAATGCCCCATTTTTCCCATAATTCTTCCATCTGGGCTGGTAATACACTCAATCGCATAACTAGAACCATTTGGATTAAAGCCAATCTCCATACAAGCTTCGCCTTCAAAATCAACATACTGAGTCGCAATTTGCCCATTCTTAAGCAACTCTTGATACATCTCTTGCGACACAACAAATCTTCCTTCTCCATGCGACACTGGAATTGTAAATACTTCACCAAGTTCCACTTTACTAAACCAAGGTGACATTTTTGACGTTATTTTTGTATTTACCATACAAGATTGATGTCTTGCAATTTGATTAAACGTAAGTGTTGGCATGGTATCATCCATCTCCATAATTTTTCCATAAGGTAATAATCCCGTTTTCACCAAAGCTTGAAAACCATTGCAAATTCCAAGCATTAAGCCATCATTTTCATATAAATGACGATGAATCAAATCTTTCAATTTTGGATTTCGGAACACAGACGCGATAAATTTTCCAGAACCATCTGGTTCATCTCCGCTACTGAATCCACCTGGCAACATAATAATTTGAGCCTGTCCAATTTGCTCTGCAAATTCTTCAATCGATTCTACCACATCATTTTGCTTAATATTTCTAAATACACTTGTATGTACAATTGCCCCTGCATCTTCAAACGCTTTGGTCAAATCATATTCACAGTTTGTGCCCGGAAATACTGGAATAAACACACGTGGTTTCGCAATTGGTTTTGAGCATTTTATCCTACATTTTTTATCTGACACAATATTTTCTACCGCTTGATTTTCGGCTTTCACTTTTGTTGGAAATACTCTTTCTAATGGTTTTTGCCAAACTTCGATTAGCTCTTCCATCGACATTTTTACATCACCAATCACAATTTGACCGCAATCGCAAGTTGTTCCCAATTCCGTAAATTTAGCATTTGACACATCTTCGGCTAGTTCAATGACAAAAGAACCATACATCAATTCAAATAAATTCACATCTGCCGTTATTTTCAATCCAAGTTTATTTCCCATACACGCTTTTGTCAAGCTATCGGCTAATCCGCCATTTCGTACACTTCCAACTGACAACACTTTTCCTTGCTCGATTAAGTTATGTACCATTTCATAATTTTCCTTCAAATCTTCAAAATCTGGCAAGAAATTATCATCCATCTTGCTCTTCAATAATACAACTCTAGAGCCTGCTTTCTTAAATTCATTGGAAACAACTTTGTTAATATCAACCGTTGAAACACTGAAGGAAACGACGGTTGGTGGCACATCTAATTCATTATAAGAGCCAGACATACTGTCTTTTCCACCAATCGAAGCAATACCTAATTTTTCTTGAACAAGATATGTTCCAAGCAAGGCAGAAAATGGTTTTCCCCAACGTTTACTATCCATTCCCAATTTCTCGAAATACTCTTGAAGTGTTAACCAAGATTCTTTGTAATCTCCACCAATAGCAACTAATTTTGTAACCGATTCAATCACGCTATATACCGCACCATGAAACGGACTCCATTTTGCAATTTCTGGATTGTAGCCATATGTCATAATTGTTCCTGTGTTCGTATAACCTTTTAATGTTGGAATTCTAGCTGACATTCCTTCTGCAGGCGTCAACTGATACTTCCCACCAAATGGCATTAGAAGCGTATTGGCTCCGATTGTGCTATCAAATCTTTCCACCAAACCTTTTTGTGAACAGCAATTCAAACTTGATATTGTCTGTTTCCATTTGGTTTCAATGTCTTTTGGATTTTCCTTTGTTTGTAAGGGAGATTTTTCGTAATCTGGCTTTTGAACAGAAACTTCCGCTTTTTTCACATCTCCATTGGTATCCAAAAATTCTCTGGCAATGTCCACAATGCATTTTCCGCGCCAGAACATTTTCACACGTGGTTCTTCCACAACTTCTGCCACAATAGTGGATTCAATATTTTCTGTTTCTGCTAAATCAATAAATTTTTCCACATTTTCTTGGCTAATAACAACTGCCATTCTTTCTTGTGATTCTGAAATCGCAAGCTCTGTTCCATCCAAACCTTCATATTTTTTAGGAACTTTGTCTAAATTGATAACAAGTCCGTCTGCCAATTCACCAACTGCAACTGATACACCGCCTGCTCCAAAATCATTGCATCTCTTGATTAATTTTGTTGCTTCGGGATTTCGGAATAATCTTTGAATTTTCCTTTCCTCTGGCGCATTTCCTTTTTGTACTTCTGCACCACATGCAGTAAGTGATTCGCTAGTATGTGCTTTGGAGCTTCCCGTCGCTCCTCCGCATCCATCACGACCTGTACGTCCTCCCAATAAAACAACAATATCACCTGGCTGTGGCCTTTCTCTTACAACATTTTCTTTTGGAGCGGCACCAATTAAGGCTCCTAATTCCATTCTTTTGGCTAAATAGCCATCATCATAAATTTCCGCAACTTGACCAGTTGCTAAGCCAATTTGATTTCCATAAGAACTATAACCACGTGCCGCTTCATTGGTTAATTTACGTTGTGGCAATTTGTTTGGCATGGTGTCGGCTACAGCTTGTGTTGGGTCACCACAACCAGTAATGCGCATAGCTTGATATACATAAACTCTTCCGTGATAGCGGATCACGAATGCAACCACCCAAACATGTCGCTGCTCCACCAAATGGCTCAATTTCGGTTGGATGATTATGCGTTTCATTTTTAAACATAATCAAATATTCTTCCTTTGTTCCATTAACCAAAATTTCTGCTTTAAAACTGCAAGCGTTGATTTCTTCAGATTCATCTAAATTTTTAAGAACGCCTCGTTTTTTTAATTCTTTGGCAACAATCGTTCCTAAGTCCATTAAGCAAACATCTTTGGCTTTTCTTCCTTCATATACATATTCTCTGGATTTTATATATTTTTCATAAACTTTAGAAAGCAAATCCCAGTCAATTTCGATTTTTTCTAATTTGGTAAGGAAAGTCGTATGGCGACAGTGGTCTGACCAATAGGTATCAATCATTTTCATTTCTGTCATCGTTGGATTTCTTTTTTCCGTTTCTTTGAAGTATTTTTGACAGAATTTTAAGTCCGCTAAATCCATCGCAAAACCATATTTTTTGTAGAATTTTTCGCTATCTTCGTCAGTCATATTGATAAAACCTTCAATTACAGCAACATCTTCAGGTACGTTCATGTTGTCTTCTAAAGTGTCGACTTTTTCTAAGGAACATTCTCTAGAGTCAACTGGATTAATGATATATTTTTTGATTTTATCGATTTCTTCATCACTTAAATTTCCTGATAAAATGTAAATTTTCGCCGATTTTGAACTTGGCTTTTTGCCACTTGACAAAATTTGCAAACATTCGGATAAGGAACTTGCTCTTTGGTCAAATTGACCTGGTAAAAATTCGACTCCAAAAACGTTTGTATTTGACTCTACTGGATAATCTTCAACAAAATAATTGTCCACTTGTGGCTCTGAAAAAATTGTGCCTTTGGCTTGGTTAAAAACCTCTTCTGTAATTCCTTCAACGTCGTATCTGTTTACTACAACTATTTTTTCTAAATTGCTGATTTGTAGATTTTCTTGAATATCCTTTAATAAATCTGTTGCTTCAATATCAAATCCTTGTTTTTTTTGAACATAAATTCTTTTGACTGACATGGCTTTCCTCCTAAATTCTTATTTTTTGATATATTTATTATATGATAGAATTAGAATTTTTTCAAGAAAATTGTAAAAAAAAGCCAAAAAAGAACAACTGAACAAAACCATTTTGATTTCATTCAGTTTCCCTTTTTGAGTTCAGCATTAAAACTTATCTTAAATCTCCAACTCCTCCAAAAATCTTATCATGCAAATACACCACTAAATTTCCGATTTCTCGATCAAAAATCTCTTTTGAACATTCTAATTTTAAAATATCTTTTCTTACTGTTGGCAATAATTGCAAAATTTTACGAAATCTACAATTGGTTTGTATACATTGTTTCCACCTACCAATTCCCACGAAATCGATTTTATCCGCATCTCGAATAATTAATCCTTCCAATGTTTCTGGCTCCTCTTTCCAGCTATGTTTATAAATCGCCAAATAACATTTTTGAATGAATTGCTCATCATATCCCAAATTTCTCATTTCTTCTTGTAGCATATCTGCACTAATTTTGGCATGACCTTTTTCCTGTATCATTCTTCCTACATCATGCCAATACGCAGAAATAAGGCAAACTTCTTTATCCGCATCTTCCATTTTTGACAAGATTTCTTTTGTATACTCAACAACAGATTCCATATGAGATAATGCATGTTTTGGATCAAGAACCTGCTTCATGAACTCAATAGCTTTTTCAATTAATCG
Source organism: uncultured Clostridium sp. (assembly GCA_947648495.1). Taxonomy (GTDB): domain Bacteria; phylum Bacillota; class Clostridia; order TANB77; family CAG-508; genus Scatovivens. The sequence goes on from CANSOA010000003.1 coordinate 20,337, forward strand.
TTTATTTTCTTTTTCTATTTTCTTAAACTCTTCATTAATATCCATGCTTTTACCTTCTTTCTTTAATATTTTACAACACAATTCTATTTTTAGCAAGGACAATATGTATGACAATTGTAAAAAAGCTAAATAATTGGGGACGGGGACACTCTTAATTACTACAAAAAACAAAGAAAAAACGAGTAAACATGAGAAAAAAAGAGTTCAAGACTGTCCCCGTCCCCAAATCCATCTCTAAATTCGTTCTCAAATCCAGAAAGAAAATAAAACTTTTTTAACAACAACTCAAAAAACAAAAGCAGATAAACTCGATTATTACAACCTCATCTATCTGCTTTTATGTTTGTTTTTCATTCACCTGCACCGACATCCGATATAGCAAAAACTCTGCTCTATCTGTCTCTCAATGGTGCCTAAATCATTTTTCTTTAATGTGCGCCAAATCGCAAAATCTTCATGCAAAAGGGAAATTCTTTTACATACAACCACTGCATAACTGACGAAAGAGCGTTTCACTCTCCAATCTCCTTTGGCAGTCAAAATCAATTTGTCCCCTGCTTGGAAATGCTTAACAACAAATCCAGATTCTGTGTGTCTTTTCACTACAGTAGACACACCTATATGGAGAATCATATCCTCTGCAAGGAACTCCGCTTCTGTCAAATCCACTCGGAACAACCGTTCATCTTCAGAAACATAATTGACTACAAATATTCTTTTCATCTCTACACTTTTAAATGTAGATACTACTTCAAAAACAACCATATTACTCATTCTTCGTCCTCCTTTGCCTTTAGCAGGCTGTTTGATTTTAAAAAACAATTTTCCTATTTATATTATATCACATTTACATAACTTTGTCAAATTCTGGTTATGAAATTTTTTAAAATTTAAGAGTAGACAAAAAATCTACTCACACTAATCTTGTTAAACAATATGTATTTCTTTATTTCCTTCCACAACTTCACCAATCAAATAGCCTCGCTCTCCACAATCTTTCAATATTTGCAAAGACTTCTCTACGTCTTTTTCTGGAACAATCATCACCATCCCAATTCCCATATTAAACGTATTGTACATATCATGCATAGGAATGTTTCCAATCTTTTGCATTAAATTGAAAATTGGCGGAATTTCATAGGAATTTGCTTGAATTTTTAGAGCGACACCCTTTTTTAACATACGTGGCATGTTTTCATAAAATCCACCTCCTGTAATATGCGAAATTCCTTTTACATTTACTTTTGAAATCAATTCTAGAGCTGATTTTACATATATCTTGGTTGGCGTAAGCAAACATTCTCCTAATGTCATTCCTAATTCATCTTGATATTGGTTTAATGCGTTTTCTTCCGTTCCTATGTGAAATAATTTACGAACTAAAGAAAATCCATTAGAATGAACGCCACTCGAAGCTAAGCCAATTACTTTGTCTCCAATCTCAATCCTTTCACTACTTAACATCTTTTCTTTGTCTACAATCCCAACGGCAAATCCTGCTAAATCGTATTCGTTTTCTGCATACATTCCCGGCATTTCAGCAGTTTCTCCTCCAATTAGGGCACATCCTGCTTGTTTGCAACCATCTGCTACGCCACTTACAATGTCTGCCACCATTTCTGGAACATTTTTCCAAAGAGACATATAATCTAAAAAGAACAATGGTTTTGCGCCACAGCATACAATATCATTGACACACATAGCGACACAGTCTTGTCCAATTGTATTATGTTTATTCATCAAAAAAGCAAGTTTTAATTTTGTACCGACACCATCAGTTCCAGAAACCAAAATAGGTTCTTTCATATCTTTTAGATTGGGAGCAAAAAGTCCGCCAAATCCGCCAATATCTCCAATAACACCTTCATTATACGTACTTTTTATAGTTTCTTTCATTAATTCTACGGATTTATAACCTGCTGTAACGTCTACTCCTGCTTTTTTATAACTTTCGCTAAAACTTTTTTCCATAAAAGTTTCCTCCTTTTAATTCTTGAGACCATTATATTATATTTTTGAAAAAATAGCAACAAATATCGTCGAATTTTAGCAAAAGTTCAAATTCTTCTTGACGTTTGTAGTATAATATTCTATAATAAAAACAAGAAATGACAATCCACAAACGTGGTTTGCCAATTAATGTGTGAACACATATCGAACTGCCATGTTACTGATGTGTGTTCGTTTTTTATTCCTTATTCATAACATATCACATTTATGTGAATTTTTCAAATTAACTTCATATAAAATTTGCTCTCTTGATAATTCAGCGTTTCATCTGTTTTAATATTTCTTTTTGGGCTTTATCAATGCGATACGATTCTCTCATTTTTTGAAGCGCTTTATTAAAGGTAAATTTATCTAAATGATTTTCGTTTTTTAAATAGTTCATTGCTTTTTCATTAAATTTTATCCCAATTTCTGCGATACACCACGCGATCGCCATTTTTACATAATAGCCTTCGTGCGAAATTTGGTCTAGTTTTTCCAAAACTTGATTTATATATTCTTCTGTTAGATAATAGTCTAACATCATAATGACGGCAAAACGCACGTCAAATTCTTTTTCTGAATTTAAATATGTCAGGATAAAATTCCAGACTTTATCTAAATCTTTGGATTTGATTTTAAGCGTTGGACAAAACGTATCGGAAATCGCCCAACTATCAATTTTGGGCACAAACTTCTTTGTATATTCTAATTTTTCATCAATTTCAATTTTCGCATAACCAATCACCAAACCTTGTAACAATACTTCTTCAAAACAATTGTCATCTGCTTCTTTTAAAAACTGTTGCCAGTCGTATTCTTTTACAATTTTTTGTGCTAGTTTGCGAAGAAACGGAACACGAATTCCTAGCATTTTCTTTTTCGTATCGGGACAAAGTTTTTGATTGAATTTGGCGTATTCTTCGTCTACTAAATTTTGCAGTTCTTTTCTAATTTGGTTTATCATGTTTGACTCCTTTGTTTTATCGTATCATATTTTGCTTGCCATTTCAATTATTTTGTGTTATAATTTTGTTAACGTTTTGGCAAAGGAGGCTTTTTATGCTAAAAAAAATTTGTGCTATTGGCACAAACATTGTTTTAACGATAATGTGGTTTATCATCATTAGCGTTATCATTTTACAATTCGTATAAAAATCTGAAATACTTTGCTGTGATTGCTATACTGTAATATTATAATTTCAAAAAGGAGGAGTTCCTATGTTGAAAAAAATTATTAAGTTTTTTAGCCCAACCGAATCGTATTGGCGGTGGGAAAGTTCTGCTGAGTATGCACGAAGAACAGGACTTGTAATTATTCCAATCATTATCATTATTGTTTTAATTGTGTATGCTTTTTAGGCGCATTTCGCGCCTTTTTTTATTTATTTCTTCTAATTAATAAATTTATATCCAAAGTCGAAATAATGGACAAAATAAAAATCACATAAAATACATTAATATCGACAAAATAACTAATTATACTAAGCCCCGAAAATACGATTACTTCAGTAAAACACAAACTCATTTGCCCCACAGTTGATAAAACAGAACTATCTTCTTCAGATTCTTTTATGATATTTTGTATTGAAGTTTGAAGTGTGGTTTCATAGACTTTTTCAAAATTGTCACTTATTGCTTTGTTACATGCAATTACCATTTTATTTTGTATGAATAAATAAAGGGTCGTTATTAAAGTTCTGATTGCAGTTACGATGTCATTTGTTTTTCGTGAATTTTTATCTGTCAATTTTCCAATCACCATGACGGTTACAATTTGAACCAACAATGATACGGTTATAACTGTAGAAAATGCTACAAAATCTTGCAATACTAAATAGACATACAATGGTACAAATAATCTTTCAATAATATGGTTGGTTCTTAGAGCATAAATTGCTTCATAACGGTTCATATTTTTAAACATATATTTTATCGTATTTTTAAAAACATGTGTATTTTTTATTTTTGGTCTATAATCTACAACAGCAATGCATAAATAATCGAGTAAAAAAGCCATAGATATAACCAAAAGCAATAATGTATCATTAGCGGATGTAACACCCCAAGCTACAAACATACTGGCTAAAGCTTGTCCACAAATTCTGGCAATATTTTGCATGCTGTTGTATCTGCCACGATGCTTTGTTTCAACATATTGGCTAGAATTTGCATCTTCCATTGGATTACGCAAACCGCCAGGTAGCCCCATGACTAACACAAATAGGAAAATATTATTTTGGGCTCCATTTTGAATCATATAACTGCCAGCGATTTTTAAAAGATTTGCTAAAATAGTACAGCTTGCGACACCGTGTTTTGAGGACATTTTTAAAAACAACGTAGAACACAACCCCATAATTCCAAAACGCAAACCGTAGATAAAAAGAATCATATATAATGGCATTCCGTTTTTGTATAACATGATAACACCAAATATATCAATAAATGAATTGGCAAATGAAAAAAAGAATTTAGATAAATACAGCCATTTATATTCACTTTTGTAAAAATATTCTTTCATTTTTTACTCCTCAATTTTCTTTCGTATTTGTTCTAACATGCGATATTTATTCATATCTTCTTTCTCTTACTCCTAAATCTACTAATTTGTTCCTTTTAAAAATCTGCTTTTCTTCTTTTGTTTCACGCATTTCATCGTTAAATTCTGCAGAATTTAATTCATATAAAATTAAAAACATAGAAAATACGATAATCATAATATTTGTGCTTCCGTGTTAACGCCATTAAGATAAATAAACTTTGGCTAATAAATCTTCCTACATATAAGAAAAATTCATTTCCAACAAAAAATTCTACTTTATATTCTTTCTGCAAAACTTCTATGTTAGCAAGGTCAAACGTATTATAATTTCCAATTAATTCTGTCAATCCTTTAGAAATTGTTTGCAAAAAGTTAAACAAAATAACCGTAACCATATTGCAATGATAAATCATATAGAACAAGGAAAAAGCCGTAAATACTGTCGTAATTTTGATATTGCGACTATAATTTTCTGGTTTCATAAATTTGGCAAAACCAATTCCAAGTAGGCAAGTTACCACACTAAAAACAGAAGTAAAAATCCCTAAACTTACACTATCTGAAAATATTTTGATAATGTAAATCGTCACGATGCTAGAGAACGCGCCTTCTGAATACGTAAGTCCAGAATAAATACCAGATTTATATAATTGTCTGAGTTTTCGATTTTGACTTACAATTTTTATGTACTCTCTAAAATTTGTTCTGTCTCCTGCTGGCAAATTGTTGTCCTTAAATTTAAAAGATAATCCAATTCTAACAGCCACAATCACAAGAACAACTACAACTGCACTTAAGAAACCTGAAGTAAAAATGTAATTTCCCATCAAAATTGGGAATATTATAGCTAAAATGGATTTTACAGAAGTATAGCTTCCTGTAAATTTGGCTCTTTCCTCATTTGTAATTCCGTCCGATTCGAACATGTTATACACTGAAAAATAAAATCCTTCTTCTAAGCCATATAACGCCCCCACTAAATAGATGTAGTCTACCACTTTTTCACGCAATAATAAAATCGCCAAAAAATAGACAAAATCTAAACAAATTCCAATTCGCATCAAATTCACACGATGTTTTGATTTTGCAATATTTCTCACACAAAATATCGTTCCAAATACAAACGTCATTGCCACTAATTTATAAATTCCAAGTGGCAAAATGTTGCTATCTGACAACTCTAAAAAATATAAAACTAAAAAACTATCTACAAATGTTGTCAAAATACTTTTTAAAATACGTAAACAAAATAATACTTTATAATTATTCATTTGTTACTTTCTCCTCTACTTTATCTATAAATTCAATATCTTCTTTTGAATATTGCTCTGGCTTTAATCCAAATCGTGTTCGCATATAATCTAAAATTAAAATCAAAATAGCAAATGACGCTAAACTAACTAACAAGAATGCATTTTTTATATCCACTACTTTTAATACCAAGCCTCCTAAAATCGCCATGATACTTGCTACGATTCCATTAATAAATTCATAAGCAAACGTAATTTTCCCTCGCATTTCAGGCGTACTAAAATTCTTCAAATATTTATATTCTAATATGTACCAAATGGAAGTTGCCATTCTAGCAAAACAATACATCGTTAAAACAATCGGCAATAGAATTTTCCCTGAAAAATTCGTTACGAAAGTTCCTACAATCACAAAACTTACGATATAAATTAAGGATATTACTGTCAAGACTCGATTTTTAAACTTCTTTTCTAAATTCGGAATTAAATTAACCGAAAGTCCTCCTATGAAACACAAAATAGCAAATATCATAGAATATTGTTTTTCTGACACTCCTATATCGGTTAGCAAATCACCTTTATACGTATCAAAAATACAAATAATTCCATAAAAAATAGCACCAAATAAAATGTAGGATTTCATTCTTCTGGACTTCGAAATAAATTTCATTGATATTTTTAAGTCATCTTTATACTCCTTCAAGAATTTTCCTATCGCTTTTTGTTCCTCTTCTTTCGGCGGATAAATCTCTTTAAAGAATAAAGAAATAATCGTTGATGTCAGTACAAATCCTAAACAAATATAAATTGGCAAATAATTATGAATCACAAATAAATAACCAGCTGTTAAAGAAGCAATGCCATCTAATAAATAATATAAGCTTCCACCTTTGGCATCTAATTTGGTGTATAAACCGTCTCCACCACGCGTTGCAACAGAATCATATACAAGATTAGATTCGGAAATGGCTTTCATCATCCAACCTAAAGAAGAAATTAAATTAGCTAATATGACACTACTTGCGCCTGGCATTACAATTAATATGACTATATTTAAAAGCACTAAAATATTTCCCCAAATAATGCTATTTCGTTTGCCAATTCTATCACAAATGGCAATAGCTGGAATGTTCATTAGAACTTTAAATATAATATAAAGTCCATTAATCATTAATATTTCTGAGGCTGTTAGACCTTTGGTTATGGTATAAAATAAGAATTCTATCGAATAGAAAAATAGTAAATCCCACGAAAACATTTTATAAATAGGATATAATTTTGCGTTTGTTCTTCTGGCTTTGTTTAATTGAGTACGCTTATTGTTCTGCATTTTGGCTCCTTTCTTGATAAATTCTTTATTTCTAAACACAGTCCTCCACGTGTCTCTATGTGTTTTATACATTGACTAATTTGTAATATTCGCCTTGTTTTTGCATCAAATTTTGGTGATTTCCTTGTTCAATTATTTTTCCGTCTGCCATTAGAAGAATTTTATCACAATCTTTTATGGTAGACAAACGATGTGCAATAATAAAACTGATTTTATTTTTTGTAATTTCAGTAATCGCATTTCTGACAAGCATTTCAGATTTATAACTAAGTGAGGCAGTCGCCTCATCCAAAATAATAATTTCTGGATTTTCTACCATGACTCTTGCAAAATTTATTAATTGCTTTTCCCCATTGGAAAACAAGTCTGTATCACAATTAATAAACGTTTCATAACCTTTTTCAAATGCCATAATTTTATCATGTAAGTTTAGTTTTTTGCAAATCTCCATGATTTCTTCTTTGGAAATGTCTTTGTTATCATAATTAATATTTTCCAAAATAGTACCATCAAAAATGACAACTTTTTGCATAATATAGCCAATTTTATCACGCAAACTGCGTATGCTATAATTTTTGTAATTTTGTCCATTGATTAAAATTTGACCTTCTTTTAAATCGTAAAATCGACAAATTAAATTGACTAAACTTGTTTTTCCACTTCCTGTTCGCCCAATCAAAGCAACTTTTTCATTTTTTTCTACTGCCAAAGAAATTCCATTTAACACTTTTTGATTTTCATTGTAAGCAAAATGAATGTCTTGAAATTCGATATTTTCAACTTTATTGAGAACCTCTCCTGTTTCTATCTCCTCTTCTCTTTTTTCCAAAATCTCAAGAATTTTTTGATACGAAGTGCGACAAACATTTCTAATCTGAAACCCCTCTATAACCCATTTGGCATATATTTTCGGAGATGAAATATACCTTGCCAAAATAACTAATACCCCATAAGAAATCAGTCCCTGCAAAGCCCCTATTCCACTTAACAATATTGTCACAACCAAAACAAACGACACAATATAATCATACAAACAGGTATAAATTTGAACATTTTTCTCCAATTGATTGACACTTTTTTCATAATTTTTCAGCAATTGTTTCAAATCTGCCATTCTTTGTCCTTGTACTTCTAACGATTTTATGGTCTCAAATCCATCAATTTGTTCATTAGAAAAATTTAAAATTTCACTATTGATTTTCCTTTTTTGCTCTGTAAATTTTAAAGATTTTTTATTAAAAACAAAAGCAATCAAAAAACCAATTCCATAAATCACCACTGAGATTAAGATAATTGGCACATTCAAATACATTAAAGCAAGTAATGATCCAATTAATCTGAAAACTCCGCCCATATAAGAACGGTCAATTCCCCAAGTATAATATTTGCTTACTTCTTTTGTATCATTTAACATATTTTCTAAAATATCGCCAGTTTTTAATGACTCAATGTCTGCTTGTTTCATGTTTTGTAATTTCACAAATATTTTTTCTCGATAATCTGCACAGATATTTTTCTTCATATTAATATCAGAAAAGTCCTCAAACAATGTAGCAATCGCCCTAAATATATTGACAAACATATACGTTATTCCTAATTTCACAATTAGATTAATATCGCCACTTGGAATTGCATATTCTACCATAACAATCATAAACGCAATAAAAACAATCACCATAATACTTGTAGCACTTCTTCCTAAAGTAGCACAAATCGCTTTTTTTCTATAATTATTAAATATCTCTTTAAACATCATTTTTCCTCTTCTAAAATATTGTTTCGCCTCATTTCAACAATTTGTCGATATGCCTCATTATGTTCCATAAAATTCTCATGTGTATTCACTTCAACTTTTTGTTGATGAATAAACACAACTTTATGGCAAGCCTTCACAACGTTCATATCATGCGATATAATAATCATTCCTTTATTAATCGCAATAATATTCTCTAAAATATTAAGTTTCGTACGTGTATCTAACTTAGACAAAGAATCATCCAAAATAATAAATTCATTTTCTGATAAAATATTTCTAGCAATCGCTAACCTTTGTTTTTGCCCACCAGACAAATTATCTCCGCCACTTTCTAACATGGTATCTAGTTTCTGATCAAATTTTTGAATATCCTGATAAATATCCGCTACCTTCAAGGCTTCTTCAATTTCACATTCTAATAATTCTTTATTCGTAATATTTACATTATTCAAAATCGTATCATGAAACAAATACGTATCTTGCAAAGCAATTCCTATGTAATCACGAACACTTTTAGGATTAACCTGTTTTATGTTAGTTTCACCAATCCAAATATTTCCTTCATATTCATAAAAACCAATTAAAGTCTTTGCTAGCACCGTTTTTCCGTGCTCCATTGTCTCCAATAATGGCAATATTTTCACCCTGTTTTATTTCCAAATTAATATTTCGGATAATTTCTGTTTCTCCTGCCTTTATCGTTACATTTTCAAACACAATATTTCCATGCAATGGCACATATTCTTTTTCAGCATTTTCCTCCTCTACTTTCATCAAATTTGATAATTTTTTATACGAAACCAAAAATTCATTTACATCTTTTAATTTGTCTACTGACTCATAAATATAATCTGAAATCTTCGTCGCATATGTTAGCAAAATTGACACAATAGCAAGCGTCATCTGTCCTTGCACAACCAAAATTCCACCAAACAGCAAAATAAACGGCTCTTTAAAGTTTCGAATACTATGTGTTCCAATACCATACATAGTTCTATATTTTCCAAGTTTGACATCCTTTTTTCGGTAATCTTCATTTATTTTTCTAAATTCTTCTATCTCTATCTTTCTTCGATTAAAAATTCTTTGCATTTTTGAATTTGTCACCGCATTTCGTGTTTTCTCAATCACGTTTTTATTTGCCTCAATTGTATCTTCCACCAAAGGCTTTGACACCTTATAATACCAAACAGACAAAACAACTATCAAAAAACAAATCACTAACACAAAAACTCCAACCATTTTATTTAACTCAAAAATCTGAAAAATAGAAAAACCAACAATAAAAATCGTATCCAAAAACAAATTCATTTGAGAGTTAAAAAATTCCGAATAAACCATCGCATCATTATTTACTCTTTGAATAATGTCAGAATGATTAATGGTACTAAATTGCTTATATTCTAAATTAGCAACATGTTTTAAAATCTCCTGTTTCACATTTCGATTGATTTTTAAATTAAACTTTATATTCATTCTATTTCTGAAATATTGTAAAACAATTATAATCGTATTTATCAAAACCAGCACAGCAACCAAAATCAACAATTTTACTACGGCAGAATCACAATAAAATAAATTTCTAATACATTGTGGAATTACGGCTTCATTTTGCAACACAATTCCATCTAACGCATACTCAATGAACATTGGCACATACACATTTAATTTGGAACCAATGATGGTTAAGACTAAAATTAATCCAATTAATTCTTTTGTTCCTTTTAACGTTTCTCGTAAAAAACTATATTTTTTCTTCATTTTCTTTTGCACCTATACTTTAATTAAATTTTCCCTTTCACATTATACAAATCAACCCTTACCTGCTTAAAACCTTGTAACAAATCCTCCACCATTTTTATCATAATATTCCAAATGCCTTCTCGCAAAATTTCGCTTCAAAGATTCATTCAATTTTTGCTTTGCATTTGAAAAATCAAACGTATTTTTATCCATACAAATAAAAACACTTCCCCAATCATGATGGTTTTCAAATTTCCTTTATAAAATCACGTGGATTTTTCAAATCCAACTCTTCTCCTTTTTTGGCTTATAATATATTTTGTGAGCTATTCCTGTTGGAAGATAATACAACTTTTTTACATCTATTTCTTTTATTTTTATGTCATCTTTCTTCTCATTCTTAGGTATTATATCTAAAAATTAAAAATAATGCAACAGCTAAAAATTATTTTTGTTTTTGGAGATTTGGGTGGTGGAATTTTTTTGAGGAATTTGGGGAGGATTATTTGGGGGAGTTATTTTATTTAGGGGATATTTGGGGGACGGGGACACTCTTAATTACTACAAAAAACAAAGAAAAAACGAGTAAACATGAGAAAAAAGGAGTTCAAGACTGTCCCCGTCCCCAAAATACTCCCTAAAAATTTCAAAAAATCATCAAAAAATAAAAAAATGACATCAAACACAACCATTTAATGTCACTTTTCTATTATTCTCTCTCCCTCACTTGAGGTTCCAAAACCTCTTTTTTCTCTTCGGCTTTTTGTGGAACAAGCGCATCCATTGCCTTTTGTATCTTACCAGACAATGCATTTTCTGGTTGAAGATTTTGAAAATGTTCCAGATTTCGTTCAAATCCATACCTTTCATACAAGTCTGGATGCAAAGTTTTTAATGTTCTTGAATCTTCAATAAGTTCATATAATTGTGCTGCATTATCAAATTTCATTTCTTCTCCTTTATAATGCTGTCTATATAAAACTAAGCCTATATCAGCCATTGTTCTAAGTGCACAATGTGAATCTACATCATTCACCCACGCTTTTTCTTCTTGCGAAGCCTTATAGGCATCTTCACAAATTCCATAAACAAAACTTCCTTCACCCACTCCACATCTTGCAAAGTCTTTAGAACGTATATCCCACAACTCTTTCAAAGTTTCTTTATTAATATCAAAACCTTCTTCTGCATATTTTGCACCTAATAAAAATATATTCGTCATTTGAAAAACATTTGGGTCTTTTGCCCACTCCTCTTTTTCTCTAAATTCCTTTGTCCAATCAAGAATTCCTTTACTTGTTTCATTAAATTGTTCAGGATAAATATTTTCATGTATGTGTCTATATTCCATAAATACTATTCCTTTCACCATTTTAAAAATAGTATTTACAATTTTTAATATTACTTACAAGTAATTTTTACCAATTAAAAATTTAAATATATTTTTGGGGACGGGGACACTCTTAATTACTACAAAAAACAAAGAAAAAACGAGTAAACATGAGAAAAAAGGAATTCAAGACTGTCCCCGTCCCCAAAAATATCCCCCAAATACCAAAATAAAACAAAAAACCACCAAAACCTAAAACCTAAAGACAAAAACCCAAAAATCATTCTAATATTATATTTAAACCAAACCCAATTTCTTCAAGCTTTCCTTTGTCTGAACATACCCTTGCTCATACAACTCATCCACTCTTCTAAAATCCAGTAATCCCACATTTTGTGTCTCAATCTCCAACAAATAATCTGTTCCATCCCACTCATAATGTGCCAGCTCATGGCACAAAATTCCAAACGATTTATCCAACACTTGAATAATATTATCACAACATTTCTTCTGCGTTCTATCCACAAAAACAATACTCAAAACTTTATCTGCCCCAATCCTTTTCGTCTCACGCCACGGCAAATTTTCCGCCAAACCACCATCTACTAAAAGTGTATTCTTATATTCACACGGACAAAAAACACCCGGATAACTACAACTTGCTTGAACCGCCGTCCCAATATCCACATTATTAATATATTTAATATTTCCTTCATTTTTAATTTGCGGTCCCGAATGAAAAACATACAACTCTTCCGTATGAATATTCACCGTCGGAATAATTAATTTTCTCTCAATTTGATTAATATTTTGAATTCCCTTTTTCCCACACAATTTATGCGCAAAATGATAAATCGACTTTCCACTATTTAAACCATTTATCTTTATTTTTCCCGTTTTTACAAAATTTTTTCCAACATTCCAAACATTCTGTAAATCCCAATAACCAATTTTTTTTGCATATTTTTTAAACGCTACAAAAATCTCATCAGTCGAATAACCACACGCATACAAAGTCGCAACAATACTCCCAGAAGACGTTCCCGAAATATAATCAAAATACATTCCTGCCTCTTTCAATGCTTTTATTGCTCCAATATGTGCCGCGCCTTTAATCCCGCCACCAGACAAACATAAACCTAACTTCATAAAAAATCACCTAGAATATCATATTCTAAGTCATTCTAATTTGTTATTCTAAAACAAAAAAAATACCACAAATGTGGTAAAATTTTGTTAACTGCCTTAGCATGATGATAACACATATCACTTACCGAGATTATGGCATGTTTCTAAGGACTTACTGTTTAACTTAAAAATAGAATAACACATAATTTTACATTTGTCAATATTTTATGATATATTTTTATCTTTGTTTTCCATTGGAAATCGAAACAATGGTAATATATATCCTTCTCTCCTAAGTCTTATCAATTCTTGATTGTAGCCCCCAAGTGTCACCATATTTGAATACAAAATATTAGAAAAAACATCTGCAATTTGAATGAGCTTATTTTGTGCCGAATCAAAATACTGCACCCTGACATTCTCAAGCAAATCCATATTCAAAACCATTTCTTGATTCAAATAATCCTCCAAAGAAAACTTCGAATCCGTTCTCACATTTCTTTCATCAATTTGCAAAAACAACTGCCTATCCCAAATATATTTTCGCTTTACAGCATTCAAAAAAAACAACTTCAGCAAATAATTAAAAGTCCTCGCCTTATTTGAAATAAACTTCTTCTGCAGTTTATCATTATCCAAAACAATATAACCAACCCTCAGCAAATCGTTTTGGCAAAAAAACTCTAAAAACTGCAACTTCATATTTCGGTCAAAACACGAACCCTTAAGCTCCATAAACTTTCCATTTTTCTGAAACATTCTATTTTGTTTATCCAAAACCCTCAATCGCTCAAAATTTCTCCTCACAAAAACTTTATAAACCCTTTTCAATCTCTCCTCATTCTTAGGCATCACAACCCCAATCACAAAAAAGCGATTTAACCTCTTTGACACAGGATGCACACTACCCGACTCATCCATATACATATTCATACCATATTAATCCTTACATTTAATCCTGAAAATCACGGCAAGAAACTGCCTCGAACCAATTTTTCTCATTCTATCACACAAAATCACAAACGTCAAGCAAAAAACAAAAAAAGTAAAAAACAAAACCCCCTCGCGCGGTCACCAACCAGCTTTCAAACGAAAAACTCGACAAAGCCAATGCCTTACCGTCTGAGGTGCAGGTACAAGGGGCAGAGCCCTTGCGGGGATTTTAAAGGGGCAGATGCCCCCTTAAAGCCCGCTCAACAATCCTCAAATCCCCATAACATTATAACCACTATCCGCATAAACAACTTGCCCCGTAATTGCCCCAGCCATCGAACTAAGCAAAAACGCAACACAATCGCCAACCTGTTCCTTTGTCACATTTCTTCTAAGCGGAGACTTCTCCTCCACCACATTCAAAATCGAACCAAAATCCTTAATTCCCTTCGCAGAAAGCGTCTTAATCGGCCCCGCCGAAACCGCATTTACACGAACACCCATTGGACCCAAATTATCCGCCAAATAGCGCACACTGCACTCCAAAGCTGCCTTTGCAACACCCATCACATTATAATTTGGTAATACTTTTGTAGACCCATGATACGTCAAACTCACCAAACTAGTCTCCTCAGTCAAAACATCCTTCTCCTTTGCAATTCTAGCCGTTGCCACAAACGTATACGCACTTACATCCACCGCATGCGAATATCCCTCTTTACTCGTCTCCACAAACGCATTATGCAAATCCTCCGTAAAAGCATGCGCAATACAATGCACAATTCCATCAATTTTGCCAAAATCCTTTTTCACATTTTCAAACAAAGTTTCCAATTCACTATCCACAGACGCATCACAGCTATAAGCCTTCGTCTCACCAAACTCAGCTATTAATTCTTCAATTTTGTCTCTATTCTCCTCGCCCATAAACGTAAAAATCACCTTTGCCCCTTGCTCAAAAGCAGACTTCGCCGCTCCATACGCAATACTCCATTTGTTTCTAATTCCCATAATTAGAACTGTTTTATCCTTCAAAATCATCTCAAAATCCTCCTTAAAATATTTTTATATCAAATTCCCTCGCGTGCTCATCGCGCGGTCACAAACCAGCTTTCACAACCCAATTAGGCAAACCAATGCCTCACCAGACGAGGTGCTGGGGTCAAGGGGACAGCGTCCGTTGTGGGGATTCTTAAGGAGCAAAGCCCTTTAAGACCCTAACAATCCACTAAACATACTCCCCCATCCCACGAAACTTCTCATATCTTTCTTCCACCAACTCATCCTTCGACTTTTTCTTAAGCTTCTTCACCGCCGACAAAATCTCCTTCTTCAAATTCTCAGCAACACATTCCACATCATTTTGTGCCCCACCAATTGGTTCAGCAATAATTTTATCAATTACCTTAAATTTTTTCAAATCTCCAGCCGTCATTTTCATTTTTTCAGCCGCTTCTTTCACACGTGTTCCATCCTTCCACAAAATACTCGAAAAACCTTCTGGTGAAAGTACTGAATAAACTGCATTCTCCAACATCAAAATTTCATCTCCAACACCAATCGCTAATGCCCCACCACTCGAACCTTCACCAATCACAATACAAATAATTGGTGTCTTCAAATGTGCCATTTCCATCATACTTTTTGCAATTGCTTCACCCTGACCGCGTTCTTCCGCGCCTATACCGGGATACGCACCTTTTGTATCAATAAACGTAACAATCGGTCTACTAAATTTTTCCGCCTGTTTCATCAAACGAATCGCTTTTCGGTAACTTTCTGGATTCGGCATACCAAAATTACGTTTGATGTTTTCCTTCGTATTTCTCCCTTTTTGTTCAGCAATAATCGTAAAATTCTGTTTTCCAATACTTGCTAATCCGCAAACCATTGCTCCATCATCACTAAAGACTCGGTCACCATGAAGTTCCATAAATTCATCAAAAATAATATTGATATAATCTAAGGCAGTTGGGCGTTTCGGATTTCGTGCAATTTCCAATCTCTCCCACGCTGTTAATTTGCTATTTTCTTTACGTGCAATTTTCTCCAACTTGCTGGTCGCCTCTTTTAATTCCTTTGTCACTTCTAGCATTTCATCTTTGCTCAAATTTTTCAGTTCTTTTATGGTATTTTCCAGTTCCTCAATTTCTGTTAAATGTTTATCTTTCGGCAGAATCATCACCTCCTTTAAAAATTGTAAGTTGTCTATATTTCAAATTTAAATATTTTCACAAACCTTTTGCCCTCTTTATACATTTCATTATTTTTAGGAATAGCTTTTGTCTCTATGTACTTACCTCCCGCTATTTCACATGTTCTCAATGATGCTATATTTTCTGGAACACAAGTAATAATAATATAATCCATATTATGTTTTTTTGCCTGTTTAAATAATAGTTGACATGCTTTTACAGCATAATGGTGTCCCCTATATTCTTCATTAATTCCATATCCAATATTACCTCCAATATATGTCTTCTCATTATGTCCAATTCTTAAATCACAATATCCTATCACAGTTCCATCCAACAAGCAAATATCAAAATAATACGCTGAAAGCCATTGTTTTTCTGGTTGTTCTTGACAAGTATGATTTAACTTCAATAATATTTCATTATTTTTTAAATCATTACATTTATAAAACATATTAATTTTCTCCCTTTTCCTATCCTTTTTTCCACAATCTTATTCAGAAATTTGTGCTCCAAAAAAGTTCACTTTTAATTCCTCAACAATAAAATTTAATATTACCTGAATGAATTATTTTCCATTTCTCAACAATCTGAAAATAATGTAAAGAAATATCTTCACAGATAATATTTAATTCTTTTTCAGGAATCTTACTTTTATTATGACAAACAATACAACCACCTGATTCAGTTAGCCAAACTTTCGTACTGTTTGCCGTTGGATTTCCTTTTGAAATATGAACATGAATTGGTTCATCATTTTCATTTGTCCAAAAGTAGATTTTATATCCGCTTTAATTCAAAAATACTAGGCAATTTCTAATCCTCCTAAGCGTGCATATTTAAAGAAGAAAGAAGAACCATTTTTCACAGTTTCTAAAAACGTTTTCTTTTCCTCATCCGAATAATTCCCATCTTCCAAAACAATCTGATAACTTGGAAGCTCAATTACATACGTATCAAAGCCATACTCCATTGGTCTTTCAAAAGTAATACGAATATATTCCTCACCGTTTTCTTTTTTTCCAATATTAGAAAATACCCCCAAGGTACCATCTGGATATTTTGCAAATTCATAAGTCATTTTATCTTCACTCCCCTATTCCAATTTCAAAATTGACTTTTAGCAATAACCTCCTATTTATGAAACCTAATAATCCTCCCAAGCGTCTCCTTCATATCTTTCCTCTCCACGATTTTGTCCACAAAACCATGCTCTAGCAAAAACTCCGCTGTCTGAAAGCCTTCTGGCAAATCTTCGCCAATTGTTTGTTTGATAACTCTTTTGCCAGCAAAACCAATCATCGCATTTGGCTCTGCCAAAATAATATCTCCGAAGCGACGCAAAACTCGCTGTCACCCCGCCATACGTTGGGTCCGTTAAGACAGAAATAAACAATCCACCTGCTTCATTTAATTTTGCAATTGCACTTGCCGTTTTTGCCATTTGCATCAGCGAAATAATGCCTTCCTGCATTCTCGCACCACCGCGACACCGAAAATATAATGAGTGGCAATTTCAGCTCAATGGCTTTTTCAATCGAATACGTAATCTTCTCGCCAACCACACTTCCCATGCTTCCCATCAAAAAATTCCCATCCATCACGCAAATTACAACTTCTTCCTTGTTAATTTTTCCTGTTCCACAGCTTACTGCGTCATCCATACCAAGTCTATCTTGCAAACCTTTCAATTTTACTGCATAATCTTCTAATTCCAACGGATTGACCGTTTTTAAATTTAACTCAAATGGCTGAAAGGAACCCTCATCCAACGTCTGCCAAATTCTACGTCTACTTGACAAGCGAAAATGATGTCCACAATTCATGCACACGCTGTAATTCTTGTGCAAATCTTCTTTGTATAAAATTTCTCCGCATTCTTCACATTTCATCCATTTTCCAATTGGAATATCACTTTTGCTTTCTGGGGTTCGGATGTTTTTGTTTCTTTTTTTAATTTTGTCAATAACCATAATTTTTCTCCTTGTTTGTGGTTTGGGCAAGTCAAGACCGCGCCCTTACGTTTTTTAATGGTGAACTTTACTTAATTTTTATGCACATCACATGCCAAATTCTGTTTTGATGAAGGATGTGTCAAAATTGCCTGAAATAAAATTTTCATTCTCTAAAATTTGATAGAGAAAATCAATATTTGTGTCAACGCCGTCAATAACACATTCTTCTAAGGCAACTTTCATTTTGGCTATAGCTTCTTCTCGTGTTTTGCTATACACAATAATTTTGGCAATCATGGAATCGTATACTGGTGGAATTTTGTAACCAGTATAGACAGCTGTGTCAATTCTTACGCCATTTCCACCCGGCAGATGCAAATCTGTAATGGTTCCTGGAGATGGCATAAAATTCTTTTCTGGATTTTCAGCATTTATTCTGCACTCAATACTGTGACCTTTGACAGAAATATCATTTTGCGAATATCTCAACTTTTCACCTGACGCAATTCTTAGCTGTTCTTTTACAAGATCCACTCCTGTCACCCATTCCGTGACTGGATGCTCTACTTGAATTCTTGTATTCATTTCCATAAAATAGAAATTTTTGTATTTGTCAACTAAAAATTCGATGGTTCCTGCATTGGAATAATGCGCCGCTTTCACAGCTTTTATAGCTGATTCTCCCATTTTTTTTCTTAAAATTTCATCCAAAACCGTAGATGGACTCTCTTCCAAAACCTTCTGATTTCGCCTTTGCACCGAACAATCTCTTTCTCCTAAATGAATAACATTTCCATATTCGTCCGCCAACACTTGAATTTCAACATGTCTTGGCTTTTCTATGAATTTTTCGATATAAATCTCATCATCATTAAACGAAAGCAAAGCTTCTTGTTTCACAATTTCATAAGCTTCCTCCAACTCTTCTGGTGCATTCACAAGACGAATTCCCTTTCCGCCACCACCGCTTGATGCTTTTATCATAATTGGATAACCGATTTTATTTGCAATTTGTGTTGCTTCGTCCAAATTCTTGATACTCCCATCTGAACCCGGAACTACTGGAACGCCTGCACTTTTCATCAATTCTTTTGCATGAGATTTATTTCCCATCAAATCAATTACTTGATACGATGGTCCAATAAATTTGATGTTGCTTTCTTCGCACATTTTCGCAAAATTGGCATTTTCCGACAAAAAACCAAAACCGGGATGAATACTATCCGCACCTGTTCCGCAAGCTGCTTCCAAAATATTTTTGATATTCAAATAACTTTGTGCAGATTTCGCACCTCCAATACAAACCGCTTCGTCCGCCAAGCGTGTATGTAAAGCGTCCTTATCTGCTTCTGAATAGACCGCAACCGTAAAAATTCCAAGCTCTCTACACGCTCTTATAATACGAACTGCAATTTCGCCACGATTGGCGATTAGTACTTTTTTAAGCATTTTTTTGTTCCTTTCTTATTGACTTTTATGTAAATCTATGGTTTAATTTAGTTATTAAATTTTAGGAGGTATTAGTATGAACATTTATTCATTTTACCAAGAAGCAGTCAACTTCCGTGATACCTACATCCGTTACAAACATTTTCACGGAATCAATCGGAAGCAGGAAATGCGTTTAGAGCTACTAAAAGATATTGTTAAAAAGACAAATATCAAATTCGCTAGTAACAAAAACGTATCTCAGGAACCTATTTCGCGAATAAAATTAAATGGAAACTATTCACGAAAGCTTATCGTTCAAGTGTTTTCTGCATTTGATTTAAAAGTCATACGCTACACCCGCGAATATGGAAGAACTATCGTTCATTTAGAAGATACTTCCCATTCTCCAAAGTAACCGCTAAAGTTACCACGTCACGTAGTCAATTTACTGGCTACGTGGCTTTTCTATCCCACAATCGCAAATGTTAATTCCCCTTTTGCAGCCACTTGGCCATCAACTGTGGCAATTGCTTCCCCAACTCCAATTGGTCCTTTTTTCTTGATAATCTTCACTTCTAATTTCAGCACATCTCCTGGAACCACTTGCCTTTTAAAACGCAATTTGTCAATTCCGCCAAATAATGCATTTTTCCCTTTATTTTCTTCCATTGACAAAATCGCAACTGCACCCGTTTGTGCCAAAGCTTCTACAATTAGCACACCCGGCATAATTGGCTGTCCCGGAAAATGTCCTGCAAAATGTGGCTCGTTGATACAAACATTTTTGTATGCAGTACAACTTTCTCCTGGTATGTATTTTTCCACTTTATCTATCATCAAAAATGGGGCGCGTTGTGGGATGATTTGCATGATTTCATTTATATTTAACATGTTTTTCTCTCCTTTTTTGAGTATTTTTTACAGATACGGTCGTCTCTTCCTACATTTTATGTTTAATTCATAGCATTTTTATCCTATAACATTCACCATATTGTGCTTATCGAATGACAAATAACACCTGCCCATATTCTACCATTTCATCATCATTTGCTAGAATTTCAACCACTTCTCCATCAAATTCAGATTCTATTTCATTCATTAGTTTCATTGCTTCAATAATACATAATGTATCACCTTTTTTTACTTTGCTTCCAATTTTCACAAAAGGTTCCGCTGTTGGAGACGATTTTGAATAAAAAGTTCCCACCATTGGTGACTTTATAACATTTCCTTGTGTCTTTGTTTTTTCGTTCTTCACTTCTACTGGCGCTTGTGCTTGTATAATATTCATTGGTGGCTGTGGCTGTTGAACAACTGCCGGAACTGGTGAAGAAAGTTTTTTTCCATCGTCTTTTTTCATACTAATTTTAATTCCATCTGGAAACTCAATTTCTAATTCTGTTAATTTTGAATTTCCCATATCGTCCATTAATTTCTTGATTTCATGATATTCCATGATTTTCTCCTTTCTTTTTTGAACCATATATAGATTTTACAATTATTCTGTTTCGGACACCGTACCCCATGTCCCTACGATTATGATTCGTATTTTTTGAATATAATACTACCGTTATGTCCGCCAAATCCTAGTGAATTCGACATAGCATATTTGACATCTAGCTTTCTTGGCTCGTTTGGAACAACATCTAAATCACACTCTTCATCTGGAACTTTGTAATTTATCGTTGGTGGCACTAAACCTGTTTGGATCGCTTTAATACATGCAATTGCTTCTACACCACCTGCTGCTCCCAATAAATGTCCTGTATTTCCTTTCGTTGAACTCATCATAACCGTTTTGCTTGCTTCACCAAAAGCTGTTTTGACTGCTGATGTTTCACCTGCATCATTTAGATGTGTAGATGTTCCGTGTGCATTGATATATGTTATTTGTTCTGGTTGGATTTTGGCATCTTGCATTGCAAGTGTCATAGCTCTTGCTCCACCTTCTCCATTTGGTGCAGGAGAAGTAATGTGATAACTATCAGAACTTGCTCCATAACCAACAATTTCAGCATAAATTTTAGCACCTCTTTTTTTAGCATGTTCTAATTCTTCTAACATAATTAATCCACAACCTTCACCCATAACAAATCCATTTCTTTCTTTGTCAAATGGAATACTAGCCCTCGTCTTATCTTCTGCCGTTGATAAAGCTTTCATGTTGGCAAACCCAGATACTGAAATTGGCGTGATTGGTGCTTCTGTTCCACCTGCCATAATAATATCTTGATAACCATGTTTAATCATTCGGAACGCTTCTCCAATGGAATCGGTTCCGCTCGCACATGCTGTTGTTAAGCAAAAAGATTGCCCTTTGGCACCTACTTCTATGGAAACATTTCCAGCTGCCATATTACTAATTGCCATTGGAATGAAAAATGGTGAAACTCGTGCTGGACCTTTTTCGTTTAAAACTGTTGTGCCTGTTTCAGTTGTTATTAAACCTCCAATTCCTGAACCTACAATAACACCAAAACGTGTACTATCGATTTCCTCTACATTTAAATTACTATCTTTCATGACTTCTTTTGCCGCTACTAAAGCAAATTGTGTAAATCTGTCCATTCTTTTAGCTTCTTTTTTGTCGATATAATCTTCTGGATTAAAATTTTTGACTTCACCTGCTAAACTTACTTTGTGGTCAGTTATGTCAAATGCTGTAATTGTGTCAATACCACATTTTGTCTCTTCAATTCCTTTCCAAAATTCTTCTACATTATTTCCGATTGGAGTGATACACCCTAATCCTGTTATGACTACTCTTCTTTCCATTTTTTTCTCCTTTTTGGTTGATGATTTATTGGTAGGAGTGGTCCTCCTACATTTTTTATTGGACACGATGCCTTGTGCCTCTATGGTTTACATGACCATTCCGCCATCAACATTGATGGTTTGACCTGTAATGTAAGATGCTTCTTCCGATGCTAAGAATTTAACTAGATTAGCAACATCTTCTGCAGTTCCCATTCTTTTTAATGGGATTTGAGTACTGATATTCTCTTTTTGAGCATCGTTTAATACACTTGTCATATCAGTTGCGATAAAACCTGGTGCTACTGCATTTACTAAAATATTTCGACTAGCTACTTCTCTTGCTAAACTTTTGGTAAATCCGATAATACCTGCTTTTGATGCAGAATAATTGGTTTGACCTGCATTTCCAGCAACTCCTACAACAGATGAAATATTAATCACTCTACCTGCTTTTTGTTTAATCATAAGTGGAATGACATTTCGCGTTACATTAAAAGTTCCTACTAAGTTAATATCAATGACACTTTCAAAATCTTCTTTTGCCATTCGCATTAATAAACCGTCTTTTGTAATACCTGCATTGTTAACTAGAACATCAATTTTCCCTAAATTTTCAATGATTTCTTTGACCATTTTTTCTGCGTCTTCAAACTTTGAAACATCCCCTTGAACCAAAATACATCTGACATCAAAGTCATTTTCGATTTGTGTTTTTAGTTTTTCTAATTCTTCATTCATTGTTCTATAATTAATCGCTATATCGTAGCCTTCTTGGGCTAATTTTACTGCGATTTCTCTTCCAATTCCACGACCTGCACCTGTAATAAAAGCTGTTTTTTCATTTCTCATAATTTTATTTTCCTTTCTGTATGATAGAGCAATTGATAATCACCCTATGTTATTTTAATAGTTGTATCGCATTTTGCAAGGTTTCTACATTGTTTACATTGATACAGTTTACGTCTTTGCTTACTTTTTTAACAAATCCTGTTAGGACTTTTCCGGGACCAACTTCAACAAAAGTATCCACTCCATTTTTTATCATATATTCAATAGAATCCGAAAATTTAACTGGATTTATCACATGTTTTGCTAAAATCTCTTTTATATTATCTTTTTCCAAATATGGCTTGGCATCCATATTTTTGATAACCGTTATCTGAGGCATTCTAATTTCGATATGTTCTAATTCCTTCTTTAGTTCATCTGATGCTTTTTGTAATTTCATTGTATGAAATGGTCCTGCCGTTTTTAATTCCAAACAACGTTTAGCACCCATTTCTTTTAACTTTTCCATAGCAATTTGTACCCCTTTTTTGTCTCCTGAAATCGCAATTTGACCAGGACAATTGTAATTGGCAGGAACAACAAATCCATCTGTTATCTCTTGGCAAACTTCTTCTACCAATGAATTTTCCAAGCCTAAAATAGCCGCCATTGCCCATTCCCCATTTGGCACTAAATTTTGCATGAGTTCACCACGTTTTTTGACAATTTTAATGACATCTTCAAAGTCGATTGCACCACCACAGTATAATGCTGAATATTCACCCAAACTTAGTCCTGCTGTGTATTTAGCCTGTATTCCATTTTTCTTTAAAAGTTCTAAAACCGCAATACTCATTGTCAAGATTGCAATTTGTGTATTTTTCGTTTGAAATAATTCTGTTTCTTCTGAATTAAATGTTAATTTTGCAATATCCATTCCAGAAATTTGACTTGCTTGTTTGTATATTTGTCTTACCTCTTCGTATTGGTCATATAAATCTTTTCCCATACCTAAACTTTGTGCACCTTGACCCGGAAATATAAATCCTATTTTCATAGCTTTTCCTCTCATTTTTATTATTGACTTTTGTATTATATAACATTTTTTTTGAAAATGGAATAGAATGAGTGGTCAGATTTTTATTTTTTTTCAAAAGCATATAAAAAAAGCCCTTTTAGGCTTTTTCTATCGTTTATTCATAACGCAAAGCATCAATTGGATTCATCTTTGCCGCTTTATTGGCTGGATAATAGCCGAAAAATACACCAATTGACATAGAAAATACAAGCGAAATCACAATACTTGCAATAGATGGCTGAGCTGGATAACCCAACAAGTTCGAAATCAAAACACCACCGCCAATTCCTAAAGCAATTCCAAACATTCCACCAATCAAACAAATAATCATTGCTTCTACAATAAATTGTGTTCGTATCGAAGAATTTTTGGCACCTAATGCCTTTCTCGTACCTATTTCTCTTGTTCTTTCTGTAATCGAAACAAGCATAATATTCATAACACCAATTCCACCAACTAATAACGCAATTCCTGCTACAACGGAAATCGCAAGTGTAACAGTCGAAAGCATGTCAGTCATCATGGATACCATACTTCCCATTGTCATAGTCGTAACATAGCAATTGTGATTGGTTTGATAATAGTGTTCAAAAAACTTTTCTATTTTTATAGATAATTCATCTGCATTAACGCCTACCTTTGTACTAATTTGCAAGTAAGGAAATACCATTTTTGAATGGCTCAAACTCATAGCTGTTTTTAATGGAATATGCATCGTTGAATTGTTAGAAGACATATTCATTCCCATAACACTCATACTCTCATTTTTATATATACCAACAATGGTAAGACTAACCGACTGATTTCCAACATCTGCTTGCACTTCTTTTCCTAAAGCTCGATTGACATCTCCTTCAAACAATTTTTCAACCAACTCATCAGAAACAATGGTTACATTCTTTTTTTCTTCAAAATCCGAAGCGGAAAACATACGCCCTGCCAATATATTCAATTTATTTGTCACATAATATCCCACGCTATTTCCTATCACTTCTACACTAGCAGCATTACTGTTATAATTTGCTTCACCACTTCCTAAATAACTTTGTACATTAATGGCATAAATCTCATCTTCAAATCGATTGCAGAAATCATTAATCATTTCTTCAGTGATAAAATCATCTTCAGAAATATAAGACTTTCCTGCCAAAGAACCATATTGCACTCCATCTATTTTGGAATTACTTTCTTCTTTTTGCCTTTCTTCTACCATAACGTAAATGTCATTGGCACCCATAGATTGCATATTTTCGGAAATGGATAATGTTAACGAGTTTCCAACCGTAATAATTGCAATAACCGCTCCAATTCCAATGATAATTCCCAACATCGTCAACAAAGCTCTCATTTTATTTGATAAAAGGCTATTGAAGGCTAATAAAATATTTTCCAAAATTAACATGATTTACCGCCTCCTTTTGTCTTAATTTTTACAATATTTCCATCTCGAATTGAAATAATTCGGTCAGTTTCGGAAGCCAATTCTTCTGAATGCGTGATTAGCACAATTGTTTTATTCTTTTCTTTATTTAATTTATGAAATAGATCCATTACCAATCGACCTGTTTTTGAATCCAATGCACCTGTTGGTTCGTCAGCTAAAATAATCGCTGGATCATTTGCCATCGCTCTTGCAATGGCAACTCTTTGTTTTTGTCCTCCGTGATAATTCTTCTGGTAAATGTTTGCTTCTGTCTTGCATTTCTACTAAAGTAAGCAATTCCTTTGCCCTTTTTTGTCTTTCTCTTCTTGACATTCCTGCATATAACATTGGCAATTCTACATTTTTCAAAGCGTTTGTTTTAGAAATTAAATTGTAAGTTTGAAAAACAAACCCAATTTTCTGATTGCGAATTTCGGAAAGTTCCTTTTCTTTTGCTTTTCCAACATCAATTCCGTCTAAAATATAATTGCCAGAAGTTGGTCTATCCAAAATTCCAATCGTATTCATCAACGTAGATTTTCCTGAGCCAGATGGTCCAACAATTGCGACAAATTCTCCTTCTTCTACTTCTAATGAAATACCATGCAAAATTTCTAATTCATTTGGTTCACCTTCATAGAATTTTTTGACAATATTTTCTAGTTTAATGATTGAACTCATTTTTACTCCTCTCTTACATGCCAGCGTCTGCGCCCATCATTTCTAGTAATTTTTCTACAGATTCACCTGCATCAACTGTTGGCATTACGACTTTCATTCCTTCTTTTAAATCTGCTGAAGTAATTTCAGTATAATAGGTTCCTTGCAAACCTTTTTGTACGTTTAATTGTTCTTTTTCTGTTCCTTCTTCATTTTTGGCAATTTCAATATAATTGCTTCCGTCTTCTCGTTCATAAATGCAATCATAAGGAACGCTCCAAACGTCTTCTTTTAATTCGGTTATAATACTTAATTTGGCATTCATGCCTAAACGCAATCTTTCATTTGGAGTAAGTAAATCAATTTTTATTTTATAGGTCGCATTTGAGCCAGTCGACATGGCTCCTGTTGCTAAAGAAGTGTCGTTTGTTGCTGTTATACCTGTTGCAGTAGTTGCCACATAAATAATTCTTCCCTTTAATTCTTCTTCCCTTGTCGCATCAGTTTTGACAAATACTTTCATGCCTTCTTTTACATCGGGAATATCGTATTCCCCAATTTCTGCTTCTATGATTAATTCTTCACAACCTTCTATCGTAACAATATTTCCGCCAGCATAAACATCTCCTTGTTTTACACCAACTGCAGTTACTGTCCCATTTACAGTTGATTTAACTACACCTTTATCTAATTGATCTTGAAGTGGTTTCATTTGGCTATTTTGTGCTTGACTGTCTTGTGTAACGCCTAATTGTGCATTTTTTAGAGCATCTTGCATGGAAGCGATGTTCATATCTGCTGTGCTGGAAATGCTATTTAAACCTTCTAATGCCTTATCGTAGGCAGATTTTAATGTATTGACATTTGTTTCCAAAGAAATTACACTTTCTTGCAATCCAGCGATTTCTGCTGATAATGCTTCAAATTGCGCTTTTATTGGAGCAAAAGAAGTATTTGCTGTATCATAAATTGATTGATAGTTGGAAAGACTGATTTTGGCTGTGTTTAATTCTACTTCTAATTTGGTAAGCATCGTTTTTGCATTTGTATAATTAGTAGCAATTGATGGATCAGCTCCTGGCTTGATTGGGTTTCCTGTTTCATCAAAATACTGACTGTATTCTATTTTGGCATTTTGCACAACAGCTTCTTGGGCTTGGTAAGCATTTTGGGCTGTATTTTGTGCCTGTTGTTTGGCTGTATATTCTGTCTCAATTCCTGCAAATTTGGCTTGTTCTGCTTGATAGGTTGG
Source organism: uncultured Clostridium sp. (assembly GCA_947648495.1). GTDB lineage: Bacteria > Bacillota > Clostridia > TANB77 > CAG-508 > Scatovivens. Next base: position 47,860 of record CANSOA010000003.1, read on the forward strand.
GGTTAAATTGGCAAGTTCAGTTTGTTTGGCTGTAAGTGACTGTTTTGCTTGATTCAACTGATTTTGGGCAGTATCATAAGCTTGTTTGGCAGAATTTACATCATTTTGACCGCTGGCTATTTGATTGCCTTTGCTATTGATTGCCTCATTTAAGTTTCTTTGAGCCGATTGTACGCCTAAATTGGCCTGCACTGAAGATAAATTTGCACTTGATTGCGCTTGCGTTAGGTTTTCTTGTATATCTGTCATATCAAAAGTACAAATAATATCTCCTACAGAAACTTGTTGACCTTCTTTTACATTGACCGTAGCAATTTCTATACCAGTTAAAGTTGAAGTTACATTTTTAGTATTGCTTGTTGTAATTTTTCCAGTTGCGCTAATACTTTGTGCAATATCTCTTTTTTCTATGGTAGCTGTTTCAATAGTTACAGTTTGAGAAGCCTCTTGTTTTTTCTTGTTGTTTCTAACCATTAAAATGATTAAAAGAAGAATGATGATGATTATAATGACTCTTTTCTTTTTTCCTTTTAATTTTTTAAATAAATTCACGATTTTTCCTCCCTTTTTTAATTCATTTCATTTAATTTATCTTCTTTGGTTTTTTACAATTTTTCTAAATTATACCACAAAAATTACCAAAAATAAATAGAAAAATCCTTAAAATTTTATTAAGAAACAAAGTAATTCATACAAAGTTTCCATAAATCAGGCGTTGTTTTTAATATATTTTCGTAATTTAAACTTGACATTTTTATGTCATATTTTAAATTTTTTGTGAGATATTTATTGCTTTTTCTAATAAGTTAATTTGTTTATTTTATTAAAATCGGGAAATAATTTGGGAATAGATTTTAAAAATAAATTGGGAAATAAATTGGAAATTAGGAGGAAAATTGGGAGAACGAAAATTGGAAAAATTGGGGGAAGAAAATGGGAGAAAAATTGAGAGGAAATTTGATGGGGAAATTGGGAGGAAATTGAGAGGAAATTGGGGGAAAAAATTGGGCGAAAAAAATTGAGGAGAAAAAATTGAAGAGAAAAAATTGAGGGACGGGGACAGTCTTAGTTGTATAGAAAAATAAAGGAAAAGTGAGAGAAAAAGAGAAAATAAAAGTTCAAGAGTGTCCCCGTCCCCCAAAATAACCCCAAAATAAAAATTTAATTAATCCTTATATTAAACCTAATTTTAAAATAATCAAAAATTTCTATTATTTTATCAAAATTTAAAATAATAAATAAAAAATTTCTTAAATATGTTCCTAATTATGTATTTTTCTAGCTTAAAACTAACATTGTGATGTCATATTTAAAATACTCTTATAACAATATTTATTAAAAATTTTTTCACAATTTACATTTCGAATGTTTACTAGAATTTATAAAATACATCTAATTTATAAAAATGATAGTAAAAAATAAAGAAAAAAATTGGGGACGGGGACACTCTTGAACTTTCATTTCCTCTTTTTTTCTCACTTTTCCTTTATTTTTCTATACAACAAAGACTGTCCCCGTCCCCAAAAACTAAAAAAACTAAAAATCCTATAATAAAAATAAAATAATAAATTAAATTAATTAAAATTAAAATAAATTAAATAAATTAAAATTAAAATAAATTAAATAAATTAAAATTAAATTAATTAAATTAAACTAAATTAAACAAAAACTCCCCACTTTCCCAAACAAAACCAAGTCTCTCCCTATCCCTTGATTTATTTCACATACAATGATATAGTAACGAATATAATTTAACGAGGAGGTTTCTATGTTTGATAAAATAATTGAAACTCAAAAAGACGAAATCATTCATTCTGTTTGCGAATTAATCAAATTCAAAAGCGTTTCTACAAAAACAAATCTGCCCCAAATGCCTTTTGGAGAAGGTTGCAAAAACGCTTTAGAATATACTTTAAGTTTGGCTAAAAAGTTAGGTTTTAAAACTAAAAATTTAGATGGCTATTGTGGCTATATCGAATGTGGCGAAGGCGAAAATTTGGTTGCAATTACTGGACATTTGGACGTCGTTCCTGCTCAACTTGAAGATGGCTGGAAAACAGACCCTTTTACTCCAGATATTCGAGAAAATAAACTTTATGGTCGTGGCGCCATTGATGACAAAGGTCCCGTTATTGCAAGCCTTTATGCCATGAAAGCCGTTTTGGACTCAGGCAAAAAACTAAATAAAAGAGTCCGATTAATTTTAGGACTAGATGAAGAAAAAAATTGGGAATGTATTCACCATTATAAAAAAATTGGCGAGGAAATACCTACCATTGGTTTTAGTCCTGATGCTGATTTTCCTTGTATTTATGCAGAAAAGGGAATTTTGTCCGTGCGTATTAAACACCCTTTTTCAATTAAAAATATGGAAATTTTAAATATCGATTGCAATCATAATGCTTTAAATGTTGTCCCCAAATATTGCTCCATTACCCTAAAAGATAACTCTTCTGAAAAAATCACAAAACTTGAATTTAACGGAACTTCTGCACACGCAGCCCATCCCGATTTAGGTAACAACGCTATTGCAAAATTAATAAAACATTTAAATTCTCAATTGGATAAAACTTTAAAAGATAACAAATATTCGCTTCTTGCAAAACTTGAGAAAATTGGCTTGTTGGATATCATCAGTCCCCAATTTTTATCAAGTCAAAAAATAGAAGATACATCTGGAATTTTAACTTCTAATATCGGCTTTTTAGGTTATGAAAATTCTATTTTAGAAATTGGTGTCAATTTGCGTGTTCCTGTTGAAACACCGCTTTGCAAAATCAAAGAAAAATATGCAAATTTAACAGAACTTTTCCCTGATATGCAAATTACGTTTACTGCAGAACAATCTCCACTATATGTGCCAAAAGATAGTTATTTGGTCCAAACTTTAACAAACATATTTAACAAAAAAACCAATCAAAACCTTGAACCTATTGCGATTGGTGGAGGAACTTTTGCCAGAGCCTTTCCCAATTGTGTTGCATTTGGCGCAAACATGCCAAATCAGAAAGATATGTGTCATCAAGTAAATGAATTTATCAGTCTTGACAACTTGATTTTAAGTACAAAAATTTATGCAGAAGCCATTTTTGAATTAGCAAAATAAAATAAATAGCGCAAACATTGTAACTCAAATGTTTGCGCTATCATTTTATTATGCATTAACGAATTTTTCTATACTAATCTTTCTTTTTTATATTTTCCTCCAATTCCTCCCACGACTTGCTAAATGTGTGACTGGCAAACATATCTTTCAAACCTGTGATTTGTTTTAAACGGATAATTTCGTCTAATTCCATTCCCAAATGTTTAGAAATTTCTGCTTCTGACCAGCCATTTTGTGTCAAAGTTAAAACAATGTGAGACATATCAATAATTTGATGAGTTCCTCTTGCACGATTGTGCCTAATTGTACTTGCCATGCGGTTTTCCAAATCTTTATCAATTGTAACAATCGGAATTTGCTTTAAATGAAAATATTCTTTTGCACAGCGATAACGATGGAAGCCATCTACCACAATATAAATATCTCGCTTTGAATCATAATATGTTACAATTGGCTGTGTATATCCATCCTCTTCAATGGAATGTTTCAGTAATTCCATTTCTGGTGGCGCAACTTTATTCGGGTTGTAATCATTTGCAATTACTTTATCAATATCAACCATTTTTACATTTAATACTGGAAATTCTATGTCACTCATTTTCCTCATTCTCCTTTTTTACCATATAAATTGTTACAAAATTTTTATAGGATTGATTTTTGATTTCAAAACCGCATTTTTGATAAGTTTCGCTGTAATAATTTGTTACAATGCTATCTATAATTACATTTTCCTTTTGTATTTCATGCAATATTTCTATTAAATATTCCTCTTTGGTTGCATAAATATTTTTGATAATGTTTTTGCAAATGGATACAAATCCCTTTACTTTCCCTTCTTCTAGGTAAAGATACCAAGTTTTGTTGTCATCATCATAAATTCTATCATTGGTTTGCCTTTCTATTAGCCTTGAGCCAAAAAATTTGCCCATATATTGATAAAAATTTTCGTCTTGATTTGTGATTTTAATAATCATGTAATTTCTCCTTTATACATTTCTTTCTAAAATTATTTTTTGCAATGTTTTATCATCGGTTAGAGTTGTTTTGTTTAGTAAATTGTCCCATTTGTGAATTAATTCCATTAATTGCTTGTCGTCACTTTTGGTTTGCGCAAAAGATAATCTGCGTAAATAAAAATCATTTTTTTCAATAGCCCTCGCAATTCTTCGCCAAGAAATTACCTTCTTTTGTCCTTCCAATTTGCATTCCGCAATTTCTGGAATATCACGCAATTGAATACCATATTTATTTTGATGCCAAATCATAAATTTCTTAATTTTACGATAATAATGAAGCATTAAATCACGATTATAAATTCCGATGCTTTCTAATAAAAACACCGTATATTCCTGCCAAGACATAAAAGCTGGTTTGCAAGATTTAAGGTTACCAAGCGCGGTTGTTTTGCAATAAATATTACCAAAATTAACACCATTTACACGATTTAACACTTTTCCCCAAGTGTCATATTCTAAAGCTTTGAATTGATTTAAGCCGTTTTTTTGGTCATCTCCATAAGGTTGACAAAGTCTTTGTTCATAAATACTCAATCCATTTTTATACATTAATTCATAAATATAATTAAATTTAAAATCTAATTTGCTAACTGCACCCCAAATGTCTTCTGCTGCCCAATCATAAATAGGATAAAAATTGTAGACATTAATGTGTTTTTCATGAATTTTTAACTTGGTTGTCCAATGGTAATCTTCAAAAATAACTTTTCTATTTTGCAAAGCGATGGTACGAAATCGATTCAAACTTTCATCTGTTCTAATTCCTACGCCACATGCGACTTTTCCTTGATACTTTTTTTGATACCAACTGGCAAATTGCAAAATAAATTCCTCAAATTCTTCCCCTTTTCGGAACCATTCAAATGGGCAATTTCGCATATTGATACTGTCTTTTGGCATATCTCTTACCCACAAAGATCGACTTTCTTCCTCCCAGCAAATCCATTTTGGTTGCAAAACAGATACAGCATTTCTAAGAGCGATTGGCAAAGTAATATGATAAAAATCACGAATTTGAGACAACTGCTTTAGCTCTTCAATATGTTCAATTGTATAACGATATTGCGCTTCTAAATCAACAAATAGGACATCAAATTTCTTATTTTTTTGCTTGGCTACTCGGTTCGCTAACTGCACCATAACAGAACTATCTTTTCCACCGCTGACACTAAAATAGACATTATCAAAATTGTCAAATACAATCTGTAATCTTTCAATCGCACTATCTAATACATTTTTTTCGAGATATTTTTTGGTCATTGTTTTTCCTCTTTTCGATTTCGATTATATCACTTTTCGGAGTGTTGTGTAAAGTTTTTCTAAAAATTAAAACAAGTAGTAAATTTTTTACTACTTGTTTATTTAACTTAAATTAATTTTTGTGCAGTTTTCATTCTAATTTATAACTGTACCTGTTTTTCCTATGCCATTTACTTGAGACATTAATCGACTCCAAGTATTAGGACCTAAAATTCCATCTGCTGACAAACCATTTCTACTTTGGAAACTCGAAACTGCATTTCTTGTTTGCGTTCCAAATACACCATCTAATCCACCTGTTGTAAATCCTAAGGCATTTAATGCATCTTGCGCCACACATACATAATTTCCCTTGCTTCCATAACGTACTGTTGGGTAGCCTGCTGCTACTGTTCTATCATCAAAATGGACCCAGCGTGGAGTTAGGTTGATTGGTTCTCGTGTTACACAGGTTTTGAGCAAACTTTTCATCCAGTTTTTGTGCTGTTCGCAAGAATTCGTTAAAACTAATTCTTAAATGAATATCAATTTTGTTGTCATATACCACAATTTTTTTAATCATGGCAGACAATATCATTTTTTTCCTTTCGCAACTAGCTTTTTTTAAAACTTCTTTCCAATTTGGAATCATACTTTTCATTTTTAGCATTTGTTCAAAATTTACTTCTTTTTGCTTTTTTAGGCTCTCTAATCCTATCTTTTGTCTTTGAAATTCTTCTATCTTTTGTTTATTTTCTTCCATTAATTCAGAAATTAATTCGCGTGAAAAAGTGCTTTTTCCTGTTATCACATTTATAATTTCCTCTTTTAGCAAATCATTTTTATTCGAATATTCTTTGATATTTTTTTCTAATTCTCTGATTTGCTTTCCTTCCGTTTCATTTGTATTTTTATGAATTTTTCTTAATGTTTCTGACAAATCTCGTTTTTCTAATAAATCAAAATATTTGTAAATTTCATTCAAAACTGGCTCTTCAATGCAATTATTTTTATGACTTTTCTTCTTGCAATTGCACTCTCTACCACAAGCCTTATGGCTGCACATATAATATTTATATCTTGTATAGCCTTTGCTTCCATCTTCCAATTTTATTGTTCTTTTGGAAATTCTAGTCGTTAGTTTTGAGCCACAGCCACCACACACAATATAGCCAGTAAAAAGCATATCTCCTTTGGTTTGATAACTGAAATATTCCTTATTTTCCTCTTCACATTGCTTGTTTTTATTGCATCTCGCCTTTTTGATTTTTTGCGCTTTTTTAAATTGTTCTTCTGAGATAATCTGAATTTCTGGAATTTTATCCTTCGAATAAATCCAATCTTCTTTATTGGACACTCTTTTTCGCTTTCCACCACCAATTGGCACACTCGTTTTATGAAAGCATAGATAACCAGTGTAAGTTGGATTTCGAAGCATATTATTAATCGTGCTGTAACTCCACTCGCAACCTTTGTGAGTTTTGTAGCCTTTCTCATTCAGATATTTGGCAATTCTCATTCCGCCATAACCCTCTTCGGTAAATAAATCAAATATTTTTCTCACGATTTCTGCCTCAGACTCTACAATTTCATACGTTTTTCGCTCCACACCTCGTTTTGTGAAAATTCCCGTTTTCACCATTTGATAACCATAAGGAGGAACAGAACTGATATTAATACCTTCTTCAATCATTTGTCTTTGCTTCGTTCGAACCCTTACTGAAGTTTTTTCACTTTCTCCACCAGATTGCCAATATCTAATATAGTTAATTAATTTGTCGGCTCGTGATTCAAACTTCTGTTGCCCTTCCTGTGTCGACCACACTTCGATACCGTGTTCATCAAACCATTCTACAATGAAAGGAGTTTCGTCGTCTCTTCTTCCGAGCCTGTCAAACATAAATACCAGTAAGACATCGAATTCTTTATTAATCGCATCAGTTCTGATTTCTTGCAGAACATCTCTGTCTTCTAGTTTTTTGTTGTAGCCTGACACACCTTTTTCAATGTATTCTTTGTCAAATTTCCAATCTGGCATCATTTCTATATATTTCATACATTCAATTCGTTGCATTGGAATGTCGTTTTTGTCCAACTGTTTAACCGTTGATACTCTGTATAAACATCGAACTCTTTTCATTGTTTTTTCCTCTTTTCTTTTAGAATAGCATTTATTTTTCGCTTTTAGAAATGTGCAAATTTTCTAATTTATTGTTATTTTCACATTTTCTTTTTGAAAATTTCTTCGATATAATATTTTGATAATTGCTTTAATACTTCTGTCATTACATTTGTTTCGTTTTCTTCAAAAATAATATTGATTTCTTCGGTATTTTCTTGACTAAATTTTTTTATGACTTTTTGCCCATTTTCATTTGTTTCTAATCTGTATTCTGCTTCTGTACTATTTTTTTCTTTCTTCAAATGAAACACCTCTATTTTAAATATATTTAAAATAAAAATAATAATTACTGTAATTATTATTTGGTTTGGGCAAGCCCTCAGGTTCTAAGCCATACTGACCTTGTAACAGGCAAAACCTTAACAAGCTCAGCAATTTTCACCTATCTGATTATCAGACTTATTCTCAAGGCGTGGGACGGTTTTATCGCGCTCGTGCTATGACTGAGTAAGAGTTTTTTTGAGTGTATTTAATGATTTTTATTTAGTTTTCAATGTGCTTTGGAGAAAAAAGGTATTAGACAGAATATGTCTAGAAAAGGATTTTTTTAGATAATGCTTGTGCTGAAAACTTTTTTGGATTACTAAAATCTGAATCGTTGTATTTGCAGGAATTTAAGTCAATAGAACATTTTAAACAAGAATTAAATGATTATATAGATTATTATAATAATAAAAGGATTAAAGGTAAATTAAAAGGAATGAGCCCTGTAAATTACAGAACTCATTTCCTTCGAGTTGCTTAATATAAACTTAATCAAAAAGTGTCTAACTTTTTGGGTTCAGTACATTTATAATCCCGCCTATTTTTATTTATAAAATATTATTTTTCTTTTTTTACATTTCCTTCAAATATAAAATTTACAATTCTTTTACTAGCGTTTTCTGTAGCTGTCTCTATATCAGACTTTGTCCAATATGGTTTTGGCTCTTTTTTATATCTTTCTACTAAATATTGTGCTAATGGATACTTACTATCAATATATCCAGATTTTTCACTAATTTCCGTTGATACTTTAGTTCTGAACCATTCATTTCCAATTGTTCGATTTATATTATATTCTAATAATATTTTATTGCCAATTTTATTAACATAATTAGCAAACATATCATCATTTTCTATACCAGCATCATTTTGTATCAATTTTTTATTCTTTCCACTTTGTGGCATAATATGTTCGATATCAATATTTGAACCAATTCTTAATTCTTTTTTGTTTTCTTTAGCAAATAAATATTCATTTAAATAAACTATATCATTTTTTTCATAATCATTTATTTTTGATATAATATTATCTTTTTGCCAACATTTATTAATGTGTTCGTCAAAATCTTTTTTAATCTCTTCAAAAGAAATTGAATTATGTGTAAACTTTATTTCTTCTTTAAAAAGGAATGACTTAAAATTTGAACTTGAATAACCAGCTTCTACTAATGATAAAATAACAAGTAATCTAAGCATTAGCTCAGCTATCTCTTCAATTTTATTAATAAGATTATTTTTATCCTTTTCACTAATAATAAATTTTTCATTATCCCCATTAACAAAATAAGAATCATATCTATGGAAATAACTTGCTAGAAATAATTTTGAGTTATCATTAAACTTAAATAAAACTTTCATTGTATTATTTTCTTTTGCAATATTCCATATTTCAGCAAGTTTAATTAATTCATTACAAAATTCTATAGGTTTTTTAATCAAATCTGTGTTTTGGTCAGTATAATATTTTCTTAATCCTGGAGTAGTAACATCAATATTACCACTAGCATTCATCGTATCCCCATTAATACTACGATATAAGTACATTTTTTGATTTAAAAGTCCATTTAAACTTACAATTTTCTCATTTTCCAATTCATTTGTTAAGTCAATCAAATATTTCCATTTTTCCCCCAATATTTTTTTCTCTTCATCATCTTGAGTGGCAGCGAACATTTTTGAATAAATAATATCTGAATCAGTTAATGGCATACCATCAGAGTTTAAGGAATTAAACATAGTTATTGCTTGTTCAACTTTCCAACTTTTGATTTCGATTACTTGACATTCTTCTAAAATTTTTCTTGTAAATTTATTTAAAAAATCTATTTTATTTAAATCTTCTTTAAAATAAAAATGTTTATAATTTTTAAAAAAATTAGTATATCGATTGTCTCTTTGTTTGTACGGAATCTTGATTGCACTTTCTTCAGCTTCTTCATATTTTAAAGATTTCATAATATTTATAAGTTCTTCTTTATATTCATCTTTTTCTTGATTAGAATTATTTATTAAACTACTGAAACTACTATATATTTCTTTATCTTTTTTCTCATCTGGCTCATCAGTTATATCGTCTGGATCGGTTTTATATAATATACTAATTAAATTTCTTCTTCTTTCTCTAAGTCCTCTTTTTAATTGTTCAGACTCAGGGTCATCAACCATATTTTCTAATGTTTCATTAATTTTAGTAAGTAATGCTTTTAATAAAAGCATAAATGTTGTCGTTCTTTGTTGTCCATCTATCAATCCTAATTCTGTATCATCATTTGAACAATTTATTATAATAGTTCCAAAAAAGTATAAATCTTTACTTTTACTTTCTATAAAGTCTGTAATATCTGACCATAATTTATCGCAATTTGATATTTCCCATGCATACTTTCTTTGGTATTCAGGTATTATAAATTTGGCATCATTTTCTAATTTTAAATAATTTCCTATAGTTACTAATTTGGGTTCAATATTTTTAGCCATATTTCAAATCTCCTTTATATAAATATATTAATTCTTATTTATGTTCACCTTATATTCTTCTCCTTCTTCTGCTACCATACTTAAACTTTCATTATAATTTTCCGTAATATCATATACCATAGTCTTTTCATCATTATTATCTGATTGCCAAATTCCAAAATATCTTTCAAAAAATTTCTTTATTTTTTTAATAATTGTTTCTTTTCTTTCGGCTCTATTTCCTCCTCCAAATCTTTTCATTGGTGGTAAAATCTTATCAATATCAGTTCCTGTAGTTTTAATCTGTCCATCTCTAAATGAATTGTCTATAAATTTTCTTGTTTCTTCTTCATTAAGATTTTCATCTTCAATTAATTTCTTTAAATCTGTTTCTTCTTGTTCCTTTACAAACTTAGTCCAGTCATTCATAACATCCATATTTGTATTTATTTTTGATATAAATGTTTCAATAAGCTCTTTTTTAGAACGAAGTGCTAAGCTTGATTTTATCGCTTTATCAATTGAACCTAATATTTCTTTATCTGCACAATTTGATTGATGATATTTGGAAACTAACATTAATATATAATCAATATTTACTTCTACTTGTTTTACAAGTTCCATCTCAAATACTACATCATCTTTTATAGTTTCTACTTCTTCATTATCTTTTCTGGATTTAAATTCTTCATATAAATCTGTATAAGTTCCTATGTAGTCTTGAAAATCTCTTTCAGAAAGTATTTCATTTCCTTCAAATTTATCAAATGAAGATAGTATATTTTTCAGTCTTAAAATATTTCCCATAGAAACAATAAAGTCTTTTTGGGCTTGTTCTCCTATAATTTGCTCTCCCAAAGGATATTTTTGAAGTAAAATCGCAATTCTTTCTTCATAGCCCAACTGTTTCTTGCCTTTTTCATTTTCATACCCATAGTAATAATCTTCATAAGATTTTAACAAAACTATTCCTGATGCATCCTTATCTCCAAATAAGCTAATTGCATCATTTGTTTGTTCTTGTAAATCTCTAAAACAAACTATATTACCATAAGATTTTACAGAATTTAAAATACGATTAGTTCTTGAATATGCTTGAATTAGCCCATGTTGTTTTAAATTTTTATCCACCCATAATGTATTTAATGTTGTAGCATCAAAACCTGTTAAAAACATATTGACAACTATAAGTAAATCAACTTCTCTTTTCTTAACTCTATCAGATAAATCTTTATAATAATCTTGAAAGCCATTTCCTTCTGATGAAAAGTTTGTTTTAAATTTTTTATTATATTCGTCTATTGCAAAATCTAAAAATTCTCTTGAACTTTGGTCTAATAAATCAGTTTCAAATCCTTCATCATCTAATATTCCATTAGATGTGTCTTCTTCGTTTGTTGTAAAAGAATATATTGTTGCAATAGATAAATCTTTATGTTTTTCTTCTAATTGCTTTTTAAATTCTAAATAATATTTCTTTGCCATTGGTATTGAGTTAACAGCAAACATTGAATTAAATCCATTTACTCTTTGCCCTTTTAAATCATAAAATGAATTTCTTCTTGTTTTTTGGTCAAAGTGTTCAATTATATAATTTACTACATTACTAATTCTTTCATGAGAAGACAAAGCTTCTTCAGTATTTATAGCTTGCACTTCTTTGTCCGTCATTCCCTCTTTTTTCTTAATTGTATTTATATAATCGATTCTAAATGGAAGTACATTTCCATCATTGATAGCATCAACTATTGTATATGTATGTAACTTGTCTCCAAAAGCTTGTTCAGTTGTGCAAAAATCAGGATTAGATTTATTCGTAGCATTTTTAGCAAATATCGGTGTACCAGTAAATCCAAAAAAATGATAATTTTTGAAGTTCTTAACTATCATTTTGTGCATATCGCCAAATTGAGAACGATGACATTCATCAAATATTAAGACAATATGCTTTTGAAATACTGAATGATTTGGATTTCTTTTTACAAATTCACTTAATTTTTGGATAGTTGTAACAATTATTTTTGAAGTTGTATTTTCTAATTGTTTTTGAAGTATTTTTGTACTTCTATTTCCATTTGCAGCACCTTTTTCAAATCTATCGTATTCTTTCATTGTTTGATAATCTAAATCTTTTCTGTCAACAACAAATAAGACTTTATCTATGTATTCTAAATTACTTGCAAGTTGAGCGGTTTTGAATGATGTAAGCGTTTTTCCAGAACCAGTTGTGTGCCAAATATAACCTCCTGCTTCAAGTGTTCCCATTTTCCTATAATTAGTTGATATTTCTATTTTGTTTAAAATTCTTTCTGTAGCAACTATTTGATATGGTCTCATGACAAGTAGTAATTCTTCAGATGTAAATACACAATATTTTATTAGTATATTTAGAATAGTATGTTTTGATAAAAATGTTCTAGTAAAGTCAACTAAATCATTTATTACTTTATTATTGCTATCCGCCCAATAGCTAGTGAATTCAAAACTATTACTTGTTTTTTTACTTTTATTTCTAGTCTGTGATTGCTCTTTTATATGACTTTTTCTTGTAGTATTTGAATAATATTTTGTATTAGTTCCGTTTGAAATTACAAATATTTGGATGTATTCATAAAGTCCACTACCTGCCCAAAAGCTATCTCTTTGATACCTATTTATTTGATTAAAAGCCTCTTTTAAAGCTACTCCTCTTCTCTTTAACTCAACATGAACCAAAGGAAGTCCATTTACAAGTATCGTTACATCATATCTGTTATTATAATTCCCCTCATTTTCAACATATTGATTTATAACTTGTAATCTATTATTATGAATATTCTTTTTATCTAACAAATAGATATTTTTACTTGTTCCATCATCTTTTTTTAATACTTGAATATAGTCTTCTTGAATTCTTCTAGTCTTTTCAACAATTCCATCATTTTTATTAGCAATGCTATTATTGAAAAATCTTGCCCATTCACTATCACTAAATTGATAATTATTTAATAATTCTAATTGGGTACGAAGGTTTTTTTTAAGTGTTTTAGAATCATGGATTATTAAATAATCATAACCTTGTTCAGTTAACATTCTAATAAACTCTTTTTCAAGTTCTGCTTCACTCTGGTAAGCTTTTGATTTTCTTTTTAATGGCTCATATTCCGTAACAACAGTAGAATTACTTGTTTCCATTACCACATTATATTTACTCATAATTTACTCCCTAATTTGCTTGTTTTAACTCTTTAAAATTAAGTAATTTATCTCTATAATACTCATATTGTTTTTGTCTAGCTTTCAGCTCTGCTGAAAGCTCTTCTGAAAGTAATGTAAAATCGTCCAAAATACGCACGATTTCGCATTGTACCTCCATTGGAGGTACAGCAATTTGAAGCTTTCTAAAATCACCCTGATTTAATTTTGGTATATTTCCATGTATAAAACTCGTTACATTAATTGTTTGAATATAATGATATAAATATCTTAAAGAAACTCCTTCTATTTCTTCAATAATATGTGCATGATTATTTACCCATATTTTTCCTTCAGCCCATGTTACTATCGGATTCCCATTTTCATTTATCACAGAACCATCTTCTCCAACTAATACATATTTTCCATCAAATATGTAGTCGGCTACATAATCTTGAATTCCATTTGCTCCATAATATGGATATTCTCCTGCTTTTCTTGCAGACTTTGTAACAGGCTTCCTTTTATTATCTAATATGTTACAGCATTTTTCCAAATCTAAAAGTTTTACGCTATTAGGATATTTGTTTTTTATTAAATCATCTATTTTTCCCATTTTACACCTCTATCTCTGCAATTATTTTAGCTATTTCAATACGAAGTTTATTTTCTCCCTCAACTATTTCCTCTATTTCTTTATTTAATTCAACAATATCTATCTTCTCTCTTGTATCTTCTTTTTCTACATAAGTAGAAACTGATAAATTATAATCATTTTCTTCTATTTCTTTATTAGAAGCAAGTTTAGCAACATATTCTTTATCTTCTCTTTTAGTAAATATTTCAACTATATTATTTATATTTTCATCTGTTAGTTTATTATTATTTGTTACCTTAACACATTCATTTGTTGCATCTATAAATAATGTACTGTTATCTTTTTTACTTTTCTTTAAAACCATAATACAAGTAGCAATACTTGTACCAAAAAATAGATTATCTGGTAACTGAATAATACAATCTACAAAGTTATTATCTATCAAATATTTTCTTATTTTTTGTTCTGCTCCACCTCTATATAAAATACCCGGAAAACAAACTATTGATGCAGTTCCATTTGTAGCTAACCATGAAAGAGAATGCATAATGAAAGCAAAATCTGCTTTTGATTTTGGAGCTAATACTCCTGCGGGTGAATATCTTGGATCATTTATTAAAACTGTATTATCATCTCCTGCCCATTTAATTGAATATGGTGGATTTGAAACAATTACTTCAAAAGGTTCATCATCCCAATGCTCAGGAGAAACTAAAGTGTCCTCACATGCAATATCAAATTTGTCATACCCTATATCATGTAAAAACATATTTATTCTGCAAAGATTGTATGTAGTTAAATTTATTTCTTGCCCATAAAAACCATTTCTAACATTCTCTTTACCTAGTATTTTGGCAGACTTTAGCAATAATGAACCTGAACCACAGGCAGGGTCATATACCTTGTTTACTGACGTTTTTCCTACAATAGCAAGTTTAGTTAAAAGTTCACTTACTTCTTGTGGTGTATAAAACTCTCCTCCAGACTTACCTGCATTTGATGCATACATACTCATTAAAAATTCATAAGCATCTCCAAAAGCATCTATTTTGTTATCTTGATAATTACCTAAATTTATACTTGCTATTCCTTCTAAAATTTTAACAAGCTTTTCATTTCTTTTTGCAACCGTTGCCCCTAATTTATTACTATTTACATCTATATCATCAAATAGTCCAGAAAAATTATCTTCACTCTCGTGACCTTTAGCTGAATTCTCTATATTATTAAATATTTTTTCAAGTGTTTCATTTAAGTTTTCATCATTTCTTGCTCTTTTGCAAACATTAACAAAAAGTTCTGAAGGAAGAATAAAAAATCCCTTAACTTTTACCATTTCATCTCTTACCGTTTCTGCTTCACTATCTTTTAATGTTGCATAATTAAATTCAATATCTCCTGCTTTTCTTTCTCCTTCATTAATATAATTCGTTATATTTTCTGAAATATATCTATAAAACATGATACCTAAAATATATTGTTTGAAATCCCATCCATCTACTGAACCTCTTAGATCATCTGCTATTGACCATATTGCTTTATGCAATTCTTCTCTTTGTCGATTATTTTTATTATCCATTTTCCCCTCCATCAGTTTATAACTATTCTATTATATCTTATATCACAAATACATTATTTTAACAACACATTTATCACATTTTGTCGAAAACCTATCGACAAAATTCGATAAGTAATAACCTGTCTCTAGAAGCTCTCTTCATCGATTCTCTGTTTCACGCTCCACAAACTTGTCATCACCATTTTTTACCTCCTTACAATTTTTCTTAAAAGAAGATTGGGGGACCCCATAGTTTAGCATTTGTGTATATACAAATGCCATGCTTGTTAGGAAGTAAAGAACATAAATTATAGTTATATTTTTACTTCAATTTTTCTCAAAATTTTTAAATAAAAAAATCGGCTGGTATATAAATTCTTCCAAATCCGTTATCCAACCAGAAACCGTATTGGTTCCAACATTCAATTTATCCGCTAAATATTTATTCGATGCAAAACAATATCCTTCTTTATTGCTAAGTGATGTTATCACTGTATATAAAATCTTTTGATTTGCTTTTAAGTTCCTATTATAAAAAATAGTTGCTGGTATGATAGAATAATACCCTATATTCTGCTTTTCTTCCACTTTCACTCCTTTCTATGCAGTATAGAAAAAGAGCAAATTAACTCTCAAAATTAATTTACTCTTTTCAACTTATCCTTTATTTTTTCTTTAACCCTTGAACGCAGTTTACTGTAAGCATTTCCTCGATTATCGTTTTTTGCTATTCTTCCCAGAACCCAGTTTTTGTGCTATTCGCAAGAATTCGTTAAAACTAATTCTTAAATGAATATCAATTTTATTGTCATAGACAACAATTTCTTTTATCATCGCTGATAATATCATTTTTTCCTTTCGCAACTAGCTTTTTTTAAACTTCTTTCCAATCTAGAATCATACTTTTCATTCTCCCATAATAAAAAAGACAAAATATCACCAATATAATATTTTGTCTTCTATATAATTTTTATCTATTCCATTTCTTTAATTTTACTTTCAATATATGAGATTTCATCCTCTATTAAATTGTATTTTTTATATAATTGTAAGTCTATTTCATGAATAGTTTTTGACCAATCTATATCAGAATTGTTTGTAAAATCTTGTATCGGAACAAATTTATACACATTTTGATATATTGCCCTAGAAGATTTCATAATTCCCACCATTACTCTTAAAAATTTTGTTTCCATATACTTTTTTAAATTTACTGCCTCTGTTTCTGATTCAAAATTTCCAAACGTAATCAATGCACCAGAGCATATAGATTTAGGTTCACCAATAAAAGCTTTACCAATTATGGCAACTTGTTTCGCATCCATTAACGTTCCAGCCGCACCATTCATTTTTGATGAAAAAACTTTCCACCTATCTACTAATTCAAAATTTCTACTTACAATATCAATTGAAGTATACTTTATCGTGTCATTTGCACATCTAATGCAAATACTATTCTTTTTATCTTTTTTATCTACAACTACCTTATTTAGTGTTTCATTAGTTTCAGGAACTTTAAATGGATTTCTACCTGTTGTTATTTTTGTTAATGATTCAAAATCGTCCCTTTTATATACTTTATTTAAAATATTTACTAAAACATTTAAATGAATTATTTCATCCATATCATCTTCAAAAAGAGGTCTATTAGCATATGTTTTTTTCCCATTTACTATCTCTATAAAATCAACATTGCCTTTATATTCTTTATCATATAAAAAATAATTAACACTTCCTATATTTTCTTCCGTAAATACCTCCTTATTATCTCCATAATTTACTATAGTTTTTATATGATTATTTTCTTTAATAAATTTTCTTAATGGTGGGAATGACGCATCTTGTCCCTCACCTGTAAACCATCTAGAAGGAGTTATAAATGTCATATAATCTGGTTCTAATTTAATTCCAATAGTCATAAAAAGAGGATATAATTGCTTTGCTAAAGATGCATTAGACTTACTTCCTATATTTTCTTGATATGGTGGGTTTCCAACAACAACATCAAAATTCATTTTTTCATCTCCTTCTTTATAAAAAATATTTTCCTTTAACTCAATTTCAGAAAACTTTTTCTGTTGTAATAGAAGTCTTTTTACTTTGCTATAATCAATACTTGCATTTTTATCAGTTATCTTAAGTAATTGATATGCATTAAAGAATGCTGCTATATTATCAACATTTAATCCTAAAATCTCGTATATCTTTCTTGTGAATTCATACGCTATACTTGAAGTTGGTATTGAATATATTATATCGTTAATTATATGGTTATCTATATTTAATTCCGTCAATATTTGATAAATTACTAAAGAAAATTCTCCCATTTTACTAGCAATATCTAGAATTTTACCTTTTTTATTACAAATATCAATTATATTTTCCTTTGGTATTAATTCCATCATTTCTCTGCAAATATTATTTGGTGTAACTATTTCAGATTGTGACAATTTTTTGAACTTATTCATTGCTATAATAGCTCTTTCAATTGGTTGCATACTATCATCTTTAGATAGCATGTTAATATTTTGTATTTTATAATCTAATTGACTTAATTTAAAAGCATCCATTTTGTCATACATCAATTTTAATATAACATTACTCAATCCAAGATTTTTAGCAATCCTTTTATTGTCTTCATTACTATCAATTGAATTAATAACTTGCGATAAAGAAATTATCTCATTTTCTGTCAGGAATGAATAAAATAATACTCTTGCAAAATAAGTTCTAATTTTCTTCTCATAGTTTATTGGTTCTTCTTCGTTATTCTCCTCATTTTCTCTACTATTATCTATTGTACTATTCTGTGCGTTATTATCTCTTGAGTCAGATGTAGAAATATCTAAATCTTCTCCATCTTCATCATTTGTATTATCAATTGATAATCCTTTATTTGAGCCAAGTTCAGCTTGTCTATCTATTACATTTTTTATTTCTTCATTATCTAATAGTTTTAAATCTACAGGAATATCATTTACCTCATCAATCACGCCTTTTTCTTTTGAATACTCACTTACAGCATCCATTATACTTTTAGGTTTAATTTCTATAATTTTGTTTTTATTTATTGTGATTATCGGTGAAATTCTTAATTCATTTTTCAATCTTTCCTCTAACAATGAATTTCCTGCTTCTTCAACATTTACATTATATATCTTTGATTTTTGTTCTTGTAATGTAAACATTCTATATGGATTAAAATCAACTAATAATGTTTGTGGCTTCATATTATACTTTATAACATTTTTTTCATTATTTACATATTCTTTTATATACTGATTTTGTAATCTAAAAATTGCTTGATCATATTCTTGTGGAGATGCTGTATCTTTTAAATAAATCATTGTATCCCATTCTTCTACTGTTGAGCCTGTTAACATTCTATTTACTGTTAAAGTTAATGTTTTTATGTTGTTTTTTTCAGATTCTTTTATTTGGTGTTTTATTTCTACAATAGATTTATATTTATTAGAATTTTCAACTCCAGAAATATTTATAATTTCATATTCATTCAAATTTTTAAATTTATCTTTGTTATTGTTTAGTAATTCCTCTAAAGCATCACATGAAGCACAATAAGGTAAAACACATACAATGTGCCTACACATTTTTCCTTGTTTTATTTTTTCATAGTTTAAAAAACCTAATACATTTTCATCTTCTTTACTTCCATCAATAACTTCAAATAATTCTAATATTTCTTGTTTGTTTTCAAATTTTTTGTGTAATCCATCTTTGGCTTTTTTTACTGATTTTGGTTTTAGTAAAGCAGAAAAAGCATATGTATATCCATTCTTTTGATATTCTTTTAACTTTTCTTTTGCCTTTTTGCTTGGATTAAAAGCAAATCTAATCATTTGTGGGAAACCAAAATAAGGATTATCCCATTCTTTAACTTCATCATTTAATATATTTTCATTATTCCATTTTTCCTGTTCTTCAACTATATCTGAAAATTGACAAAAAGAAATAATGTCTTCTTTTTCAAATTCGCTTCCCATCAATATTCTATATGGTGTACCAGATAAATGTAGTGTCATATCAACATCTAAAATCTTTAAGTTATCATCCAATTCATTGATATTATTTTCCTCTTTCTGATATTTATCCTTTATATCTTTTTCATATTTAGTATTCTCTAACACTTTTCCATACTTTTCTGCTCTTGCACCAAAATGAGTTTCATCAACAATTAATAAATCAATTTTATTTTTAAAAATATCTTCATGTTTTTCTTTAATTAAATCTCCTTGCAAATCTTGTAGTGTCAAAAATACAGCTACTTTTTCACCTTTAGATAATCTTTCCGTGATTTCATTATTATTCCTTGATAATTCATCAGAAGAAATAAAACTATATCCTTCAAAATTTTTAGGAACTTCCACTGTCTTCTTCCATTCAAATTTTACATCAGCTTTAGCAGAAACAATTACTACTAAATTGGCATTTATTTCTTTTGCACACATCATTGAAGTAAATGATTTTCCAAATCTCATAACAGCATACATTAATAATTTTTTTCTTCCATTCGCCCTTGCATTTATAAAATTGCTAATTGCATCCTCTTGATTTGATCTAGGCTTCCATTCTTTATCTTCTCTTCTGAATTGAAATACTTCTGGACGGTTTGTTTTTGCATCATAATATTGATATTTATTATCATTTTTTTCATAACTTTCTTTGATATTCTTAATTGCCTCTTTTACATCATTATCAGTTGCATTTTTAAAAAATTCATTTGAATAATATATTTCTTTTGGTAAATCATTTTCTTTTAGTCTTTCTTTGCTCAATTCTTCTTCAACATATTTGTGTACTGCATAATCTCTAAAAAACACATCCGAGTTAACCATAGCTTTTTCTTTATATTCTTCTTTCAAATCAGGAAAAAATCTTTTCCATTCATTCAATCTAATAGAAACAGGTCTATATGTATCACCTATTTTCAAATAGTTTGGTACAGTATTAGTAGTAAACGCGTAAATATATGGTTCAACTCTGCCAATTATAATATTATCTATTATTTCTTTTCCTTCCATATTTCCTCCTATTTTTTATTTAATAGAGTTTCAAATTTTATTTTCCTATTTGTATCCCAATTCATTATTTTGCAGTATATTCCATTATGTTTTTTATTATTTCCACTTTTACATCCTTCACATATGTATTCCTCTGTTATCTCACCAAATAATGTTATTTCCAGTATCTTTTCATTTCTGCAACTATTCGGTATTACATATTTGATTCCATCCATTTGCCATATATTCCAACTTATAATATTCGCAATATTTTTTATTAATTGAATATCTGGTTTTTTATTAAACTTTTTAAAATAGTAATCTATGTAAGTATATAATAAGTTTTCTCTAGCTAATAGAACATTATCCCCTTGCCAATCAAAGCCATAAACACTTTTTACAGCAATAGTTGACCATTCAGTCCACACATCTTCATCATTATTATTTTCAGATACAATCCTTAATTTTCTGTCTAATAGTCCAATTCTATCTTCTACCTTAATTGCTTTTCCTGTAACAGTATCATATCTACTTACAAGATATGGTGCTTCACCACAAGAAATTTCTAATCTTGTACTTTTAACATAATCTTGCCATGTATTTTTATTAAATTCTATTTTATTATAGTTTGTTATCCATTTCTTATCTGATGATACATTAAAAATATTCTTTCTTCCAAACCATGCTTCATCTGTCAAATTATTTTGTTCATTGCAAATCCATGAAGGAGTAAAAACTTCTGCATTATTTCTTGCTCTCGTTTCTTTCTCTTCTTTAGATTTTCTTGAACGAGGTTTAATTAAATCCTTATATCTACCCGTTATCTTATTTATTGTTATTTCTGATTCAAATTCAAATCCTATTCCATTTTGCTGATAATCAGCTGTAGCCCATATTATATTTTTACTACTACTATTATCTTTTAATAAAATATTTAATAATTCTATATCAATTGATAACAGTTTTTCTTCTTTAACATCAATTAACTCATTAAACATTTTATCATCTCCTATTTTGTTTTTATTTCATCTCTACAATATCATCTAATGTATCATCTAAAACTCTACAAATCCTAACTAATGTTTCCATCTTTACCCTTTTAGCCATTTCATTTGTAGTTATTTCAGCTTTTTGACTTAAGTAAGTTTTACTGATTTTCTTATCTATTATTAATTTCCATAGCTTATCATAATTTACCTGCATAAATTATTCCTTTATAAAACAATTTTTTATTACAAAATTATTCTATCATTTTCTCTTCTTTTATTCAAGATTTTCTTGAAATTTTCAAGGAACATTTTCATGTAATAAAACACACTGTGCTATATTTATAATTCCATCTTTCTTATCTTTTCTTTCTGTTTCTTCAATTTCCCTTTTTCTTCTACTTCTCGTATCTGATTCCTCATTTTAGAAGGATTATTTATAACTTCATCACACATCTTAATTTTCTTTTTTACTTTTTTAAGTTTGTCTGTAACTTGTATTATCTGTTTTGCAATTTGGTTCTTCTCGCTTTCATTCTCAGTATTTTTTCTTTTATAATACAATTTATTTCTAGTATTCAATATAAAAAAGAGCAAATTAATTCACTCTTCTTAGCTTGTCCTCTATTTTTTCTTTAACCCTCGAACGCACTTTACTGTAGGCATTTCCTCGATTATCATTTCTTCCTCAAAACCTATGTTGCATCCTCCACATACGTCCAAATCCCCGAACTTGCCGCCAAATTCCTCATAGCCAATCTCTCCGAAGAAGACAAATTTTGTCCCACATCAAAAGCTGTACCAGCATAATGTTGTGATTGTGCATACCCAGTTGAACATTTTTTGCTCTAATCCATTTAGAGCATTTTCTCTATATCTATCTTTAATACAAATTTAACCGATTTATCATGATAAATATAAATTTTATCGATTAGCATATTTAATATTGCTTTATCAGGAACTCTACTATCTATTACTTGATTAAAATAGTCTATACTTTTTTTTAATTTCTCCTCTTTAACCTTCAAATCTTCTTGTCCTAAATTCTCAATTTGTTTTTTTGTATTTTCGATTTCTTTGTATTTTTCATCTTCCATACTTTTATAGGTGCTTTCTATAAAAGATTTTTTATCTGGATTACAAGAACTTAGTTCCTTTATTTTTTCAGATAATATTACTTTATATTCTGTTTCTAAAATTCTTAAACTATCTTTCAATTTATTTAGATCATTTTGTTTATTTGACTTGTATTCTTCCAATCTCAAATTTGCTATTTCTTGTTTGTAATTATCCTTTAAGGCTATTAAAAAATTTTTTAAACTTGCAAGTAGGACATCTTCTCTTACATTATGGCATACACACCTTGCTTTTCCATATTTTCTATAACTAAGGCATTCATATAATTTTTTAGGCACATATCCTTCTCTTTGACTTCGAACTCTTGCAACCCCTGTAACCGAACCACCGACACTCTGCACATTTTAAAAAGCCACCAAATATGTAGTCCCTTTGTTTTTTGGTATACATACTTGAATTTCCAATTCTTTTTTTCATCAATTCTTGTACTCTCTCAAATTGTTCTTTTGAAATAATTGCTTCGTGATGATTTTCAAATTTATATTGATTTTCCTTTTTTACTTTTCTTCCCTCTTTATGAATATCATATCTTTCTGTCTTATGAGTAATCAATGTTCCAATATAAATTTCATCTTTTAAAATTCTTTTTATCATATACATATCCCATAATTTTTTTACGGGTTTCTTATAGGCTTTGCCTTTTTGTTTTAAATCTCTTTCAATGACTTGTGATGGAGTTAAAAAATGATATTCAGAATTTAATTTTTTACAAATTTTTAACATTCCTAATCCTTGTTCATATAAATCAAATATGGTTTTTATTGTCTCTCGAACTGTCTCATCTACAATCAATTCTCCTTTTTTAGCAGTTTTCCTATAGCCAAACTTAGGTCCTTGAAGTAATATTCCTTTCTCTAATTGTTTGTGCATACCAATTTTTACTTTTTTGGATACTTCCTTTACATACCTTTCATTAAACCAGGTAGAAAGTCCTAATAAATCATCATCTCCTTCTAATAAATTGAAATCTCCAAAAGTATCTTTCGTTAGTATTAAATTCACATTTCGCTCTTTCAGTTCGTCGATAAATGTAAGTGTTCTGCTACCTTTACGCCCTATTCTTGATAAGTCTTTTGCTAAAATAATATCTACTTTTCCTGCTCTAATGTCTTGTAACATTCTACTAAACGCTGGTCTTTCATCATTTGAAATATAGCCGTGATACATTATCATCTATGTAATATTCTGATATTTCAAAACCTTGCGAATCCGCATATTCTTTAGCCAGTTCCTGTTGTGCTTCAATACTGCTATATCTACTTTTATTATCATCCTTACTTAATCTACAGTAACATACAACTTTCAATATATCTATCCTTTCCGAAGATAAATATATTTATGTTTTTAGACAAGTTTATATTATCTTCTTTTTCAGCAAAATGCAATAGTTTTATATGATATTTTTGGCTTTTTCATAATTTAAAATTTCTTGTATTGTATTAATCGGATTTTTTTCTCCACTTACAAATACTGTCACATTTGATTGTTTGCCTTTGAGCTGATTTATTTTTTCTAAAATTTCTTTATTTTTTTCCTCTTGTTCGGTTATATAGATTTGGAACAACTCAACATTTTCGTATATAAATTTTTGAATTTCCAATTTTATCACTTACCCTTCCTTTTCATGTATATTGTAAAATTTTGCTATACATTACTTTTTTAAAGCAAAAAAAGAAACCATACTTTAATTATTTCTAATTAAAATATAGTCTTTTATTTTTAATACTTTTACTTAACTTTTTGCTAACACTTTTGGGGCATGACGGTCTAAATGAGATTTTCTCTCATTTCTGGATTTATCATTGATTTTAAGAAGTCTTCCGTCTGTTTTATAGCTTTATTCATTTCAATTCTTCTTTCTTTTTAATTATATAATATTTTGCAACTTTTTGCTAACAGTTTTTGAACATGACAGTCTATATGAGACTTCGCCTCATTTCTCGTTTTTTAATTATTTTTAAGAAAAATTTTGATTGTTTGATTTGTTTCTTCATTTTAATTCTTCTTTCTAAAAATATCAAAGTTATTGTAGCATGATTACTAGAGTTTGTCTAGTAAAAATATCTTATTTTTTAATAAAGTTAACGACATTTTTCGACAACATTTAAAAAATTTCTAGTATGATTATTGTATTCAGAACATAAATTTTTCTTCTTTTATTTCCTTTTCTTCTTTAAAATTTTGAAAAAAAATCTTTTGAAATCAAGTGATTTTCCTCTTTTTTCTACTTCTTTTTCTTTCAACATCACATCTATTTTCTCATTTAATCTTCTGATTTCTAATTCTGTACATTCTGGACACAACGCCAAAATTGGATTCAAAATTGTAATTTTACTACAATTTTTACATTTTCTCTTTTTACTATAATATTTTTGAATTCTCATTTGCTCCCATAGATCACAACAATTAAACACATTTTCACCTCCTTTTCAAATTTCACTAGCTTTATTTTACCGCATTAAAATGCGGTTATGCTGTATAAAAATTTGCTATCCTCTAAATAATAGAATTACAAAATGGGAGGATAGCAATAAATGACATTATCTCAAGCCATCGTACAAAGAATCAAAAACTTAATAAATCAAAGTACATATATAGAAAATTATCATCAATTAGCAACAAGAGCTGGTCTAAACGAATCAGTCGTTCGTGCCATACTTTCTGGAGAAACTAAAAATCCTTCTACTGAAACAATCTTTTTTATTTCAGTAGCTTTTGGCATTACATTATCAGAGTTTTATAACGACAAATTGTTTGATATTGGTAATATAGAAGATAATTAACTTTTATTTCCATATTTTATCGCACTGGTTTGATAAAATCAAGTCAAAATTGATATAAAATTTAAAATATTAAATAATTCTATTTTGGAGATATAATACAATGGGAACAACATCAAAGTATAATGGAAAACTTAATGTTTTTGGAAATATTTTAAAAGAATATCGATTAAAAAATGATTTATCAATGGCACAATTATCTAATAAATTTCAACTTTTAGGCATTGATCTTCCTGCTCAATCGATTCATTTGATAGAAAATAACCGCAGAATTATTAAAGATTATGAACTAGGCGGATTTGCAAAGATATTTAATATTTCTACAGATAAATTGTTTAAAGAATTTTATAAAGAATTAGAATAAAATGCCAATACAAGTTAATGTATTGGCATTTTTCTCTATAGCTTTGTAAAAAAGTATTTTTTTGATAAATTGTAATTTACAAATTACTTGGTATTTTATTTTTCATCTTCTTATAAATTAAACACACAATCATAAACGAAATTATTTGTGCTATTAAAATCCTTACTATTTGCAATTCATCTGCTCCTGTATTAGTTACTATATGAAGCACATTTGTAGCAATAATATTATTAAATAAATGATCACCTATACCAATAAATAAACTACCAGTCATTTTGTATAACATACCCCATTTAATGCTCATAATTCCTGCAAGTACAATATATCCTAATATCATTACAATAAAAGAAATAAGATTCATATCTCCATTTATAACTGACCTTAATGGCATTACAAAATGCCATAATCCAAATAATAAAGCAACTATCATATTTGATTTTAAAAAATTATTTTTATTATTGATAACTTTTAAGAAAAAACCTCTAAATATTCCTTCTTCCATAATAACATTAACAATATTTAGTAGAATACACAAAATAAAAAATATAATTTCAGTATGTTTGACTTCATTTCCAACTAAAGAAAATCCATTAACATAAAGTTCAAAACTAGGGTTTCTTGAATTTGCATAAAGTGTTATATATTCTATAAAATAAGATATTCCAAAACAAATCCCCCCTAATATCAATCCATAAATTAAATATTTAAAAAATTTATTTTTTTCAAAACCAATATCTTTAAACTTATAATTCATTACTTTTAGAAAAAATAATAATATGATAATGCCTATCAATTTGTGAATAAAGTTTTCAGAAATAAAAGTTGTATCAGTCTTTATTATAAAGTATTCTACAATTCTTATTACTAAACATATCATAAATATTATAAAACTATATAGAATAGGTTTATTTAGTATATTTTCTTTTAATATTTCTTTCATTTCTTACCTCACTTTTAAATTGTAATTTATCTAATTAACCTTTTTATATATTCATCTGTATTTTCCCTAAAATAACCACAATGACCTAGCGACTCAATCTGGATAAATTCGCTATTTTTATATTTTTTAATTCTAGGTAAGCAAAGTCTTGCTATATCATTTGTGCCATAAACAAAAGTTATTTTTCTCTGTGAATCATTTTCTAATTTAGGTGCTTCAATATTATAACAACTTTCTAATAAGTTTTTTAGACTTTCTATTGTTACTATTGGTGCAACATATTGCTGTACTTCGCCCATACCATTAAAGCACTTATTTAATTCTTTAACTGTATCTTCTGGATGTTCTTTTATATTGAGCAAACATTTTTTATATCTATTATAAAAATATTTTTTAATAATGTTTGGAAATTTAAAGATAGGAGCACTATCTACTATTACTTGATCGACTTTATCTTGATTATTGCAAAAATAATGAAATGCAATATTACCACCTAAAGAAAATCCTATAATTGCTTTTAATTTATCAATGTTATTTTCTTTTAGAAATTCATCAATAGTTTTTTCTTCATCTTTCATTGATATATAGTATGAATCTTGGTAATGCCCACTATATGTTGGAATAATCAAATAATATTTATTACTTAATCTATCTATTACAAAATCAAAAAATTTGGCACTTGTAAACACAGGGTGTAATAATAATATCTTTTCATTTTCTTTCTTCCCATAAGTAACTATTTTCAATTAAAATCAACTCCTATCTAAATTGTAATTTATATAATTTTTAATTTATTATCTTTTTGTATTTGCTTTCTATAATTTACAAATATTATTACTAATAATATAATTGTTATACCTGCATAAATTGTACTTTCTATTGTCATTTTAGGAAATTGGCTATACTTTAAAATATAAGTAACAAATGCATTGGGCAAATTAACAAAATACGACACAACAAAATTATTATTAGATAATTTAAAAGCAATTGCAAAAGCTATACCTACTACAAAAAGAAGCATAATATCACTAAATGTTCTAAAACCTGGATAACCTAAATGGTAAAGTGAAAATAACAAACCTGAAATTATAATAGCAATACCATATCCAAATTCTTTCTCTATTCTTGTTTGAATGAAACCACGAAACAAAAATTCCTCAAAAAAAGTAGTCATAATAAGTGGTAAAATAGCAATAGGCAATACATTCCAAGACATTTGTTCCCCTGTTATAGTTTTAGGTATAATTTGTCCACCGATAGAAAATAATACGAAAGAAAATAATACAATAAACTCTCGTTTACCTAACTTTTTTATTCCAACTTCTTCAAAATTTTTCTTCTCTTTTAGTAAAATTAAAAGTGGTAATAATACACTTATAACTATACCATAAATTAAATTATAAAATATATAATATATAGAATTATTAAAAAGACAGGCTATACTAATAAATATCACAATTGCTAATTCTATTAAGCAACAAAATAATATAAATTTCCAATTTTTCACAATCATATTTCTCCCACAAATTACTTATACTGATATTATCATAAAAGCAGACAATCATCAACTAATCATCTACTCTATACATGTAATTTATCTTTCTTTTTTCATAATGTATAAACTATATATTCCAAGTAATATATAAGTAGGTAAAATAATATATAGACTTATATTAGGATAACTTGTAATACTTGTAAAGCAATATGGTAAAGCACACACATTTATTATAAAATGCAAAATAATTGGTAACCATAGATTATTTGTTTTCTTGTATATTGCTCCAAAATACATTCCCATAGCAATAGTCCATACTATTTTTGTAATTATAATAATTATTGATTGTCCCAAAACTCCGAATATATGTCCTAATCCAAAAATAACAGAAGATAGAATAATTGCTATAATAGTATTATTTTTCTTTTTATAACATAGTTTTTCAATAAGATTTAATAAGAAACCTCTCACATATAATTCTTCAACTAATGCAACACCTATATAATAAATAATACCCTCAATTAAAACTTTCCATATTGTTGGACTATAATTGAAAGGTGTTAATCCCATATAAAAGGCAATACCTGATATAATGCCTACAACAGCTCCAATTATACCATATTTCTTAAATCCATTTTTCAATTCATTTTTATTAAGTCCTAATTTCCAACTAGGGCAAAGATATTTTAATGTTAAAAAGGTAATTACCCCAATAATTATGAAATTAAACATAAGTGTCCAATAGAATGGAGTAATATCTAGCACTTCAATATTTATAAATAATGCACTAGGTAATCCACTTATATCCATAAATGCTAATAATATTGTGAGAATGCCAATTATAATTAACTCTTTCTTTTTCATACTATACCTACTTTCAAAATTGTAATTTTTTGTTATCCTAGCCAACCATTATAAAATGCTATAACTCCTAACATTGCACCTATAACCATTGCAATTAATGTTGTAACTATTAACATTGGATTTTCCTTAAATAATTTTACTAATTCTCTCAAATCTTTCATTTCATATTTTCTCCCATTCAATACTTATAACTTATGGTTCAGTAATATCTTTTGGATTATAGTATTTGCTTTTTTATCTCATCAATAGATAACCCCTGATCTTTTAGTTCTTTTATATCATCTATTCTGCTAATACTTTCAACTCTTTTATATCTTCTCGTTAAACCATTATCTTCTTGTTCAAAAGGTAAAATTCCTTCTTCTGTATAATATTTAAGTGTACTATATCTCATGTTTGTAATTCGTACTAATTCTCCTATTGTTACATATTCAGAGTTCATAATTATTTCCATATTTCTTTGTCTTGACATAGTATTATCACCTTCCTTAATTTAGTGAAGTTAGTAGAATACTAGCTGTTAGTGCTGACATATCACTTATAACTGATTGGGCTACTTTTACTTTTTTTGATATTTGTGTATTTTTTATTTCGTTTAATCTATTATTTAATTCTTCTTTTTCATATTTCGTAAAAATATTTTTTAGAAATTTAGTAGAATTTAGTAAAGATGTTAATAAAATTAAATCTTCTGTTAGTTTTCCTTTTTCTAACACTTCAGACCTTATTTCTTCTATAATATTGTTAAATTTACTTTCATTTATTTGAATTTTTTCTTTACTTCCAAGCAATCCTTTTTTATTTTCTATAACTATAAGTTCTTTTTCTAACATACCTTCTTTTAATGCTTCAATAACACTTTGTAATTTTTTATTTGGCAATGTATAACAAATTGATGTTATTATATTTTTTAAAGGTATTTCTTCTTTCTTTAAGTCTTTCATAATTTCATATAAGTTTTTGTTATAATTGGAAATTGGTAGTTTTTCATTAAGTTTTACTTTGTTTTTATCAGTAATTTCTAAATTTCCATCTAACATCATTTCTATCATCATAGATACAATTAGATGTGGTGTTAATTCGTTTTCATATAACATCTTTTTCTCTTTCAACATACATAAAGTATATTTTTCCGTAATATTTACATTATTCATAATACATTTCTCCTTTTCTATAAATAGTTACTACTTATTACTTACTACTTACGATTTAATTATAGTACTCTTTTTTAAAATTGTCAATAATATTTAATGAAAAAGGCTCTAATTAAGAATTAGAACCTTTGTGCTAATTAAACTATTTTGAAATTTGCATTTTTCTATAAATTGTATTACTTTCTATTTTTCTTTTCTAATATAATTGCCATAATAGATATAATTAAAAATAATCCTGTATAGTTTATAAATATATCTTGATATGCTGATGAAGCAAGTGGTTCTCTAAAACCAGTTAGCCAAATATAAAAGAAAGTAAGCAACATTGTTGGAATATAAGTTACTATCATTCTAACAAGTGTATTCTTAATAGGTAGTTTTGTCGCCATTTTATAAGCTAAAACACCTATTAAAACTACCAATGCTCTATCTATCTCATGCCAATTTCCATTAGGATCTGAATATGCACCACTCACTAAATAAGCAATGCTATTTACTAAAGTTGTTATTGTATATATAACACAGTATATAAATACTGAATCTTTAAGCCATTCATTCCATATTTTTTTCATTTTAAATTTTCCTCCAATTATTTTGATAATTCGATTATATTATAAATTTAAAAAAGAAGCAAATCATTTAACTTGCTTCCTTTATTACTCATTATCTTATAAACCATACTCTGAATGTGGTAATTCCAAATATCTATTTCATATTAGCTTTATAATAATATATAAAATTATATAATCTTATTTACTTACTCTACTTGGTGTTTACTATATGTTTTCTTTGCACAAATTAATGCTATAACCATCATAAAAATATAAGTAATTATAGTCATCATAGGTAAATCAATAACAATACTTCCAAACTTATATGATACCATTTGAGAAAAGTTTGAGTATATTGCATTATATGGCATTAAGAATAATATTTTATTGAATATTCCAAATGCTGATTTTATGCTCAAAAATACTGGCAACATAATAATAGCAATATCTATTACTAATACTGTCATAGGGTTTTTAAGTTTAGATGATAGGAATAAGGTTAATCCAACCATACCAAATAATACTGTATATGAAATCGCTATATTGTATAAAAGTGATTGGAAGAAAGTTAATGCGTATGGGCTTAATATTGAGTTAAGCTGTATTGGTAAATTTCCTCCATCTGTACCAAACATTAAAAATATACTTCCGATTAGCAAATATTAAATATATCGTAAATACTATGCTAGCAAATATATAGCAAGCAAGTATTTTTGCTGTTACACCTTTACTTTTTCCATATTTTGTAGTTAATAATATTTTATCTGTACCATTTTGATACTCTCCTGCAAAAACAGATGCTAAACATATACATATAGCAATTACCCCAATTATAAGCATTTCATAAGTACTATATAAATTAGAATATCCATAATAAAAGCCGTATTCAAATGGTGTTTTTGTGTTATTAGATTTCTCTAACCAATATTCTTTTTCTTGGTTTGAATATGTCTTTCCATCATAACTTTGATTCAACTTTTCTTCTATTCTCTGCCCTCTTGTTTCATAAAAATCTTTCTGTTCTTTTAAATTTAAATTAAATAGTTCAGTTATATAACTAGCATTATAGTTTGCATATACACGGTTTATATTTGTTAATAGATTTAGTCTATTATTTAAATATTCATTATATATTTTAGGATTAAAATCTGTTTCTCCATCACTATTGGTAATAAGGTTCTTTGGATCATTGTGTAACTCTTGTAGTTTTTCTATTTCTTCTATAATATTTTTGTTTGTTAAAGCTCCAGATATTTCTTTTATTTGCTCTTTCCTAACACTAATAGCCTCTTTTCCCTTATATGATTTTCCACTCTTGTCGGTTGCTAGGAAGTCTTTTCCTGACATAGAAAATAGTAATGTTATTAAAATCAAACAAACTGCGATTACAATAATATTCATCTTTTTACTAAGTAATTTTTTTAATTCAAATTTCACTAACGTTCCCATATTTTTCATTCCTTTCTCTTTTATTTTTCATTTTCTTGAAAGTATGCTAAGTATAAATCTTCTAGGTTTGGTTCTACATTAACAGCATGCAAATATGGTTGTTTATCACTCACAATTCTTAATTCTGTATAATTATTTTCTTGATGAATATTGATGATACAATATATACTATTAAGCTTCGCTACTTCTTTTTTATCATAAACTGTACATTTCCATACCTTACCATTTAGAGATTTTAAAAGTTCTTCTGGTGTTCCTTCCAAAATTTTATTACCTTTTTTCATAACGATTATTCTATCTGCAATAAACTCTATATCTGATACAATATGAGTTGATAATATAACAATTTTGTCTTGTGAAAAACTGCTAATTAAGTTTCTAAATTTTACTCTCTCTTTCGGATCTAGTCCTGCTGTTGGCTCATCTAAAATTAAAATCTTTGGATTATTTAACATTGCTTGTGCAATTCCTAATCTTTGTTTCATTCCTCCAGAAAATGTTTTTATTTTTTGTTTTCTTTCATTTTCTAAATTAACTATTTGTAACAATTCATTTGTTCTTATCTCAGCTTTTTCCTTTGATATTCCCTTTAATGCAGCAATATACATTAAAAAGTCATAAGCTGTGAAATCTGGATAATACCCAAAATCTTGTGGTAAATATCCTAGAACTGTTCTATAATTCTCTCCCAATTGCTTAATATCTTTTCCATTATATTTAATTTGACCAGAAGTTGGTTTTTGAATATCACATATCATTCTCATAAGTGTTGTTTTTCCTGCTCCATTGCTACCCAATAATCCATAAACTCCTGGTTTTAAATTGATAGAAAATCTATCTACTGCAATTTTATTTTTATATTGTTTCGTTAGTCTATCTATTGCAAGTTCCATATATAATCATCCTCCTCTTCAAAAAAACGATAAACAGCTTTTGTAAAATAAAATACTGTTATACATAATAAACCTATCCATACTAAAATACTTGACATTTCATATACACAAGGAAATTTTATATTAAGTATAAGTAAAATCGCATTAATTAATAACATTATCGTCATATTTACAATTTCATTTGACTTATGTTTTAATAAACGCATTGTTACAATGTTAGCAACATTGGCTATCATAAATGGCACTAAAAAATAAAGAATTAATACATAACTTTCCTGCTCAAAATGAGTTCCAGTCACTACAGCCAATATTGTCATTACACATAAATTAATAATTGTATTAATTATCAACTTAATTGAAATCAATTCCTTTAAGTTCATCTTACAACTCATTTCAATTTCGTACATATTATATTTAAAACTTTTTTGTAACTCCATCATTTGAAGAAAAGCTAATATTGGCATAACTAATGATAAAATTAGTCTTGTTTTTTCAAAAGCCATCGACTTTATTACAAATATTCCTATTAGCAATAATACAAATTGAATAAGAAAAGTTGTTTTATTCATAAAAGGAACATATCTTCTTATCTTTTCAAAATAATTTTCCTTTACTGTTATTTCAGTATTTGCTATTTCTATTCTTAATCTTTCTATCGACTGTTGCTTTTTTTGCTTATCAATTTTAGGTAAAGTGTTTTTATTTAAAATTTCTTTCCATTTCTCACTCATAAACTTCCTCCTTTCCTAAATACCTACTCAATTTTTCTATTCCCTGCTTTAGTCTTGATTTAATGGTAGGTACTTTTTCATCAAGTATTTTAGATATATTTTTAATTTTCAAATCTTCATAATACTTCAAAATAATTACTTCTTTTTGTTTTTCTGGTAGCACTCTTAATGCTTTGTCAATTGAATTTTTTTGTTCTATTTTTGATAATTCATTAGAATCATTTCCTTTATAAGTTTGATTACCATCCAGTTCTTCTAACTCTACTTTATTTTCATCAAAATAAGTGTTACACACATTCATTGCTATTGTAATTAAATAACTTTTAAATTTTCCTCTATGCTTATAAGTCCCTATATATTTAATCAATTTCAAGAATGTTTCCTGTGTTAAATCATAAGAAAGTGAGCTATTTCCTGTTTTATAATAACAAAATCTATAAATATCATCATAATATTTCTCAATTAATATCTCTAATAATTCTTTGTTTCCGTGCTGTATTTTATAGATTAATTCTTTATCTTCCAAGTAAATACCTCCTTTCTTTTATAAACTAGCTTACATATAATATAACCTAAAAAATCACAAAAAAGATTTAAAATTTTATTAAATTTTTTATTTTCTATAAAATTTAGTAATGGTATGGAAAAAAATATCAAGTTTTTTCAAAAGCTACTCAAAAATACTTAGATGAATTACAAAAAGAAATTAATATACAAAAATAAGATGGTTCAACCGAATCATCTTATTTTAAAAATCTATTTAACACATTCATTTTTATCTATTCTTTTGTAGAATCTATTATTTCTAAATGATTAATTTTTGCAGTTTGTTCATCTTGAGTTGGAACCTGTAATTCAGCAAAATTTCCTATGTTTTCAGTGGTACAACCAAATAATAACGTGAATTCCAAATTATCTAGGTTATCAAATGACACTTTATCTAAGTTAAGACCAGTAGCTAGATTAGGGTTTCTCGAGAATACAATTTTATTTTCATTACTATTGACGCCTTTTATTTGCTCTTCTACAGGAAATACATAATTCATATCATCTATTTTTTGTCTCATTAAAATTTTCCATTCATCTCCAATACACCCATTCTCATCATAGTAAAATGTAATATTTTCATCATTTATATCAATCTTTTGAATAATGAAATCTCCGCCTAAACCACTTGTAGCAGTATATGTTTTACCATCCGATTTTACAGGATACCATGTCGCTTTATCATACATTTCTTCTTCCTGAGTTTTTCCATTTTCATTAACGTTTCTATCCTCAAATATTTTGCTCTTAGTTGGTGTTACTTTTAACGCACTCGTTGCGTTTTCTGAGCTAAGTAGTATGATGAAATTTTCTTCTTCCATAATTGTTTCGGTTTCTTTTAT
The DNA here is from genome assembly GCA_947648495.1 of uncultured Clostridium sp. GTDB lineage: Bacteria > Bacillota > Clostridia > TANB77 > CAG-508 > Scatovivens. Next base: position 83,207 of record CANSOA010000003.1, read on the forward strand.
TTCATATTCAAATTTTTCTTGTATTTGTCCATTTTCTTTTACATATAGCCTTTTACCTGCAACACTTCCGCCATAAATCATGTTTGGTATTGAATTATCGTTTCCATCTGTAACGTTAAAGCTAATATACTCCATTGGATTTTCATTATATTCTTTGTAAGTAATGCCATCTACAATTTTTTTAGCCTTTATAAATTTTTGAAATTTTGTATTTGCAATTTTTTCAATGATAATTTTTGTATGCTCATCGACTTGTTGTTCTGTTAGTATAGCAGTGTTTTCATTTTCTGTTAATTCGATTTCTGATTTTATCGTTTTTCCGATTGTTATAGCTTCATTATCACCATTTTCAAATCCAAGTATGATGCCAGAAGAAATATCTTCGATTTCGATTTCTAGATTTAAATGATTTGTGTTTTCATCCATAATATTGATAACTTGTGTATAGACATATTCATTGTCAGAAACTTTATCAACATATTCACTTACATTGGTAATTTCCCTTGAATTTACCAATACTTTTTCAGAAACGTGTAAATCATATCCCATTTCACCTATCTTTTCGATTGGTTTTGTCATTTTTTCAAAAGCTTTATCTTTTAATTTTATTTTATATTCTGCAATAATATAGGCTTTATCTCCAGCCATACTTTCTAATGTTATATTACAATATTCATTTTCTATGGATTGATTAATTTCTACTAAATTGTTTTCATAATTTTGACTTAATTTTAAAAACCCCATTTTTTGCATATTGGTATTTTTACTGATTCCAGCATAAGCAGTTATACTTACAGTACTTACAATAATAAATGCTGCAACTTTTTGTAAACTATTTAATTTCATTTTATTTTTGATTTTGATATCTTCAAATTCATTTTTCTGGGGTTCAGTAAATTTTAAATTTTCATATTTTAAATAAACAGAATCTTTAAAATACTTTCTTTTTTCTTCTAACTTTTTATCCATCATAATTATTTACCTCTTTCCTTAATATTTCTTTTAATTTTTTTCTACCTCTATGAATTAATGTTTTTACTTGTGATAAGGACATATCAAATATTGTACATATTTCCTTATAAGACAATTCTTCTATATCAACAAGATAAATGATTTGATTCTGTGGTTCTGGTAAATGATCGATTGCAATTTTTAATTTTTGACTCTGTTCTTTATCAAAAATAGCATCTTCAATTTCTTGTTCATTAAAAATGTATTCATTCTCTTGCAAATAGGTAATTTTCTTTTCTCTTTTGATATAATTAAGTGTTTTACTTTTTGCAATTGTATACAGGTATGCTTTTAGAGAATATTTAGAATCATATTTTTCTTGATTTATAAGAATATAAACAAAAACATCTTGTGCTAAATCTTCAGCAACATCCATACTCTTTACAAATTTATAAATAAAATAAATTATTTTTTCCATGTATTTGTTTATGATAATTTCAAATGATTCATTATCTCCATTCAAGAATTTCTTATACAGTTTTTTATCTTCCTCCATTTTTTCCTCCATTTGAATATAAGATCTTAATTCTAATTATAATACAATTTTGAAATAGGAAAAGTTGCACTTTTTATAAAATAAATACATCAATTTTTTATACGTCTTATTGAAACCTATAAAAAATTGGGTGTAAAACACTTTTCAAATGCTTTACACCTTTCAACTTCATAATATTATATTTTATTAAAAATTATTGTCTTTTCTTTCATTGATATTTTACTAACTTCATATCCATATTCTTTAGATTCTTGTTTATAGGTTAACTATAAATCTATAAATTGCATAAACTACCCATATAAGCCAAGAATATATCCAAGCCTTAAATACAATGCTTACTGTTAAATACACAATAGCAACTATTATTGCTATTATCCAATTCATCATTTTTTTCTTATCCATTATTTCTTACATCCTTAATAAATTACTCGCTTTCATTATAACATTATTATAAAAAAATGTATATAAAAATAATAAGCCAGAAAATTTTATTATAAACTATTTTAGTGTATATCATATAAATATGACATCTGTCTGTCATATTTAGAACAAAGTGAACAATTTATTATTAATTCTCTCTTAATCGATCTACAATAGATTCTTTATTAAATTCTTTTATACAAAATATTGCAATAATAGACGGTATAACAATTGAAATGATTAAATATAAAAGCATTCCCATAATAGGTAATTTGAAAAATAAATAATTTATACCTGTTTCTTGCATTATTTTCATAATCATAAATACAACGATTGGTCCTGCAATACTACTAACCAAACCATTTGGAATTGCTAGGCAAACATTCTCAAATATAATCATTTTATTTACTTGTTTTTTCGTCATTCCCATTGATTGTAATACAGCAATTTCTCTTTTCCTTGTAACCATACTTGTAATAACTGTATTGATTAAGTTAATTAGACTAAATAATATTACAAATATTGAAATTCCTATAAGTATATTTGAAAAAGATTTGCTATTTTTTATAGCTTGCTCACGCCATTGTGAAAAAGTTTCACAATCTATTTCTTCATATTCTCTAACAAGGTCTTTTACTTTATTATCAATCTCATCATTGTAAATATGATTTTGGGTAGTCACTTTTAAACTTGTTGTTGTATCAAGATTTTGTGTAATTTCTTCATAAATATCATCTGGTAATAAAATCCAGCCTTGTGTTTTTCCATATTTAGAAAAACTTGAATCTCCAACTCCTCCAACCGTTAATTCCATACTATTTTCTTTTCCATTAAAATAATGAAGTCTTATTTTATCTCCAACCTTAAAACGATAACCAAATATTTCTTCAAATACATCATTATAGGCAATATAGATTTCTCCTTTGTTTTTTAATTCTTCGCAATTTCCTGTCCCATCTTCTAATGATTTTGTCATTGCCTCTTCTATATCTTTACTGATTGGACTAATCTCATCATCAATAATTTCATTATGTGTTTCAATTTTTACAGTATAAGAATTTTTCGTATTTATTTTCTCTATTTCTTCAAGTTCTTCTAATTCTGATTTTAATTTTGTAAGATTATTTCCATTTTCTATCAAATCAAACATCCCATTTTTTGAATCATTGATTGCTTCATTAGAAAATGTAATTAAATATTCATTATCATCAAAATATCCATTTCTTGCAAATTTTTCATAATCTAAAGAATTCGCAAAAGTTAGTGAACCAATAAATAAAGTTCCACCTATAATTAAGGATATAAGAGTAATTGCTGTTCTTTTTCGATTTCTTTTAAATTGAATTTTTCCTAAAGAATTTGGATTTAAATTTCTGCATAATTTATTGGAACTCTTAATTTTTTCGTCATTTCCTGTATATTTTAGCCCTTCTACTGGTGAAATTTTACTTGCCATTTTTGCTGGTTTTGATACTGCTATAAGAACTGTTATTACGCCTAAAATTATTGATACAACTGATAATTTTAAAACATTCCATACACTAAAACCATTTCTTGACACAAAATAACTAATCATCGTTCCTATTAAAATTCCTAATGATATAGCAATTTTACAATATTTTAGTCCTTCTATTTTTATCATTTTTTTCATTTGCTTTTTAGACATTCCTATTGTTCTCAATTGTGCATATTCCTTTACTTTTGATGATACAGATAAATAAAATATACTATATATTACAATTCCGCTTATAACTAATACAGCTACACTAAGCCCTATATAAGTTTCAAGTTCCATCATGTTGATAGAAAACAAATCTGCAAATTTATCATTTACATTAATATTTTTTCTAGCAATACCATTGCTTTCGCCTAATTCATAAAAGAAATTCTTAATAAATGCAGAACTTGGAATTTTCATATCTTCATTTACTTTTACCAAAGCATCGAGTCCACTATTTTTAAATAAACTTCCTGTTTCTGAATATTCTTTTGAAAAAAATAAAGGATAGTATATTGATTTCCCATTATCAATAAAACCGGAAACAACAAATTTTTCTCCTAATATATCAATACTTTCTCCCAATTTTTCTTCGATTCCAAATTCTTTTGTAAGAGCTTTATCAATTACAATTTCATTCGCTTCAGTAGGAAAATTCCCACTTGAAAGTTTATAAACGTTGATTCCTTCTACTTCGTAATTATAATAGATTGGTTTTATTTTTATATTTCCAACTTCTTTTTCAAAACCTGCTCTATATTCCATAACACATTTTATATTGCTATCTGATTTTAAATAATTTATTTGTTCCTCATTTACATCAGAATATATACAATCTTGCATCCCTTTTATCATCTGACGTTCATAATTTTTATAATTTAATGTGGAAAGTCCAAGAACCATAATAAAACAAATTGCTAAAATAATTGTTATTGTAACAAAGGCGTTTTTCATTTTAGAACTTTTTAGAGATGCTTTTGCAAGACTGTAAATTATTTTTTTGTTATTATTACTTTTTAAACTCATTTCTTTTTCTCCTATTCTTAAAAAATTTTACCATCTTCAATTCTTATAATACGGTCTGCCATTTGTGCAATTTCCTCATTATGGGTAATCATAATGATTGTCTGATTAAAAGCTTTACTTGTATTTTTCAAAAGTCCCATTACATCTAAACTTGTTTTCGTATCTAAGTTTCCTGTTGGCTCATCTGCTAAAATAATTGATGGTTTTGAAGCTAAAGCTCTTGCAATTGCAACACGTTGCTGTTGACCACCAGATAATTGATTTGGCATACTTTTTACTTTGGCTGTTATTCTTAATAAATTAACAATTTCATCAATAAAATTTTTATCAATTTTGTTTCCATCTAATTCAATTGGAAGTACAATATTTTCATATACATTTAACATAGGAACTAAATTATAATTTTGAAATATAAAACCAATTTGCCTTCTTCTAAAAATTGTTAATTCCTCATCAGCCATTTTTGAAATTTCATTTCCATCTATTTCAATTTTTCCATAGGTTGGATTATCTAAGCCTCCAATCATATTAAGCAATGTTGATTTACCACTTCCGAGAAGTTCCAACAATTGCCACAAATTCTCCTCTATTAACTTCCAAAGATACTCCATCTAAAGCTTTTACAAATGCTTCTCCACTACCATAATATTTTTTTAAATCTCTCACTTTTAAAATACATTTATTTTCCATTTCGTTTTCCTCCTTTTCCTAAATAAATATTATCATACAAATATTTCAAAAAAGTCTCAATCCAAAAATAAATTATTTCAATTTTGAAACATTTGAAAAAGACTGAAAAAATCAGTCTTTAAAGTGGTAAAAATACGGAAAATGTAGTACCTTTATTTACTTTTGATTTTACCTTTATATAACCATTTTGATTTTCAATAATGTTTTTACTTAAATATAATCCAATTCCTACTCCATTGATATTATGAACTTTTCTTTCTCTAAAAAATCTTTTAAATATATTACTTATATTCTCTTGATCAATTCCTATTCCATTATCTATTACATCTATTTTTAAAAAACTTTCTAATTTTTCTAAATGAATCCTTATTTTCCCATTCTGATTTGTATATTTTATAGCATTTTCTAATATATTGCAGATTGCTTCTAAAGTCCATTTCCTATCATACGAAACAATACAATTTTCACCCGTTATTTCAATTTCTATATTTTTATTTTCTGCTAATGGTCTGACTTGTTCTTTCGCTTTTTCTATACATTCCATAAACTTAGAGCTTTCTTTATTTAAAACAATCATATTCGTTTCTAATTTAGACATTTTGGTTAAAGAATCCATCAAAAATTCTAATTTATCAACTTGATTTGATATCACATTCAAGAACTCTTTTTCTTGCTCTTTTGACAAATCATTATTGATAATTGTATCACTATACATTCTAATATTTGATATTGGTGTTTTTACTTGATGCGTAATATCAGATACCATTTGTTCTATTTCTACTTTGGCATGATTTACTTTATCACTCTTTCCCTTTACAACTTCACTTAATTTGTATAATTTAGAATCTATTTTTGATTCCAAAGTTTCTTTGTTTATATTATCTTTTTCATACCTTTCATTTATAAAATTATCAATATTGGTTACCACTTTATCTGTAAATTTTAAATATTTCATCTTAAAAAATAAATAAATGAACATTATAGAAATAATCACGAAAACTACTTGCCACATATTTTACTCCTCTGAAAATTTATATCCAACACCATAAATTGTCTTTATATATTTATTATTTTCATCATCTAATTTTGAACGTAATCTACTAATATTAAGTGTTAGCGTATGTTCATCAACAAAATTATTTTTACTGTCCCACAATTTTTCTAATAATACATCTCTTGTAAGTACAGTATTTTTATGCTTTACAAATATATTTAGTAAATCAAATTCTGTTGGTGTTAAATAAATAATTGTATCTCTCTTTTTGAGCACTCTATTATCAAAATCAATCATTAAATCTTTCATTCTTAATCTATTTTCTCGATTCTGATTGCCTCTATCTAAAACAACTTGAATCTTTTTCAATACAATTTTTATATTAAACGGTTTTGTGATATAATCATCTGCTCCGAAGTTCAAAGCCATCTAATATTTCTTCATCTAAATTATGTGCTGTTAAAAATATAAATGGAATATGATATTCTTCTTTTATTATTTTCGCAAATTCAAATCCATTTCCATCTGGTAAATTTACATCTAACAAAATTAAATCAATTTTATTTTCCTTTATAATTTCTTTTGCCTCTTTTATACAGTATGTACTTAACGCTTCCATTTTATTGTTTTGTATGTTAAAACATATTCCAGCATTTAGCATTTCATCATCTTCTATCACTAATATCACAAACATGATTTTCTCCTTGAATATATTTATTTCACTTTCAATCTGTCGTTATACCTTTTACAAAATTACTGTTTTTTCTTTTTATAAAATATTAATACAATTATAAATGATAATAACTGAGCTATTAATATTCTAACTATTTTTTCATAAGTATCTCCTCGATAACTTACTATTTTTCGAAATGATTATAACATACTTTTTCTAAATAGTAAATTTAATCTTAAAAAGGCAGGATAAGCACAACCCCTGTTTGTGCTAAAACACGCAAACAGCAAGCTGTTTGGTATGAGTTAAATTACCACTTTGCAAGTTATTATTAACCCAAAAGTACACTCGGTGTACTTTTTTACTCTTTCTGTTTTTTTAATGCTCCCAATATTGAATTTTTAATTGCCATTTTATCTTTAAGATTATCAAAAAACTCTCTAACTCTTGTTCTTCAAATGAAATAGTAATTTTATTTGATAGTTTCTTGTTTATAACTAAATCTTCAATTTTTTCTTTTGTTAATTTCTCTCTTTCTGACTCTTGCTTTATTTTTTTGCTTACATCTCTGATATTTTAGCACCTTTATCCTTTAATATATTAGAAACAATATTTCGCTCTTCCATTTCTAAAAAAGACAACTGCTCTGCAACCTTTAAGGAATTCTATTATCATCTACTGCCTCTTGTAATTCTTTATTTAGATAATTAATTCTTAAATATCTCTGAATATTTCCATTAGACATGCTGTTTTCTTTCATTAATGCTTTTCTTGTATTTAACTTTTCTGGTGTGTCATTTAAAATGTCATTTTCCACTTTCTCTTTTAGTTTCTGATTTTTCAAGGCTTCTTTTTTAATAAATATGCTTTTGCTCTTTCTGTTGGTTTGATTTCTTCCCTTGATATTAGATTTGTATCTACTAAGTATAGCTTTGCTTCATCATCTGTTTTTTCTCTTACATAGCATGGAAATTCTAATAATCCTACTTATATGTAGATTTTCCTTGTAAATATCCATAAAATTACCTCCATTACTAATATAATTTCTTATATGATTTTACCAAATTCTAACTGCTTTCTACCAAAAATTCAAAGCAAATAAAATTCTGCTATTCTCATTTTTACTTTATTAAGCAAAATTTTAATAACTCATAAACGAGTTGTAATTTTCTTATTTAACTCACTCCAAACAGCTTGCTATTTGTGGGTTTGAGTGCAAACGAAGTTCGTGCTTATCCTGCCTTTTCTAAAGTATAAATTATTACACCTGGTGACAAACCATTCAAATATTCCAAACATTCATTTTCAATTTTCTCATTGCAAAAAATTAAAACATTTCTAGCTTTTTCTTTTATTGCTTTTTTCTCATCAATTTCAATTTTTTCATTTTCATCATCATCATCTTCTTCTCTTTTCTCTTTCTCTAACTCTATATCTTTCTCTATCTCTATATCTATCTCTGTGGAACAATGTCCCAAAACTGTCCCATCTTTTATCCTAATTTCTGTCTCAGTATCTGTACCCACACTCGTCCCATTTTCTGTCTCCGAATTTTCTTCTTTTTGTCCTAGCAAATTATTTTTTTCTCTCTGATCCCTTTTTCTTTTCGCCTCATATTTTTCACTTCCCACAATATTTTCTATATCAGCAATTTTCAAGCAAGCATCTTCTTCTAAATAAATCAGATGCAACTTTTTAAATAGTTCCAAACCAACCCTAACGATATCTTCATCAAAATATTTAGTATCTCTTACAATTTTAGCAATATCATAAGGAACCATTATTTCCCCAAAATTATAACCTAATTTCCCTTTTTGATTAACCGTTTGCAAACACAACATCTGATACAAGACCACATATTCACACCCATTTGGCTGTGCCAACAAAAAATCAATCTCACTTTGATTAAAAAAATCTGTTTTCAATTTTATCCAATAATATCTTTTATCATCATTCATAATATCTTATTCCTTCCAAAAATTTTTGCAAAACAAAAAAGCTATCTAAACTTTATTGTTTAAATAACTTTCTCATGTAATTTCTTTAAAACTCTTACTTTTTATCATTTAAGTATTTTTCAACTAATTCAATTAACTCTTTTGCTGTTTCAATCTGTATCATAGTTTTCTCTGAATCAACACTATATTCATCATCATAATCACTATCTTCTCTTACTTTACTAGATTTTACAATTCTTTTTCCAATATCTTTTGGAAAAATTTCTGTATTAACGTAATTCTTATTAAAATATCCAATTACATCTTTATGCCTTTTAAAATCTATCGGCTCTAATGCTAAAACTGCTTTTATACTATGAAAAATACAATAATAGGCTCGATTATTAGCACCTTTAAATTTATTAGCTTTATATAATATTTCCGCTTCTTCAAAATTTTCTTTCGCTTGTTCTAGTCTATGCTTAGCTAATTCATTTGACACTTTGGGGCTCACTTAATATCACTCCTTCCTTTTGTACATTCATATAAAATGGCAATGCTTGTAACCAATAATTAAATGTTTCTATATTTCTTATTTTTGGCGATAAGTCAATTGAAAAATCATTATTCGATTCTATATCATAAGCCAAATCCCAAATTTTAGATTCGCATTCACTCAGTTCTTTATCCTTTAAGTCAGTTAAAATCATAATATCGATATCCGAATGTTCATTATAATCTCCGTCTCGCATACGAACCATATAAAATTATCTTTTTTAGATGTTCACCTAAAATTTCTGTTGTTCCTTTTACGAACTCATCTAAAATTTTTTCTATCTTTTCTGGTACATTCATTTTTTACACCTCCATTCAATCTTATTCTCACCACACTATTTATATTATTTTAACATAAAAATTCGATTGATACAATATTTTAAGGAAAAATTATTTTAGGTTCTAAAAACATAAATTCTACCTATCTTCTAACAAATTTTTGTATGTTCAACTGTATGTATTCAGTCATGTGACTGATTTGCATGACCACCTTCCCAACATCTTTTAAAAGCAAAACCAACATAAATTGAACGTCCATAAATTGCACGAAAACGATTCCATGAATTCATCGTATTTCTACTGGTCCACACTATATTGGTATTACTATTTGAACGGAATTCTCGAACCGTCAAAGTTCTATTCGTAATATATGGCATTGCTTCTGATAAGCCTCTATAATACGTCTCCATTCGATTTGCTTGATTATTATATACTAAAATTTTTGCCATAAAAAAGCTCCTTTCATAGTATTAATATATAATATGAAAAAAGCGCAAATTTTGATATTTTTTCTCGACTTCCAGTCTAATAAATTTGAAACAACAAAAACATTATTATTTTTTCCAAATTTGAAACAATTTTTCCCAAAAAGAAACTTTTCTTTCTTGCTCAATTTTCTCCTCCACCTTCTCCTCACTAATCGTATTAGAATTTATAATTGTTTTTGCAATCGTAATATTTATTTTACTCATCTTTCTCCCTCCTTAATTTCTGCAAAATTTCGTCATAATTTCTTTCTAATTCAAATAAATTATCCATCAATTTTCTCCTTTGGCTTCTCAACTCCCATAAACTTTTATATTCATATTCTTGCTCTGAATCAATATATAAACTCGGAAGCAATTGATAGCCGTCAAACAAATCATCTGTCGCTACTACTCTGGCTATATCAAGCACTTTCTCTTCTCGTAATATCCCACTAATATTTTGTATTATTTCACCTGTCTTTTCAGTCGGTTCTCTTGTCAAACTCCTTTGTAATTTATCATCCAAATTAATCATTTTTATTTTCTCATTGTAAACTTTTTGAATAACTACTACAGCGACCTTCGCACTCGTACCATACAACATTTTCTCTGGAAGTTCAATAATAGCCTGTAAATATCCCTTCTCACACAAATATTCTCGCATCCATCTATCCGCCTTATTCTCTGAAGTCAAAGCGCCTGCATTTACAACTGTAACAAGTCTTCCATACAATTTTAATTTTCCTAATGAAAACGCTACACTTCCCCAATTATCTCTTTTCATTCTAAAATTTGGAGTTTGGGTATTATAATTATAATATTCTGTTGTATCCAATATCAAAGGCGGAACAGAAACTATCAAATCAAATATTTCTTCTGGATTATATTCTAAAGTATCCACATTCAACACTTTGAAATTTTGACAGCCCTTTATCACGCACAAAATCGTTGCTATAGCACATTGTGTTTCGCTAGCATCTTGTAGCTGTATGTAACTTTTTAAACCATCTAGAGTCTCTAAAACTGTCTCACCAAAACCAGCAAAATTATCCAAAATTCGCTGTTCATCTCTTACATCAGAAATCGCTTTTATCAATTCATTTAACGTTTTTCCTTCTTTTATCTCATTTATTTCCAAATCCACCTTTAAAAAATCAATTAATTCATTCACCTTAATTGGTCCCTTATCAACACAATTCAAAGTCATTTCAAACGCTTCTTCCATAAACTTTGAATTACGAAACATTCTCAAATTTCCATATACATTAGAAATATAAGAATTTAAATTCAATTGTCTTTCTATAAAAACAATAATATCTTGCTGAATATCCCACATACCATCAGCTCCTGCTAACGCTGGGATAATCTCCTTTTTCACCAATCGACTAAAATTCAAATCATACTCTTGAGCATGATCCAACATATAATAAATAAAAATATCAATCACCAAACAAATTTTAATTTCCTTTTTATTATAAAGCAGTCGATATTTATCATGCAAACACCTACTAATATAACACAATCTATTTAACATTTTTACCAAATCCCTCCTTTCTCAAAAATAGTCATTTCCACCATTTCTTTTTCATTTGCAACAAGTTGTTCCCAAGTATTTTGTTTCTTCATGATATTCAAATATAACTCTCCAATTAATTTTTGCTTCTCCTTTTCCAAAAAAGGTATCTTTATTTGGTCCATATCCTTCTTCGAAATTGGTGTCGTCCTAAAGGACTTCACTTTATTCTCCAGTTTATCTTTTATCCTCTTTGAATTCAAAACTGCGAATACGTAAGCACTTTCCATCTCTTTTGAAAAAACAGTTATATCCAAACAAAACGAATTATAAAATAATCCTTCATGCTTTTCATCAATCAAAACAATATCAAACGGCGAAGTTGTTTTAAGAATAATATCATCTTTTTGCGTTTTCCTAAGATTAATCATATCATTTTTTATTTTTATGATTTCTAATTCCTTATCTTTTATTCCATTATGTTGAATAGCACGTGGTGTTATCACTTTTTGCTCTATTCCAACTTCACTAATCTTCTCTTTCATTCTCGAAATCGACATTCCTACTTTTATCTGTGCAATATCTTTTAAATATCTCTCTTCCATTTTTTACCTCACTCCTTTTTTAGTATAACACATCTTTTTTTATGTGTCAACCTATTAAAATTAATTATTTTATTTTCATGTTCTTTAAAATATATGTAAAGCAAGTATCAGTTATCTTATCTATAATAAATAACAAAATTTCATTTTAAAACATTATCCCATAACATAAAAACCCTCTAAATCTTAATTTAGAGGGTTTACTTTTACACTTCTTTTGCCTTCACAATTACCCTTTGACTGCTATCATTCGTACAAGTAATCAAGGTAATTTCTTTAGCTCCATTCGTACGTTGTGACGTACAAGAAACATCAGATGGATCTACTAAATATTTATCATATACTGAATATTTAATCGTTCTCCCTGTTAAATCAGTTAATTCGATAATCGAACCATTTTCTAACTTTGGAACCTTACTAAAAAACTTACTATTACGATAATTATGACCAACAATACAATAATTTCCAACTTCATTTGGTTTTGGTCCCCAGAAATAACATGGCGATATTTTAAGTAATTCATCTGTCGTTGTATTCAAAACTGGATAATTGACACCAATCGAAGGAATATTTACAATAGCACATTCATAATATTCTTGCCCACTATCCGTTACATATTTATTTCGTGGAATCTGTTCATCCTGTACATCATTTTGACTTTCTTCTACTGGACGCGAATATACAATTTCATATGGGTCTTCCGAATTCAAAATAACCACAATGGAATTATCTGAAAATTTAATCGTTGTATCATCAGCAACACCATCTTCAAATTCAACATTTGATAAAATCTCTTTTGAAATCGCTTCATTTTTATTTTTATCATATTCCGCATAAATGTAATAAGAAAACAAAATAACTACTAAGAAAACTGAAATAAAGAAATCAATTTTATAAATTTTTTTCTTTTTTTTCAATTCTGGCGTTATATACAATTTCTCTGAAATAAGAATTTGATTCATAATTTTTCTCCTATTATATAATATTATTATATCATATAATGATTTCTTTATCAAGGGTAATTTTTCTAAAATCTTATAATTTCTTTAATTGATTACTAATTTTTTTTTCAACTTTTTTTGTTTCCAAATTAATATCCATAATTTCTTTATTCAAACTATCTTTTTTTCGCCTACATAAATTTTCATCTTCTAAAATAATTTTCTGATTATATGGAAAAGTATTTTTCATTTTTCGAATATCTCTTTTAATATTCTTAAGTATTTGTGTATAGTTTTCTTTCAATTTCTTCAAATTAGAAATTTCATCTTGAAAAATATCATCAGCATCATAACTTTCAGCCAATTTATGTAATTTTTTATAATTTTTTCTTTTATAATATTTTTGAATTTTTTCAAACATTTTTTCTTTTTCTTCTGAAAAATCCAAATCAAAAATTGGATTATATAATTTTTGCAATTTAAAATAATCTACATTCATTTCCTCAATTATATCATAATCAAATAATTCTAAAGAACTCACCTCAATAGCAAAATCAATATCATCTGACATATCAGCTTCAATTTTACTTTTCTTCTTGAATTCGTTATTAATTTTTCGATCAATCGAATCCATATTTACACGTAACTTTTTTGCCAATTTTTCCTTGACAATCTCCAATTTCCTTAAACTTTTCTCATAATTATTTTCAGCAACCACTAATTTATACTCTAAAGCACCAATTTTAAGCATATAATCAATTTGTATTTCTCGACATATATAATATCTTAGCATGTCCTTTTCAACCATCAAATCAGCAATTTGCTCCTTTAAATCATTAATTTCTAAAATTAAAAATGCATACTCTGGATGAACAACAACCATTTTTTTCTCCTTTACTATTCTATATTATAACACAAAAATAATCGTTTGTGAATAGAAAAATCAAGAAATTACAAATCTATTTTTCCGCCACCAAAAACCACATCTCCTAAATAAAACACAGCTGATTGTCCTGGTGTAATCGCTCTTTGTGGCTCATCAAAAATGACTTTTATTCTTTCATTTTCTTGTCTGATTTTAGCATTCGCTACTTTCGTCGAATACCTAGTCTTCACTCCAACTTCCACTTCTTCCTTTATCTCATTTACCAACAACAAATTATAATCTATAACTGTAATTTCCTTTTTAAAAAGTTCCTTCTCTTCCCCAACAATTACTTCATTCTTCTCTTTATTAAATCCCAAAACAAACAAGGGCACAGGATTTGAAACTCCAAGTCCCCTTCTTTGCCCAATTGTATAATGATACAAACCATGATGCTCTCCCAAAACTTCGCCTTTTGAATTCACAATATTTCCTATTTTTGGTTTTATCTGTGAATTTTCCTCCAAAAATTTTTTATAATTTCCATCTGGAACAAAACAAATATCCTCACTATCTGGCTTATTTGCCACTTTCAAATGATGCTTTCGAGCAATCTTACGAATTTCTTCCTTTGACTCAAAATTTGCAAGTGGAAACAAAACATGCCCAATCAACTCTTTTGGCAAACTCCACAAAACATAACTCTGATCTTTTTTCGCGTTTTCGGACTTTTTCAAAACCCACCTTTGATATTCTTCGCTATATTGCGTTTTCGCATAATGCCCAGTCGCAATAAACGCACAACCCAATTCCTGCGCCTTTTGCCACATAAAACCAAATTTCATATATTTATTACATTCTATGCATGGATTCGGTGTTCTGCAATTCGCATATGCCCTTATAAAATCATCCATCACGCACTTTTTAAATTCCGCTTTACAATCATAAACAAAATGTGCAATTCCAATTTGTTCACACACATTTTTAGCTTCCAAAAATGCATTTGAAGCACAACCGCTTCCTGCAAACAATTCCAATGTTACACCAATTACTTCATATCCTTCTTCCTTCAAAAGCAGAGCCGAAACAGCGCTATCCACGCCACCACTCACGCCTAATAAAACTTTTTTATTCTCCATTTTTTACTTCCTTCTTTGATTTATTTTTACATTAACTTTATCTGGAAAAATTACTATAAAATCCATAAACACCACCTCCATTCTCATAGCAAAAACTATGTATTTTGGTGGCAACCACTATCCACTTATTATCATTTCTCGCCTGCTATTTTACAACCTTTCTCAACAAATGTCTACTATTTTTCAATGCCATTTTTCGACAAAATATCCTCTATCGTATGCCACGCCAACAATGCACATTTAACACGTGCAGGCATGTTTGATATATTGCGAAATGCAATCGCATCTTCCAATTTTTTCAAATTCTCTTCATCGGTTTCTTCCCTTTTAATCATTTCAATAAATGTCTTTATAATTTCCTTTGCCTCTTCAACCGTTTTACCCTTTAACGTATCAATCATAATTGAAGTCGAACTTAAAGAAATCGCACAACCATGACCCGTAAACGCCATATCTTCTATCAAATTTCCATCCAATTTTATTTCAAGTGATATTTCATCACCACAATTCGGATTATGTCCCATCTGGCAAAAATCGCATTTCTCCAGCTTTTTTTTATTGTATGAATTCATGCTATGTTCCATAATTAAATCATTATAAATATCATTTAACTCGTCCATATTTCCCCCAAAAAAATTTTTTCCTATTTTGTAATGTACTTCTCAAAAAAGCCATAAACCTTCTTCAAACCTTCCACCAATCGCTTTACATCTTCCTTATCGTTATAAAAATAAAAACTAGCACGACACGTCGAATCTACACCTAAAAATCTCATCAACGGCTGAGCACAATGGTTTCCGTGAACGCACACAAACCCCTTCGCTATCCAAAATACTTGCCACATCATGCGGATGAACTCCATTAATATTAAACGAAATCACCCCAGAATGATTGTTCTCATTTGGCGTCAAATACAAAGTCACATAATCCAATTTTGCCAATTCTTGTCTCGCATACGAAACAACTTCTTTTTCCATCTCTTGAATTTTATGATACCCTAAATTCTCAATATAATCAATCGCACTCCCCAAACCAATCACGCCTTCCACATTCTGTGTTCCAGCTTCAAACTTATTCGGAAGTGGTGCAAACGTTGTTTCTTTTTCATATACATATTCAATCATATCACCACCCATCAAAAATGGGTTCATTTTGTTTAATAATTCATATTTTCCATACAAAACGCCAATTCCAAGCGGTGCAAGCATCTTATGCCCTGAAAACACAAGAAAATCCGCATCCAAATCCTGCACATCAATTTTCATATGCGGAATACTTTGCGAAGCATCCACAACAACAATCGCACCCTTTTTATGCGCCACTTCAATCATTTTCTTCACATGATTAATAGTTCCTAAAACATTTGAAATATGCGTAATTCCAACAATTTTTGTTTTCTCCGTAATCTTATTTTCAATTTCTTCATCAGACAACTCAAATTCCTCATTCAAATACATATAATTTAGATTGCTCTTCGTCACCTTAGCGACTTTTTGCCAAGTCACCAAATTGGAATGATGCTCCATAATCGAAAGTACGATTTCATCATCTTTTTTCAAATTTTCCAAGCCATACGAATATGCAATTAAATTCAAACTCTCTGTCGCATTTTTAGAAAAAATAATTTCTTCTCTGCGCTTTGCATTTATAAATTTTGCAATTTTATCACGCGTATTTTCATAACTTTCCGTTGCTTCCATACTCAAAGAATACGCACCACGATGCGGATTGGCATTTTGTTTTTCATAAAACTCTTCAATCGCCTTGATCACTTGAACCGGCTTTTGGGTCGTCGCTCCGCTATCCAAATAAGTAATATTCTTGTTTTGCAAAATTGGGAAATCTTTTTTAATCTCGTTCACTTTTGTCTCCCTTCTGATTTTTCAACTTAACTTTTTCACTAAATTAATTCGATTATCTTATGATAATATCATTTTCTCCTTTTCAACTATTAAGAGAATTTTAATCCAATTTTTCATCTATTTTTCTCAAAATAAACGCCCTTAAACTTTCCTCTTTTATTTTTTCCAAAATTTTATTAAATCTCGCTCTTACCATCAATTTTATAGCATCTTTGGTTTCAAATCCTCTGCTCATCATATAAAATAATTCTTTTTCGTCAATTTTTCCTGCTGAACTGCTATGATTTCCTTCAACGTCTTCTTCCGAACACAACAGCATTGGCAAAGCAAGCGATTTTGCCGTATCAGACAATAACATACAAGATTCGTTTTCGTTTCCTTTCGCTTTTTTACAACCTTTTTTAAAATTAATCGTTCCTTTAAAATGTTTTTTAGCAGTATCTTTTAAAGCACCTTGCACTTCTATTTCAATGTTCGACCTTTCACCTCGTAACTCGCCAATATAATTCAAATCAAACAACTGATTTTCTTTTCCCAAATAAATAGTATCCATTCTATTTTCCGAAAAATTTCCCGCTAAATTTGAATACAAATTGGTAATGCTATTTTTTCCACCCAAATCAATCATACAACAATTAATCTTTGCATTTTCCTCCAATGTATTTTCAATTGCCATAAAATGATTGGATTTCAAATTCATTAAATTCATAAAGATAATATTTATTTTCGCACCTTTTTTAGCATTTACGCGCAAAATTCCGTTGTGAAAACAGTCAAAATCATTATCCGCTTGATATTTTAAAATAACAGTTGCTTTGGCATTTTCGTCTGCTATTATTTCAATATCCTCAATTAATGTCAAATTATTTTCATCAAAATTAAAATATAGGCGCACTTCTTTTTCTGTTTTGCTATCAATTTTTAGACTAATCCTTTGATTGCAATTTTCTTTTACTTGATTGGTGAAAAAATCACTTAACCCATAATTAAGATTGATGCTACTACATTTATCTTCTATTTTTACTTTTGAGTTTTCGCCCATTATTTGAACATTTTTAAAATTTCCAATTCTTTCTGGAATCTCAACATTCTCTAATTTTATATTATTCATATTAAAATTTCGCGACGTTCTAATCGGCGTTTCACTTAAACTTATCACAACTCTCACCTCTCTTTTAAAATATACTCACTTACGTAATTAACATGTGGCATCAAACCTGCTTTTACACCCTAATCTCACAAAACCAGTGTCCCTCTAACCGAAAAGCGGGTTTCTAAAGGGCAACGCTCTTTAAGGCACATTTAGCCAATACTCCCTTCTAACTCTAAATTAATCAAATTATTCATTTCCACTGCATATTCCACTGGCAATTCCTTTGAAATCGGATATGCAAATCCTCTTACAATCATTGCCTTTGCATCTTCTTCAGACAATCCTCTACTCATGAGATAAAAAATCGTTTTATCACTAATTTTTCCAATTTTGGCCTCATGCGAAAACTCCACTTCGTCAGTTTGAATATCGTTTACTGGAACAGTGTCGGAAACAGAAATATCATCTAACATAAGCGATTCGCACGACACTGAAGACTTCGACTTTTTCGCATTTTCACAAATACGAACCAACGAACGATACGTACACTTTCCGCCATTTTTCGAAATGGACTTCGCATTTACCACACTTGACGTATTTTCCGCGTTGTGAACTACTTTAAATCCATTATCCAAATTCTGCCCTTTTCCAGCAAAAGAAATCCCTGTAAACTCAGTTTTCGCACCTTCTCCATTCAAAATACTCATCGGATAAAGCATTGAAATTTTCGACCCAAACGAGCCGTGACACCCAATCCATTTTAGCATTTTTGCCGACAATTGCCTTTTTGGTATTCAAATTCAGCATATTTTTAGACCAATTTTCAATCGTTGAATAACGCAAATATGCGTTATCTTTGACATACAATTCCACACAACCCGCATGTAAATTGACTTTATTATATTTTGGAGCCGAACATCCCTCGATAAAATGCAAACTCGCACCTTCCTCCACAATAATCAGCGTATGCTCAAACTGCCCAGACTCTGGCGAATTCAAACGAAAATACGATTGAAGCGGAATATCCACTTTCACGCCTTTTGGCACATACACAAACGAACCCCCAGACCAAACAGCTCCATGCAAAGCAACAAATTTATGATCATAAACAGGAACGCATTTCATGAAATGATTTTTTACCAAATCTGAATATTCTCGGACCGCAGTTTCCATATCGGTATACACAACACCTTGCTGGATTAATTCTTCTTTCATGCTGTGATATACAACTTCTGAATCATACTGCGCCCCAACACCTGCAAGTGACCTCTTCTCTGCTTCTGGAATCCCTAATTTATCAAAGGTATCTTTAATATCGTCTGGCACATCTTCCCAAGAATGATTGAGATTCGATTTTGGACGCACATATGTTGCAATTTCGCTCATATCTAGTTCGGATAAATCTGGTCCCCAAGTTGGAAGTTCTAATTGATTATAAACTTCTAAGGCTTTTAGACGAAAATCTCGCATCCAATCTGGATCATTTTTTTGTTTGGAAATTTCTTCTATAATTTGAGGTGTCAAACCTTTTCTAATTTTGAAATCGTATTCGTCTTTGTTTTTAAAATCGTAAATGTTTTGGTTGATTTCTTCTATTTTTGTTTTACTCATGATATTTTCCTTTCGACTTGACATTTTATGTAAATTATGGTATACTAATTATATCAACTAATAATCAAAGGGGGTTTTACTATGGCTCTATTTTTAAGTATTGTGCGGTTTATTTGGGGAATAATTTCATTTATTGTTCTTGGGTATCTCAAATTCTGTTTGATTTGTATACCTATCCTTATAATTTTTATTATCTGCACAACCAAGCCAAGAAGGCACTAAACCTTTGGCACCTTGCGAATCATCCATTTTAGCGGATGGTTCGCAATTTTTGATGTTAAAATATTTTTATCTTAAAAGATGCTTTAATGGCAGACAATTCATAATCCCTTTATATTTTATATCTTGCATATCCATTCTCTTCAATTTCCTTCGCCAATTCTTGTGTTCCTGTTTTCACAATTTGTCCATTTACCAAAACATGTACAAAATCTACTTTTAAACTGTGCAAAATCTTTGTATTATGCGTAATAATTAAAACAGCGTTTTGGTCATTTTTGAACATTTCTATCCCTTTTGAAACAGTTTTGATGGCGTCAACATCAAGCCCAGAATCGGTTTCGTCCAAAATGGCAAGTTTGGGATTTAGGACAAGCATTTGCAAAATCTCATTTTTCTTTTTCTCTCCACCAGAAAACCCAACATTTAGGCTTCTTTCGATATTCTTTGGATTCATGTTTAGTGCTTCCATATATTTTTTTAGTTCATCTTTAAATTCAAAGACTTTGACTGGTTTTCCAGTCACTTTATTTTTTGCATATTTTAAGAAATTGGTAACCGAAACTCCCGGAATTTCTTCGGGTAATTGAAACGACATAAAAATTCCTTTTCTGGCGATTTCATCTGTTTTTGAATGTGTTATATCCTCGTTTTTAAATATAATATTTCCTTCTTGTTTTGTATAACTTGGATGATTTAAAATAGCGTTCGCTGTTGTTGTTTTTCCAGAACCGTTTGGTCCCATGATGACGTGAATTTCGCCACTTTTTATTTGTAAATTAATTCCTTTTAGAATTTCTTTATCCCCTGCACTTACGTGCAAATTTTTGATTTGTAATAATGGTTCTTCCATGACTTTTCCTTTCCATTGAGGCACAGCGCCCTGTGCGCTTTATCGAATTTATATAAAATATTATACCCGATTGTTTATGTTTAAGGCATATCCTTGTGCCCTGCGATTTATTTATTTTTTGTTGGTTCTGCGAACGCAACTTCGGCATTTTTCTTTGCTTACGTCGTAATCACAATCTAAATTGTTTAAATCTAAAACTTTATGAATATATTTTGCTAATTGATTTGTGGTTTGGTCTGTGATGACGGATTTTATTTTTTCGGCCTCTTTTTGGGCGTTTTCTGTTTGCAAATTAAGGACATCTTTTAAAAATAGATATACAATGTCATAGGCTTCTAATGTTTTTTTGGCTAGATTTTCTCCTGCTTGCGTGAGTTCAATCGTTCCATAGGCTTCATAATTGAGTAGTCCGTTATTTTTTAGGTTATGTATGGCTTTATTTACACTGGCTTTTGTACAATTCATCTTTTTGGCTATGTCAGTTACACGCACACGTCCATTTTGCTTATTTAGCACATACATTGTTTTTAAATATTCTTCCAAAGATTTTGAAATCATATACCTTTTTTCTCCTTAATGTTAATCTTGGTTAACATTATATAACGATATGGATTGTTTGTCAAGGTTAACAGTTTTGAATTTTAAATTAATTTTTGGATATGGTTTTATTTAATTAATATTTGTTATTTTTAATTTATTTTTTTATTCTTTTATTTTTATAGTTTTTTATTTTTCTTATTTTGGGTAATGAGTGAGGTCATTTGGGTATTTGGGGGATTTGGGGGATTTGGGGTTATTTTTTTGATTATTTTTGGGTTATTTTTGGGGACGGGGACACTCTTTATCATGTACAAACTTAAAGAAAAATAGAGCTAAAATGAGAAAAAATTAGGAAATAAAGATAATACTTTTTTATTTGGAGACGGTTTATTTGGTTATTTGGGGGTATTTGGGGTATTTGGGGTATTTGGGGTATTGGGGGACGGGGACACTCTTTAATAATTAAATAATATTATTTAATTATTAAAGAGTGTCCCCGTCCCGGATTTATCTTAAAAATAGATTAATAATAAACAAATTATTTTATTGAATTACAAATGTCAAAATTGCATGACCATCTAGATTATCGTGAAAAGTTTTGCCATTTATATGTAATGTAAATTCCTTATTAAACTCATTTCGATTTAATAATACAACAACAATTGAATGATCTATGTTCTTAAATGCTGTTACTTCAATATCGCTTGTATACTTGGAAAAACCGACTTTTTTAGCACCTGTTTTGATATATTTGCTAAAATGTCCAATATAATAATAGGTCAAATTTTTAATATATCCTGTGTAATTGGCGTTTAGCATGATTGGTGCATTACAATAATTTCTCTTGTGATTTGGTCCACCTTTATGATCTAATAAAATATTCCAGTCGATAAATCCATTGATACCAGCATTTAAATCACCTAGTATATCGTGTGCATAAATTTCTGCATTTTGTATTTCATCTTCTTTTCGGAAATGAGAAAAACCTGTGCAACCTTCTGTATGAATTAATAATTTATCTGGATACGCATTTCTAGTTAGCGTAATTTCCTCAAAATAATCACCTGAATACCAGTGCATTGCCATACCTGAAATTGAATTTGAAGCTTTTTTGTAAGTTTGACTTGCTCTGGAAAATAGCCTTTCTTTATTGTGATCCCATGCTAAAATTTGAGTTTTTATTCCCTTTTCAATTAATTTCGGATATAAATAGTTTTCAGCCAAATTTGCCTCTTCCTCAGAAGAATACAAGCATGATTCCCAAATCTGCGTTGCATTTGGCTCATTTTGCAGAGTCATATATTGTATGTTAATTCCTCTTTTTTGATATTCTAAAATATATTTTGTTAAATATTCAGCATATAAATTATAATTTCTTTCAAGTAATTTTCCGCCCAAAATAAGCATTTTATTGTTTTTCATAAAGGCAGGAGGCGACCAAGAACTAGCTAAAAGTTTTAAATCCGGCTTTTTATGCAAAATATTTTTTATCATGGGAAGGATATATTGTTCGTCTGACTCAATCGAAAAATTCTTTATATCGTTGTTTTTTAAATAACTATATGAAGAAAGCGAAAAGTCGCAACTTCCAATATGAGTTCTGCAAAAAGAATATTGTAAGCCACTTTCTGAAAAATAGTCTTCTAAAATCTGATCTGCCATTAATTTATTTATTTTGCTTAAATTATATCCTGAAGCTTCTGTTAAAGCACCACCAAATCCAATTATTTCCTGAAATTGAGCATCTGGATATACATTAATAAGACCTTTTTCCATGTTTCCTAAATTGTTATTTAATTTTACATTTGTGGTGTTCCAGAATAGATTCCTTCTAAAATTAGTTTCTATTTTTAAAGTTTTCATTAATGATTCTCCTTTATTTAATATTTTATATTTTATATTTTATTTTTTATTTTTGGATTTTTGGTTTTGGGGACGGGGACACTCTTTATTATTTTTTTATAATAAAATAAACTTAAACCAAAAAACTATTTTCAAGACTGTCCCCGTCCCGCATTTCCTCAATTTTTTCTTTTTCGATTTTTATGTTTTCGTTTTTTGCTTTTTGGGGACGGGGACACTCTTTACTATCTTTTAATAATAAAATAAACCTAAACCAAAAAATTATTTTCAAGACTGTCCCCGTCCCGCATTTTTTTCTCCGCTTTCCTCTTTTTCAATTTTCAAGTCTTCGTTCTTCGGGGACGGGGACACTCTTTATTATCTTTTAACAATAAAACAAACCTAAACCAAAAAACTATTTTCAAGACTGTCCCCGTCCCGCATTTTTTTCTCCGCTTTCCTCTTTTTCAATTTTTATGCTTTCGTTCTTTGGGGACGGGGACACTCTTTATTATCTTTTAACAATAAAATAAACCTAAACCAAAAGATTATTTTCAAGACTGTCCCCGTCCCGCATTTCCGTTTTTCCTCTCCGCTTTCTTCTTTTTTTCTATATTTTCTTCATTCCTTAATCTTATTTTATTTTTCCCCTCCCTTTTCTCAAAAAATAAATTATTTCTACAAAATAGAAATCCATTTAATATGTTTCACAAATCAAATAGATTACTATTATTTTATTGATACAAATCTCGCGATATAAACTCTCTTTTTACTTCCACACCATTTTGACAATAAACTTTATAAGCATGATAAACCTCATATTTTCCCTTCATTCCCATGTATTGCGATTCAATACTAATTTCATATTCTTCATTTGATTTTATCCCATAAATATCAGCAGTAACAATGCCATTATGTACACTCATCGCTATTTTGATTGGATATTCTCGATTATTTTTAAATTGAAAATCATACCTTCCCCATACAACAGTTGCATCTTTCCCTCCAGATAAATACGAAGTAAGTTTTGAATGATTATACCTCTGCACAACCTCCAAATTGGCTCCTACAACAGCATCATACAAAGTCGAAGACACTTGACAAATCCCACCTGCTAATCCATCTTCTACTTGCCCATTTACAAAAATGGCAGCATTTTTATAACCTTTGTCAATCGTTCTTTCTCCAACAACTTCATTAAATGAAAATTTTTCTCCTGGCATTACAACTGTTTCATTAATTTTTTGTGACGCTAATATTAAATTTGTTGTACGGTTTGTGTTATTCACATAATTGGTAGAAAATGTGGATAATCTATCAGGAAAAATATTTAAATCCTTTACAAAAACGTTAGGATTGGTAAATTTTAAATCAATTATGTATTGTTCTGAATTCGGAATATCCAACTCCACATTTTGCACATCAAAATCCACCCCAATTACTTGTTCATGGATTGTTACAGGGTTTTCTGTATAATAGGCATCTTGCGGTTCTTTATATACTTTTTCATGAATGGCTTGTAAATCAATTTCTTTGGGCAATTTTTCAATCGTCGGAACTTCAATCTCTTCTGTAAATTTCCTATCCTTTAAATTAGCTACGATTCTATTTTTGAGCTCATCACAATTTAATTCTACACCACTTTTTCCTCTATTAATAATTAACTGATTTCCTTCTATATGATAACTATATTCCTGCACTTTATCTGGCAACTGCTGAGCAAGCATTTCAATCAAATAATCCAGTGCTTTATCATTGTATTTCACTTCTGAGTTAATATTGATTGTATTATTTACAATTTGAATATAATCCCACAAATCTCTCACAATATTTTGTGTTCTTCCAATGGCATACGCTTCATCAATTGCGGTCTTAACATCAAAATTTACTTCTAGTTCTTGTAAATTAATTTCATAGGAATTTTCTTTATATTTCAAAATAATTGCCTCTGTCATGCCACTTTTTAATTGCGTTACAACACTGCTTAAAGCCTCTTCTCCGCGTTAAATTTGACACATCAATACCATCAACAAAAACACCTTTTTGAATTAATCCATTTTCCAAATTTGTTACATAAAAAACACTCGTTGCCACAAGCGCCATCAGTAGAATATAAGCAACCAAAATCACTCCAATCAGTACCAAACTCACACTTTTAGCGACTTTTTTAAATACTTCTTTATCCCAAATTTTAGCTAATGCCAACTTCTCTTTTTTAACAACAACAAGGCTTTTTTCCTGCTCTTTGACAGGCACAAGACTGATAACTTTTTTCTTTTTTGTTTTCACTTTTCTTGACATATTCCATATCCTTCTGTTTTCTCAAAATCTCTCCATCTTTTGTTCCTTTTCAATTCTTCTTTTCCTATTATATGTTTGGTATACTTGTTTTTATGTGAAATATTTTTGCCTAACAAAAGTTTTCTTTTATAAAACTATATCATAAACCACTCTAAAAATACATACATTTTTGCTTCTATCTAAAAAAAGTTTTAATCACACCATTTCCTTTTTCGCAAATAACTTCTATAATACTACCATTTACAATTGGCATCTGTGGCGGAATATGCCCAATATCAGCATCTAAAACAATAGGAATATTTAAGTCTTCTAAGGCATCTTCAATCGCCCTTTCAAAAGATATTTCATAATCTTCTCGAATATACATTGGTCTACCGAAAATAATCCCTTTACAATTTTCTAAATACCCCGCATTTTTCATTTGCCACAAATGACAAAATACTTGCGGAGTAGACATTTCATAAACATCTAAAAACCAAACAATTCCGTCTTCTCGATATTTATTGATATAATCTTTTACTTTATCATATTTCGTACCAATCAAATTAACAATTACATCAAAACAGCCTCCAATGCATCTTCCAGAAAAACTTACTTTTTCTTCTTTGTTTAAATTTTTCCAAGAAATCTCTTTTGTCAAATTGTAGGTTTCAAAAATTCCTCTTTCCTCATCTTTGGGTTCATATTTGCCAAAACTGGTTTGTACAATCTCGTTTCCTTTCATAATTTCAATTGAATTTGTTAAGTTTGCAAAAAGCTCTCTCATACCGTAGTCTCTAATATTTTCGCCATAAATTGTGGCAATATCCAAATTGGTTGTTAGTACAAATCCTAAATTTGTAATATCAGAAAACCCTTGTACCCACTTAGGTTTCATATTTTTTAGAACCTTAAAATCCAAATAATCTAGCATCTCGCAACAAAAGTCCCCAGCTTTAGCACAAATAATGCTAGCGACCTTTTCATTTTCCCAAACTTGCATAAACTGCTTCGCACGTTCTTTGGCAGATGAACTTCTGCCATTTCTATTTTTTCGAACATTGTCCGTTTCCAAAAACTCAAAACCCATATTCTCCAAATTTTGAATTGCCTGATTATATTCCATTATCTGTTCTTCTTTATAAAATCCCATTGAAGGAGCAGTAACCGCTATGCAATCACCTTTTTTGATAAATTCTGGATATTTCATTTTTTCCTCCCATTTCTTTTTTTTAATTATATCACGTTCTAAAAATTTGGCAAGAAAAAACTACTCCAAAATCGCATTTTGCAATTTTAGAGCAGCTCTCTACTAAATACAAAGGAGTTCTTTCATATAGGCATCGCCTTCATCAAAAGCACGATATACATCTTCGCTTTCTCCTAAGGTGCCTGCAGTAGTCAACGGTTTAAAAAGCAAATCCGCTTTTTCTTCCTGTTTTTTTTGCCTTCGATTCCACGGCATATTTGAAGCTTCCTTTTCACGTATAAAACTGAACACAATGTTTTTAGCATTAGGCTTCAAAGGCGGATTGAACAAAAGTCCTCCATCCCAAACAATCGCCTGTTTGCCATTTAACTTAACAAAGCCTGGTCTAAAATAGAACGGCAACGCTGCAGAAAGAGCGACCACTTCTCCTACTGTCAAATTTTCCGAATTTTCGCGCGTAATAATAGTTGGAAAATTCAAACGTAATGGAGTGATTGACACAATACACTCTGTTGGTAAATCTCGAAACAACATTCCATCCAAATACGCATCTATTTTCTGCTGAATAATTTCACGCCCTTTGCGAAATGTACTGAATTCTTTCGAGTACTTAGCCAGAAAATCCCGAACTTCCAATGGAGACTTCTCTGCTGCCAATAATACAATATTTACAGCTCCTATACTCGCTCCAGAAAGAGAAACTTTTTTCACTTCTACATGATTCACCATTAAAAACCGATAAAATGCACCTAACGCTGCCACAGAGGAAACGCCTCCTCCAGAAAATCCAATGTTTACTTCTTCCATTCTCATAATATCATCCTTTCTTCTTTTAACTTGAAAATACAGCTTTAAATAAATCCATTAAATTTCTCTTTTCAGCTTCTTTTTTTAATTTTTCTAAGACTCTTTTCTGAGTCTGCTGAATTGACTGACGACTAACATCAAATTCAGTCCCGATCTCTTTTAAAGTCTTTACTTCCATACCACCTAGCCCATATCGCAGATATATTATTCTAGTTTCATACTCTGAAAGTATAGCCATAAGCTCTTCTAATTTCTGATTTAATAAATCCATGTAAATAAGCCCATCTAAAGTTGGTTTATCATCTGGAATAAAATCATGCAACGTTAATTCCTTTTCTTCTCCTCCAATTTCTTTATCTAAGGATATAACCCTTTCTGACATTATTTCTAAAATTTGATTAACTTTTTCAACAGGAAGCATTGTTTCCTCAGCGATTACCTCCACTTTTACTTCTCCAACTTCTCTGGATAGCTTTTCTATAGCTTTTTCAATTGTATATTCATTTTCAAATACAGAAACTGGATACTTAATCATTTTAACTTGCTTAGCAATTCCTCTTTGAATAAAAGATTTTATCCACCACCTGCCATATGTGCTGAACCGGAACCCTTTGGTGTAATCAAATTTTTCAACTGCTTTGATTAAACCTAAATTACCTTGCTGAACCAAATCCAAAAATAACATTCCTCTTCCCAAAAATCTTTTTGCAATATTCACAACTAACCTTAAATTTGACTCAATCAATTTAGTTCTAGCTTCCTTGTCTCCTTCCCAAACTCTTTTTGCTATTTGCGCTTCTTCCTCAGCTGACAAAAGTGGAATTTTCCTAATTTCGAGTAAATATATCTGTTCTAGATCAATATCCTCATCTGCTATCTCACTGCCTACTTCTACCTTTATCTCCTCTAGATCCTCCAACTCTTCAGAATTCTGTATCTGACTTAACTCCTCTTCTGTCGGCTCCATTGGTTCTTCTTCCAATTGCCGTTCCTTTTGCATTTTATTTCTCCTTTCTTTTTATAATTCTAATTACTGAATATACAGATTTCTATTTTATTATACCATAGTTTCCATAAAATGTCAAATTGTACTAACCCAAAAAATTCGCTAAAAATTAGCGAATCTCTTTTCTAATTCATATAATCTTTCAATCTTTTACTTCTACTTGGATGTCGTAACTTTCGCAAAGCTTTTGCCTCAATTTGTCTGATTCTCTCACGCGTAACTTCAAATTCTCTGCCAACTTCTTCTAACGTGCGAGCCTTTCCGTCTTCTAGTCCAAATCTTAATTTTAAAACTTTTGCTTCACGTGGTGTTAATGTGCTCATAACTTCTTCTAATTGCTCTTTTAATAAAGTATACGCAGCGGCATCATGTGGAGCAGGCGAATCATCATCTTCAATAAAATCACCTAAATGACTGTCATCTTCTTCACCAATTGGCGTTTCTAGTGACACTGGGTCTTGCGCAATTTTCTGTATTTCCATAACTCGTTCAACAGAAATCTCCATTTCTCCAGCAATCTCCTCTGGAGTTGGCTCTCTACCTAATATTTGAAGCAAATGTCGTGATGTTCTAATTAATTTATTAATGGTTTCAACCATATGCACTGGAATTCTAATCGTTCGTGCTTGGTCTGCAATTGCTCTGGTAATAGCTTGTCTTATCCACCAAGTTGCATATGTGCTGAATTTATAGCCTTTCGTGTAATCAAATTTCTCAACTGCTTTGATTAATCCCATGTTGCCTTCTTGGATTAAATCCAAAAATAACATTCCTCTTCCCACATATTTTTTCGCAATACTAACAACCAATCTTAAATTAGATTCAGCAAGTTTTTGTTTAGCATTTTCGTCATCTTCTAAGACCATTTTAGCCAATTCAAGCTCTTCTTCAAAAGATAATAAATGAACTTTCCCTATTTCTCTTAAATACATTCTAACTGGATCGTCAACATTTACGCCATCAAAATTGGCTAAATCAACATCTTCTAATTTAACTTCTTCGACATCTTTTAAATCATCTTCATCTGGCTCTAATAAATCATCATCTTTTGATATGCTAACACCTAATTCTTCAAAAGTATCAAATACTTTGTCAAGTTGCTCAGGATTTACTTCACCTAATTGGGCTGCCAATTCCCCATAAGTAATATTTCCTTTTTCTTTGGCTTTATTTAAAATACTAAGTATTTTTTCTTTATCTTTGTCTAGTTCCTCGTTCGTATCTTCTTTTTTTTCTTCTGTTGCATTTAATGTTTCTGGCGGAAGAATTTCTTCTTTGTCTTTTTTTGTGCTTTTTGTAGTTTTGGTAACTTCGGATTTTTCACTTTTATTTTTTGCTTTGGTTTTAGCTTCTGTTTTTGGCTCTGTAGCTTTTTTTGTTACTTTCTTTGGAGTTTTTTCTTTTTTATCTGCCTTCGATGTTGTTTTTTTGGTCGTACTTTTTTCTTCTTTTTTTGCTTTAGCTTTTTCTTTTTTTTCTATTTCATCTTGATCAGATTTTTTCATATTATCCCCCTTTATTTTATTATCGCCAATTTCGTTATAATGTCACTTAATTCCATCTCTAAATTAGCCATTTCATCTTTTGTTAATTCTGGATTTTCCATTTTTTTGACAATCTCTATTTTTCGATTTTGTAATCTTTCTTGATTATAAGTAATGATAACATCTTCCAAACATTTCTGAATTGACTTTATTTCATAATCTGTTACCATAATTGTGCTAATATGTGTTTGAATATTTTCATCTTCTATATTGGCTATAATTTGCGTGATTTTTTCACTATCCTTTTCATCTGAAGACATTATTTTTTCAAATATAATTTTATTTTCCTCAATTTTTAAATCTTCTATACCAATATTTGATTGGATAATATCCTTTGTTTCTTGCGGATTATTAATTAACAAATACAAAATCATATTTTCTCTTTTAACCGTCACATCGTCGATTGGAGCTTCTTCATTATTATGCACTTTTACCGCTGGTTTTACCAATATTTTTTCTGGTTCGCCTTTGTATAATGCTTTATTGACTTCTGCATAGATTGCTTGTTTTGAAATATTGTATTGTTCTGCTATTTTATCAATGTAGATTTCTCTTTCAATTTTGTTTTCTACACTTGACAAAATTGCAGTTATTTTTTTTAAAAATGCAATTTTGTCCTTAGCATTATCAATATTATATTCATTTTTCACATTTTTTATTTTAAATTCAACTAATGAAATTGCATTATCCACTAGCATTTTAAATCTTCCGCTTCCGTATTTTATAATGTATTCATCTGGATCCTTTGCCCCCTCCATTTGCAATACTCTTGCATCGCAATTTTGTTTCTCCAGCACTTCAATTCCTCGCTTAATAGCCGTTTGACCTGCCCCATCTGAATCATAGGCAAATATTACTTGTTGACTATATTTTCGAAGTAATCTTGCCTGCTCGTCTGTAAGCGCCGTTCCAAGTGATGCTACAACATTATCAATTCCTCGCTGATAAAGCGAAATTACATCCATATAGCCTTCCACCAAAATGATTTTTTTTTGCTCTGACTGTTTCGCAAGATTTAATGCAAATAAATGCTTTTTTTTAGAGTATACTAAATTTTCATTTGAATTTATGTATTTGGCTAATTTGTCATTATCTTCTAACCTTCTACCACCAAAAGCCACTGGTTTTCCATAAACCGAAATAATCGGAAACATCAAACGTTTTCGGAATCGGTCAATAAATTCTCCTTTTTCATTTTGGTTTACCAATCCAGTTGCTAAAATCTCGTGATCTTTAAATCCTTTGCCTTTTAAAAAAGTATATAATTCATTATATTCCCCAGAATATCCAATTTTAAACGCTTTTAAAGTATGATTATCTAACTTTCTTTGTTTTACATAATCTTGTGCAATTTTAGCATCTGGCGTGTATAGCCTTTCGTGATAGAATGTTGCCGTTTCAAGGTTTATTTTACTCATTCTGCTTAACATATATTGCTTTTTGTTAAATTCTTCATCATTTACTTCTGGTAATTTAACATGTCCACGTTCTGCCAAAAACTCAAGAGCTTCTCTGAAAGACAATTTTTCCATTTCCATAATGAAATTGTACACATCTCCACCTTTATGACAACCAAAACAATGATAATATTGCCTATCTGGTGAAACAGAAAAAGAAGGTGATTTCTCTTTATGAAATGGGCATAACCCCATAAAATTTCTTCCACTTCTTTTTAATATAACGTATTGCGATATAACATCTACTATATCATTTGCATTTCTAATTTCTTGCTTTAGCTCGTCATTATATTGTACCATTTTTAAAACCTTTCTTTTATATTATTCGACGTCATCTTCTTAAATCCTTCTTTATTTGTCAAAAAGTGTACATAATTTTTAAAAATGATGTAAAACATACAAATATTATTGACAATAGCAAAAAAAAGTGCTATTATATAATTATAATAAATAACATACTTTTGTTCAGGTTGTGTTTATTATTCGCTCGTATGTGTACCACAATACACATACTTTTTTTATGCAAAAAAAGCAGGAAAGTTCCCACAATAACTTTCCCACTCCGACTATGTATGATACCCTAGTCTTTACTCTTTTTGTATTCTTCTGTTTTTGATTGATTGTTGCATTTATCTCTTTCAGCCAAAAGCATCTCAACCAATCGCAAAATAAGCTCAGGTTGTGTCATCTTGTTCACTCTCCTTTCTACCTTTAAGCGAAAGGTTGCCTTTTAGTATACAACAATTCTTCCATAAAAACAAGTAAATTTTCGAATTTAAGAAAAAAACACCCCAGATTTCTCTAGGGCATCCATCATTTACGTTTGAATAAACGTCTTCACAACTCCACTCATATCATCATCACTACCAGTATTGCCACCTTCCGTGTTGTTCTGTTCTAAAGTATGTGCTTCATAGGAAATATTGATTTTATCTTCAATTAATGATTCAATTTCATCTTTTTGTTTGCTTTCCGCTAACATTAATTCACTGACTAAAATCTGTTTTGCATTTAACAACATTTTCTTTTCTGTTGTTGATAAGCCTTTATCCTTTTGTTTGAAACTCAAGTTTCTAACAATATCCGCTACTTCAAATACATTACCTGATTTCATCTTTTCAACATTATCTCGATATCTTTTGTTCCATTTCATTGACATTTCAGTACAATCTTGCTCTAAAACATTAATTACTTTTCCGGCCGTTTCTTTATCTATGATGTTTCTTACACCAATTTCTTCAGCTTTTGCAGTAGGTACCATGACTTTTACTTCACCTGGCATCTTAATGATATAATAAGCTTGTTTTTCATCTAAAACCGCTCTTTCTTCTATCGTTTCAATTACTCCAGCGCCATGCATTGGATATACAATCTTGTCTCCTACTTTAAACATATTCCTCGTCACTCCTTCCAAGTAATGTAAAATTACTTTCTCTATCTTTATTATAGCACAAATTTTACCAAAAGTCAAAACTTTTTTTCCTAAATTATCCATTTTTTGTTTTTTTACTTACTCGTCGACCCAAATCCACCTATTCTAGCACCTTCTGCTGAATCGTCATCCGTTGTTAAATATTTTTGAAAAATACCTTGACCTATAACATCTCCTTTTTTAATTTCCACTGGCTCTGACTTTATATTGTAAAAAGCAAACATAACATGTCCATCATTGTCTGGATTTCCATAATAATCTTTATCAATTACACCAACACTATTGGCTAATACCAATCCTTTTTTACCCGGATTAGAACTTCTGTTGTACAACATAAAAACTTCATCATCTGCCATATAAACTTTCAAACCTGTTTTGACTAAAGTTGGCTTCTGTCCTGCTTCAAAGACTGGAATAATGCAGTCTTCTGCTGCTTCTATATCATATCCTGCTGAAAATTTTGTTTTTCGTATTGGCATATTAATCCCTTGATTTTCAAATCCTTTTGCTATTTCAAATCCTCTATTTTTCATTCTTTATTCCTCCTTTAAAATTAGAGATATTATATCATAAAAAAACTCATTTGGCAACCCAGTTTATTTTTCCACAAATACTCTCGGAACGCGATTGGATATTGTACTCATAATTTCATAATTGATTGTATGACATTTTTGAGCAATCTGCTCCAATGTTAAATTTTCATTATCCCAAATGCAAACATCATCTCCCACTTTGACATCTTGTAAATCCGTAACATCCGCCATAAAGCCATCCATACACACTTTACCAATAATTGTCACTTTTTGCCCACAAATAAGCACTTCACCACCATTTGATAAATCTCGTCTCAAGCCATCAGCATAACCAATTGGAATTGTGGCAACTACCGTTTGCTTTTGCGTCACAAAACTTCTCGCATATCCTATGCTGGTTCCTGCTTTTACCGTTTTCAATAAAGTGATTTTAGATTTTAACTTACACACTGGCTTTAAATGAATTTTACTTAATATATCTTCACCAGACTCATAACCATATAAAATCATTCCTGGACGGACTAAATTATAATGAGCTTCTGGAAAATTAACCAATCCATTTGAAGCACAACTATGAATATATTTCAAATGACCCATTTTATTTTTTGCAATCTTCACTGCTTTTTCAAATGATTTTATCTGCTTTTTAGTATATTCATCATCTGTATCAGCACATGACATGTGTGTGTAAATTCCTTCAATTTTTATATTTTCGTAATTTTGAATTAATTCAATATATTCTTCTGTTCTATCTGGATGGATTCCTGTTCTTCCCATTCCTGTTCCTATTTCAAGGTGAACTTTTACGACCTCTTCTCTTTTTCCCAAAGCTTCGACAAATTTTGTACTCGATATTCCAATTGTCAAATTACCTTCAACTATCTGCTCAATTTCTTCTTCAGCTGGCTGATTTAATACAAATATTTCCTTCTCATACCCAATTTTCCTCAAATTAACACCTTCATCAACAATTGCTACAGCTATGATATCAAATTCATTTAAAATATCCAATCGTGTATTAATATACGTCCCATAAGCGTTCGCCTTCATAACTGGCATGATTTTTACTCCACTTGACAACTTAGATTTTATCGAATTAATATTATATTTAAAATTATCTAAATTTACTTCCATTAAAGTAGGTCTCATAATATTCCTCCTTATCTATAATACATGAAAACACAGAGAAAATTCCAATCATTTTATAAAATCTTCTCTGTGTTTAAAATTTTAATAATTTTCAGCTTTTATCTCAAAAAATGCTTGTGGGTGAGAACATACTGGGCAAACTTGTGGTGCTTCTTTACCAATGCAAATATGTCCACAATTTCTACATTTCCATATTTTATCTCCATCTTTACTGAACACTAAACCATCTTCCACATTTTCCAATAATTTTTTATATCTTTCTTCATGCTCTTTTTCAATTTTTCCAACCGCTTCAAATAAGTACGCAATTTTGTCAAATCCTTCTTCTTTTGCTTCTTTTGCAAATTGTTCATACATATCTGTCCACTCATAATTTTCACCTTCAGCCGCTGCTTTCAAGTTTTCTACAGTCGATGGAACTTCACCATCATTTAATAATTTAAACCATAATTTTGCATGTTCTTTTTCATTATCGGCTGTCTCTAAAAATATACTAGCGATTTGCTCATATCCTTCCTTTTTTGCTTTGCTCGCAAAATATGTATACTTATTTCTTGCTTGTGATTCTCCTGCAAATGCACTCATTAAATTTTTCTCTGTTTTTGTTCCTTTTAAATTAGCCATTTTATAACCTCCTAAAATTAATCTTGAGCTTTTTTACACAAATTACAAATTCCTTTAACCATTATTTCTTCTTCGCAAATGTCAAAACCAGTTTGTTTTGCAATGCTGGCTTTCGCTTTTTCAAAGTCAAAATCATAAAAGAAATCATACATTTGCCCACACTTTTTGCAAATTACATGTCCGTGTTTTTCTCGATTGTGTATATAATCATATCGATCTGGGCTACTTGAAACGGCAATCTGATTTACCATTCCTTCTTGAACAAGCATAGACAAATTCCTATAAACCGTACTTCTACTTACAGCTGGGTCTTTTTGTTTTGTCAAAAAATAGATTTCCTCAGCTGTTGGATGATTATACAAGTCTTTTATAACACCAATAATTTCTTCTCTTTGTTTCGAGTAATTTTTCATTTGAAAGCTCCTTTAAAAATAGGATTTATTCCTATTTTTATAAAAGTATTATATCATATAAAAATAATTTTTCAAGTGTTTTTTGTTTTTATTTTTAATTATTTTTTTATTATTTTTAACATTTTTTATCATTAATTTTAAATTAGATTTAAATAAGGAATTTAATTGGGTTTATTAGAGATATATTAGAGGTTAAAAGATTGGGGGAAAAATTTGGAAAAATTTTCGAAAAAAATTGGGGACGGGGACACTCTTGAATTTTTATATTCTCAATTTTTGTCACTTTTCCTTATTTTTTCTATAAACTTAAGAATGTCCCCGTCCCCAAAAAGCCAAAAAATAAATAAAAACATCAAACATTTTCAATCTTTCATCAACCTTAAAAATATAGATAAAGAATTTTGTACAAAATAATCTTGCTTTTAATATTATATTTTTGTTTCCAATACAACATTGTAATGTTATATTTAAAACACCTAATATTAACATTTATTAAAAAGTTTTTCACAACTTTTAATTTTGATACTTCTTAAAATTTACAAATATATGATTTAATTTTTAGAAATTGGGTGAAAATTGGAAGAGATAAAAATTTGGAAAGTGGGGAGAAAATCGGGGACGGGGACACTCTTAAACTTCTATTTTCTCTTTTTTTCTCACCTTTACTTCATTTTTCTATGCAATTAAGAGTGTCCCCGTCCCCAAAAAGATTAATAAAGACACCAAAAACAAAAAACAAAAAATAAAAAATAAAAACCAAGAACCAAAAATTAAAAATCAAAAATCACGTCCTCCCAAAATAAACAAAAACCGCAAAATTATTTTAACATTTAATAATTTTACAGTTTTCAAAATATATTTTTTATCCAATTTACAATTCTACTAAAAAAACCACTCTCTTCTAATTCTGAACTATCCTCAGAAGTTTCAATATAATCCGATGTTCCCAAATCAATTAACGTAGCCGACTTTGCCTGCATTCCATATTCAGATGCTAGCATTCTTACATCTTCGTTCAAATCAGTATTCAAATTACTACTTGCTAATAATTTATTATACTCCTGTTTTAAACTTTCCTTTTCTTTATACCTCTGTTTAACCAAAGCCTGACAAGCAATTATTGCAAAAATAATTGCAAAAAATAGCATACTATTGACAAAAAACTTTACTTCAAATGATAATTTAAATCTTTTTTTTGATTTATTTTTCATTTTTTTACTTTGTTTTTTACTACCTTGACTAGACTTTTGAGGAACAGACTGCTTTTTCTTCACTTTCTGCCTTCTATAATCTGGTTCCAATTTTCTAGGGCTTGTCTCATATTGGTAACCATATCCTTTATTTGCCATAATTACCTCCTTTCTTTCGTGTTTTTATAACTAAATCTTTTCAAAAATTCGCAATTTTGCACTTCTACTTCTTGTATTTTCCTTCATTTCCTCAGACGTTGGTAAAATTGGTCTTTTCGTTATAATCCTACCCAAAGATTGACAACCACAACTGCAATACGGCAATCCCGGCGGACATGTACACCTTCCTTCTGCTTGAATAAACGCATTTTTTACCGCTCTATCTTCCAAAGAATGAAACGTTATAACACACAATCTCCCTCCTGATTTTAATACATCAATCGAGTCCAAAATGGTTTTATACAACGGTTTAATTTCATCATTCACCTCAATTCTAATTGCCTGAAAAGTTCTCTTAGCAGGATGTCCATCACCTTTTCGAGGAACTGACTTTTCTATAATATCAACCAATTCCAATGTTGTTTTTATCATCTTTGATTTTCTATACTCACAAATATTTTTAGCAATTCTTCGTGAAAATTTTTCCTCTCCATATTCATAAATTATATTCGCTAATTTTTCTTCTTGATAGTTATTTACAACATCTTGTGCCGTTATTCCAGAACTCGTATCCATTCTCATATCAAGTAGGCTGTCTGCCATATAACTAAAACCACGATTTTTCTCGTCAAGCTGATAGGAAGAAACACCCAAATCCAATAAAATTCCATCAACCTTAGGAATTTCAAGTTCTTCCAAGATTTGTTTTACACGATCATGATTATCCTGAATTAACTTCACATTAGGAAACTCTTTTAATCTTTCTTTTGCAACACAAATAGCCTCTTCATCTCGATCAATTCCTAAAAGAAGCCCTTTTGCCGATATTCGTTTTGCAATT
This sequence comes from uncultured Clostridium sp., assembly GCA_947648495.1. GTDB lineage: Bacteria > Bacillota > Clostridia > TANB77 > CAG-508 > Scatovivens. The sequence goes on from CANSOA010000003.1 coordinate 120,978, forward strand.
TCTTTGCTATGCCCCGCTCCACCGAGTGTTCCATCAACATAAATGCCATCTGGCTGAATATTTAACCCTTTTAAACACTCTTCAAATAAAACAGGCACATGATTAAAATTTTTCACTTGCATACTCATTCTTCTTCACTAATTTAGTTTTATAGGTCGTCAAAACTGGCGACCTATAAGCATTTAAATTCTTTTGTATTTCCAAATCTTTTGTAATTTTTGAAAATTATCATTTGTAAAAAATATATTTTTCTTTCGTAGTTACAAATCATTTGTAAACTAATTTTTTTAGAAGTGGGACTATTTTTTTGAAATAGTCCATTGTTTTTTATAAATCTTTTGTACTTTAAAATTTTATCTTTTGTGTTTTTTTGTCTTTTGTATCTTATGAACTTTATCATTTGTAAATTTATATAAACTTTTGCAAGTTATATACTATATACCAAGCATTTCCATTTTGCTTGCAATTTCATCAGCAGAGATTTCTTCGTCGCAATTTTGCCACTTGTCCTTACTCCAAATTTCAATTCTTGAATCCATTCCCACAATAATAACATCTTTTTCAAGTCCAGCGAATTCTCGCAAATTGCTTGAAATAAGGAATCTACCTTGTTTATCTATTTCACAATCGATGGCTCCTGCAAAGAAAAATCTCGTAAAAGTTCTTGCATCTTTATTAGAAATAGGAAGACTACGAAGTTTTTGTTCAAAATTTGTCCACTCAGTAAGCGAAAAAGCAAATAAACAACCATCCAAGCCTTTGGTTACTATGAACTTTTCGCCAATATCTTCTCTAAGCTTTGCTGGCATAATTAATCGCCCTTTAGCATCTAAAGAATGTTCATATTCACCAATTAACACCTGTCAGTTTCCTCCTTCCTTTTTCCACCACTTTGTGGCACTTCTCTCCACTTCATTTAAATTTTAATATATAAATTATTTTTTTGCAATAGTTTTTTGAAAATTTTTCAAAAAAATTTCATAATTTTAAAAATAATTTTATTCAAAAAGAAAAAACGTTGGGTTTTATCCCAACGTTTTAAAGATTTCTAATTAGAATTCTCCCTTGAAAGGGTTATTCGTCCAATGTCCAATCTTTCGGATTAGCATACAAATAGTTTTTAATGCTTGTAAATCCAAATCCGTCACTTTGCAAAACTATATGATGTTTTGAAGCAGCAATCAGCCGACAACGACTAGAAGAACCCATAAAACTTTCATCAAAATATGGAGTCATTACCGGAACAATTCGTTTCACATACCTTCCTTTCCATTGATTGAGGGAATTGTTCTTTGCCCTTTTAGCCTTTCGATAAGAAATCCAGAATGAATCCGTAAAACTTATAGGCATTACATCTTCAAAGGGTTCTATGCCAAAAAGCTCTTGCCTAACAATAAGCTCAGCCTTATCGGTAAATCCCAAAAGGGTGACTGGTGTTTCCGTATAAGAATAATCTCCATATTTTGTAGGCTTTATCCGAATAATTTTATGTCCTACAAGTGGTTTTAACCGATTAACTACCTTTTCCATTGATTCTTTCATAATGTATCTTCCTTTCTTTTATAAAAACTTATTATTTATTGATAAATATATTATATCATGTTTTACATAATATGTCAATCAATTTTTATTTTACATGTGTAGATACTGTAAATTTAATTTTTTTATGGTAATTGGTAATTGGTAATTAATTGGGGACGGGGACACTCTTGAAAATTAATTTACTCGTTTTTTCTCATTTTTTCTTAATATTTCTATAAACATATGAGTGTCCCCGTCCCCAAAATCTCCTAAAAATCTGCCAAAAATCCCCTCCAAAAAAAACCAAAAACCCCAAAAAAATCCCTCCCCCCAAAAAATATCTCAAAAAAATTCTCTAAAGAATAAAAATATAAAATTTAATTTATACCAAAAATTGCACTTTCCTGCAAAATATAGTAAAATATAATTAGGAGGAGATATGAGAAACAAAAAAAGTTTAATTTTTATATTGTTTGCAGAATTAATATGTTTTTTAATAACAAGAATTAATTTAATTTCATACACCAATTATGTCTATTCTATTGGTATTAATATTGTTCAATTCCTTTATTTCTTACCATTTCTTATCTCTAGCTTCTATATTTTCTTATCGAAACATTCCAATCGCTCCATTGTTATATATTCAACAGCTAGTTTAATTGCGTATTCTATATTTTTATACTTTTTTATAAAACAAATCATTTATTTTTTCACTCCTGTTCAAGGAATTGTGAATTTTGCAGAATACACTTTCAAAATTTATTTTATTTGTTTACCATTTATGGGATTTAAAACATTATGTATAAAAAAAGAACAAAATTTACAAAAAGTACTTTTTCTCCTTTTCACAAAAATTATTTTATTATTAATTATTACTTTTATCTTCAAGAATTTATTTTCCTTAAAAGGTGTTGTTTACAGCTGGCCTCTTACAGAATTAATTTGTCTTTTCATATTTTTTATAAAATATAAAAAAGCACACTTTCATTAAAGCGTGCTTCTCTTATATTATCAGACAATAATCTCTTTTAATTCAAGTCTTAGAAAAAATGAAACCTATTTCTAAGTTTAAATTTTTTCTACTCCATTAATCTTGTGAAAAAGGTAGAATAGCAATATGTCTTGCCCTTTTTATGGTATTTGTGATAACTCTTTGATGTTTTGCACAAGCACCTGTTGCCCTTCTTGGCAATATTTTTCCTCTTTCATTAATAAATTTTTTCAATTGATCTGCATTTTTATAATCCAATTCCAAAGTTTTATCTGCACATAAAGGGCAAACTTTCTTTTTTATTTTTCTAAATCTTGGATTATAGTCATCATCTTGATTATTTCTATTAAATTTTTTATGTTGTTTTTTATCTGCCATTTTATTTTACCTCCAATTCTTTCAAAACCTTTATATAATTAGAATGGTAAATCATCATCTGAACCAGATGTAACCTGAAATTCACTATTATTTGTAATATTTTCACCAAAAGTATTTTCAAAACCTGCACCTTGTGCTTCACCATCTCTTCTTGAATCTGCAAAATATGCTTCTTCTGCAACAACTTCAGTTACATAGTGTTTTTGTCCTTGCTCATCGTCCCATGTTCTTGTTTGGATTCTTCCAATAACGCCAACTTGTTGTCCTTTTTTGAAATACTTGCTACAAAATTCACCCGTTTTACTCCAAGCTACTATGTTAATAAAATCAGCCTGTCTTTCTTCTCCTTGTCTTGCAAATCTTCGGTTAACAGCTAATGAGAAAGACGCAACTAATGTATTATTTGTTTGTGTGTATCTAACTTCTGGATCTCTTGTTAATCTACCCATTAAAATTACTTTGTTCATATGTTTTCACCTCTGTTTCTAATCTTCGTCTGTTCTTACAACGATAAATTTAATTACTTCATCCGTAATTCTATAAATTCTTTCAAGTTCTTTAATTAGTTCTGGTTTTGCTTCAAAATTAATAACAACATAATTTCCTTCTTTATGTTTTTTAATTTCATAAGCTAACTTCTTTTTGCCTAATTCTTCAACTTTTTCTACTTTACCATCATTATTAATCAAATTAGAGAATTTTTCAATTAAAGTTTTCACTCCTGCATCCTCAATATTTGGATTAATAATGAATACGGTTTCATACTTATTCATTATCTTTCACCTCCTTTTGGATATCAAACCCACACTTTTGGTATGAGTAAGGTTTAATTTAAATCTATAGTCATTTAAATACTGGTATATTTTAACATATATTTTTCCATTTGACAAGGGGTTTTACAAAAAAAGATAGGCTTTTTTGCCTATCTATTCCGATAACTCAATTTTTTTCTTAAATTTCTTATTATGAAGTCTCATCAATCGATTGTCAATTTTATTGATAATTTTTGCATAAACTACCAAATCTCTTGACACTTTCGCAGTTAGTTCTCCCTTTGATTTGTATTTTATTTCATGCTCCAAAGTCGCCCAAAAATCCATTGCCATTGTACGAATCTGAATTTCAACTTTGGTATATAACTTAGCATCTTCCAGCTGAACTGGAACCTCAACAATCATATGATAACTCATATATCCTGTTTTTTTAGGATGACTAACATAATCTTTTTCCTTGATAATTCTACAATCTTCAAATTCTCGTATAATATCAACAACTTCAAAAATATTTGTTTTAAAAGGACATATAATTCTTACTCCAGCTATATCATTGATATTTTCTATTAAATTTTGATAAGTTAATTCATAATTCTTTCTTTTCATTTTTTTGATAATACTCTCAGGCGTCTTTAGTCGACACAACACATGATTAATCAAATCCTGATTGTAAATTTCCTTATAATCTCGATTAATAAAATTAACTTTTTCCTCTATTTCCCTCATAGCCATTGAGTACAAATGCATTAACTGCCCAAATTTGTTATCTTTAATATTCAATTTGTTTTTATATTGATTACTTTGAACTAATGATATATCTATCTTGATAATCATCTCCTCTCTTGTTTTTGTATGTTTGAAAAAATATTTTCCATCTACATGTTATGATTTTATATCTCAAATATAAAAATAATATTAAAAATATGTGTCTTTTTTGTGAAAATTATATCCATAAAAATTATACTACATTTTTATAATTTTTACCATTGTTTTTATGCGTCAAATTCAAACATTTTTCGACAAAAAGGCGCAAAACCGTGCAGGTTTCGCGCCCTTGACAAATTTTAAGGCTGGAATAAATATAGTTCCCATACCATATCCTTATTAGAAACCATGACAATTGCCTCCTCTGTAGAAGACATCATGCCATATTCCTTACTTTTTCCGCCTTGTATCACTTCAACTGAAGTAGTTGGAAAAGACTTTGTATAATGCTGTTGTGAAGCAAAAGTCCGCTGATTTTCGCTTATTGCCTTTACTAAACGAGAAACTACATTCATGTCTCTTATTACAATTTCTGAATAAAAACCAGTAAACTTAGAAAATTTCTTTTCTATAAGCTTCCAATTCTCCTCAGAAATTGGTTTTTTTGCTCCTTTCTCTAATTCTTTCCGATAATAGTCCAAGTTTTTGTCCATTTTGTGCCTCCTTAAATTATTTCAAAACACCTATAATTAATAAACCAAAAGTTACCATAATATTATATCATATTTTTTATATTTGTCAAGATTTGAATTCAAAAATAATTTTTGATTTCTCTTTTTATTTTTTGCTATTTCTATTTTCTATTTTCTTTCTTCTTTTTTCTTTTTTAAGAATTAAATCAATTAAACCAATAATTTTAATATTGGAATATATTTTGGGGGATATTTTGGGGACGGGGACAGTCTTAGTTAATATAAAAAAAGAAGAAAGAAAATAGAAAAAAGATAGCCAAAGAGTGTCCCCGTCCCCAAAAACTAAAAAACTAAAAAAAACCAAAAACCACCAAAAACAAAAAAACTCCAAAAATAAAACTAAAATTAAACTTAAACTTCAAAAATGATAAAAAAAGAAAATAGCCACCTTCTTCTCTGGCTATTTTCCAAAAAACATTTATAACATATTTTTAGTATTATGTCAAGTTAGTAGAAGCATTAAACTATGCTCTCACTTGACTTTATTGGATTTTAGGTTTTATCTGCTCATAATCTCCTCAAACTCTTCTCCGTCAATTTTCTCTCTTTCTAATAAAACATTTGCTACATCATGCAATTTGTTCATATTTTCATTCAAAATATCAACTGCTTTTCGATAGGCTGTATCAATAATATTTTTCACTTCTGCATCAATTACCGCTGCTGTTTGTTCGCTCACATCTTTGTGTTGCGCAAAATCTCTTCCTAAAAAGACTTCTTCTTGTCCAGAACCAAACATAATAGCACCAACAACATCACTCATACCATATTTGGTAACCATACTTCTGGCAATTTTTGATGCTCTTTCAATATCATTACTTGCACCTGTTGAAATATCTCCTAAAACAAGCTGTTCTGCGACTCTACCTCCTAATAAAGATACAATATTTTCTTCCATTTCCGATTTGCTCATAAAAGATTTATCCTCTGCTGGACGATACATCGTATACCCACCAGCCATTCCTCTTGGTACAATCGAAATTTGGTGAACATTGTCTTGAGTCGGTAAAAATCTGCTAACAACGGCGTGTCCTGCTTCGTGGAAAGCGACCAATTTTTTTTCTTTTTCACTAATTACCCTTGATTTTTTCTCAGGTCCCATTGTCACTTTAACCATCGCTTCTTCGATTTCTTGCATACCAATTTCTGTTTTATCTCTTCTGGCTGTCAATAAAGCTGCTTCATTTAATACATTTTCCAAATCTGCTCCTGCAAATCCAGCTGTATTTTTTGCAACAATACTCAAATCAACATCTGGAGCAATTTTTTTCTTTCGACTATGCACTTCTAATATTTCTTCTCTTGCTTTTACATCTGGCGCTCCAACCACAATTTGTCTGTCAAATCTGCCAGCTCTTAATAACGCTTTATCTAATACATCTGGTCTGTTTGTCGCAGCCAATACAATAACACCTTCATTTGGACTAAATCCATCCATTTCAACTAATAATTGATTTAAAGTTTGTTCTCTTTCATCATGTCCACCACCAAGACCTGCTCCTCTTTGACGCCCAACAGCATCAATTTCGTCAATAAAGACAATACATGGCGCATTTTTCTTTGCTTGATCAAACAAATCTCTTACTCTTGATGCACCAACACCTACAAACATTTCCACAAAATCAGAACCACTAATAATAAAGAATGGCACACCCGCTTCGCCTGCAACTGCTTTGGCAAGCAACGTTTTACCAGTTCCTGGTTGTCCTACTAATAACACACCTTTTGGAATTCTAGCTCCCATGTCTGTGAATTTTTTAGGTGATTTTAAAAATTCTACAATTTCTTGTAATTCTTCTTTTTCTTCATCAACACCCGCTACATCTTTGAATAATACTTTATCTTTATCGGTTGCATTAATCATTCTTGCTTTACTTTTTCCAAAAGTCATAGATGTTTTGTTTCCACCTTGATTTGGATTCATTAATAATAACCAGAAAAGTAAGAATATAATTAAAATAACAAATGGTGAAAATACACTAAGTAAAGCAACAAACACCGATTCTTCATCTTGCGTAACTGTAATTTGCCCAGATGCAATATTTTCTGCTATTTCCTCCATAAATGTTTCTAAACTTGGGATCGTAACTTCTTTTACTTTATTGGCTGAATCTGCATTTTTCTGCGTTACATACAAAGTCTCCTTATCAGCAGAAATTTCAATTTCTGAAATTTCTCCTTGATTAATTGACTGAATTAATTCTGAATAATTCATTTTTCGATCTGAACTATTTAGCAAACCACTTAATATTCCTACAGAAGCAATGATAATGATAAGCCAAATCGCTAATGTTTTAATTCCATTTTTCAATTTTCTTCCTCCTTAATCTTTTATTTGTTCAATAATAGCACACCAAAATTCCTTTTTCAATACCTTTTTCAAAATGTCATATTCTTGTAATATTTTCAATTTTTGGTTTCTTAGGGATTAGCCTGTTATCGCGATTATTTTTAATTGTTTCTTTTGTGTTACAATTTTTAAATTCTTATTTGGTGTTAAATATTTGTTGCCAATATTGTTATTACATAATTTTAGGATTGCATCAATATGTACTTTTTCTATTCGATTAGTTGTCCCAAATATTTTATCTATCGCATAAAATAAAATTTTCTTTTGCATAAGCAAATCCAATTGATTAAATTTTTTTAAATCTATAATAATTTCTGCATTATTTGATTTATTATACTCATAATCTTTAGTTACATTGCATTCTTCTATACATAAATCTTCATAAAATTTAGCTGTCTGCTTTCGCAAATATTCCTCTTGCTCTTTTGCAATTTGTGATAATCTTTGCAAACCTTCAATAATATTAGGATTGAAATCTTTTTTTATATAGGGCACGACAACATTTCGGATTTTGTTTCTGGTATAAGTGTTGTCTGCATTGGATTCATCATATCTTGCGACAATATGATTTTGTTTTAAATACTCTTCAATTTCTTCACGTTTTGTTTCAATCAGTGGTCGAATATATTTTCCATTCTTTTTCTCAATTCCGACTAAACCTCTTGTGCCTGTTCCTCTTAAAATATTCATGATAATAGTTTCAGCATGATCATTGCAATTATGAGCAATTGCAATCTTGTTGCTATCTGTTTGATGCATGATTTCGTCAAAAAACTGATATCTTACCATTCTGCCACTTTCTTCAATACCTCGTTTTTGCTCTTTTGCAATTTCCTTTATATTTACATGTTTTGCAAAAAAAGGAACTTGTATCTTCTGAGAAAAATCTTTGACAAATGCTTCATCAATATCTGCATTTTCCCTTAAGCCATGATTAATATGGCAAACAGCAATCTCAAAACCAATTTCGTTTGAAATTTTATGCAAAATAGCAAGCATGCAAATGGAATCTGGTCCACCAGAAACGCCCAAAATAATTTTGTCACCTTTTTCAATTAATTTATTCTTTGTTACAAAGTCAAAAATTTTTCGCTCTAACATAATTCTTCCCTTTTTTGCCTCATAATAAACCATAATTTTTTAGCTAATTTGTATTAAAATCCTTCATCATAACGTCTTTCTAAATTTGCAAATTTCGTGTAACTTGGTAGCCACGCAAGTTTGACCGTTCCTGTAGAACCGCCTCTGTGTTTAGCCATAATGACTTCAGCAACGTTTTTTTCTTCGCTATCTTCATTATAATAATCATCTCGATATAAGAAAATTACAATATCGGCGTCTTGCTCAATAGCACCAGATTCTCTTAAATCAGAAAGCATTGGACGTTTATCGTCACGCTTTTCTGCCCCACGAGACAATTGTGATAGCGCAATTACTGGCACATCTAATTCTTTTGCAAGAATTTTAAGGGATCGGCTAATTTCTGAAATTTCCTGTTCACGGCTACTATTTCGTTTTCCACTTCCTTGAATCAGTTGCAAATAGTCAATTACAATCAGTCCAATATCTTTTTCCATTTTTAATTTCCTACATTTGGCTCGAATCTCCATAACAGTAATTCCGGGCGTATCATCAATATAAATTGGTGCATCTGACAAAATTCCTAAAGTAGAGGCTAATTTCATCCAATCTTGATCCTCGATTTGACCTGTTTTGATTTTGTTGCTATCAACCAACGCTTCACTGCATAAAATTCGGTTTCCAATTTGCTCTTTAGACATTTCCAAATTAAAAATAGCAACTGGAATTTTATTTTGTATAGCGGCATTTGTCGCAATATTTATTGCAAATGCAGATTTTCCCATTGCTGGACGCGCTGCCAAAATAATTAATTCCGAACCATGAAAACCTGATGTTTTATAATCTAAATCAGAAAAACCTGTGGAAACGCCTGTAATATGACCTTTTTGATTATACAATTTCTCCAATTCAGCAAATGACTCAACCAAAACATCTTTAATGGAAGAGTAACCAGTTGAACTTTTACTTTGTGTTAAATCAAATATTTTTTTTTCTGCCATATCTAACACTGCATCTACTTCTTCTGTTTCATCGTAACCTAATGAAATCAATTCATTTGCTGATTGTATTAAATTGCGAAGCATATATTTTTCATCCACTATTTTGATATATTTTTCCACATTGGCGGTAGTTGGGACTTTGTCTGGTAAACTTGCTAAATATTCAATGCCTCCCACTCTTTCAAAATTTCCCGATTCGACTAATTCTGCTTTAACTGTTATAATATCGATTGGCTCATTTTTCGCATACAAACTCAAAATGGCTGAATAAATCGCCTTATTATCTTCTCGATAAAATGCCTCTTCTTTTAGTATTTCAATACTACTGATTACGGCTTCTTTATCAGTAAGCATGGAACCAATAATAGCTTGTTCTGCTTCAATATCATGTGGTGGTATTTTTCCTATATCCATTTGTACATCTCCTATTTTATATTGTTGTTACCATAACTTTTAAGATCGCTACAACACCTTCATTTAGTTTAATATCTACATTTGTAATGCCCGCTACTTTAATGCTTTCTGGTAATACAATTTTCTTTTTATCAACTACTATATTGTACTGTTTTTTCAAGGTTTCCGCAATTTCTTTAGTAGTTATTGCTCCAAATAAACGTCCATTTTCTCCCGCTTTTACTGTGAACTTAAGCGTCATTTCTTTCATTTTTTTGGCTAAAGCTTGGGCTTCTTTCAAATCTTCGCCTTTTCTAAAACTTTCCGAATCCTTTTTTGCTTTTAGATTATTCATATTCCCTGTATCGGCTGCAACTGCTAAATTTTTAGGCAATAAATAATTCCTTGCATAGCCATCCGCTGCATTAATAATCTGATCTTTTTTCCCAACCCCTTTTATATCTTGTTTTAAAATAACTTTCATCTTTTCTCCCTTCTTTGGATTACTTTTCGTTTTTATTTTATAACAAATTTGGGAATTTTTCAAGTTTTTTATCTTAAATTAATTCTAGATTGTGAAAATATTAGCAGAAATGCTTGGAAATTTTTAAATTGTTTTACTTATATTATATATTATATGTATCATAATTATCTACATTTGTCAATTGTCAATACAATAATCTTATATATTGGGGACGGGGACAGTCTTGATGATAAAAAGGTAAAAAGTAAAAAATAATAAAAAATAAAAAATAGAAAATAGAAAATAGAAAAAATAGGGACGGGGACACTCTTCTGAATAAAATACGAAAAACTACTGAAAAAAATTAACCTACAAGACATTTGAAAAATTATTATTAAGGACACTGCTTCTTAAACTAAAATTGTAATATCTTTAAAAATATTATTTAAAAAATAAAATATTCTATTTTTTAAATATTAAGACTGTCCCCGTCCCCATTTTTATCCCCATTTTTACTAATTTTACCTTTTTATCATCAAGAGTGTCCCCGTCCCCAAATACAAATACCAAATATACCAGAAAATCAAAATACACCAAATAAAAATAATCAATAAAAAAAGAGAGAACTCTCCCTCTTCATCTAATTTATTTCATCTTCCCTTTTACACCCATCTTCTGACTGCCTTGCATTGCCAAAATATTTTGGTCATATGAAAAAGTTAATTTTTCACGTTCTCTATGTCTTTTCAAAGCAATGTCAATTACTTGGTCTAATTCTTGTTCAAACGTTTTTCCCGTTGCTTCCCATAAATAATACGATAAAGCTCCTGGAATGGTGTTTATTTCATTTACATAAACATTTTCCGTTTCTTTATCCATTAAAAAGTCAATTCTAGCAACACCGCTACATCCTAGAACCTTAAATGTCTCTTGTGCTAACTTTTGAATTTCATCTCGTTTTTGTTCTGGAATATCAGCTGGTAATTTTTTGCTTGATACTGCCATTCCTTTTCCACCATTTATTTTACCACTTCCAGCCTTTGCACCTGAAATTCCTTTTAAACCTGCCTTATTTTTGCTGGCACTTCCCCCCATATATTTATCCGCATAACTCAATATTTCATCTGAAAAAAACGGTTCTTCGCACACAGAAGCCTCTGTCTCCGTGATATTTCCAATAACAGAACAATTAATTTCTTTTAAATCTACAACCGCTTTTTCAACAATAATTCGATCCGAAAATTCCATCGCAAATTCAATGGCTTCTTCTAATTCTACCGCATCTTTCGCTTTTTTTATGCCTACACTAGAACCCAAATTTCCGGGTTTTACAATGACTGGAAAGCCTAATTCTTCTGTTATTTGCTGTAAAATCTTCTCTTCCTGTTTTATGTATTCCATACTGTAAAACGCTACATAATCAACAACTGGAAGTCCCGATTCTTTGAGTACCTTTTTCATTAATATTTTATCCATACCAATACTTGACGCCAAAATATCTGGTCCAACATATGGAATTCCAAGCATATTTAAAAAACCTGCTATGGTTCCATCTTCTCCATTAGTTCCGTGCATAATGGGAAATGCAACATCAATCGTATTTAACACTCTTTTTCCAATCCAAGGAGCTGGGCATCTTACAACTTTGACACCTTTTCCATCATTGATAACAGAAACTTTATAACTTCGTTTTAACAAAACTTCCATGTCTTGATAAGCATATAAATCTAACAAATCATCTCCTGTATACATCACGCCTTCTTTTGAAATATAGATGGGAACAATCTCATATTTATCTGGGTTAATTGCCGAAATCGCTTGCGACATAGTGATAACTGCAATTTCATGTTCTACTGATTTTCCACCAAAAAATATTCCTAATTTAATTTTCATTTTCCTATTTTCCTTTCTTGTTTATTAGACCTCACGTCCTATGGTTATAAATAATTGTCTGGTAAATCATTTTCTAATAAAATAACTGTATTATTGCTTGTTATTCGATTCATTTCTTGCAAAGCTTCTTCTAAATTTTGGGCAATAAACGTATTTTGTTTCGGATAATGCCTATCTTGTAATCCATTTAAAATAGGCAACGTTTGCTCTGCACCAACTAATATGACGTAATCTGCACATTCTGCTGCTTTTTTGCCTAAATCTCGATTAATTTGATTCGCTTTATCTCCTAATTCAACAATTCCAGGTGTTATCAAAACTCTTTGCTTATTTTCAAATGATTTTAATACGTCAAGTGCCATTTTTGCACCTTTGATATTCGAATTATACGCATCATCAATAATAACACTTCCGTTTGGGTTTTGTTTTAACTGCAATCTGTGTGGAACTGGTTTTAAATATTTGGCTCCTACTTTGATTTCCTCAGCTGTCATTCCTAATTTATCGGCAATTGCTACAGCACCAACAATATTCAAAATATTTAATTCACCTAATAATTTTGTTTTTATGTGGATTTTTTCTTTGTCTGGCAAAACAACATCAAAAGTTGAGCCGTGTTCTGTTATCTGGATTTTTTCAGCATAATAATCCGCTTTTTTCGTTAAACCAAATTTTACAATATTGGATGGAAGTTCTGCTTTTTTGATATTTTCATCTTCCCAATTGACAAATGCTAACCCATTTTCAGGAAGCGAATCAACTAACTCCAATTTCGTTTTTCTGACATTATCCAAAGAATGAAATGTATCTAAATGTTGTGGACCAATAGCTGTTACAATACCAAAATTCGGTTTTACAATATCACAAATTTCTTTAATATCTCCAACATATTTCGCTCCCATTTCACAGATAAAAAGTTGATGAGTTGAGGTTAATTTTTCATTGATGGTTCGTACAACTCCCATCGTTGTATTGTAACTTTCGGGTGTCATTAAAGTATTAAATTTCTGCGATAAAATTGTGTTTACTGCGTATTTTGTGCTGGTTTTACCATAACTTCCTGTAATTCCAATAACTTGTAAATTGGGAATTTCTTTTAATTTTTTGCTCGCTTTGACACAAAATCCTTTTCGAATGCTTTTTTCAACTGGTTTGTTAACTATATTTACAAGATAAACAAATACATAAGCTACCATCGCACAAATATTAGCAACTATCATTGCAATTTTGTAATCTACAAAAATTGCTACGAAAGTTATCACGGCAAAAATCAGTAAATATGTAACATACATTCTTCTAATTCTGGCAGTTACAACAAACGCTTTTTTTTCTTTAGCTTTTTTAGATGTTATGATTAGTACAACATATAGAAATATATTTAAAATAATAGCAATATTGTTTATATTCAATAGTAATAAAATAATTGGTATTAATAACAATGCTATTATTTTTATATTTAGCACTTTTTTGATGTATCGTTTCATCCAAACAGCATAGCGGTCATTGTAATAATTTTCTAGTTGCAATATGTGAAGCCCTTCACGTGCTCTTTTGTAAAAGAAAATTAAGAATAAAATTAAATTTATACTTATTAATATATTGTGCATCATTTCTTCCTTTCTTTTATTATATGAATTAAACATTAGGCGACTGATAATCGCCTCTATGTTATTTGTCATTTTTGAAAAATTCGTTTAGAACAGCGTTGCAATTTTGTATATTTTCTAAATAAGAAAAATGTCCAGAATTTTTGTATTCTATCAAACCACAATCTGGAATTAATTTTTCCATTTTTTTTGCATCGGAAATTGGTGTGGCATTATCATTGGTTCCCCAAATCAGCAAAGTGGGAACTTTTATATTGGGTAATAATTCAGACATATCTTCATTTACAATAATTTTCATTGTTTCTCTCAAAACAGGAGCTGACGCTCTATAATCAGACGATCCAACATGATTCATTAATTTTTCTTTAAATTTTTTAATAGCTCCTACATCTGGCAATCGATTCAAAAACGCCTTTCCCGCTTTGAAAATTCCAACTTTGATATAATATTTTGGTTTTCTTTTTGGAACTAATCCTGCACTATCTATTAAAACAATTTTTTTCGGTTCAACAATCTTCCTTCCAACGCTATTAATAATTGTTCTACCGCCATTAGAATGTCCTATTAAGATTGGATTTTGGATGCTCAGTTTATGAATAAATTCTGCTAGGAAATCGCCAAAATCATTCGTATTTAATGGATGAGCAGGTAAATCACTTTTACCAAAACCAACTATATCAACTAAATAAACTTTAAAATTTTGTGATAATGAATTGGCAATTGGGCGCATGGTTTCTCTATCGCAAAGCCAGCCATGTAGTAAGATTACTGGATTTCCTTGACCGATTGTTTCATAATCTATGTTCCAATCCTGTATTTTTACTTGCAAAATTTCCTCCTAGTTTTCCACAATTTGTTCTTGTTTTGTGGATATTTTACTATAATTTATTCAAATTATTAGTTTTTTGTGACCGTTTCATCATATAACATTTTTGTTACAATTTCAATACAAAATAAAATAATTTTCAGATTTTACCTAAAATTATTATTCCAAAATTTACCTTTTTGTATTCTTTCATACAAAAAAAAGCCAAATTGTTAATACAATTTGGCTTTTTTATTTACCTTTATATTTCTTTATATTTTTTATACCCTTTATAAGCAATAAACGAAATTCCAATTAAACCTGCAACAATTAATAAAATATATTTTGTTGTGCTACCTGTTTTTGGTAGGTTAGATGTAGTTGTTGTGTTGTCTGTTGTGTTTGTAACTTTATTTGTATTCGTATTGGTGTTAGTATTTGTGTTTTTATTGGTATTATTATTTACAGTATTGGTTCCATTTGAATTATTTCCTGTGTTTGACGTATTTCCAGAAGCATTACCATTTGCATTAACTGTTACATTACATGTAGCAGAATATCTACCATCACTTGTTTTTGCTGTTATCTGAACATTTCCTGCAGAAACTGGAATAATTGTAATTCCCCCATTTGTATCTGTTTCTTCTAATTTTGCAATTCTTTCATCGCTTGTTGACCATACAATTTTAGGTAGAGTTGCAGTAGATGGATTAGCATCTGCTCTTATACCAAATCTTGTTGTAACACCTAATACAAGTGTTAAATTCGTATAATCTAATGTAATTCCTTTTAATTCTTCATCGTTATTGTTGTTATCTGATGAACTTCCGCCTGCTACATTAATGCTAACTGCTTTGTCTTGCACTTCTACTGAATCAGATGATGTTTTGTATAATTTAATACCTGCTAATTTTATTTCACTTGTTGTTGCAGAAACATTTTCCTTTACTTTGAATGTTAATTTAAAAACTTCTCCAGAACTTACTGCACTGTTAGACATAGCGTCTAATTTTGTATCATTTCCTATATCAATCCAGTCTTTTCCTAATTCTTTTTTCTCTAATGAAAAAATATTTTTATCATAGTTTAAAGTAGACTCAAAGCCTGTTAATCCATCGCTTTGTTGTGATATTGTAATTTCAAATGTTTCTCCACTTCTTACATCTTTCTTTGAACTTGTTAACGTTACCTGCTCATTTGCCGCTAATGAAACGGTAGCAATATTGCATATTATAATAAATATTGCCAATAAAACTGTTCTTAATTCCTTTTTCATCTGTTACCTCCGATTTTTTATATTACAATTATTATATATATATATGTTTCCAAAGTCAAGACTTTTTAATCCATAAATTTTGTATTTTTGTTATTTTTTGATAATAAAATATAAAAAACGCCCTTATGGACGTTTTTTATGTCTAATTTCTCAATCGATATTCATTTAATCCTAAAATATCGCTCATATCGATTTTGTCATCTTTGTCAATAATATTTCCAGCTATAAATTCTGCATCTGTTAATTGTTTTGTATTATCTAATCTGTATTCATTCAATCGTAAAACGTCACCTAAATCAATGCTTCCGTCTCCATTAACATCTCCTTTTACAACAATTTTACATTGAACATCGTTTGATAAACCATCTAAAATGATTGTTTGATTTGTTTTTACTTTGTCTGTATCATTGATTACATTTTGAGAATTAGCATCTTTTACTACAACTTTATAAGCATCTGTATTAACTGTTACATCTCTTAAAACGTCTGATACTTTTGTATTTTTTGATACAACAATGTAGTTCATATCATTTACTTGTTTTGTTGCTTCAACACTGCTTCCAGAATCTGTGTTTATATTGATTTGAATATTATCGTTATTGTTGTCATTATTTCCTGCATCTTTTTCTACTGTATATTGAATGTAACATGTTGTGCCTGTACCAATTCCATTTCCTTCTACTGTAACAACTGCTGTTCTTGTTCCAGTTGTTGGTGTTTCTAATATAACATACGTTCCGTCACTTGACGCATTTCCAAATACGCTGGCAATTCCGAAACTTGTTCTATCTCCGTCGATTTCTTCAAATTGTCTGAAGATTTTTGGTAATTCTACTTTTATTCTATCTCCTGTCTTTTGTACTTTAAAATTCATAGATAAGTGTTGTTCACTTAGAACCATGCCTCTTTTTTGGATTATTTCTTCTTTTAGGTATTGATTAAGTGATCTATTTTCTTTATCAGCTTTTGCCATAAATTCAAATTGATTTTTCAAGTTTTCAATATCTTCAATCTGGTTTCCTGATAAATTAAATTTTTTCAACCCATCAAAATTAATACTTGTCAAATCAAAATCAAAACTTCCTTTAATCAAGTTCTTTGATACGTCTAAATATTTTAATTTTTTCATACCTTCTAAAATCTTAATATCGCTAATATTATTGAAGCTTACATCTAAAGTATTTAGCCAAGAAATGTCTGACCATCTTACATTGTTAAGATTTGAAATTTCATTATTTGCCATATGTAATTCTCTTAATTCTTTCATAATAGAAATTTCATCAATATTTTCAATTAAGTTTTCTGACATCTTTAATTTATATAATCTAGGTAAAGTAATAAACGCTTTGATATCTTCGTCAGTTGAGTTGGCGATTCTTAAGAAGTAATTTCGAACTTTTTCGTTAAGAGGAGCTTCCCTATGATAATCTTTGTCATAATCTTCATTATCATGCTTAGATGCTTGTAGAAATTCCTTCATCTTTTCACTATCTTCACCATCTAATTCTTTTACATAAATTTGATAGTTTCTATGTCCATATTTAGAACTATCTATTTCTAATATTCTTCTATCAATTTGACAACTACTAGAAGCCATAACATACGCATCAAAGTTACGTAAATTTGTTAATTCTGTTATATACAAATCAATGTCTTTCTCTTCTTCCAAATCTTTTAATTTTTCAGTAAAATATTTTGCTACTGGAGTTTTTGATTTATCTTCGTTATCAAAAACAATCTTAAAGTTTACTTTTAAATAATCTTTTTCTGTACTTGTAAAATATTTCTCAATCGAACTCATTTTAGTTGCTTGTGCTTGTAATAAAGCTTTAGCTGTTTCTACAGTTAATTTGTCAAATTCTTCATCAGTAATATTTTTCAATTCTGGTGTAATAACTGAAGTTATTTTATATACATCATTATACATGCTATAAATTTCTTTTTCTTTTTCAGTTACTTTGTCTTGTGCTTTCCCAATTGTTCCTTCTTGTTTGCTACCTACAACAGGTTTCGTCACTTCCTTCACAGAACCATCTGGATTCATCAAAGTTTCATATGTCCCTATTAACTCTATAATCTTTTTCTTCTGTTCTTCAATAATTTTTCTCATTTCCTCTAATTTTTCTGTTTTACCTGCTTCTTGATTTTCTGCTTTGTTATATTCATTATATTTACGAATTGCTTCATTGCTTATATTTATAGCTTCATCTAATTCTGTTTCTAAAGCTTCTAAAGTTGCTAATCTTTCTTGCAATTGAGCTGCTTTTTCTTTAAATCTAGTTTGTAATTTTACTTCTTCTTCATCTTTCATTTTTTGTAAATCAATGATCGTATCAATCGTTTTAACGTAATTTGAAGATAAATCTAAACTTTTTTCTAATCCAACAAACATCTCTAATCCGCTTAAATCAGAAAGCTGTTTATTTGATAATATTAAGCTTGGTATGTTATTTACTAAATCATTTTGATTAATCACAAATATTTGTTGTTCATCATAAGCTTTATCAAATAATGCTTTTTCTGTTGTATTATTATACGTTCTTAACTCTGAATTTACCGTTTGATTTTGTTGTATTTGCCCTTTCACTGCATCATACAATTTTTTATCTTTCAAAAAGATAGCTCTTTGGTCTTCATTAATAACAACAAAATGAACTTTAATTTCTGAATTATATAATTTATTGCTTCCATCATTTACTTTTATTTTTAATGTTGCTAAACCAGTAAGTGGCTCTCTGTTTGTCGTCGTGTTTGTTGTTGTATTTGTTGTCGTGTCTGTCTCAGGTTTTGCTCCAATTGTCAAACCAATTGTATCACTATTTGCATTAAATGAAGCAATATCAAATTTAAGTTGTGAACTATTATCCTCTGCATAAGAAGCTTCAATCCAATCTGCTTTAATTGGTTTTGCAAATTCTCTTACAATTTGTGGTAATTGACATTGATATTTATAAGTTCCTTCTTTTACAATTGAATTATCAATCACTTCAACTTTGCTAAGAATTTGGTTATGTAGGTTTACTGTTGCAATCGACTTTATATTGCTTACAGCACTTACATCACTAAGTTGGTTAGATGATAAATCTAAGAAACTTAAATTAAAACTATTTAAAATCGATAAATCACTTTCATCCGTTAATTTATTACCAGATAAATCTAATGAAGTTACCTTTGAAAATTTCTCTAATCCACTTAAGTCTGTAATTCCTTTATTGGATAACTCTAATTTTGTTACCTTATTAATTTCGTCTTGCGAAATTGATATTGTGTGTTGCATATCATTATAAGTAGCTTTTATACTTTGTTTTTCTAAGTTGCTTTTTACTGCAGTATATAAAGCACTATTTAATGAAATAGCGTCATTTGTCGTAGCATATCCTGTTATAGGTAAAACACTACTTAAAACGAATATCATTAATAATATAATCGATATCATTCGTCTTCTGTTCATAATAATTTTCCTCCTTCAATTAAACAACTTAACTAAATTAAACAATTTTTTTCACCTAAAGTCAATAGTAAATTCTTGGAAAATCCCCTAAAAATGCGCCTTTTTAACCATTTATTTTCTTACGGAATAAAAGGGTTGCGCGTCTTTTTCGAACATAATATATCTTTTTTATTACATTTTTCCTATCAAAACATAAAAATATCGCGGAAATACACTTTCCACGATTTTCCAGTTTTTAATATTTCAAAATTTATACTGTTAAAGTTCCACCTGGCGTATCCAAAATGACTAAAATGTCTTCCTCTTCTCCTGTTTCGCAATTAATATAGACCAAAAATTCTCTATCTTCTACTGTTCCTTTAAATTCATAACACAAAATCTCTGTCTTCCATTCTGTCGGAATAATAGCAACCCCTTCCTCCAATATTTCCAAATCTTGATTCAAATTTTCACGCGCTTCGTCTAGTGTCAATTTAACCTCACCAAACTCTCTACTTGTATGAGAATTCAAATAACCATCTGTTTCCATTCCCAAAATTTCTCCATTATCTAGCGCAATTTTCACCTTTATCAAATCAGGATACACCACAATTCCCTCATATTCATAGGCATAATTAACAGTCACAACATTTCCTAATTTGGTGAAATAGGTTTCCTTCATACTCTCAAAACCCTTTTCCTCTAAAAATCTTTTCCCAATTTCATTGGCTTCTTCTTGTGACATTTTTTCTTCGGATACAGTTCTATTATTTTGCATTTCTACTACCCAACCACCTTTTTGGGCAATTTCAATATTGGCTTTATTTTCCTGATTTTTAAGTTTGACCGAAAAATCATAAGCTGGAATATCCGCATTTTGTAAAAATTGATTAAGTTCAATGCTTTCAATTTTATCTTCACCAAAAAAATCCCTTACTTTTCGATTTGCTTCTTGTTCCGAAATATCATCTCCAACAAGCCCTACTTTTTCCGCTTTATTAATATGATCCGAATACGCACCATCATAAATTAAACCTTCATACTGTTTCAAATTTGAATCAATATTAGAAAATACTGAAACATTATCAACTGCTTGTGCATATTCTAAAGAATTTTTCTTTGTTAAATCCTCCCACTTAATAGCTCCTGCATACAATTCATCTGAAAGCTGATTGAGTGTTCCTTCCAATTGCACACTATATTGATGCAAAGATTTTAAATTTTCAAAATCTTCATCAGACAATTCTTCATTTTTTATATTTTTTCGAGAAAGTGAATACGAATAATCACTCACTTGATTTAAAAATTTTGCAGTTTGTGAAAGTTCCTCTGTATTCATTGGAATTCCTGTCAAGTAAACTAATGCCAAATTAGAATCTCTCCAAACTTCCGTAAGTGTTTCAGCGCTATGTTCGGCATCTTTAGAAATCATTGACTTAGCAAGCAAACTCTCCACACTATTCATATAATTTACTAAATTTCCAAATGCTTCATTATAATGATTTGTCTGTAATGTTGCATAACTTTTATTTGTATGATAGGCATAATAACCAATTGAGACAGCAATCGCAATTAATAATATAATAGCTATACTAAGCATTTTATTTTTTGTTCCACAATTCATTTTTTCTTTTTCCTTCCTTTTAATTTATTTTATTATTTCCAGATTTTTTTTGAATATTCCAAATATTGTAATTTTAATATTTTTAATTTTGGAATTTGGGGAAGTAGTTTGGGGGACGTTTTGGAAAAAGTTTGGGGAGGCAGTTTTGGGAAACGGTTTTTTTGGGGAGGAAAGAGTTTTGAGGAGAGGTTTTTTTTGGCGGGACGGGGACAGTCTTTGTGAATAAAACTTTAAAATATTTTAAAAATTAAATAAATTGAATTTTCTATTTTGTCTATTGGGGGAGGGCATTTGGGGGAATAGTATTTTTGGAGGAAGGAGATTTTGGGGGGAATATTTTTGGAGGAATATTTCTGGGGGGAGAGATTTTGGGGGAAGATTTTGAGAAAGATTTTGGGGACGGGGACAGTCTTTATTAATAAAATCTAAAATATTAAAAATAAAAAATAACTTAATTAATTTTTTATTTTTAGTATTTTCAGGATAAGAACAGTTTTTCTCAAGTAAATTTCCAAAACACTTTAAAAATAAGCAAATTTGAATTTTCACTTTTATTTTTTTGTATTCTTGTTTTGGGAATATCTTGGTAACTTGCCTTAGTTGTCTTGCAGATTTTGTTGGGAATTGTTTTGGTGTCTTAGTCTGAGTCTTGAGTCTTGGGGACGGGGACACTCATAAAAAATTATTTATATTAATCAAGAGTGTCCCCGTCCCGAAAATAAATTAAAATATAAAATAATAATAAAAATACCCAAATTAAAAATATCTAAAAATTTAAGAAATTATAATATTGTAATTCCAATTTTTTCATGATATAATTTATAAAATAATAAAAATAACTTAAAAACTACTAAAAACATATTTTAAGGAGATTTTATGGAAAAAATTTTAATTTTTTATAGTTCCTATGGTGGAGGACATTTTTCTGCCGCAAAATCAATTGAAAATCATATAAAATCGCACTATCCCAATATGGAAATAAAATTAGTAGATTGTATCGAATATATCAATAAACATTTAAACAAACTATTGGCAGAAAGTTACAACGAAGCAGCCAAAAAAGCTCCTTTGGCTTGGAAAACAGCCTATCACTTATCCAATGACGGACTGACTTCAAAAGCCGTAACCACTTCAAATAAACTATTTTCAATTAAATTAAATAAATTATTACAAGACTTTCAACCAGATTTAATTATTTCAACACATCCATTCGGAACACAAATGTGTGGCGTATTAAAAAAGAAAGGAAAAATTAACTGTAAATTGGCAACCATTTTGACCGATTTTCATATTCACGGACAGTGGCTAGTTTTCAACGAATATTGCGATTATTTCTTTGTATCAAATAATCAAATGAAAAATGATATGATTGAATTAGGAGTTTTGGAACAAAAAATCTATGTTTTAGGAATTCCTGTTTCCGAAAAATTTAAAGACAATTTCAATAAAGAAAAAATCTGTGAAGAATTTGATTTAAACCCAAATGAGCAAATTGTATTATTTTTTGCAGGGGGCGAATTTGGGCTCGGAAATAAAACTACCGTTATGGTTTTAAAAGCATTAATCAGACTATTTTCAAAACTTCAAGTTGTTGCTATCTCTGGAAAAAATCCAAAAATGAAAGCAAAACTTGAAACTCTTGTAAAAAACACTGATTCCGACGAACGAATTAAAATTTTAGAATATACCAATAAAGTTCCCGAATTAATGTCGATTTCATCCTTTGTTATTACGAAACCTGGTGGTCTAACTTCAACAGAAAGTCTAACTGCACATTTACCAATGATTCTTATCAATCCTATTCCAGGTCAGGAGGAAGAAAATGCACAATTTCTAGTAGAAAAAGGAGTGGCTATTTGGATTAAAAAACATGATAATATTGCAAGAACTTTAAAAGAATTATACCGTGATCCACAAAAATTACCTCTAATGAAACAAAACACATTTTCTTTAGCAAAACCGAGTTCGACCGCAGATATTTGTAAAATTTTGTTAGAAAGAAAGAAAGAAATTTAACAAACATAGAATATTGGGAAAAGTAAAAAACTCCAGTTTAAAACTGGAGTTTTCTTCTACATCTCACTTCTACCTTCCAATGCCTTCATAAGCGTAATTTCATCTGTATATTCCAAATCTCCGCCAACTGGAATACCTCTAGCAATTCTTGTCACTTTAATTCCCATTGGTTTGACCAATTTTGAAATATACATCGACGTGGCTTCCCCTTCAACACGTGGATTGGTCGCTAAAATCAATTCTTTTACATTGCCCTCCATTAATCTTGTAAGTAATTCTTTGATTTTAATATCGTCAGGACCAATCCCATTCATTGGCGATATAGAACCATGTAATATATGGTAAATACCTTTAAATTCATGTGTTCTCTCCATTGCGAAAACATCGCGTACATCTTCTACAACACAAATCGTACTTTGATCCCTTTTTGTATCCGAGCAAATATTACATGGATCTGTATCAGAAATATTAAAGCATTTTGAACAAAACTTCAAATTTTGTTTTGCATTTAAAATTGCATCCGTAAATTCTTTTGCTTCTTCCTTACTTATATCTAACATATAAAAAGCCAAACGCTGAGCTGTTTTGTGCCCAATGCTTGGTAATTTTTCAAAACTTTCGATTAATTTCTCAATAGATGGTGAATAATTTGCCATTTTTTGTGCCCTCTTTATTATAAATAATTTATTATTTTTATATCATATTTACTTTAAAATTTCAACTATTTTATTTTTAACTTTATTTTAATTACCCTTTTTATCTTTATTTATCTCCTTTTTGTTTTTGGTATTTTAGGGGGATTTTGGGGGACGGGGACACTCTTTCTTAGGTAAATCTTCTAAACATTTCTAAAACCTTTATAATCTTAATTTTTAATCTTTTTTATTTTGGTTATTTAGGGGATATTTTTGGGACGAGGACACTCTTGAAAATTATCTTACTTAATTTTTTGTATAAATAAGAGTTTCCCCAAATTTCAAATTTACCTAATTTACTTAAATTTATTTAATTTTTTATAAAATCAAGACTGTCCCCGTCCCCATTTTATTTTTTATTTCTTTCTCTTCTCTGATTCTTCCTCAATTTTTTATACAGCCAAGACTGTCCCCGTCCCCAAATTTAAATCAATTAATATTACAAAATTAATTAAATCCAAATTAATTAAATACAAAATTAATTAAATACAATATTAATTAATTACAATTTAATCAACAAAACAATTTAAACTCAAAAAGCAAAAAAATATCTAGCATAAAATACTAGATAAAAATTGCTACATAAATTTCTATTTTTTATTTTCAAACCATTATCTTCCAAACTTTACATTAATCCGGGAATATTATATTTACCCAAACTTTGACTTTGCGCATCATCTACTTTTCTCAAAGCCTCATTTACACAAGTTAAAATCAAATCTTGTAACATTTCAACATCCTCAGGATCAACAACCTCTGGATTAATTTTTATTTGCTTTATCGTTTTTGCCCCCGTAACAATTACGGAAATAGCGTTTCCGCCAGCTGATGCCTCAAATGTCTTTTCTTGTAATTCCTCTTGGGTTTTCTCCATATCCTCTTGCATTTTTTTGGCTTGTTTCATCAATTGATTCATATTCATTCCGCCAAATCCTCCCATTCCTCCTGGAAATCCTCCTCTTCTTGCCATTTCATTGTCTCCTTTCTTTATTTTAATATTTTTATATATTCTGATGATAAATACTTCATAAAATAATGATATTTTCTGTAGTCTATATTTAATTAATCAATAATATTAATGTCAATCCCCAAACCTTCAAAACTTGATGTATTATCTGAATTCGTTGCCAAATCAACTTTTCCATCTTTTAATTTAATATTCACTTCATTTCCCGTCAATATTGCTATTGTTTTTATTAAATCATTTTTATTATTTACATCTTCTAAAAACTCTCTATTAAATTTTGTCAAACCATTCGGAAAGCCAATTTCCCACGTTTGATCATTCAACTTGTTTAAAGAACTTGTCATTAAACAAGTATATAACCTTATCTTTCCACTTTTTTTGAGATGCTCCAAAATCGCTTTCCAATCTTCACTTGCTTTTCCTGTTGACACGATTGTTTTTGAAATCGCTTTTTTTTCAATTCGTCGACTTGCTGATTGTCTTACAGGCTGCCTATTTTGAGCAGTTACAGAAAGCTGATTAATTTGATTTAACTTCTGTTCCAACATCGCAACTTTTTTCTCTAATTCAGAAATATCACCAGTTTCTTGATTTATACAAAGTTTTATGACACCAGATTGAAACATAATCGTTTTATGCGAAGAATTTTTGATGTTGCTTTCCAACTCCGATAATCTATAAATCACATTCAAAAGTTTCCCTTTTTCCGTTTTATCCGCCAAATTTTGTATTTGAGATAGTTCTTCTTCTGAATATAAATCTAACTTTTTCGTGGTTTTAAAAATTAAAATATCTTTAATATATTTGATTACTTCCCACAAAAAATTATATAAATCCTTGCCGTCTTTTATAACATCATCAACTGCTTCTAAAGCCATTATCTCATTATTTTCTAAAATCGCTTTTGCCAACTTTTGAATAAATTCTAACTGTGGCAAACCAACCAATTCTTTTACCAAATCAATTGTAATTTCCTCAGCACTTTCTTGACTACATCTTTCTAAAATACTAATCGCATCTCTCATAGCTCCTTCTGACAAAACAGCAATCGTCTTTAACGCCTCATCTGTTATTTTTATTTTAGATTCAGAAGCTATAATCTTCAATCTTTTTATGATATTTTCTTCATTTATTTTCTTATAATCAAACCTCTGACAACGTGAAAGAATAGTCGCTGGAAGTTTTTGCGGTTCAGTTGTTGCCAAAATAAATTTAACGTGCGCTGGCGGTTCCTCTAACGTTTTCAACAATGCATTAAACGCCCCTACAGAAAGCATATGAACTTCGTCAATAATATAGACTCTATATTTTGCTTTTGTTGGCAAAAAATTCACTTCATCGCGAATACTACGAATATCTTCAACACTATTATTAGATGCAGCGTCCATCTCCACAACATCCGTTAAAGAGCCATCTAAAATGCTTTTACAAATTTCACATTCATTGCAAGGTTCACCATTTTGTGGATTTAAACAATTTACAACACGTGCTAATATCTTAGCAGAAGTTGTTTTTCCCGTTCCACGTCCACCACTCATTAAATAGGCATGTCCGACGCGCCCTGCCATAATTTGATTTTTTAGTGTTTTTGTAATATGTTCTTGTCCAACCATATCTTCAAATTTGAGCGGTCTAAAAGTTCGATATAACGCTGTATAAGACATATAAAAACACCTCTTTCTATCAATTTAAGACTTCTTTTAAGGAAGGCATGTAATCACATAAATACACTACTTATCGCTGCTTTCTCTCGAACCTGACGAGATTCATAGCTTTTTATTGAAACATACCTTCCTTAAAAGAAGCCTCGTTCAATTTTTATTATTATATAATGAAAGTTAGTGTTTGGCAAGAGTTTTTTAGGAAATTTTCTCAATTTCATTTTACTATTATTTTTAAATTTATTAATAATTCTAAAATTTCACTTCTTTAAAAAAATTATAATACTTCATATCTTCCAAAATTTCAATAATATACCCACTCTTCACACTTCCTTTTTCTGTCTCTAATTTTAAATTTGCACTTACATTACAAATAAAGCGCTCATCTAAATGATTTTTTAGATGAATTGTGAAACTAATCTTAGGCGATAACTCTTTTAAATTAATATCTAAATTATTAAAAATTCTGCCATCAAAAGAAACTAAACCGTTTTCTTTTGTAACTTGATAATTGTTAATAATTTCTTTATTAATATAACCAATTGTAATTGGATTTGAACAATCCGTAAAAAATACTGGCTTGTGATAATCTGTATTTTGATTTTCCTCGTTGGTATAAATAATTTCATATTCTAATTTATCTTTGATTTCGTTTTCTTCAACCATTCTAAATTTTGAAATTTCAAGCGGATTTTTATAATACAATGTTGGAGCACCATAATGATAACCAACATCAATTTTAAAATTATCCAAATATAATTCCTTAATTGTATTTTCCTCTGTAATTTCCTCTTTAAAATTATCAATATATAAAGCAATATCTGAATATTGAGAAATGCTCAAATCTTGCAAATTCTGCTCCGCTGTATTATCCGTCGCTTCTGCGCTACTATATTTTATCATTTTGGATACACGAAAAACTGGCTCTCGATTGGCATCGGAAATAACAATTAATTCTTTCACAAATCGACTTCTGCTTGCCATTTTTGAAAAAATAAATTGATAATCAATATACAAGATTGCCAATATTATGAAACATAATATTGGCAAAGCAAACTTTCCTAAAATCTTCTTCCACATAACAACTCCATTTTACAATCTATTATACAAATATTCCATATAAGAATATACTTTATTATGCCAATTTTCGTCACTTGCATACCTCGTATTGACCGCTGAAACAGTTGGACCATTGTAATAAGAAGCTTTGGCAACTTCGTCATCATAAATTGGCGTTCCTGCTTCATTTATGTAATTTTTAACAAGCACTCTTGCCACTAAATCAATTCCTTCTGCATAAGTTTCAAAAGAAAATGAACTTTGATAAGGAGAACTATCATACGCTCCATAACCGAATAAATTCTTTTTATCTTGCGAAATCGCCGATGTTCCCCAACCACTTTCGTGGATTGCCATTGATGCTAAAAAGATACCATTCATATGATAATTTTTATCTACATTATAAAACGCTTCTGCGTTGTCTGAAATAATGTGATTCTTGTCCGATTTATTGCCAGATAAAATTTTCTGGTAATCTTGCAAGGTCAAATCTGTTGACTGATTTAATGGCATATCTTGATTTAATGTCATTTTAATTTTCTGACGTCTATTGGCATCAACAATTCCTGGCGTTACTTTTGCAGAAGTCAAATTCTTGCTTTTTACAAATCCTTCCAAACCATCATAACTTATCTTGCACCAGTCTTCCCCTTTCAATTCTTCCAACGTAACATCCAAACTTTCTAAAATCACAACAATTTCCTCTGCCGAATCTTCTGCACTTGACTTTAATATAACTTCTTCAGTCACATACATTGTATCGCCTAAATGCACTTTATTGTTGGCTAAAAATTTAGAAGTTCCTTTATCAACAATTTGTGGTGTCGCATTTTCAATCGGAATCGTTCCTAAAATATTTTCTGATACCATTTCATTATTT
The DNA here is from genome assembly GCA_947648495.1 of uncultured Clostridium sp. Classification (GTDB taxonomy): domain Bacteria; phylum Bacillota; class Clostridia; order TANB77; family CAG-508; genus Scatovivens. The sequence goes on from CANSOA010000003.1 coordinate 149,298, forward strand.
TCATAAGATTTAATCACTGTAACTTGTTGTTTTCCATTAACTCCATTTTGTGTAATTTTTTCTTCCCCTTCTGGCAAATTCGGATTTTCAACATATTGGGTTTCAAATTCAATCGGACGTTCTTCCTCCGCATATTCTTTTGATTTTAAAACACTCACATTTTCCATCAAAATTTCTTCTATTTGAATTACATTTTCATTACTCTCTAAAATCAATTGTCCTTGGGCATTGACTGGCCTAGCTTGTTCTCCTTTTTCTTCTGTTGTTACATTTTCCATTTCTGTGACAATTTCCTCTGTTTCATTTTCTGCCACAATTTCCTGCTTTTCAGTCGTATTCTCTACCATTGTTTTAGCAAATATCGTCGTAGAAAAAACACATGTAATTGCCACAATTACAATAGTTGTAAGTACAATAATTTGCTCTTCTCTTGCAATTCTAGCCAAATTGGTATTTTTTATTTTTCTTTTTTCTACAGCTCGTCTTCCTTTTTTCAAAAGTCTATTTTTGGCTGGTTCGATATGTTCTACACGTTTCATATCTTCCAGATTACTTTTCATTTGCTCAAGATTTTGCTGCATTTTTTCAAAATTGTTTACTCCCATAATTTTTTCCTACTTTTTAAAATTCTACAAGTTTATTATATTATATTTTATTTTAATTGTCCATACAATTTTTTAGATAATCTGGAATTATATTCTTTTAAACACAACTTCACTAAAATCTGTTATTTCAAAATTAGCTGAACCATTTGCTATTACACCTTCAGCAGGCAATTCTAGCGAAATTGTTCCTTTATAAGTTACATTTTTATTGGTCTGGATTAAAATATCAAAACTTAAAGCAAATCGAATTTCTTCAAAATTTATATTAAGATTTTCTAATAGTTTTCCATCATACGTTATTTCTGTAGAATCGTTGGAAATATATGTTCCCAAATTATCCAAAGAAACTCTGCAACTAATCACGCCTCCATTATTGGCAATTTCTAACGTTTTTAAATCGTCAATCGTAGCTCCTGTGTAAGTAATGCTTTCACCTAAATAGTTTTGCTCGCTATGTGTATACGTTTTTCCCAAATCTCCAGTTGGTCTGTAAATTGCCACTTCTCCTTTAGCAGGCGCTTTTGTTACATTAAAATTTTGAATTGTAATTTGTTTAATTGTCTCTTCTGTGACTTCACTTTTATCAATATAAAAATATAAATCATTAGCTTGTTTTACATTAATATTCCAAATATTTTGTCCATCATCTTTTGGTGTTCCCTCTACAGTACTAATTACAAAAATCTTAGAAAGACCATATGGCAACGTTTTTTCCCCTTCTACGTGATACTTCACCATAACTGAAATCACAACCATCAATACAATCATCACGCAAAATAAAAACAGACATTTTTTAAATATTTGACTTTTTCTCATTTTTATTTCTCTCCCTCAACTTTTTAAAAAACGTTTTCAAAATCGTTTCACACTCGTCCTTTAATATATATTTCTCAACCTCAATTTTATGATTAAATTTATATTCCAGCAAATTTAAAACAGAGCCACAAGCACCTGTTTTGTCGTCTTGCGTGCCAATATACAATTTTCTAATTCTAGCATTGATAAGCGCCCCAGCGCACATAGAACATGGTTCTAATGTTACATACATATCACAATCTGTTAGGCGCCAAGTTCCTAGTTTTTTGCATGCTTTCTGAATTGCCAAAATCTCCGCATGACTTGTCGCATCACACTTTAATTCTTTTATATTATGAGCTCTAGCTATAATTTTGTTATCCTTCACAATCACTGCACCAACTGGCACTTCTTCTTTATCAAATGCTTTTCCGCGCTTCTTTTAATGCTTCTTTCATAAATTTTTCTTCCATAAGTCACCTTTTATTTTTTAAATTATCTTATATTTATATCATATTTTGCATTTTTTGACAAGTATTTTTGCACAAGAAAAACACTGCTACAAAAACTATTACTGTAGCAGTGTTTCCCTTAAGAAGATGATTTTCGCTTTCATTTTATTTTACCGACACTTCTCATAATAGTCCATCGGTATACCATAAAATTGATCCGGATTTTCAAGCCCCGCACTCTTTACCTTTCCTGCCATCCAAGCTTGTTCTTCCCTTGTTTGATACAAAACTTCTTCTGGCAAAATTTCTATTGTTCCATTTATCAAACCTTCTGCAATACATAAAGATTTTTCAGAAGGTTCTCTTCCCGATTCAACATATTGAATCGTCTCTGGAGCATATTGTCTCTCTCCACCAATTACTTGGTAGAGAACTTCTTTGACTGTATTCACACTCAAAAAATCATCGTAAACCGTGCGAACACGATTTAAAGAAACTGACATTACTCGAAACAATGCCACTTCGTCATTCGGATCTGCTTCTGCTTCTCCCAGCAGTGCTAATGTATCTGTTTCAGGCTTAACATGCGCAAATTGCATGCGCTGTTTGCCTATTTTGGCCTCCTTTATTTTATTTTCCCTTTCTTGCTCCTTTTCTGCTGGAGACCTTAGATTCCACCTTTCTTTTGATCTTATACTAGCTCTTTCATAATATTCTGTTTCTTCCTCCTTTTTTTTCTCCTTTTCTTTCATTTCTTGTTCCTTCTTTTTTTGTTCCATTTCAGAAACCATTTCTGAAATGGAAATTTCTGGTGAATAATCTTTTTGGGAGGATTTAGAAACAAGATCTTCAATGGAAAGATCAACTTCTACTACTGGCAAAAATTCTTGAGTTTGATTTGCTGAAGCTTGCATATTAGGGATTAAACAAGCTATTGCTGTAGTAGCAACTGCGACTACACTAACTTGCAACTTGTTTTTTATCCCCCATGTTTGCTCCAACCGCGAATAATCTCCTGGATCGTTATCCATCTTTTCTTCTCCTTTCCTTAGCCCACAGAGGGCTTTTTTTCGCTATTGTAGAAATAAAATCTACTAGGCATTTTGCATTATAACACATTTTACATAATTTGGCAATACCTTTTTTCAACTTTTTGCTACATTTGTAGCGTTTTTTTCAAAAAATAAACCGTTATCAAAATGACAACCGTTTATTTTTGTATTATTTTAAAATCCATATTTTATTATTTTGTGGTGTTCGCTCATAATTTTCATGCAAATATTTCCTTAAATAATCATCATATCCAGATATTTCCCACGCTTTTAAATCTTCGTCATATACAACAAGTTGGGGATGTTTATTTATTAAATCTTCAATTGTATCTAACTCATACCAATCCATATACCAAGGAAGAATAAAACCTAAACGGTTGATGGGTTCCCTATTTTTATAAATTAAATAGACTGATGGGTTTGAATAAATATCAAAAAATATTTCTTCTGTTTCTGAAGTTTGCGAAATAATTTTTTGGTCTAGACTTGTAATTGGTTCCTCTTTTTTAAATAAATACATCGTACAATGGTTCATATAATTTCCTACTATAAATAAAATAGCAACTACAAAAACTATTTTTGAAATGGACATTTTATAAAAATCAACATATGTTACAACAATAGTTAATATAGATGTCCAGGTTACAATAGCATGAAACGGTTCATTTGTTCTAGTAAATCCAAAGCTGATGAACAAAAATAGAATTATTCCTTCTAAATATTGCTTCCTTTTTAATTGATCCACTAAAAAAATTATTAAATTAGCAGCTAAAATTATATTTACAATAGAAGCTATTACCTCTTTGCACTCGATTATATTTTGTATTGCGTTTGGAATGATTTGTATAAAATTACGAATTCCAATAAAGAAAGGTTGTATCACATTGGTGCCAAATCCATCATCTAAGTAATAAGAATATACTTGTCGATTAAATACAAATGCTTGTTTATAAAAATCAATTAATGAATGCGTTGCTACAAAATAGCAAAATAACAAGACAAATGGAACTGCGCACGCAATTACCAATTTCCAATATCTTGCAAAAGCGCTTTTAAAATCAATTAATTTACGTCTTTTCCAATACAAAATTTCCTTAAAAAATACCCCTAACCCAATCGCAAAAATCGCATAAATACTTACAAATGCAGAGCAAAAAGCACCAAAAATACAAATCGAAACAATGCTTACACGCATCCAATCCAATTTTTCATCTTTTAAATATTGTAAAAATTCCAATAGGAAAGCAGTCATACAAATAGCTTGAATGTTATCACTCAAAATCATGACACTTTCTTTTGCAATTAACATACCAAACATAATCTGTAAAACTGGTAATAACGCCATTTTTGCTTTTCCAAAATTCTCTTTGTGTCTCAAATATAATGCTATATAAGCAAATGTTATCATGACATAATAAATCAATCGAAATTGTTCTACAGAACCTGCCCCAAAAATGGAAAATATCGCACACAAAAGATATGCAAATGGAGTATGTTGTGTATAATAATCCACATATAAAATTTTTCCTTTTTCAATTAACATGCCACCAATGATATTATCCACCTCATCGGAAAACGATTCCATTCTAGCAAATACCGCCAATAATGCAAAAATAGCAATTCCTAACAAACCTACCTGAACTAAAACATTTGATTTAATCGATTTTTGTTTTGTATACAAACATAAAATATAAATTAACAAAGCGACCACATAAACTTCACAGACCAAAGCAAAAACAAACCAAAAAGCATTTGAATCTCCTCCGTAAATATTCATGCACAAATTGGCTTCATATAAATTTCCGTTATAATATAAATTTCCACTATTCTCAGCACTTTTATCCACATAAAATGCCACACCATTTTCATGATTTACTCTTGATTTTGCCTTTATGATAACAGAAAATTGATGTGTTGTATCAATTTTTATTGGAGAATTTAACATTAATTGATATGTTTCGTTGTCTTTTGCTCTGCTAGTATTAAACGTAAAAGATGCAATTTGCTGATTGGTTGTTTGATCCATAACCAATAATTCATATCTTGAATTATTTTCTCTCCCATACGTTCCAACTGTTAAGCCAATTCCTTGAAATAGTTCATACGGAATTGTAAATTCCTGCTCAATCCAAAAGTTATTGTCAGACAAATCTAAACTATCTTCACAATTTGTTCCAATATAAGTATATTCTAAATAAGTCACTTTCTGAGTCGATTGTCTTAACACAAATACACATAATGCAAACACAGCGATAACAATTATAGCAATCCAAAATTTTTGTTTTTTAGACATCTTACTTTATTTCCTTTAACATTTTATTAATTTCCCTAAAATTCTTTATCGCTTGTACTCCTATTTTACAAATTTTCTTTAAGTTAATTGAATTTACGCCACCCTGTCTTTGTCTAAAAGTAATCGGTATGTATTTTACAGAGTATTTTTTCTTAGCATAAATAACAGAAATAATCACATTAGACAAATTAAATTTCTCTGGTATGAATTTCAAATTTTGTTTTAAAGTGTCTGCTTTCATTAAGCGAAATGGCGTGTTAGCATCAATTGTGGTAACACCAAAACAAAATTTGATAGTATATTTCAAAACTTTGGTTACAAGATAACGTGAAAATCCATCTTCTCTTTTACTTCGATGTCCAATTACCATTTCATAATCATGCCTAACATCCCAAAACTGTTCAAATTCACTTGGCAAAGTTTGCCCATCTGAATCTGTCTGAAAGACATAATCTGCTCCATTTTCTATGGCATACTGATAACCATACAAAACAGTAGCACCATGTCCTTCATTTGGTTTTGTAATCGCTTTTATGAGTGGATATTTTTGAGCACATTCTTTTATAATAGAATAAGTGTTATCTTTGCTTCCATCGTCAATTAGGACAAATCTAGATTCTCCATTTCCATTATATTTTTCAATAATTGGATACCATTCTTCAATTACTTTTTTTATGTTCGCTTCTTCATTGTAAACAGGTATTACTATGTATAATTTTTCCATTTTTATTTCCTTTTTATTTGGATTGATTTGAGGTATTTTTTATTTTTGTCTTTGTTTTATATTCATTTTTAATTTACATTTTCAGCATTCACCTCTATTCCCAGAAAAGAAGGCAATTGATAATTGCCTCTACAAGAACGTATAGCAGGTATTTAGAGCTTGTTTGATAACCTTGTCCATGTCGTAATATTGGTATTGACCTAATCGACCACCAAAAATTACATTTGGGTCATTATTTGCCAATGTTTTATATTTTTCGTATAAAGCATTATTCTTTTCATCATTAATTGGATAATATGGCTCTTTTGTAATATCCCAAAAATCTGGATATTCTTTTGTTATAATTGTTTTTGGCTGATTCCCAAATTCAAAATGTTTATGCTCAATAATTCTTGTATAAGGAACTTCGTATTGCGTATAATTCACAACACTATTTCCTTGATAATTTTCCATATTCAAAATTTCTGTCTCAAATCTCAAACTTCTATATTCCAATTCCCCAAATTGATAATCGTAGTACTGATCAATTGGACCTGTAAAAATAATTGTTTCTGCAATATTTTCCAATTCTGTTTTATGCTCAAAATAATCACAATTTAATTTCACTTCAATTCCTTCCAGCATTTTTTCAATCATTTTAGTATAACCACCAATTGGAATTCCTTGATACGTGTCATTAAAATAATTATTATCATACGTAAAACGAACAGGCAATCTTTTGATAATAAAGGCTGGCAAATCAGTTGCCTTTTTCCCCCATTGTTTTTGAGTATACCCTTTTATCAATTTTTCATAAATTGTTTTTCCAACTAATTTAATCGCCTGTTCTTCCAAATTCTTTGGTTCTTGAATGTGAACTTCTTCTAACTCTTGCTCGATTTTTTGTTTCGCCTCTTCTGGTGTAAAAATGCCCCAAAGTTGATGAAATGTATTCATATTAAATGGCAAATTATAAACTTCATCTTTGTATTTTGCAATCGGCGAATTCGTATAGCGATTAAATTCAGCAAATTGATTAATATAATCCCAAACTTGTTTGTCACTCGTGTGGAAAATATGCGCACCATATTTGTGAACATTAATATTTTCAATTTCTTCTGTATAAATATTTCCTGCAATATGTGAACGTTTGTCTATTATCAAACATTTTTTACCTTTTTGAGTCGCCTCATGAGCAAATATCGCTCCAAATAATCCACATCCTACAATTAGATAATCGTATTTCATTTTTCTACCTCTTTTTTGGTGTACCCAACTGGAATCGAACCAGCGACCTTCCGCTTAGGAGGCGGACGCTCTATCCTACTGAGCTATGGATACATATAATTTAAAGGCAAGGCAAGCCCTGCCCCTACTTGTCCTTTTTATGCATTTAATTTTGCTACTAATTCTTCCACATCAATTCCATGAACTGCACACGCCTCTTCTAATGTTTCAGCCTGTGACGCTGGACATCCTAAACAATGCATTCCTGCTTCCAATAAAATATCTGCTTTATCTGGAAATTGTTCTAATAAATCACCTATTTTCGTTGTTTTTTCTATCATAATTCTCCTCCTTTTTCATTCAAAATAAAAATTTTTTATAATTTTATCACAAATTTTCAAAAAAGTATAGACATTTTTCAAAATTTGTTATATTATATTTGTAATTTGAAAAGAAAATTTTTTTCTAAACTGATTTTCTTATCAGTTTTAAATGTTTTTTCATATTGCAGTTTCTTGCAAATTTTCAAATTATTAAAATTTATTATATTCATTGGAGGTGATAAAAATACAAATTATTTTTATTTCATTAAGAAAGGAGTTTTGTTATGAAACGAAAAAAAGTCTTATTCATTTTTACTATTTTTGTATCAGCCATATTTTTTTGCGCACTCAGCAATATTTCCTTCGCTGCTGACCCAAAATTAGTAACAACCTTAACAGGTGCCTTCACCAAACTAGAAGGCTACATCGTAAAAATAGCTACATCATTTGCTGCTGTAGCTGTAGCAACTGGATTATTAATGCGAAAATTTAGTTTAGGCGATGAGAAAAAAATTTACAGAGCAAACAACTTAATAAAGGGAAGTATCACATCTTATGTACTAATCATATGCATTGATTTAATTCTTTCTTTAATTAGTACCGTTTTAAGCTAGAAAAGAGGCTAATTTTGAATGAAACAATTAACTTAAGCAATTTAATTTGCGACTCTTTAAACAGCATTTTCTTTAAAATTTTCTCATCCATAGACAATACCATTTATTCTAATTTAGATAATATTCTTTTTATAAATTCTGATATAATAAATAACTTAAAATTCCAACAAATTTTTGGAACCGACTCAAGCAACGGCTTGTTACTTCTTGCCAACAGCTTAATTTTCGGTATTGTATTATTTTATATTCTCAGCTTTGCAGTTTCACATCTAATCTATTCAAAAATAGATTCCCCCTATCAATTTTTATTTAAGTGTATTATTTTTGCAACTTGTATGAATTCTTCTTTGTGGATTTGCGAAAACTTAATTTATTTAATAACGACTCTTACAGACTTCATTCGAGAAATTGGAAGTTCTATAAATGGATTTGAAATTACTTTTTCAAACCTAATCAATCATATCAATTCCACACTTTATCCAACCATAGAAACCTTTGACATTTTCTCATTTGACGGAATATTAAAATTCGCAACCACCATTGGAATTATTTACATTTTGCTAATCTATTCCACGCGCTATATTTTATGCAAAATTTTAATACTGCTTACACCTTTTGCATTTTTATCTTTGATTAATCATCGTTTTGACGGATTTTTTAAAGGCTGGTTAAAACAATTTCTAACACTTTTATCCATGCAAATTTTTGTAAGCCTTATCTTAGTATTAGGATTTTCATTAGAATTTCAAGCTGGAAATACCTTATCAAAACTAATCTATTTCGGAATTATTGCTATCATTGCAAAATGTCACTATAATGTAAAAGAAATTTTCTCTTTTCTTTTTCAATATAGTCACAATACATTAAAAAAATTAATTGAAATTTAAAAGGAGGATTTATGAATTTTATCATACCAAAAAATTATAAATTTAAAGCCAAACTATTTGGTTTAATAGATTACCAAACTGCTTTACTAGACAGTATTTGGGCAGGAATTTTATATCTCATCGTCAACCTGATATTTTCAAGTTTCACAATAAAAATATACTTTTTTATTGGATTATTCATACCATTTTTCTTATTCAGCATTGTTGGAATTAATCAGGAAAATATGATAAGCGTATTTATTTATATCCTTAAATTTTACAAAAACCAAAAAATTTATTTATATAAGAAACGAAATCTAAAGCATTCTTAGGCTACTTTTTGCCATGCTTTAATCTCGTATTATCTTTTATTCTTTTAAAAAGCTATTTGGCTATGCCAATAGCTTTTTTTCTTACGTGCAAGCGTCTCTTATCACCAAATATATTTTCTATATTGTTTTTTTTGTGTGTTGATGGTATAATTTAATTACTGTACAAAAGAGTTTTTAGGGGGGAATTTAAAACGCAAAATTCTTAAAGATTTTGCGTCTAAAAATATAAAAATGGGGGCTTTTATATGAAACTAATAGCAAATGACAAATCTTTTCTATTTTCAAGTACAGAAATACCAGACATATTTTTTACAGAATATTTACCTGAAACAAAAAGTGAATTTGTTAAGGTTTATTTTTATATCCTTTTTTTGTCAAAATACAACACCGAAATCAAAATCAATGATTTGTCAAAAACGCTAAGTCTCGATTTTCCAACCGTTCAAGACGCTATAAAATATTGGGAAAAGCAAGGTCTTTTAATCAAAAACCCAACTGGCTATGCTTTAGCAAATTTGCAAGAAATTGAACTCAATAAATTATACAATCCAAAAATCAGCCTTGCCCCTGAAACCATAGAAAAAAACGCTGAAAATCAATATCGCGCAAAAGTGATGGATAGCATCAATTCTCAATTTTTCTCTGGAACCATGTCACCTTCTTGGTATGCAGACATCGATTTATGGTTTGAGAAATACGGTTTTGACGAACAAGTCATGCTCGCATTATTCAACTACGCCTACGACAACCGCGCCCTTCACCGCAATTACATTCAAACTGTCGCAGACGCTTGGTACAAAGAAAATATCAAAACATTCAACGATTTAGATTTATATTTTGAGCGCAGAGAAAAAATTAACATCTTAAAGAAAAATATCGCCAAAAAGCTGAATTTATCTCGCAATCTCACAGCTTATGACGAAGAATATATTTTAAAATGGCACGAAACCTATCATTATAACCTTAATATCATCGAAATTGCCCTTAAAAAATCTGCCACCAAAAACACTATCAGTTTTGAATATATCGACAAATTATTGTCAGACTGGCACGAAAAAGGTCTTACCACCATATCTGACGTCAATACCTATTTAGATTCTTTAAAAACAAAAGACAAAAAGACAAAACAAATCAAGCAAATTGCTCTAGAATACACCCAAAGCACTTTTGATAACTGGGACGCATTATACGATAATTAAGAAAGAGGAAAAAAATGGACCATTTAGTACTAAAAATTATTCTAAGGGAATATGAAATAAAGCGAAATCGAGCCATACAAGAAGCTGAAACCAGAAAACGAGAGCTACTAAAAGTAAATCCGAAATTATCTGAAATAGAAACAGAACTTGCCAACCTTTCGCTCCAAACAGCAAAATCTATTTTACAAACAGAAAATGAAAATCAAAAAAAATTATTAGCCGATTTAAAAAAGCAATCCGCTCAATTAATTAAGGAAAAAAATAGCTTTTTGAAAAATCTTGTAAAAGATAGCAACTTTTTGAAACCTCGTTTTGAATGTAAATCCTGCAAAGACACAGGTTACATCGAAAAAGACGGTATTTCCACCATGTGTAACTGTCTAAAACAACGAATTTTTAACACTTACTACAATAAATCAAATATTGGTAACTTAGAAAAAGAAAATTTCAAGAAATTCAACATCAACATTTTCTCAAATGACAAAAATCAAGAACTTTATAAATCCAAACTTTCTCCCAGAGAAAATATGGAATTTATCAAAGAAAAAGCACAAAACTTCATCAAAAATTTCAATCAACCAGACGAAAAAAACCTTTTATTCACAGGCAATACTGGACTTGGTAAAACATTTATGACAAACTGCATCGCCAGCGAAATTTTATCCTCGCGGAAAAACCGTTTTATACCAAACAGCACCTGTCATGTTTGACGAAATCATTGATGCAAAATTTGGCAAAGAAAATTCCAAATTCGATTTAATACACAATATTTTAACAACTGATTTACTCATTATTGATGACTTAGGAACCGAACGCACCAATGAACTGCATTTAACCGAATTATTTACCATCATCAATACCAGACTTTTAAATCAAAACAACAAAATCACAAAAACGATTATTTCTACCAACCTACGACCAGATGAAATAGAAAAAATCTACACCACAAGAATTTCTTCGAGGATTGCAGGATATTATAGGATTTTGAGGTTCTTTGGGGAAGATTTGAGATTTAAAAAAAGGTGAAAAGGTAACCAGTTGGTTACCTTTTCGTTTAGCGAATACTCATTTCAAATTTTGTTTCTGTAATGATCATACCAAAGCCTAATAGCTGAAGTTCATACTCTGTCTCTTTTAGGGAAAAGCAGTCTTCTTGAGAAAACTTCTCGATTTCTTTCATGACCTCAGTGGTTAAAAAACCACTGAGGTCAGTCTCTTTGTTAGCAGAATAACCCCATTGCCCATCATTGCAAAAAATCTTCACAATCTTGCTGTATTCCAACTCCAACTCATCATTTGCTTTTTCCCAAAATGCTATCAGTAAGTCAAGCAATTCTAGCTCCTTCCTTTTTTCTAGCATTTTTAAAATCCGCTTTTTTTGGTTTGTTGTTACCATAATTTTTCCTCCTTTTGCTCATTTGCACAACATTCGATGTTTTTTGTTTTAAGAACGGAGTAATAATGTTCTATTAATTAAATTATACTACATTTTACATAAAATGTCAATAGCTAAAAAAATAGATTAGAACAAGTCTAATCCATTTCTTCATCACTAAAATTTTTAATTCTTTTAGTAATCACAATCATAACAATAATAGTCGCTCCAATTAATATTGGAACATTATAGGAGTTTGTAGCTACTATACAACTCAAAATAATTAAATATATGATAAAACTTAACCATTCAATGATTGCCCAAAAGCGTTTACTTTCCTTCGTTGCCAACATAGCCATGCTAACTCCTATGCCTGTAACAGCTAATATTTTAGGTTCTTTTTGTGCTGTTATTAACGTAAGAAAAACGCCCACTGACCAAAACATTATTAGCACAATCCGTGCTATCACTTTGCAATCTTCTTTCAAATTTTTCAAAAAAAATCACCCTTTCTATCAATTTATAATTTGAACTATAGCACATTTCAACAAAAAAGTCAATAGGTTACAACCATTAAAAACCGTTTACATGCATTTATACTTTCTTTTTTTCTTTAACTTTTTGACAATTTTTTTCAAACCATATTGACTATTGCCACCAAAATAAGGTACAATAAAGAAAATAAAAAAGGAGATTATGCCATGAGACTTTCTCAACAAAATAAAGTTTCCGAAAAAAACAACTATAAAATCATTGCAGTCGATGACGAAGGCGGGATCATTGATTCACTATCTGTATTTTTGCGTCGTTCAGGCTATACTCTAGTTGGTTGCACCAATCCACTAGAAGCCATTGAACGTGTTAAAAATGAGCATTTTGACCTTATGCTACTCGATTTTATCATGGCACCAATTCATGGTGATCAAGTAGTCGAGAAAATCCGAAAATTCAATCAAGAATTATACATCATTTTGCTAACTGGTCACAAAGACTTAGCTCCTCCTTTAGAAACCATCAAACGTCTGTCAATACAAGGATACTGCGAAAAAAATGATAAATTTGACCAGTTATTACTATTAATCGAATCTGCCATCAAATCAATCAAACAAATGCAAATCATTCAAGAAATTAACGCAGAATTAAAAGAATCTCGTGAAAATTTGGAAAAAGCATATTTAGAAAGCATTGAAATTATTCGTCATACGGTTGAAGCAAAAGATACTTATACACGTGGTCATTCTGACAGAGTTTCCGAATATTCTGTTCTAATTGGAAAATATATGGGGCTATCAGAAAACGATTTACATACCTTAAAAATTGGTGGACTTTTCCACGACATTGGAAAAATCGGAATTCCAGATAGTATTTTACTAAAAGAAGCCAAACTAACCGATGATGAATATTCTCAAATCAAAAATCATCCAGCGATTGGAAAACATATCCTTGCCAATGCTACTATTTTTCAAGAAATTGTACCAATTGTTTTTCACCATCATGAAAAATTCGATGGTAGGGGTTATCCTTCTGGATTAGCTGGAGAAAATATTCCACTTTTTGCAAGAATTACAGCCGTTGCTGACACTTTTGATGCTATGACGTCAAAACGTTCATACCGAAATGCACTTCCATTAGAAGTTGTAATTGCAGAAATTGAAAAATGCTCAGGAACGCAATTTGACCCAAAAATTGCAGAGGTATTTTTAGATATTTTGAAAAATCATTATGAAGAAATTGAGGAAATTCAAAATAAATACTAAATTTTTGTAAATATTTATTTCCTAATTCATCTAATTAACACAGTTGCAGTCTCTTGACAATTTTATGTAAATATGTTATAATATTGTATATTAAAATTTTATGGAGGAATGATTTTATGGTTAATAATTTACTGTATCAAAAAAGTTGGAAAAACCAAACAATTGATGGAAAACTTGTAAACAATGTTAGAGTGCGGATATTTAAATCCCCAATTGATGTGATTTCTGATAACTACGAAAAAGTAGTTGCAACCGATGGACAAACTTTCCAAAAAAGTAGACATACTTCTAGAAAACACACTAAAAATCACTCTTACGTAGTGCTTTCTACTGGACTTTACGAGAAATTTTCTGGTAATTTACATCTGTATATAAAATTATATCTAACAGATAATTTTACTATATCATGTCTAAAAGATGCAGATTTTCTAGGAAAAATCTATGTTGTTGAAACAATTGAGAAATATTTGAATAATGAAGAAGATATTCCACTGTCGCCGTTACAGAATTACTTGCAGAAAAAAGTCGGCAACAATTATGCAGAACTTTATTCCACTTTAATAACTGCGGCTCAAGAATCTCATTTTAACCTAGTTCAACAACTTTTTAAAACGTACAAAATTTCCACCAAATTTCAGGCTCTTTTCTGGAAAGAGCTTTATCAACAAACAGCAAAAACAAAGCAATAATTTCAAATTTGAAAAGGACCTTATTTCCAGAAGGTCCTTTTTCTATTTCATACTCAAACTCACCTTATGCTTTTCTCCGTCAATCCCAATGACTTTCACCTTTACAATATCGCCCACAGACACAACCTCTGACGGATTTCTTACAAATTTATCCGCCATTTCAGAAATATGCACTAATCCATCATATTTTACGCCAATATCCACAAATGCCCCAAAATCAATCACATTTCTGACTGTTCCCGTCAGCTCCATACCTTCTTTCAAATCCTCAAATTTTAAAACATCGCTACGCAAAATTGGTTTTGGTAAATTTTCTCTCGGATCCCTTCCTGGTTTTGACAATTCATCTATAATATCTTTTAATGTCAATTTTCCAACCTCTAATTCTTTCGCCGTTTTTTCCACATCCATCTGCTTAAAACTGTTTTTAATCTCTTCTAACTTTTCTTTATCCAACAAGTTTTCCACAGAATATCCAAATTTTGTCAATAACTTTTCTGCGATTTCATAACTTTCTGGATGAACACTTGTCACTTCTAATGGATTTTTTCCGCCAAAAATTCGGATAAATCCTGCACATTGTTTAAACGCTGCAGGTCCTAACTTTGGCACCTTTAAAAGCTCTTTTCTTTGCTTCAATTCCCCATTTTCATCACGATATTTCACAATGTTTTTCGCAATAGTTCCGATTAATTCCAGCGACATACGATAAAAGCGATGGAGTCGCAGTATTAACATCCACTCCAACTGAATTTACTGCATCTTCCACAACACCTGTTAAACTTTCATTCAACCTCTTTTGATTGACATCATGCTGATATTGCCCAACTCCAATTGATTTTGGATCAATTTTCACAAGCTCAGAAAGCGGATCTTGTAACCTGCGCGCAATCGAAATCGCGCCTCGAAGTGAAACATTAATATCTGGATATTCCTCTGTTGCCAATTTAGAAGCCGAATACACCGACGCTCCCGCTTCACTCACAATCGCATAATAAATTTCGCCTTCCATTTCTTTTATCATATCCGAAACAAACACCTCTGATTCACGCGAAGCCGTACCATTTCCAATCGCAATCATATTGACATGATATTGATTGATTAATTCTTTCAAAACTGTTTTTGCCCCATTTATATCATTTTGAGGCTCTGTTGGATAAACGGTTGTTGTTGCCAATACTTTTCCTGTTTTGTCAATCACTGCAATTTTGCAACCTGTACGGTAAGCTGGGTCAAACCCCATAACTGTCATATTTTTGATGGGTGGTTGCAACAACAATTGTTTTGCATTTTTGCCAAATACTTTAATGGCTTGTTCTTCCGCTTTTTCCGTCAAATCAGAACGAATTTCTCGTTCAATCGAAGGTTCAATCAATCTTTTGTAAGCTTCTAAAATTGCCTTTTCTAAAACTTCTGCAAACTGACTTTTGTAATCTTGAATAATTTGTTTTTTCAAATAATCGATAATTTTTTCCTCTGGCTTTTCCAATTTAACTTTCAAAAATTCCTCATTTTCTCCGCGATTAATCGCCAAAATTCGGTGACTTGGCATCTTTAAAATCGTTTCTTTATAATCGTAATACATTTCATAAGGCGACTTTTCGTCTTTTGCCATTTTTGTTGAAATCACTGCTTCACGAAAACAAAATGACTTAATCTTTTTACGATAATCACTATTATCTGCAATATTTTCTGCAATAATGTCTAGAGCGCCATTTATAGCCTCTTCTTCTGAATTTACGCCTTTTTCTTCGCTTATAAATTCTTTCGCAATCTCAAATAAATCTCTTTTTTCCTTTTGTAAATAAATAATATTGCTAAATGGCTCCAAACCTTTTTCTTTAGCAATGGTTGCACGTGTTCTCTTTTTCGGCTTAAAGGGGCGATAAATATCTTCTAATTCAGATAAAACCATTGTACTGGTAATTTTAATCGTTAATTCATCCGTCAATTTTCCTTGAGCCTCAATCAAACGGATAATTTCCTCTTTTCTATTTTCTAAATTACGCAAATATTTTAGTCTTTCGTCCAACTGACGTAAAACTTCGTCACTTAAGTTTCCTGTTACCTCTTTTCTGTAACGCGCAATAAAGGGAATCGTATTTCCTTCGTCAATTAGTTTGACTGTGCTTTCTACTTGCGATTCGCGAATTTGTAATTCTTCCGCTATTTTTTGATAGATTTTGTTGATCATATTTTTATCTCCTATTCCAAAACTTTTTGATAAAATTCCATAATTTTTTGAAAAATGGCTCTTTATATTCCACTAATGCAGTTTCTTCTTTTCTTTCCATATGTTCCCAAGTTTGTTCTTGAGAAAATTCCAAATTTTTGAATAAGTTTTCTGGATTATACTTTTCTTTTAGTTCCTCTTGATATTTTCTCTCGTTTTCTTCTAATTCCTTTTGCCAGTCCTTTTTTTCCTCTTCTGTACAAAAATACTGATATGAAATTACAGCCAACATTTCTTTTGTCTGCATTTCCAAATTCAAATCTTCCAAAGCAATTTGTGGTTTGATATAACTAACATCGTAGGAAGCATTTTTTTCTATTTCGTCTAACAACTTTTTTGGTATTTTACGATAAGAATTTTCATCTAACTGCTTTAAAATAATATTTAATTCTGATACTGCTTTTTTATTGTTTGTCCACATCTTGCGAATTTTCCTCCTTCGTTTTATCTTTGGCAAAAAAGTTTTTTATTTTCATTGCCATCTGATTAAATTTTGAAAGTAGCATTTCTTTTTTGGAATATTGTTTGATTTCGTCCATTGTTCTTTTTGTAGGATAATGTTCTTCTTGTTTTATTCCTTTATCGGAATATTGTTCATATTCTTCTGGATGTTCTCTATATCGATTATTCTGTTCTATTATTGTTTCATTTATTTCATCTTTTTTTATATCGCTACCTCTAAGTCCCTTTTTTATTTTATAGTCCCACAAAACTTCATCTGGACAGACTAATCCATCATTTTTATAATCATGAATCTCAGTATAGTTTGGATTTGTTACAAATTGAGTCATTTTACCATGTTCAAATTCTACCGTTCCTAAAATATATTCTGGTAATAACACAGTCTGCTTTAATTCTTCCACTACCCCCATTCCGCCACCTTGTTCAGCTATATCATCTGTTTGAAATAAAATTGGTTTCGTTTCTCCCTCAATATATTCTAAAGCAGTATTTGGTATTTTCATGATAACACATCTTGCATCATCTTCTTTCCCCCAACCACTTTTGTATCCATATGCATCTCTGACATTAATTAATAATGTCATATTATCTTTATATCTACTTGTAGTATAGTCTAAGTCACTACCCCCAGCAATCGGCAACCCTTGCTCGAAACATTCTTCCTTTGTTCTTTTTGAAGTTCTATGAATTAATATGGTATAATCCGGATTACTATTTTCTTTTACTAGCATCTCTCCAATTTCTTTTGGTATTTTTCCATCTGTTTCTTTGCATATTTCTCCAAAAAAATCTACTCTATTTTTATCTTCTTGCTTTAGTTTTCTTCTGTCCATTTTCAAAAGTTTTTGTACTTTAGGGTTCAATACAGTTCTTAAATCAAAATATTCCATTTTTTCTTCCTCTATTTTACTTTTTTCTTTATTTTATTTCATAAATGAAAAAAAGTAAAGACAGTTTACCTAAATACTTATAATTTAAAAAAATTCCCCAAAAGCTTGCACTTTTATGTAAAATATAGTATAATATAATTAACTAAAAATATATTTGCATCGTTGCGCTAGCAACAAAAGGAGGTCATACAATGAAAAAACAAAATCAAAATCGGCAAAATTTTGCTGAAAAAACGAAACAATTAGTATTTCTCGATCGGTGTTTGGAGGATTGTAAAAACACAGGCAAAAAGCCGTTTGAAAATTCTAGCATCGAAGAAGGTTGTAGTTTATATGCGTTTCATCGTTCTAGTCGCTTAATGGCTGATATGACATTTTTGCGACCAAAATATTAAGAAAAGGGGCTGTAAAAAGCCCCTTTTTTCTGTTCTATTTTTCTTGTAAATATTCATCATACGTACATTCTCTAACAACCACTTCATTATTCGTAATATCAATAATCTTATTGGCAACCGTTTGCGTCAATTGATGGTCATGGGAAGTAAAAATCATAACACCTTTGTATTTTTGCATTCCTTCATTTAATGCAGTAATTGATTCCATATCTAAATGGTTGGTTGGTTCATCAAAAATTAAGAAATTAGCACCTGAAAGCATCAATTTGGACAACACACAGCGTACTTTTTCTCCTCCTGACATAACATTTACTTTTTTTAAAGCTTCTTCGCCAGAAAATAACATACGACCCAAAAATCCTCTTACATAGGTTTCATCTGGATCTTTGGAATATTGGCGTAGCCAATCTACAATGTTCAAATCGTCTTCAAATAAGTAATTATTATCTTTTGGAAAATAATCTTTTGTAATCGTTGTTCCCCAAATAATTTCACCAGAATCTGGCTCGATTTGACCCGCTAATATTTGGAATAATACTGTTTTTGCAATTTCATTGTCAGAAAGTAAAGCAATTTTGTCATCTCTTTTGACTGTAAAACTGATGTTATCTAATATTTTTTCTCCGTTTATTGTTTTAGTTAAATTTTTGATTTCCAAAACTTCTTTTCCTTGCTCTCGTTCTGGCTTGAAATCAACATAAGGATATTTTCGGTTGGATGGTTTGATTTCGTCAAGCTCGATTTTCTCCAAAGATTTTTTCCTCGAAGTCGCCTGCTTTGACTTTGATGCATTGGCACTAAAACGCGCAATGAATTCTTGCAATTCTTTGATGCGTTCTTCTTTCTTTTTGTTTGCCTCTTTCATCTGCTTTAACGCCAATTGACTTGATTCATACCAAAAATCATAATTTCCCGGATATACTTTAATTTTCCCAAAATCTACATCCGCAATATGTGTACAAACTTTATTCAAAAAATAACGGTCATGTGAAACAACAATAACTGTATTTTCAAAATCAATCAAGAAATCTTGCAACCAATTAATAGTTTTAACATCCAAATCATTGGTAGGCTCGTCTAGCAAAAGAACATCTGGATTACCAAATAGGCTTTGGGCAAGTAGCACTTTTACTTTGTCTCTTGCTTCGATTTCACTCATATATTTGTAGTGTAAGTCACTTTCAATGCCTAAATCATTAAGTAATTTAGCACTATCCGTTTCTGCATTCCAACCATCTAATTCTGCAAAACGTTCTTCTAGTTTTGCAGCTTTCATGCCATCTGCTTCTGAGAAATCTGGTTTGCTATAGATTTCATCTTTTTCTTTCATAATTCTATAAAGTTCACTATTTCCAAGCATAACTGTATCTAAAACTGTGTATCCTTCAAACGCATAGTGATCTTGTTTTAACATGGATAATCTTTCCCCTTTGTCTAATACAATTTCACCTTTGTTGGGTTCAATTTCACCCGATAAAATCTTTAAAAATGTCGATTTTCCAGCACCGTTGGCACCAATTAAACCATAACAATTTCCTTTTGTAAATTTTATATTGACATCTTCAAATAATACTCTTTTCCCAAATCTAAGAGTAACGCCATTTGAAATAAGCATTTTATCTCTCCTTTTCTTTTATCATTGATTTTTATATTATACCTTATTTACAGTAATTTTGCAATGTTTTTATGCTTTATTTTCTCTACTATTTCAAATTATTTTATCAAACAATTGATATTTTTTCAAGGATTTTCGCAAAAAACTACACTTGTTACATAAATGTAATCAAAATTTAACATAATTGTATTTGCGTTTTTCTTTGTGTAAAGTTAAAATGTTACTATGTTATAGTGAATAAAATTGGATTTTTTTATAATTATTCTGTACAAAGGAGGAGAAAATGGCTGATTTTGATATTAATACAATTTCACTTGATTTTTACCGTGCTTCTAAAGAAGCTTTTTTGAAACAAGTCAGAGATTCAGATAAAACAAAACCTTATTACTTTATCAAAAAGTCCGTTTTTATAGAAACTTTCACAGTTGAATTTCAAAAAACTTGTCGTTCCTTAGCTAAGCAATATTCTTTGGAACCTTCTGCTATTCAAGATTTTATTCTGCCAAGACTTGATGCGCAATCTGGAACGCCTATTATAAGTACAACTTCTTCATTAGATACTTCTAAAATTAAAGATTCAATTCAATCTTATATAAATAAATATTCTACTGAAATGATACAAGAAAAACTCAATGGAAATCTTGAGAAAAATGAGACCACAATTTCTGAAGAAAAAAATTCTTTGTCAGCAGAAGAACAAGAGAAGAAAGAACATTTTTATCAGTTATTTGAAGAGTATAGTAAATTGGAAACTTTTGAAGAAAAAAGGAATTTTATCGCAAAAAATTATAACATTCATATGGCTGAATTAGAGCAGGAAGAACAAGAAAACTTCATTTCTCAATTTGAAAAAACAATGACTTTTTCTAAAAAACTAGACACCATGATAACCGATGATATGAATTTAGAACAAATCGAAGAACTAAAAAATAAACTTGCTAAAGAATTACATATACCAGAAGAAAATATTCCTAAAATTGAAGAATTATATGATTCTATCATAAATGGAAATCAAGAAAATGCGATTAAAATTGCAAAAGAAATGGGTATGACTGAGAAAGAAATCGAAAAAATATCAGGAGAAATAAAAGAACAAGAAACAGAAAGTGATACTTCTTTTAAAAAGTCATATGACTCAACCCAAAACATAATAGAACCCCATTTTGATATTTCACTTCAAAATGATGATGAACTAACTGCGTTATTTGATGCCGAACCTACTGAAGAAATTACATATGAAGAAGATAAAAAAGAAACAGATATTAATAATACTTTAGAATTTGCAAATGATGATTTTGATAATTTATTCGAAAACGAAGACGAACTAACTGCTTTATTTGATGCCGAACCTACTGAAGAAATTACATATGAAGAGGATAAAAAAGAAACAGACATTAATAATACTTTAGAATTTGTAAATGATGATTTTGATAATTTATTCGAAAACGAAGACGAAATAAGTGTTTTGTTCGATACAGAACCTATTGAAGAAATTGATATAAATATGGCAAATTCCGACCAGCAAATACCCGATGCTCAAAAAGAAACTTTATCAGGTCACCCTTCTATGATGCTTGGCGCAGAACCGCAAGATTATATTGATGATATACAAATTTCAAAAATGCAAGAATTTTTCAAAAACATAACAGATAAATTAAAAACCATACCAATTATCAAAAATCTATTCATTCCAAAAAATACGCTTTTAGAGGCTGGACAACCACAAATAACTCAAACTCAACAAACAAGCAATTTACCAGCAAAACAAACTCTATTTACACGAGCAAGGGCATTTTTATTAAACCTAACATCGAAAAATGAAGCTACCCATAATCAGTCTACTCATTATATAGAGCCAGAAAAACAGGATTTTAGTTACACTGGTCCACTAAATCCTATCGAACCACAAAATTCAAGACCAGAAATAATCTCAATTGACTTACAAAATAATGCTACTCAAACAGACATAAAGCAGGAAAATGCTTTCGAAATTGAATAAACAACCGTAGAATTAAACGGTTGTTTATTTATTTTTCCATTTACTTTAACGTCCACCATCAGATTTATATTGCTCTTTTGTTAATCTGTTTACTTTAGTAAAAAAGCCAACATCTCCTCCATCAGTTGTTCGTATTTGGTCAATCAATCCCGCTCCATTGCATAATGCTATAAAAGTTTCCATTCTTCTTTTTTGTCCCTCAAGGTTACTTCCTTCTGTACCATGTGTACACATCGCATTTAATGCAACACGTTTGAAACTACCGTTTTCTTTCTCCTACTGCTTCTCCTACTGTCACTAAGGCTTCTACTAATTCGTCCTTTCGCTCCATTAATTTTTTTCTATCAAAAGCAAGTGGAACTTTATCTCTATTACAACCTGCTTGATAATGATAAATAATATCTTCTTTTGTAGCTGTTTGAATTGGCTTTTTACAATGAGCATATACTTTGGCTGCGGTTCCCACAATTTCATTGTATAAATTTACATCCATTTCTACATCTCCTTTTCTACTTTATGTTAATATTATACCATACATATTTACATTTGTCAATATTTTCCATAAAATTTTATTTTTCCTGCCTATTCTACAATTTCCAACCCTGCAAACTTTGCCATTAATCTTTTATGTCCTGCTTTTTCAAATTGAATATCTACTTTCAAGTCGTCTCCTTCTGATTCAACAGAATTAATTCTGCCTTCACCAAATTTTTTGTGATATACTTTAACACCTGCTTGATAGGCATCTAAATCAATATTATTTTCTGGCTTATTTAAATTAGCCAAAAAACTTTCCGCACTCTTAAATCCATAACTTGACGCAGTCACTTTTTTAGGAATTGGATTACTTTTATGAGATGTTATTGTACTGCTAAACAATCCACTATTGTCCGATTTTCCATAATTCCATTCGTATTTGCTGTCGTCAAATTTATTATAATTACTTTTTTCTAACTCATCATAACCATCCAGCATATTGAATGGAATCTCTTTGATAAATCTGGAAATTGCATTAAAACTTGTGGAACCAAAAATAGTTCTTTGTTTAGCACACGTCATAAATAATTTCTCTTTTGCACGTGTAATTCCAACGTAACACAATCTGCGCTCTTCTTCTAATTCTTTTGGCTCTCCAATGGATTTATAACCCGGAAAAATTCCCTCTTCCATGCCAACTAAAAATACGGTTGGAAATTCCAGTCCTTTTGCACTATGTAATGTCATCAATGTAACAGATTGTTCTGTTTCTTCCATGTTATCTAAATCGGAACTTAGCGTAATTCCTTCTAAAAATTCTGTTAATGAATTATCGACAGATTGTTCTTCAAATTCGATGGCAACAGTTAAAAATTCTTCTAAGTTTTGAATTCTATTTTCTGCTTCAATTGTATTTTCGTCTTTTAAACTTTGCATATAACCTGTTTTTTTCAAAGTATCTTTTATTAATTCTGAAATAACTTTTGAATCTTTGCTATCGCGTAATTCTTCTATGCTTTGAATGAATTCACGTGTATTAGAAAATACACGATTTAGACCAAATTCATCTGCTCGTTTAATGACTTCATACATCGAAATTCCGTTACGGCTGGCAACCTCCTCTACATTGTCTAAACTCGTTTTTCCAATGCCACGTTTTGGTTCATTAATAATTCTTGTTAAACTCAAATTATCTGAAAAGTTATGAATTAATCTTAAATAGGCAATAATATCTTTAATTTCTTTTCTTTCATAGAATTTTAGCCCACCAATAATTTTATAGGGAATATTTTCTCTACGCAAAATATCTTCAATACTACGTGATTGGGTATTCATTCGATACAATATCGCAAAATCAGAATAGTTATAATATTCATTTCGGCGCAAAGCGTTTATTTCACTAATAATATAATTTGCTTCATCATACTCATTTTCTGCTCGATAAACTTTTGGTAAACTTCCAGGTTCATTGCTGGTCCACAATTTCTTTTCATATTTGGTTTCATTGTTTTTGATAACTTCATTGGCTACATTTAAAACATTTTGTGTGCATCTGTAGTTTTGTTCTAATTTTATAATTCTTGTGCCTGGAAAATCTCTTTCAAAATTCAAAATATTGGCAATATCGGCTCCTCTGAAAGAATAAATTCCTTGATCATTATCTCCTACAACTGTAATATTCCCAAATTTGCTAGCAAGCAACGTTACTAATGTAAATTGTGCCTTATTCGTATCTTGATATTCATCTACTAAAACATATTTAAATTTATCAGAATAAAACTCCAAAATGTCTGGATTATCTAGTAATATTTCAATTGTGAAATTGATAATATCATCAAAATCAACCGCATTATTTTCTTTTAAACGTTTTTGATAAATGCTGTAAATTTCGCCAATTTTCTCTTTTCTAAAATCATTGTTATAACGCGCCATATATTGCGCTGGTGTTAACATTTCATTTTTCGCATTGCTGATTTCGTAAAGAACAGATTTATCCGTAAAAATTTTATCGTCTAAATTCTGCTCTTTTAATATTTTTTTCACCATTGTTTTTTGGTCAGATGTATCAAAAATTACGAAAGAATTATCAAATCCAATTCGATCAATCGTTTTCCTTAAAATTCGTACACAAATAGAGTGAAATGTACCCATCCAAATGTCATTAGCCGTTTCTCCAATTAAATTTTTTACTCTTTCTTTCATTTCATTTGCCGCTTTGTTTGTGAAAGTAATGGCTAATATATTCCAAGGTTTTACGTTTTTTTCACTAATTAAATAAGCAATTTTATGCGTTAAAACTTTCGTTTTTCCACTTCCTGCACCTGCAATGACTAAACTTGGACCTTCTGTGTAAGTTACAGCTTCGTATTGTTTATCATTTAATTCATCTAATAATCCCATTTTTGCTCCTCTTTTTTCGTATTTTTATAAAACTTATGTTTGTCTTATTATATCATTTTTTGGAGAATTGTCAAGAATAAAAACGCATATTTAACTTAAATTATATATTAAAAATACACCTCCAATTTTTTTGAGGTGTATTTTATATTTTGATTTATTTTTATTCTTGACCCTCTTCTTCAGGCTCTAAAGTTGCCATTCCTACAACTTTCCCATCATTGGTCCTCATTAAAGTAACACCTTGGGTAAATCTTCCTAAAATGCTAATTTCTGAAACTTTTAGGCGAATAATTGTACCTGTATCAGTAACTAACATTACATCTTCATCACCATTTACAATTTTTATACCTACAATATCACCTGTTTTTGGCGTTATTTTATAAGAAATAACCCCTTTTCCGCCTCTACCTTGAACTTTATATTCATCCAAATCGGTTCTTTTTCCAAATCCATTTTCTGTGATGGCAAGTAACGTTGCTTTCCCTCCTCTGATAATTGGCTCCATTCCGATTACCTCGTCTAACTCGTCTAAACGCATAGCAATCACGCCTTTTGCGCCTCTACTTAGTGGTCTAACGTCTTTTTCATCAAAGGTAATACATTTTCCTTTTTTTGAAACAAGAACGACATTGTCCTCTCCATCTGTTAATCTAACATCAATTAGAGCGTCTCCTTCTCTTAATGTAATACCCATTAAACCAATTTTTCGATTGGTATCATATTCTTTTAAAGCAGTCTTTTTAATCATTCCATTTTTAGTTGCCATTAAAATATATTTTCCTTCGGCAAAATTCTGGATTGGAATCGTAGCTGATATTTTTTCATCCGATTCTAAATTTAGTAAATTTACAATCGCTGTTCCTTTAGCCGTTCTGCTTGCTTCTGGCACCTCGTACCCACGTAATCTGTACATTTTACCTTTGTTACTGAAGAATAAAATCGTATCATGAGTCGATGTTGTGAAAATTTCTTTGACAAAATCCTCTTCTCTCGTTGTCATACCCATAATTCCTCTTCCGCCTCTTTTTTGACTTTTATAGGTATCCACTGGAACTCTTTTGATATATCCAAAATTAGTTAATGCTACAACAGTTTGCTCTTCTCTAATTAAATCTTCTACATCAATTTCACCTTCTGCTGCTACAATTTTTGTCAATCTTTCGTCACCAAATTTCTGCTTGATTTCAAGTAATTCTTCTTTTATCATGTTAAATACTAATGTTTCACTTGCTAAAATCTCTTTTAAATGGGCAATCAATTTCATTAGTTCTGCATATTCTTCTTCTATTTTTTCACGTTGCAAACCTGATAGCCTTTTCAATTGCATATCCAAAATAGCTTGTGCTTGAATATCAGAAAGACCAAATCGTTCCATTAATTTTTCTTTGGCATCGTCATAGGCTGAACGAATAATATTGATTACTTCGTCAATATTATCAATTGCAATACGCAATCCTTCTAAAATATGTGCTCTTGCTTCTGCTTTATCCAATTCAAATTGCGTTCTACGTAAAATAACACCTTTTCTGTGTTTAATGAACTCATCCAAACATTGTCTTAATGTTAGAATTTTAGGTTCTCCATCTACTAAAGCAAGCATGATAACTCCAAAAGAATCTTGCATAGCTGTATGTTTATACAATTGATTTAAAGTAACTTGTGGTCTTGCATCTCTTTTTAACTCGATTACAATTCTTACTTTTTCTTGTCTATCTGATTCATCTCTGATATCCGAGATTCCATCTATTCTTTTATCTCGCACTAAAGCTGCAATATTCTCTATTAATTTTGCTTTATTTACTTGATATGGCAAAGATGTAACTACAATTCTCTGTCTATTCCCTGACATTTCTTCAATTTCAGATTCAGCTCTTAAGACAATTTTTCCACGACCTGTTGTATAGGCATCTTTGATGCCTTCTTTTCCTAAAATCATAGCTCCTGTTGGAAAGTCTGGTCCTTTGATAACTTTCATCAAATCTTCGTCTGTTACATTATCTTCATCAATTATTTTTATAATTCCATCAACAATTTCATTTAGATTATGTGGCGGAATATTGGTTGCCATACCAACTGCAATTCCTGATGAGCCATTGATTAATAAGGTTGGAACTTTTGTTGGTAACACCGTTGGTTCTTGTAATCTATCATCGTAGTTTGGCATGAAATCAACCGTGTTTTTTTCGATATCCGCTAGCATTTGCTCAGAAATTTTCGCCATCCTAGCTTCAGTATACCTCATAGCTGCGGCAGTATCCCCATCGACTGAACCAAAGTTTCCGTGCCCATCAATTAACATATAACGCATTGAAAAATCCTGTGCCAATCTTACCATTGCATCATAAACTGAGCTATCGCCATGTGGGTGATATCTTCCTAAAACAGAACCTACTGTATTGGCGCATTTTCTATATGGCTTGTCCGAAGTAATACCATCTTCATGCATGGAATATAAAATTCTTCTATGTACTGGTTTTAAACCATCTCGAACATCTGGCAAAGCACGAGAAACAATAACGCTCATGGCATAATCAATATAGGCTGTTTTCATCTCTTCTTCAATATTTCTCTCAACAATATTTTCCTCTTGTCTATCCATTTTTTCCCTCTTTTCTTTTTTATTTTATAGGATTATTATATAAAAATATTTTGAAAAATGCAAGGAATTTTGGAAAAATTTATTAATCTGATAAACATATCTTTGTTTAATTTTTATCTATTGTCTCCTTAAAAAATATTCAAGTTTTTTCGTATAAACTGTCAATATTTCTTTGCTATCCTTTATTACTTTATAGAATAAATCTTCCTATAAATCTTCTCATATTCTCTTTTTATCTCTCTTTTATATACACTTTTATTAATCATCAAGTTATAGCTATCCATATATTTCATTTTTCCAATAAACTTTATCTCTGGGAATAATTCTTCTAAAATTGCATCCGAAATTTGATACATATTACTTTTGTTTAGTATTATTTTTATTTTTGAACTTGCTATTTTCCAATCATTTTCTAGTACTTCTAACATATTTTTGGATTTTTTTACGCCTAAGATATTAGGCTCCAGAAGAAATAATATTTCATTGCTATTATAAAATATTCTTTTTGTATATTCATTTTCTAGTTTTGACGATGTATCAATAATAATAAAATTATATTCCTCTTTCAATTGATTAATGATTTCCTGAATTTTAATATAATTTATTTCATCTTTATTTGAAAATAAATAATCCATATGACATAAAACATCGAAATTTTTTGTAACATTTATTGCTAAATCTCTTATATTATTTGTATATTGTGGCTGTTTTTTTATTTTGAGTAATGTTCTAATTTGACTTTCCTCTAAATCAAAATCAATTAGCAATATTTTCATATTTCTATCTTCCACATTTTTAGCAAGAAAAGTGGAAAACGCACTTTTTCCGAACCCCACTCGCTCCAGAAATTGCAACTACCTTTGAATTACATTTTTGCATATTTTTCTGTATTGTTTTTTGAAAAATCTTTTCTATAAATTTCCAATCTACTTCTAAACTTGTATATATTTTTAAATTATCATCTTCTTTTAAAGTACCTTCTACCTTCTCTTCTTGAAAAAGAATTATGAAAATATCTGTTTGTAGCTTTCTAATAATTCTTATAAATTCATCTACTTTATAATGTTTAATAATTTTACTACACAAAAATAAAAATGCAATTTCTTCTTCCCTTTCCAGCCATTCAATCAATTCTTCATCTTTGGCAATATCATTTGTTAAAATTTGATAACCCTCCATTTCCTTCAGATTTTTATTAAAAATTGGATTTCCAATCGCTGTTAAAATTTTCTTCACAAAATACCTCCTAAATGATTAAATTTTTTTCATATTCCGATGACTCAATTTTCGCTAAAATATGGTCTTCTCCTATAAACATTAAACTTTCGCCTCTTTTTAAAGACTTAATTTCAATTCTTTCTTTTTCTGAAACGTTTGCATATTTTTCTAAAACCAAAATATTTTCTTCTTCTAATGAAAAAAATGATTTAATACTGCAATTATTCAAAATTGCCTTCCCATAAGTTCCGTTTTCTAAACTAAATAAATCTGAAACATCTTGTGTTATTGCAACTGCACTTCCTCCAAATTTTCGTATGGTTTTAAAAATCTTATAAATAAAACTTGCCACAAATCCACTTGACGTCACACCAATCAAACGCCAAATTTCGTCTAAATAAATAGCTTTATTTTCAGAACGATTTTTCTTAATTTTGTCCCAAAAAATATCCGTAAACATATACATTCCATATTTCAAATTTTCTTCCCCTAAATCGTAAATATCTCCAATAATCAGCTTATTATCTAGCACAACATTTGTATGATGATTAAAAAACTTCAAAGAACCTTTGATAAACGGATATAATTTTAATTTAAAAAATTTATCCTTTTCATCTTCCAAAATATTGTACAAATCCTCTAAAATCGGCATTTCATCTGTTGTTTTAAACTGAGGAATAATTGTAATTTTGCCATCTTGGGGTTTTTGATACAACGTTTCATCATCAAATGTAATACCCTTTTTTTCATACATTTGAATTAATTTTTCTTCTAAAATCGCTACTTTTTCTTCGTCCATTTCGCCAAAAATCAAACTAAAAAATCCCCTTAATTTCAGCAATTTACTACTCAAATATCCGTGCTCCATCTTCAATACTTTCTTCACGAATATCCAAAATATTCAAATAAGTATTGGAGCTTGGACCTAATTTTATCAAAGTTCCATCTAAGCTTTGTGCTACTTTATTATATTCTCTTTCTGGGTCAATGACATATTGCTCAATGCCAAGCAAACGATAGCGCAAAATTAGCAATTTAATATAAAACGATTTTCCAGCACCACTTGTACCAAACACGCACATATTTGCATTTTTGTATTTATCTTTGTTAAATCGGTCAACTAAAATCATAGAATTATTGTAAAGATTACTTCCTAAAAAAATGCCATTTTCATCACACAAAGTAGATGAAATAAATGGATAAGTTCCGTGCTAAACCTTGTGTTAAAATATTTCTCCTTGTAACTTCTTTTAAATCATTACTATTCTCCATAATTGGCAAACACGCTTGAAATGTTTGCTCTTGCCTAAAATTTGCTTTTTTTGTTACAAAACCAGAAGCTTGCAAAATCCCATCAATTTTTGCCAAACTTCTTTGCAATTCTTTTTCAGTTTCTGCCAATACAACGCAATAAGTATATAAATAATACAAGTCTTCATTGTTTACTTGCATCTCTTTTCTTATGTATTTTGCATCATTATATGAAAATGCTGCTAAATCAATATCTTCTTTGTTCGTATTACCAAATTTCAAATCAACACCTGTATTTCCAATCGCATATGTCAAATCTTTAATACTCTTAAATGTATCTTGCTTTTCATAAAAAATCGAAATATTGGCATTAACATTGCTATTAATAAGATTTCTAAAAATAATTTCATTATATTCTCTGTAATAATCTACAATTAACAATCCTGCACAATATTTACCATTTATTTCCGCATATTTCGGATTTGCAAAATTAAGATAACTTGGCGCTAATTTATCTTTTAAATTTAGTGTACCACGTAAAAAATCTTCTATTTTTTCCACCTCTATTCTATTTGTATTTTTGGGATTTTACTTTATAAAAATATTTTTTATAAAAAAGAATGAAAAATATTTATAATATCTTGTTTTGAATAAACTTCATCAACTGTGTTTCCACATCTGGTCAATGTTTCTTTTATTTTGAAATAACATTCGTTCAAATATTCGTAAGCTTTACTTTCTTCACTAAAAAAAACGTCTGCCTTTGCATTTAAAATATTTACTTTTTTCCTAATGATGATATAAAAATTTTTGGAAGATGAATTTTTTTCTTTGTTCATCTGGGTTATAAAATCAATATAATTTTCTTGAATTTCTTGAATTTTTTCATTTGATTCTTTTACATTTTTAATCTGGGAAATGGTTTTAGAAATATCTTCTTTTTTACTTTGAATCAGTATTTGAATATCAAAATCACATGTCTTTAAAAAATTTTTATAGGAATTTAAAATTGATTCTTTCTCTAAATTAGATTTCAAATCATAATTAATTGGATAAATTTTTAGAATTTTAATAAAATTATTCTTATAAAATAATAACCCACTTTCGTAAATATTCTCAAAAGGCAACCATTCTTGCGTAGTTTGCTCTTTTTTGAATTTCAAAATCTCCTCTCCTTTCTTCAAAATTTTCTAAATAATACAACATATATTTACATTTGTCAATATATTTTTGCAAATTTTTTAAAATTTTCTGAATATTTTTTCAAAATTCGACAATACTATGATTATAAGGTTTATATTAACCTAACTTAGAGTAATACGAGGTCAATTTTGGCTTTTTATTATTCGAGCTAAGATGTTATATAGCTGAAGCAATCCTTTGGTTATATAATGTCGGACGCAACCGAGTATATTATTTGTTTGTAAGCTATTTATCTTTTCGTTTTTTCGAGCCAATTAAATGGTTGAATAATAGGTAATATATTCCAAGTCATGATGATACTTGTATTTCGTCGTGGTTGTTAATAGTCTCATTTTGAGATGAATATGGCTACTGCAAGTGCATTTATTGTCTAGCAACTGATTAATATAGGTGGTATATAGGTTATTCTTATAGTGATATAAGTTAGCTTAGACTATTATGTATATTAGTTTTAGCTGAAAGCTAATATAAGCTTTATCGATGAACCTAGCTTTAAGTGTATTCTTAAGCTAGGTTTCAATTTTTATGCTATTTTCATAATTTACAGGTACATTTTACTAAGCATTTTGAATAAAAAATATAACCGTTATATATTATTTTACTTACAATTATCAAATATAATTTCAACAAAAAAACAGAAATAACCAAAATTATTTCTGTAATATCCCCTAACTTTTATTATATCATATTTATGCAAACTTGTCAATTGACAAATCATTAAAAATATGCTCTCAATTGATTTTACTTAATTTGAGGTCTTTTCTTAGGTAAGAGTGTCCCCGTCCCCAACTAAACCAACTTAACCATCTTCATTCTACAAAAATTTAAAATTTCTGCAAAACTTTTTATTTTTATCTTGACATCTGTAATTTTTTCTTGTACAATACATTTACTTTTTATCTCAAAAATTTATTTCCAAATAAAACTTCCACAAAATAAAATTTAATTAATAGGAGATGATTATCATAAACTTTTTTTCAAAACGCAAAAAATATTTATCTAAAATAAGCGATTTTTTAAATAAAATTAACACTTATCAAAACCATTATATAACAGCAAAAACACAAAAGAATTTACTTAGAAAATACAAACCCGTTTATTATTTCTTCAAATTTCATTTTAAAAATAAAAAAATTAGAAAATTCTTTAAACTCTATTCTAATTTAGAAAATCTCATAAAAGCGCAAAATAGCATTTATTTAAAAAATCAATTAAATAACTATGAAAACTTACTCAATAATATTGACGGAAAAAGCCTAGATTTGCAACAAAAAATGGCTGTCTTAAGTGAAGAAACCAACACTTTAGTCATTGCTGGTGCAGGAAGCGGAAAAACACTAACCATCTCTGGAAAAGTAAAATATCTTATTGAATCCAAAAAAGCCAAACCAGACGAAATATTACTCATTTCTTTCACCGACAAAGCCGTCAAAGAAATGACTGAACGCCTACATAGAATTGATATTGAGGTACAAGCCAAAACCTTTCACAAACTTGGCTTAGACATTATAACAAACTTTCAACAAACACGTCCAAACATTGCCACAGGCGAATTTTTAGATAATATTATTTCCAACTACTTCAAAAAAGAAATTCTAAATTTTCCAAACCAAATCAAATACATTCTCGAATTTATGACCGCCTATTTATACATTCCAGAAGACATTTCCAACTTTAAAAATCTTGGTGATTACATTGATAATTTCCGAAATATTGACTACGAAACCATTCAAAGCAAATATCTAAAATCCACACACAAAAATGATGAAAAATTCCATCAAAAAGTACGTCGTTTAGATGATTTAATCATTGCCAATTTTCTTTATTTAAACCAAATTAATTACCACTACGATTATTTATATCCATACAAAGCCGAAAATTCTTTTAAAAGGAACGTCAAAATGAACTTTTATCTTCCCGATTATGATTTATACTTAGAACATTTTTCCATAGACGAAAAAGGCCGCTCCAAATTTTTAACCAAATATGAGGAACAAAAATATTTAGCACAAATAAATCTAAAGCGAAATTTACATTCTATCCACAATACAAAATTAATTGAAACATATTCTTATTACAATAAAGATAAAACTTTGCTTTCTAAACTAGAAAATTTACTTGTGGAAAAACAAGTAAATTTAAAACAAGCTAATTTGCAAGATATTTTTGAAAAAATTTATATTCTACAAAAAGATAAACAATTTGAAGAGTTTATCAAATTAATCACAACCTTCTTAAGTCTCTTTAAATCTAACAATTTGCAATTATCTGACATTGAAAAATTACTTGTGGAAAACCAAAATTTAAAGAACAATTTTTTAAAATTGCGCAATGAATTATTTTTAAAAATTTTTAGAAATTTTTTAGATTTTTATGAAAGTTCTTTAAATTTAACTGGAAAAATTGATTTCAATGACATGATAAATAAATCTACGGAAATTATAAATCTAGGGTTTATCCACAGTGACTATCAATACATTATTATTGATGAATATCAAGATATTTCTGTTAGTCGTTTTAAATTAATTAAAGCTTTACAAAATAAAACAAATGCAAAAGTAATTTGCGTTGGAGACGATTGGCAGTCCATTTATCGTTTTTCTGGAAGCGATATTGACTTGTTTAGTAATTTTGAAAAATATTTTGGTCCTTCTCAATTTTTAAAAATTGAAAAGACTTATCGAAATTCACAAGAACTAATTGATATTGCAAGCGATTTTGTCACGCAAAATCCAAGTCAACTAACCAAAAATTTAAAATCTGATAAGCACATTGAAAATCCAATCAAAGTTATGACTTATTCTGAAAATATTGTGGAAGCTGTCGAAAATGCAATTAAAGATATTATCATCGAATTTGGAGAAAAAGCAGAAATCTTATTACTTGGACGAACCAAATATGATATTTTCAGCATTTTAGAAAATAATGACAAATTTAAAGCAAACGAGGATTTTTCTGAAATTATCTATCAAACCATTCCTACTTTAAAAATCTCATTTTTAACTATCCACAGGTCCAAAGGACTTGAAGCTGACAATGTCATTTTGCTAAATATGCAAAATAACTTATTAGGTTTTCCCAATCGCATTTCCAGTGATCCTATTTTGTCGCTCGTTTTAGCCAATAAAGAAGAATATTTATATGCTGAAGAAAGACGCTTATTTTACGTGGCTATTACACGCACCAAAAATCGAACCTATTTAATCGCACCCCAAATGCACTATTCGCAATTTTTAGAAGAGCTAATTTCTAATAATTCCATTGAAAAACCGCAAAATGAAGATAAACTTTCCATAGAAAGTCAACCAAAATGTCTAAAATGCGGAAAAGGACATCTGGTTTTACGAACCAATAACGCTACCAATATGGATTTTTTAGGTTGTAGTAATTATCCACATTGCGATTTTGCAATTAATGACATAAATATTTTACAAAAACAAATTATTTGCAAAAAATGTGGTGGTTATATTATTCAAAAACATTCCTCCAACGGGGAATTTTATGCCTGTTCAAATTATCCGTTTTGTAAAAATGTAGAAAAATAAAAAACTATCTAAGAGAAACCCAATATGTCTCTTCAGAGAAGTTTAAGCCCAGACTCTCTGTATTTTTTAAAATCTCTGGATAAATTTCTCCATTTTCTATAGCACGTGAACCAAAAATAATTATATTCTTATCTTAAAAATTCAAAAAAAATCTGTCAATTTGCAATAAAATTGACAGAAGTTTTTTCTATTTCACATACTCATTTAATGCCTTCAACTTAAAACTCAAATCCCCCATTTTTTCCGTTGGAACATATCCTGCCTCTGAGTTTACCACATCTGGCAGACGATTAACAATTGTCGCACAAGTTAATTCCACTGTTGCTGGTCTTTCAACAACAATTGTTGTATTTGGCTCACCTTCTACTGTCCAAATATTCTTGTCATATTCTTCTGGTGCATAGACTTTTCCAATACATTCAGATTCAATTGTAATTCCTTCTTTAGTTGTCGTAGTTACAACCGCACTCATTCCTGTTGCGTCTCCTGCTTTTACTGTCATATTTAATGTCTTAGAAAAAATATCCTCTTGATACGTTTGTGGAACACACTTCTGTATCTGGGAAGTTACCGTCAAACCTAATTTTTCAGCAAGCCAACCATTTACATTCCACATATATGATGGCAAATATTCACCTTTTTCAATTATTTCCTGCCTTGCTTCTGATGAAATATTATCCGCTGACGCAATCTCTCTTTCAAAATCCGCTAATGTCAATCCTGCACCATGTGCCTGTGCTAAAGCAATTCCATAATCCTCCACATTATAGCTTGAACTTCCTTTTATCTTCGTAATTTTTTGTGTGGAACCTGCAATAGATGCAATCAATTGTCCCCAATAAATATCCTGATAGCCACTTCCCGTAATGGTGCAATTGTTTTTCTTGGCTAATTCGTCAATTTTCTTTGTCAAAGTTGGATTTGAATTCATTGGGAAAAAAGCTTCTTCACATGTTGTTATTGCATTAATTCCAAGTTCTGCACATAACATCAAAGGTTCTTCAACATCTTTTAATAAACTCATTGTCGTAACAATCACAATGTCTGGCTTTGTTTCTTGTAAAACTGTTCTTGCATCTTTGGCATCTTTTATGATAACATTTTTATTTTCACATCCCATGATTTCTCCAATATCTTTACCAATTACATTAGGATTTACATCCACAGCGCCAACAATTTCAGCTCCTTTTTCATAAACATAACGCATCGTATACACTGACATTTTCCCCGTTCCATATTGAAACACTTTTAATTTTCTTTCCATAAAAACCTCCTTAAAAATCTAATGCTTATTTGTATTATATCAAATAACTATTATATAAATCCTATTTTTCCAAAAAAATAAAAAATTATTTCTCTTGATTTTGCCAATCCAAATTGCTATAATATTAAAAGAAAGAAGGTATCTATGAACCAAGCACAAAATTTATTAAAAAAATATTTCGGGTACGAAACTTTTCGACCGGGTCAACACGAAATAATCGAACAAATATTAACTGGAAAAGATGCTCTAGCCATTATGCCAACTGGCGCTGGAAAATCAGTCTGTTATCAAATTCCAGCAATGCTTCTACCGGGTATTACCCTTGTTATTTCACCACTTATTTCTTTGATGAAAGACCAAGTAAACAACCTAAATGAAATCGGAATTCCATCTGCGTACATCAATAGCACTCTCAATAATTCTGAGTATTCTCAAGTATTACAAAATACTTTATCTAATTTTTATAAAATTATTTATGTTGCGCCAGAAAGACTTAGTTTAGATTCGTTCATTCACTTCCTAAATCAATTAAATATTTCCATGATAACCGTTGACGAAGCACACTGTGTTTCACAATGGGGTCACGATTTTAGACCAAGTTATCGTGAAATTGCAAATGTTATTTCTACATTAAAAAAACGCCCTATTTTATCTGCCTTTACAGCAACTGCCACGGAAATTGTCAAAAACGATATTATTAATTTACTAAATTTAAATGACCCTTTCACTTTAACAACTGGTTTTAACCGCGCTAATTTAAATTTTTCCGTTGAAACTCCAAAAAATAAAACAGAATATATTGTTAATTTTTTGAAAAATAATGCGAAAAATTCTGGAATTATTTATTGTTCTACACGAAAACAAGTAGATACTTTATTTAGCAACCTTTCCCAACACGGTTACAAGGTTTCAAAATATCATGGAGGCATGAGTGAAATAGCAAGAAGTACATCACAGGAAGACTTTACTTATGATAAAACAACCATTATGATTGCTACAAATGCATTTGGTATGGGAATTGATAAATCCAATATTCGCTATGTTGTACATTATAACATGCCAAAAGACTTAGAAAGTTACTATCAAGAAGCTGGCCGTGCTGGTCGCGATGGCGATAATGCGCAATGCATTTTGCTTTTTAGCCGAAGTGACATTATTACAAATAAATTTCTCATTGAGCAAACCCTTTCAGATACAAATCACAAAATAGAATACGATAAATTAAACGACATCATTGATTATTGCAACACTGACAAATGCCTTAGAAAATATATTTTAGAATATTTTGGCGAAATACCAGATTTTGAAAATTGTAAATATTGTAGCAATTGTTTATCCGAATTAGAAATAACGGATATTACTTTGGACGCAAAAAAAATATTATCTTGCATTAAAAGGATGAACCAAAGATTTGGAGCAGGGCTGGTTGCAGATGTTTTAAAGGGCTCAAAATCTGCCAAAGTGAAAAATTTCGGATTTGACCAATTATCTACCTATGGAATTATGCATGAATATTCGAAAAATACAATTACGGAACTGATTTATTTTTTAATCACAGAAGGCTATATTAAAACCATTGGTAATCAATATCCTACTTTAGCATTAGATAAATCAGCAGATAACATTTTATTTCATAATGAGGAAGTTTTTATAAAACGAAAAATTGAAAGGGAAATTGTTTTCAAAAATAACTTAAATTACGACGAGGATTTATTTGAAATTTTAAAATGTCTAAGAAAAGAAATCGCCGACATCAATCAAATTCCGCCATTTATCGTATTTGCTGATATTTCTTTAAAAGAAATGTGCACTTATTATCCAATTTGTGTGGAGCATATGTTGAGAATCAGTGGCGTTGGTATGAAGAAATTAGAAAAATATGGAAACGTTTTTATCGAAACTATCCACAAATATGTGATAAAAAACAATATTACCCCAATTGAAAAAATCTCCGGTCAAAATAGCCAAACAGACAATTCCTCAAAAGAAAATACCAATATGATTTCATATGCTTTATATAAAGAAGGAAAAAATATTGACGAAATTGCCAAAATTCGTGGTTTAACAAGACAAACAATTGAAAGCCATTTAATCAAATGTTACGAAATGGATTTAGAAATTGACCTTACAAAAGATGTCAAACTACAATTTGAAAATGATATTTTCCATGCTATTGACCAATTTGGATTGGAACGATTAAAGATTTTGAAAGGAAATTTGCCAAGTAAAGTTAGTTATTTTGATATTCGATATTTTGTCGTAAAATATAAGAAAAAGCATTTGGCTTAACAATAAATTTTTTAGAATTTTTCTATTTCTCCACCAACAAAAGAAACTTCTCCCTCGTCATAAATAACAGCTTGCTCATCAGTTATTGCATAGATTGGAAAAGAATTATTTTGTAACGTTTCCTTTAAAAAATCTTTATTCCATTTTTGATGATCTTCTCTTTTATAATGTGGGACGATATTAAAATTTACTAAACCTAAAGTTTTATTTTCAATTTCGCGATTTGTAACATCATATCTTGCTTTCCAATATTCATCACTTTCAATTTGTTTTCCTAGAACAATAGAGCCTGCCGATGTTCCCATCACGGCTTTTTCTTGAGCGAATTCCTTCAAAACCTCATTAAATTCCGTCTCTTTAAATAAATCTGGCAAAATAAAGTTTTTTCCCCCTACAATATACATCAAATCAGCATTTTGCAATCTTTCTCTAATTTCCACTTTATCATACGCTCTTAAATTCACAAAATCAATTACGCCACCTATGTATTTTTCTAGGCGAGATAACTCTTTTATCAGCCATCTTTTATCTCTTTTTTCTGACAAGGCTACATATGCCTCATTAATTATAGCAATATTGATATTTTGCAAAGGTTTCCCCACCAATTTAGAAACTGCCTGTGCAATTTGATTGGTTGTAAAACCTTGTGATGTTAAAATTAATTTCATTTTTATCCTCCAAAAATTTATTTTAATATTTCTAAAATTTCTTCTTTTCCGATAACTCCAACTGTTCTACTAACTTCTTCACCATTTTTTATAACAACAAGTGTCGGTATTGACATAATTCCATATTGTACTGCCAAATCTTGATTTTCATCAATATTAATTCTACATACTTTTATAGCATCATTTTCTGTCGCAATTTGCTCAACAATCGGAGCCAACATTTTACATGGTCCACACCAAATCGCATAAAAATCCACTAAAACTGGTTTTTCACTTTTCAAAACCTCTTCTTCAAAATTGTTACTTGTAACCTCTAAAACACTCATTTTATCCTCCTTTAAATTTTCACCTTTTCTATTATTTTCTTGACTTTTAAGCACATTATTTACAGCGAACAAACCACCTATAAAAATAATACATAAACCAATTATTACAAATTTATTTTTCATATTTTTCTCCTCTAAAAGAAAATCATATACATTCCCATGCCAATTAAAACTACGCCAGAAACCTTTTTTATTTTGCCAAAATTCCTTTTTATTACCTCAAAAACGCCCTTTAGTTTTTCAATTAATACGACCGATAAAATAAACGGAATTCCAATTCCTATGCAATAGACCAACATTAGCAAAATTCCTTTTAAGATTTGTTGTTGTTTGGCAATCAGCAATAAAGCTGAACTTAAAAAAGTTCCAATACAAGGCGTCCCACTAATTGAAAATAACATTCCAAATAAAAATGATTTTATAAAATTTAAGTTCTGCAAATTAGCATTGCTTCCTTTCATTTTACTCATAAATTTTAAATTTAGCAATTCCATATAATTTAATCCAAATACTATAATTACTATTCCAAATATAATTTTTATATATTTCATATTACTACTGACCAATTTTCCAAGCTGACTTGCAAATACTGCCAATAGCAAAAATACAGCTGAAAATCCACAGACAAAACCAATTGCATTTATGACAGTTTTCTTCGTCTTTTGTTCGTCTTTACCTGCAAAATAAGCAATATAAATTGGAAGCATTGGCAACAAGCAGGGCGATATAAAACTCGCTATTCCTTCAAAAAAAGTAAATAAATATTCCATTTTCATTCCTTTATTCTATTTTTTCGCAAATTTTCTATTGTATACATATATTATCATAATTTTAGAAAAAAATCTAGCTTTAAAAGCTTTTGGAGGTTTTAGTTTTGACTTTTTGGGTGTTTTGGTCTTTGGTGGAGGTTTTGGGAGGAGATTTTAGGGGGAGATTTTTAAGGAAGATTTTTGTTTTTTTGTTTTTTTGGGGGAAGGTTTTGGGGACGGGGACACTCTTTGTAAGAAAAGTCTCTAAAACCCTCTAAAATAAAGTGAGAGCATATTTTTTATTTTTTGTCAACTTTACATAATAGCAAAAATATGATATAATGAAAGTTGGAGCATGTTGATAAAAATAATTCATATTTATTATGCTAATAAAGAAGGCTTTTAAACCTTCTTTTATTTTATAATTTGTTCCATTCTTCCATAAACTAGATTCGTCCAGTTAGGATTAACTGGGCAAAATCTTGTCCTAACAGCAGACAATGTTTTTCCATGATAAAATCTTCCACCTTCAGATAAATAATTTTTGTGCAAAGTACTAGCTGCTCTCTCAAGCCCTTCTTCTACTGAACTAAATTGAATTAGAGAACCACCATTTCCCATTAAACTAATATAATTATGCGTTCTTCTATGATTTCCAGCTATGTTCCATCCAGATTCTGCCGAAATTAATCCGCAGAAAAAAATCTCATTTAACTGATATTTTTCACATATATCATAAATTAGCCCCGCATTTTGCTCAAAAAATCCTGATGTATCTGCTCTTACGCTCGCCATTAATTGGATGAAGTCTTCTCTCGAAATATTGCATCTTATGGTCAAATCCATGTCTTTTGTAATTGTAATTTCATTGATTGAATTGTACATTTCACGTTGACGTGCCCTAGCATATCTTGAAACCACTTCATCAGTAGCAACTTCCTTTTTGGGCGTATATGATGCAACAATCATTTTTGAATCTAAAACTTTTTTGTTTTCTATATTATTTTGTTCCTTTTTCGTTAAACTCGCTATTTTATCATTAACTTGCCCTAAGTTTAAAATTCCAATAACAATACCTGTAATCATTAGGATAACACATATTATAATAAGTTGTTTTAAATTTTGAGCACTTCTCTTGTTTTCCATTTTTTTCCCTTTCCTTTATGGTCGATTTTAATATATCATTAATTTAAAAAAATGTCAAATTCGGAATGAGAATTGTTTAGAAATTTTAAATCTATTTTTAATTATTTTGGGATGGTGGATGTAGGTAGGGGTGGTGAGGAATAGCTGGGTGGGGGACTGGCTGGGTGAGATGGATTTGGGGGATTTTTTTTTGGGGGGACTTTTTTGGTTTTTTGGGGATTTTTTTGGGGACGGGGACACTCTTTGGTTTTGTTATGTAGAAAAATAGAGTAAAAATGAGAAAAATGAAGATAATTAATTTTTAAGAGTGTCCCCGTCCCACCAATCCCCAAAATCCCACAAAATTCCTCAAAATCTCACAAAAACCAAAATCCCAACCCACCAAAAAAACACCAGAAACAAAAAATAAAATAATTAAAATTACCAAAACAATTAAAATCTCAAAACACTGAAATTAACACTTACTTAAAAACTTAATTAATTAACAACCTCCAAAATTTTAAACACTATTATTTTACAAAAGTGCTTCTATTTTATTTAATTTCCTCAAATCTCCTACTTACTTCATTCCAATTTATAATATTCCAGAAACTACTCACATAATCTGCACGATTTGCCTTATACTGCAAAAAATAAGAATGCTCCCACATATCCAGTACAAGTAGAGGAACACATCTCCAAAGCGTTAAATTCTGATGTTTTTCACATTGCAAAATTTGTAATTTCTTCCACTTTGGTACCCACACAAGCAAATTCCACCCGAGAAGCTTCAACTACTTTACTACTTGCCGTAAATTGACTTTTAAAAACTGGAAAAGTTCCAAAATCCTGATTGATTTGATTCATTAATTTCACACTTGGTCTACTTTGTGTTGCAGGTCCCATATTGGTGAAAAATAATTCATGTAAAATAACACCCGAACCCTGAAATGATAGTTCCTTTTCTAAACATTTTATATTCTCAAAATCATTACTTTTCCTAGCTTGCTTTAATTTTTCTTCCACTTTATTTGTGTTATCAACATAGGCTGAATATAAAGTATGATAATGAATATTTAATGTTTCTCTACTATAAAACGGCTCTAACGCATTTAAGTTATATGGCAAATTTATTTTTTCTAACATCTCAAACCTCCTTAACATAAATTATATTTATAAAAATATAATTTATGTCATAGACAATAAGAAATATTTTTTATTTCATCAATCAATTTTCTTGACTTTTTATGTAAATTATTATAAAATAATAGTACTCTAAATTAGAAAAATAGGAGGAAAATATTATGACACTAAATTTAGACAATAAAAAAATCCAAAAAGAGCGGACAAAAAAAGGATTATCTCGCCATGAACTAGCTGTTTTATGTGATATTCCTTTAGACGAATTAATCGCTCTTGAAAATAACAGTAAAAAATTTCCAGATTCTTTAAACAAAATATCCAAAGCTTTAGATTTAAAACTGTGATATTTTTCGTTTTCAAACAAAAAAGCATGATTGAATTGAGAATTCAATCATGCTTTTTCCTATCTCTCTGCCAAAGCCATCATATCTTTTTTCAATTTGGCTAATTGCTGATCTGCCTCTTCCATTGTCTTTCCTTTCACTCCCATGTAAAACTTAATCTTTGGCTCTGTTCCAGAAGGTCGTACGCAACACCATACATCGTTTTCCATTGCGTAATATAAAACATTCGAGATTGGCAATCCTGTTTTTGCCTCTTTTCCAGTTTTTGTATCGACCATTATTCCTGTCTTATAATCCCTTATCTCAAGCACTTTATAACCACCAATTTCTTTTGGG
Organism: uncultured Clostridium sp.; assembly: GCA_947648495.1. Taxonomy (GTDB): domain Bacteria; phylum Bacillota; class Clostridia; order TANB77; family CAG-508; genus Scatovivens. Next base: position 192,111 of record CANSOA010000003.1, read on the forward strand.
GGATTACTTCTTATCGCATCCATAATTTCCTTAATTTTGACCGCTCCATCAGCACCTTTTAACGTAATCATTACGGTTTCTTCTTTATAAAATCCATATTTCCTATAAATATTTAACATCTGATCCCATAAAGTCAAACCTTGCTTTTTATAAAATGCTGCAGCTTCACAAAGCATCATAACCGCTGTAATTCCGTCTTTATCCCTTGCGTGTGTTCCAACCAAACAGCCATAACTTTCCTCAAATCCAAAAACATATTCATGTTTTCCTGTTTCTTCAAAATTTCTAATTTGCTCACCGATAAACTTGAAACCAGTAAGTGTTTCTACAAAATGCATACCATATTCTCTTGCAATCGCGCCTGCCAAATTTGAGGAAACTATCGTTGATACAAAAGCTGGATTTTTCGGCATCAAATTTTTCTCTTTTCTTTGTGATAACACATATTCCGCAATTAGCAATGCTGACATATTTCCTGAAAAAGGAATATATTCTCCTGTTTTTGAATCTTTTGAAAATACCCCTAATCGATCCGCATCTGGATCAGTTGCTAGTACAACATCTGCATTTACTTTTTTAGCCAATTTTAATGCCAATGCAAATGCTTTCACATCTTCTGGATTTGGATACTCTACGGTTGGAAAATTCCCATTTGGCAATTCCTGTTCTGGAACCACAAATACGTTTGTAAATCCTAATTCCGACAAAACTCTTTGTACTGGCTTATTTCCTGTTCCATGCAAAGGCGTATAAACGATATTTAAATCTTTTTCCACTTCTTTGATAATTTCTGAATTTAAAACCTGTTTTTTTATAGCATTCAAATACAATTTATCCATTGCACTTCCTATAATATTGTACAATCCAGTATTTTGAGCCTCTTCATAAGAGATTCTTTTAACCAATGAATAATCTGTTACATTATTGACTTCTTCAATAATTTCCTTATCTTTCGGTGCCACAATTTGCGCTCCATCGTCCCAATAAACTTTATATCCATTATATTCTGGTGGATTATGGCTAGCTGTAATCATAATTCCTGCTGTACATCCAAGCTCCCTTACAGCAAATGACAATTCTGGCACAGGCTTAATTTCGTCGAAAATATATGTTTTAATTCCATTGGCATTTAAACATAACGCTGTCTCAATCGCAAATTCTTTTGACATTCTTCTAGAATCATACGAAATTGCAACACCTTTACTTTCGCTACCTTCTCTTAAAATAAAATTTGCCAAACCTTGTGTAGCTTTTGTAACCGTATAGACATTCATTCGATTAGTACCATTGCCGATTACACCTCTTAAACCTGCTGTTCCAAATTCCAAGTCTTTGTAAAATCGATCTTTGATTTCCTCTTCGTCACCAGCAATTAATAATAATTCATGACGTGTTTCTTCGTCAAAAGCTGGATTTGTGCACCATTGACTATATTTTTTCATATAATTTAATTTTGAGAAAAAGTCCGTATACAATTTTCTCGCTGTTTCTGGACTATCCACACCTTCCGCATTTTTAATTGGCGCAAATTCTTCTTCTCTTTTTACTCTTAAAATAAGCACATCATTCAACATTTCAAAGGCATCAAAAATAAACATTTCAAATTTATACGCATTTGGTTTATCACTTACAATTAATTTTCCATCTTTGTCGATATAATTCGCCTTTTTTACAGCGGTATGATAAGGTAATTTCAAATTTGTGACTTTTTCTAAAGCTTTCATATTAAACAATTGCATAATTACATTGGAATCTCCATAAACCAAAGAACCATAGTCATCTCTCATATTAGCCATTTCACTTGATATTTCAGTATATTCAATAACACCAACTCTTCCATTTTTCTTACAAATAACACCAACTTTTTCTTTTGGGTCAATTTTTTCAACTGATTTTACTGCACTATAAACTTTATTCGAAATTGCCATTCCAATTAACAATGGGTCAACTAAATTAGCCAAAATATTATCCACACCACTTACAAAAATCCATTCTACGCCATTTTCCTTCATTTCATTAATCACATTACTTCTTTCCATTGATTGAAGTGTTCCACCATGACCATTTGCCGCTTCTTTAATGCCTCCATTTTCATTTAGCAATATTTTCCCATCCAAATCAAGCATTGGTAATTGTCCTTGTTTAAAGAAATGCACCGCTTCTTTTGGATAACCAAAATAATTGTGTTCCTCAAAAAATTGAATAGTTTGATCATTATTTTCTTGACTTGTCATAATATACCAAGGAATAATAGCTTCATATTTAAACATCGCTTTTTTGATGCCTTCGCACAAAAGTTCAAAAATTGATTTATGCGAATCTAAGCCTAAATCATACGTACCTTTTGGACCCTTATGACCCAATCTTGTGCCTTGACCACCAGCCATTGTAACAACTGCATATTTTCCTTTTTTGATGGCTTCAATTCCTTTTTGCTCATAGATATTTCTTTCGGCTGTCGTTAATTTAGATTTTTCTATATAATCTACAGGCTCAATTACTTCCTTTTTTAAATTATCATTTTTATTTACATTTTTATACAAATGATCCATTAATTGAAAATCAATATTTTCAACTTTATTTAATAATTCATTTTGCTCTTTCTCATTCATTTTGTTGTAGAACATTAATAAATGTTCTTGTCCATATTTTTCTAATTTGCTTTTTATTTCTGCAAGTTTATCCCCCATTTAAAAATAGTCTCCTTTCAAAAATATCCTTTATCATATTATCAAATTTCTTTACATTCTATACCATTTTATTTTATAAGTCAACAGTCGTCTTAGGTCATAAATTAAAAAATATAGGAATTATTTAATTTTGAGACATTTTTTTAGAATTATGAATTTGGGGACGGGGACACTCTTGGAAATTTATTTTCTCCTTTTTTCTCCCATTTACTCAATTTTGCTATACAAAACATAACAAGAGTGTCCCCGTCCCCTTTTTTTCTCTCCTCTTTCTCCCCCCCATTTCCTTCCTTTTCTCTTTTTCCCTTTTCTCTATCTTTTTAATTTCATCTTATCTTTTATTATTTATTTTAAGTAACTAACCCCCAGTATAACTGGAGGTTTTCTCTAAACTTAAACAAAAAAAGCCTAAAAATTATCAAACAATTTTTAAACTTTTTCTTAAACTATACAATTATCTACAATGTTACTTTTCCACAATCTTTTTTAACATACCCTGCAAAAACCTCTTCCTTATACTTTTCTCCAGATGTATTTACTACTTTATCATGCTCATCCAAAATTTCCTGTAATTTAGAACTTCCTTGCATCATTTCATAGCAATCTAAAATCGTACAATCTTCCTTTTTATAATTGATTATTTTATTAGCTTCCTCAATAAATTCATCACTTCCACTAATTAAAATAAGTTTATCTTTTACATCGCTTTCATATAAATAATTTAAACTTTTATTCCTCCAATCTACATTTAATAAATCGTCAGACTTCTTTCCCTGTATTCCCTTCATTACTCTTTTCGCGCTTTCACTAATATCTTTTTCCAAAATGGTTATCACTTTTGTAGCTTGATTAATTCTTTCGTTTATATATGGCAAAAGCATCGTAATCAAATGAATTTCATTCACATAAAAACAGCATAACTTCTTATTCATATTATTACCTCCATATATTTCATAAAAGGATTTTATCACTTAATGCCTCACAGGTCAAACACTTTCGTACTGCCTTTTTCGACAGAAAACTCGCTTTTCAGAACCTTTTCAACAATTCGACACCTAAAAACCTCCCAAAAATACTAATATTCGAGCTTTTTCCTATTTTTTCGAGCGCATTTTTTGTAACATTTTCGCAATATTTTTGTAATATTTTTGTAATATAAATTTTGCATATTTTTTTAATTTTGGCTAATACTTAATTTAATAGAAAATTTTATAAAATTTAGAAAGGAAATGTAATATGAGAAAATTTTTTAAAAATTTCATGATTTTATCAATTTTATTTATCCTATTTTTTGCAATTACTGCATATTCATATGCAACCAACATATCTGAAGGACTTTCTGAAGATATTTTCAGACTTCATATTTTAGCAAATAGCGATTCAGATGAAGACCAAGCTTTAAAATTAAAAGTAAGAGATGCTGTTCTAGCCCATATGAAAACTTTAACAAAAAATACATCTGACAAGCAATCTGTTATTGAAATGTCCAAAACACATATAGCAGATTTTAAAAAAATTGCCGAAAAAGTTATTCAAGAAAATGGTTATCAATATAATGTAAATATTGAAATTGGGAATTTCTATTTTCCAACAAAATACTATGGAAACATTTCTTTACCAGCAGGAAACTATGATGCTTTAAGAATTGAAATTGGAGAAGCCAAAGGGCAAAATTGGTGGTGTTCTTTATTTCCACCTTTGTGTTTTGTAAGCATATCTTCTGGAATTGTAGATAAAGAAGGAGAGGAATACTTAAAAGAAAATTTGTCAGAAGAAGAATTCGCAATTATTTCAAGTTCTTCTTCTGAAGTAGAATTTAAATTTAAGATTATTGAGATGATTAATGAATTTTAACTTAAAAAAATAGAGGATCTTGTCCTCTATTTTTTATTAACTTATTATGGACAAAGCACCGTACGAAATCCAACATATGAATATGCTGCACCTGACATATCATATATACCATAAACAATTGTTGATTTCACAATTACTAATATTGCACAAATAAAGAACTTTGTAAGGATTTTGAAACTTGGAAAAAATAGACTAAAAAAATTAACCTTATGAAAAAAGGAAAACTTACTGAAAATGAAATTTATGAATGGATTTCAGAAAACAAATAATTGTAGCCACCATTATTTAATAAATGGTGGCTTTATGGTATTTTCTTATATCTAAAGTGATAAATTAAAATTTAAGTTTTCTATTTTTTAGAAAATCAATAGGATATTTTTGTCGTTTTTCTTGTTCTTTCTGCCTTTCTATTATTTTTTCTTTCTCCATTATAACTTTTCTTTCATCTTCTGTGGAAAAATAATCAGTATATAATACAGATAAAATTTTCTTTGTATCTTCTAAAAGTTCTGTTTTTTCAAAATCATCAAAAGTAAAATAATAATTTTTATCACGATTGTAATCTATTGTTTTTCTTATATCTTCTGGGATTTTCTCTTTAATTTCCTTCGGCATTGATTTTATAATTTCATTTACTTCTGTATATGCTTTTGGATTAACCATAATAATTTTTACTCCTTTATATTTCCAGTTTTCTTAAATTCTTGTGTTAGTTGATGTAATTCTTCTCTTGTTTCTTGGTTCATAGATACATTCTCAAATACCATTTTTTTCATTACTTTCTTCATTTTCTCAGTAAATCGTATGTCTCTTTTATCTTTAGAAATCCTATTTATATCATATACTATTTCCATTATTTCTTCTAAATTTGGATGCATTCGTGTATATTCTTCTCTTTCTTTTTCTGTTGTTAGTTTTAAATATGGGTCTATCAAATTATATTTTAAAACAGAATATTTTTCTCCTAAATATGCTTCAGTTTCATCCTCTGAATATTTACTAGGTCTCTTTTTATTTTCTGACTTTTCCACCCACTCTTTTATTTGTCTTGCTTGTTTTAATTTTAGAGAAATATCATTCTTATCTATTTCTTCTATTATTTCCATTACTTCCTCTAATTCTGGATGTGATTGTTTATATGCCTCCTTTTCTTCTGTTTGTAATTCTGTATATTTTCTTATAAATCTACGTATCCCTTTTATAGAATTACCTAATTTCCTTTCTTCTTCATCTTTAGAAACAGAACTAGGTTTCTTTGTATCTCCCGACTTTTCTATCCATTCTTTTATTGCTCTTGCATTTCTTAAATTAATTGGAACAACATTTCTATCGATTTGTTCAATAATTTTTATTACCTCTTCAATTTGAGGACTTTTTCTTCTATATTCTTCTTTTGCTTCTTCTGTTTCTAAGTCCATATATGGCTTTATAAATTTGCTTCTTATGCTATGTAATTTTAATCCCCAACCTGCTTCTTCCATATCCTTAGAAGTTTCTCTAGGCAATTTTGTGTCTCCCGACTTATCTATCCACTCTTTTATCCCTTTTGCATTCTCAAGAAATTTGGTTCCTTTTATACTACTATCTATTTCTTTTAGTAATTCTATTAACTCTATTTCTTCAGCAATAAAATCAAAGCTTTTATATAATTCTTCGTCCTTTTCAGCTTCTTTTTCTTTTCTTCTTATTTTTCCTTTTCTTATACTTTTTGCAACTTCTTTATAGTTATCATAAAATCTAATCCAGTTATTAGCTGCATCTATTATTACAGTTTCTTCCGTTTTTTTATCTGCTGTTATAAAACCTCTTCCTATTTGTTGATCATACAATACTGGAGAACCTGTCGGTCTTAACATAATAATACCAGAAATACCATCTACGTGAACGCCCTCATTTAACTTATTAACACAAAATAATAATTTTAATTTATCCTTATTTTCTGATGATGGTCTTTTAAACTCATTCATAGTCAGCCTATTTAATTTAAGAGATTTTCTCATTTTAGAATCTTGATGTCCTGAATATACATAGTCAATCCACATATTAGGATTTACTTTTGCAAACCATCCCTTTGCCTTTTCCATAGCTTCTTGCATATCACTTTCATCTCTACAAAAAACAATATATTTTCCTTTCTTATTTTGCATTGCTTTTTCATAAGTATCTTCTATTTTATCAGCTATTTCTAATGTTTTCTTTAATTTTTCAAATTTTGATAATAATTTTTCCTTCTTTTTTTCATCTGGTATTTGTTCTATTCTTTCTCTATATTCTTCTAATACTGGCTGTATTATGGACATAACTCTAATATATCTTGTTGGCTTTAACACAACTTCGCCTGTTTTATCTCCACTTAATGCTTCTATTTTTGAAAATTCATAAATTATATCATTTTGAAAATATTGATCCATCATATTTCTGCCATCTGTCCTTTTAGGCGTAGCAGTTATTCCTATTTTATCTGCATTTTGATTATTTTCTAGTAAATAATCAAATTCTTTCCCCCATACTTCTCCACCAGTTCTATGTAACTCATCACTTATAATTATATCTACCTTTTCTTCTTTAGTATTAAATTTCCTTAAAGAATTGTATGTAATAAAATGCCAATCCTTAAATTGTCTTTTTACTGATATATTATGCGAACTAATAATATATCTTTGCACATATTCTTTAAATTGTTCTATTATCTCTATACTCGGTGCTAGAAACAACACTCTTTTATCTTGATTTTGTTCTAAATATTTTAATACTGGAAATGATTTGCCACAACTTGTAGGATAAATATATCCTGCCTTTTTCGTTTTTGAAAGTTGTTCAATCAATTTTTCATATGTTTCTTGTTGGTGTTTCCATATTAATTCTACTGACATTTATCTTCCTCTCTTCATTTTTAATATGTTATATTATATCACTAAATATTGTAAAAGTAAACATAATTTTTATCTTTTTTATTTTATCTCTCTAAATTCCACTCTTTTTCTCTTTCTTGATATTTAAGTTGTTTTTCTACATCTAAAAAAGTATTTGTTTCTTTTTGAAAATCTCTAATCAAATATCACAAGCCAATAAAATTTTTCTTCTTTTTAGCTGGGTATTTAACACACACTATAACACTTTTTAACGCTACCTCTAAAAAGTGTTAGTGTGGTAAGAAAAAATAAATTTTTGCCCATATTTACAAAATAAATTTTAAAAATTATTTAATTTTATATTGTAAATATTTAACATTTATGATATAGTCCCATATGAGTGAAATTTTGTACTCTAAATATACAAAATATGGAGGGATAGTTTTGGAAAAACTAGTCATTACAGGAAATACTTCTTTAAAAGGCGAAGTCGTAATAAGCGGTGCAAAAAATGCCGCTGTGGCAATCATACCTGCAACTCTGCTTATCAACGGAGTTTGTACAATTGAAAATTTACCAAATATTAGTGATGTAAAATTATATTGTGATATATTAAAAAGTTTAGGTTCTATTGTAACTTGGAACTCAGAACATGAAGTTACAATTGATAATCGAAATATAAATTCTTATAAAGCTCCTTCGGATATTACAAGTAAATTCAGAGCTTCATATTATTTAATTGGAAGTTTGCTTGGCAGATGCAAAAAAGCCCAAGTTGGTTTACCTGGCGGGTGTAATCTAGGTGCAAGACCAATTGATCAACACATCAAAGGTTTTGAAGCTTTAGGCGCAGACGTTGAAGTTACCAATGGCAATATTACTGCAAAAGCCAGAAAATTAACGGCAAATTCAATCTATATGGATGTTGTCTCAGTTGGCGCAACCATCAATATTATGCTAGCTAGTGTTTTAGCTGATGGAACAACCATTATTGATAATGCCGCCAAAGAGCCACATATCGTTGACGTTGCCAACTTCTTAAATACAATGGGGGCTGATATTCGAGGCGCTGGAACTGATATTATCAAAGTCAATGGCGTAAAAGAATTAAAAGGAAATGCAACTTATTCTGTCGTACCAGACCAAATCGAGGCTGGAACTTTTATGCTTGCCGCTGTTGCTTCCAAAGGTGATGTAATCATTAAAAACTGCATCACAAAACATTTAGAATCTATTACAGCAAAAATTGTGGAAATTGGCGGAAATGTTGATGCAAATGGTGACCATTTGCGTGTTTGGTGTAATACAAGAACCAATAAAGCGACCATAAAAACATTACCATATCCGGGTTTTCCGACGGATTTACAACCTCAAATGGGCGTTGTTTTATCTCTTTCAAAAGGTACAAGCATTATTAACGAAAGTATTTGGGAATCTCGTTTCCAATATACGGCTGAATTGAACAAAATGGGTGCTAAAATAACTGCACAAGGAAAAAGCGCTGTATTTGAAGGAGTCGACAAACTAAATGCTGCCCCTGTTTATGCATGCGATTTACGCGCTGGCGCAGCATTAATCATAGCTGGAATTGTTGCAAAAGGAAAAACTGAAATTTATAATTTAAATTATATTGATCGCGGTTATGAAAATATCGAAGAAAAATTTAGAAAATTAGGTGCAAAAATCGAAAGAATTGATGAATAACAAAGTGATAAAATTGAGATAGAATTGAGATAAAATTATGTTAAAGTTTTGTAGTATTTTTAGTGGCAGTTCTGGTAACTGCCTATTTATAAATTCAAATCATACAAAAATATTAATTGACTCTGGCGTAAGCTGTAAAAAAGTATGCGAGGGTTTAGAAGCTATCGGTTCGTCCATAAATGAAATTGACTCTATTTTAGTTACTCATGAACATTCTGACCATGTTCAAAGTATTGGAACCGTTTCTCAAAAATACAATATTCCAGTTTATGCTAACATAGAAACTTGGAACGCTATGGAAAAACAGCGAAATAAAATCAATCCAAATAATATCTGCATTTTTGAAAACGACAAAGATTTCAAATTAAAAGATTTAACCATTCATCCTTTTAGTACTCCTCATGATGCCGCTAATCCATGTGGGTTTAATATTCATGATGGCTCTAAAAGGCTAAGTATCGCTACTGACTTGGGACATATGAATAATCGTCTAATTGCTGAATTATTTGAAAGTTCCTTTGTGTTTTTGGAAGCCAATTACGATCCTGAAATCTTGAAAGTATCAAAATATCCTTTCCCATTAAAACAGCGCATTAGTGGACCTCACGGGCATTTATCAAATTCAACCGCTGGAAAAACAATTTCGAATTTATTACTAAAAAAAGATTTAAAAGAAGTAATGCTTCGGACATTTGAGCAAAGAAAATAATTTTCCAGAACTTGCGTACCAAACAGTTACCAACGAATTAATGGAAAATAATGTAGATTTAAGTCATATTCGTCTTTCTGTAGCTAATCGATATTCTCCTACAAAAGTAATTAATATTTAATGATGCAGTAAATTTTTAGTGCAGATATTTTTACGAAAAGAATTCTTAATAAATAAACTAATAAAATTATGTTGATGATTAGCATATTATCACGACCTTTCTTTTTTATTTACTTTATAATATACGCCATCTATTCTATGACTTCTTTTTCGCATTTCGCCTTTGTTCTTAATTGCTATTGCTTTTACTTTTATATTATTTAGATTTTGCAGAATTCCATGCTTGTTCTCCATTTTATTCAATTTTTATTTTTGGAAACTCTTGGCGAAATGCCAACTAGATTTTAATTTATATTATATTAACACCATTTCATAAAAATGTCAAACAGTTTTTATCTACAAAATTCGACATTACATTATGCCCAACTTTAATGCAAAAATAGAAAATATAACACATAAAAAATCTGCTATTAAACCAATAATAAGTACTGGCTTTAAATTTTTATTTTTCAATTTTGATGCATACAAAGCAACCACATAAATTGTTGTTTCCGCTGACCCCATAATGCATGAAGTAAGCAAGCCAATATTACTATCAACACCACAATTTTTCATAATTTCTGTCCCCATTACCGTTGCTGTACTTCCCGAAATCGGACGCAAAAAAACAAGTGGCAAAATTTCTTTATATACAAAAAAATTCTTTACTATAACATAAATTCTTTCTACTAAAAAATCTATTATTCCTGATGCCTTAAGCATTCCAACTGCTACAAATAAACCTAGCCACGTTGGAAATAAACTAATCACTAATTTTTCGCCTTCAATTACGCCCTTCATAAAAATTTCAAAGACATTTTTCTTTTCCAATATTCCATATAATACTACAAATCCAATAATAAATACAATGGCAGAACTACTAAAATATTGTACAAATTTCATTTAATTTCTCCTTATTTTTAAATATAATTTTGCCAAAAAAATGACAGATAAAAATGTCATAATACTTACAAACCATACTGCTACAATAATGCCACTTGGATTTTGCGAATTTAAGCTGTTTCTAATGGCAATTACATTGGTTGGAATAATTTGAAGTGAAGCTGTGTTAATCGCAATAAATAAAATCATTTCATCTGACAACTTATCAGTATGTGGATTTTCCTTTTCCAACTCTTCCACAGCTTTCAATCCTGCTGGCGTCGCGGCATTACCAATTCCTAACATATTGGTTACTATATTGATAGTTATATGTTCATATGCTTTACTTTTTTTGTCTAATTTTTTAAAAATTATTTGATTAAGCGGGTGAATTATTTTTTTTAATTTATCTTGCAAGCTTGTTTCAGAAATAATCGCCATAATTCCACACCAAAAACACATGCTACCAAATAAATTAATAACCATTTTTGTGGTGTCATTTATTGATAAAAAAACACTTTCATTTAATGTTTTCATATTGCCATTTATACACGAAAAAATGACAGAAATTATTATAAAAAAACACCATATTTTATTAATCATTTTTTCACCTCTCCTTCATTATATAAAAGTAAAAAAAATTTATGATTTTTTATCATAATTTTTTCAAAAAAGTATTTACTTTTTATAACTTTTCATTTATAATAAAGTAGAATTTTCACTTATCAAAGGAGGTATTTTTATGACACTAAAAGAAAAATTAGATGCTCGCGTATTAAAATTACAAGAAAAACAAATGATAGAAGGTGCAAAAAATTTCTGGAATGAACTAAAAAATTTATTTGTAAATACTTCAACTGACCTTTTAGCACAAGAAAATGGATATACAATTGAAGTTATTATAAAAAAGGATAGCAACGGTTCTGTTTTATACCAATTGCCTTCTGATTCTAATTATTATGAACTTAACACTTCATGTTCTGCACAATCTGTAAAATTCGCGTGTGATAATTTCGCCAAAGCAGAGGGAATTACGGTTCGTTTTGAGAAAAAAAATTATTACTCTTTTAAATTTACATATAAATTATAAAAATAAAAAGTGAGGTTTTCTCACTTTTTATTTATCTTCACATACTCCACAAACCCTTTGCAAATTTAAAACAATTCTATCAACTTTTCATAATTTTATATTTTAATAATAACATGTTTTTTGAAATTGATTATTATTTTTCCAAGAAATTCTGATAAATTTCGTTTTTATGAACGCCTTTATTTTTTGCAATTTTTTTTATAATTTCTTTTTTCGACAAACCCTGTTTTTCATAAAATTGATATTGCTCCTCCAATGTCATTTCATTTAAATTTTGAATTTCCACATCTTTTTTAGAATTTTTATTTCCTTCCACAATCACCACAAATTCGCCTTTTATCTCATTTATATTCTGTAGAATATCCGATATTTCCCCACGAATAAATTCTTCATGAATTTTGGTAAGTTCACGTGCCAAAACAATTTTTCTATCGCCAAAAATCTGTAACATATCCTCTAATGTATTTTTGAGTTTATGCGGTGCTTCATAAAAAATTAGAGTTTTGGTTTCATATTTTAACTCTTCCAATTTTTCTTTTCGCTCTTTTTTGACAGCCGATAAAAATCCCAAAAAACAAATCTCTCTTGTTGCAATTCCTGAACAAATCAAAGCATTCACAAATGCACACGCTCCTGGAACTGGCACAATCTCAATATTTTCTCGCACACAATATTTTACTATTTCCTCACCTGGATCTGAAATTCCCGGCGTCCCTGCATCAGATACAATTGCAATATTTTTTCCAGATTTTAATTTTTCCACAAGTTCCGCACTTCTTGTGGATTCATTTTGTTTATAATAACTAATCAACGGTTTTGAGATTTCAAAATGATTTAATAATTTAAGAGTATGCCTTGTATCTTCCGCAGCTATCAAATCTACTTCTTTCAAAATACGCAACGCACGCAAAGTAATATCCTCCAAATTCCCAATTGGTGTTGCGACTAAAAATAATTTTCCTTGCATTTTATTTCCTCTCTTTTGGGTAGTATATCACATTTTATTCTATTTTTCTATATTTTATTGCAAAATAATTAAAAGTATGATATAGTAACACAAATTTTATATAAGGAGATTTTTTATGCGATTATTATTAACAAGACATGGTCAAACAGATTGGAACGTGGCTGGTAAAATTCAAGGATTAACCGATATAGAACTTAATGAAACAGGAATTATGCAAGCAAAATGCACATGCAAAAAATTGCTAAATGAAAATATTGATATTATTTTATGTTCACCTTTAAAACGTGCTAAAAAAACTGCTGAAATTATTGCTAGTGGAAGAGATATTCCTCTTATTATTGAGCCAGATTTACAAGAAAGATGTTTTGGAACATTCGAAGGAAAAACATCAAAAGAGTTTGATTTTGATGGAATATGGAACTATAAATTAAATAAACAATATGAAAACGCAGAAAACATTAAGGATTTGTTTGAGAGAATTCAAAGATTTTTACATAAAATTCAAGAAAATTATCAAGACAAAACTGTATTACTTGTTACTCACGGCGGTGTAGCAGTTCCAATTCGAGCGATTTTAGAAGGTATTCCTAGTGGAATGGAAGTTTTAAGAGGTTTGAGCATTGATAATTGTGAAGTAAAAGAATATGTACTATAAGTCAATAACTGCCCCACCTTTTATTATATCATATTTTGTAAATTACGTCAACTTGACAAAATTCTAAAAATATGCTCTCACTTCATTTTACTGTTTTTCCTGTCTTTCATAAATCTGATTAATTTCTTCTGTATAATTTCCTGCTTCATCAAAAATCACAAGAGGCTTGTCTATTTTCAAAAATGGATTGGCATATTTTATTGCTTTTACTAATATTAAATTAGGTTTTTGATTTTGCTTTGAATGTACAAATCTTACGTTCTTTGGCTCCAAACAATATTTACGCAACAAACACATGATATCCACAAGTCTTTCTGCTCGATGTACCATAAAAAATTCGCCTCTATCTCTTAGCAATTTTGCACCCTTTTCAACAATATCCTCTAACGTACATTTCACCTCATGCCTTGAAATCATCTGCATTTCCTCTTCATTTCTAATTCCAGAATTTGCCTTTTTATACGGAGGATTTGTAACAATACTATCAATTGAATTTGGTTTTAAATATTCAAAAATATCTTTAATATCGCAATTTATAATTTCAAATTTATTTTCTAAAGAATTTAACTTCACACTTCTTTTCGCCATTTCAGCAACATCTTTTTGGATTTCCACACCATAAATTTTCTGCAAATTTGTTTTTTTGCATAACAATAACCCAACAATTCCCGTACCTGTTCCAATATCCACAACCTTACTATTTTTCTTAATCGTTTTTGCAAAATCTGACAACAACACACTATCCACACCAAAACAAAATCCATTTTTATTTTGAATTAATTTTAATCCCTTGTATTGCAAATTGTCAATTCTTTCATTTTCTTTTAATTCCATATTCTTTATCTTTCTTTTTATTAATTTAAGTTTATTATATTAGATTTATTATACTATAAATTTTATATTATTTCAAATAGATTATTTTAATTGATTATTTCAAATTGTTTTTGATAATTAACTATTTTTAATTATTTTTGGTTTTGTTTTGGGAGGGTTTTTGGGGACGGGGACAGTCTTTGAAATTATTTTTTTCTTTTTTACTTTTTCCCGTCTTTTTATCTAACTAAAGTGTCCTTTTCCGTAATTTTTCTTTTATTATATTATTATATTTTTTCTTATTATCTTTTTCTTTTATTATCTTTTTCTTTTTTAATTTCAGTATTTTTTTATAAAATTAGGGGACGAAATTTGGCGAAATTTGGGGACGGGGACACTCTTTAAAACTTATCTCCTCTTTTTTTCTCGCTTTTTCTTATCTTTTCTATATAACTAAGAGTATCCCCGTCCCCCATTTTTTCTTTTTATTCTCATTTCTAATTTTCATTTTTTAAACTTTTTTACTTTAATTTCTCTATCTCCACCGAAAAATCCAATCCAATATCTTCAAAGCCTTTAGTCTCTTCTCCATTTATTAAAATTTTAACAGAATTTACTTCATTTAACTCCGTTACCGTGTTTACAATTGAATAGATGCAACTTTTTTTATCATTTTCGCTACTTGAAGCATTCTCTATAAATTCCTTTGAAAAATTAATTTGTAAACAATTTCCTATTAGTTCTACACCTAATAATTTGGTTCCTTCTGGAATTGTCTTTTGCAAAAAATCACTCTGCGGACCTTCTATCAACATATTTAATAATTCCGCATATGGATCCAAAAGTAAATCTTTAGAATCAATTAATCGACTTTCCTTTTGCAATTCTTTATTTTCCTTGTTTTGGAAGAATAAAGTAATCATTGTTTTTCGTAAATCTGACTCTTCAATCTCCGTTTCTGGAACATATTCCACTTCAACATTTGTATTAAACAATAAAATTCCACAGATTAGTACTGCTAAAATTACTAATATAATTACTATCCACTTTTTCATAGTTTGCCCTTCCTTTCTTGGTAGATAATATTCGTAGTCTGTACATTTTATGCTAGTCAATTTTATCACGAATTTTGTCGAATATAGTTTTTAAAACTACATTATATGTTTTTTTATATTATTTGTGTTGACAAATTATACAAAATATATTACTATAAAAGAAGAGATTAAAATTTGAAAGGATTTTTTATGGCAAAAGTTAGAGATTTTACAAGTGGTTTAACACATTGTATTGGTGCTGTTTTGGCATTAGCTGGAATGGTGGTTTTAATCGTATTTGCTTCGATTTGGGGAGATGGCTATGATGTTGTATCTTTTACGATTTTTGGAATTGGTTTATTTTTATTATATTTATTTAGTACGCTTTATCACTGGCTAAATATTAGCCAAAAGGGAATTAATGTTTTTAGAAAATTTGACCATATTATGATTTATATCCTAATTGCTTCAAGTTACACCCCTATTTGTCTTGGACCTTTGCGTGGACCTTGGGGATGGAGTATTTTTGGTATTTTGTGGGGATTTGCTATACTAGGAACAATTTTTTCTTCCATTTGGATTAAAGCTCCTCGTGCCTTGTCTACTGGGATTTATCTAATTATGGGCTGGATGGGAATTGTAGCAATTTACCCAATTGTTACAACATTAAAAGACGCAAATTTATTAAATGGAATTTGGTGGCTCGTGGCTTGTGGCATTTTTTATACGATTGGTGGAATTATTTATTGGCTTAAAATTCCCAAAACAAAATGGAAAGATTTCGGATTTCATGAGATTTTTCATATTTTCGTCATGTTAGGTAGTGCAAGTCATTATTGGTTTGTGCTCAGATATGTGTTAAAAATGTAATTTTAATAATAAATTATTTAATTATTATTTTATAAATAAAAAACTTTTTGCAGGATAATACCTGCTTTTTTTATATAAAATAAATAAGAAGCTTTTCTATTTAGGTATTTTGGGGACGGGGACAGTCTTAGTTGCATAGAAAAAACGAGTAAAAATGAGAAAAAAGTTCTTCAAGAGTGTCCCCGTCCCCAAATTTATCCCCAAAATTCATAATTTTATTTTTATAATAAAAATTAGCAAAGCAAACTAAATTGCTAAAAACATTGAAAGAAATTTAAGTAAAGGCACAAACAAACTGAAAAAATAAATATAAAAATTTTCAATATATTTTCTTTACACACAAAGATAAAAAACTGTTAAATACACTTTCTGATAAAATAAAAAGACTTTTACAAAAAATAAAAAATAGTCAATCTAAATTAGAGTCATCTTGAGAAATTAAAAATTTAGAATAAATTTGGGGACGGGGACACCCTTGAAAAAATTTTTTTCTCATTTTTACTCACCTTTCCTCATTTTTCCTATACAACTAAGAGTGTCCCCGTCCCCAAATTCCTCCGTAAATTCCTAAATTTCCCAAATCACCACCAAATTCAAAAATCTCCTAAAAATCTCAAAAAATCCCCCAAAAAGCCAAAAACAACAAAAATTTATTTCCATTATCTATCAAAAATCAGCTTCCCCCAATTTTCTCCTCTTTTCTTTGAATTTTCCAATTGACAAATTACGACAAACATTATATGATATAATTATGTTGAAGTGTTTATACTTAACGTATTTTTTAAAGAAGGTGTATGCAAAATGAAAAATAAATTACATGTTGGTCTTGATATTGGCTCTACAACAATAAAAATAATGATATTAGACAATACTTTAAATCCAATATATTTTAATTATACAAGACATTTTTCGGATACAAAAAAAACCTTATCCGAAGTCTTATTAAAATTCGTGAAAGATTACCCGAATGCTGAATTTACGATGTCTCTTACTGGCTCTGGTGCTTTGGAAATTTCACGTTTATTAAATATTTCCTTTGTTCAAGAAGTCATCGCCTGTAAAAAAGCAGTAGAAAACTTAATTCCTCAGACAGATGTTGTGATTGAACTTGGCGGAGAAGATGCTAAAATTATTTATTTTGATAAATTTATTGAACAGCGTATGAACGGAACTTGTGCAGGTCGGAACTGGCGCATTTTTAGACCAAATGGCGTCTTTGCTAAATACAGATACAGCTGGTCTAAATGAACTTGCCAAAAATTCTAAAACTATCTATCCAATTGCGTCTCGCTGTGGCGTTTTTGCTAAAACGGACATTCAGCCTTTGATAAATGAAGGTGCTACTAAAGAAAATATTGCTGTTTCTATTTTTCAGGCGGTTGTAAATCAGACTATTTCTGGTTTAGCTTGTGGTAGACCAATTCGCGGAAAAGTGGCATTTCTGGGTGGACCGCTTAGCTATTTGTCTGAACTTCGTAAGCGTTTTATCGAAACTTTGAGTTTGAAAGATGATGAAATTATTGTTCCAGAAAATGCTCATTTATTTGTTGCAACTGGTGCAGCTTTTTCTTCTGTGGAAACAGAATTGATTTCTACGAAAACTTTACAAAAAAATTTAAAACATTTCGAAAAGTCAAATTACACAGAAAGTAAGCCTTTGCCAGCCTTGTTTGCAACCAATCAAGATTATGAAGATTTTAAACAAAGGCATGCCAAACATACCGTTAAAGAAGCTTCTTTAGAAAACTTCTCAGGAAACTGCTATTTAGGCATCGATGCGGGTTCTACGACAACTAAGTTAGTTTTAATTAATGAAAAAAATGAAATTTTATATTCTTTATACCGCGGTAATAATGGAAATCCGTTAACTTCTGTGATTGAAATGTTGAAGGAAATGTACAGAGTTCTGCCAAAAACGGCAAAATTACGCTTTAGTGGTGTTACGGGCTACGGGGAAAAATTAATTCAAACTGGACTAAACATTGATTTAAATGAAATTGAAACAATTGCCCATTACACAGCTGCAAAGGAGTTTGAACCAGAGGTTTCAAGTATTATCGACATTGGCGGACAAGATATGAAATACATAAAAATTAAGGATGATACAATTGATAATATTATGTTGAATGAGGCGTGTTCTTCTGGCTGTGGCTCTTTTTTGGAGACTTTTGCAAAAAGTTTGGGGATTTCGATTGAGGATTTTGTTGCGGAAGCGTTAGATTCGAAAATGCCTGTGGATTTGGGATCGCGTTGTACAGTTTTTATGAATTCTAAAATTAAACAAGCCCAAAAAGAAGGAGCTTCTGTGGGCGATATTTCGGCTGGACTTTCGTATTCGATTATTAAAAATGCGATTCAGAAAGTTATGAAAGTTAGAGATGTGAAGACTTTGGGAGAACATATTGTGGTACAAGGTGGAACATTTTATAACGAAGCTGTACTTCGTAGTTTTGAGAAAATAGTTGGACGTGAAGTTGTCAGACCTAATATTGCTGGATTGATGGGGGCTTATGGAGTCGCTCTTCTTGCAAAAGAACAGTTTATCGCGAATATGGATATGGAATATAATTCAACGATTTTGAAACTTGATGAGTTAGATAAATTAAATATAAAAATTACCCATACGCGTTGTAATGGATGTGAAAATCATTGCTTGCTTACGATTAATGGGTTTGATAATGGAAAGAAATTTATTTCTGGAAATCGTTGTGAAAAGGGAAGTGGTACATTTTCTAAAAATCAGGATTTGCCAAATCTTTATCAATATAAACAGGAACGATTGTTCGGTTACAAACCTTTGGATAAAACAGAAGCTAAGCGTGGAACAATTGGTATTCCTAGAGTTTTGAATATGTACGAGGATTATCCCTTTTGGTTTACGTTTTTCACCAATCTGGGATTTCGTGTGGTTGTTTCGGAGAAAAGTAATCGAAAAACGTATGAAAAAGGAATTGAGTCGATGCCTTCGGAATCGGTTTGTTATCCTGCAAAATTAGCTCATGGACATGTGGAAAGTTTGATTGAACAAGGTATAAAAACGATATTTTACCCGTGTATTCCATATTCGAGGAAAGAGCATGAAGTGGCAGATAATCACTATAATTGTCCGATTGTGATTTCGTATTCGGAAGTAATAAAAAATAATGTAGAACAATTAAAAAATGTAAAATATTTAAATCCTTTTTTGCCAATTGATAATACTAAAAATTTAGTAAAAATTATATTATCTTTGGAGGAATTTAAAGAATATAATTTTAGCAAATGTGAGCTAAAAATGGCTGCTGAAAAAGCAGAACAAGAGTATCAGAAATATAAAAAAGATGTGCGTGATAAAGGGCAGGAAGTTTTGCAATATATGGAAAAAAATGATTTGCGTGGAATTGTTTTGGCTGGAAGACCGTATCATGTGGATCCAGAAATTAATCATGGAATTGATACACTGATTACTTCTTTGGGATTGTGTGTTTTATCGGAAGATAGTATTGAAAATCAGGGGAAAATAAAAAAACCGATTCGTGTTGTAAATCAATGGGTTTACCATTCGAGATTGTATGCAGCGGCGGATTTTGTTGGAAAACATGATTATTTGGAAATGATTCAATTAAATTCGTTTGGTTGTGGTGTTGATGCGGTTACAACAGACCAAGTTGAAGAAATTTTGAAAAGTTATGATAATATGTATACTTTGATAAAAATTGATGAAATCAATAATTTAGGGGCAATTCGTATTCGTGTACGTTCACTTTTGGCGAGTATGAATAAGCGATTAGCGAATAAAAAATCTGGCGAAAATCTGGGTAATTATGAGATTAATAAAATATTTTTTACAAAAGATATGAAGGAACAGGGTTATACGATTTTATGTCCACAAATGGCTCCTATTCATTTTGAATTATTGGAAACTGCGACACAGTCTCTTGGTTATAATTTGAAATTGCTACGAGATTGCACAGAACATACAATTGAAACAGGTTTAAAATATGTGAATAATGACGCTTGTTATCCATCGATTTTAACGACTGGACAAATGATTGAGGCATTGGAGAGCGGAAAATATGATGTGAATAAAACGGCTTTAATAATGTCACAGACAGGTGGCGGTTGCCGTGCGACAAATTATATTGGATTTATTCGAAAAGCGTTGAAAGATGCTGGTTTTCCGAATGTTCCAGTGGTTTCATTTAATATTGTTGGTATGGAAAAAGCAAATGGATTTAAAATAAATGCAAAAATGATTGAAAAAATATTAAAATGTGCTTTGTATGGCGATTTATTACAAAAATTATTGTATAAAAATCGCGCGTATGAAATTCGCAAGGGAGAAACACAGGAAAAATTTAATTTGTGGATGGAAAAATGTAAAAAGTTAGTGGCAAATTCTACGATGTCAGAATTTAAGAAAAGTATTTATGAAATTGTAGAAGATTTTGAGGATATTGAACTTGATTTAAGTCAGAAAAAACCGAAAGTTGGAATTGTTGGTGAAGTCTTGATTAAATATCATCCTTTTGGTAATAATTATATTGTTGATATTTTAGAGCAGGAAGGCGCAGAAGTTGTTGCTCCAGATTTTATGGGATTTTTAAAATTTATTTGTACGCATAAAATTACAAATCATACTTTATTACATACTGATAAAACAAAATCTGCAATATTCAAAATTGTTTTAAAATTAATTTCTCTTTTTGAAAAAGATAATTTACAAGCATTAAAAAGTTCCAAAAAAAATTATTTATTGCCTTGTGATATTTGGGAACTAGAAAATAAAGTAAAAAATATTTTATCAATTGGAAACCAAACTGGCGAAGGATGGTTTTTGACAGCGGAAATGATTGAATATATTGAACATGGAATTCCAAATATTGTTTGTATTCAACCATTTGCTTGTTTGCCAAATCATGTTGTTGGAAAAGGAGTTATAAAAACAATTCGTGAAAAATACTCACATGCAAATATTGCTCCCATTGATTATGACCCTGGTAGTAGTAAAACAAATCAAACAAATCGAATTAAATTATTATTAACAGTTGCAAAGGATAATTTAAAAGAAAAAAATAATTTAAAAAAAGCAATTGAAATTGAAAATATTATTGAAGAAAATAAATCACCGGAAGAAATAACTAATTAAGATATAAAAAATTGGCTAAATATTTTAGTCAATTTTTTATATCTTTTTTGTTTCCACACCTTTATTTTTTTTATAGTTTTGGTTTTATTTTTCTCATTTATTTTTTTGTTTAGCTTGTTTATTGGTCTGCTATTTTAACTATCATCTCTTTTTTATTATTTGTCATCTATTATTTCTGTTTGGTATTTTTTTATATTTTTGTCTATATGACAATTTCGTTTTTGTGATTATGTAAAATATATTATATAAATCCTTACTTTGTCTCTTCTTATTATTTCCTATGCTTTTTATGGTATATTATATTCCCTTTTCTTTCTATAATAATTAATACGTTACTTAATTATGTTTCTTTTGTATTTTTTTCTTAAATATAATATTTTTGTTCCATTCTTTCTAGTTGCTTGTTCTTATGTTATCATAATTCTTCTCTTATTACTTTCTTTTTTAATCCTATCTTTCTTTAAAATTTCTCTCTTTATTGTAAGCATTAATTTATCTCTTTAGATACTTTTTTATCTTTTTTCTTTTTACCTTCTTCTTTATCATACCTTTTTATCCCTTAATTTTTCTTTTCATATATTATTACTAATTATCTTATATTGTGTAATTCAAACTATACTTTCTTAATCTGAATAATAATTTGTTTTTATTTGTATTTATATATATTTTTTTATTCTACATTGGAATATACTATAAAATATAATATATTTACTTATATATTTATATATTAATTTTATTTTTACAAATATTTTTAATGTAATAATAAGTTTTACATTATCTATATATCTCTATGCTTTTTAAAATTAATTTATTTAACAATAAATTAATTAATCTATTTAATATTTTTACTTTTATTTAATGAATATTTTATTTTTTAAAAAATTAACAATTTTATTTTTGTATTTATTTTTTATTTTATTCTTTTACTTATATTTTTTGAATTATAATATCTTATTATTTTTATTTTATTTGTATTATTTTATCTTTTACTTCTTATAATTAAAATACGTATAATTAAATTTGGTTCTATGTTTTGATAATTTTATATAAAGATATTTTTAAAAATATTTTATATAATTCTAGTTTATTTATTTATTTTTATTCTATTATAAATTTATTCTCTATTTATTACTACTTTTTGCTATACATTTTATTATGATTTATTTTTTTCTATTCGCTAGTTAAACTTTTTATTTATCATCCTTTCATCTCCTATACTATTTCATTTTTTTCTTTCCACACCCAATACTTTATTCTTTATTTACTCTTTTTGAGAATAAATCAATAATATATTATTAATTTATTATTAACTTATCATTAAATTATTTTTAACTCTTATTCATTTAAATTGAATTACTCTAATAATTCTCTTTCTTTCTTATGTTCTATTCCGAATATTTTGTTGTCTTTTTGCCAACCTGCATATTAAAGTTATGTTTACCTGTTTTGACTTTTCCTTATTTTCCCTATTGTCTGTATTTCCTATGGAGTTATGCTTAATTTATTTTTCTTTTTTCTTGTTCATAATTTTAAAGTAACTATTTTATGTATTTTCTTGTTTTTTGAATATTATTCTCTTTTCGCTTCTTTTCTATCTTAAAACTCTATAATTTTTTTGTCTCTCTACATTTTTTTTGTTAACATGAATTACATCTATAAATAATTTTTATTATGTTATTCTATCTTAATAATTTACTTTTCTAATCCTTATCTTACATAATTATTTCTATAATTCCATTATTAGTTTCATCTCTTATATTAATGTATTTTTATTTTTTTATAATTTTTGTGTAATTATTTCTATAATATTCAACATAATCTAATACATCTTACTATTTTACCAACTATTCAATAAAATATTTAATTATATAATAAATGCTTTATTATATATAATTATCAAAATTAAATAAAAATGTAATTTTATATTATTTATTACTTAAATTATAATTATTTATAAAAAACTAATTTTTATTTTATATAACTTAATATATTCTATCCAATTTATTTCACTTAACTTTTGATTTTTTTATATCATTCTTTATTTTATACTTATTTTTATTATATATTAATATTTATAATAATTAAAATAAATATTTCAATTATCAAATCTAAATATAAAATTTATTTAATAAAAAACATATATAATATATTTTTACAAAAATAACAAATAAGTTATATTAGTGTTTTTTATAAGAATAAAAGTTTTATTTAATAATTAATATTTTATATTATATATTTAAAATATAATTATTAAATAAAAATACAATATCAAATTATATAAAAAAACAAATATGTGATTTCTGAATAAATTTTTATATCAAAATTATTCCCCAATATAACTCGGGAATTTTCTAAAATTAAAAAGAAAAATACTTTTTATTATAGTATTTTTCTTACCTATTTTCATTTAACTTCTTTCCAATTGTCATTTTCTCTTCTTTCCACAGTTTACTTTTTTAACATATTTCCTTTTATATTATCTTATCTTTAGATTTTCTCCAACTCTCAATCATTTCTCTTTTTACATTTTAACTTACTAAGTTATAAAATATATAATGCAATTCACTTTCTATTTCAATCTTTTCGCTTTTTAATATTTGTCTTTATGGCAATTTATTTTTTATATTTATGTTTACTATTCTGAGGTATATCTTATTTCCTCCTAATTTTCAATTTCCCATATTATTTTTCAATTTTATATTATCATTTTTCTTTAGTATAATTTTATTGTAATTTGTTTATGTTATTTTTATCTTTTTGAAATTATTTTTTTTAATATTTTAAGATATAATATATTATCTTTTTTTATATCTCTTTCTCTTATTATGATTTTTCTTAAATCGTCTTTCTACTTTTTCTTTTACATCCAACAGCTTAAATTTTTCAACAATCTCTCTTTTTTTATATACATTTATCTCTACATATTTTCTAATACCTAATTTATATGACCAAACTTAATTCCATTTCTTCATAATTTTCTTTCCATTACTTATTAAAATTTTACAAAATCTTATATTTTTAATAAATATTAAATTACTATGAAATTTTATTATATTTACATTTAGGGTTTTTACCTTAACATATTTGTTATTATTAAAATCTGTTAATTTTTTATTTTTTAGTTACTTTTTTATCATATAATTTTTTAAAAATATTAAATTTATATATAATTTAATATTTTATGCATTACTTATAATAAAATTTATAAATCTAAAAATTTTATTTAAGTAGTTGTTTTATTTTTAGTTATTTAAATTTATATAATTTTATAAAATTTATTGTATTAGATTTTTACTTACTTGATTTTTTGTCTAATATTAATTTATAAAACTGGAAATATTATTTAATATTAATTTATAAACTTGAAGTATTATTTAATATATATTTTAACTATTCTATATTAATATAAATCTATTTTTTATTTTTAAATTATTATTTTATACTAACTTTATAATATTTCATCTATTTTTTATATTTATTATTTTACTACTTATTTATTTTCTATTCTGTTCAATAATATTCTTGTAATATTATTTTATAATTCTATTTTTTATTTTATTTTTCACTCTTTCTTACCTTGCTACAATCTGCTATTTATAAGTTTATTTTTATAATTTATTTCTTCAGTTTTTCTTTCCACACCAAAAAATCACCTAAATTATCTGTAATATATTATACACTTTTTTACATCTTTTGTTTAAAAACATTTCTTAATTCTATTCATTTGTCTTTATAAAATTTTTTAATTCTTGTGTGAAAATTATTCCTTTATATTTATTTTACTCAATTATTTTATTTCTATTGTCATAAAGACAATTTTATATTTCTGTTTATGTTTACTTTGTTCAAATATTTCAAAATTTTTTATTATCCTTATTTCCCATAGTCTAAAAGCAATTCTTTTTTATTTTCTATTACATCATAATTATTCTGTCTTTAATTTATGTACTATTCATATTTTTTTACTCTTTCATCTTTTTCTACAAAATCCATTCTTACCTTTAAGTCATTTTTGTACTTTCCTTCTATTTTTTCTTTTACGTAATATTTACTTTGTTTCATACATTTACATTTTCACATTGTTTGTTTTGTTATTTATATTTCGCCTTTTATCCTTTCCTATTATTTTGCTTTCTTAGAGCTTGCCTTATAATATAGGTATTATTCTATTGCATTATTCATTCTTTTTATTACTAACTTTTTATATTTTATACAATTATTAAAACTTACCTCTATTATTCTCAAGTTTAATTTTCTTTATTTTATTATTTCTATCTTAATTATAATTTTTATTTTTTATATTTATTCATTGGATATAACTTGCTTTTTTATTTAAATACTATTTTATTATATAATATTTAATTTTTTATTAACTCATATCTATACAATTAATTTATAATATATTCATTATCTAATATTATTTTTTAACTTCTTATCTATATTGCAATAATATTTACTAATTATATATATATTAACTTTTATTATTTATAAACCATTTATAAATATGTAATTTTAAATTATATTATAATATATTAAATCCTTGCATTATTCTTCTTATCTTATTTTCTATAATTTTTACTAAATTTCAGATTTATTAATTTTTAAAAATAAATTTCAAATCCATTATTTATTAATATTAATATTAATATTAATATTAATATAATAATTATATTTAATATTAAATATTAAATATTTTATTTTTTATTTTTTATATTTGATATAAATATTTAAAATTTTATTTTTCATTTCATCTTTCTTACCGTTAACTTTATCCTGACTAACTTCCCCAATTTTAATATCTTTATTCTTTAATATTATACTTTCCACAACTAATTTATATAATCTATTAATCTTTCCAAAGTAAAATTTCCTCTACTTTATTCCTTAACTTTTCTTGTTATTTTACTTTTTACTCCTATACTTTTTTGTTCTTATCTACTTATCATTAATTTTACTAATTGCTTTAAAGTATTATTTTAATTTCATATTACTAATACATTGTCTTTTAGACAATGTATTTTTCAACATTATGTATATTGTGTTTTCTTAAAATTATTTTCTTCTTTATTCTTATTTCCTATAATAATTTATCTATTCTATATATCAATTTCCTTTCTTATAATTTATTGCTTTCTTTTTTATGTTATTCTATATTTTTTCCTCTTTTATAATTCTTTTTATCAACCTTCTTTTATTTTTTATCTTTCTGTTCTATTTCTTACCTTTCTTTTCACTTCTCTGCTTTTTATCTTCCACAACTTATATTTTTTTATACTCTTTTATAATTATGAATCTTTTAAACTTACTTCATTAACTTTATTCTAACTATAATTGCTTCCATTATTCTCTTATTTGTGTATCATACCAATTATTTATTATAAAAAACCATATTGCATTATACTTCTTTTTTTCTTAAATCTTAATTTAATTATTCTCTAATATAAATTATTATTAAAATAATAATTTTTTATTTGTTTTCTCATTTTATTGTATTATTTATCCTTCAATTGAATAAAACAAAATTCTATTTAATTATTTAATATATAAAATTTTATTTTTTATAATTTATTTAAAATGTATAAATTTTTATTTTTTATTTTAATAAAATAATTTTTACGTTTTAAATTTTATTAATTTATATCTTTAATATATTTTTATTTTTATATTATATTTTATTTTAATTTTATTTTAATTTTATTTATGATTTTTAATTACAAAATTCTATAAATAAAAAAACAATTTTTATTTATAATTATTCTTATTTGCTTATAATTTTTTCTTATTAATATATAATCTTATCTTTTATCTTAATTACCTACTTTTATTTCAAAATTATATTTATATTTTTTTATTAATTAATTTATTTATTTATCTATTATTCAATAATACATTCTTATTTTTTACTATTTTTAATTATTTTTACTTTTTCACACTCTTAATCTAATTAAAATTTTCTTTTTTCATATCTTCTTTTATTTTATTTCTCCTTAGCTATCTCTTTATTTTATCACTTAATTTATACTCTATTCATATTTCCACACCTTCAAATTTTAATTTTTTTATCTATCTTTTTCCCTTATTTCTAACTTTCTTTTCTATTTCTTAACCATTCTATTTACTTTATCTTTCTCTTTTCTTTTTCTCCCTTTTTTAACTTTATTTTCTTTTACTTTTATTTTATCTTATTTTTTCGCTTCTTATTGTCTTTTAGACAATCTTATTTTTGTATTTATGTATACTTTTGCGATTTTTATTATTTTATATCTTATCTTTTATTTCCCATGCTTTTTATGCCATATTATCTATTATATTTTTTCTCTATAATATTCTTGTAATCACTTTATGTTGTATGGTCTTTTTTTACAATTTTCTTCTTTTATATAGTTTTTTATATTCTAAATTGACCCATTCCTTTACTTAACAATTTTTTCTTTTCTCTATCTTCTTCATTTTTCACCTAATTTTATAACTTCTATTACCATGCTTTTTTCTCCTTACCTCTTGTCTACTTTCACCTTGTAATCTCATGTATTTTTAATTTTTTTATTATTTATTCATGATTTTTTTATTTATCTAAACTCTATACTCTTAATCACTTTTATAATTATTAACCTACAAAAAAATTACATTGCTATAAATTAAAAATAATATAATAAAACGTAACTTATTCTAAATATTTATAAATTATTAAATATTTTATAAAAATAAAATAACCTATAAAAATAATTAAATAATAAATTTTAATTTATAAATATCAAATATTGATAATTATTTTTAAATTATATTATATTTATTTTTTTAATAATTATTTTATTAAATAATAAATTTATAAAAAGTTATAATTATATTAAAATTAATTTTTTGCAAATTAATATATTTTTAAATTTTAATCAAATATAAAAAAGTAGAATAAAAATTCAATAAAAAAGAAGATATAAAAATAAGTAAAAAAAATCCTCCAATAAATTGGAAGACTTTTGTTACAAAAATAAACTTATTCTGGCGGAGATGAGAAGATTCGAACTTCCGCGGCCCTTACGAACCCTACAGGTTTAGCAAACCCGCCCCTTCAGCCTCTTGGGTACATCTCCATATTCTTTATAAAAAAATGGCGGAGAGGGTGGGATTCGAACCCACGGTACGCTACAAACGCACGCCAATTTTCAAGACTGGTGCCATAAACCAACTCGACCACCTCTCCGTTTTGTTGTCTTTAAATACAACATATATATATTAACACATTTTATAGCATTTTGTCAATATGTTTTTTCTATTATTCTTTATTTTCTCTCATATATTATAATAATATTCAGAAAACCACTAAAGAATCGCTTATTAGGAACTCTTTCGTTTAGAATTAATAACCTTATAAAAAAATACATAACTGTAATTCCACATTTTTCACCATACAAAAAAACTCAAATCTTCCAATTCCTTATTGGTAGTTCTATTTACTCTAGCCATGCAAAAAATGCCACGCCACAGCCTTCTATTAAAATATAATATATCAACTATTTTAAATTATAATTCTCCATTTTTCTTCTTATTTAAAAAAAACCACTTCAAAGTGGTTTTTTTCTATTTTCTATTTTTTGCCATAAAGTTTTTTGTCTGTTCTGCAATTTCTATCGCATACTCCTCCTCTTGCGACAATTGATAACTCGATTGTTTACCTTTAATCGGCTTTGCATAAATATTAGACGACTCTGAACCATAAATTCCATTAAACACAACTCCATTATCATTTCCATCCAACAACGCAATTGCAAAACTCAAGTCGCTCCCAACATCCTTAAATGCATTATACCTTACCAATCCAACTTTTTGAATACACGAAGCAATATCCGCATCTAACTTCGTATAATAATTCTTTATCTCCGAATTATCCTTCTTTATGCTATTCACCTCTGCAACATAATCCCTTAGCAACTCGTCCACATTATTGCCTTTCCCCAGTTTTCTCATAAAAGAAATATATCTTTTATGTATAAACAAAATCAAAATCGTCTCCACAATCACCACAGCCAACAACACAATCAACAAAATCATAATAACATTTGAATTTGCCATCATATCAAAACTATTCTCCATTTTACCCCACCTTCTTATTTGATTAAATCTAAAATTCTCTCCAAATCATCATTTGAATTATATTGAATAATAATTTTTCCCTTCTTCACGCCAGCATCTAACTTTACCTTTGTCCCAAAAAATCCCTGAAATTGATTTTCAATATCTTGATAAATTGGAATATATTTATCCTCTCTTTTCGCCACTTTCTTCCTTATTCTTACCTTCTTCTCAGCTTCTCGCACAGAATCTCCTGATTCAATAACATACAAAGCCATTTGATATTGCGTATCTGGGTCCTCCACAGACATCAGTGATTTGCAATGTCCCTCTGTTAGCTTGCCCTCTAAAGCCAAATTTAATACTCGTTCATCCAAATTTAATATGCGAACCGTATTAGCAACACTACTTCTACTTTTTCCCAATATTTCAGCCACTTTTGCTTGTGTCAAATCATACTCATCCATCAACAACTTAATTCCACGAGCCTTTTCAATCGGATTCAAATCCTCTCTTTGAATATTTTCAATCAAAGAAATTTCCTTATTTCTTTTCTCATCATCCTCTCGAATAATAACTGGCATTTCCGTCAAACCCGCTTTTTTAGAAGCTCTCCAACGTCTTTCCCCAGCAATAATTTCATAATATTTGTTCTTTTTTGAAACAATAATTGGCTGAATTACGCCATATTCCTTAATCGAACTTGCCAAATCCTCAAGCGACTCATCATCAAAAATCTTTCTCGCTTGATTTACATTTGGCTCAATTTCATTAATATTCAACTTAACAATTCCGTCATTTCCTACAACTTCCTGTATTTCTTCCTCAACTGGCATAGAAAATAAAGCTTCCAAACCTTTACCTAACCCTGTTTTTTTAGCCATTTTTATATCCCCCCATTTTCTAATTATGACTGTATCTCCTGCATTCTTTCACTCTCAGCCTTCAATACTTCTTTCGTCAACTTTTCATAACACCTTGCACCTTTTGATTTATCATCATACAAAATAATTGGCATACCATAACTTGGTGCTTCACTTAACTTAATATTTCTAGGAATTACCGTTTTATACACCTTGTCCCCAAAATATTTCTTAACTTCTTTCACAACTTGATTTGACAAATTCGTCCTACTATCATACATTGTAAGCACCGCACCCTCAATTTCAAAATCTTTATTCAAATGCTTTTTTACCAAATTGATTGTATTCAAAAGTTGTCCCAAACCTTCCAAAGCAAAATATTCACACTGCACAGGAATTAAAACCGAATCCGAAGCCGTAAATGCATTCAAAGTCACCAATCCAAGCGATGGCGGACAATCTATCATAATAAAATCAAATTCTTCCTTTACCTCATCCAAAGCATTTTTCATTCTCTGCTCTCTTGACATTTGATTCACCAATTCCACCTCAGCTCCAGCCAAATTCATATTAGCGGGACATATTTTCAAAGTTTTAATACAAGTATCCTGCAATGTTTGTTTTATGTCAACTTCATTAATTAATACATCATATAAAGAATATTCCGCATCTTTCTCAATTCCCAAGCCACTTGTCGCATTTCCCTGCGGATCGCAATCAATCAACATAACTTTTTTGCCTTTTTTGGCCAAGATAGAACTCACATTGACTGTAGTTGTAGTCTTTCCAACGCCTCCTTTTTGATTTGCTATCGATATAATTCTGCTCAAATTCCTCACTCCTTTTTCTTACCTATTATATAAAAATTTTCGGAATACGTCAATAAAATTTGAGCATTTTTTCATATAATTTTCCTATTTAACAAATACCAAAAAAAGCAGGCGATTGATAATCGCCCCTACACTCTATTTAATTGGTTCTTTAGCAGGTTTTCCTTGTCCTCTTGGATATTTTTTATCCGTCTTTTCTACCTTTCTTATCAAAATTATATTTCTCTCAAATTCGTTACTAATATGAAATTTTCTAATCTCTTCAATCCTTCCCCCTAACAATTTTATAGCCTTTTCTGCCTCCTTCAATTCTTGTTCAATATTCGGTCCCTTCATGCAAATTGCCATTCCTCCAACTTTCAAAAATGGCACCATATATTCTGTAATTGTCGCCAAATTAGACACCGCCCTAGTTGTTACCACATCAAAACTTTCACGATATTTCAAATCCTTTGCCAATTCCTCCGCACGAATATGTAACGCCTCAATTTTTTTCAAATTTAATTTATCAATCACATCTTGCAAAACTCTAACCTTTTTATTCACCGAATCAATCAACGTAAATTCTATCTCTGGATGACAAATTTTTAACGGAATTCCCGGAAAACCTGCACCAGTTCCAATATCTAAAACGGAATTTGCTTCCTTCAAAAAAAAGTTTAACATTAGCGAATCCACAAAATGTTTCACGATAAACTCTTTCTCTTCCTTAATTGCCGTCACATTAATTTTTTCATTCCATTCCAAAATTAAATTCATATATTTATATAATTTTTCGCTATCCTCTTCGCTGTATGCAATATAATTTTTTTTACATTCCTGTTGAAATATATCCTTAAATTCTTGTAAATTCATGTTTTCTCCTTTTTGAGTTTTATTATATCATTTATCTATTATTTAGATTAGGTCGATATTAGCTTCGCCCCCCACAATCATTTTTTTGTTTTACGTTGTTCTAAATAAATTAATAATACTGATATGTCTGCTGGTGAAACTCCTGATATTCTTGACGCCTGTCCAATCGAATATGGCTTAATCTTGTTTAACTTTTGCCTTGCTTCTAGCCTCAAACCTTTAATCTCTTCATAATTAATATCTTCTGGTAAAATCTTCTCCTCCATTTTCTTAAAACCTTCCACTTGCTTCTTCTGCATTTGAATATATCCTTCATATTTCACCATAATTTCAACTTCTTCCCAAACTTGCCTTTCTAATTCAGCTCTATCCTTATCAATTTCCTTCATATTAGAATACGTAAGTTCCGTCCTTTTCAATAAATCTGACAACTTTGTACCAGCTAAAATCGGTGTTGTTCCACATTTTGCCAAAAATTCATTATTTTCTTGATTTGGCTTAATATTTGTATGTTTCAAACGTTCAACTTCTTTCTCAATTTCCGCCTTTTTTTGTAAAAACTTCTCATATCTCTCATCAGAAATCAAACCAATTTCATGCCCAATTTCAGTCAAACGCAAATCCGCATTATCCTGCCTTAATAACAAGCGATACTCCGCCCTTGAAGTCATCATTCGATAAGGTTCTGCCGTACTTTTCGTTACAATATCATCAATCAAAACACCAATATAAGCTTGGGAACGGTCTAAAATAATCGGATTTTTCCCTTTTAATTTCTGAACTGCATTAATTCCAGCCATCAAGCCTTGTGCAGCCGCCTCTTCATATCCAGAAGTACCATTAATTTGTCCTGCAAAAAACATTCCACTTATTTTTTTTAATTCCAACGAACTTTTCAGCTGTGAAGGTTCTATACAATCATACTCAATTGCATACGCAGGTCTTGTAAATTCTGCATTTTCCAAACCCGGCAAAGTTCGATACATTGCAATCTGTACATCCTCTGGAAGCGACGAACTCATTCCCTGAATATACATTTCATCCGTATCTTTTCCAATTGGTTCCACAAAAATTTGATGTCTCTCTTTATCTGCAAATCGAACTACTTTATCCTCAATTGATGGACAATATCGTGGTCCTGTTCCCTCAATCATACCTGCATACAATGGCGATCTATGTAGATTTTCTCGAATAATTTCATGTGTCCTTTCATTCGTATAAGTCAACCAACAAGGAACTTGTTCCACGTGTGACATTTTATCTTCAAACGAAAACGGAACAACATCTGTATCCCCTTCTTGCACTTCCATCTTTGAAAAATCAATACTTTTTTTGTTAATTCTCGCAGGCGTTCCTGTTTTAAATCTCTGAATTTCAATTCCTAAATCCTGCAAACATTGCGATAATTGATTCGCTGGAAAAACGCCATCTGGACCACTTTCAAATGAGTTTTCTCCAATAAATATCTTTCCTTTCAAATACGTTCCTGTAGCCAAAATCACACAATTCACTTCATATTCCGCACCCAAATTTGTTACAACTGATTTTATTTTATCATTTTCAACCTTTATTTCAACAATTTCAGCCTGCTTTAAATACAAATTTTCCTGTTGTTCCAAAATATGCTTCATTTCTGCCTGATATTTTTTTCGATCCGCTTGTGCTCGCAAAGAGTGCACCGCTGGACCTTTTGAAGTATTTAACATACGCAATTGAATCAATGTCTTATCTATATTTTTGCCCATCTCTCCACCTAATGCGTCAATTTCACGCACAAGATGCCCTTTTGATGAACCTCCAATATGTGGATTACATGGCATATTTGCCACACATTCTAAACTAATTGAAAAAAGCAATGTTTTCATTCCCAACCTAGCAGAAGCCAAACCAGCTTCACAACCAGCATGCCCTGCTCCTATCACTGCTACATCATATTTTCCTGCATTATAGCCCATTTTATTACTCCTTTTTCAATGTCAAACGTGGAACAAAGAATTTTTGTTCGACAAACATTTGTATTATTTTCCTAAACAAAACTTAGAAAAAATCTCCTTAATAACATCTTCTGTAACGCTTTCTCCTGTAATTTTCCCAAGTTCTTCAATAATTTCTTTTAAATAAGAAGAAATCATATCAATTGGCAAATTTCTGTGCATCATTTCTTGGACTTTTTTTACATGATTATGCGCCTTACTAATTAAACTCTTATGTCTGGCATTACTAACAATTATTTCACCATCAATCGCAATCTCATTTAATCTAAAAAACTTAGAAATTTCCTCATATAATTTATCCACACCCATTTTATTTTTAGCAGAAATTTCAATAACTGGTTTTCCCAAACTTCTTACTTCCGTAAGGTTTAATCGTTTTTCCAAATCTATTTTATTCAATAAAATAATAGCATTTTTTTGTTCCACAAGGTCTAAAATTTTCTTATCTTCTTCATCCAAGTCTTTTGAAATATCAAAAATTGCCAAAACAATATCACTTTCTTCAGATATTTTTAACGATTTCTCCACACCGATTTTTTCAACCTCATCTTTCGCCTTACGAATTCCTGCCGTGTCAATAATTTTCAAAGGAACTCCATTAAGATTGATAAATTCTTCTATTGTATCCCTTGTGGTTCCTTCAATATCTGTCACAATAGCACGTTCTTCGTTCAAAATCAAATTCAACAATGAAGATTTGCCTGCATTTGGTTTCCCAATAATAGCAACTTTAATTCCCTCCTTCAAAATTTTGCCATTTAAGAAACTTTTTTCGAGTTCCTCAAGTAATATGTCTATTTCTTCTAAAAAGTCGCTTATTTTTGATTGTGTGACTTCCTCGACGTCATATTCTGGATAATCAATAGTCACTTCAATATCTGCCAAAAGCGAAAGTGTTTTTTGACGAATATTTTTTATTTTTTCCGACAAGCTTCCCTCTAATTGACGAACTGCAACTTTAGATTCCTTATCTGTTTTGGAATGAATAATATCCACAACTGCTTCAGCCTGCGACAAATCAATTCTTCCATTCAAAAAAGCCCTTTTGGTAAATTCACCCGGTTCAGCCAAAACAGCCCCATTTTTCAAACAGATCTCCAAGATTTGATGCATAACAACACTTCCACCATGCGAATTAATTTCGCACATATTTTCAGTAGTATAGCTTTTGGGCGCCACAAAATAAGAAACTAAAACTTCATCCACAACATGACCCGAGTTATCCACAATGTTTCCATATTTTATGGAATACCCTTTTATTGTAGATTTATTTTTCGGTACAAAAAATTTATTTAATATTTCAAAACACTCTTCTCCACTCATTCGAATAATGCCAATGCCACCAATTCCAGGCGAAGTCGAAATTGCTACGATTGTACTCATTTTTCTTCTCCTTTTAATAATCTTAAATATTATAGCACTATTTACATAAAAATGCAAGAAAAAAGTAGGAAATTTGGGAAGGAATTAAAAAATGTATGTAATAAAAAATAAAGATTGGTAAAGGTGGATAAAGATTAGTAGGATTAGGGAAATTTGGGAAAAATAAGATAAAATTAAAACATATTGGGAATATATTGGGAAAAATATTGGAAAACCATATTGGGGACGGGGACACTCTTTAGATATTTTTGGATATTTTATAATGCAGTATTATCAGTATTTTTAATTTTTTTATTTTTTAAGAGTGTCCCCGTCCCCAAAAAGCAAAAAATAAAAATTAAAAATAAAAAATAAAATATAAAAAATAAAACATAAAACATAAAACACAAGATATAAAACAAAAAACAAAAAACAAAAAATACCTAAAACTGTCCCCGTCCCCAAATCCACCAAAACCTTCTTCAAAAAGAAAAAACGGGTATTATCCCGTTTAATCCTTAACATTTTTCCCTGCAAACTTCTACAGGTTTGCCATTTAAGATCTTAGCAATGTAAGCAATATTATGAAAACAGAGCCAATACACCTCAACGCCATTTTCACTACTTAACTTTTCCATATCCTTTAGCTGTTCCTCGCTAAAAGCTGCCCGATAATTACTCCAGAATAAAGAATTTACTTTTATTGCTATTTCTCTGATCATAAGGTTATTCCTCCTGTCTTTTTTCTAATAATTTTTTGGTTAAAATTATTATATCACATTTTACATAAAAAGTCAACACTTTTTTAGAAACTTTAATAAACAAACTGTATGTTTGTCAATGATGTGAAACAAAAAAATTAAAAAAATTTTTCTACTCCCCAAACTTTCTATTAAAACACCTGCATTTTATACAAAAATAATGTAGACAATTTTTATCTTGTCTACACTATTTTTTATTTTTTTATTTTTTCTATTATACCTTTTATTTCTTCTTTTAAAAATAAACCATCTACTAGACCAAATTTATAGTAATGTTCGCTCCAATACTCCATTTCTCCAAACATAGCATCATGAAATCCATATAATTGGTTTAAAATTTGGGTTTGCTTTTCTTTATTTTCTATTGTTTCCTTAACCAATTTTTGTAATTCTTGATTTGTTGTATCTACTTTTTTTAATTCTTCACATGCCCCATAGTTATTTGTAACTAATTTTTCAAATCCATCTCTTCTTATTGCAAATAAATCACTTAGTACACTATCTTCAAATATATTTTCCATTTTCCTCTCCTATTCTATATTTTTTTATATATTTACTATTGCCATAAGTTGACAACGTTTTTCAACTGGGTTTAAATAATTTAATACAGACATTGGTATTCGATTTGACCTTTTCAAATAATTAGAGCCTTGTTTTCGTAAATCTTCTAAACTATAAAATTGTAGATAACTATAAAAACGTTCGTTGTCATTTCGGTGACTTCGTTCTACTTTTCCATTATGCTCTGGCGTTCTCGGTCTTATTTTATGATGTAGTATCCCTTTTTCTTTACAATAAATATCCATTGGGTGTTCTTTTTTTATTTTTGCTTGATTATAGGTAAATTCTATCCCATTGTCTGTCTGTATTTCTTTTGGCTTATAACCATAATAACGAATACATCTTTTTATAAAATCAACTGTATTTTCTGGTGTATGTTCTTCATACCAAAATAAGTAACGTTCACGGCTAGCCTCATCAATGCAAGTATATTGATAATATCTTATGTCTTGTGGTAAATTTTTTACTTTACATTCTTTTGGTACATATTTTACATCTATTTGCCATTTTAAGCCTATTTGTTTTGGGGTATCATATTTTTGGTTATGGCGTTTAGAAGTTCCTTGAATTTTTGGTTTCTGATAAAATCCAATACGCCTTAACACTCGATATAATGATACGGGCTGTCTTGTATATCCGTAATTCAGTTTTAATTTATACCAAATTTCATTTAATGTAATACTCGGATTACGCCTAATTAAGTCTTTTATATGTTTTATTTCTTTATCTGTATGTGCATTTGGATGCTGACTTTTTGGCTTATGACTTTTGTCCATTAGACTTTCTTTTGTTCCGTCAAAACGTTTATTCCAGCGCCATAGTGAAATTCTTGAAATGTGATACTTTCTACAAACGTAAGAAATATCCCCACTATTTCTATAGGTTAATACTGCATTATATCTTGTTTTTAGTTCATGTGGAATATAGCGTTTATTGTACATGTTTATCAATCCTTTCAAATTAACACGATATATCATGTCGTGAATATATGATACCACACACGACATAACATGTCAAGAGTTTTTTGAAAAAATATGCGACATTTCATACCGTGTTAATTCAAATAAATGTATGACATAATAAGTCGGGTGGTGATTTTATGATAAAAGAAAATAGAATAAAGAAAAATTATACACAAGAAGAACTAGCAGAAATACTGGATATAAGTACAAGACAATTACAAAGAATAGAAAGGGACGAAGATAAAACAAGTATTGAAACAATGCGAAAAATAATTAAAGTCTTACAAATATCAGATAAAGAAGTTATTAAATATATGAAAAAGTAATATTTTATAAAACAACAAATAATAGCGACATTTTGTACCGTGTTAATTCAAATAAATGTATGACATAATAAGTCGGGTGGTGATTTTATGATAAAAGAAAATAGAATAAAGAAAAATTATACACAAGAGGAACTAGCAGAATTGGTAGATATAAGCACAAGACAGTTACAAAGAATAGAAAAAGACGAAGATAAAACAAGGATTGGAACAATGCGAAGGATAATTAAGGTTTTACAAATACCAGATAAAGAAATTATTAAGTATATAAAAAGATAGTATTTTTTGAGCATTTAAGGCGCGATTATATCATTGATATAACCAAAATTAAAATAACCGCGTATTAAATGAAAAAACAAAAAAGAATTTATTGCTAACGCTTATGGGGTCTTGCTTGCGAACTGGTCTTTCCTTCTAGCGCTCCGCTATGGAGGCTTTGCCCCCATACCCCCACTTTTTATCTAAATATAAAGAAAGAAGAAATAATAATGAAAAATATTTATGAACAAAATGACATTATTCAAGATAGTTCTAACGGTGATAGTTATATTGTCGGTAATGACTTTACTACAGCAACATTTGAAAAAGGACAAGTAACAGATACTACAACATTAGAAGAAAATACAAAACATTTAGGTCAAATGCGTACAGTGGAAAAAAATACAGCATCGCCACAGAATAATCATATAAACTACATATTTATATTATTTACATTATGTGCAATAATAACAATAGTAATAATAGTATTGCCTTTAATAGCAAATAAAAAAGAGGATTAATTGAAATATTCCTCTTTCTAACTTTTTATTTTCTAGGCGACTTCCACACTCTCAAACGGATTAAAATAAAAAACCTCCTCCACTTTATACATCTGCGAAAAGTCCACTCTCGCACTTTTTAAATCTTTTATGTTTTCATAATATCGCGTATTGGAAAAACTCTTTTTTATATCTGTTAATCCTTCCAACTGGATTGCACAATAAAAATTATATAATCTCATTGCTTTTCCTTTTTTATATACTTCTAGCAACCTTGCCTTAACTGCTTCTCTACCGCGCACTATTTTTAAATCATTTTTGGCTAAATTTAACACTTTCATAAATTCTTCACTCCAAATCTTTTTTAAATTTTCATATTTTATATTAACTACTTTTATATGTTTTTCATTCAATAACTTTACTAGCATTTTCTTTTTTATTTCACATTCAAATCTTACAAATCCCTTTATTTCTTCCAAATACTTTTCTATATCAAAATCGGTAGAATTAAACTTTTTCAAATCATGTTTTCTAAATTCTATGTATTTGTTATAGATTTTTAATGTTGTCGTAGACCCTGATACATAAATACTTTCATCATAAAAAAACTTTAGTTTTCTTCTCGGATAACTACAACGACTTAAACTATTGATATAATCTTTTACGTTTTTTTGTTCTTCTAAATCATAACAAATAGCAACATCACATCTTTGTAAAAACCAATTTTCTGAACTAGGTAAATTAACATTATACGCATTTTGTACCATTTTAATTAATTCTTTTGCTATCAATTCTAAATCATAAAAACCGTTATGACTGTTATAGCCTTTTTTCAATTTATGATAAGACCCTTCAATTTCTATGTAATAACCCAAATTACAAAATCCATATTTGGCACCACAGCCCACACGAACCGAAAGTTTGGAACTGTATGAACCTTCCAAATGGTCGTTTACTACTTCATACATTAATTCACCTGTCTTTTTGTCAATGCTAGATTTTACAATTGATTTATTGTAAATTTTTGTATATATTTCAAAAGGAATTTCTGCATATATCTTGATAGTATCTATCATACTAAATCCCCTTTTAAAATAATTTTTCCCGTTTTCGGGACGTTCGGAGGGTGTTACTAAGAACCCTCCTAATAAAAATTAAAAACACGTCGTTTTATATCCGCGTAACTTGATTTTCTGGATAAACTTTTTCTTAACGCTCGTCCGTCACTCGCTAAAAAAGTATATCCAAAAACCGGCGTTACTTGTATAAAACTGTTTTTAATTTATTTCTTTTTTATATTCTGATTAATAACCATAATACTATTAATTGTCTGACTGCTTTCATTAAACAAAGCGTCAGCATTATCCTTAAAGCCACTCTCTTTTAAACTATTTATAACGTGATAGGTATCGTAACTTTCGCGCAAGTCTTTGTCATGTACATAAAAGTACCAACCACGATTTTTAAATTCTTCAACATTCCCTTCGGAGTTGAGGATTGGCTCAAATTTTCGAACTAGCGTCAGACACCCGAAGAACGTCGTGCAACGACGTATCTCGGTCGTCTGACTTCGGATTGCTTTAGCGAGTAAGTAAAAATTTTGCGCTGTTCCTAAAATGACACGACGATTTTTCCTGTTTTGAGTAATTACCTGTAACATTTCTGGCGGAAAATTCTTTGACTGATTGGAACTAAACCAATTTTGCGTTTCGTCCAATACCGCAATTACGCCATAGATACCGTTTGTGTAATCAATTAATTTTTCCCAATGGTTCAATTCGTTGTCTTCATACCTATAATTCAAATTTGTAATACATTTGGCTTTTAAAAATTCCTTTTGCATTTGCCTAGCGCATTGAATGGCTGATATTGTTTTTCCGTTTCCTTGCCTTCCTTCAAAGATAATAAGACCTTGATAGGGAAAAAAGTCGGGGTTACGTTCAAACATATCGTCAACAAATCGTTTTGGAAAGTCGATAAATAATTTTTGTAGAATATTTCTTTTCTTTAGGTATTGTTTTGATGTTCCTTTTTGGAAACGTTTTCCTTTTAAAGAACTAATGCCTATATTCCATAATATCAAAACTATAAATGCTACTAATACACCTGCTAATATTAAAAATGGCACTTTTAAAAATCCTAAAAATATAAAAATAATATCCTTAAATGTTTTTGCTAATATTGAATAATCCATTCTATAAAATCCTTCCTTTTAACCAGAGATAGGAATTAATTGCCAAATTGCTTTGATAATTGCAATAACAATCCTAAATACCATTGAACCAATAAAAATAACTATAATCGGAGATAATTTTTTAATGGGTAATATATAAAATATAATTGAAAAAATCGTTGATAAAGTTGCTAAATAGGAACTTGTACTTAACGTCCAACCAAAAGAGACTGTGCCAATTACTCCAATTACAACAGCAATAATAACTCCTATGATTAAAATTCGTAATCCTGTTTCTACCATAATCAAAAACCTCCTTTGTTTATATTAGAAGAACGTCCAAAGCCTGTTTCTTTGTAAGTTTGTATGTCTGATAGATATGAACTTGCACTTGCACCACTTATCAAGTTTGGTATAATACAGAACATACGCCAGATAAATGCAAGATAGGCAAAAGCACAAATAAAAGCGTCTACCGTATTTTTATAAGGTTCATACCATGATAAATCTATAATACAGACTTGTCCTTTTAAATATTTATGATTAATATTTAAGTAATATTTGTGTGTTTCTTGTGTATTCGTAATAAAATCTTTGATTTCATTTGCATTATTAACAATGTTATTTGAAAAACTAAACTTGTCTTTTATTTTATTGACTGTGTCTGTAATTAGCGTTCCGTCTTTTATAGTATTTTCTGTTTCCTTTTTTTCGTCAATTTTGTCTACATCGCCAAAAGGTGTACGAATTTCTCCAATATGGCTTTT
Organism: uncultured Clostridium sp.; assembly: GCA_947648495.1. GTDB lineage: Bacteria > Bacillota > Clostridia > TANB77 > CAG-508 > Scatovivens. The sequence goes on from CANSOA010000003.1 coordinate 233,737, forward strand.
ATCATCTTCTGTAGTTGTATCATCTGTGACATCTCCTTTTGAAAAAGTTGATGAAGTTAAATCGTTTCCTTGTGCATAACTACCGCCTGTAGAACCGTCAGTCAAAATCGTCCATTTATCATAATGTTCTTGCCAATTGTTATATCTGCTATTAATCATTTCTTCATAATTATAGTCATTTTGATTGACGACATATAATTCCGTTGAACCGCCTGCATAGTCAAAATTATAAACGTAAAAAGGTATTTCTGAAATATCTCGTGTTTTTCCACCAGTAGGATTTAAGTATCCTAAATAATAGATGTCTTTTGTTAAGTCTTTGAAATTACCTTTTGCATTTTCATTTGCATAGTAAATCGTTTGACTAGAGCCGACAAAATATCTGTCCTCAAAACTTTCTAAATAATCTATTTTATATAAATTTCCGTTGTCTGCCCAAATTTCTGCATGTGGGTCATTACTATCTTCACTATACGTTAATTTAAAATAGAAACGCTTTGTATAATCTTCTTTGTCTTTATTAAATAAAGTATTCCCACTGTTGGAGAGGACTTGATTGTAATATTCACTATAATAGAAAAATGCTTTATCTGTTATTAGGTAGTCAATATAACCAGAGATAACGTAAGAACCATATGAAAAACTGTTATCGTCATCATAATCTTGATAGGTTAAAATTCTTTCGTAGTCTGTTAAATAAATCATGTATTGATAATCTTTGTTGTAATATTCCATGATTTCGTCGTAGCATGGCGAGTTTGTATAGGTCGCTAGGTTGAATTTATGGGTTTGGCTGTTGTAGTCTAGGTCTGTTAGGTTTAGTTCGTATAAGTTTAGTTTGTCGACAAAATAAGAACTATTGTCTATATTTGCACTAACAGAATAACTTTCTCCCGTTTTCCTTCTTAAGACTGTAAAATCATAATTAGAAAATGGAAAATCTCCATAACCAAATGCTTGCCATCTACTTCCATTAATTGCAATACTGTTCCCTAAAGAACTCATACTTGTTACTCTTGTCATATCTAAATTTCCTAATGAAATATTATTTTGGGAATTTAAACTCCCCCAATAATAGAAAAGATTATTACCATCAGCTGTTTTTACACTTAAACAATCAGTGGAAAGATAAGAGGTATTTGTATAAGAAAAATACATTTCTGAATTTGAAAAAAATAAAGAGTAGTTATAGTCTGTTTTATTTAAATCTTGAAAGCCTGCATAAATTGCTATATATTTATATTGTAGTACAGCTTCAGGCAATTCTAAAGTAATTGTTTCTCCATTATTTAATTTAGATGTATAAATTGTGCTTTCCGCAAAACAATCATTCTTGAACATGATAAATACTAAAAATAATATAAATATAAATATTAATAATAATTTACATTGTATTTTCATAAACTTAATCCTTTCTAAACTTTGAAAAACATATTAAAAAATTTATAAATATATTGAAACACAATCACCAAAACAAAGATAATTAGGAAACTACAAATAAATCCTAAATCTTGGTGGATTTGTTCTAGTTTTTCGTCTTGTAAATTGGTTGGATTATTTAAAATAGCATTTTCTTGTATCATTTCATTAGAATATTTTTCATTTTCTGTAATTTCATTATCCAATAAGATATTTCCATATATAAATTTGTTATCCTGTATTTGATTTTCATTTTCAATTTGCTCATTTTCCATATTTGTTTTATTGTTATGTTACACATTTAATAAAAGAGAGGGGAACTCCCCCCTCTAATTAGGCAGAATGTAAGATGTTTTGAAGGAATGAAATTCCTTTTCTAACTGCGATAAATGTTATCATGACTGGGATTACAACTGGCAATATTCCAGTTATTTCACCAAGCACACCTTGCAACATGTCCGCTTTTACAATACTAGATAAAACCGTAGTTACTGTTGTAGTAGTATCCATAAGTAACACTCCTTTCATTAAATATTTTTACATGACAAAATTTAAGCAGAATGTAAGATACTTTGAAGGAATGAAATTCCTTTTCTAACTGCGATAAACGTTATCATGACAGGAATTACAACTGGCAATAAACCTGTAATTTCATTTAAAACACCTTGTAACATTTCTGCGGTTACGATTGTTTTTAACATAACAATATTCTCCTTTCAAAAAATATTTATTATACTACATCTATTTTTTTACAATTTCTGTAGGTATAACACGAATTGAATTGTTATAAAATACTACTTCAAAATCAAGGACAATGTCTGTATATTCTGCAACTTTCTGTAGTTCTGGAACAAGCAAACTGTCTTTTGGTAGTTTGAAAGTTCTTTCTTGAATTCCTTTTTCTGTTTTTTCGTCAACTTTAAGAACGTAACTTTCGTCGTATTTTATTTCTTGACCTTGTGCATTTGTAAATGCTCCTGCGTCTTTTTTTACAATTTCTTTAAATTTGAATTTCCCTCTACATTTCATTATTCTTTTACCTCCTCAATTTTAAATTTGAATTCAAGACCTAATTTCCTTAATAAACATTGAACTTCTACTAAGAAACTTAGAAAAGTATTTAAGTCATTATCTTTTTTTAATCTTTCCTTTGATATAGATAAAACTTCTTTTAAACCTAAAAAAATTAAAACATCAAATAATTCTTGTTCATCATTGTTTAAAATTAAATTATTTTCTTTATCTTTCATAAACTTTCCCTTTCTTTTAATTTTTCCCCTTATTATTGTCTTTAGTGGGGAAAAGTACTAAAGACAATAAAAAAATTGATATGAAACAGACAAGTTATTTTTTACTTGTTTTTGTTTCACATCAATTGTAACACTACATTTTTAGAAACTTTAATAAACAAACTTTTTTATCCTAATAATCTATAAAAAACAAACTTAAATCTAATTTTCAAATAAAAAGAAAGCGAGAAATTACTCCCGCTTCCCTCTCTTGCTATGCTTTTAATGTAAGTGGACTTCGTCCTACCATAACTTTTTCTATTTTTCCTCCTTCACTCCTTATAATTCTTGCAAAAAACAATAAATCTTCGTCTTTTCTTGTCAGAACATATAATTCCTTCTTTCCACCTGGCACTTCAACCATAGATTCTACTTCCTCTTCTGAAAACTCCTCTGTAAAAATCTCCTTAAACCGCTTTCTTACTTTTTCTACCGTTTCTAAATCCATAAAAGCCTCCTTTGATAAAATCCTTCGTGTAAGCAAGTTTCCTAAACTTTTTGATGTATTATATTTATATGATATATAAAATGTCCATATGCATTTTATATAAAAAAATAGAGGTTTCCCTCTACTTCAAACTCACAACCACCTTTCGATAAGGCTCTTTCCCTATACTATAGGTTTTTACTTTATCATGTTCCTGCAAAACACTATGAACAACTTTTCTATCATAAGCAACCATTGGCTCTAACGTAATTGACCTTTTACTTTTTACAACAGAATCAGCAATTTTGCTAGCCAATGTTTTTAAATCTTGTTCCCTTTTTTCTCTATAATGACTAATATTTAGCAGAACTCTTACTTTTTCCTGTTTATCATTACTCGCAATATTCGATAAAATATTTTGCAAACAATTTAACGTCTCTCCCCTATAACCTATTAAATAAGAAGCATTTTCATCTGTTATGTCAATTTTTATCAAATTTCCATCTTGTTTTATTTCATATTGCAAATCTTTTGTAGGCAACTTTGCAATAAAATTCTTCAAAAAATTCTCTAAATCTTTAATAATCTCCCCAACATCCATTGGCTCTCGATTTTTCTCTTTATTAATATTGTTTTCTTTAAATTTCATCTCCACTTTCACAACTTTTGGAGTTAATATACTAAAAAATGTTTTTTTATCTTCATTTTCTAATACTTTAATTTCTACTTTATTTTTATTGGTTTTTAATTCTCTTAATCCTTTTTCAATTGCTTCATTGGTCGTTTTTCCTTCAAAAATATACGTTTTTGCGTCCATATTTATTCCTCCCCAGTTTTACAAATTTTATTAATAATCACTCTTTCTCCTAACATAAAAATGTTATTCACTAGCCAATATAGTGCTAAGCCCAATGGTGCTATTAATGCTATAGATACAGTCATAAGTGGCATCATAATCATCATATTTTTGTTCATTTCTTCCATCATATCAAAGTTATCTTCATCTTTTTTCACTAAATCTTTTGTATCTTCTGAAATAGTTACTTTTTCTTTATTTTTCTGTGGTCTATTCATATTAGCTGTCATTCTTGTTGATAAAAATGAAGTCGCTACATATAAAACAGGAATGATAAAAACATTCCAATCCTTATAATTCTGGGATGGTACAGCACTTAGATTAAGTCCTAAAAAATTCATATTAATATTAACTCTTTCATCTTCTGAGGATTTCATACGAATAATTCCAATTTCTCTATAGTTTGTATTTCCTTCTGTTTCCTGCAATTCTTGAGAATATTGATTAATCAAATCTCCATCAACATGTTTCATATAAGTCAATGGACTGCTAACTAAATAGAACATTGAAATTACCAAAATAATCTGCAAAATTGAGCTAAGACAGCCACTAAATGGACTCATATTTTCCTTTTTATACAAATCCATAACCTCTTGATTCATTCTTGTTGGGTCATTTTTATATTTTTCCTGAATTTCTTTGACTTGTCCTTGTATTTTAGCTGACTTCTTCATTGTTTTTTGTTGTTTAATCGATATTGGCAACATGACTAATTTTAAAATAATTGTAAATAAAATAATAGCGACTCCATAATTATTCACAATTCCATAAATAAAATTTAACACATAGCCAAAAATATTAGCAAAAAATTTAAACAAAACATCTCCTCCTTCTTTTATTTTAATGGATCATATCCTCCTTTTGAGAAAGGATTACATCTTAAAATTCTTTTAAAACCTCTCCAAATACCTCTTATTATACCATATTTTTCTATTGCCTGTTTAGTATATTCGGAACAGGTTGGTTCAAACTTGCAATGAACTCCACACATTTGTGACAAATATACAGAAATATACTTTTTATAAAAATCAATTACTTTAAAAATTAATTTTTTCATGTTTTTTCTAACCATAATTCAGATTTCTTAAATAATTTTTCAACCTCTTTTTTAATATCATAAAAATCAACATTTTTAATTTCCGCTTTTTTATTAACAGAAATTAAAATATTATATCCACACTTTATTTTATCTTCTGTAAGCCTGTAATTTTCGCGAATCAATCGTTTAATTCGATTTCTATCCACTGCTTTTCCACTCTTTTTTCCCACCGCTATGCCTAATTTATTAACACTTAATTTATTCTTTAAAACATACATTGTCACATTCCTGCCATAAGCAACTTTACCTTTGGAAAATAATATTTTAAATTCATATCTTCTTTTTATCATGATTGTTTTTTTCATAAAAATTCTCTTTTTCGACTTAATATTACTTAAAAAAGGGACGCAAAACGCCCCTATTTCCTATTTAAGCACTAAGTTTTTTTCTTCCTTTATTTCGTCTAGCTTTTAAAACTTTTCTTCCTGCTCTCGTTTGCATTCTTTTTCTAAAACCATGAACCTTATTTCTTTGTCTTTTTTTTGGTTGATAAGTTCTTTTCATTTTGCACCTCCTATATATTTATTTCTTTTTCTGTTCACAAGTAATACATATTATACTATATAAATTTATAAAAAGTCAAGTAATTTGTGGAAATCATATAAAATTTTTATTTTGACTTTTTTATTTGGATGGTATTTGGGGACGGGGACACTCTTTAAAATATTTAAAAAATAAAATTATATTTTTTTCTTATATTCCTTCAAAATACTTATATTCAGAGATTTAACTTATTTTATTCTAGTAAGAGTGTCCCTTTCATGTTTTTTAATTAATTATGTATAATTCACTATTTCCAATAGTTTTAAATATTTTAATTTTTAAGACTGTCCCCGTCCCCAAATTTTACCAAATTTTACTTACTCTTTTTATTTTACCTCCCCCATTTTACCATTTCCTATTCTTCTTACAATTTTTCATATTTTATTTTCTAATTTCTCTTGCTATTTTTTTTTTTTTTTGATATTATTAGGTATATATTTTTACTTACGGAAATTATGGTTTCCTAATTTCTGGAAAAAATATAGAAAAATACTTAGGAAAGGAAGAAATAAATGTATTCAGATAAAAACGATTTACTTACCAAAGCAAAAGATCTTCTAAAAGAAGAAATGACTAATATTTCCTACACAACCTGGATAAAAAATCTGGATATTGACTCAGTTCACGATAACCAAATCATTCTCATAGCGCAATCTACCATTCAAAAAGATGCAATCGAGTCCAGATTATATGATTTAGTTGTGAATACATTTAATTTTATTACAAATAAATCTTGTGACATCAAAATTGTTGAAAAAAGCGATTTACAAAATATCGAACGAGCACCAGAAGAAAACAATAATGATTATACACAATCCGAAGAATATTCCAAAACCTATTTAAATCCAAAATATACGTTTGATACTTTCGTCGTTGGAGATAATAATAAATTTGCCCAAGCTGCGGCATTAGCAGTTGCTGACTCTCCTGCCTCATCGTATAATCCGTTATTTATTTATGGTGGTGTAGGTCTTGGAAAAACACACTTAATGCACGCAATTGGTAATAAAATCTTACAAAATAATCCAAATACTACGATTTTATATGTAACAAGTGAAAATTTCACAAATGAATTAATTAACTCCATTAAAGATGGAAATTTCAAAAATGAATTGTTCCGAAAAAAATATAGAAATATTGACATTTTACTGATTGACGATATTCAATTTATTGCAGGAAAAAAATTAGGTCAAGAAGAATTTTTTCATACGTTTAATACTTTACGTGAAAATAACAAACAAGTTATTATCTCCAGCGATAAACCACCACGCGATATTCCTTTATTAGAAGAAAGGCTCAAAACACGCTTTGAATGGGGTCTACTTGCTGATGTATCTATGCCTGATTATGAAACACGTCTAGCAATTTTGCGTAAAAAAGTCCAATTAGAAAATATTTTAATTGACGACTATTTGTTATCAGTTATTGCAACAAAAATCAATACCAATATAAGAGAATTAGAAGGCGTTTTAAATAAAATCATTGCGTATGCTTCTTTAACACACACGCCAATTACAATAGAATCAACGGAAAAAGCAATCAATGATGTTGCCCTTCAAAAAGAAAAAATGATTACAGCCAGTTATATTCAAGATATTGTTGCAAAATACTTTAACATTGATAAAAAAGATTTAATCTCAACAAAAAAATCAAATGACATCGTGTATCCTCGTCAAATTGCTATGTATTTATGTAGGACAAGTGCCAATATGTCATTCCCGCAAATTGCTAGGGATTTTGGCAAAAAAGACCATACTACTGTTATGCATGCACATGGAAAAATCGAAAAAGAAATTAAACAAAACACAAATACAAAATTAATTGTGGAAAGTTTAAAAAATATAATTCGAGACAATCAATAAAACTATTTTCTAAATAAAAATTGAATTTTATAAAAACAAATATTTATAAAACAAATTTTTACCAAAGAGATTTATTTTCTTTTATAGTCCTGACTTCCGTAGGTTATTCACAGGATGGGTGTTGAAAAGCTGTATATAAAATGTTAATAAATACCAATCAACAAATGAAAGTTTATTATGTGGAAAAACTTAGTAATTATTCACAGAGTTATACACTACGAAATCCCTTAGGGAAATCTGACTTATAAATACTTTTCCACAATTTACACAGGACCTAATACTAATACTACTAATAATATTTATATAATAAAGGAGAAAGAAAAATGAAATTTGTTTGTGAGAAAGAAAAAATTTTGAAAGGAATTAATTCTGTTATAAATGGAGTATCTTCTAAAACGACGATGCCTATCTTAGAAGGAATTTTAATTCAGACAAATGACAATGAAGTAAAATTGACTTCGTATGATTTAGAAATCGGAATTGAGTATATTTTAGATGCCAACATTCTTGAGCAAGGAAATACAGTCGTAAATGCTGTTATGTTTAGTGAAATTATTAGAAAATTGCCAAATGCTGAAATTCAAATACGTATCAACGAAAATAATTTGTTAGAAATTGAATGTGAAAGTTCTTTATATAAGTTAGCAACAATGAATCCAGAAGAATTTCCAGAATTGCCTAAAATAAATATTGATAATTCCGTCAAATTAGAACAAACAACATTAAAAAATATGATAAGAAAAACCATTTTCGCTGTTAGTACAGAGGAAAACAGACCGATTTTTACAGGAAGTTTATTTGAGATAATTGACCATAAATTAAATATAGTAGCAGTAGATGGTTATCGATTGGCAATCAAAAGTAAAGAAATAGAAGAAACCAATAATTTTAATTGTGTTATTCCCGGAAAAACATTAAATGAAGTAAATAAAATTATCTCTGATTCATTTGATATGATTACAGTTGGTATCGCTAAAAATCAAGCATTGTTTGAAATGGAAAATTGTAAAATTGTAACACGATTACTAGATGGGGAATTTTTGAAATATTCCAATACAATTCCGCAGAATTGGGAAACAAGAATAAAAGCAAATAAAAATAATATTCAAAATTGTTTTGAAAGAATTTTATTGATTTCATCATCATCAATAGAAAAAGAAAAGAAGTATCCAGTAAAAGTCAACATAGAAGTGGGAAAAGTAACAATTTCGTGTTCTAACCAAACAGGTGACGCAAAAGAGGAAATTTTTGTTGAAACCGAAGGAAAAGAATTAGAAATTGGTTTTAATCCAAGATTTTTCCTAGATGCGCTAAAGGCAATTGATGATGAAGAAGTTTATATCGAATTTGGAACCAATCGTTCTCCATGTATCATAAGACCAATTGAAGCTGGAGACTATGTCTACATGATATTACCAATTAAAATGAAGGATTAGTTTTCCACATTTTATGGAGCAAATGAGGATAAATAAATGTACATAAAAAAAATCAGTTTAAAAAATTTTAGAAATTATAAAGAACAAGAAATTTCTTTTCATCGAGGTATTAATATATTTTATGGAGATAATGCACAGGGAAAAACCAATCTAATTGAAGCAATCTTCTTATGTAGTATGGGAAAATCATTCCGTAGTAAGAAAGATAAGGAGTTAATCCAGTTTGAAGAATTAACTACAACGGTTAAAATTGATTATGAAAAACAGGATAGAAGTGGAAAGATAGAGACTAACATTGGGGAAAAAAAAGAATTTTTTTGCAATGGTGTAAAACAAACGAAAGTAAGTAATATTGTTGGAAAAATTAATATTGTTATTTTTTCACCAGATGATATTGATATTATCAAAGAGGGACCGGGAAAAAGGCGTAAATTTTTAGATATGATGATTAGTTCATTAAAACCCAATTATATTCATTTATTAAATGATTACAATCGCGTACTAGAACAGCGAAATACTTATTTAAAGCAAATGATAAAAGAGGGAAAAAGTGAAGATTTATTAGATATTTTAGATGAGCAATTAGCAGAACTTTCCTATCAGATTTTCAATTATCGTAATCAATATTTAGAAAAATTCTCAGATATTATTCAAGAAATGCATGATATTATAACGCAAAATACGAAAAAAGAGGAAATTATAAAAATAAAATATATTTCAAATGCACAAGAAAAGCAAGGTTTTGTGGATAACTTGAAAAAGTCAAGAAAAATTGATTTAGCAAGAGGTTATACAAGTACAGGCATTCATAGAGATGATTTTTTGATTTATATTAATAAAAAAATTGTTTCAATTTATGGTTCTCAAGGTCAACAAAGAACAACAACGCTTACGTTAAAATTGTGTGAATTAAAAATTGTAAAAGAAGAAATAGGCGAGTCACCAATTCTTTTACTGGATGATTTTATGTCTGAATTAGATGAGAAAAGGCGTCAGAGTTTTTTGGAAAATTTAAAAGATTGCCAAGTAATGATTACATGTACTGACAAAATAAAGATGCAAAAGGAAAATATAAAAAGTTTTTATGTTGAAAATGGAAGTGTGCAGGAAGAAGGGAAATAACGATATGTATTTACACATAGGAAATGGAATTGTTTTAAATGATATTGATATAATAGCTATATTTAATATAGATTATATAAAAAATACAAAAGATTACAAGAACTTTTATGAAAAGCTTTTGGCTGAAAATGGAGTTGTGGATATATCAAAAGAAAATCCCAAATCATTGATTTTAGTCAATAAAGGCAATACGATTAATGCTTATATTAGCAATATAAATTCAAATACAATAGGAAAAAGAAAATTTTAGAAAGAGGTAAAAAAATGGAAAAGTTTGAACATGATTATAATGCAGAACAAATTCAAGTTTTGGAAGGATTAGAGGCTGTAAGAAAAAGACCGGGTATGTATATTGGAAGTGTTTCCGTGAGGGGATTGCATCATTTGGTTTATGAGATTGTGGATAATGCAGTAGATGAGGCTTTGGCTGGATATTGTAAAAATATTCATGTAAAAATTGAGCCAGGAAATATTATTTGTGTAGAAGACGATGGAAGAGGAATTCCGATTGATATTCACCCAAAAACTAAAATTTCGGCAGCTGAAACAGTATACACAGTTTTGCATGCTGGTGGAAAATTTGGTGGTGATAGTGGATATAAGGTTTCTGGAGGGCTTCATGGTGTTGGTTCATCAGTCGTGAATGCATTGTCAGAATGGACAGAAGTTACAATTCAAAGAGATGGCGGAATTTATCAAATGAAATTTGAAAAAGGAAAAACGGTTCAGAGTTTAACCAAAATTGGAGATTCAGATAAAACGGGGACAACAGTTCGATTTTTTGCTGATGGTTCAATTTTTGAAACATTAGAATATGAATATGAAGTATTGGAAAATCGTTTAAGAGAAATTGCTTTTTTGACAAAAGGTTTGCATATTATTATTGAAGATTTAAGAGGGGAAAATCCTAAAAAGGGGGATTTTTGCTATGAAGGTGGTTTAAATTCTTTTGTAGAATACTTAAATAAAAATAAAGAAAAATTGCATCCAAAGCCAATTTATATAGAAAAAGATGGGGAATATCCAGTTGAAATTGCAATTCAGTATACAACCAATTATTCCGAAAATATTTATACTTTTGTAAATAATGTTAATACAATTGAAGGTGGGACACATTTAGAAGGATTTAAAAGAGCTCTTACAAAAGTATTCAATGATTATGCAAAATCGAGAAATATTTTGAAAGAAAAGGATGGAAGCCTTCAAGGAGATGATATTCGAGAAGGAATAACAGTTGTTATTTCTGTAAAAGTAAAAGATCCACAATTTGAGGGACAAACAAAGACAAAGTTAGGAAATAGTGAAGTTAGTAAAATAGTTCAATCAATAGTAAATGAACATTTGTCTACTTTTTTGGAGGAAAATCCAAATGTTGCCAAAGCTATTTTAGAAAAATGTATCAGTGCTGCAAGAGCAAGGGAAGCAGCGAGAAAAGCGCGTGAATTAGTTAGAAGAAAAAATGCTTTGGAAACGACAACTTTACCAGGTAAATTGGCTGATTGCAGTAGCAAAAATCCTGAAGAATGTGAAGTGTACATTGTTGAGGGAGATTCAGCAGGAGGAAGTGCAAAACAGGGAAGAGATAGACGTTTTCAAGCAATTTTACCGCTTTGGGGAAAAATGTTGAATGTGGAAAAGGCAAGAGCAGATAAAATTTATGGAAATGATAAATTAAATCCAGTTATTTTAGCGATAGGAGCAGGAATCGGACCAGAATTTGATGTTACTAAAATTCGTTATGGAAAAGTTATTATTATGGCAGATGCGGATGTGGATGGAGCACATATTAGAACATTATTATTGACATTTTTCTTCCGTTATATGAGACCTTTGATTGAAAATGGAAATGTGTATTTGGCGCAACCACCGTTGTTTAAATTGTCAAAAAGAGGTATGGAAGATATTTATTGTTATACAGATGAAGATTTATCAAAAGCGTTTAAAGAGTTGGAGGAAAAAGGAATTTCGAGAGATCAGGTTGGAATTCAAAGATACAAAGGTTTAGGAGAAATGAATCCAGAGCAATTATGGGAGACAACAATGGACCCAACTAATAGAATTTTAATCAAAGTTACAATGGACGATGCGATGGTGGCTGACGAAACTTTTTCATTATTGATGGGAGATGAAGTTGCACCACGTAAAAAGTTCATTGAAGAAAATGCAAAATATGTGAAGAATTTGGATGTGTAGAAATGGATATTGATTTTGAAAAATTAATTAAAGAAGCAAGGAAAATAGCCAATAAAAGAAAATTAAGTGAATATGCAACAGAAGGACATGTTGCTTGTGCTTTACTGACTAAAAATGGAAATATCTTTACAGGCATATCACTTGAGACTAAATGTAGCTTGGGAAATTGTGCTGAACATGCTGCGGTTTTGGAAATGTTAAAAAATAATGAAACGGAAATAGATAAAATTGTAGCTTATTCGGCAAAAGGAACGATATATGCACCATGTGGAAGATGTAGAGAATTAATAAGAATGATTGATGATAAAAATATTGATACAAAGGTTATGATAAGAGAAGATAAGATAAGAGTATTAAAAGATTTATTACCTGAAATGTATATTAGTAAAAGATAAGATGAAGTAGAATTGAGTAAGATTTTAAAAAATTATAGAAAAGAAATCCACAGTTAGTTAACAAATTGTGGATTTCTTTTAATTTTCTTTTAATCTTTTTTTACCTGTTTTTGCAATTTAAGTATTGAAGGGATTAATTTTTTAAAATCTATTTGAATATTTTTATTAGAAATGTGGATTTGGGATTAGGGGGATTTTGGGATTTTTTGAATTTTTGAATTTTGAATTTGGGTGGATTTGGGGACGGGGACAGTCTTGAAAATTTATTTTCTCTCTTTTTCTCATTTTTACTCTGTTTTTCCATATAGGGAAACTAAAGACTGTCCCCGTCCCCAAAATATATCAGTGTATTTTTTTATAAAAACAAAACCTACTTTAATTAGGTTTTATACATTCCTTGCCTTAGATTTTTTTCACGCATTAATTTATCTAATCCATTCAAAATCCATTTTTTGTGTAAATTCCACTCTGGAGCAATATGTGAAGTTTTAGGAGCGTCTCCAGATATCCTGTGGATAATTATATTTTTTGAAATATGCGTTAAAATGTAAGCAACAATATTTAAATATTCGTCTAAAATTAGTGGCTTGTAAATACCGATTTTTGTACATTTTTGCTAAAATTGTATTTTCCACAACATAAGTTGAATGGATTTTTAAACCCGCAATCTTATGTTTGTTAAGAAAATCAACAGTATTGATGATATTATTAAAATTTTCGTTAGGAAGCCCAACCATAATGTGAGTTACAACATCAATATTATAGCGATTTAGTAAATTCACTGCTTCTGTAAATTGACAACTATTATATCCTCGATTAATAAATCTTCCTGTTTGGTCATCTGAAGTTTGTAGCCCCAGTTCAACCCAAACATAATATTTATTTGTATAACTTTTTAAAAGTTGAACAATTTCTTCATTGATGCAATCTGGACGAGTAGCAATTGCTAAAGCCACAATTCGGTTGTCAATTAATGCAGAATCATATTTTATTTTTAAGTTTTCCACAGTATCATAAGTGTTGGTAAAATTCTGAAAAAAAGCAATAAACTTGCGAGCTCTGGCTGATTTATAACTTTTAAAATAGTTTTTAACTTGATTAGAAATTGTATCAGTTGAAGTTATATGGTCGCCAGAACCTCTACTACTGCAGAAGATACAGCCTCCTGTGGAAACTTTTCCATCACGATTTGGACAAGTAAAACCAGCATCAATACATATTTTTAATGTTTTTTCTCCGAAATTTATTTTTTAAAAAATTATTAAAATGATTATATCTTTCATGTGTTTCCATAGATAGAGTATATCAAAATTTTTAATTAAAGTAAATAAAAGGGGTAGATTTTTTAGAAATAAATGATAAGATATAAAGTATAAAATATTTTTGGGGACGGGGACACTCTTGGTTTTATTTTTTATTAAACTGCTAAATATATTGAAATAACAAATAAAATAGTAAGTGTGAAGATTAAAAATAGGCTTAAATAAATTGTGGAAATAATTAAATTGGAATTTTTGAAGAATTTATTTGTTAGTAAAATCAATAGAGACAGCGGTTTTGGAAAAATAAATATGAAATATTAATTAATAAAGGAGAAAAAATGTATATATCATATTATAAAAGTCCAATAGGATGGATAAAAATAAAAGCTACTAATGAATATATTGAAGCAATTGAATTTACTGATAAAATTGCAGAAGTGAGTTTTCAAAATAGCATTACAAAAGCTTGTGGAAATCAGTTAAATGAATATTTTCTAAAAAAAAGAGAAAAATTTGAATTGCCTGTAAAATTGACTGGTACTGTATTTCAAGAGAAAGTATGGAAAGAACTTTGTAATATACCATATGGAGAAATAACTACGTATAAGGAAATTGCGCGAAAAATAGGAAATGAGAAGGCTTTTAGGGCTGTTGGAACAGCAATTGGTAAAAATCCAATTGCAATACTTGTACCATGTCACAGAGTGATTGGTGCAGACGGTTCAATGACTGGTTATGCATATGGTATTCAAAAGAAAGAGATGTTGTTAAAATTGGAAAACGTATAAATTTAGTTTATTTGTTTAAACTAAAAAGGAAGTTTTTAGAAAAATGCAAGAAAAATTAAAAAATTTTCAAAAAACTATTGACAAATCGGAAGAAAACGTTTATACTATTATATGTCTTGACTAACAAAAGTTAGAAAAGATATTGCAAAAGATGGGCTATTAGCTCAGGTGGTAGAGCACTTGACTTTTAATCAAGTTGTCCCGCGTT
>CANSOA010000004.1 GCA_947648495.1 uncultured Clostridium sp.
TATTGTAGTCAAAATGCTTTTCAAGTTTTTTACCCCAACTATTGACATTGAACCACATAAAATTGTCAAATTGGAGTTACAATCAAGATTTCATGACCTATATAATAATGCATAATTTGAAGTAAATATTTGAGTGTTAGTCATAATAAAAAAGCCATCATACTAGACCCTTTTCTAATACAATGACTTTTCTAATGGAGCGATTGTCGTAGTTATCTACAACTTCTCTTAACGATTGATACAATATCAATCAGATTATTTATAATTTAACACAAATTCATATAATTTGCAACCCCCTAACTTAGAAAATTTCATAATTTTATTAACTTTTATTTTTCTTCCCAATCCATATAATTATCCTTCTTTTTAATCGATTTATTAATCTTTTTCCTCTCTTACTCTATGAATTTCTTCCCAATGCTCTATATAATAAAGCACTTCTTCTAACTCATCTTTTGTAAGATTATACTGTGGTTCGGACAATACAAATGGGTATTCGTCTTTGAATCCTTCTAAATAAACTTCTAGCAAATTATCCACTATTTTTATTACTTTTTCAAATCTGCTTTTCTTTTCTATTCCTTTTAAATAGACAATTTCTTGATTTATCAATTCTCTAGCCGCTGCTAATTTATAAACTTCAATCAAATCCCTTAATTTTCTCAATATTTTTAGCATTTTGCAATCTTCTGACTGTTCTATGTATAAGTCAACTTTTTCTAGCCCAAGATTTCTCCAGTTTTCATTTATAAATACATCAGATATGGCTTTTCTTATGTCCTCTAACATAGCAATTTCTTTTTGATTTTCCATTTTCATTTATCTCCAAAAAATTTGCTTGTTACACAAATTTGAGGCTAAACTTCCGATATAATAGTATGTTAAAACCTTTTTGGACATAATACAATAGTAGTAAGTTAAAGTCGTATCAAAAAGGGGTGGTGGCAATCGTTGTTACAAAAACAAGAAAAATAATAGCAAATAATATAGTCTATTTTAGGATGCAAAAAAACTGGTCACAAGAACATTTCGCCGAACTTTTAGGGACAAGTTCTGGCTACGTTTCCGAAATGGAGAACGAAAAAAGAAATATTTCAAGTGATTATATAGACCATATAGCAAATATTTTCCAAATTGAGCCACATGAATTATTAATCAATCGTTTACCTGTTGATAATAGACGAATAGCTAGACGTAAGGGATAACTGGTACTTATCTCTTACTTTTTATATAACAAGCAATTGTATTCTATCATAGTATATAGAATTTGTGAATATATATTTTGAATATTTATTCCGAACGAATAAACGGCTCTTAAATATTCCGCCTAAATGCTAAAATATTTTTAGAGGTGAAATTATGGATAGTATTATTGTTTATAAAGATTATGGAGATATAAAGTTTGATATAAAAACGATTATGGATAAAAAAGGAATAACTGTAAACCAAGTTGTGAAGAAGACTGGATTACATCATCAAGTAATTAGACGATATTATGAGGGAACTGTTGTCAGATATGATAAAGATGTTTTATCTAAATTATGCTTTGTGATTGGCTGTGAGCTTAATGATATTATGTATTATCAAAAACCTGAGAATGAGTAGTAACAACTAATTACAATTTAACACATATATTTGTTGATAAAAATATAACTTCATGATATTATTCATTATACGAGTAATTTGTATAGGAGATTAAGATGAAAAATAAAGAGATTAAAGAACTTAAAGGTGCTAATATGGATATAGATTTAGTTAGTGAAAGTGTTGATTGGAATCAAACTAGTTGTCCGTGGAATGAAATCGAAAATACAAAGGAACATAAATGCGCTGTAAAAAACACTTCTATTTGTAAATATTTTTGTGGAATCAAATATTTAGATAGTGTACTTTGCAGTTATCCATATGAAAATTTGGATGTATTAAGTGAAGATGAAGTAGATAGAAAAATGAAATAATTAAATTACAATTTTATTGTAACCTTAAAAGCGAATGAAAAATCTCATTCGCTTTTAACAACTTTTTAAACATAAATCAATTCTTTATAAACAATTTCCTCAGCTTGATTTTTTATCGAGTTCATAGTTCCAACCCAATAAATCATATCAGTATTTTTCATATCTTCAATCAAATCGCTTTTAGATTTTAACTCACTAATAATCTCTTGTACTCTACTATCTGCTGTTTCTTGTATTTCTTTTAAATGTATATTTAATGTTCCGTCCATAAGCATTATAGTATAATCAGCTTTTTTGTGTTCTTTTAAATATTTTAATCTCATTCTTCCATATTTATTTAAAGTAATTTTTTCTTGTTGAGGCATTGCTAAGTTTGGTATATAATAATCCCCCTCTAAATGATATTCAATACCTGTTCTTTCATCAATTTTTGTTTTTGGTAATTCATTTTTCATATCTAAATTTCCTCCTTTTAAAATCTGGTATCATTATTTTTCTTTTTATTCTTAATTTGCTTGTTTTCGTCTGGTATCGTTACTTTTCTATAAATGTTATTAGCAATTTCATTATCATTGTCGTCAAATATGCCATTTTTATATAGGTCATCACTTACAATTTTATAGTTATTATCTTTGTCATAGCAAATTCTTTTGTGAAAATGGCTCATAATACTATGCCAAAAGCCCTTAAATTTCTGTAATTCCTGTTTTATCTTTTCTTTTTCAGTTTGTAATTTTCCTATAATCTTATCTTTAGTAGATAGTTCCTTTTTCAAATTACCGATTTCATTATCTTTTAATTCTATTTCGTATTTAAGTGAACGATTTTTATGTGCTATCTCAAAAGCAGAATGTTCAAAATCTTTAATGGCTATATTTAGGTCATTTACACTTCTAACAGTTTTAGTAATCTCTTTTACATCTCTCATATAATTTTTGACTTTCTGGACATCCTCGCTTGAAATAACCATATTGTTTTTATTTAGTTTAGTTGGTTTTAGGTTGTTTATAATTTTGTCTATATCTTGACTGGTATTATCAAGTATTTTCGTTTGAGTATTTGCTTTTTCAAGCCTTTGCTCTTTTTTAGCTAGTTGTTTTTTGATTTCTCTGTAATCTCCCATATCTTTAACATTAATATCTTGATTTCTGCCTTTTTGCTTTTCTTTTAGTCTAGTATTAACCTCATAAAACTTGTTATATGACTTAATGCAAGCATTTCTCATTTTATCTTGTATTTCAGTAAGTAGAGTTTTTGTAAACAGTTTACTTTTTCCCACTTGCTTTTTCATTCCTCTAGCACAATTTTCTACTACTGGAACTCCTATAACGTGTATATGGGGAGATGTTTCGTCAAAATGAATTGTTGCATTTGCTATTTTAAAATCTGGTACAATTTTAATTAAGTCTTTTACTTGCTCATTATATACATCAACCATTTTAAGTCTATATCTTTCGTCTTTATCATTCCAAAAATCCATATCTCCCAGTTCTATTATAATTTCACAAGCAATATCATTTTGAGATTCACATACTTTTGTAAAGTAATTATCTATTTTTCTATCATTTCTAGTTTGCTTATTGTTGTATTCAATTCTAGCTTGTTCAAACTCATCTAAATATACTTGTTTTACATCATTTACAATATCATTTGTCCCATATATTGTTCTAATTAGTTCTGTTTGATTATCATAATCTCTCAAATTATGCTTATTAACATCAGACAAATTTTTTGCATTTTGAATAGCATTATTTGCCAAAGAAGTAGTACCAGATACGTTATCTTTTGCAACTTTTTTTGCAATTTTGCTTTTGTTTTTATCACTACCTAAGTGAAAAGAATATGCCAATTCTTGCTCCATAAAGTACCTCCTTTGAATTTTCTTCATCAAACAAAATTAGCCGAAGGCTTAAAAAAATACGAAGTATTTTTTTATAGGACTTTGACCTTGTCATAAGTCCTAACCCCCTATGAGTTTTGACGTACCATCAAAACTCGGGGGCTCTGCGAGGCAATAAAATTTATTTTTGGCAAATAAATTTTATTCAAATTAACTATCGCCACTTTCATTTTTATTTCATAAAAACAAAACGTGCCACGTTAATTTTTTTCTTCTGCATTTTCTTCGCAGAATTTTACTGGCTTAACACCTACTGAAATAGGAGTAGGCTCTTTTGTATAAATTACACTATCGTTTGTTTCATCTGGTATATAATCAAATGCTGTGTCAATTTCTTGCATTTGAAATTTATCTTCTTCACGCATATATAGTATTCCAAATTCATAAGTCTCCATTTTATTATCTGGGTCTAGCTTGTAGTAATCTTCTAAAGGAAATACTCTAACAATAGCAGAGTTATCTTCAGCAAAGTCAAAGTAAAATGCTTGTTTATCTACATAGTAGGTTGCTTCAGTATAACCAACATCATAATATTGCCTTAACCTCATAATTATTTCGCCGACTTCTTTCTCTGGTAAATAGTTACTAAATCTAATATTACCTAGTACATTGCCAAATATTGCAGGTTTTGCAGTATCTATATAACCTTTATCAAATAATTCTTGACAAGGCTTACATATTGATTCTCTAAAGTTTATTTGCTTAACTACAATTTCGTTACCAACTAAAGCAAGTTCTATATCATCAACATATTTCATTATAAGTTCTGCTTGTTCTGTTCTTGTATAATCTTTCCAAGTTTTTGTTCTTGCTTGATATTCTTTTTCTAACTTAACCTTATTAATAAAATCAATATCTCGTTTTAGTAAAATATCTTTTGGTGTAAATTTTAGTTCTTCGGTGCAATCAGTAGTTTCTAATTTGTTTTGTAATTCCTCAATAGCATTTTCGACTATTTTCTTTTCTTCGTTATATTCTTTTAATTCAAAAACTCCATTGATATAGGCTTTTTTAATTCTTTCCAATTTGCTGTTTTGCTCTTTTATTTCTTTCTCTAATTGTTCTTTAGGCTCATCAAATTTTTGCTTTATCATAGGCAAGAAGAATTGATTTACAACAGAGTCATACTCTACTAATTCACTAATAAACTGATTAAAATAGTCATTGATAACTTTCTCTTTAAATTCAATCTTGCAGTCATTACAATAATAGTAGAAGTAGGCATTTCCGTTTTTCTTTGTAGTTGCTTTTCCACCTAAAACTCTGCCACATTTAGGACATTTTAACTTTTGCAAATACAAATAAGTTAATGTTCTTTGGTAGCTTCTAGAATTTTTCTTTTTCTGTACTTGACAGTCTGACCACATTTCTTTTGAAATAATAGGCTCTACAACATCTTCATAATAAGTTGGGTGTTTTGTTCTTTTACCATGAACAAAATCGCCTTTATATATTTCATTTTCTAAAATCCCCATAATTGTTGAATCTCTCCAATTATCTTTTCCTAATACCTTTTCTTCATTGAACAGGTTGCTAATTTTTTGATAAGAATAGCCATTATAATATAAATCAAATATTCTAATTATAATATCTTTAGTAGAATAATCAACTACTAATTTTTTATCTTCTCTTTTATAACCTAATGGAGCAATATGAGGAATATGTCCTTGTTTTATTGCACCTGCTAAACCTATTTTTGTTCTTTCGCTAGTTCTCTCAATTTCATTTTGGCTAACACTCATTAAAAGTCTTGAAATCATTTTTCCATTTGCAGTTGTAGTATTTATTTCATCATTAGCACAATCAATATAAGCATTATTTTCGTCTAAAAAAGTTATTAGTTTTTCCCAGTCAAATATACTTCTGGTTATTCTATCTAGTTTTAGAGCAACAATAGTATTTATCTTTTTAGCTTTTATATCACTTTTTAATCTCTCAAATTCTGGTCTATGATTACCAGTTTTCGCACTTATTCCTGCATCTTCGTAATAGTCTATTATCTCATAACCCTTGAATTTACAAAAACTTTCTAATCTTTCTTTTTGCTCTGGAAGACTAAAGCCGTTCTCTTGCTTGGTCTTCTGTTGAAACTCTTAAATATAACCCACATTTTTTCTTTTCTTCGTTCAATTTTCATAACCTCCAATCTAACAAAAAAGAGACATCAAAGTACACGAGTACTACTGACATCTCTTAAATCCATTTATCATAAACTAAAATACAATAATGCAATATAATATAATTTTTTCAAAGTACTCAATATATATATAACTCTTGCCGAGTAAATATAAATTTTTTATTGATTATATTATACTACGATTTTAAGAAATGTCAAATATTTACAATTATAATTTTTTCAAATATTCTTCTAATTCTGATAATTTAATCTTTTTAGTCAAATTTGAAATATAAACATCATTTGAATAATTAAAAACTAAAAAAGTAATATTTTTAATAATCACTCTATGTGGCTCAATATATGTAAGATTAGATTTTTCTAATTTTCTAATACTTCCATTTACAAAAATAGGAGTAACTTTAGAAAACTCACATATAAATTCAAGTCGCTGTTTTAGACATTCCTCAAATTCTAGTTCTTGCTTAATTATCTTCATTTTTCGCACCATCCTTTCATTATAGACTTAGGATGATTTTTTGCAAAAGAAAAAATCAACCATTTCTGATTGATTTTTGTATTCTCTATTCGATATAAAGTTCGAACAGAAACGTCGTTGGAGCAGGTAGCGGGAATCGAACCCGCATAGCCAGCTTGGAAGGCTGGAATTCTACCATTGAACTACACCTGCATATGAAATTTTTCTTTTTTCTTAGTGACAAGATTCATTATAAACGATTGATTTTTATTTGTCAATAGTTTTTTTATATTTTTTAAAATAAATTTGGCTGGGCTGGTGGGATTCGAACACACGCATGCCAGAGTCAAAGTCGTAGCCTTCATTTTATAGTTACCATTATTTAAAATTAAACTTTGGTATTTAAACTATCCATTTTACAAAGCTTTACAGTTATTATTTTATAAAATATTTATATCACAATATTTTATAAAAATCAAATTTAAAAACGAATTTGTTTGACATTTGTTTGACAAAATTCATAGCAATTGACTTACTTATTGATATTCATATTTAAAGTCAAATTATTTTTGTCAATCAATTTTGCTAGGTATTTTTATTAACATTTGATAATCTTTAACATGATTTAATAACAACTAACTTTTTTGTAATTTTATGATATAATATTTTTATAGTATGAATTTATAAATAAAGGAGAAAATATTATGAACAAGTCAAACAACAAACTATTTCAAACTTTTTTTGTTATATTAGGATTAATTTTTATAATTGCAATATGTGTTAGTATCTATATGATTTTTAAATTTATTTGGAATTCCATAAAAGATTATCCAACTATTACCGTCGCAATTATTACTGGTTTTCTATCTATAATTGCGATTATTGTTCAAAAAGTATGGGAAAGAAAAGATAACAAGGAACAAGAAATTAGAAATAAAAAATTACCAATATATCAAAAAATGATTAATGAATTCTCTTATTTCTTTTATAATGATCTCAATTTAACAACCGAAGAAGAAAAAGAAAATTTTCAAATCGAAAAAATTAACAGATTAATTAAGTTTGTAGCAGATAATAATGGTGAGTTAATCACATGGGCATCAGATTCAGTTTTAAAAGAATGGTCTATTTTTAGAAAAATTGCTATAAATAATTTAGGAAACGGAATAGAATTGATGTTTCAAATTGAAAAGTTATTTTATACTATAAGAAAAGATTTAGGTCATAAAAATGAAAATCTACTAAAAGGTGATATACTAAGATTGTGGGTTAATGATATAGATAATATCTTAGAGAAACCTTCTCAAGATGAAAATAAACAAAAATAAATAGTTAATGTACATATAAGATCCTATTAATAGGGTCTTTTTTGTCGTCTTAAAGAGAAATGCCACAAACTCTATAAAAGTGATAGGTGTAATGAGCCGATGCAATAAAATCTGCCATAAAGGCATAAGTTATCTGTAACAATCAAAGATTGAACAGCTAACTTAATTCGTATTCGTGTAAACAGTCTATTTACACAAAATGCGTGAGTGAGATTTTACAACGATAGACTCACAATAATCAAAGAGTAATGGGAGGCAAAACTTGAAATGAATTTATAATTGTAAAAAGTTTGGGCAAGGATGAACAAGATATTTAAACATATCAGCAATTATAGTAACTTTTGTTACTTACTAGACTACCTATGAAACGAAGCGACTGACCGACGGTTTCAAAATATAGGTGTAATAATTCTTTTTTTGCATAAGGGAATTATTACACCTAATCCCTCTCGCTCCTTCCCTCTGGTTTCTACTTTTATTTGCACAGTTGTATTCTAATTGATTTTTAAATATAATTTTTATAAAGGAGAGTGATTTTATATGAATATGAAAGAAAGTTTTATCAATGAAAAAACAGGTATTGAATACATTAAAAAAGGAGATTATTATATTCCCAATTTATTTATACCAAAAGACACGAATTTTGTGATTGGAAAATATGGAAGAGCACATTTAAAATATATTAAAAAACATAATTGTGTTTTAGTTACAGATTTATTGTTGGATGGAAAATTAAATTCTTACCTGCATTCCATAGACGAAAATTGCAAAAATCTTTTAGAAAAGTTGATAAAAGAGTTTGCTCAAAATGAAAATGTTACAGAAAATTTAAAAGCGAACAATCAGTTAGAATGGGTTGCTAAAATGAATAATATCAAAAATCGAGCCGAAGAAATTGTTTTTAATGAATATGTGTATGTTTAGAAATCAAGCCTAAATACATAACCTTATTTTTAATGTAAGAAGCATTGAAAATAAGGTTTCTTTTTTTGCAAAAAAGAAAGGAGGAAAATTGCTTATGAAAAATGTCTATTAGTGTAGCGAGCATAGGTTTTGTATAGCACAAAACCGACAACGTTCGTTGAAAGGGGATTTTATCCCCTATAACCCCTACTAAAAATTTGAAAGGAAGTGAAGAATTTTGAGAAATAAAACAACAGAAATATGTATTAGAACAAATGAAAATGAGAAGAAAAAATTGCAAAAAAATGCTCAAAAAAGTGGTTTAAGTTTGTCAGCTTATTTAAGAAAAGTTGGACTAAAACAAGAGATTTTTTCCATTCCAGATAAAGATTTTTATAAAATTTATGTGGATATTTGCAAAGTAAAAGATAACATTTATAAGTTGGAAAAAGAAAAAATTGAACAATGTTTAAGTATAATTGAGAAGAATTTTTTGGAGATTTACAACTCAAAAAGTGGTGGTGATAACAATGGCAACGACTAAAATTTGGGCAATAAAAGATAGTCTTTCTCGCGTAATAAATTATGCAGAAAATCCAGAAAAAACAACTTTTTCTGACTTAAAACAAGTACTAAAATATGCTGAAAATGATGAAAAAACTGTTGAGAAAAGCGAAAAAATAATGTTTGTAACTGGTGTAAATTGCAACAGAAAAACAGCGTTTGAAGAAATGATTTTGACGCAAAAAAGATTTGATAAATGCACAGGAAATGTTGCTTATCACGCATATCAAAGTTTCAAAACTGGCGAAGTTTCTCCAGAAATGGCACACAAAATTGGTGTGGAATTGGCACGAAAAATGTGGCGAGAACATCAAGTTGTAGTTGCTACCCATTTCAATACTGGAACATATCACAATCATTTTGTAGTTAATTCGGTTAATATGTTTACAGGAAAAAAGTTCGATTGTAACAAAGGTGCTTATTATCGTTTTAGAGGATTATCAGACGAATTATGCAAAGAATACGGTTTAACAGTGATTGAAAAGCCAAAAGGAAAAACACCCAGAAATATTTACTTTGCTGAAAAACGAGGAGAGCCAACCAAATATAATTTAATGCGTAAAGCCTTAGACGAAGCAATGGGAATGTGTCTCACTTACAAGCAATTTAAGAGAGTAATGTTGAAAAAAGGGTATGTTATCAATGATGATCCAAAGCGAAAATATCCTACAATTCGTTCGATAAATGATAAAAAAGCAGTCAGAATGTATCAGTTGGGCGAAAAATATTTACTAGAAAATATCGAGCAACTAATCTATCAAAATCCGTATTATGTGCAGGATGGATATTACAAGTTAATGCAACCCAAAAGAAATCAGAAGAAAAGTAAAATTAAGTATAAAGGCGAATTTCATAATATTAAGAAAATGTCAGGACTTGAAGTCCTTTTTTTGTTGCTTTTTTATTTGTTGGGACTATA
Source organism: uncultured Clostridium sp. (assembly GCA_947648495.1). Lineage (GTDB taxonomy): Bacteria > Bacillota > Clostridia > TANB77 > CAG-508 > Scatovivens. The sequence goes on from CANSOA010000004.1 coordinate 10,167, forward strand.
TCCAAAACAACAAGAGCATAACAAGCCACTATCTCCAGAAATGAAACGAGCAGTTAGAAAAATGCACAGATTTTCCGAGCAGATTAGGCTTATTCTCCCAGAAAAGTTGAATACAACAGAAGATGTGAAAAATTATATTTTGCGAACTGAAAAAGAAATCGAAGAAATAACAACAATAAGACAAAAATACAGAAATAATCTCCGAAATTGCAAAGATAGCGACTTAATCAATAAATATAAGGCAAAATGTAGTAATTGCACTGCTATTCTGAAAAAGTACAGAAGAAATGTAAAAATTGCAAATCAGATTTTAGAAGATGTACCACAGATTAAAGAAGTAATTAGGATTGAAAAACAAATGAGAACGGAAGAGCTGAATCAAACTAAAACTAAAAATAAGTATAAGGAAGTGAGATAAATGAGTGAGAAATTTGTAAATATAAATGAAGTATATCCATTTGAGAATAACCCTTATAGCGTAAAAGACAATGAAGAAATGGATTTGTTAATAGAAAGTATTAAACAATATGGGATTATGGAACCGTTAATTGTGAGAAAACGAGAAAAAGGAGGTTATGAAATTGTGAGTGGTCATAGAAGAAAATATGCGTGTGAAAAGGCAGGAATAAAGCAAGTTCCTGTCTTAATTCGTGATATCGATAAAAATTTGGCAACGATTACTCTTGTTGATAGTAATTTGCACAGACAAGATATTTTACCTTCTGAAAAGGCATTTGCTTATAAAATGAAATTAGAGGCAACAAAACATCAAGGTCAAAAAACTTGTGGACATGATGTCCATAAGTCGAGAGATAACGTCGCAGATGGCATAAGTGGCAGACAAGTACAACGATATATCAGATTAACTGAACTAATAAAACCTATATTACAATTAGTTGATGATAACAAAATGGCAATGAATCCAGCTGTAGAAATATCTTATTTAAAAGAGCAAGAACAAAAAGACTTGCTTGAAACAATTGAAAGCGAGGATTGTACGCCTTCCTATTCACAAGCAATCAAAATGAAAGAATTGAGCAAACAGGATAAATTGGATATGGATACAATTTTCAATATAATGACAGAGCAAAAGCCAAATCAAAAGGAGCAAATCAAATTTAAAGTGGAAAAATTAAAAGATTATTTTCCAAAAGGTTATACGACAAAGCAAATGGAAGATGTTATTGAAAAATTGCTGAAACAGTATAAGCAAAAATGGAGAAATAAGGAGTTAGGAAGATAATTCTATATTATAAATACAAAACTCCACCATCTACTATACGCAAATGGTGGAGTTTGTACTTCAAATAGAAGGTTTGCTTCATTAGAGATAATCTCTAATGTCTTTTTCAGTATTACTCAATCTTGGCAATCCAATCAATTTCTTCAAAATCTAATTCCCGATTAATAAGTACTATCGGTTTTTTATAGTCGTCTTTGTATTCAGTAATAGGAACAATTGTAGCTCCTCTGGCAGCATACGCCATACCGATTTCAGCATCTGTAAGCCTATCGCGTGGAGCAATATCCTGAAAGAGTTGCTGGCGCGTTTCCTCAAACTTAGCATCGTCTGCCACATAAACTTGATTAGCATATTTAAGTTTGATAGCAACAGCATAATTTGACTCAAAACAAGAATACATAGCCATCATTACTCCACCTGCAAACTTCGTATCCTGAGTAATATTCTCTTTCAGCTCCGTATCACACCAAATAAAACCTTCATACGCTATCTTTGGAAATCTACCTTTGCACTTGACATCTAATGATACTAATCGATGTCCGCTTCCAATGTATGCATGTCGCGCTCCAGGAGCCAATTTACTTGGGTCCTCTTTGCCCTGCATTATCCTTTCGGCATCACGCTGATCACATATACTGAAAACAGTTTCCCAAGGTCCTTTGTAAGGAATCAGTTCTTCTATTGGTTCTGGTGGCTGAATTGTATCCGCTTCTGGAAATCTCAGAATATAGTCAAGAACACATTCTTTTAACCACGCTGTAAACTCATTGAACTTTTGTTCCAAATTGAACCGAACTGGCTCATCACCTTCAGGTGAATATTCACGTTCCATGTCGTTATCTGCAACCAACTCGTCAGCTCTTACTCCTTTCCAATGCCTTTTACCACTGTATTTCAAATATATCCGTGGCTTTTCATCCAGTTTAGAATGTACCTTTGTAGAATTCATAAACCACTCTTTATCAGCTTCCCAATTCTTACCTACATATAGATAATAGGTTGGTCCTGATTCATCTCCATACACCGTAAGTATTTGCTTTGGAATATAGACTTCATGAAGTGCAGCCGTATCATTCCAACGACCATTCAAATTTCCCTGTATACGGCAGAAGTATAACTTGAAATCATCACCAATAATTTGGCGAACCAGTTGGTATTTTTCTTCTCCTGAGCCATAAGTATCAAACTCAATTGTTATTCCCGGTACTTTCCAGTTCCGCTTTTCGATAGCTTTCACTATCTTTTCGGCAACTTCATCAAAAGGAAACTGCCTTGAATGTGGATACAGAAATTTAGGTGTTGTTGTTAATACTGACATATTTTTTCCCTCCTAAAATCTTACGAGGGAATTGCACTCCCTCGTATCTTTTATATTAGGTTGTGCAATAACCAATTATATACTTATATTATATAATATTTTACATAATTTGTCAACATTTATGCAAATTGTTATTATTACTTATATAAAAATAAGAGATATTTCTATCTCCTACAACCAATTTCCTTCTTTCAAACCCAATTTAAACATTTCTACTTTCTCAATATCCTCTATTTTTTCTTTTAGACTTATATATTCAATTACTGCTTTTAATTCTTCTTTTGTTAATTCTATTGCCTCTCTATCTTCAAGAAAAATTCTAACATTATCAAATTGTTTTTTTATTTTACTCATTTTATTCGTAATTTCTGCATATTCTTTACTTTTTTTCCTAATTTCAACTGCCAAAAACTCTATAAGACTGTGTTTCCATATATAAAAAAAACTGTCGTTTTCCATATTATCTTTAATAGCATTGTTTGAAAAAATCTCTTTTTGGTCTTTCAGTTCCTTCTTGAAATACATTCCATCCACAAAACCTAATTTATAATACTGTTGTTCCCAAAAACACATTTCTCCTAATAAATTGTCTTTATGTTCATATAGCTTGTCTAAAATTTGCTTTTTAGCACTATCGTTTTCTATTAACTTTTCAATTGTTTCAGTCAATTGATTTTCGCTTGTCTTTGATTTTTGAATTTCTTCAGATTCTCCATAATGATTGATAAAGATACATTCAAATCCATCTCTCCTTACATTATATAAATCATCTAATACTTTATTTTCAAACATTTCTTCCATATTTTTTCCTCCTTTATTATCTCTATATCGTTATTTTAATTTATATTTTTATGCAAGTCAACGCTATGGAGATAATAAGACTATGCTGATTTTGTTATACTATTTAAAAGGAGAAAATCTATGGATTTACAAAAGGCAATTCAATTAAGAATATTAAATTTATGCAAAGAACGTAATATCACTATCAATAAACTTGCCACATTATCTGGTGTTCGACAATCTACTATTAATAGTATTATCAATGGACATAGCAAAAAAGTAGAAGTTTTGACTGTTCTTCGCATTTGTTTAGGTTTAGATATGCAACTTAGAGATTTCTTTGATAATGAATTTTTTAAAGACTTAGATGATGAATAATTAAAATTATTATTTATCACTAAGTCTTTTTATTATTTAGTTTCAAGTATCCATTTATACAAATTTTCTTCTTCCAATTTACCTTGCTTAAATAATTTTATCTTGGCTTGTGCTTCTTTCTTCCATTTATCAAAATCATTTTTTAATTGCTTATTATCCTTATTTCGATAAACGACCATTACTTTTTGTTGATAAGCTCTCCTATAAAGTAATAAAGCAGGATTATTCTCCAAATTCTTTTTATAAGTCTCATTTGCTCCCTTTTCTTTGCAAGTTGGACTACCATCTATATTTTTTAAATCGCAATAAATCTCACTTTGCCTAAATGTTGGTATAAAATATCTGCCACAATTTTGACATATTTTTATTGGCAAATTGTCTTGTTTTACAATCTGACTTAAAATAGCAAAGCAAATACTACCTAAATTTGAACTTGTATAAACATTATGCAATTCTAGATTAGGATCATTAGCTTCCATTCTTTTTATTAAGTATTCAATATTTTCATTGTGATAATGGTTATGTATGTTTAAGTAATTATCTAAAATAACTTCTATATCTTGTGAATATGTATAAATATCATTTTTTATTGTATAAGCCACGAATTTCGAATAAACAGAATATTCTTTCAAATCTTCATTTCCATTTAAGTTATATGTAAAATCCACACAATCTCTAAATTGATTCTGGATTTTCAATAATTTATCTACATTTTCCTCATATATATCTTTTAGTAATTTCAAAAATTCTACTTCTGACAAAGTTTCTTTATCTTCTAAATAATGCTTACTCTCCTTTATCAGCTCAAATCCATAAGCATATAAAAAAGTAGAATATGCCGTTTCGTAAGTTGAGAAATCTGCATTTAATAAGTTAAGTAATAACATTCCAATACTTTCTGCATAATGTATGTATATTGTAGATGGATGTCTACAAATTTCTTTTATTGGTTTCTTGCTTTTAAACTTAAAAACATCTTTTTCCAATTCTAAATATAATCTTGTCTCATCTTCCTTATGCTCATTTCTTGTAACACTATATAAATAGAGAGGTGTCGCATAATATTCTTCTTTTTCTTTCATATTAAACCAAATATAAAAATCGTCTAATATATTATTTTGAGGTAATTTTCGCATTTTTTAGTTCCTCCAAATTATTTTTGTAAAAAATATTAAAAATATTTTAAAATTGTCTTGACAACTATAATCTAATATTGTAAAATAACAATACCAATTTTGTTGTTAAGATTTTTCACAATATTATCTTATAATAACCAGCAACTTATATTAAATAGTTGAGATACATATCTCTTATGTATCAAAAATTATATATAACAATATTAAGGTTAATTGTAATATTTTTTACAATATAAGTTTACAACAATTAAAAACAAATGTCAATAGGTGATTTGCGTTTAAAATCCTGCAAACAAAAAATTAACCAAAGGAGGAAAAATATTTATGGACATGAAAGAACAAATTTTAGACTTATATTACAATCAACATTTAAAACAAAAAGAAATTGCAAAAATAGTTGGCAAAAGTAGTCCTTATATATCAAAAATCGTAAGAGCTGACTCCAGAAATAAACGAGAAAAAGAAAATCGTAAAAAGGAAAATGACAAAAATAGAAAGGATTATTTACAGGATTACTTCAAAAACTATCACAGACCAAAGAAAAATGATAATTCTTATGAGCAACTACTTGCTTTATTAAGGCAAGACGTGCTAGAATTATCTTATGGATGTAATGAACTATCAGATTATGCTTTTGCAAAATGGAATTCTTCTGCCTATCATACGAATAAAAAAGGCAATTTAGTAATAAACAAAAAATTAAATGTTGGATTTGATGTTCCAAAATCGGTTAATATGAATGCCAAAGTACCAACTCAAAAACACAAATTTTAACTCTTGTTAATCCCTTATTAGTCATTAATAAGGGAACTTTTTTACATATTTGAAGAAAGGAGGGCTTTTTATGAATAATATCAAAGAAAATTATGACTTAATGTTTACTTCCTATCCAGACTTGGTAAACATTCAAGAGTTAAAAGAAATGCTTGGAATTGGCGTTACTCTTGCCTATCGTTTAGTAAGAGAAAATACAATTCCATCTCAAAAGATTGGCAGAGAATATAAAATACCAAAAGTAAATATCATTCATTATTTGATGAATAAAAGTGCTTAATATACTAGATTTTAACCTACTTATCTGATATTATAATATAGATATCAATAAGTAGGTTAATTTTTTTGTTATTATAAGGAAAGGAGTATTTATGAATATAACAGCAAACCTATTTATAAAACATGGTTTATACTATGTTATCTTAAATTATAGAAATAACAGTAACAAAAGAAAACAAAAATGGGTTCCTACTGGAATACCAGAAAAGGGAAATAACAAAAGACTAGCGAGTCAAAAATTAGATGAAATCAGACGAAATTATCAAAGATATATCCCAATGGAATCTTCTTTTGAATCGGAAGAAGCCGATAAGTATTTTGAAGTATATCTTAATGAATGGTTGGAAGCACACAAAAACAAAATTGAAGAAAACACTTACGATTCTTATAAAACTGTTATCAAGAAAGCAACGGAATTTTTCAATGGTCAAAATATAAAGTTAAAAGATTTGAAACCACTTCATATTCAAAAGTTTTACAATTCTTTATTTGCCAAAGGCTTAAAAAGTAATACTGTTTTACATTATCATGCCAATATTAGAAAAGCTTTAGATGTGGCTATGAAACTTGATATTATACCAAGCAATCCAGCTGATAAAATTGAAAGGCCAAAAAAGAATCAATTCATTGGAGATTTTTATAGTATTGCTGAATTAGAAACATTATACAAAATATCAAAAAATGATCCATTATATATTGTCATACTTTTGGCAAGTTTTTACGGATTAAGACGAAGTGAAGTTTTAGGATTGAAATGGTCTGCTTTTGATTTTACAAATGAAACAATCACTATCAAACATAAAGTAATAGAAACAATCGTAGATGATAAGAGAACTCTACTTTTGAAAGATAAAACAAAAAATATTTCTAGTTATCGTTCTCTGCCTTTAATACCTGAAATAAAAGAATCTTTACTATCACATAAGAAAAAAATCGAAACTAATAAAAAACTTTGTGGAAATAGTTACAATAAAGAATATAAAGATTATATTTGTGTAAACGCTGTAGGAAAAATTTTTAGACCTGAATATATTACTGACCACTTTTCTCTACTATTAAAAAAGAATAATTTAAGACATATTCGCTTTCATGATTTAAGGCACTCTTGTGCAAGTTTATTATTAGCCAAAAAAGTTCCTATGAAAGCAATTCAAGAATGGCTGGGTCATTCCACTTATTCTACCACAGCAAATTTATATACTCATTTGGAAAGTGATACAAAAAATATTTCTGCAAATATTTTATCAGAAGCAATAAACTTTACTTAAAATGTGTTTGAAATTACAGGCCAAAAAGATTTGTTTGACATTTTGTTTGACATATAAGAAAAATAGTGAATCTCAATTTCTTAAAATTCACTATTTTCAATGGCTCCGATGTTGTAGTTATTTACAACTTTTGGGAAACTCTTAACGATTGATATAAAATCAATCAGATTATTTGTGTATAATTTATCACATAAAATATATTATTGCAAGTGTTTTTGGATTATATTTTTTATACAACTTGCAAATTTATTGCTTAAACAATATTATAAAAGTAGATAATTTGTGTTATACTAAAATTCTAAATGCAAAAGTTAATAATAATGCTATTAACAAACTATAAACACTATTTTTTGGATTTACATATAACACTAATATTGTTCCTATAAACAAAATAGTATCAATTATACTTTTAAAATAAAAATACCCAACTCCTATACTAAAAGATGATATTAACATTATAGCAAGGATTATGCTACTAATAATAATTGATATTTTTTCTTTTCCCTTTGCATACCAACAAATAAAGGCAAGTATTGGTGTTATCATAGTTATTCCATACCAAATCATCATATAGTTTTTAGGATTAAAACCACTAAAATAAATTGTATATAAATGGTAACTTACTGTCATACCTACAAAAAACAAAAATACATTCAAACTTGCTCTTAATGGTGTCTTACTAAATACTGAAATGGTAGCAGCAATAAATATCCATATTCCAAACAAAGAAAATACATTTCTTAAATCTAATATTCCAAATATATGTTGCCACCATATTGTATCATCAATGCTCAAATTATCTAGCCATTTAGAAAACCTCCCCAATATTATTCCTAATAAAAATATTGAACTTGTATTTACTATTTTCCTACTTATTTTTAGACTTCTATCAGGAATTCTAATTTTTTCCAAAAATTCTTTCATACTTGCTCCGTTCTAAATTGTCATTTTTTCTATTTTGCGATAAATCTATAAATTGCATAAGTAACCCATATAATCCAAGAGAATGCCCATATATCAAATATAAGACTTACTGTTAAATACACAATAGCGACTATGATTGCTATTACCAATTCATAATTTTTTTCTTATCCATAATTACATCTCACTTTCAAATTGTAAGTTGTTTTGCTAGTAATATCAAAATATTGTAAACAAGTTAAATTTATTAATTATTAATATTTACTGTAATAACTTAATATCTTTTAAATATATTTTTAATAAAATTTATAAACTTGATAAAAAAACTTTCTTTTACTTCAACTAAACTAGTTTCTTTTTTATTTTCTACAATATCTATATTGGGTTTTAAAATTTTAGGTTGTTTAAATATATTATCAAGATCATATTTTTCCATTTTTTCTTTTTCTATTATTGACTTATCATAGTTTTGTTTTTCTATGATTTTTTTCTTTTGTTCAGGTGTTGCCCAATAATCTCTAAATATATTTACAAATATAGCTTCTGTTTCATCTAAAATGTTCAAATGCGCAAAATCATCTTTTTCTTTTACATTGAATAAATATGACTTATCCCTTTTGTTTTCAAACATTTCAATCATTTCTGTTGGTATTTTATTAACATCCTCTTTTGGCATATACTTCATTATCTCTAATACTTCGGTATATGCTTTTGGATAATTTTCTTTCATACATCAACCTCCAACTTAATTTTCAGAAATATCCTTTCCTTGTCCATCTTTTTTTTGTTGCTGTTCTTTTATATCTTTATATACCTGTTCTTGAGCCTCTAAATCCATTTGAGTATCTATGTTTCTACTTCTTAAAAATGATACTTTTCTTTGCTCAGGAGTTAATGTTATTCCATTTACTTGTTCATGCTCATTATGTTCTGCCTCTTTTTTTACTAATTCATTATTCACTGCATTCATAAGTTCAGTATACTGATATTCGTCTATCATAAATATACTTCCATTATCAACCAAACCTTCTCCTTGTAATAATTCAGCCATCTTCTCAAAATCCTCATATCTATGTGGTAACTGTCTGACTAAATCAATCGTATCATATCTTCCAGATTCTAATGGTAGTTTTTTTAGAATTTGAAGTATTTCTTTACAGCCATAATTTGATATTCCTTGTTCGTTAGTTTCAAATGCTATTTGTAAACATTCTTGCAATTTTTCTTCTTCTTTTTGGTACACCTCTAAGAGTTCTTTACCTGTTTTACATTTTTCTAAGTCATTTTTTAGATTTCTTAAAATTGCTTTTGAAATTATATACTCATCAATACTATTTCGATGACATTCTACTTTTCCACTTGCTTCTTTTTCAAAAAAATACATATTCATGATATTAGGAACTATGTCTTGCACTCTGCTAAAAATTAACAATGGATTATTTTTAGTATATATATTGGGTATCTTATCTGAAAATTCCTTATTTTTAAATGAGTTTGCAACAATTTTATATAGGCTTTCAATTTCAATATCTCTAAAAAAAGCCTTTTCATCTTCCAAAGGATTAATCATATATGCATTATCTCCAAATGCATCTTCTAAAAAACCGCTTTTTTCTTTATCTGTTCCCCCAAAGAAATATTTTGCTATAACTGAAATATCTTTCTTAGATTCATGTAATCCAGCCATAATTGTTCTAGTTATAGCAGTTTCATCTTTATATGAATCGTATGTTTCTATATCAATATGCTTATTAAAATCTATAATTAAGTCCTTAAATAATTCAACCATTCCTTCTTCTATTACTGGATTGGTATAAATTCCAGTCTTATAGAAATCAAAATTTGATAATGCATGTCCATACTCATGAATCAAAGTTTGAATATAATACTTTTTATCTTGTTCATTAGACATTACTATTTTTTCTTCTTCTCGATTATATTCGCCAGCATCATCTATTATATCTTCATCCAAAAGACCATACTCAATAGTTACTTTTTGAAATACCGTTTTTAATATTTCTTTTTGCCCTGGTGTAAAATCATTCTTTAGTGTTCCCTGAAAAAAATTCATAATCATTTTTTGAGCTAATTCAACTTCATTCATTGTTTAAATCCCCTCATTTCTATAATCATTCTTTATATGATTTTTTAATATAATATAGATATATTTTATCATTTCCTCTTTAAAAAACCAAACATATTTATTACTATTTATCTTTCAGTTAATATATTATCACAAAAATAAACTTTCATCAACCCATCAATTTTTATAATAAAATAAGCGACTAGCCTATTTACTGATAATCACATTAAAAATCTTTAACTATAATAACTCAAGCTTATATATTTCACAAGCCGTAATTAGAAAATTTCATAATTTTATTAAGTCTCTATTTTTCTACCAAATCAATTATCTTTCTTTTTAATTGATTCATTAACCTTTTTTCTTCTCTCTCTATGAATTTCGTCCCAATGATCTATATAATAAAATAATTCTTCTAACTCGTCTTTTGTTAGTTTATAGTTTGGTTCTGATATTCCAAACAAGATTTCATTTTCATATTCATCATAGGTTAAGTCATCTAAAATCTTTTCTACTTTTTTGATAATTCTCTTTAATTTACTTTCCTTTTCAATTCTCTTTAAATATGTTAATTCTTGCTTTATCAGCTCTCTAGCGCTTGCTAATTCATAGAGTTCAATCAAATCCCTTAATTTTTTCAGTATTTTTAGCATTTTACAATCTTCTGACTGTTTTATATATAAATCAACTTTCTCTAGCCCAAGATTTCTCCAGTTTTCATTAACAAATACATCAGCTATAGTTTCTCTTATGTCCTCTAACATAGCAATTTCTTTTTGATTTTCCATTTTCATTTATCTCCAAAAAATTTGCTTGTTACACAAATTTGAGGCTAAACTTCCGATATAATAGTATGTTAAAACCTTTTTGGACATAATACAATAGTAGTAAGTTAAAGTCGTATCAAAAAGGGGTGGTGGCAATCGTTGTTACAAAAACAAGAAAAATAATAGCAAATAATATAGTCTATTTTAGGATGCAAAAAAACTGGTCACAAGAACATTTCGCCGAACTTTTAGGGACAAGTTCTGGCTACGTTTCCGAAATGGAGAACGAAAAAAGAAATATTTCAAGTGATTATATAGACCATATAGCAAATATTTTCCAAATTGAGCCACATGAATTATTAATCAATCGTTTACCTGTTGATAATAGACGAATAGCTAGACGTAAGGGATAACTGGTACTTATCTCTTACTTTTTATATAACAAGCAATTGTATTCTATCATAGTATATAGAATTTGTGAATATATATTTTGAATATTTATTCCGAACGAATAAACGGCTCTTAAATATTCCGCCTAAATGCTAAAATATTTTTAGAGGTGAAATTATGGATAGTATTATTGTTTATAAAGATTATGGAGATATAAAATTTGATATTAAAACAATTATGGATAAAAAAGGAATCACGATAAATCAAATCGTGAAAAAAACTGGATTACATCATCAAGTAATTAGACGATATTATGAGGGAACTGCTGTCAGATATGATAAAGATGTTTTATCTAAATTATGCTTTGTTATTGGCTGTGAGCTTAATGATATTATGTATTATCAAAAACCAGAAAATAAATAATAATGATAGCCTAGAGAAAATTTCTAGGCTATCATTAGCTTTTTACACATAAATCAATTCTTTATAAACAATTTCTTCTGCTTGAGCCTTAATAGAGTTCATAGCACCTATCCAATAAAGCATATCAGTATTTTTCATATCTTCAGTCAAATTGCTCTTTTCTTTTAGTTCGTTAATTATTTGTTCTATTCTAGTCTGTGCTGTTTCCTGTACTTCCTTCAAATGTGTATTTAATGTTCCGTCCATAAGCATTATAGTATATTCCGCTTTTTTGTGTTCTTTCAAATACTTTAATCTCATTCTTCCATACTTATTTAAAACAATTTTTTCTTGTTTAGGCATTGCTAGGTTCGGTATATAATAATCTCCCTCTAAATGATATTCAATACCTGTTTTTTCATCAATTTTTGTTTTTGGTAATTCATTATTCATAGTTTTTTCCTCCTCCTAATTCAAATTATAATCATTTTTCTTTTTATTCTTATTTATTTTGTTTTCGTCTGGAATAGTTACTTTTCTATAAATATTATTGGCAATTTCGTTATCATTGCTATCAAATATGCCATTTTTATATAAATCATCACTTACAATCTTATAGTTATTATCCTTATCATAGCAAATTCTTTTGTGAAAATGGCTCATAATACTATGCCAAAAGCCTTTGAATTTCTGTAATTCTTGTTTTAGTTTTTCCTTTTCAGACTGTAACTTGCCTATAACTTTATCTTTAAGTGACAATTCTCTTTTTAAATTACTTATCTCATCGTCTTTTTCTTCTAACTGATAATTTAAATTATGAATAGTCCAATTCAAATCATTTACTTGATTTTTATGATTTTGTAAGTCCTTTTCAACCTCTTTAATTACCTCATTTAATTCTTCAACACTTTTAAGAGATTTTGCTGTTTCTAATACATTTTCGCCATATTTTCTTATTCTTTCAACACTTTCATTTGAAATAAGATTATTGTTTTTGTTTAATCTGCTAGGCTTCAATTCATTCAATATATCATTGATTTTTTTCGTTTCTTTCCCTAAATTATCTATCTTTTTATTAGCATCAACAAACCTTTGCTTTTTGTCTTTTTCTTGCAATTTTAGTCTTCTATAATTCTTCATTTCACTAACTTTTATATCAACATTTCTACCTTGCCCTTTCTCTTTTAGCTTGTAATCTATATCATAAAATTTGTTAAAAGATTTGATACAAGCCACTCTCATTTTATCTTGAATTCTGGTCAAAGTTTCCTTTGTAAATAACTTAGATTTGCCAACTTTTTTCTTCATTCCACGACTACAATTTTCAATTACAGGTACACCAACTAGGTGCATATGTGGAGAGGTTTCATCAAAATGAATGGTTGCATTTGCTATCTTAAATGTAGGCAAAATTGAGTTTAAATCTGTAATTTGTTCTTCAAATACGTCTACCATTTTCATTCTATAATCTTGATCTTTATCATTCCAAAACTCCATATCTCCAAGCTCAATTATTATTTCACAAGCAATATCATTTTGAGATAGACATACTTTTTCAAAGTAATTTTCTATCTTCCTATCATTTCTAGTTTGTTTATTATTATATTCAATTCGTGCTTCTTCAAACTCAATTAGATACAAATTTTGAACATCTTTTACAATATCATTTGTACCTAAAATTGTTTTAATTAGTTCCTTTTTATTATCATAATCTCGCAAATTATGTTTATTAACATCGGACAAATTTTTTGCATTTTGGATAGCATTATTTGCCAAAGAAGTAGTACCAGATACATTATCTTTTGCAACTTTTTTAGCAATTTTACTCTTGTTTTTATCACTACCTAAGTGGAAAGAATAAGACAATTCTTGCCCCATAAAAATACCTCCTTTGACTAATCTTCGAAGCAAAGGACTTTGACCTTGTCATAAGTCCTAACCCCCTATGAGTTTTGACATTGTATATCAAAACTCGGGGGCTCTGCGAGGCAATAAAATTTATTTTGGGCAAATAAATTTTATTCAAATTAACTATCCCACTTTCATTTTTATTTCATAAAAACAAAACGTGCCACGTTAATTTGTTTCTTCTTGCATTTCTTCGCAGAATTTTACTGGCTTAACACCTACTGAAATAGGGACAGGCTCTTTCATATAAATTACACTGTCATTTGTTTCATCTGGTATATAATCAAATGCAGTATCCATTTCTTGCATTTGAAATTTATCTTCTTCACGAATATAGATAATTCCAAATTGATAAGTTTTCATTTGGCAATTAGGGTCTAATTTATAATAATCTTCCAAAGGAAAAACTCTAACAATAGCAGAGTTGTCTTCTGCAAAATTAAAGTAAAACATTTGCTTGTCCAAATAGTAGGTTGCTTCGGTATAACCTACATCGTAATATTGTCTTAATCGCATAATTATCTCTCCAAATTCTTCCTCAGATAGATAATTACTAAATCTTACATTGCCAAGTACATTACCAAATATAGCTGGTTTCGTAGTATCCATATAACCTTTTTCAAACAATTCTTGACAAGGTTTGCAAATTGAGTCTCTAAAGTTAATTTGATTTACAACTACTTCGTTACCAACTAAAGCAAGTTCTATATCATCAACATATTTCATTATAAGTTCTGCTTGTTCTGTTCTTGTATAATCTTTCCAAGTTTTAGTTCTTTCTTGATATTCCTTATCTAGTTTTACTTTGTTAATAAAGTCAATATCTCGTTTTAATAAAATATCTTTCGGTGTAAATTTTAATTCTTCAGCACAATCCGTATTGCTCAATTTACTTTCTAATTCAAAAATAGCATTCTCAACGATTTTCTTTTCTGCATTATATTCTTTAAGGTCAAAGCTACCTGCAATATATGCTTTTTTAATTCTTTCTAGCTTGTTCTTCTGAACATTCATTTCTTTTTCTAGCTGGTCTTTAGGCTCATTAAATTTCTGTTTAATCATAGGCAAGAAAAACTGATTAACAACGGAATCATATTGAGTTAATTCATCGACGAACTGACTAACATAGTCTGTTATTATTTTCTCCTTAAATTCAACCCTACAATCCTTACAATAATAGTAGAAATAGGTATTGCCATTTTTCTTTGTAGTAGCCTTTCCACCTAATATTCTATTACATTTAGGACATTTCAATTTTTGTAAATATAAATAAGTCAATGTTCTTTTGTAACTTCTTGAATTTTTCTTCTTTTGAACTTGACAATCTTCCCACATTTCTTTTGAGATAATAGGCTCTACAACATCTTCATAATAGGTAGGATGTTTCGTTTTCTTACCATGAACAAAATCTCCTTTATATATTTCGTTTTCAAGAATATGAAGAATGGTTGAGTCATACCAATTCGTTTTACCTAACACTTTCTCTTCATTAAATAGATTGCTTATTTTCTTATAAGACCAGCCATTATAATACAAATCAAATATTCTAACTACAATATCTTTAGTAGAATAGTCTATTACTAATTTCTTATCTTCGTGTTTATAGCCTAATGGTGCAACGTGCGGAATATGTCCGTTTTTTATTGCTCCTGCCATACCGATTTTCGTTCTTTCGCTTGTTCTTTCAATTTCATTCTGGCTAACACTCATTAAAAGTCTTGAAATCATCTTACCATTTGCAGTTGTAGTATTTATTTCATCATTTACACAATCAAGGTAGGCATTATTTTCATCTAAAAAGGTCATTAGATTTTCCCAATCATAAATACTTCTCGTTATCCTGTCTAGTTTTAGGGCAACGATTGTATTGATTCTTTTTGATTTAATATCACTTTTTAATCTTTCAAACTCTGCTCTATGATTACCAGTTTTGGCACTTATTCCTGCGTCCTCGTAATAGTCTATTATTTCGTAACCTTTGAATTTACAAAAGTTTTCTAATCTTTCCCTTTGTTCTGGAAGACTAAATCCGTTCTCTTGCTTGGTCTTCTGTTGATACTCTTAAATACAAGCCACATTGTTTCTTTTCTTCATTCATTTTTTAAACCTCCTTATAAAACAAAAAGAGATATCAAAGTACACGAGTACTATTGACATCTCTTAAATCCATTTATCATAAACTAAAATATAATATAATTTTTTCAAAGTACTCTTAAATCTATATCTGCTCTTACCTAGTAAATATAGATAATCAATTGCCTATATTATATCACGATTTTAAGAAATGTCAAATATTTACAATTATAATTTTTTCAAATATTCTTCTAATTCTGATAATTTAATCTTTTGAGTTAAATTTGAAATATACACATCATTAGAATAATTGAAAACTAAAAAAGTAATATTTTTGATAATCACTCTATGTGGCTCAATATATGTAAGATTAGTTCTCTCTAACTTTCTAATACTACCATTTATAAAAGTTGGAGTAACTTTAGAAAACTCACATATAAATTCAAGTCGTTGTTTTAGACATTCCTCAAATTCTAGTTCTTGCTTAATTATCTTAACCATAAAAATAATCCTCCTTTCCGTTGGAAGATTTTTTCGCAAACAAAAAAATCAACCATTTCTGATTGATTTTCATAACATCTATTCGGTTCGAATAGATTCGTCATTGGCTGGGCTGGTGGGATTCGAACACACGCATGCCAGAGTCAAAGTCTGGTGCCTTACCGCTTGGCTACAGCCCAATATTTAAATTTCTTATAAGACAAACGCTATTAACTAACTGTAAACTCCTTTGTTGTTAACATTTAGTAAAGCTACCGTCCAATATATTAATGGGGTGGAAGATGGGACTCGAACCCACGATCTCCAGTGCCACAAACTGGCGCGTTAACCAGCTACGCCACATCCACCATTATTATCTGCATTTTTACCGAGTGCTATTCTATTTTAAAACATTATTTGGAATTTGTCAATATTTTTTTTAGAATTTCTATTTATTTTTGATAACACTCACCTTTAAAAATGCAAATTTCTTTTACATTTGACTCATCAAAGTAAAAATAAATGTATGAAAATACTGTAAAATCGCTAATATACTAATCAATGTTGCTAAATTTGCTCTTGTTTTTTCTTGTGCTTTGTCGGTCTCCTTCATAAACTCTTGCCAAATTAAGATGCTCACAATCACAAGCGAAATCTCAAAAAATAGAAAAGTACGATCTGTTGAGGCAAAAACTGTTGGCGAAAATCCTAACGCAACTCGTGACATAAGCCCCAAAACATACACTACAATTGCAACATTATTTTGCAAATTTTTAAAAATCAACAAAATATTAAGTGCTACACTTCCCAATACCACAAAAGCCAACAATAATGGTATAAAGTTAATAAAATCCAAATAATTTTCTGGTGTTAACATGACTTGTTCCGCATTTAATGTCTCACAAAATATAGCAAAATATGGATACACTCTACATACAACATCTTTTAATAAACCAAATATCAAACAAGCCACCAATGGTATGAATGCAATTGCTCGATACAAACCATTCTTATATTTTTTTATAATATACACCGCTGAAATCAACGAAAATACAAAAAAGACAATATTCGTATTTACCAATAAATGATTAACCGTAGATGTTAAACCTAATGAGATTTTATCCAACAATCCTAATGTTTCAAAATTCATATAATACGTTGTAATTTCTTCTGTTTTTCTTGCATAATTTCCAGGACAAGTTACAATTACCAACAAACTTACAACAACCAAAAAACATTGTACTAGCAAAAATGGATGGACTTTTTTCTTGTCTCTTAGGATTAACAAAAATGTAAATATAAAATAAGCGCCACCTGCTATCACACACGATTGTTCTTGATTACAAGCAAAAATTAAAGCAAGTGAATACATTACATACTTATATTTTGCAATTTTTTCTCTTCTAAAAATTTGGACAATTGGAATAAAACTAAATAATAGCATCGCTAACGGCCAAGTATAATTGATAGTTCCTGCTCCCCAATCACAAGTTGCAATTTTGTTCAAAGGATAAATCAATAGCAAACACATGGCTGTCCAAATTAGACTTTTATCATCTTCTTTAATAAATAACTTGATAATTGAATAGGCAAGAATCGTCATCATAAACGCATTAATGATTGCCCATATAATCCCATTTTGTGGTAAAATTAAGCAAATTAGAGTTTCCAAAATAACTCTTGATGTCCAAGTTTGATATCTCATGCTAATAAAATCTTGAATCGAAATTTCTTGCATTTTTTCGATAAAAAATGCAGAATCGTATTGATTAGGAGTAATCCAAATACTCATAAAAAATTCCAACAAAAAAATAACCACAATAGCTACCCTGCCATTACTTTTAAAAAAACCTTTGATTTTTTCTAACACATTTCCTATTTTCGTCATATTCTCTTCCACCTTTACTTCTACAAATCGACTTCAACACCAGTATCTACTAGCAAATTTTCATTATCATTTTGGTATAAAATATACAAATCATACATTCCATTTTTCAAACCTAAAATAATACTTTGTGCTTGAATTCCACAATTCAAACATTCATGTCCATCTACAAATTGAAGCTCTGGCATCATTTTCATGCCTGCCTTGATTTGATACATTTTTTCTGTTTGCCTATTTTTCAAAACAAACGAACTTTTAAACGTTTTCACATCTTGTCCTTGTTTATATGCCCAACCAGATAGTTCCAATCTAAGACTTCCTCTATACAAATGATTAACCCCATTTTTTACGATGCCCTCTGTGTCAAGCACAGTATTTTTATCCATATGATAAATTCTTGGAACCGCAAATGATAAAAAAGTAATCAACAAATAAACCGCAACAACTGCAATTCCAATAATTAATAACCTTCTATAAATTTTCTCATCGATTTTAATATTTAACCAATCTATTTTTCTCAACTCCTTCTTTTGTCATATTTTACCACATCTTATTGCAATTTTCAAGACCAATCCAAAAATCACAAAAAATTCTCCCCACTCTCACACAGCTTCCCAAAAAAGCCTATAATATTTTCATAAAAAAACGAGAGCGATTCATTATCGCCCCATCCATAAAACAATTACATCATCTCAATATTTCCTTCAAATACAAATTCAGCAGGACCTTTCAATCTGATAGTATGATTGAATTTATCATAAAAAGTCTGCAACTTTCCACCTCTTAAATCTACTGTTACCTCTGAATCAGTGTATTTCTCATAAATTGCAATCATGCTACCAGCACATGCTCCAGTCCCACAGCTGTTAGTTTCTCCAACACCTCTTTCCCAGACTCTTAATTTTATATTTTTCCTATCCACAATCTCAACAAATTCTACATTCGTCTTATTCGGAAAATATTTATAATTTTCCAAAATCGGTCCAATTTTACTAACTTCAAAGTCATCTAAATTGTTCACAAAACAAACCGCATGCGGATTTCCCATCGAAATTGGATAAACTTGATATTGCTTTTCCTCAATTTCAATAATATACTTCAAGTGATCCAGATCGGCTTCTCCCATATTTACTGTAACAGAAATAACCTTTTTATTCTCCAATTCCAACTCGACCTTTTTTACACCAGAATCTGTTTCAATCAAAAATTCTGTTTTATCTATTTTTTCCTTCTCAAATACATATTTCGCAAAACAGCGAATTCCATTTCCGCACATTTGAGCTTCTGTTCCATCTTGATTAAAAATCCTCATTTTAAAATCAGCCACATCACTTTTTTCAATTAAAATCACACCATCTGCTCCAACACCATAATGTCTATCACATAAATACTGACTAAGCACTGGCAAACTATATGAAAATTCATTTTCCATACAATCAATCATTACAAAATCATTTCCTGTACCTTGCATTTTACAAAAAGAAAACATACCCTTCACCTCTTCGGTAAATTGTATGTTTTCTAAAACAATTTATGACTCTTTTCTCCTCACAACAACATCTACAATGCTTCCTTCTTCGACCGATTTATCTGCTTGTGGTTCTTGTGAAACAATGTTTCCCTCTTCTCCTTCAACTTTCAAATTCAAATGATTTTCCTTTAATTTAACTCGTGCTTCATCAATGGTAAGTCCTGTAACAGCTGGAACGCGAGTTGACATTCTGGTGTCATTTTCGGCTGTATATAAATATATGGTTGAACCTTTATCAAGTGTCACACCAGATTTTGGCATTTGGTCTGATACCACACTTGTATTTTCATCTCCAGAAATATTTACTTGCACATCAAATCCATACGTTCGCAATATTTCTTTGGCTGACGCAATTGTTTTGGAAGAAACATTTGGTACAGTTAAAGCGGACTTTTGGTCAGTCACAACATTTTCATCATTTTTTATAATTTCTAAATAAGGCAATACTTCTTTCAAAATATTAGCGACCACTGGTCCTGCGGTTTGTCCCCCTTGATATGTTTCCCCTTCTGGATCATATAATATCGCTAACACTACAATTTGCGGATTCTCAATTGGTGAAATAGCAATAAAAGACGCTGTATAACCTGCCTCCTCATGTCCAGCAGTTGGCTCAGACGTACCACTTTTTCCACCAATGCTGTATCCTTCAACTCCTGCACGCTTTCCTGTTCCTTGCACAACAACTGATTTCATCATATCTTTTATTTTTTCAGAAGTCTCTTTTGATACAACTTGTCTTATTTCTTTATTTTCTTGTACGTCAATTACACCAGTATCCGAATTCTCAATTTGTTTAACAATTTTGGGTTGTACCAATACGCCATCATTAGCAACACTTGAAACTGCCGTAATTAATTGCAATGGTGATATTTCAAATCGTTGCCCAAACGAAATCGTAGCAAGTTCCACTTTTCCGACACTTTGCAATTTATGAAAAACCGAAGGATACGTTTTGGCAATATCACTTCCCATCGTATCAAACAAACCAAATGCTTTATAATATTTATATAATGTACTTGCTCCAATGCGTTGCCCTAATTGCATAAAAGCTGGATTGCAGGAATTGCATAACGCTTCACGCAAAGACTGCCAACCATGTGGTTCTGCTCTCCAACAAGAAATATTTTTATCTTCTACTTGATATGAACCTGTGCACATAAAATCTCCTTGTGTATCAGTTTGCACAAGATTTTCCTCTAAAGCTACTGCAGATGTAATAATTTTGAATGTCGAACCGGGTTCATATAATTTGGAAACCGATTTGTTCAGCCACAATTTATTATAAGCTGTATTTTTTTGTTCTCTTGTATACGTGTCCCACAACTGCGCTTCTCCCGTTGGTTCAACAGCAAATGGATCATTTAAATTATAATCTGGATATGTTGCCATAGCCAAAATTTCCCCATTTTGCGGATTCATAACAATCACATTTCCTCCGCCAGAGCATGAATTTTGCTCAACTGCCTGTTTTAAGTATTTTTCAACAATTTGCTGAATGGTAATGTCAATGGTCAAATAAATATTGCTTCCGTTTTCTACTGGAACATATTGTTCTGTCTCATCAGAAATCGCGTTTTTGTGAACATCTTGAACAGTAACTATTTTTCCAGCTGTTCCTGTTAAAGTTTTATCCCAACGTTCTTCAATTCCAATCATTCCGCTATTGTCGTCCCCGCAAATTCCAATCAAATTCGATGCTAAATTCTGATATGGATAATATCTTTTGCTGTCTTCATCAATATTAATTCCCGTCGTAATTTTTTGGTCAGAAAGCCAAGTTTTTAGGTTTTTGGTCTTTTCTTGTTCTACTTTTTTGGCAACCACCACAACAGAGGATTTCGTATTAATTTTTTCTAAAACCTCATTGTAATCCAATCCCAAATTCTCAGCCAATCCTTGTGCAATCAATTCATTTTCGACAATTTTTCCATTTGTATAACAAACTTTTCCCGGATTTAAAGAAATCGTATCAACAGGAACGCTTCTTGCCAATATATTTCCATTAACATCATAAATAATGCCTCTTTTAGGACTTAAAATCTGATTTTTCATCTGCTGATTATAGGCACTTTCGCTATATTCCTTCCCATGCACAAATATAACTCTTCCTAAATTGCATACAATTATCACAAAAAATATTGTTGAAACAGAAGCTGTTATCAGCAATTTCCTGTTTGTACTTTTTTTATCTTTACTCTTTTTGGGCTTTTTTTTCTTTTCAATTTTTGGTTTTTTTATATCAATCACCACCAATTTTCTTTATTTAAAAATCGACTTTATGCTATCAATGATTCCTTTAAACATAGAAAACATAATATCTGCTAAATATTTAACGACAAAATTTGTGTGATATAAATCGGTTAATGTTTGTCGCACAAATGGAATATGCCAAAGAATAAATAAGGCAATCACAACGCCTATCATAGAAATCAGTAACCTTTTTACTCGAAGCCAGGTCCATGGATATTTTACTTTGTAACCCTGTCGTTGTAAATATTCTCCATAAGCATTAATTTCCATTTCTCGTTTTAATTCTTGTTCTTTTTTTGCTTGTCTTTTCTTTTTTCGTTCTTGTTTTTTTCTCTGTTTTTCTAACTGTTCCTGCCTTAACTGTTTTTCTTGTCTTTGTTGGTCTACCTTTTGCTTTAATTCTCGTACACTTTGAAATTGAATCGCTTGATTAATTTGATTTTGAATTTCTTGCTTAATTTCATTTTCTTCCAGTTGAGAAGATTCTTCTTCAACTGTTTGTTCTGTTTTGGGTTGTATGTTTTGTAATAACTCATCAGCTCGTTTGGTTGCCAAATCAGCATCATACTTTTTTCGTTTTTCAGAATCCGATAAAATTCCATAGGCAATTTTGATTCTGCGAACCTGCTCTATGATTTTCTGATTTTGGGGCAAAGAATCTGCTTTTTTTAGTAAGTTATCATAGGCTTGTTTTATTTCATCTTGGGTCGCATTTTCTTTTACTTTAAATAAATCATATAATGTATTCAAACTTTTTCTCCTTTGAAATTATGCTTATATATCAAAAAAATACGTTGCCTCTAGGTCCGCTTCATGTACCAATAAAGCAAGTGGAAATTTTTTGAAAGCTTGTCCTAAAGCATTGTAACTTTCTTTCGGCTCAGTAAATCCCATGTGCCAACGAATACAATACTTTTCTTCCCCCGTTAATTTGATATATTCTGTAATCATCATAACACTTTTTTCTCCATGTCCATATGGAATGGTATCTTCGATGGTATAATAAGGAACTTTTTCCCATTCTCCAAAAGAATTTTTAGCATTTCTATAATCGACCTTATAAAAATTCACCTTGCAAATATCATGCAATAAAGCAATTAAAATCAAACTTTCTTCTAATACATTAATTTCCACACAAGCGTTTTTAACTTTTTGAGTTAAAATTTCATAAACTTTCATACTATGTTCCAAAAGTCCACCCTCATAAGCTCCATGATATCGCGTACTAGCTGGTGCCTTAAAAAAATCACTTTTTTCAATAAACTCAATCAATTTGTTCATTCCCTCTCGATTCACACTTTTTAATAATTCCAAAAATTTTTCTTTCATTTTTTCCCCTTCTTTTTCCATTTGGGAATATTTTATCATATGTCTTTAGTTTATACAATATAATTTGAAATTTTTCTTTTCATATGATATACTTATTGTATGAAAGGAATTTATAAAATGAATCTAATACAAGAAACCAAATTTTTAATGAAAAAATATCATATTACAGCGAACAAAAATTATGGGCAAAACTTTTTGATTGATGAAAAGATTGTTGAAGCAATTACCGAATCAGCCAATATTTCCAAAGATGATGTCATTATCGAAATTGGTCCAGGTTTGGGAACTCTAACTGCTCGTTTACTTGAAAAAGCAGGAAAAGTCATTTGCATTGAACTTGATCCAAAAATGTTGGATATTTTAAATGACCGTTTTACCTTTTATTCTAATTTTGAATTAATCAATGACGATGTTTTAAAAGTAGATTTAAAAGCCATTCTAATGGAAAATTTAAAACGATACAAATCTGCAAAAGTCGTGGCAAATTTACCTTATTATATTACCACTCCCATTATCATGAAACTGCTAGAAGATAAATTAAATTTAGAAAGCATCACTGTTATGGTACAAAAAGAAGTCGCAGAACGCTTGACGCAAAAACCTGGCGGAAAAAATTGCGGTGCCATCACATATCGCATTCATTATCATACAGAACCCAAATTAGTAATTTCTGTACCAAATTCCTCTTTTATTCCTTCACCCAAAGTAGATTCAAGTGTTATCCAATTACAATTACTTAATTCGCCTCATGTTTGTCCACACAATGAAGACTTATTTTTTCAAATCATCAAAACTGCTTTTTTGCAAAAGCGAAAAACTTTGATTAACACATTATTAATTGGGAAATTCGGAAACCGCGAATTCTTAGAAAAAATGCTAACTTCGCTTCATTTAGATTTAAAAATACGCGGTGAAAATCTAACCTTAGAGCAATTTAGACAAATTGCGGATTATCTTTATGAAAATGATTGATAAAAAAGGGCTCCATATACTGTATACTAAAACAAAAAAGACCGCTCTTTAGCGATCCATTTTAGATTCTGTTCTACTAATATTAAACATTTTCTTTAATATATTCAACAACATCACTTACAGCTACAACTTTTTCTGCATCTGTATCAGGAATTTCAATATCAAATTCTTCTTCTAAAGCCATTACTAATTCAACGATGTCTAAAGAATCTGCACCTAAATCATCAATAAAAGATGCTTCCATTGTTACTGCACTATCTGTTACTCCCAATTGCTCAACAATAATAGCTTTTACTTTTTCAAAAACTTCCTCACTGCTCATTTATAATCCTCCTTTTTAATTTTAAATAATTTCAATTTTATAATCTAGTTTTACTATATGTCTTTCAAAATGTCAAGTACTTATTTCATTTTTTTTGAAATTCTTCCATCATTTTTTCAACCGACTTACTTTTTACAAATTCCTCAGCCTGCTTCAAAGTAGTATAGAACAAGAACTCATCACTACTTCCATGTGCTTTTACAACTGGTTTTTTTACTCCTAAAAATAAAGCTCCGCCATATTCTTTATAATCTGTCATTTTTTTAAATTGATTAATAGCTGGCAAACATGGCACTGTTGCAATGGTTCTTAATATATTTTTCGTCAAACTTTCTGTTAAAGAAACTTTGACCAATTTTCCAACACCTTCTACTGTTTTTAAAAATACATTTCCAGTAAAACCATCTGTTATCACACTATCTACTTCACCTGAGAAACAATCTCTACCTTCTACATTTCCGATGAAATTCAAACCATAACTTTTAGCATTTTCCTTCAATAAAGTATATGTTTCTTTCATCAAATCGTTACCCTTCGTCTCTTCTGTTCCAATATTTAATAAGCCGATTCGTGGATTTTCTAAGCCTAATGTATTTTTTAAATAAATATTAGACATTTGCGCAAATTGGATTAAATTTAATGGTTTGCAATTAGTATTTGCCCCCGCATCCATCAGCAAAAATCTTCCATGATAGGCCGGCAAAATTGGCGCAATAGCTGGTCGATCAATCCCTTTAATGCGTCCAATCAATAATGTAGCACCTGTCAATAGGGCGCCTGAGTTTCCTGCCGAAATAAAAACGTCACCTTCTCCATTTTTTAGCATATTAAATCCCACAACCATTGAAGAATCCTTTTTCCCTCGAATTGCCTGTGTTGGAATATCTTCCATTTCGATTTTTTCAGTCGTATGACGAATTGTAATTTTATTTGAAACTTCATTTATATTTTCTTTCCCATAAAATTCTTTAACCTTTTGGTTAATGACATTTTCGTCACCTGTCAAGATAATCTCTGACTCGATTTCTTTAGAAGCCTGCACGGCACCTTTTATATTTGCATCTGGGCTATTGTCACCACCCATTGCATCTAAAATAATTTTCATGTCTTTTGTCCCTCCCAAGATTATTTTATTATGGTTTGTTTTAGACATTACTATTTTATTATAAATTATGAAAAAATCAAGAGTTTTTTTTGATTTTGTGAAAAATCTAATAATATATACCACTCTCAATTCCTTGACAATTTTATGTAAATATAGTATAATATAGATATATGATTAATCTCCAAGAGCCAACCCTTATAAAACTGACATCTGGAGAAGAACTCTATGCATTGGAAAGTGTTGAACTTCTTTACAGTCAATTAAAATAAGTCCTTTTTCCTGACCTTGCACCTTTGGGTGCTTTTTTATACAACAAAAAACGGTTCTCACGAACCGTTTTTTAATTATATTTCTTACTCAACAATATCAGAAACAACTCCAGACCCTACTGTTCTACCACCTTCACGGATAGCAAATCTTAGTCCTTTTTCGATTGCAATTGGTGTAATAAGTTCGATTGTCATTGCAATGTTCTCACCTGGCATAACCATTTCTGTTCCTGCAGGTAATTCAATAACACCTGTAACGTCTGTTGTTCTGAAATAGAATTGTGGTCTATATCCATTAAAGAATGGAGTATGTCTTCCACCTTCTTCTTTTTTCAAGATGTAAACTTCTGATTTAAATTTTGTATGAGGATTGATTGTTCCTGGTTTAGCAATTACTTGACCTCTTTCAATATCTTTTCTGTCAATACCTCTTAAAAGAAGACCAATGTTATCACCAGCTTCTGCTTGGTCTAACAATTTTCTAAACATTTCAACACCTGTAACAACAGTTTTTTGTCTTTCTGCTCTAATACCAACGATTTCAACTTCGTCTTGCATTTTAACAATTCCTCTTTCAACTCTACCAGTAGCAACTGTTCCACGTCCTGTAATTGTAAATACGTCTTCCACTGGCATTAAGAATGGTTGATCAACTGGTCTTTCTGGTGTTGGGATATAACTATCAACAGCTTCCATTAATTCTTTCATTGGAGCATATTCTGGAGCATTTGGGTCTGTTGATGAACTTTCTAATACTTTTAATGATGAACCTTTGATGAATGGAATATCATCACCTGGGAAATCATATTCTGATAATAATTCTCTTAATTCCATTTCAACTAATTCAACTAATTCTGGGTCGTCAACCATATCGCATTTATTTAAGTAAACAACGATATATTTAACACCAACTTGTCTTGCAAGCAAGATATGCTCTCTTGTTTGAGGCATTGCACCATCTGCTGCAGAAACAACTAAGATTGCTCCGTCCATTTGAGCAGCACCTGTAATCATGTTTTTAACATAATCTGCGTGTCCTGGACAGTCAACGTGTGCATAGTGTCTATTTTCTGTTTCATATTCTACGTGAGCTGTGTTGATTGTAATTCCTCTTGCTTGTTCTTCTGGCGCTCCGTCAATTTTGTCATATGCTGAAAATTCAGCTTTTCCTAATAAATTTAAATATTTTGTGATAGCAGCTGTTGTTGTTGTTTTTCCATGGTCAACGTGACCGATTGTACCAATGTTAACATGTGGTTTTGTTCTTTCAAATTTAGCTTTTGCCATTTTTGATTCCTTCCTTTCTTGAAGTAGCTTTCCTACTTCCTTTAATTTTTTATTTTAGTTAAATGCATTTTACACTAATTTTTTATAAAATGCAAGACCTAATTTGAATTTTTTTCAAATTCTTACATTGTAGGGGCGATTATCAATCGCCTGTGTTACGGAGAAATAATTTTTAATCACTCGTGTTATCAGCGGGCGATTGATAATCGCCCCTACAATTTTAATCTTCTTTTTTGGTTCTAGTTGCAACAATATTATCCAAAATTGATTTTGGCACTTCGTCATAATGCGATGGTTCCATTGAATAAGTTCCTCTACCTTGCGTTTTTGAACGTAAATCGGTTGCATAACCAAACATTTCAGAAAGTGGAATAAATGCATGAATTTCTTGCATTCCATCTTCTCCGTCCATACCTTCCATTCTTCCACGTCTTGAGTTTACATCTCCAATAACGTCTCCCATGTATTCTTCTGGAACTGTAATTTCAACTTTCATAATTGGCTCTAAAATAACAGATTTTGCTTGACGACATCCTTCTTTAAAGGCCATAGAACCAGCAATTTTGAACGCCATTTCAGATGAATCGACATCGTGATAAGAACCGTCTACTAATGTTGCTTTAAAGTCAATAACTGGATATCCTGCAAGTGTACCACTTTCTGCAGCCTCACGAATTCCTTCTTCAGTTGGTTTGATGTATTCTTTTGGAACTACACCACCTACAATTTTGCTCTCAAACTCAATTCCTGAACCTGGTTCTAATGGTTCCATTTCAATCCAAACATGACCATATTGACCACGTCCACCAGATTGACGAATAAATTTTCCTTCCACACGAACTGGTTTACGGATGGTTTCTTTGTAAGCTACCTGTGGTTTACCAACATTACATTCTACTTTGAATTCTCTTTTTAATCTATCAACAATAATATCCAAATGAAGCTCACCCATACCAGCAATAATGGTTTGCCCAGTTTCTTGATTCGTGTAAGTTTTAAAAGTTGGGTCCTCTTCTGCTAATTTTGCTAACGCAATTCCCATTTTCTCTTGAGCTGCTTTATCTTTTGGCTCAATCGCAATATCGATAACTGGCTCTGGGAATTCCATTGATTCTAGGATAATTGGATGAGCAGGGTCGCACAACGTGTTTCCTGTTGTAACATCTTTTAATCCTACAGCAGCAGCAATATCTCCAGCATATACTTTGTCAATATCTTCTCTGTGGTTTGAGTGCATTTGAAGAATTCTACCAATTCTTTCTTTTTTGTCTTTGCTTGAGTTTAACACAGTTGAACCTGATTCTAAGGTTCCCGAATAAACTCTAAAGAAACATAATTTTCCAACAAATGGGTCTGTTGCAATTTTGAAAGCCAAAGCTGCAAATGGCTCTGTATCAGAAGTTTTCGCTTCTGTTTCTTCACCTTCTAAAGTTTCCCCTTTAATGTGAGCAATATCGGTTGGTGCAGGCATGTAGTCAACAACGGCATCTAATAATTCTTGCACACCTTTGTTTTTATAAGAAGAACCACATGTTACAGGAACAATTTTGTTCGCGATTGTTCCTAAACGTAATCCTTTTTTGATTTCTTCTTCGGAAAGTTCCTCTCCTTCTAAATATTTCATCATTAATTCTTCATCTTGCTCTGCTACAGATTCAATCATTTTTTCGCGATATTCATTGGCTTGTGTCTTCATATCATCTGGAATATCTGTTTCTTCTACTTCTTTTCCTAAATCATCTTTATGGATAAAAGCTCTCATTTTTACTAAATCGATAATTCCTTGAAAATTATCTTCTGCTCCAATTGGTAATTGGATTGGAACTGCGTTTGCTTTTAGACGATTTTTTAATTGGTCGATGCAAAGCATAAAGTTTGCACCAGTAATATCCATTTTGTTTACATATACCATTCTTGGTACACTATATTTATCCGCTTGTCTCCAAACTGTTTCTGTTTGTGGTTGAACACCACCTTTGGCAGCAAGTACAGTAACGGCTCCATCAAGAACCTTCAAAGATCTTTGCACTTCAACAGTAAAATCAACGTGTCCTGGTGTATCAATAATGTTAATTCTGTTATTGTTCCAGAAACAAGTTGTACAAGCAGAAGTGATCGTGATACCTCTTTCTTGCTCTTGCGCCATCCAGTCCATCGTCGCTGCTCCTTCATGTGTTTCCCCTATTTTATGAACTTTACCTGTATAAAATAAAATTCTTTCTGTTGTTGTCGTCTTACCAGCATCAATGTGAGCCATAATTCCTATATTTCTTGTTCTTTCTAATGGGTATTCTCTTCCAGCCACTTTTTTCCCTCCTTTTATTTTTTAATGAAGTTAAATTGCTTTCACAACTTAACAACTGACGCTATAATTCGCTCACGCTCGAACAGCCTCAGTATTACCATTTATAATGTGCAAAAGCTTTATTGGCTTCAGCCATTCTATGAGTATCTTCTTTTTTCTTGAATGCTCCGCCATTTCCAGCAATTGCATCTAAGATTTCACCAGCTAATTTTTCAGACATGGTTTTTTCGTGTCTTTTTCTCGCATAACCAACTAGCCATCTTAAGCCCAAAGTTTGTCTTCTTTCTGGTCTAATCTCTAGTGGAACTTGATAAGTCGCTCCACCTACACGTCTGGCTTTTACTTCTAATACTGGCATAATATTTTCTAGTGCTGCTTCAAACACTTCCAACGCATCTTTGTTCTCTTTTTCTTTGATGATTTCAAAAGCGTCATAAACAATGCTTTGAGCAACTGTTTTTTTACCATCCAACATAATATTGTTGATTAATTTTGTAACAACTTTACTATTATATAATGGATCTGGTAAAACTTCTCTTTTTGCGATATATCCTTTTCTTGGCACTATATTTTCCCTCCTTAAAATATTTAGCGTTTAACCATTTATAACACTAAAAGGTACTCTGGAAAGAATTTTTCACTTTCCTGTAATAGTGCAATTTATAAAATCTATGTTAAATCAACTTCCATTTTATTTTTTGCACTATTGGCGGACAAATAATTATTGTCCTTACGTTTTGACATTATGCTTTTTTTGGTCTTTTAGCTCCGTATTTTGAACGAGCTTGCATTCTGTCTTTTACACCTGCTGTATCTAAGGTTCCTCTGATGATGTGATATCTCACACCTGGCAAGTCTTTTACCCTTCCACCTCTGATTAATACAACACTGTGTTCTTGCAAATTGTGTCCTACACCTGGAATGTATGAAGTAACTTCATATCCATTAGAAAGTTTAACTCTGGCAACTTTTCTTAAAGCTGAGTTTGGTTTTTTAGGTGTTACAGTTTTAACAACCGTACATACACCTCTTTTTTGTGGTGCTCTGTTATCTGTTTGCACTTTTTTTCTTGAGTTATATCCTTTTTGTAATGCAGGAGCTGTTGATTTTGAAGTTGATGATTTTCTTCCTTTTCTTACTAATTGATTAATAGTTGGCATTCTTGTTTTTTCACCTCTTTTCTTTTTAAAAAAATAATACTCTTTAGACTTACGGAAGATTAATTTCCAGCTATAAGCGTATAATATTTTATCACCCTTTTTCTAATAAGTCAATGATTTTTGGGAAAATTTTCATAAAAATCTTCCTATTTTTCATTTAAACTCTTTATTTCCGTAAGAAAAGCCTAAAAACGCCTTCTTATCTATTCTCAAACCTCATCCAAAATTGCATTTTTGTAAACTCCCACCTTTATATCTTTAAAATTTCAAAAAAGTAGGGGCGATTATCAATCGCCCCTACCATGATATTATATTCTATAAAATCTTGTTTACAAGGTATTTGGGAAAATGTAATAAAATTGTAATATTAATCATTTTTATTTATAATTTTTTTGATTTCTTCAAATCTCTTAATTTTCGCAGTCGTTGTCTTAATAAAATCTTCTGTCGTCAATATCATATGTTTCATATATTTATATTTCGGCATTTCTTTATTAATTTCCTTAATTTCATTCCAAACTGTTTTCTCAAATTCTTCATCAGATTGCCCTACATATTTTTCTCTTCTAATTTCTTCATCATATTGGATTTTTACGGAAACATCAACATCATCGTCTTTGGGAAGTCCAAATACCATGCATTCTTTTACAACCTCAATTCGATTGACCAATTCTTCCAACTCTTCTGGAAAAACTTTTTTACCATTTTTCAAAACAATTACATTTTTCTTCCTGCCTGTTATAAAAATAAAGCCTTCTTCATCCATATAACCCAAATCTCCCGTATAAAACCATCCATCCTTCAATACTTCGGCTGTCGCTTCCTCGTTTTCGTAGTAGCCAAGCATCACATTTGGTCCTTTTACACGAAGTTCGCCAATCCCATTTTCATCTTTGTCTACAATATCAACCGTTACATTTTTCATGGGAAATCCAACTGAACCATATTTGATATATTTATCATTTTCCGCTGAAATAACTGGCGCAGTTTCTGTTAATCCATAACCTTGAATAACACGAATTCCTAATTCATTAAGTCCTTGTGCAACTGTTTTATCAAGTCCGGCTGCTCCACTGACGATTAATCGCATGTGTCCACCTAATTGGTCAATTATTGGCTTAAACAATTTTCTTCGGACATCAATTCCCAATTTTAATAGAAAATTACTGACTTTTTTAGCTCTGCTAATTAATTTGGTTTTTCCTTGTTTTTCAATGGCTTTTTCGATTTTGCCATAAATGGCTTCAATAAGAAGCGGAACACCAACAAATACCGAAACTTTATATTCATGAAAGTTCTCTGAAATATACCTTAGTCCATCTGGAAATGCAGTTGCCACACCACTTGAAAGCATCACCAATTGTCCCGTTGAGCCAAATGTGTGATGATATGGCAAAAATGCTAAATTGACATCGGTTGGCAAAAATGTTTCCACACATTTCATAGAATAAATATTTTCTACAATGTTTCTTTGGGTTAACATCACGCCTTTGGAACTGGAAGTCGTGCCTGATGTAAACAACAAAATTCGCATTTCATCTGAAGCAATTTCTGTATTTTCGTAGGCTTGCACGTTTCCCTTTTGCCCAAGTGAAATGACTTCTTCTAATGTCATTGCGCCTTCGATTTTATCCATACAAATCAGTTGCTTTAAGGGAACTTCGTCTTCTTCTTTTAATTGATTAACAATGTCCCAATATTTTTCCTCAAAAATAATGCAATCTGCTTTGCTTTGGATTAAAGAATTGCGAATTTCAATGTCTGTCAAGCCTTTATCGAGTGGAATAGCGGTCATATCTCCTAGCAAAATTGAAACATAACTTAATGCCCATTCGTAGCGGTTTTTTCCGATAATGGCAATTCTTTTATCTTTCATGCCTAATTCAAATAAGCCTGTTCCCAAAGCTTTGACTTGCTCGCCAAAATCCTGATAGGTGATATTTTTATATTTTACTTCTTTTTCGTTTTTCTGTTTTAAAATAAATGCAATATTTTCTGGATATTTTTGAATTGAAGCATGGATTAACTCCTTTAGATTATTAAATTTAGGATAATCATAGAAATATTCGGTACTTTTCATACATCTTCCTTTCTATTATCTAGTTTTCAAAACTATTATATCTTATATAAAATATAATGTCAATTCTTTTGTTGCAATTTTTAATAATTTATGTTATTATATAAATATTATATTCGAAAGGAATGATTTTATCATGGAAAAAATAAAACAAAATTTAGATATTTCTTCAAAAATCGCACATCACTCCATTCCCAAATGGTCGGATTTACCAGAAATTGATTTATACATGGATCAAGTGATTGCTTTAATGGAAAAATATTTGATTGACAGTTCCTATCAAGACGCAAAATTAATTACTCCTTCCATGATAAATAACTACGTAAAATTGGGTATTATGCCTGCACCAGTCAAGAAAAAATATTCACGTGAACATTTGGCTTACCTTGTTATCATATGCAGTTTAAAACAAGTGATGCCAATTCCAAATATTAAAGCTATGATTGATATTCGATTACAAAAAAATACTATTGCAGAAACACTAGATTTTTATAGTAATTTGTACGATTTTACATTTCATACACTTTTAGAAACCTGTGATAATTACTTAAATTCTGAAGGCTCAAACATTTCAAGTTTAGAAGACACCTCGCTTTTTACAGCTATCGCAGCAACAAATTGTAGAAATATTTCAAATAAACTATTTTATTTGAACAATTCACAAAAACAAAAAAGTAAAAAACCAAAAAAGAAAAAAAAAGAGGATTAAATAATAGTGTGCATCAAATTTAAAATTGTCGATTTTCCAGAACCATTGTTGCCATACAAGACTGTAATAGGTTCAAAAACAAATACATCTGGCTCTTTGTTTTTTAACACGTTATAGGGATATATATTGGAATTTGATATTTTATCCTTTGCTAATTTGAAGGTTTTTAAATAAATCATCGTCTCACTTTCCTTTTAAGAATTGGTCCCTTTATTTTAAAACATATGTTTGTTTTTGTCAAGCTTTTTTCAAAAAAATAGAGCATATTTTTAAAAATATCCCCTATCTTTTATTATATCATATTTATGTAAATTTGTCAATTGACAAACTCTAAAATTTGTGCTCTCACTTCATTTTACTCATTTTCCTTCAATCGCCAAACTGAAACACTTCCATCTCTACACCAAAATTCTCCATTTCCTTCTGCATCAACCGTCACAATTTCTTCACTTTTCTCCAAACAATTAAAAAACTGCTTTCCTGCAAAATCTATTCCCATATTCATTTTTATGCTTCCGCCTGTTGTGTCAGTCATAACAACTGCAATGCCAGAATTAGGATGCTCAAAATCTCCTTTTCTGACAAAACCGATTAAATTAGGATTTTCAAAATAATCAATTTGTTCACCATAACTATAGAACTTTCGTGTTTTTAAAATTTCATCTAACATCTCATTTTTAGCCGAAACTTGCTTTTCCTCAATCCCATAATAATCCCCATAAAATACACAAGGCATACCTTCTTTTCGCAAACAAATTAGGCTGTAGGCTTGTGGTTTGAACCAATCGGGTACCCATGAAGACAGAGCTTGACCGTTCTTGTGTGTCATGGTTATCCACAAATGTTACCGTTTTTTGTGGATTGGTTTGTACTAAAGTTCCATCAAAAATGGTTCTCATATCAAATTCGCCGTTGCTCGTTGCGGCTCGGTAGAAATTGTAGTGTAAGGGAACATCAAATAATTTCATACATCCTTGTGTTTTTTCTATGTATTGTTGGATTGTATCGATATTGGTGCTCCAGTATTCTCCAACTACAAATAATTGTTTATTGCTTTTTTGTTTTACTTCTTCTAGCCATTCTGGAAAAAACTCTGCTCGAATATGCTTTACAGCATCTAGTCGGAAACCGTCAGCACCAGTTGTTTCCAAATACCATTTTCCCCAATTTTGCAATTCAACGACAACATCATGATTATTTAAATCAATATCAGCTCCCATTAAATAGTCAAAATTTCCTTTTTCTTTGTCAACATTTTCATCCCAATGTTTTCCATAAAATTTATAAATAGAAGCTGTCGCTGTGTTGTCGTCCCAATCTACGCCATGAAAATGAGTCCAATTCCATTTAAAATTAGAATAGGTGTCTCCTCTTCCAGAAAAATTATATTTTGTCCAAGCTTTGATGGGTCTTGCTTCTGACAAACTAAGATTACGATTTTCAAAATCTTCTTGAATAGCTAATACTTCTTCTGTCTCGTCGGCTCCCATTTTGTGATTTAAAACAATATCTACAATTACATGGATATTTTTCTTTTTTAAAACATCAATCGCGTTGATATATTCGTCTTTGGTTCCATATTTGGTTGGAATCGAGCCTTTTTGATTGAATTCTCCCAAATCGTATAAATCGTAAACGCCATATCCAACATCGTTTTGACCGCTTGCTCCTTTATAGGCTGGTGGAAGCCAGACATAATTAATCCCTAATTCTTTTAAATGGTCACTGTCATCCGATAAACGCTCCCAATGCTTGGAATCGCTTGGAAGATACCATTCAAAATATTGCATTATTGTATCTTGATTTTTCATTTTTTGTTCCTTTCTGTTTCTTGATTGTTTTTGAATGATGGGGAGGTTGTTTGGTTTTTTCTTTTTTGGGAATGATAGGCTATTTCTAAAGATAGACAGGCTGGTGCTAATTTGTTTCCTGCATAAATTATTTTCATCATTTTACCTGGAATGATGACTTTTTTGTTTTTGAACATTTGGTCAATGGCATATTGGGCAACGTACTGGCTGGATAGCCCTTTAAGACTAAATCGTACGTTTGCTACATTGTCAAAGTTGGTGTTCACAGGTCCCGGACATAAAACACTTACTTGTACTTTTGAGCCTTCTTTTTTTAGCTCTTTTTGAATCGCTTTGGAAAGTGAAACAACATAATTTTTGGTTGCGTAATATGTCGCCATTAAAGGTCCAGATATAAATCCTGCAATGGAGGCTACATTTAGAATATAGCCACTGTTTTTGCGTTTCATATCTTGCAAATAGAGTTTACTTAAAATGTGAGTCGCCTTTATGTTGGTGTCAATCATGGATAGTTCTTTGTTTAAATCCGTTTTGTCAAATGTGCCAAAATCGCCAAATCCCGCATTGTTGATAAGAATATCAATGTCGTTATTGGTTTTAAAAAGTCGTGTACAATTTTCTGGATTGGAAAGATCCAAATTTTCAATTTTTACGTTTGTTTTTAATTCATTTTTCAATTCTTCTAATAAATCTTTTCTTCTGGCAACAATGACTAAATCATAACCGACGTTTCGATAAATCGCGCGCTATATCTCTTCCAATTCCTGAGGACGCTCCTGTTATTAATGCTTTCATAGATTTTCCTTTTGCCTTTCTTCGTGATTTTCTGTTTCCGTATTTTTGACATAAACTGTTTGTGTAGGATATGCCAAATCGATATTTTCCCTTTCTACTAATTCTAATATGTTACAATAAATTTTTTCTTTTGCTGTTAAAAATTTTATGTAATCTTTTTCATTGATGTAAAGAAAAATTTTTATGTCTGAACTATAACTTGAAATTTGGTCAAGACTGACTTGCACTGTATCTGGCAAAACATTGGGATTATTTTTTAAAATCAGTTTGATTTTTTCTACGACATTTTTTATTTTTTCGGAAGTGGTCTCCATGCTTAAATTTAGTACAAATTCAAGTCTTCTACTTTTTAGTTTGTTCCAGTTAACAACGTATTCTGAAGTAATTGTTGAATTGGGAATCGTAATAATCGCATTATCGTTGGATTTGATGCGAATACTGCGAAATGTCATATCAATTACGGTTCCTTTGTAATTCCCAATTTCAATGAAATCTCCAATATCAAATGGTTTGTCTGTTAAAATTACGATTCCGCTTAGCAAACTTTTTACTGTGTCTTGTGCTGCCAGCGAAATGACAACTCCTCCAATTCCCAAAAGAGCAACTAAATCAGTTAAATCATAACCAATTTCTTTTATAATGATGAAACCTGAAATAATCCATACAATGGTCTTTATTACTTTACACATGAAGTTATTCACTGCATCATTTTTGGAGTGATTGATGTATTTTCTAAACCATTTGGAATCTTTTGCTATAAATGAATTAATGATATTTGTGGTAAATAAGATACAAATAATCTGAAAAATCGTGTTTACATGCGCTAAAGTTTGCGGATTTAATTTAAACATTCTACAAGCCAAATATAAACCTACAAAAATCCAGAAATTATTTAAAATTTTATAAACTTTGCTTTCTTTTACTTTTCCTTCATTTTTAGCTAGTTTAAACACTATCTTTAAAATAATTTGTGAAAATAGTTTTCTGAATATAAGAAAAACTAAAAATATAGCTAGTGCAATTTGAATATTAAAAATTTTTATCAAATCTCGCACATTGATTTGATTTAGAAAATTTCGTATATTTCCCATTTACTCCTCCCTATTAGAAAATGGGTCGATTGCAAACTCGACCCGTTTCTTGATTTATCAACCTTTATAAAATGCCTCATATGCTTTATAGGCTTGATATACGTCAAATTTACTTGTAATTTCATAAGGTGAATGCATTGACAAAACTGGCACACCACAATCAATTACACTCATACCACGATTTGCTAAAACAACAGCAATGGTACCACCTCCGCCAATATCGACTTTGCCAAGTTCAGAAGATTGATACGAAATATTATTTTTCTCAAAAATATTTCTAATTTCTGCCACAAATTCGGCTGGTGATTCAGAAGCACCAGATTTTCCTCTTGCTCCTGTATATTTTACGATAGTTGGCCCTTTTCCAATAAAACAGCTATTTAGTTTGTCAAATGCTGATGGGAAGGTTGGGTCAAATGCACCATCTACGTCGGCTGAAATGACTTTTGAGTTGTGAAATACTTTTTCTAAGGCATTTGGCTTATTTTGATTGGTTTTATTCAAAAGTTCTGTAATAAAATATTCAAATGTTTTTGATTCCATACCTGTTACACCACAAAAACCAATTTCTTCTTTGTCACTTAATACGCAAATCGCTGTATTTTTCGGTGTTCCAATATCTAAAATTCCACGTAGAGCTGCATAACAACATACTTTATCATCTTGTCCATAACCTGCAATCATACTGCAATCCAAGCCTAAACTTTTAGCTTTAAAGGCTGGAACAAATTCGATTTCAGAACTTGTGAAATCAATTTCTTTAATTCCATATTTGTCATTTAATAATTTTAAAATGTTTAGTTTGATTTTTTCCCCTACTTTTTCATCAGCAAATGGAATACTTCCTGCAACAATGTTTAATTCTTCACCTTGCACGCCTTCCTTTAATTTCCTATCCATTTGTTGACTTGCCAAATGTGGCAATAAATCAGAAATTGTGAAAATTGGGTCATTTTCGTCTTCACCAATATTGACTTCCATTTTTTCACCATTTGACTTAACAAATGTTGCATGCATACTAAGTGGGATATTGGTCCATTGATATTTTTTGATTCCTCCATAGTAATGTGTTTTAAATAATCCTAAACCGCTGTCTTCATACAATGGATTTGGTTTTAAGTCAATTCTAGGCGAATCGCCATGTGCTGCCACCATGCGAATTCCATTTTCTAGTGCTTGTTCACCAATAATTCCTGCAAAAATGGCTCTATCTCGATTGGATAAAAAAACTTTATCCCCTACATGTAATTCTTGTTTTTCGTTTAAATCCACAAAACCATTTTTCATTAAAATATCTTTTGAAGTTTTGACAATTTCTTTTTCCGTTTTCGATGAATTCAAATAATTCATATATTCTTCTGCAAATTTGAAAACAGCATTTTTCACCTCTTCTGACATAGTCTCCCAACCTGTTTTCTTATCATTAAATAACTCTTCTTTTAATTTTTGACCTTCTGTATTTTCCATAAAACTTTCTCCTCTCTTTCTTTATTCTATTTATACCTCATTTTATCAAAAATTATAATATCTCGTCAACAATTTTTTCTTTGCTAACAAATTCATTTACAATTTTGTACGCTGATTTCAAACATTCTACTTGTGTTTCCAAGCCCTCAAGGCAATTTGCATGAATATAGGCTAAACATTCTCCTTTTTGAACTTCGTCTCCTATCTTTTTGCACAAAATCATTCCTACTCTTTTGTCTATTTCATCTTCTTTTCTCTTTCTTCCTGCACCTAAATCCACACTTATTTTTCCCACTTTTTCTGCATTTAGTTCCTTTATCCAACCACTTTTATCAGAAAGCACGGGAAGAATAATGGGAGCCTTTTCTAATTTATTTAAATCATACAAATATGAAGCATCTGCACCTTGTCTTTGTGCTAATTCTACCAATTTGTTGAACGCTTTTCCACTATGAATTACTTCCCATATTTCACTTTCCAATTGAGCATTGCTCTGGGTCCTTCCTGCTAATTTAAGCATTTGAATACACACAGCAAAAACTACTTCTTTTAAATCTTCTGCCATTTCCCCTTGTAATGCTTTTACAGCTTCTATCAATTCCAAAATATTTCCAACAGCGTGACCCAAAGGCTGTTCCATTTTAGAAATAATACAAGATATTTTTTTATCTTTTCCTTTCCAAATTTCTTTCATGGCTTTGGCAAGTCTTTTGGCTTGCAGTTTGTTTTTCATAAAAGCGCCAGAACCATAGGTTACATCTAATACAATTTTATTGGCTCCAGAAGCAATTTTTTTGCTCATAATGCTTGATGCAATCAGTGGTACGCTATTGACACAAGCTATGCTATCACGTAGGGTATAGATTTTTTTGTCCGCTGGCGCCAAATCTAAAGTTTGAGAAATCAAACTAATCCCAATTTCTTTGACATTATTTTTAAATTCTTCAATAGAAAGATCGGTTCGATAGGCGGGAATCGATTGTAATTTGTCAACTGTTCCTCCTGTGATACCAAGTCCTCGTCCACTCATTTTCGCAACTGGGATTCCCATCGAAGCAATAATCGGAGAAATAATTAAGGTTACTTTATCTCCAACTCCGCCTGTACTATGTTTGTCAACAACGTTGTCTGCTATATCACTCAAATCTAACTTTTCGCCAGAATCTGCCATTGCCATTGTCATGGCTAAAATTTCGTCTTCATTCATGCCATTGATGCAAATCGCCATTAGTAAGGCAGAAGCTTGATAGTCTGGAATTTCACCTTTTGTGTATTCATCAATAAAATATTTTATTTCGCCTTTGGTAAGTTCTTTTCCTATTCTCTTTTTATTAATAATTTCAATTATATTCATCATTTTCTCCTTTGTATTTTATAGAATTTCTACCACACGAGAGGTTGGATTTATTCTTCTTTTGGTTATTTGAAAGGCGTGTTCTAAATTTTGCGTAGCACCTCGTACTTTGCTTTCGTCGTTTGTATGAATGTAGGCCAAAATATCTCCTGAATTTACTGTATCACCTATTTTTTTATTTAAAACAATGCCTGCTGTTCGATCAATTTCTTCTTCGTGATTCATTCTGCCTGCACCTAAATATACAGCAATACTTCCGACAATATCAGCATCAATTTTTTCAATGTAACCATCATCCGAACTGTAAACTGGTATGATAAATTTTGCCTTTTCAAATCTCTCCGTATTTTCTATATAACTTGTATTTCCGCCGTTGTGTGGCTATCATTTGAATGAATTTTTCATAGGCTTTTCCATTTCGTAATACTTCTTTTATGATTTGTTCATTGTTTTTCAAGTTTTTACCTTTTCCTGCTAATGCTAAAACCATACTTCCAATCGTGACTACTACATCACCTAAGTCCAGTGGCACTGTACCTTTTAATGCATTGATTGCTTCAATCATTTCTAAGTTGTGACCAATGGCATACCCTAATGGTTCGTCCATATTGGTAATAATGCACATGACATCTTTGTCTAGTTTTTTGGCAATGGTTTTCAGAACTCTCGCTAATCTTCTGGCTTGCTCTTTTGTTTTGATATAAGTTCCATTTCCAAATGTTATTTCAAACACAATTTTTTTACTGCCAGTTGACAATTTAATACTCATTAGACTTGCTGCAATTATGGGAATACAATCTGTACACGCAATTTCATTTCTAAGCTTATAAATTTTATTTTCAGCTGGATTCAAATTCATAGACTGATTTAAAATACTCACTCCGTATTCTTTGATATTTTGCTTAAATTCTTCAATGGAAATTTCCGTATTATAACCCGGTATGGATTCCAATTTATCAATGGTTCCACCTGCAATTCCCATGCCTCTGCTTGAAATTTTAGCAATTGGAATTCCTAAAGCTGCTATAATTGGCATCAAAAGTAAGGTAACTTTATCCCCAACGCCTCCTGTGCTGTGTTTATCTACAACATCGCCGATTTCATCTAAATTAATTTTTTCGCCAGAATCTGCCATAGCTACTGCAAAAGCAATCATTTCATTTTCGGTCATGCCGTCTTTATAAATATAACTAAGTAAACTACCCGCCTGTGCCTGCGTGATTTCTCCTTTGTGATATTTTCCTACAAATAACCTAATTTCATCTTCTGTTAATTCTTTTCGCTCTCTTTTTTTACATATAATGGTTTTGATATCCATAATTTCAATTCCCTTCTTT
Source organism: uncultured Clostridium sp. (assembly GCA_947648495.1). GTDB lineage: Bacteria > Bacillota > Clostridia > TANB77 > CAG-508 > Scatovivens. The sequence continues at coordinate 51,426 of CANSOA010000004.1, forward strand.
GGTATTTTAAACAAAATTCTTGATAAATGATTTTCGATGCAATTGACATGGTCCATTTTCTTTGAGTTGTTTAATATGTTCTGCTGTTCCATATCCTTTATGCTTGGCAAAACCATACATTGGATAAACTTCGTCCCATTGTCTCATGATACGATCTCTTGTGACTTTTGCAACAATCGAAGCTGCCGCAATGCAATAATTTTTGGCATCTCCTTTTATAACTGAAATATACGGAATTCCGCAAGTGTCAATATGATTCAACGCATCCACCATGATGACATTTGGTTTAGTTTTTAAATCTTCGATTGCCATTTTTAATGCTAATTTGGTTGCATTTAAAATATTAATTTCATCAATTTTATCTTGATGAACAATTCCGAACACTGTAAGCGATTGCTTCTTCTACGATTTGCTCATAAATTTTTTCACGCTTTTTTTCCGAGATTTTTTTAGAATCATTAACCCCTTCTATCAATGAATCTTTTGGCATTATGACTGCCCCTACAACAACTGGTCCTGCCAGAGGTCCTCTTCCTGCTTCATCTATCCCACAAATATAATTAATGTTTTCATTTGCATACAATTTATTTTCTTCTGATTTTAGTAAATTTAGTCTTTCGATTTCTTTTTCTTTCAACTTTTTCTCCTATTTTTAATCATTTTCTAATGTGTGTTTTAAGCCTGTTAGTGAATAATATGTTGTTTCTTTGTCTAATGATGCACCTTTGGAATATACAATTTCAGCATGCTGATAATTCACTAAAAAATACTCATTCGATTTTAACATTTCTGGGTCTAATCCTTGTTCTTCCAAAGTACCGAGCATCCCATTTATACCAAGTCCAGTTATCAACATCTTCACCTAACATGTTTTTTTCTTTTTCTGATAAATCGGGTTTTATAGTACTTATGGTCCCAACTAAAGGTGTCTGGTTAAATTGATTTTGCTCATAAATTGTTTCAGCTTTGGCTTTTAGCATTGTCATATTGGAAATGATACGCCCTAGTCTAACTTCTTTTACCACCAAGAATCCATTATTCACAGAAACTCCTGTTATAATAATCATAATCACAATCGTGATGACTAAAACTAATATCGTGATTCCTTTCTCATTTTTTAACATATTGCCTCCTAAAAAATTATAGTTTTTAAGATTATTTTAATCAATTAATAGTATTATATCGATAGAATGAATTTTTTTCAATAGAATATGAAAAAAAATTTTGTGAGTTGTTCTATTGTAAAAAATAAAATTTTGGCGTATGATAAATTTATATTTTTATTTTATGGAGGCAAAAAAATGGATGATTTTAAAGATGGTTTTAAACAAGCTAATTTTTCAAAACAGAGAAATTTTAGTAAAATTCTGACACCTTTTATTTCTGGTGTCGTAGGGGCTAGCTTAGTAGTTGGCATTTGCTTTGGGGTTCCTTCTATTAAAACAAAATTGTTGGGAAACCAAGCTTCGAATAATTTTCAAACAAGTACTTCTTCGTCTTTGATTTCAAGCGATTTAGTGGATTTGGTCGAATATTCAAACACATCTGTTGCTGTTGCACAAAAAGTATTACCTTCTATTGTGGGAATTAAGATAAAATATACGGTTAATTCTGTATTTGGTTCTGGTGAATCAGAAGCGACTGGTTCTGGCATTATTATTAGCGAAGATGGCTATATTATTACAAACAATCATGTTGTTTCAACTGAAAGTTCTTCTTCGTATTATGCCATTGAAGAAGCTTCTAGCATGAAAGTTAATCTTTATAACGACCCAAAAGAATATGATGCAGAAATTATTGGAACTGATGAATACACTGATTTGGCTGTTATTAAAATTAACGCGTCTGACCTTACTCCTGCCACTTTAGGCAATTCTGATAATGTACATGTTGGTGAATTTGCGATGGCAATTGGTTGTCCGCTTGGTTTGGAGAGTACGGTTACTTCTGGCATTATCAGTGCAATTAATCGAACTGTTGATGATGGCGCTGGAACAGAATATACGTGTATTCAAACAGATGCTGCCATTAATTCTGGAAATAGTGGTGGAGCTTTAGTCAACAGCAATGGAGAAGTCATTGGAATTAATACATTAAAACTTTCTGGAACAGGTGTTGAAGGTATGGGATTTGCCATTCCAATCAATTCTACAACTGATGTTGTTGACCAACTGATTCAATACCAAACAGTAAAAAGACCATATATTGGTATTTCTGGTGTCGCTGTGGATGAAGATACCGCCAAAAAATACAATCTTCCAATTGGAGTATATGTTTACACCATAGAAAAAAATTCGCCTGCTGAAAAAGCTGGTTTACAAAAAGGTGATGTCATTACAAAAATTGAAGGAACAGAAGTAAAAAATATCAATGAATTGAACAAAGTAAAGAATACGCATAATATTGGAGATACCATTACATTATCTGTTCATAGAAATGGCGAAGATACTGAATTTAAAATCTCCTTAGAAGAAATGCCAAAGGCGGAGGAAAAAACGGCTACTAATGAAGAAATTGAGGATTCGTTATTTAATCGAAATAACAGTCGTCAAAATAGTGGCTCGCTATTTGATTTCTTTAATCAATAAGAAAATACAACCGCAGACAGAAAATTGTCTGCGGTTTTGTTATGATATTTTAGTTAGTGTAATCTTCTTTGTGGACTTTTTCAGTGTGTTCAATATTTTCAAGTATTGGGAGAAACTTTTTTATTTTTCAAAATTTTCTATTTACTTTATTTTTCATTTATTATATAATAAAATTATTGGAGGTAACTATCCATGAAATTAGATAAAAAAGATAATATTAAATTAATGAAAGAATGTTGTATTGTAAAAGAAATAGAATTAACGCAAAAAAGATCGGAAAAACTAGCTAATCAATTTCATGAATTACGAAAAGTCGTTAGTAAAACTGAAAACTTAGATTTTGACGACTTGTATCAAAATTTTGATGACACCAAACCAATCAAAAATTTCTTAACTGATATGCAAAAATCAAGTAAATTTAAAATTACAACAAAATATTACAAAAAAGCAACTAATTGTGCCAAAAAATATGTATCTGAAAATAATTTGGGAAAATTAACTTCTCAATTAAAAAAACAATTTTTTGAGGAAAATCGTATTAAAAATTTAAGTGTTAGAACTAAAATGGCAAGATATATTGGTGCGTCACTTGCAACTGTTTTGGCTTCTGGAACATTGCTAACCGCTTCTTTGGCCAATATCAACCAAGTTTCTGAGCAACCAGTTTCAATAGAAAATACCGCTACCCCTATTAATACCGACCAATTACAAAATATTGCCAAAAATTTAGATTTGCCCAAAACACAAGATTTTACATCACTTTATATCGAGAAATATAGTTCATTCAACCCAGAAAATCCTATTGCTCGTGATACTTTTAAAGCGAATTTAGACGAATCGCAGAATTATATTTACAAAATACAAGTTGGTAATGAATATCGTTACGTATCTCATGGAGATTATCCTGCTATGATTGGGGAATATTTAAAAAATAACAATATTGAGCCAGAAATAATCTATGACTGCCATTCTTCATCCATTTATTCAACCGATGCAAATGGAGCCATTCAACATTCTTATGATGAATTTGGAAATAAAACTAAAACTAAATTAGATTCTGCCATATGCATAAATGGCGAATATATAAAATTATATGATGGTAATAATCCAAAAGATTTACTAAACCCAGAAGTACAAAGCTATTCTCCACTTGCTGAAGTACAAAATTATTTACATTCAAAAACTCAAATAGCTGAACATGCAGAATTCGAGGAACGTTAACCACATAAAATCCTAGAGACTTTTAAAAAACTCTCTAGGGTTTTTATTATGCCAATTCTATCATTTCCCTATAAACAACCATTTTATCTTTTTCATTTTTATATTTATTTTCCATTGGACACATACCTGTTTTATCATTATTTTGAATGTAATCTACCAAATTTTCATATTGATATGGAATCTGATTTTCTTCTAAAACAGAAACGGCGTATTGACTCATAACATCACTATAAATTTGTCTAACTCCTGCTACTGCTAAAATACTGCTCGCTACCTTTCCAATTACTTTATCAGCAATAATTGCGCCTTGTAGTGCTTTTGGGTTTTGTTGCAGAATATTTTTAATATCTTGGATTCGATTTTGATAATATTCTTTGATTTCTCCATTTTCGTAACAAACAACTAAGGAAGCATTTTTTTGATGTAAAATCTGTTTTATTTCTTCTAATTTAGTCATCTAACTGAATTCCTTTCTTAATTTGTTTGGCGATAAATGGCACACAAATTAATTGAAGCGCTATTCCTGGCAAACCTATTTTCACACTTTCTATCAACGATATTCCATAACTTGGCAAACTCAAAATATCAACTACCAAAAACAATACTGCACCATATAATATTCTTCCTAAAACAATGGTCACTAGGAAAGATACATAGGAATTAAATTTTTTATTCAAAACACTCAACATAACAGCGTAAATAATCAATTCAATTAACATATAAGGAAGTCTTGCCAAATTTGGCATTTGAGTTAATAAGAAACTTGCTATTACTGAACTTACAGCTACAACGCTCGAACTTAATGCTCCAAATACCAAAGCTGCGATTAAAACCGCTATGTGCATTGGCAAAAAAGTAGCTCCGCTACTGGCTCCTGCCAATACATGAAAAATGCGTGGCAAAGCGATTCCTATTCCACTTAGCAAAACCGTTCCTACGATATATTTTGTCTTTCTACTTGACAGGTTTTGCGCCAAAATATTTTGTTTTTTCACTGTTTTTACTTTTTCCATCATACAATTCCTCCTAAATTTTATTTATTATTTTAATAAATCTACAAAATTAGACATGGCTTCTGCTATTTTTAATTGTTGTGGACATACTGCCTCACAAGATTTGCAGCCAATACAAGCACTTGGTTTTTTATCATCTGGCAAAGCACTAATTGCCATTGGTGCAATAAATCCACCACCTGTAAAGATATGTTCATTATACAATGCTAATATTTTGGGAATATCAATTCCTTTTGGACAATGTGCTGTACAATATCTGCAAGAAGTACATGGCAATGTATTTCCCTGTACCATTTGTCTGGCTATTTGTAGTAACACATCCATTTCTTGCTTGCTTAATGGTTTATCTTCTTCAAAAGTTTTGATATTTTGTTCTAATTGCTCCATAGTTGACATTCCAGAAAGCACCATAGTAACACCTGATATGGATTGTAAAAATCGAAATGCCCAGCTTGGAATTGTTTCATCAGGTCTAAGTACATTTAGTTTATTTTCATTTTGTTCAGAAAGTTTAGCAAGTTTTCCTCCACGTAATGGTTCCATCACCCAAATTGGGATAGAAAGCTGATTTAACAATTCAACTTTAGCTTTTGCATCTTGAAATTCGTAATCTAAATAATTAAGCTGAATCTGAGCGAACTCCATGTATTGACCATACGCATCCAAAAACTTTTTCATAACTTCTAAGCTTCCATGCACAGAAAATCCTAAATGCTTAATTCTTCCGTTTTCTTTTTGTTTTAATAAATATTCTAATATGCCATATTTTTTATCCAAATAAGGTTCCACATTTATTTCATAAACATTATGAAATAAATAAAAATCGAAATAATCTACTTGACATTTTTCTAATTGTTTTTCAAAAATTTTTTCGACTTTATCCATATTGGACAAATCATAACCCGGAAATTTGGTCGCTAGATAAAAACTTTCTCTCGGATATTTTTTCAATACTTTTCCCATAACAAGTTCCGATTCTCCGTTATGATAGCCCCAAGCGGTATCAAAATAATTAATACCTTTATTGATTGCATATTCTACCATTTTTGCTGTTTCTTCTTCATCAATTGGTGTGTCTCCATTTACGCCTTTGTTCGGTAATCGCATAGTTCCTAATCCTAAGTTTGATAATTTTATATCTTGAAATTCTTTGTATAACATATTATCCTCCCTAAATTATATTTTTCATCTTACTGTTTTACTTCAAATAGCATATTTTACTGTTTTTAATATTGTCATAGTACCTCCTTTATTTTATATCACTTATAGTCAGGTATATGTCAATAGTTTTTTGAAAAAATCTTAATTTGATTCACATCTCTATTTTGTAAAATAAAAAACAATATTCTAGAATAACTAAAATATCGTTTTTTACATAAATTTTCAAGGATTATTATAAGAATCTTAACAAGAAATTGTCAAAATATTTCCATTGTTATCAAAAATTGCAAATTCATCTTTTCCATAAAAAGTTTTATGAAGTTCTTTTGCTATTTTGGCTTTGTTTTTTAAGTCATCGTACATTTTTTGAACATTGTCAACCGTTATAAATAGCGTAAATGTTGGTACAATTTGTTGTGTGTTTAAGGTTGGATATTCTTCAATTAGATTTTTCTGTTCCTGAAGCATAATAGAAATTTTATCCTTACTCAAAATAGCAAAATTCAAAATTTCTCCCTCTTCTGGAACACTTAATATTTTTTGAAAACCTAATTTTTCTTCATAAAATTTTATTGTTTCTTTTACATTTTTAACCATAATATTTGTTGTTATTGTTTCATACATAATTTTTACCTCCACTAAAATTATAAGGAAAAGAATTCAATTTGTATTGTAAAAAATGGACATTACTTATAATTTTCTATTATCTTTAAGGGAGAAATTCCTGTATATTTCTTTATTTCTTTTATAAAATGAGATTGATCGTAAAAGCCACAAAAATTAGCAATATCAGCCAAATTCATATTTTTTTCTAGCAATAATGTTAAACATAAATGCAACCTAAGTATATTCAATAACACCTTAGGAGACACTCCAAAATTCGCTTTAAACACTCTATATAAATGCCTTTGATTATATCCAAATTGATTGGCAATATTAATCACGTTTTGTTCTTTCGGATTGTTATACAAATCTTCTACGATTTTTAGAAATGGCATCTGTGTTTTTCCTTTTATTTTTTCTTGCAAATAATTTTTCAAACATTCCATTCTTTCATTGGATGTTTTTAGCCCAAATATCTTCTCTAAAGTCATTTCTTTTTCTATTTCTTCAAATGGTATCTCACAATCCATTATTTGGTCTGCGCCTACCTTAAAAAGCAAATAAAATATACTTGGCTTTAGTCTAACGCCCATATAATCTATCTTATTTTCTAACGCAAATGGTTTTGTCTGCTTGCTAAATCCTGCAAAACAAATAGTAAAATTGACAAAATCAATTACAATATCAATGCAAGAATCTGGCAAAATGTTGTTTGATATAGACTTATCTAAAATCTTTTTAGAACGCATCGTCCAAATACACATACAATAATTCTCAAGTTCTTTTATATGATATTCTTTATATTCTATATTTTCATTAAATTCTTGGTCCAATAAATAAGGTATTTGCTTAGGATAATACATATATTATTTCCTCTCAAAATTATAAGTTTTGTGATATTTTATCATAAAAATAAATATTAATCAATTAGTTAATTTTTTAGGTAAAAAAACAAAGCCAAATCATTATTTAACATGACTAGGCTTTGTTTTCGGCTTAATCTAATCTATTTCCTCTTGTCAATTATTTCTTTCGAGTCAATACAATCCCAACAATTGATATAATAAGGATAATCGGCGCTATCCTAACAAATAGCCATTCAAACGAATGAAAAGCAACTCCTAAAACAGCTTTCTCAGGCTCATTATAATTCCAATTTAAATAAGGACTTTTTAATAAAATTAAAGAAATAAAAATTACTATTATGATTACACATAATAAAATTAGTATCCAATGAATTATTTTTCTTTTTGCATTCTTACTTTGCAATAGTTGTAAGTTTATTATCTCTAATTTTTCAGAAATCGCTTTCAAATCATCTACTTTAGATTCTGAAATATTTTCTCCAAGCAAAGTGCTTACTGGTGTTTCAAGAACCTCTGAAATCGAGATTAACATTTCTGCATCAGGAACTGACAATCCTTGCTCCCATTTAGAAATTGTTTGTCTCACCACATTTAGTTTAATAGCAAGTTCTTCTTGTGAAAGTCCTCTTGATTTTCTTACTTGTTTAATATTTTCTTTTAACATTTTAGAACAACTCCTTTCTTTACAAACTATTATATAAAAAATAGGCCGTTGCTACAAGCAATGCTTATTAACATTCAAGGTTTATAGTCATAAAATTGTAAGTTAACTATTTTGTTTATCTACAAATATAGTTTTAGAACCATCATCAATTTCAAACTTATTGCTATCAATTCTTATATACTTGCTTCCTATTTTGGATTTCAAATAAGGAATAATATCTCTGTCATAATTACAAATTGTATTGATGGCAAATATATGATAATTATTAGGATTATTCATATATTCATCATCTTCATTTCCAGCCATAAATCTCCAACCACTATCTGGTGTTCCATCAGATGGTTGTTCTCTATACATATAGCCAACCTTAAAACCTTCTTTCGTTATTTTATCAGATACCATACAACCTTCCCCATTAGGCTCATTCCAATCAATCAGGTTTTCTATTTTTATTTTTATAAAATCACCTTTTTTCTTATTAAATAGTTCCATATTTATAACTCCAATCTTTTTACAAATTACTAATTGTCACTTTCATTATAACATTATTCTCAAAAAATGTAAAGTATTTCCACGAACCAAACCCTCCTCAACTTCATACTATGACATAAAAGGAGAGATGATATGATTCGTATTAGTTTATGTATGATTGTTAAAAACGAAGAAGACGTCATTGGACGTTGCCTAGAATGTGTGAAAGATATTGTTGATGAAATCATAATCGTGGACACTGGTTCCACAGACTCTACCATAGAAATCGCCCAAAAATATACCTCTAAAATCTATCACTTTAAATGGGTAGATGATTTTTCAAAAGCCCGAAATTATGCTTTTTCAAAAGCTACTCAAGATTATATCATGTGGTTAGATGCAGATGACATTCTTTTTGAAAATGACCGTATCCATTTAAAACAATTAAAAAACGATTTAGAGCCATCCATTGACATGGTCATGATGAAATATCATGTTGCATTTGACGAACACAACAATCCAACCCTTTCTTACTATCGAGAAAGACTACTCTCTCGTAAGAAAAATTATCAATGGATTAGTCCCATTCATGAAGTAATTCCACCAAGTGGCAATATTTTATATTCCGATATTGCAATTGCACACAAAAAACTACACCCTAGCGATAAAACTAGAAATTTAAGAATTTTTAATAAAATAATTACAGAAGGCTTAGAACTTGATCCCAGACAACAATTTTATTATTCTAGAGAACTTTATTATAATGGTCAATACCAAAAAGCAATTGAAAATTTCAATCAATTTTTAGATTCAAAACAAGGTTGGGTTGAAAATTGTATTAGCGCCTGTATTGATTTATCTGACTGCTACCAAAAGATAAATGAGCCTCATAATGCTCTTTTAGCATTACTGAAAAGCTTTGAATTTGATAAACCACGACCAGAAATCTGTTGCAAATTAGGAAATCATTTTTTAGAAAACAATTCCATAGAAATTGCTATTTTCTGGTATGAATTAGCCATTTCCAATCCCTCTGATATAAAAAATGGTGGATTCCATCATACAGATTATTGTGGCTATATTCCCTATATTCAACTTTGTGTCTGTTATGACAAAATTGGCAATACTCAAAAAGCAATTTTTTACAATAATAAGGCAGGTAAACTAAAGCCTAATGACAAGGCTTTTCTATATAATCAAAATTATTTCCAAACCAAAAATACCACTAACCAATAAAAAAATACAAGCATATACTGTATAAAGTAAGTTTTCTCTTACTCTATATAAGGAGGTATATAAGAATGAATCTTTTCAAACTCTTTCATAAAACGATAAATAATTCTGAAAATGATAACAATCATGAGCAAGAAAATTATAATTGTAATTCTAGCAGTCATTGTGAGCACAACTGCTGTTGCTGTAATCCTGTTGGAATAACTGGAGCAACTGGTGCCACTGGAGCGACTGGACCAAGAGGTTGTAATGGTCGTACAGGAGCAACTGGACCTACTGGCTCTACTGGAGCGACTGGTGTAACTGGACCTACCGGTGAAACAGGAGCTACCGGTGCCACTGGTAGCACTGGTCTTACAGGAGATACAGGTCCTACTGGTGTTACTGGTAATACTGGTAACACCGGAGCGACTGGTGCCACTGGACCAACGGGAATCACTGGAGCAACTGGTATAACAGGTAATACTGGTACAACAGGTGCAACAGGACCTACTGGTGCTACTGGCTTAGATGGCGCTACTGGGTCAACAGGTCCTACTGGTGCCACTGGTTTAGACGGCGCTACTGGTCCTACTGGTCCTACTGGTGCCACTGGTTTAGACGGCGCTACTGGTCCTACTGGTCCTACTGGCGCTACTGGTTTAGATGGGGCTACTGGTCCTACTGGCGCTACTGGTTTAGATGGTGTTACTGGTCCTACTGGTGCTACTGGTGCAACGGGAGCTACTGGCTCAAATGGAAGTACTAGTATTATACCTTTAGCATCAGGATTGCCAATATCACTTACAACAATTGCTGGCGGTTTAGCTGGTATCCCTGCATTTATAGGATTTGGTTCTTCTGCTTCTGGACTTACTGTTCTAGGTTCTAGTATTGATCTTACTAACCCATCTGGAACTTTGTCTAATTTTGCCTTTTCAATGCCTAGAGCAGGAACCATCACATCTTTAAGTGCTTATTTTAGTACGACAGCTGCTTTATCACTTCTTGGTTCTAGCATTACTATTCGAGCGCAACTATATGTATCAAATACACCTAATAATATATTTACTCCTATACCAAGTGCTGTTGTAAATCTTTCACCTGCACTTACTGGAACGATATCGATTGGTACTATCAGCAGTGGGATTACAACGGGATTATCCATTCCTGTTACTGCTGGATCACGTTTATTAATGGTATATTCTGCTCAAGCTAGTGGTGTTTCTTTAGTCAATACTGTAGCTGGATATGCAAGTGCGGGAATAGAAATATCTTAGCAATTATAAGCATTTTGGGTAAAATGTAATAAGTTATCTATAATTATCCCCCAGTATAACTGGGGGATTTTTCTAAAGTTAAAAAGAGACTTTGCTATTTATTCAGCAAAATCCTTCTATAAAAACGATGAGTTAAAGGAACGCCCCTTTAACTCAAAATTCTTAAATGGTTGCGGGAGTAAGACTCGAACTTACGACCTTTGGGTTATGAGCCCAACGAGCTGCCAACTGCTCCATCCCGCGATATTTAATTAAATACTGTGCTTTTTTTGTCCCTTTAATGTCCCTTTATCTTGTCATTTTTAATCAATTTTAATCAGTTTTAATCATCGTAAAAGGTTTATTAAAAGAACCAGCAAAATATATATTTTTCAATGTTTTTTAGTATTTACAATGGTTTTCGCTTGTAAGCAGAACTTGCTCGAACTCGGCTTATGAGCCCAACGAGCTGCCAACTGCTCCATCCCGCGATTTTCCAATATTAAAATTATAAAACATTTTATCAAATTTGTCAATACTTTTTCCAAATTTTCTTATGTCTTATTCTATTATATGCAAAAAAAACAAAAATATGACATCAAACTTTTATATCATATCTTTATAACAATATAATATCGGCAAACTAACTATCGCTCCTATCAATGCCAGCACCTCAATAATATTCTCAATCTTACTTTTATCTTCCCACTTTAATAATAAACTTTTATAAAAACCAACACCTATACCCCCTCCCAATGTATTTAAAATTACATCATCAATATCTCCAACACCAATTTTAAACGTAACCTGAATTATCTCAGCGAACAAACTCACAAAAAATACTGCCAAAACATTTTTCTTAAAATTTTTCCCTTGACTAAACAAAGCCAAATAAATTCCCAAAGGCACAAATAAAATAATATTCCCCAGCAAATTGCTAACAATAAAAACCTTTGAATTCATATTTCTAGACAAAAAATCTATAATCGTGCCAAAAGGCACAAGCTTGATGGTTCTAACATCATGTCTTGCCCTAAATAAAATAGCACATAAAATTACTATATAAAGAACAAAAATCAAATATAATAAAATCTTATGCAATATTTTGTATGATTTTTTCATCCATTTCCCCCCTTTTCTTCTACATACCAATTATGTGCTTAATCTGATCACCTTTAGTAACAATCAAATAAACTACCAAACAAATTTCCCCAATTAAAATCGTCGGAAATCCAATTGTAAATCTCAATTTCTTGGTTTTATGGCGAAATTTATACATGCCAGCAATCGTACCAAATCCGCCTCCTAAAAATGTAACCATAAATAATGTTTTCTCTGGTGTTCGCCAATTGCCATACTTAGCTTGACGTTTGTCCCACCACATGATAAAAAATCCAATGAAATTGATAATGAATAAATAGATTAAAATGTATTTTACTATTTCCAAAAACATTTTTCCATTCCTTTCGATGTTTTATTGTAAGAGCACGGTATTGCGTGCCCTTACTACACAAATAATGACATTTGGTTGCTTTGCGTCATGCCTTTTAAACAACCGAATTTTTGCAATAATTCAGTGATTGCTTTTCCAATTTTAGAACGTGCTTGCATATCGTCAATACATTCAAATGGCTCATCTTGCGCCGCTTGGTAAATGCTCTCTGCTGCAATATTTCCTAAACCTGCAATACTATTCAATGGCGGTCTTATTTTTCCATCTTCGACTTGAAATTTTGTACTATGAGAATGATACAAATCCACATCCAAAAATTCAAAACCACGCTCATACATTTCTAAAACAATTTCTAAATCGTCATACATATCTTTGTCTTTTGGTGTCGCTTGGTTTCCCATCATTTCAATTTCGCGCATTTTGTTCTTTACCTTTTCTTTACCATAAATCATGACTTCACTATCAAATGCTTTCGCACGAATTGTAAAATACGCTGCATAATACGAAAGAGGCATATGTACTTTGTAATACGCAATACGAAATGCATTGGTTACATACGCTGCCGCATGAGCCTTCGGGAACATATACTTAATTTTTTTACACGAATTAATATACCAATCTGGCACTTCATGCTCACGCATAATTTCCTCATATTCTGCCCATTTTGGCTCTTTTCCGCCTGCCACTTTTCCTTTACGCACCGATTCCATAATCTTAAAAGCTGTATTGGGTGGTAAACCTTTATCCATCAAATAAATCATAATATCATCTCTTGTACAAATTGCCTCACTTAATGTAGCTGTTTTTGTTTGAATCAATTCTTGCGCATTCCCAAGCCATACATCAGTACCATGAGAAAGTCCTGATAAACGAATCAATTCCTCAAATGTAGTTGGTTTTGTTTCCAAAAGCATGCCTCTTGAAAACTTGGTTCCAAACTCTGGAATTCCATAACTACCCACTTCAGAGCGAATTTGTTCTGGCAAAACGCCTAACGCTTTTGTGGAACTGAAAATCGACATAGTTTCTTTATCATCTAAAGGCACTTTGGTTGGGTCTGTTTGTGTAATATCTTGAAGCATTCTAATCATGGTTGGATCGTCATGACCTAGAATATCGAGTTTTAGCAAGTTTTGGTCAATTGAGTGGTAATCAAAATGAGTTGTTACAATATCTGAATTTGGGTCATCCGCTGGGTGTTGCACTGGGCAAAATTCATAAATCTCACGCCCTTTTGGCACAACAATGATACCACCTGGATGTTGTCCTGTCGTTCTTTTAATTCCTGTACAACCTCCTGAAATTCTCAAAACTTCTGCACTTGGAAGTGGCACATGACGTTCTTCATAATAATTTCTAACATAGCCAAATGCTGTTTTGTCCGCAATCGTTCCAATCGTTCCCGCCTTGAAAGTCGTTCCTTTTCCAAAAATAACTTCTGTGTATTTATGCGCTTTTGCTTGATATTCACCTGAAAAATTTAAATCTATATCAGGTTCTTTGTCTCCATTAAATCCCAAAAAAGTCTCAAAAGGAATATCCATGCCGTCTTTATCCAATTTGTGCCCGCATTTTGGGCAATCTTTGTCTGGTAAATCAAAGCCGTTTTTTACACCATAATCAGAAAAATCAGAATACTTACAATTTGGACATCGATAATGTGCCTTAAGCGAATTAACCTCTGTAATTCCTGTCATATTTGCCACAAAAGACGAACCAACAGAACCTCTGGAACCAACAATATATCCGTCTTCGTTAGATTTCCAAACGAGTTTTTGCGCAATGATATACATTACAGAAAATCCATTTTTGATAATGGAATCAAGCTCTTTGTCAAGTCTCGTTTGAACAATTTCAGGAAGTGGATTTCCGTACAATTCGTGGGCTTTATCGTATGCAATGTTTCGTATTTCTTCTTCGCAACCCGGAATATGTGGTGGACATTTCTCCGATGAAATCGGACTGATTTTTTCACACATATCAGCGACCAAATTTGTATTTTTTACAACTACTTCATAGGCTTTCTCCTTGCCCAAATAGTCAAATTCGCGAATCATTTCTTCAGTAGTACGCAAATACAAAGGAGCTTGCATGTCGGCATCATCATAACCTTGTCCTGCTTGCAAAATGCGCCTGTAAATCTCATCTTGCGGATCCATAAAATGCACATCACATGTTGCAACAACTGGTTTTTCTAATCTTTCTCCTAGTTCAACAATTTTTCGATTAATATTCTTCAAAGCTTCTTTATCTGGAACAGTTTCATTTCGGATCAAATATTCATCATTTCCAATTGGTTGAATTTCCAAATAGTCGTAATATTGCGCAACCTCTTCAATCTCGTCTTCTGGCTTTCCTTCCAAAACAGCACGATACAGTTCGCCTGCCTCGCATGCACTGCCTAGAATTAAGCCTTCTCGATGTTTGTCTAAAACACTTTTCAAAATACGTGGTTTTTTATAAAAATAATCCAAATGCGAATACGAAACCAATTTATACAAATTTTTTAATCCCACATAATTTTGCGCTAAAATTATCATGTGATATGGTCTTAGTGATTTAAAATCAGCTTGAAATTTTTGGTCAAATTCGTCCAAAAAAACAATATTTTTGCCTTTGGCAATTTCAATCATTTTATTAAACACACCAACTAGCGTTTTTACATCATCCAAAGCTCGATGGGCAACTTCAACTTTAATGCCTAATTTGTCTGCTAAAATCCCTAGTTTAAATTTTTTGAAATCTGGAAACATAGCTCTTGCAAGTGGTAGAGTGTCAACATAAGTATAGTTAAAATCATAGTTATACTTTTCAAAATTGTGTTTTAAAAATCCCATATCAAATTTGGCATTATGGGCAACTAAAACAGAATCACCGATAAAATCAATGATTTTTGGAATAACTTTATCAATGGTTTCCGCGCCTTTTACCATATCGTCCGTAATATTTGTAATCTCTACAACCTTTGGTGGAATTGGCTTTTCTGGATTGACAAAACATTCAAATTGGTCAATAATTTCTCCTCCACGCATTTTGATGATACCAACTTCTGTAATTTTTTCAGTAACTGGAGAAATTCCAGTTGTTTCCAAATCTAAAACGCAATATTCTGTATCAATTGACTGACCTTTGCTTTTGAATACGGTATGTTCATTGTCTCTTACAAAATAAGCTTCAACACCATAAATGACTTTCAAATTGCTTCCTGCTTCTACAAAATGATGTGCATCTGGAAAAGCTTGTACTACACCGTGATCAGTTATAGCAATAGATTTCCAGCCCCATTCTTCAGCACGTTTTAGCAAATCTTTGCAGGCAGTAACAGCGTCCATTTGGCTCATTTTGGTGTGCATGTGTAATTCTACCCTTTTTTCTGTTGCATTATCCATTCTTTTTTGCTTTTTACGCCCAGCTGTTTCAATGATGGTATTTGCCATAATGCTGATTTCTTTAGCAAATGGGTCATATTTTGCAATACCGTCTACTTTTATACCTTTTGCGGTTTTAACTCTTTTTTCAATTCTTTTAAATTCTTCATTTTTGATAAAAGCTTTGCAAGTCATAGTGCTACTGCCGTCATATAAGTCAAACATCAGAATCGTTTTCTCATTTTTGATTTCGCGCGAATCAATCCTCACCACTTCGCCATCTAGGCAAACTTTGTCTGAATCAACTGAAATATCGGCAATTTTAGTAGGGTCACTTTTGATATTTAAACTTCTACCGTAAATTAGTGGTGTTTCTTCTTCTGGTTCTTGTCCTGCTAAGGCTGTTTCAATTTCTTTTTCTTGTGCTTTTAAGGCTTCTTCGTGTTCACGTTCTAACATTTGTCTATTTGCTTCTTCTTGGAGTTGTTTGACAAATTCTTGTTCTTGCATTTTGACACTTTGTTCAAATTTTTCTTTGAAATTTTCTTCTAATTCTTCTGTAAAACTAACCTTGTAGTTTTCGTTGTAAAGATTTAGTAATAGATGTTCTAAGCCTTTGTCAAATTTTTTGGATAATAAAAAGTCCGCTCCTTTCATGGCTAATTTTATATTGATTTCTTTTCCTAAAATTTCTAACTTACTTTCTTTCAAAACTGCGCGACTAAATGGCTCTTTTTTAGCAATGTAATTGACAATATTTTGCCATTGTGCTTCCATATTTTGCTCAATTTCTACATCTTTATATTTCACATCAAGCATTGCCTTTGAGACTTTAAAACGCTTTATTGCATACGTTTCAAAGCTTTCCATATCCGCTAACTCAATTGGTTTTTTAGAAATAATGTTAACTTGTAATTTGTTCGTCTTTTTATACAAATTGACATTTTCAATTTCAGCTTCGATTAAATTATTTTGGGTTGTGTAATCACTAAAAACATCTTTTATGTATTTTGGCATTTTGTAGTTAAACATCCTTTCTTGTGTTATTTTCTGTAAAATTTTTATCTGTCAGGCTCGCTCTGTTCTGGCATTTCATGATTTTTCATTTTCTCTTTCATGCTATATTTATCAAATATAACCAATGGCACTTGTAATCCTACCTCTTCCATCTGTTTTTTTATGGATGAAATATCATCTTTTTCCATTTGAGAACTTAATTCATTTTCTCCGATATACATCACATAAGATGGTTTTAGTGAAGCTTGATACGAATTTCTAAATAAAACAATTTCCGTGTTACCGCCCACTTTACTTTCTTGCTTTGTTAATTCATCATAAGAAGCAGAGAAATCTTCAAACTCATTTTCGCTTTCCACATAATTAATTCCTTTGTTTGAATGAATATTTCTATTTGAAATCGTCGCAATTAATTCTGGATTTAACGTTTCCTTTGATAATCCGATTGCCACTCTTCCTCTTATATTTCCTTTTAAGATATTTTCTGGGCTTGAAATCATAGCAGATAATTGATTAGAAATATTGGTAACATAATTATTATTATAAGTAGAAACTTGCCCTATTGTCTCCATCTCTATACTACTATCTGTTATAAAATGATTTTCTTTGAACTTGTATTGTGACAATAACGCATCTTTTTCTGTTTTTGAAAACTGAAAATCCTTTCCAAGTTCTCTTGAACGTTTTTCTTCTAAACCTTTTACATAGTCCTCAAAATTATAAATTGTTCTTCCTGGCTCAAAGAAATGAAGCATTGCAGGTGAATTCATTTGAGATAAATCTGTAATAATAATCTCATCTTTCTTTTCTGGATTGTATATATTTTCTACAATTCGATTTCTATTTTCGACCTCATAATTCATGAAAGCAGAATCCATAAATTCAGCAACTTCTTCACTTTGTTTTGCAACTTCAGAGAACGGTTTTTCTAAAACTTCATCTATTTTTTGTAATATTTGCATTGTTTCTTGATTTTGAGGAAACTTGCATAATCGCTCTTTTAACAAACCTAAATTATCATACCTCTTTAAATCCTCTGCACTCCAAACTTTAGAAAGAGTTGCGATTTTCTTTCTTTCCTCATTTGTATAATTTTTGCCAGAAACAACAATTCCCTCAAAAACTCCCGTATCGATTTCTGATTTGATATAATCTGGATGTTCTTTCAAATGCTTTACAGTATAGGCTCCAATTAAATCTGATTCTTTAGCCAATAATCCAATTAAAATACATTGTTCTGTTTTGGATAATTCTTCATCATTAAAATATTTTTGAAATATATTATGAAAATCTTCTTCAAAATAATCTGTTACATGATCTTCTAATTCCACAATAGTTGATTTATTTTCATCCAATGCTAAAATAGACTTATTTCTTAAGGATAAATCCATATTATATTGTGATACAATTTCTGTTCCATAAATTTCATAAATCTCTTTAAGAATATTCTTATCCACTCCATCTTCTTGGAAAATATCTAACATTGTTTTATTTAATGAACGTCTCCTAAAATTTGTTGGATTAATTCCAACATCTATGTCTGAAAGTTCTAAACCTGTTGTTTGATTTAATCTAATATGATTTTTCATAATATCTAAATCATTGCCTTGTAATTCATCCAGTGATTTTATATTGTTCGCTTCAAAAATTTTTTCCGCAATTTGTGCAGTGGTTGCTTCTGGATTACTCAAAGCTTGTTCCCAATTTTTTCTTCCAAATAAATCAATTAAAAATGCATAATTTTCTATATCTTGCATTACGCCGAATTTTTGACCTAAAATGTCAGCATATTTTTTACCAAAATTTCTTGCTTGTATATAGGTAAAGATATTTCGCCTTTTATGATTTGGCAAAGCTAATGCCTTTTCATTACTAGAATTTTTGTATTTATTATATTGCTCCATTTCATCTTTTAAATTTTTAATAAAACCCATAATTCATCTCCAAAAAAAACTTGTCCTTATCTATCTGGACTGATTAATCACATCCTTAATCCTCTCAAAATTCTCCTCAATCTCTGGAATATCATTAATCGTAACACCCGCCAAAAAACCTTTGGTATAAAAACGAATGTCGCCTATTTTACACATTTTCTGTGAACGCGTTTGAAAATACGCTATATCTTTTATATCCCTGTAAGCTACAATTTCCTCACGGTCCACAAAAGGATACTTAGCTCGATACTTAAATTTCGTCTCATAAAACGTAGTTTTCGTGCCACTCGCACGCTTTTTATTAAAAAACAGCCACGCTCCAAAAAACACCACACACAATATTGTAATTAAAGTTCCAAGCCAAGTTCCATATGTCGTAATTCCCGCCAACGCAATAATCACCAACAACAAAATCATTTCACCATTTTTTAACAAATTAAACTTTGGAGAATATTTTCGATTCACACTAAAAATTTCTTTTTCATCATCTGCCTTCAACTTTTCTTGTCTTTTATACTTATCATAACAATTCTTGCAAATGTCGCCTTCTTTTTTCAGTTTTGCCCCACACATTTTACATCTCATACAAAATTCCTCCTTTGTTTAAAATAATCTTACAACATCATTAAAAGACACATACAACGACAGCAAAATCAAAAACGCAAACCCAATCGATTGAATTTTCAATTCCGTTTCTTCCTCTATTTTCTTCTTGCGAATTCCTTCAATGATTAATAATACAATTTTTCCTCCATCCAACGCTGGAATTGGCAACAAATTTGTCACACCAAGCGACAATGAAATAACTGCCAACAAATACACAAAATCATAAACGCCGTTCGTTTGAACAACCATTCCAGAAATACCGACTGGTCCTGTCATTTGGTTAATATTCACTTTCCCTGTCACCAACATAACCAATCCGTCGCCTACAGAACTGACAAATTCTACAGTTTCCCAAAAACCATAATACAAATTATTCTTGAAATTATTTTCCGCCTGCGCCACTTCCACACCAAGAATGTAACGCGTCATTTCACCATATTCAATCGCAACTGGCGTCATATTTAACACAATCTTTTCACCATTTCGCTCTACCTCAACATCCAGATTTTCTCCTTCTGATTTTAGCAAAATACTATCCACATCTGATTTAATCCTCGTCTTCTCGCCATTGATACTAACAATTTTGTCACCTGCTTGAAGAATCGTTTGGTCTGTTACATATTCTGGAATAATTTGCTCAATTACGGTGGAAGTGTTCATTCCACTTGATGTCATCAAAATAAAATAAATCATCATACCAAATAAAATATTCACAATCGCACCAGCAGCAACAATAGCAATTCGTTGTGAAACTTTGGCTTCACTAAATGAGCCGGACTTCGGTTACATCACCTGTTTCACCCAATAAATCCACATAACCACCAAACGGAATCGCTCTTACCGAATATTTCGTCTGTTTTCCTTGTTTTGAAAAGATTTTTGGTCCAAAACCCAATGAAAACTCTTTGACATTTATCCTACACAATTTCGCAACAAAAAAATGTCCACCTTCATGAATGAGCACCAAAAATCCCAACAAAAATATTACCTTCACAATACCAATTACAAGTCCCAATTCAACCTCCTAATTTATAAAAACATCGTCAATAAAAAATATGCAAATGGAGCAATAAACATGACACTATCAATTCTGTCTAACATACCTCCATGTCCTGGAAATAATTCACTAAAATCCTTAATTTCAAAATATCGTTTAATAACCGATGCCGAAAAATCGCCAATTTGCCCAATCAAACTTAAAATTCCACTTAAAATTGCAATCGTCAAATATGCAATTTCTGTACCAAAATACGTATTCATCACATATGCACACATCAAAGCAAATACAATTGAACCAATCATTCCGCCAACACAGCCTTCAAGCGTTTTATTGGGGCTGACCTTGCTAAATTTATGTTTACCAAAGTTTTTACCAACCCAATAAGCAAACACATCCGTTCCCCAAGCTGGAATTAAAACAAACCAAATTAACATTTTTCCATCTATTTTTCCTGTCACACCATACAAAATTGCTAAAAATCCTAAAAATCCTACCACATACAAAATTCCCACAAACGAAAATGCCATATCTTTAAATGTAATTTTCATATCAGTTACAATCACACTCAAAAATAGCAAAAATAGTAAAATTGGAACACCTAAAGTAATTACTGTGCTTAAAACCGTACTTGACACAACATGAATAAAAGCAATCCCAATTGCAGTCAAATAGCCAACCCAACCAATAAACTTTGCCTGAGCGCTAATGCATTTCGCATATTCATACATTGCCATTACAGCAATAATCGCTACAACTGCATCTACAATATATTTATTTCCTAGCACAATCAGTAATATTACGAATGGTAAGCCTATTAGTGCTGTTACAATTCTCTTTACATTCATATTTTATCCCTTTCTTTCTGTACCGTTATTTTGCCCCAAACTTTCGATTTCTTTTTTGGTATTCTGCAATGGCAAAATCTAAATCTGCTTCTTCAAATTCTGGCCAATATTTTTCCATAAATAAAAATTCAGTATATACCATTTGCCACATTAAAAATCCGCTAGTTCGAACTTCACCACTGGTTCGAATCATCAAATCTGGTTCTGGCATGCCAATTGTGTATAAATGTCTATTTATTAGTTCTTCTGTTATGTCACTCTCCGAAATTTCGCTATTTTTCAAAGCAATTGCAATTTCTTTGGTAGCTTTTATCAATTCTGCTCTTCCGCCATAGTTAAAGGCTATATTTAGCACAAGTCCTGTATTATTTATGGTTCTTTGCACACATTTTGCAATGGATTTTTGCAATCTGTCTGACAATTTGCATAAATCACCAATAACATTAATTTTAATGTTTTCTAAATCAGCACGCTTCGTAAAATCCTCAATATACGTTTGCAATAATAGCATTAATGCATGTACTTCTTCTTCGCTTCGGTTCCAGTTTTCAGTTGAAAAGGCGTAAACCGTCAAATACTCAATCCCAATTTTATTAGCATATTTGGCAATTTTTTCCAAAGTGTCCGCCCCTGTTTTGTGCCCTACTTTAATGGGTAATTTTCTTTGTTTTGCCCATCTTCGGTTCCCATCCATTATGATAGCAATGTGTTTGGGATATTTTTCGTTGTTCATGATTTTTTCCTTTCCATTTTTGAATTAGGGCACAGTTCCCCATACCCCTTACAGATTATATATTTAGGATTTCTTTTTCTTTGGTCTCTAATAATTTGTCAATTTCAGCCACATATTTATCAGTCAACTTTTGTATGTTGTCATCCACTTTGGATTTTTCGTCTTCTGTTACATCACCATTTTTCAAATCCGCTTTTACTTTTTCCATACCATCTCTACGAATATTACGTATGCTAACCTTTGATTCTTCTGCCATCTTTTTAATGTCTTTGACTAATTCTTTTCTTCTTTCTTCTGTCAATTCTGGAAAATTCAAACGAATCACTTTTCCATCATTGTTTGGATTTAACCCAATATCCGATGCCAAAATCGCTTTTTCAATATCTTTTAAAGTATTCATATCCCAAGGTTGAATCACAATCATTCTAGCCTCTGGAACAGAAATTCCCGCCATTTGAGTAATGGGCGTTGGTACTCCATAATAATCTACACTTACCTTATTTAATATAGCTGGATTCGCACGACCAGCTCGCACTTCTGCGAAATTTTCTGCCAATCTATCTAATGTTTTTTGCATTTTGTCTTCTAATTCTTTCATATTTTTTCCTTTCTTTTTTGGATTATCCTAATTTGCAGGATTCTTTTGCTTTTGTATTGGGCACAGTACTTCGTTCCCATACATACGTTATTTTACAATAGTTCCGATTTTCTCCCCTTGTAAAATTTTGACAATATTTTCGGGTTCACTAATACCAAATACTTGCAACGGAATATGATTGTCTCTACACAACGACGTAGCCGTAGAATCCATAACTTTTAAATCTTTATTTAAAATATCCATATACGATATTTCATCATATTTTACAGCCGAAGAATCTACTTTTGGGTCTGCAGAATAGACACCATCAATCGTTTTGGCAAGCAAAATCACTTCTGAATCAGTTTCTGCTGCTCGAAGTGCTGCCGCTGTATCAGTTGAGAAAAATGGATTTCCAGTTCCACAAGCAAAAATAACAACTCTTCCTTTGGATAAATGTTTGCTCGCTTTTCTTTTAATATATGGTTCCGCAATTTGTCTCATTTCAATTGCTGTTTGCAAACGGGTGTTAATTCCTCTGGCTTCTAATGCATCTTGCAAAGCCATTCCATTAATTGCTGTTGCTAACATTCCCATATAATCTGCTGTTGTTCTAACCATTTTGTGTCCATTTTTCGCACCACGCCAGAAATTTCCTCCGCCTACAACAATTGACATTTCAACTCCCATATCCAAAGCAATTTTAATTTGGTCACAAATTGCACCTACAACATCTGGATCAATGCCATGCCCCAAATCGCCAGACATTGCTTCTCCACTTAGCTTTAGTAAGACTCTTTTATAGGTTAACATATCCAATTCTCCTTTTATTATATTTAACTTTTGTTATTGTATCACAAATTCAAAATTTTTCCATAGTTTTTTGTAAATTTTTCAATTTTTTGTTCTATTTTTAAATCTAACGCATATATATTCTATATAAATGGAGGAGATTATGCGATTTATTGTGATTTCAATCAAAAAATATTTTTTTACAGTAATATTTTTACTATTTACCTTAAGTCTCATTTTATTTTCAGTCCCAAACCTAACCGCTGCACAAAATGGACTTAAATTATGGGCAAATTCCGTTTTACCAACGCTTTTCCCATTTTTTATTGCAACCGAACTATTATGCAAAACAAATTTCATCGAAATTCTTGGAAAATTTCTAAACAAATTTATGAAACCAGTCTTCAATGTTCCCGGAGAAAGTGCCATTGCCATAATTATGGGAATTATCAGTGGATATCCTGTTGGTGCAAAAATTGTTTGCAATTTGTATGACAACAAAATCTGCTCCAAATCCGAAGCAGAAAGATTAATCGCCTATACCAACAATTCTGGACCAATTTTTATTTTAGGTTCTGTCGGAGTTTCACTTTTTGGCAACGTGCAACTTGGAAAAATTCTTCTCATCAGCCACATTTTATCTTCCTTAATCGTAGGCTTTATTTTTCGATTTTGGAGACGCAATCAAGTTGACCTCACATTTCGCAATTACCAATCAGAAAGCAAAGAATTAATTCGTGTTTCCAATTTGGGTGAAATTTTAGGTGATGCCATTAAAAAATCGATTTCTACTGTTTTATTAATTGGTGGATTTGTGGTTTTATTTTCTGTCATCTTATCAATTTTGTCAAGTTTAGAAATTTTGACTGGAATTGCTGGTTTTCTAGCAAAATTGGGCATTCCATACAATCTGGCCTTGAGTATTTTGACAGGAATTATTGAACTTACAAATGGAATTCAAGTAACGAGTACTTGTTATCAAGCATTTCCTGTTCCTAGCATTTTGGCTTGTAGTTTTTTATTGGGTTTTGGCGGAATTTCTGTACTATTACAAGTTTTTTCTATTATTTCAAAATCCAAAATTTCGATTAAGCCATATCTTTATGGAAAAACTCTGCAAGCGTTTTTGTCCGTGATTTTGACGTATTTATTTATATAAAAAAGCTTAAAATGAAGTGAACCCAAATTGTTAAACAAAAAAGTTTAACAATTTGAGTTCAGTACAAAATTCACTTGTTTTACAATTATCTTCCATCTCTCCAATTTTCATTTACTTTAATAGATCCTATACCTTTTTTTGGTATAGCAGCATAATCTATTCCAGAATCTTCCCCAATTTCTACACCCACAGCAAAATTTGGCTTTAACGGACGCTCATAATCAGGCTCTAAAATGCCACCTGGCTTTAATCTTAAGTGATAATCTCCCTCTTCTGGCCTAATTAATCTTCCCTTTCCTTCAATTTTTCTTTTACCTTCCAAATATTCTGCAATTAATCTCAAACTTCCTGTATTTTGAATTTTAAATCCATTATATTCGTATACTTCCCCATTTTGTTCTTTTAATATTTTTCTAATTTCTCGTGCTACTTGTCTTTGACTCTTTAATTGTTTTTCTACAATTTCTGCTTCGACTTTTGGCAACACTGGCTCTTCATTTTCTGCTTCTTGCTCTTTCACCTCTCTAAACTCTGCATTATAAACATCATCCCATGCTATATCATCCATTTCATCTGGTTTTAATTTCATAATTTCCACAAATTTTTTACCAAATGCTTTGATTCCTTTAAATACCCATTTAAATGGTTTAAACAATACAAAGTTTGATATTCTATTCCATTTATCTGCAAACCAATTACCTATTTTATCTAGAAAAGTATCTTCTGGGGTTGGAACTGGTGGTTGTGGTTGTGGTTCTGGATTTAGCTCTGGTTGTGGTTGTTCTATTTCATTAATTCTAGCAAGCATTTCTGCTATCTCTTCTTCTGATAATTTATCCTGATTTTTAAATTTTTCAACGACTTCTTGTGGTAATTTATTATATAATTCTTCAAAATTCTCTGGTTTCATTATACCAATTCTTCTTTGTAATTCATCAAGTTTTGCCATTTCTTCTGCATTTGGTTCTGGTTGTGGTTGTTCTATTTCATTAATTCTAGCAAGCATTTCTGCTATCTCTTCTTCTGATAATTTATCCTGATTTTTAAATTTTTCAACGACTTCTTGTGGTAATTTATTATATAATTCTTCAAAATTCTCTGGTTTCATTATAGCAATTCTTCTTTGTAATTCATCAAGTTTTGCCATTTCTTCTGCATTTGGTGCTGGTTCTTCAGCAAACTCCTCTTCCATAATTGAATATTTTCCTCGCAAAAATTCCATTCGGGCAGATTTTTCCTGTATGTCTTGTCCTATTTTTGTTAAGTCACGTCTTATTTCTGCTCTTACTGTTCCATCTTGTGTAGAAGCCCATACCTTTTCAATATTATTTTTTTCCTTTATTAAATCTTCTATTGACTTTGACAGTTGTTTTACAACAGAAACAGCCCTATCTCTTCTAGCAATTTCTTCTTTCTTTTCTGCTTCTTTTCTGGCTATTTTTTGTCTTCTCTCTTCTATTTTTTTAGCTTCCCTGTCCTCTCTTTCAGATTTTTCTTTCTCCCATTGTTCATTTACTTCTGCTTCTTTCTGAGTATTTTCCATTTCTCTTCTTTTAAGTATTTCATTTTGTTGAGCTATTTTCTCTCTTGCTCGTTCCATTTTTGTCTCTATATTTTTCAAGTCTTTCTTGATCTCCATTCTAACTGTCCAATCTCTATCAGAAATCATTTGCTTATGTAATTCAGCTTCATTTCTTTGTAAAGCTTCTACTGATTCTTTTAGTCTTTCTATATTTACAGTAATCTCTTCTACAGTCATTTGATCTTGTCGATTTTTTTGTCTATTTTCAGCCGCTTTTATTTGTTTATAAGAATCATTTATTTGTGCTGTCAATTTTTGTATTTCATATGCATTTTTTTTAGGATCTTTTTGATGTAATTCTTTTCTTTCTGTTTTTAATTTTTTTATTATATTCTTAGCCATTACTATTGACCCTTCCTCATATAAATCACTCAGTTCTCTACCAATTCTCAATATTTCTTCTGAATCGTATTTATGCCCTTGTCGATATAATTCTTCCTTTTCTTGTTTTAAATCACTAATCTGCCTAGCCAATTTTGCTATTTGTTGTTCGTAATTACCCTTTCTTTTTTCCATAAAATTTTCCCTCCAAAAATATAGTTTTTTACATATCATTTTATATTATTATAGCATACAAAAAATGGAAAGTCAATATTTTATGTTAATTTTTTTACAATTTTATACAATTTAATGCCCTTTTCGATAATTTCTCATACCTTTCCAACTTATTTTTTACCTTTTCATCTAAACTTGGTAAAATGCCAAAGTTCGCATTCATCGGTTGAAATCTGTCGTTTTCGGTGGAGATATAGTCGGCTAACGCTCCAATCATTGTTTCTCGCGGAAAAATAATTTCTTTATCTGAACTACAATTTAAGCCAGCGACCAAACCAGATGAAATCGATTCAACATAGCCCTCTACGCCTGTTATTTGCCCCGCAAAATAAATCCTTCTCTCTTTTTTTAATTGATAAGTCGGCTCTAACAACTTGCTTGCATTTATATAAGTATTTCGATGCATCACCCCATATTTGACAAAATTTGCTTTTTCTAAACCAGGAATCATAGAAAATATGCGTCGTTGTTCTCCAAATTTTAAATTGGTTTGAAATCCAACCATATTAAATAAGGTTCCTTCTTTGTTATCTTGCCTAAGTTGCACAATAGCATAGGGTCTTTGACCTGTTCGTGGGTCAGTAAAACCAACTGGCTTTAAAGGACCAAACCTTAGTGTGTCTTCTCCTCTTTTTGCCATAATCTCAATTGGCATACATCCTTCAAAAATTTCCCTTTTTTCAAAATCGTGCAACATTGCCACTTCAGCATGAATGAGCTCATGATAAAACTTTAAATATTCTTCTTTATTCATGGGAAGATTGATATAGGAACTATCGCCTTTTCCATAACGGTCACCCCAAAAGGCAATTTCCATATTGATGGAGTCTTTTTCCAAAATTGGGGCAGCTGCATCATAAAAATGCAACTCTTGCTCGCCAATCAATTGACTGATTTGTCTTGAAAATTCTTCTGAAGTAAGTGGTCCTGTCGCAATCATAACTTTTCCTTGTTTAGGAAGTTCGATGATTTCTTCGCGTATCAACTCTATATTAGGATTTTGCTCAATTTTTTGTGTAACTACTTTTGAAAATTTTTCTCGGTCAACCGCTAAAGCTTGCCCTGCTGGAACTGCAACACAATCAGCAATGGGAATTAATTGACTTCCTAATCTTCTAAGTTCTTCTTTTAACAAACCACATGCATTAGTTATAGCATTTGATTTAAAGGAATTGCTACACACAATTTCTGCCAATTCTTCACTTGAATGAGCTGGCGAGAATTTATGTGGTTTCATTTCATATAATTTTACTTTTTTCCCTTTTTGAGCAATTTGAAGCGCAGCTTCTGAGCCTGCTAATCCCGCTCCAATAACGGCTATTTCCTCCATTTTTCTTCCTTTCCTATTTTGAAATTATTTTTAGCATTTCTTCTATATTGACTTTTTCTTGTATTTTTTCTTTCATATTTTTAAGCATAACTACATTTTCTTTCATTTCGTTTTCTCCAATGATACATACATAAGGAATGTTTAATTTATCTGCATATTTTAGTTTTGCTTTCATATCTTTGTAAAAATTGGAATACATATCTGTATTGATTTGATTATTACGTAAAATTTGGGCTACTTTTAAGGCAAAATCGGTTGCCGCTTCGTCCATAGGAACAACTAAAACTTGGGAAATGGCTTCTGTTTTTGATTTAATCAAATTCATTTCTTTTAGTTGTGCAAATAATCGTGTTAAACCAATGGAAACTCCGACTCCTTGAAAGTTTCTGTCTGTATAAAATTCGGTCAAATTATCGTATCTTCCACCTGAACAGAGGCTTCCTAAATTTCTGTATTCGTCAAAAAATGTTTCATAGACTGTTCCTGTGTAGTAATCCAAGCCTCTGGCAATTTTCAAGTCAATTTTGAAATTTTCTTCTGGAATTCCAAATGCTTTTACGTATTTGGCAACTTTTTCAAGTTCTGTTAATCCTTCTGTGAAAATTTCATTTTCAATCTCAGCTTCTCTTAGTTTGCCGATTTTTTCATTCGTGTTTCCGCAAATGGAAATAAATTCACAAATTTTATTCATTTTGTCTTGGGCAATTCCAATTTTGTCAAGTTCTTTCCTCATAGCTTCTTCACCGATTTTATCAATTTTATCAATAATTCTTAAAACTTCTACTTTTTTGTCTGAAATTTCAAGAAATTCAAAAAATCCATTTAAAATTTTTCGATTATTAATACAAATCGTAAATTTTGCCAAATCCAATGACTTAAATGTTTGATAAATCACATTTACCATTTCTGCGTCATTCATAATGTCTAATTTGTCAGAAATGACATCCACATCACATTGATAAAATTCCCTAAATCTACACTTTTGTGGTCTTTCCCCACGATACACTTTCCCAATCTGATATCTTTTGAATGGAAATGCAAGCTCATTTTGGTTGATGGATACATATTTGGCAAATGGAACAGTTAAATCAAATCGTAACGATAAATCGTTGTCGCCTTTATTAAAGCGATAAATTTGCTTTTCTGTTTCTCCACCTGCTTTGGCCAGCAAAATTTCAGATAATTCAAGAATCGGCGTATCCAATGGCAAAAAGCCAAAGCTTTCATAAGCTTTTCTGATTTTATCTACCATTTGATTGAAGATAATTTGGTCAGCTGGCAACAATTCCATCGTTCCTGCTAACGTTCTAGGTTTTACTTTATTACTCATATTTTTCTCCTTTTTGAATTGTAAACAAAAAAGCTATGTAAATTGACCTACATAGCTTAAAATTCAATCTATTGTAGGCATGCTAAATGACGCTTAGGCCTACTTTTTTTTAAGAAGGCTAAACGTTCCTACAATGATGATGCAATTGATTTTTGATTTTTTTCGTTTCCACAGCTTCCCTCTCCTTAATTTTATAATATCATATTTGGAAAGAATTGTCAATGTTCTTCTTGTACCAATTTTGATTTGGGGTTTTTCCTTGTCTTTAAATTATTTTGAATCATTTCTGTTTCGTCAGAACTTAAAGAACCATCTTTCAGATAATCATTTAATATCTCTTGCTTTTTAGAATCTGAAATTTCTGTTAATAAGAGCATATTCGTTACTAATCTTATTTTTGCATTGGAGGTAATATGTTTTTTATAATCTCTTTCTTTTTGATATTGATTAACAGTTATTAAGCATCTGTTGATAACTGTTAGTTTCGAGCTTTCTTCTAGGGTTCTTGTTAATTCATTAAGATGCCATGCGCCACCATTATTTATTATATGTCTTAAAATTCTTTTGGTTATGATGTTTATTTTCTGTTCTTCTAGTTCTTCTTTTCGGTTTTTTTGTATTTCTGGTTTGAAAGTCTCAAAAATTTTTCCTAATTCGCAATCGTTTAAACTTTCTAAATTTTTAATGATTGCTTTTATTTTCTTGTCATTACAGTCAATTGACTCAATTGCCAATTTTATTTTTTCGTTCTTTTCTAACTTTTTGTTATTTTCATTTACTATTCTAAGAAGATCATTATCATTTAGGTATTTCATGGCATCGATTAAGTGATTTTGTCCTATTAATTCTTCAAAATTATTTTCCACCACTTCAGCCATTGTTTCAGGATTTTCCATATTTTTTAAGACTTTGTGTATATCTATGGCAGAATTATCTTCTTCTGCAGGAAGTGCTTCTACAATAAATTTGTCATCTTCTGTTTTGATTAAGGTTTTTTGCATATGTTTTGCTTTGACTTTTGTGGTTAATCCTTTTATTGTATTTAAAATTTTCATTTTCTTCTTCCCTTCTAAAATTTACAAGTTTTCTAATACTGCTTCTGAAATCGCTGTTACATATGGTTCCATTTCATTTTTTATGATTTCTAAATCATTTTTGATGTATCCCATTTCAATTTGGTAACATTCAATTCCTTGATTGGAATGATAGTAACGATTGGCTGAATAAGTTTTGTTACGTCCATCTACATAGGCATTTGTGGCAATTCCGCCGACTTCACGAATAGTATATAAATAAGGCGTCTCTAAGGTTATTGGATAAGGTTCATATCCTTTTTTATTGGCTGTGTTTGTGTATTCGTTTATGACATTTTGCGTAAAATTTCTGACATATACGCCTTCGCCTTTTTTGAAAGAATGGTTGTTAGAATATTCTAAATTGGTATAAGTTGTAATCTTATTTGCCATATTTTGTGCAAAATCTAAATTAGATTTGCAAGGTGAATAAATTTCTAAACCTTTTAATCCACGATTTCCACTATTGATGTGGAAAGATAACATATATTTTGCTTTAGAACGACATGCTGTTGTAATTCTGCCGTTTTCGTCATACATGTTGGTGGAAGTAAATGTGTCGGTATTGACATCATCTCTGGTTAATTTCACCTTTAAACCTTGTACTTCTAATCTTTCTTTTAATAATTTTGCATAGGATAATGTAATATCCGCTTCTGTATCGCTTCCTGATTTTTCTCCTGTGTCTTTTCCGCCGTGTCCTGCGTCAATGACAATGTCGTACACATCTTCTGGCTTTTCCGCAGGTGTAACATTAAGGCTTAAATAGGCATATTCGTGCTCATCATAGGTTTTGTTTTTGAAATTGATATGAATTTTACGGTTCGCGTTTTCTTTCGTGATTGTAAAATATTCAATATCGCCCAATTCCGAGCAATTGGATAGAGAATAATATTTGGGACTTACGTTATTGTTCATTTTAATTCGTACTAAAAGAATATATTCTCCTGGTACTAAATCATCTAAAATCAAACCTGTGTTGATTTGGCTGGTGGTACTTAAATTTAAGTTTCCTTCTTCTATTTTTCCTTCTAATTGATAGGTCTTTTCGAAGTCATTTCCATTTGTTAAATATAATTTTGCACTTTCAAAATTGTCTTTGGAAACTCCTGTTAATTTGCCTGAAAAATTAAGGCATTTTCCAAATGTAAAAAATTCAGTGACTTCTATTTGCTTGGTTTGAAGCATGGCAAAAATGGCATCATTTTTGGAATTTTCTTGTTGCTGTTGACTTTTTGAAAAACACGAGAAATAAATTCCAATAACAAATCCCGCTATAATTAATATTAACATACTAAAGTTAAGAACTTTTCTGAACATTTTTGACTCCTTTTGTTAATATATTTTGTATATTATATCGAATTTTGCGGAATTAGTCAATAAAAATACACTTAAAACCTAAGATTTCAAGTGTATTTTAATAATTTATTCACTTTTTTTATCTTCTACAGCTTCTGTTTTTGCCTCTTCCTTATCTATTTTTGTTGTTTCTTCTGCTGGTGCTATGGTTTCTACTGCTTCTTCTTTTACAGTCTCTGTTACTTGCTCTACTGTAGCTTCTTCTGGTTCTCCCTCTACTGGTACAACATCTTCTTTGACAGTAATTTCTCTTGTCTCAATTCTTGCACCAACTTGCTCTTTGGTTTTAGCAGATTTACCAATTCTATCTCTTAAATAATATAGTTTAGCACGTCTTGCCTTACCAACTCTTGTGACTTCAATTTTTTCAATTCTTGGTGAATGTACTAAAAATGTTTTTTCAACCCCTACACCATACGAAATCTTTCTTACTGTAAAGGTAGCATTTACGCCTCCACCTTGTTTTTTTATGATAATTCCTTCAAAAACTTGAATTCTTTCTCTGTTTCCTTCTTTTACTCTAACATGAACTCGAACGGTATTACCAATTTTAAGTTCTGGTATTTTATTTTTCATTTGTTCATGTTCAATCGATTTTAAAATATCCATTTTTTCCTCCTTTTCTTAATTTTCAAAATCTTTTAACGTTTTTTTGTCGCTATCCGACAATTTTATTTTTTCTAATAAATCTGGTCGTTTCTCAAATGTTTTTTTTAAGGCTTCTTTTCTGCGCCATTTTGCAATATTTTCATGATGCCCGAGAGCGTAAAACTTCTGGAACTTTGATGCCTTCAAAAATTTCTGGTCTGGTATATTGTGGATACTCCAAAAGTCCATTTGAAAATGATTCTTCTAATTTGGAATCGCTTGCAAGAACACCATCGATATATCTTGAAACACTATCCATTAACACCATAGCAGGCAATTCTCCACCAGTTAAAACATAATCACCAATGGAAATCTCCTCATCCACAATTTTTTCAATGACACGTTCATCAATGCCTTCATAATGACCACATAATAATATCAAATGTTCTTCTTTGGATAATTCTAAAACTTTTTGCTGATTTAACGTTTTTCCTTGTGGCGATAAAAAAATCACTTTTGCCCTATCACTTTTCACTGAATGGTAAGCATCGTACACAATGTCTGGTTTGATGAGCATTCCTGCTCCACCACCGTAGACTGTGTCATCTACTTTTTTGTGTTTGTCTTTGGAAAAATCCCTCATATTGACAAGATTGATTTGTATTAAATTTTTATCCATCGCTCTTCCAATTATGCTTTCTTTCATAGAATCAAACATTTCAGGAAAAAGTGTTAGTACATCAAATTTCATTTTATAATCCTTCTATTAAATGAACTATTATTTTGCCTTCCGCAAGATTTGTTTCTTTAATTACTTCGTCCGTTCCGGGAAGTAATTTTTGCTTACCCATTTCGTTTTTAACAACATAAATGTCATTGGCACCTGTAGAATAAATATCGTCTACCTTGCCTAAAAACTCGCCTTTATCCGTATAAACTTCTAAGCCTATTAAATCGGCAATATAATAAACACCTTCTGGCAAATCGTCTAAATCTGTTCTTTTGACTAGCAAATACGCATTTCTTAAAGTTTCGGCTTCTTCAATTGAATTGCAATCTTTAAATTTCAAAATCACTTGATTCTTGTTGTAGCCAACTTTTTCAATTTGCTTTTCTTGTATCCCAGATTTACTTTTTAAAAAAACTTTGGGTAATCTTTCAAATATTGCGTTATCTTCAGCAAAAGAATTTAGTTTTACTTCACCTTTTAAACCTTTGGTATTCACAATTTGACCTAATTCTAAATATTCTTTCATCCCTTAAGCCTCAACCAACAAATTCAATATTAATTTTTTTGTGCTCTTTGCTTGCTACTGATTTCATAACAGTTCGAATGGATTTTGCCATTTTCCCTTGTTTTCCTATGATTTGACCCATATCACTTTGAGCCACTTTTACTTGATATGTCGTTATTTCATTTGTGTTTTTTTCATTGATAGAAACAGCTTCTTTGTTATCTACCAATCCTTTGATTATAACTTCTAATAATTCTTTCATTTTAACACACCCCTTAGCCTATTTTGTAGCTTTTGCAATTAATGCTTTTACTGTCTCGGTTGGTTGTGCTCCATTTTTAATCCAAGTCGAAACTTTTTCGTTATCTAAAACGATAGTAGATGGTTTTGTCATTGGATCATAAGTTCCGATTTGTTCGATGATTTTTCCATCTCTTGGAGATTTCGAATCAGCTACTACGATGTGATAAAAAGGAGCTTTCTTTTTTCCAACTCTTTGCAATCTTATTTTTACCATTTTTTCACCTCCTAAAAAATTTATATTTTATCATAATACTATCATAAAATCATTACAACTTTATGATAATTTTATTTCAAATCATCTAAATCACCTAAATCATTTGGATTGATATTCATTTTGCGCATCATGTTTTTCATTTTTTTTGGTGATTTCATTTCTTTCATCATTTTTTGCGTCATCTCAAATGTTTTCATAAATTTATTTAATTGTTGGACAGTTGTTCCACTACCATTTGCAATACGAATTCGCCTACTCGCATTTAAGATTTTTGGATCACGTCTTTCTTCTAAAGTCATGGAACAAATCATAGCTTCAATTCTGCCAATTTCTTTGTCATCGATTTCTACATTTGATAATTGGTTTCCAATCCCCGGAAGCATTTTCAAAATCGACGAAAAAGAACCCATTTTCTTCATTTGACGAAGTTGAGCTAAATAGTCATCTAAGTCAAATTTATTTTTCTTTAATTTTTTCTCTAATTTTTCGGCTTCACTTAAATCAAAATTTTCTTCGGCTTTTTCAATAATCGAAAGCACATCTCCCATGCCCAAAATACGAGATGCCATTCTTTCTGGATGAAATTCTTCCATATCGCTTAGCTTTTCACCAGTGGCAATGTATTTAATTGGCTTTCCTGTGACTTTTTTGACAGATAATGCACTACCGCCTCTTGTATCACCATCTAATTTGGTTAGAACAATTCCGTCAATACCAACTTGTTCATTAAAAGTTTGAGCAATATTGACAGCATCTTGACCTGTCATTGAATCTACCACTAATAAAATTTCATGTGGTTTGACACTTCTTTTTACATCTTTTAATTCTTGCATCAAAGTCTCATCTATTTGCAAACGTCCTGCTGTATCTAATATGACAACATCGTTTAGTTTGGAAATCGCAACGGATAGAGCTTGTTTGGCAATCAAATTAACATCTTTTGTAGTTTCATTGGCGTAAACAGGTATGTCAAGCTGTTTTCCTACGACTTGTAATTGCTTAATCGCCGCTGGTCTGTAGACATCACAGGCAACTAACAATGGTTTTTTGCCTTGTTTTCTAAGCATGTTGGCTAATTTTCCAGCTGTCGTTGTTTTTCCTGAACCTTGTAAACCAATCAGCATAATAACTGTTGGTGGATTTGGTGTGAAATTTAGTTTAGCATTTTCTCCACCTAAAAGCTCAATCAATTCATCTTTTACAATTTTGATGACTTGTTGTCCTGGCGTTAGTGACTTTAATACATCTTGCCCCAATGCTTTTTCTTCTATGATTTTGACAAAATCTTTTACAATCTTATAATTAACGTCTGCTTCTAGCAAAGCTAGTTTTACTTCACGTGTTACTTCTTTTAAATCTGTCTCTGTAATTCTTGCTTTTCCTTTGAGCTTTCTGGTTATTTCTTGTAATCTTGAAGATAATCCTTCAAATGCCATATTTCAAACCTATCCTTTCGTATTCTTTGTTTAAACCAAACAATTCAACTTATTTTTTACATCCTCAAGAACTGTTGCAATTTCTGTATCAGTTGACTTTTCTGTTAATGTATTGATTTCCGATAAGATAACTGCAATCTGTTCTTCTTGCATTTTATTCTTTCTCATGATTCCTAACTTTTCTTCAAATGCGAAAAGCTTTCTTTCCCCCTTTTTCAAATTGTCCCTAACCGCTTGTCTAGTAATATTCTGATTTTCTGCAATTTCTGCTAGTGACAAATCATTATTATAGTAGTCATTTAGTAAATCATATTGCTTTACGGTTAATAATTCACCGTAAATCTCCAACAAAATACTAATTTTGATACTATTTTCTGGCTCCATGACGACTCCTTTATTGTAAGTGTAATGCTATTATACTTTACACCATTTTTTAGAATTTGTCAAGCAAAAATTGCAATTTTACAAAAAAAAGATAGGAAATCCTATCTTTTTCTTTCTATTTTATTGTTCAACAACTTCTGGAACAATTTCTGCTCTTTTTATTAAAACATCATACGTGTTAGCAAAATCCATTGCAATAGCGGCACTTAGCGGTACAGTTCCTTGTGGATCTACTGCGCTAATTATACCATCATAAGTAACTAATTCCTTGCCTTCTTTGTCAAGTAAGGTAATTTGTATTAATGTATCCTCTGCTCTTGCTTCCCCCATGTTTTTTACGTCTGCTAAAAGTAATGTATCTCCATTTTTTTCTGTTAATTGAATGTTTGATATTTCATAGTTCTCAAATTTTTTTACCTCTGCCAACTTATTACTTGTGTTCTTTTTGGTCCCATCTTCTAATGTTTCAAAAAACTCTCCTGAAACTGCAGTTTGATTATTATCACTATTTCCATTTTCTACTTCGGCCGAATTCTTTCCATTTCGTACTTTCACCAATATTGCAATAACAACAATCGTAATAATAACTAAAATTAAAATCATTCTTCTTTCACTTTTCTTCATTTGAATCACTCCTTAAAATTATTTTTGACTATTTTAAGTATAGTCTTAAATAAAAATTTTGTCAATAGTTTTTATTCTTTCATTTCTCTTGCCAATTTTCCAATTGCTTTGGTTTCGATACGTGAAATATAGGAACGGGAAATTCCCATCATACTTGCAATTTCATGTTGGGTTTTTGGTTTATCTCCATTTAAACCAAAACGCAATTCTATGATTGTTTTTTCTCTATCTTTTAAAATATTTCGGATATTTTCATATAATCTTTTTATTTTGAATTTTAAGTCTACTTCATCTTCAATATTTCTATCATCATTTTCTAAAACTTCTTGAAGAGTTACCACATTGTCATCTTTATCTTTGCCGATTGGTTCGTTCAAATAAACTTCTGCCCCAAGCTTCTTGGTTGAACGTAAATGCATTAGAATCTCGTTTTCTATACAGCGTGCAATATACGTAGCGAGCTTAAAATTCTTGCTTAAATCGTAACTATTGATTCCTTTAATTAAACCGATTGTTCCAATTGAAATCAAATCATCTTGGTCAACATTTGTGGTTGAATATTTTTTGGCTACGTGAGCAACTAATCTTAAATTTCGTTCTATTAATATATTTCTGGCTTCCTCATCACTCTCATTTTCTCTAAGTCTTTCTAAATACTTTCTTTCCTCTTCCTGTGATAACGGCTCTGGAAACAAATTTCCACTTTGTATGTAACCAACACCAATAATTGCTTGACTTAAAAAATTTATGAAATTTGCTATCGAAATAAATAACATATACATTACCTCCATATTATAATTTAAGTATATGAAGGTAAAATGTTTTTGTGCCTGACCTCTAGTTATTTTCTATTTCTAATTTTTTCTCACCTATAGCTATCACATAAACCAATTGAGCAATCGGCACAATCACAAGCAAATTGATAAGTAAATCCGTAACTTCCAATCTTGTAACAGCAATGATACTTAACAAAATAGCTTCTATCAAAATACTATTTTTAATAAATTCTAAAATTATTTTTACCGCATTTATTTTTCTAAATCGGATAAAAATATAGATAAATATCACAACAAATGAAATTGCAATTGATGCTAAATATGGTCGTATTACATCTCTCATTCTTTTATTGGAAATCGAATTAATATTCAAATCTTCAACGGTTTTTGATGTTTCAAACTTGTCATTGATTTGATTTACTAATTTTGACTTTTCCTCATCAGTTATCGTTTTTACATTAATTTGGACCGAATCGCCAAATACTTCTAATTCTTTTGCCACAAACTCTTTCTTTTCAAAAACTTCCCTGCAAATCTCTTTTACAACATTTAAATCAACTTCTTTACCAATTTTTAATTCTATTGCTTCATGTTTTCCAAACATAAGTGAAACATTAAAACCTTTTAAAGCAACTACAATAATACCTGCAATAATTAAAAGTATCACCCCAAAAATGACTATTTTTCTATTATTTTTATTTGTCTCCATTTTACAAAATCCTCTCTATTTTTGCTTTTTTAAAACATTTCTTGTCAATATAAAATGATATAATACATTCAAAATAATGCCCCAAAATAGAACCATTCCAATGCTATTGATTGTTGTATATTTTGAAAATGTAAATACAATTGCGATTACATCAACTGGAATTGTCACTAAATAAAATTTCTTCATGACCTCACTGTAAGCCTGAACAATCTCTTGTGTTTGCAACATTTTTAACAACATTTTTACAAAAATATAATTCATGATAATCACAATTGCATAAGCTATCACTGAATTTTCTGTAATAACAACATTTGTATAACGAGCAACAATCGATAAAGTGGCAATATAACCAATTGCTAAAATTGCTCCTAACACTCCATTTTTCTTAAATCTTACAACCAATATTATTGAAGCAATTGCAATTGCTACCACAGCAACCATCTTCAAATCATTGACATTCTCCTTTGTATATTCTGCTTTTACAAAATTATCTGTTTCTAATTGATAGGTTACTGGCAAAACACCAGAATTTAAAATATCTGCAATTCTTTTAGCTGATTGATAATCTTCTAAAAATTCCTCCTGCTCTGTTCTAGCTTTTCCTACTGAAATTTGCAAAATTCCAGCTGTCATTTCTTCACCAAAATAGGTAGTCATCATGGTAGTATTGTCAAATACAATCGATACATATTTTTTTTTAGTTTCTTCTTCATGATTGTCCTCTTCTCCTTCTTGCTGTTCATCTACATTTTCTGTTTGCTCGTCCTTTTTTATTTCCACATATTTTGTACTAATTTCTCTTAATTTTTCTGCGCCTTCTTTATTAAATTCTATTTGTAAATACGTATTATACATATCTGTATTAGAAGACACTACCGACGCTTTTTTAATATCCGAGTTATCCATCAAAACCAAACCATTTTGATAATCAATAATTTGAAACTTTCCAGCACTTGCTATCAAATTTTCTACAGTTTCAATCGTATCATCATTGGCTGTTTCTATAACCAATTTCCCTGTGACATCATCAATTCTAATATTGTATTGCGGTATTTGTTGTGACTTTAATCTTTTTTGAATCAACTTTTTAGTTTTTTCAAAATTTTCTTTCGTCAATTTATCGTCACTGTTTACTTTGATAGAACGCATTTCTTTTGCATATGAAATTTCCTCTGTTTCACTTTCGGTGTTTTCTACATCCGCATTTTCCTCCGCCGATTTTGCCTCTTCCTCTGCTGTTTTAGGGCTTCCGTCTTTCCAAACTTCACCTTTTATTGCTCCATTTTCATCCACATAGACATATTTTTCAGCTTCCGAATTATCTGGCACATATCTTAACTCTCTAGCGCCTTCTATTTGCATTCCATATTCAAAATCTGGAACGACATTTTTCCAAATTCCTTTATCCTTCAAAAAAATTCCCCAAAACGCAATCATTGAAACAACGACCACCACCAAGATTACAATCCATACTTTTATTTTTTCTAATACTTTTTCCAAAACTATTTCCTCCTATTTATAACAAGTTTGTATCATTAATAATTAGCTCGAACCATAACTTTAAATATTTTGCTGCTCTTTTACTCATTTGTGTACGATCCATAAAAATTTCAAAATAATCAATGACAGGACATATCTTTGTATCTATTTTTAAATCTAAAATAACTTTTCTTTCCTCTTTATCAATTCTCAATTCTGAATGAGTTACCGCATAATTGACTTCATCGTGTTTGTCAAATAAATTTCTATCTTTTTTGGAAACCCTACTACGATGAGCATCTGATTTATCTGCCAATATCAGTGCTGCTGATATATCGCTAACCGCTGTTCCCGTAGCTTCATCATGATTGCCAATTGCCATCATAATTTCCGTTCGATCTGACACATCCATTCCCATTTCTTTTAAAATATGATAAGCCAATATTGCACCAGAATGTGCATGGTCAATTCGATTCACCGAATTTCCAATATCATGAATATATCCAGCAATTTTAGCAAGTTCTATGCGATGCTCATCATACCCTAAAGTCTCCAAAACATATCCTGCTCTTTCAGCCACCAACATGCAATGCCTTGCAGAATGTTCTGTATAGCCTAAAACATCCAACTGTTTTTGTGCATTTTTCATAAGTTCTTTTATTTCAAGGTTCTGAATCACATCATCAAAATTCATCATAAGCCCTCCTTACTTTTAAGTCTTTGATTATTTTATATCAATTCATATAAAATATCAACCATTTTTACAAAATTTTTGAAAATCTCTAAACAAAATAGAGAGTTCATACATTACTTCTCCTACAAAAATAATCTATACACTCTCTATTTTACTTTGATTTGTTTTAGAAATTTCATTTTTTCTCTACTAATTTTTCATTTTGACACTTTTCGTCATAAAATCTACTTCAAATTAACTCCCAAAACTCCACCAATTGCTCCGCCAATCACGCCTAATGCAATCATAATAATAGCATTTACATTTAGCGAAAAATCAAAATTTATGATACTTGAAATCAAATACAAAATCGCCATATACACCAAACCTAAAATACTTCCATAAACAATTCCCTTTTCATTCATTTTTTTAGCAACCAAAAATCCACCCAATAAAATACTAAAAGATGATATAAAAATAACACTCGGCATAATCACATTTTCCTTAACATTTGAAAAACTAAGCACAATTGATAATATCAAAATCATGATTAATGTCATAACAATTGAAAAACAAACTCCTTTTATCATAACTAAAAATTTATTTATTCCCACATTTTCTTTCAATTCTTCCATAACATCCTCCTAAAAATAAAAAATCTCTTTAGAAAATTATATTTCCAAAAAGACTTTTTATACCTATTATTTTATTTATCCTTCATTTTCTTCCACTTCCTGAATTTCTTCTGTTTCCGATGAAGTCACACTTTTTAAATTATTTGCCTCTAAATAACTTCCTAATTCTATTTCTTGCTCATTATATTCCAAATAATAAGTAGTAACACCAGATTTTGTCTTAGAATATATTTTGGTACACGCACATGGAATAATCAAACGTTTCGCTTGTGCATCATAAATTCCATACAAACCATTCAAATTAACTACAATTCCCTTTATGCCTACACTTTCTGGTATAGTTAAAACATTGTCATGTTCGTTAACAACAGTTGCTTTATTATCAGCGGTTGTATTATCTTCATCATCTTCCGAATCGTCTTCAGAAGATGCAGAAGTAGTTGTTTTATTGGTTTGCGCATTGGCAATATATCCTAACGAATCATAAACACATTTTAATTTCTCATTTCCTTCTATATCAATAATTCCCACTTTTCCATTGTTATTTACTGGAATACATTCATCAAATAACAATCTATCATTTCTAACATTTTCCGCTTGAAATTCCTCTTTATTTTCAATTCCAATCGAATCATATTCCGCATAAACAATCGTCTCTCCTGCTTCATTTAACACACCATACTTGCCATCTTTTTCAACCAAATACAACTTATTTAACTCATCTAAAACAGCTATATTATCATACTCAGTTGGCTTAATAATCGTAGTTCCATCTTTAGCGACAATTCCAACTGAATTTTCTGCAGTCACCAAAAATTCCTGCGTATTTTGCATATACACCATTTTTTGATATTTCAAACTAATAATTTCTTGACCACTTGTCAAAGATACCACACCAAAATTAGTTCCATCTCCAACTACAAGCATATTATCAATCATAGCGGTCAAATTTTCATACGAATTGCTCACTTGAGAATAGCCTAAATTCGTTGCTATTTGCACTGCCGATTGAAGCAAACTATACAAAGAATTCACACGAATTCTATTTTGTTCCGACAAATCCAACTGAACATTAAAAATTCTTGGCAATTCCGAAAATGACACATATAACTCATTATTTATATATTTAATTGGTTCTGAAATCGCAAATGTCTGTGCCGTTTCATCTTCCGAATCCACCATAATATTAACAATTTGTTCACCCGTTGTGTCATCTACCATAATTAGTTGGTTATTCATAGTATTTTCTTGCTTATCTTCAGAAGAAATATTACCATTTTTATTTAAAATATATTTTGTAATTGTTTCTGAATCAGCAGTCATCGAAACAATTTCATACGCACTACTCAAATAACAACTATTGGCATCTTCTGTATAATTTTTATACTCTCCTTTTTGATAAGAATACCCCAAAGCATTTGCTAATTCTCTAATATTCATATAATTTTGTCCATTATCTTGTACCAATAAAGTAGAAGATATTGGAATTTGTTTACTATCCACAAACATTTTTAATTGCAAAGAATCCTGATATTTTATATAACTAATCATTCCCAACAAAATTGCAATCAAAATGGCACAAATAACCAAAACTATCAAAACAGTTTTCTTATTTTTATTATTTTTCTCCATCTGTTCTACAAATGTATTACTTTCTTCTAAATTCATAATTTCCTCCTATTTAACATAAAATTCAAAACATTAAATATCTCTAATTTGTATATCCATACTTTTCATAAAACTCATCTCTAAAATTCAGCAAATTATCCTTCTCTATTTCTATTCTAACTCTTTCCATCAATTTAGTCAAGAACCTTAAGTTATGAATTGACAAAAGTTGTACTCCCAAAATCTCCTTCGTATTAATCAAATGCCTAATATAAGCCCTTGAAAAGTTTTCACAAGCATAACAATCACACTCACAATCAATTGGAGAAAAATCTTTTTCATAAATCGCATTTCTCACAACCACTTTTCCATGTGAAGTCATAGCAGTTCCATGTCTAGCAATTCGAGTTGGCAAAACACAATCACACATATCAATTCCCGCAAGAGCAGATTCAATCAAATAATCTGGCGTACCAACCCCCATCAAATATCTTGGCTTGTTTTCTGGTAATAATGGCGTTGTAAAATTTAAAATATCCAAAAATTCTTCTTTTGGTTCTCCCACGCTAATTCCACCAATTGCATAACCCGGAAAATCCAAGTCTATTAAATCCTTTGCACTTTTCTCTCTCAAATCTTTGAAAAAGCCACCTTGCACAATTCCAAATAATCCTTGTATATCCGTTGTTTTATGTGCATTTTTGCAACGCTCAGCCCAACGAGTCGTACGCTCCATCGAATTTTTCGTATATTCATAAGTTGACGGATAAGGACAACATTCATCAAAAGCCATTATAATATCCGAACCTAAAGCTTCCTGAATTTCCATTGAAATTTCTGGACTAATAAATTTTTTACTTCCATCTAAATGAGAGCGAAAATCCACACCTTCCTCACGAATTTTTCTCAACTCGCCCAAACTAAACACTTGAAAACCACCACTATCCGTCAAAATTGGTCTATCCCAATGCATAAATTTATGAAGTCCGCCTGCTTCTTTAATCAATTTATGTCCTGGACGCAAAAATAAATGATATGTATTTGACAAAATAATTTGTGCCTTCACATCTTCTTTTAACTGTTTCGGATTAACACCTTTGACAGTTGCCTGTGTTCCAACTGGCATAAAAATTGGTGTCTGAATATCGCCATGTGGCGTATGAATGACGCCTCTTCTCGCTCCTGAATTTTTATCAATATGTAATAATTCATAAATAATTGCTTGTTTCATGTTTCTTTCCTATCCCTTCAATATTTTTCCCATATTCTAATTCCATAAATATTTTTGTATCGTATAGGATGTCCAAAACATCCTATACACCATTCTTCTTTTACGATTGGTATACAATAAGTTAAAAGAAGAAATAGAATAATCCACTTTTTAGACAATCTTTTTTCTTTTCTTTTATACTTGATCAGTATAACTACAGTTCCTAATGTTATCATTATTAATAAAGCAATACCAATATAAAATAGACTACTATTTACTGAACTTGGTATATCAATTGTATATTCCATACTTTTTTCTCCTATATCCTATAAAATCATCATTGCATCTCCAAAGCT
The DNA here is from genome assembly GCA_947648495.1 of uncultured Clostridium sp. Lineage (GTDB taxonomy): Bacteria > Bacillota > Clostridia > TANB77 > CAG-508 > Scatovivens. The sequence goes on from CANSOA010000004.1 coordinate 95,427, forward strand.
GAAGAATTTATATCTTTCTTTAACTGCTTCTTCATAAGCTTTCATAACAAAATCTTTTCCTGCCAAGCTTGATACTAACATGATGAGGGTCGATTCTGGTAAATGAAAATTCGTAATTAATCTGTCAATGCATTTAAACTGGTAACCCGGATAAATAAAAATATTGGTATCGCCTTCTATCTCCCTGACAAAACCATTTTCGTCTGCCACAGATTCCAAAACACGACAAGAGGTTGTCCCAACACTAATTACCTTATGTCCACTTTTCTTCGTCTCATTAATTTTATCTGCATCTTCTTTTTTTATGTAATAATGTTCTGAATGCATATTATGCTCTTCCACATTTTCCACTTTAACTGGTCGAAAAGTTCCAATTCCGACATGTAAAGTCACATTTGCAATTTGAACACCTTTTCTCGTAATTTCCTGCAATAATTCTTCCGTAAAATGCAATCCAGCAGTCGGCGCTGCGCTCGAGCCTTCATATTTCGCATACACAGTTTGATATTTCTCGTTTTCTTTTAATTTTTCTTTAATATAAGGAGGCAAAGGCATCAAACCAATTTTATCCAGAATCTCGTTAAAAATTCCCTCATATTCAAACTTTACTTTTCGATTTCCACCTTCTAATATCTCCAAAATTTCTGCCTTCAACAAACCATCTCCAAAACTCACTTTTGTTCTAGGTTTTAGCTTATTTCCCGGTCGAACCATGACCTCCCAAAAATCGTCTTCCAATCTTTTTAACAACAAAAACTCAATCTTGGCTCCTGTATCTTTTTTTCCATATAATCGAGCAGGCAAAACTTTAGTATTGTTAATTACTAGACAATCTCCTGACTCTAAATATTCGATTACATTTTTAAAAACTTTATGTTCAATTATCTGTGTTTTTTTATCAATAACCATCAGACGCGCCTCATCACGCTTGTCATATGGATGTTGGGCAATTAGTGCTTCTGGCAAATCATAGTTAAAATCTGAAACTTTCATTTTTCGTCTCCCTTTGTTTGAATGGTATCTTTTTTATATCATATATTGTTTTGAAATTCAACCAATTTCCCAAATAATATTCAATATAAAAAAGGACTGTAAAAAACTCAATATTGCGTGGGAAATTTTAGGCAATACCCAAAATTCCGCTCGCTCTTCTTTGAGAAGATAACGTTTTTTACAGCTCCTTAAATTTTATTTCATAGTCCAACTACTAAAACCTAGCAAGTTATTGTTGTCTACTTTAATTTCATTTTTGTATACATGTGTTGTATACATTCCTGTTGCATTTCCATGATCTGTCTTTGTTACATAGTTATACCATGCTTCCCCCTGTTCAAATGTTCTCTTTACTCCTTGGTTTTGAGTCCAAAGCCCACCAGAACCTGCTGTCCCTTCTTCTGCTGGTGTCCAAGTTGGGAAATATACCGTCGTAGCATTTAATCCCAAAGCCGAATAACAAATTGTACAAGTTCCACCAGTCCATGCTTTAATATCTAATACATAATTTCCCCATTTTCCAGTAACCATATCTTCATAACAATTTATAAGAGTCATCGTTGTTGGTTGTTGTGCTGATGCTATATATCCATTTGTTGACGCATTTATTCTTGTACTTGTGACAACTGTCTTTCCTGCTCCCATTGATTGAATGATTGGCAAAGTAGAATAATTGCCATTTTCTAAAGTTTTCTGTGTAACAGTAGAATTACTAATCTCAACACTTGCTTTTGCTCCATTGGCTACTACACCATATACAGGAGATTCAATAGTAGCATTTTTAATGATTGATGTACCATGAGACATAATGGCAGCACTTACATCATTATTTCCTGTACGTCTTATTGTTCCTCCTGTCATTTCAAATTTTGCACCTTCTTTCACATCAATTGTCCAGTTGCTCGAAGATGTAATTGTTCCTCCTGTTATCTTTAAGGTTCCAAAATTATCCATAACACGTTGGGCATATTGACTATTCTCATTGTTTGCCCCTTGAATTGTACCACTTCCTTGAATTGTTAAAGTTCCTTTATTCGTAAAATGACCTGAAATAGTTTTATTATTTACTAAAGTTATTGTTTTACCTGCTGGCACAGTTGGTGAAGTTTCTGTATCTTTTTCAGTTGTATCTGTTAGCATTGTTACCGTTCCACTTGATGTTATTGATGCTACTGCACTTTTTATAGTTTTATAATAATTAGAACCAACTTGCGCTACACCAATTTTCACTGTATAACTTCTTGTTGCTGTATTTCCCGCATTATCTGTGGTTGTCACTGTTATTGTATATGTTCCTGCGGTTGTCAACGTTTTGGCTACAGTTTGGTTGCTCGCTGTTGTTGCTCCTGTTATACTATATACTGTTGATTTATGTCCACTTCCGCTATCAGAGCCGTTGTTTAACGCTATATACACGCTTTGATTTGTCCAAGTGTTGTTCGTATATGCAGAACCTGTGCTACTTCCTAATTTCATTGTTAACGTTCCTGCGGTTGGATTTGTCTTATCAATTTTTACCGTATAACTTCTTGTCGCTGTATTTCCCGCATTATCTGTTGTTGTCACTGTTATTGTATATGTTCCTGCGGTTGTCAACGTTTTGGCTACAGTTTGGTTGCTCGCTGTTGTTGCTCCTGTTATACTATATACTGTTGATTTATGTCCACTTCCGCTATCAGAGCCGTTGTTTAACGCTATATACACGCTTTGATTTGTCCAAGTGTTGTTCGTATATGCAGAACCTGTGCTACTTCCTAATTTCATTGTTAACGTTCCTGCTGTTGGATTTGTTTCATCTTTCCATACCGCATACAATGTATTGCTTG
>CANSOA010000005.1 GCA_947648495.1 uncultured Clostridium sp.
AGCATGCGGCTGTTAACCGCAGGGTCGTAAGTTCGAGTCTTACTGGAGGAGCCAAAATACAGGGTTTTGAACAGTTGTGAAAGGTATCTGAACAACCGTGAAAACCCTATTTTTTCGCCATTTTTCAAGGCTTTTAAGAAATAGATACCTTTCAGCATACTTTCACAATTGTTCAAATATGTTTCGCACGACCATACAACGACCGTACACATAAAGCAAAAATCAAGGCATATATTACCTTGATTTTTTTGTGGTTGTTATATACTTTTTTTAAAAATAATGTTATAATCATAAAGAAAATTAAGCGAGGAAAAAATAGTATGGAGGAATATATATGCACGATAAAGAACAAAAACAAAAAGCAAAGGCATTTTCTGAATTTTGGAAAGATAAGGGATATGAGAAGGGGCAAAGTCAACAATTTTGGATTCAACTATTAACAGATGTTTATGGTGTGCAAAATCCATCTGAATTTATAGAATTTGAAGATCAAGTACATATTGACAAAAAATACGGTTTTATCGATGGCTATATTCCTGCTACAAAAGTTTTAATTGAGCAAAAAAGCATGGATAAAGATTTGAGAAAGGGAATTAGACAATCAGATGGAAGCGTTCTTAATCCTTTTCAGCAAGCAAAAAAATATATTGCAGAATTGCCATTATCGAGGCATCCGAAATATGTGATTACTTGCAATTTTAAATCTTTTCTGATTTATAATATGGAAAATCCAAATCGGAGAACCTGAAGAAGTATTGTTGGAGAATTTAGAAAAAGAATATTATAGGCTTGAATTTATAGTGGAAGTGGAAAATGAGCATTTGAAAAGAGAAATGGAAATTTCGATTCAAGCAGGAGAATTAGTTGGAAAATTGTATGATGAGATTTTAAAATTGTATATTAACCCTGAAAATCCAGAAACTTTAAAAAGTTTGAATATGCTTTGTGTTAGATTAGTGTTCTGTTTGTATGCAGAAGATAGCGGAATATTTGGTAAAAGAATGATGTTTCATGATTATTTGAACAAATTTGAAGCAGAAGATATGAGAAGAGCATTAATCGATTTATTTCAAGTATTAGATACGAAAATAGAAGAGAGAGATCCGTATATGAAGGAAGAACTGGCACAGTTTCCTTATGTGAACGGTGGGCTATTTGCAGAAGAAAACATTGAAATTCCAAATTTGAATGAAGTAGTAAAAGAATTATTGTTGGCTAAAGCAAGTGAGGATTTTGATTGGAGCGAAATTAGTCCAACGATTTTTGGAGCAGTTTTTGAATCAACATTAAATCCTGAAACAAGGCGTAGTGGTGGAATGCACTATACTTCCATTGAAAATATTCATAAAGTTATTGATCCGTTATTTTTGCATGAATTAAAAGAAGAATTTCAGAAAATACAAGCCATTTCGGTTGTAAAAACAAGAAGAAGGAAGTTGGAAGAATATCAAGAAAAGTTGGCGAAATTGGTATTTTTAGATCCTGCCTGTGGCTCTGGAAATTTCTTAACGGAAACGTATATTTCGCTTAGGAAAATTGAAAATGAGGTAATTGAAGCTTTAAGTACCAGCAAATATGAAGGACAAATTTTACTAGGCGATGAAAAGCATAATCCAATTCAGGTTTCAATCGGACAATTTTACGGAATTGAAATTAATGATTTTGCGACAACGGTTGCCAAAACTGCCTTGTGGATTGCAGAAAGTCAAATGATGAAGCAAACAGAAGAAATTTTACATATTAATTTAGATTTTTTGCCTTTGAAGTCGTATGCTAATATTACAGAGGCAAATGCCTTAAGGATTGACTGGAACCAGGTTCTGCCAAAGGAGAAAGTAAATTATATCATGGGAAATCCGCCGTTTGTACGGAAAAAAGGAACAAAATGAAATGCAAAAAATGGACTTAATGAACGTTTTTGATAAGAAGGCAAAAGGCATTGGAAATCTTGACTATGTAACTGGTTGGTATGTAAAAGCTAGTCAATATATTCAAAACACATCAATTAAAGTTGCTTTTGTATCTACAAATAGTATAACACAAGGTGAACAGGTGCCAATTTTGTGGAGGCAATTGCAAAAATATCATATTGAAATTATTTTTGCGTATCGTACATTTAAGTGGAATAGTGAGGCGAAGGAAAAAGCAGCAGTTCATTGTGTGATAATTGGCTTTTGTTGTTTATTAAATAGAATAGAAAAGATAATCTATGTAGGAGAAGGCAATATTCAAAAGGTCAAAAGTATAAATCCATATTTAATAGATGCACCAAGTGTTTTGATAGAAAGCAGAAGTAAAAATATAGGAAATGTTGCAGAGATTATGTATGGAAGTATGCCAATTGATAATGGTTATTTGATATTAAATAAAGAAGAAAGACAAGAGTTAATAAGTGAAAATGCTAATAATGAAAAGTTTATAAGGAAGTATGTTGGAGGAGATGAGATTATAAATAATAAAGAAAGATGGTGTATTTGGCTAAAAGACGTTTCTCCGAAAGAAATAAAACAGTCCAATATCATTATGAAGAGAGTAAAACAAACCGAAGAATTTAGAAAAAATAGCAGTAGACCACAAACCCAGATATTAGCTAAAACAGCATTTTTATTTGGAGAAATAAGACAGCCTGATACAGATATGTTAGCGATACCAAAGGTGTCTTCTGAAAATAGAAAATATTTGCCAATTGCTTTTGTTCAACCTGAAATTATTGTAAATGGAAGTACTTTAATTATTCCCAATGCTAATTTGTATCTATTTGGTATTTTAACTTCTAATGTGCATAATGCTTGGATGAGGACGGTAGCAGGAAGAATGAAAAGTGATTATCAGTATTCAGGAAGTATTGTTTACAACAATTTTCCTTTCCCAACTCTAACAGGGGAACAGAAAGGTAAAATCGAAAAAACTGCACAAAGAATATTAGATGCAAGAAATTTGTATCCAGATTGCTCGCTAGCAGATTTATATGATGAATTAACCATGCCCAAAGAGCTAAGAAAAGCACATCAAGAAAATGACAAAGCAGTGATGGAAAGTTATGGTTTCAATTGGAAGAAAATGACAGAATCTGACTGTGTGGCAGAATTAATGAAAATGTATAAAAAATTAGTCGAAAAGAAAAATAATTATTTTCAAAATCATTCAATTTCAAGACAAAATAAATTTGACGTTTTTATACTCCAATTAAACTGATAGAACCTCTTTTTTTGGTTATACTATACTTAAAAATATCAAAAGATAAACAAAATTCGACATAAAGTGATTTTTTTATTGACTTTTTGTATCAAAAAATATATAATTTGATAAAGTTATAGTCAAGGAGGTAATTTCATGAAACATCACCAATTTGTCAAAATATTCTCTATTTTTGCAATTGTCCTATTTTGCATATTTGCAGGAAATAATATTTCTTATGCAGGAACTTTGAGTTCGGATATTAATGCCATTAATGATAATAAATATCCAGGCATAAAAGCCCAAATTCAAAATCTACAAAGAAAATATGGGAATTATCACTTTCAAGTGTATTACACAGGAATTGACTGGACAGAAGCGATTACAATGGAATATCAAGGACATGGAAGTTCGCCTAAGAATTTATTTCAGGCAAAAAACAATTATCAAGGAAAATGGTATTGTCCAATTTGTGCCTCAAAAACCTATGATACAGGCTGGTATTGCGCTTCTGTAGAAGCCATAGAATATATGATGGACCCTAGAAATTCGCTAGACGAAACGAGTGTCTATCAATTTAAAAACTTAGAAACAGCCGATGTATCAAGTAGTAATATACAAACTGTTATTAATAGTAAATATGGTTCTTATTCATATATCAACAATGGTACTGCAATTGGTGCAATCGTAAAAGCAAGTTCTCAGTATAAAATGAATGGATATTCAATTTTAGCCAAAATTATCAATGAACAAGGCAAAGGAACATCACCACTAGCTACAGGAAGTGGTTATAATGGTCAATATGTTGGCTTTTATAATTTTTTTAATGTTGGTGCCTATGGAAATGGTAAAGATACCGTTATCACAAATGGTTTGAGATATGCACAAAATAAAGGCTGGAATTCTGTTGAAAAATCAATTTTGGGTGGTTCGGAATATTATAAATCGCAATACATTGGAAAAGGACAAAACACTTTGTACTATCAAAGATTTAATGTAATCAATACAAACTCACTATTTTCACATCAATATCAACAAGATATTATGGGTGCACAAACAAGTGCTCAATTAATGAAAAGCTATTATACTACCACTTCCACAATTTCTAGCGTAAATCATACATTCATTATTCCATTATATGAAAATATGCCAACGAAAACTTGTGCAAGACCTAGTACAGCAGAAAATCATCAAATCGACTTTGAAGATGCAACAGTTTTAACAGATCGTTTACCAGTAAAAGCTTCGCCAAATAGTAGCCGAATTATAAGTTATTTGAACAAAAACGAAAAGGTAAGAGTCATTAAAAGAGCTAGCAAAACTTCTTCAGATGGCAAGTATTGGGACACGATTGTTACCAATATAGATGGAACATATGGATATGTTGAGCGTTCTGGAATTTCTTCACAATTTAAAAATACAATTCCAAATTATGTCTTAGATATTAAATATTATGCAGATAACAATTCAGACATAAAAGCAGTTTTTGGTTATGATGAAAAAAGCCTTGTATCTCATTTTCTAAATTACGGCATCAAAGAAGGAAGACAATCTTCACCGACTTTTCATGTAAAGTACTATTTGGAAACAAACCAAGATGTGCAAGCAGCTTTTGGTTATAATTATGAAGCGGCATATCAACATTTCTTAAACTATGGTTGCAAAGAATTAAGAAGAAGTTCGCCAGAATTTGATGGAACTTTCTACAAATATTACTACTCAGATATGAACAATTTAAGCTCAATCCAATTAATGGAACATTATTTAAGTACAGGAAAATCAGCAGGAAGATTAGGTGGATTAGATGTTTTTACAGAAAGTGTTGTATTTGACGCTAATATTTATACGTTGTGTAATTCAGATATAAGAGCAGTTTTTGGAAATAATCAAAATGCACTACGCATTCATTGGTTACAATATGGAATTCGAGAAGGAAGAACAGCTTCTATTATCTATGCTCCAATGTTTTATAAAATGCTTAATTCAGACATACAAAATGCTTTTGGTAGCAATTATAGACTAATATTTGAGCATTTTGTGAAAAATGGTATTCATGAAATTCGTAGAACAAGTTTGATATTTGATGTAGCGAAATATTTTAGTACGAATGCAGATATAAAAACGGCATTTAGAACCAATTACAAAGAAGCTTATGTACACTTTAAAAATTATGGTATCAAAGAAGGTAGAACTGCCAGTGAAGTATTTGATGTCAAAACGTATCTTGCTTCAAATTCTGATTTAAAAGCCGCTTATGGAAAAGATTATTATGGTGCAATTGTTCATTTCTTAAATTATGGTATTAAAGAAAAGAGAAAGACAAGTCCAACCTTCAGCATGATTTATTATTCTGCTTATGCAGATTTGAAAAAAGTTTATGGTACAAGATATTTTGAATATTATGTTCATTATTTAGTCTACGGAAAAGCTGAAGGAAGAAGAGGAATTTAAAACCTGAATAAAATTTTAAAAAAATATTGTAATTCCAATCGATTTGTAATATAATCGATTGGAGTTATTTTATTTTAAAAAATAGGAGAGTTGATATGAAAGCAATCGAAATCAGAAACAAATTTTTAGCATTTTTTGAAAAAAAGGGACATAGTATTATTCCATCTGCGCCAGTCATTCCAGAAAATGACCCATCGGTTTTATTTACTATAGCGGGTATGCATCCACTTGTACCATATCTTTTAGGCGAAAAACATCCAGCGGGCATACGTTTGGCGGATTATCAAAAATGTATTCGTACTTTAGATATTGATGAAGTGGGAGATAATCGTCATTTGACGTATTTTGAAATGCTGGGAAATTGGTCATTAGGAGATTATTTCAAAGAAGAAGCTATAGCCATGAGTTATGAATTTTTGACAAAAGAATTACAAATACCAGTAGAAAAATTATCTGTGACTTGTTTTGCAGGAAATCAGGAAGTACCACGTGACTTAATTTCTTTTGAATGTTGGAAAAAGGCAGGAATTCCAGAAGAAAAAATTTACTTTTTTGAAGACAACTGGTGGATTGCAGGAGAAGAAGGTCCTTGTGGACCAGATACAGAAATGTTCTACGATACAGGAAAACCAGCTTGTAGCGAAAACTGCAATCCTGCCTGTGAGTGTGGAAAATACGTTGAAATCTGGAACAATGTTTTCATGGAATATTTTAAGGGCAAAGATGGAGCCTACACCAAATTGCAACAAAAAAATGTTGATACAGGATTGGGATTAGAAAGATTAACCATGTTATTGCAAGGCAAGCGAACGCCTTTTGAAATAGAACTTTTTGCGCCAGTCATGGACCAATTACAGAAATTGCAAAAGCAAGATTTCATACAAAGCAGAAGAATTGTAGCAGAACATTTACGTTCTAGCATCATGATTATTCATGATGGAGGTCGACCAAGCAATGTCGACAGAGGCTATATTTTGCGCCGTTTACTTCGTAGAATGACACGTCATTTAAACAAATTAGAAATTGATTTGAGTAACTTGCCACAAATCATAAATATTTCTATCGAAGCCTTAAAAGAAATGTATCCAGAATTAATGGCTAACCAAGAAACTATTCAAAACGTTATTTTGGAAGAAAAAGATAAATTCATGAAAACCCTAGCTAAAGGCGAAAAAGAATTTGAAAAAGTAGCTACAAAATTAAAATCAGAAAATCAAACAAAATTAGATACGCAAACCGTTTTTAATTTATATGAAACCTACGGTTTTCCACCAGAAATGACGGTCGAGTTAGCAATGGAACATGGTTTGCAAGTGGAAATGCAGGAATTTGACAAATTATTCAAAGCACATCAAGAAAAATCGAGATTAGGTAGCAAAGCAAAGTTCAAAGGTGGACTAGCTGACCAAAGCGAAAAATCGATTATGTATCATACTGCTACACATTTGTTACACAAAGCTTTAAAAATGGTTTTAGGAGACCATGTTAACCAAAAAGGCTCGAATATTACAGAAGAAAGATTGCGTTTTGACTTTTCTCATCCACAAAAAGTCACCAAAGAAGAATTGGACGAAGTTGAGAAAATTGTCAATGAGCAAATTGCGAAAGATTTATCGGTTATTTGTGAGGAAATGAGTTTAGAAGAGGCGAAAAATTCTGGTGCGATTGGACTTTTTGAAAATAAATATGGTGACAAAGTAAAAGTTTATACCATTGGCGATTTTAGCAAAGAAATCTGTGGTGGACCACATGTTACCAATACAGCCCAATTAGGACATTTTAAAATCAAAAAAGAAGAAGCTTCATCAAGTGGAGTTAGAAGAATTAAAGCTATTTTGGAATAAAATTGCAAAAGTCAACATAAAATTTGACAAATTCCAAAAAATATGGTATAATAACATTAAGAAAATAAACAGAAGAAAAGGAGGATTTTTGGTATGTTTAATAGTAAATATAGTAAGGTTTTGACTGTACTTTTAATTGTGGTTATTATTGGAATTGTAGGAACAGTGGGGTATTTTCTCTATGATATATATGCTGTAAAAACCAAAAATAGTAAAGCGCAAGATGTTCTTGACCAATTCTCCCAAACTGCCATTAGAAGAGAGTTTGATAAAAAAGAAGAGGATGAAAAAAAGGATGCGGAAAATCCATTGGATTCAATTAATTCAGTAGAATCACAAAATCAGCAAAGTACAGCAGGGAATAAAACTTACATGGAAGGCTATGAAGTAATGGGAATGATTGAAATTCCGAAAACAGGAATTAAATATCCGATTTTATCAGAGGTGACGAAAAAATCGTTGGAAACTTCTGTGGCGATTTTGTATGGAGTTGGTTTAAATCAGCAAGGAAATACAACAATTGCTGGTCACAACTATAGAAATGGATTATTTTTCTCAGATAATAAAAAATTATCCAAAGGTGACATCATAAAAATCACAGACCAAACAGGAACTACCATTACATACGAGATTTACGAACGATATGAAACCACGCCAAGTGATGCCGCATACATGCAACGAGATACGGCAGGGGCAAGAGAAATTTCACTTTCAACCTGTACAGATGATTCGAGTGCAAGATTGATATTGTTGGCGAAAGAAAAATAATATTTTTACAAAGGAGAAATAGAATGTTAACTAAAAAAGAAGGTATAACGTTAATTGCGTTAGTGGTAACAATTATTGTATTATTAATTCTAGCAGGAGTAACAATTGCTTTAATATCAGGAGAAAACGGCATATTAAAAAGAGCGACAAATGCAGTAGATGTCAATGAAAAGGCTTCAGCACAAGAGGAAGCGAATTTGCTAATAGCAGATTTTGCCACGCAATATTATGAAGGAAAATATGTCAATCATAAAGCGGATTTTGAAAATGTAGATGATTATATCAAGGCAGAGTTGAGAACGGAAAGAGAGACAGAAGGAGGATATAAGGTAAAATATGATGAAGAAACAGAAAAAATAAAAGTTTCTAATCACAAACTAATTTCTTCGGGAACAATAATAAATGGAAAAGTAGATTGGGAAAAGGACAATTCTAATGATACTGACAAAGAGCCAGAAGAAGACGACACCGAACCAGATTTTAGTGAAAATTTAGTGCTTTTGGAACATTTTGATGAAAATATTGGAATGTTGATTAATACAAATAAAATAACTTCAGAGGAAAAAAAGGTGGGGAATAGTTCGTTATCTTTGAATGCGAATTGGACGGATGATGTTGATTCTATTACAAAACAGTTTGAATTTAGTGGTGATTTTACGGTAGAATATTGGGCTAAAATAGCAAGTGCGAATTTGAATAGTCAATGGGCTCCTCATTTATCAGTTGCGGCGAATAATGGAATATATTTGGGGCTTAGTAATGGAAAATATATAGTAAGAGGTTGGTATATTACCAATTATTTAGAAATTGATCCACCACCAATGGATGAATGGGTTCATATTGCTGTTGTGAGAAAAAATGAAAATTTGATGGTGTTTTATAATGGAGTTTTACAAGGTTCTGTTAAAAATACAATACAGTTTGCGAATGGAACCATTTGCTTTGGTCATGATGCTACAGTTGGTTATAGTGTTGATTCTTATATGGATGAATTAAAAATATCGCCTAATGTAGCGAAATATGAAAGCAATTTTGATGTGAATAATAGTAGAACAGAGCCAAATGATATTATATATCATTTTGAAAATGATGATAAATTATCTTATTCTAATGCTATGCAGTCAGCAACGGAGAAAAAATTTGGTAATTCTTCTTATTATTTTAATAATGCTTATATGCAATATAAGCAAAGAGATGGTTTTGGATTGGATGGCGATTTTACGATTGATTATTGGATAAAATTATCTAGCAAAAATTTAGAAGCTGTTTGGCTTTCTCATTTATGTACATGGGTAAATAATGGAATTTATTTAGGTTTTAATAATGGAAAGTTTGTAGTAAGAGGATGGGATGTGCAAAATTATTTAGAAATTAATCCACCGCCAGTAGATGAGTGGGTTCATATATGTGTTACAAGAAAAGATGGAATGTTATATGTATTTTATAATGGAATTTTACAAGCACAAACAGAAAATACAATACAATTTCCAAAAGGAGATTTGACGATTGGTTGGGATAGATATTGGTCTTTGCTTATCGACACTTATATAGATGAATTACGAATATTAAATGGATATTGTGCCTGGACAGAAAATTTTGAGGTTCCGACCAGAGCGTATAAATAATGATTTTATTTTTGAAATAGTCGAAAGGCTATTTCTTTTTTATTTGTTAGTTAAATAATGGGAAGGACTTGCTTATTCCATTATTTATGATATAATGAAATCACAAAGGAGTCAGAAAATGGACAAACAAAATAGGAGAAAAAAAATTATAGAAGAAATCTGTAGAGAAAAAGGAATTGAAAAAGTTGATATTTCATATGACTGGATTTCGATTTTGAAAAAAGGAAATATAGAAAAAAGACTAATCGATTACAATTTTTATTTGAATAATCAAACGAGTGTAAAGTTGACAAAGGATAAATTTTCTACGTATGAGTTGTTGCATTATTACAAAATTCCTATTATTGAACATAAAGTATTGTTTAATGAGAAGATAATGCCGAATATTGAGTTTATTAATGCTGATTATGAGGTTTTAAAGAATGACAAAAAGCAAGTGCTTAAGGCGAGTGATTTATCAGAAGGAAGAGATATTTATGTGTGTGATAATGGACCAAAGAAAATACAAATCGTTAAGGATATGTTTGAAAAAGGGATAGAGGAGGTAGTTGTATGTCCTTTTATGGACATTGCATATGAATATAGAGTTTTATTTTTGTATGGGGAAGTGATTTATATTTACAAAAAGCAGAAGCCTTTTGTGATTGGTGATGGAAAGTTGAATCTTCAAGAGCTGATTAAGAAAGATTTGAAGTATTTGATGGAACCAGTGGAAGGTTTGGATTTTGATTATATTCCTGCGAAAAATGAAGAAGTAGTGGTTGGTTGGAAACATAATTTGAGTAATGGTGCCATTCCTTTGGTGGTGGATGAGAATGATTTTTATTATGAAGAGGTCAAAAACCTTGCTTTAAAAGTAGGAAAAGTAATGGATTTGAATTTTGCTTCTATTGATGTGATGGTTACAAAAAATGAAGAGGTTTTTGTTATGGAAGTAAATTCTAGTGTAATGATTAGCAAATTTTGCGAATTAATGCCGAATGGATATGAAATTGGGAAGGAGATTTATGAAAAGGTGATAGATAAAATATTTGAGAAAGGAGAGAAAAATGAAAATAAAAAATAAATTTTTATGGATAATTTTTTTATTTGGTGTGTTTTGGTTGTTTGAAACAGTGTCCTATGCAGGAGAATTGGACTTGAAATCGTTGAGATATGATGTTAAACTAAGGGAAGATGGGAGTGCGGAAGTTGTTGAAACATGGGATATTTATGTAAGTGAAACGAATACATTATTTAAGACTTTTGATTTGGATAGTAGTAAATATTCTGGAATTCGTGATGTGAAGGTAAGAGATTTGGGAACTGGTTTGGAATTTTCAAAGATTGATCGAATTATGAATCATGTGACAAAAAATTGTTTTTATGGATTGCAGATTTCGGGTACTGAATTTGAGATAGCTTGGGGCGTTGGAATGGAGCAGTCTTATGGAAATCGAGTGTATGAAATTTCGTATGTTATAACTGATGTAATTGCAAATTATGAGGATTGTGACGAGTTTTATTGGCAGTTTATTGGAAAAAATAATGGCCTTTCGGTAGATAGGGTAAGTGGAATTATTACTTTGCCAAAAGAAGTGGAAAATATAGAACATTTAAGAGTGTGGGCACATGGTCCATTGCAAGGGAAAATTGAAAGGATGGGAAAAAATCAACTTGTTTTTGAAGTCTTTAATTTACCTTCAAAAAAGATGTTAGAAGTTAGAGTTGTCACAGAAGAGAAGATGTTTTTGGGGGGCAGACAGTTTTACAAAAATGCTTTGGATGAAATTTTAGAAGAAGAAACGACGTGGGCTAATCGAGCGAATCAAAGAAGACGAATTGCAGGAATGAAAAGTTATATCGTATTAGGTGTTTTGATAGTTTGCTATTTTGGAATTTTAATTGTTTTGTTTAAGAAAGTTTTGAAATATCGAGCAGAATTTCGATATGTGAGAGAAGAGGTTGTACGTCAAAAAATAGAAGTTGGGGAGTATTTTAGAGAAATTCCAAGACAAAAAGAAGCTACTCCTGTAGAGGCAGGTTTTTTGTATTATTCGAAGGAAAATAGTTTTTTTATGGAAAGTAAGATTTCTCATATTTTTTCTGCTATGTTGTTGCAATTGTGTTTAAAAGGCGAAATAGCTTTTGAGAAAAAATCGGATAAGGAAATGGATATTTTATTTTTAAAGACGAATGAAAAAAAGCAACATTTGAAACGTTCTGAAAGGCAAATTTATAGTTTATTGACAATGGCGAGAGAGCAAAAGGATAGAGTTTCTATGAAAGAGTTGGAAAAGTATGCTCGTAAAAATTATGATGATTTTGATGTTGTTATGAAATTGCTTGTATCGATTGCGGAACAAGAAAATATTGCAATAGGAAATTGTGAACCAGATGATTTTGAAAAAGCGAAAAATTATAAAGCTTCGAAAGATTTATATTGGACTTTTTTATTTGTTTCACTTTTTATACCAATTTTGAATTTGCCAATTTTAATAGAACTTGGTATGATTTTATTTTATCTATCAAAGTTGAACCATAAAGTAAGTGCTCTAACTGAAAAAGGAGAACTTGAAAGAGAGCAGTGGCAAGCCTTAAAAAGATATATGGAAGATTTTTCGTTGTTGAAGGAAAAAGAGGTTCCTGATTTGGCTTTATGGGAAGAATATTTGGTGTATGCGACTGCATTTGGGATTGCAGATAAGGTGATTAAGCAGTTAAAATTGGTTTATCCGAAATACGATGAAATGATGCAAAGTGGTAGTTATACTTATATGAATTATATGCTAAGTTCGGAGTTAAATGGAATGTTAATACATCATATGAATTCGGTTTATAATGGTTATCAAAGTGCGTATAGTTTGGCTCATTCAAGTAGCTCTGGTAGCGGAGGTGGTTTCTCAAGCGGAGGAGGCGGAGGCCGGAGGTGGTCGGTCGGAATGGGACGGAAGATAATTTTGTAAAGGAAAAGGAAAGATGAAGATTGGAATTGATATTGGTGGAAGCCATATGGGTGTTGGTCTTATGGATGGACCAAAAATGCTTGCTAAAAGAGAAAGGGATTTTAATCAAGAAGAGCGAAAAGATATGGGAAAGGCAATTTTAAAGGTCATTCCCATTTTGATAGAGGAATTGTTGGAGGCAAATAAGTTAAAAATTGAAATGGTTGAGTTGATTGGAATTGCAGTGCCTGGAACGATTTCAGGAGGTACGGTTGTAAAAGCTGGAAATTTAAAACTAGAAAATTTTGAAATGATTTCTGAATTAAAAAAGATTTACCCAAATCGATTACAAATGAGAAATGATGGAAAATGTGCTGCACTTGCGGAAAAAAAATATGGAGCTATGAAGTCATATGATGACTGTGTTTTTATCAATATTGGGACTGGAATAGGTGGAGCTGTATTTTTGGAAGGTAAATTGCTGGAACCAAAGAAATTTTCTGGGTTTGAGTTGGGGCATATGGTTTTAAATCCAGAGGGACCATTTTGCAGTTGTGGAAAACAGGGATGTTTTGAAACCTATAGTTCGATTAGTGCATTGAAAAGAAAAGTGACGAAAGCACTTGGAATAAAGGAGGATATTTCGGGACGATTTTTGAGGGAAGAATTGTTAATCAAACAAGAAGCTAGTGTAAAAGAAGAACTTGAGGTGTTTTTAAAATATTTGAAAGTTGGAATTGGCAATTTGATTGATATGTTTGAACCAGAAGTGATTTGTTTAGGGGGGAGTTTTGCGTATTATGAGGGAAGCCCGATTTGGCAAGAGATGATTGAAAAATTAGAACAGAAAAATGCAAGATTTAATGATACACAAATGCCTGCAATTGTTTCAGCGAAATTGAAAAATGATGCAGGAATAATTGGAGCAGTAATTGAATAAATTTGTTAAAAAGTATTGACAATAATTATAAAAGTATGATAATATAACGATTGTTAATATACGGATGTGGCGAAACTTGCTGAGACTGTTTGCGAAGAATGAGCATTACAGTCTCAGTATGTGGAGTTCATTTGCTAGAAAATAAAAATTTGCGGATGTGGCGAAACTGGCAGACGCGCTAGACTTAGGATCTAGTGTCTTTGACGTGGGGGTTCAAGTCCTCTCATCCGCACCAATTGTACTAAAATCAATGCTTTTAGAGTTTTTTGATTGTAGTGCATTTTTTTATATTTTCTAAATGTCAAACAAAATGTCAAACAATTTTTTTATGCAAATTTCATTGTACTGGCTAAAGCATTAGCCGAAATACTTTTTGTGTTATTTTCCAAATGTGCGTATAAATTAGCTGTTGTAGAATAAGTGGAGTGTCCAAGCCATTCTTGAATTAATTTCATTGGAACATTTTGAGCCAACAGTAAACTTGCACAAGAATGTCTTAAATCGTGAAAACGGATATGTCTTAAATTTTGTTTTTTTAGTAGTAAAGAAAAATGCTTGCTAACATATTCTGGCTTAAATAATTCGCCCATTTCATTCACACAAATATAGTCTTCATATTCTAAATGATAAGTATTTCCAAATATTTTCTTATTGTGTTCAATCTGTTTTTTATGTTTTTGCAAAGACTCTTTTATTTCTGGAATTAAAGGTAATGTTCTTGTACTTGATTTGTTTTTCGTTTTATCTTTTAATAAAATAGTTCTCTTATTATCAATAATTGCTTCAATCGCCTTATGTTTTATTGTTATAGTATCATTTTCAAAATCAAATACTGACCATTTTAGTCCTAAAACTTCACTTCTTCTTAATCCATAAAAACTTGTTATTAAAATTATAATTTTTAAAGGGTCTTCTTTAGAGTGTTGAAACAAGGTATTTAATTCATCTAATGTATAATGGTCTCCTACAAACTGATTTTTCTTTGGTCTTGGAACTTTTGAGGCAGGATTAGATGGTATAATTTCTAATTTTACAGCTGTATCCAATGCTTTGTGTATATTGGCGTGATAATGTAATACTGAATTTCCACTTAAATTCTTTTTGAATAAAAAATCGTAAAATTTTTGAATATCACAAGGTTTTAAATCTTTCAATTTAATTTTTCTTCCACTAAAATATTCTACAATTTTTCTTATATGCAATTTGTATGAATCATAAGTGTTTTCTTCAATTTGAGTTTTATAGGATTCTAACCATTCTTCAAGATAAACTTCAAAATATTGCTCACTTTCACTTGAATTTTCTAAAATAGCCTCTTGAGAGATATACTTTGTATAATTTCGCTTAACTTCTTCTAATTTGTCTTTTGCTAATCTTTTATTATTTCCTTTTTCGGGAATACCAGTAGGTATCCATTTTTGTTTTCTTTTATTGTTACTATCTTTGTAACTTAATATAACATAGTATAAACCATGTTGAATGTATAAATTTCCTTTTACATTCATCTAAACTCCTTTCTTTTGATATTTAACTACTTACTGATAGGTAAAAAATATCATATATATTTTTTAAAGTAAAATGTGCAAATTTAATCATTGATTAAATAATGAATAATATTTGCTTTTGGAATTTTGTATTCTCTGCCGATTCTAATTGATTTGATAACATTATTTTTTACCAATCTGTAAGCTAGAGTAATTCCGATTCCTAACATAGTTTGTAATTGACCGACCGTAACTACATCAGGATAGTCTGTAAACATTACTGTGTAATTTTCTCTAACAGAATTGCTCATAAAAACCTCCTTTCCTACTATTTTCACAATATAAAAAGACTTCCTACGAAGTCTTTAAAAACGATATGAATACTTTTGAGTAGGTAGAGTAGCTTTCATCCTAATCTTAGTTGGTACATCATAACTGCAATTTAATTCCTCTAATAACTCATAAGTATTGTTTTTCTTATTATAACGATATGCGCTTGAATTGAACTTTTTGTAATCGATATTCAATAAGCGCTTATGTGCCGATAATTCTTCCGTTGCTTGTTTGTGTTGTAACTTTAAAAAAGCAGTTTGCATTTTTTCACGTTCACGTTTTTCTCTCATGATATGTTTTGTTTGTTCAGTATTTTTTATCTTATTTTCGATTTGCCTTCTTTGTTTCTCAAACGGATAGGCCTCATTTTCTTTTACTATTTTACTAACATATTGTTTTGAAACGTTTAGTTGTTTAGCAATTTCGCATTGTTTCAAGTGTTTTTCAAAATACAAGCTTTGGATTTTACTGGTTTTGTCGTTCTTCATTAATAAAATCCTTCCTAGTTGACTTTTTACTAACAACTTTTAGGTATGAAAATAGAAAAGATAGTAATGTATACATTTATTATCTTAAACTAACGATATTTTAACATAGGGTATTGCATTTGTCAATAGTTTATGATAAAATATTTTAAGAAAAATAACAAATTATTTTGAAAGGGTAGAAAACATGCAATATTTAGATTATATATTAAAAGATAAAAAGTATTTACCACAAGAAATAGAATTCTATGTTGATTCTAAAAATAAAAAAGAACATTTATCATTTATAGATGTAAAATCATTAAGAAAATTATATAATAAAGAAGTTGAGATTCCTGATTCTAATGGTTTTATGCTTAATGGAGAAAAGAAAATAAACATAATTGGAACTTTATTATGCGATTTTTTAAATTGTGATTTTTCTGATTTAGACAGTATTCATAAATTTGTTAGAAAATACAGTCCAGTATTACTTTCTGGAATTAGTAATGTAGATATACCAATCGATTGCACAGAGAAAAGTTTAGATGAATTATTAATAAAAATGGGAAACCAAATCATTGATTTTAAGCAGAAATTTATGGAAGATGTGAATTATATTTATTATTTTGATAAAGAAGATATGAGTGATATGACACCAATACAGAGATTTTACGTACTGATGAATACTACTCATTCAAAAATTATTTTGCGTGCATTTAATGGAGATAAGATAAGCTTAAAAACAGAACAAAACATTATTTCAATGTTAAGGTCGAGAAGTATATCAGAAGAAGAGGTAATTGAAACTGCTAGAAGTGATAAAAATATACAGATAATTCCTTGTAGATTTGCAAGCGATGATTTGACACAAATACTAATTTTGGAATTAAGAGAATTAGTATATATGGACAATGTGACTATTAAAAAGTGTCAAAATTGTGGCAAATATTTTGTACCTGAGAAAAGAGCAGATGAACTTTACTGTAATAATGAATATGAAGATACTGGAAGAACTTGCAAAGATATTGGCTTCTTCAAATACAAACAGAAAGTTGTGAAGAATGATGAAGTAGCAAGACTTTATCGAAATACTTATCAACAGAAGTTATTAAGAGTTAGAAGAAATCCAGATAATGAAGAGTATAGGGAAGATTTTGAATTATTTAGAAATGAGTATAAGAAGATTAAACACAAAGTTGCTAGTGGCGAAATGAGTAGAGATGAATTTAAGGAATGGATTTTGAGAAGAAAGTAGGAAAGAAACTAATAGATGATATGTCGTTTTTTGTCGAAAGAAAAACGTTGATTAATTTTAAAAGAAGAAATATAATAAATATGTAGAAATGGAGAGAAAAAATGAAAGAAGAATTAAAAGAAAGTCCACTAAAAAAAGATATTGATGACATTATGTTAGAAGGAGCATTTGAAGGAGCATATTTAACAGATAGATATGCAATGATACAAAGAATTGATGGTTTCGGAGGTCAACACTATGAGATTCGAACAAAAGCCAATAAATTAGCCGAAAAAAAAGGTGGCGATGGTGTTGTTGCAAGTGGTATTGCAACAGCAATATTAGATTCAATCGTAATATATGGAGAAATCGGAAAGAAGTTTCTTCAAGAAAAATTACAACAAGAGGGAGAAACCTTTTCACAAATAGAATATACAAAAGATGTAGCCAAATCAATAACATCTTTATATCAATATGACAGGAAAGAAAAAATAATAAATGGAGTTGTTGACGCATTAAATGATGCTCCAAACAATGTCGAAGCAAATGCCGCTAAAACAGCCATAATGCAAAATGAATATTGGAATGAATATAGACTTCCAGAAGTTGATGTACTGGAAGAAAGATTTTTAAGTGGAAATATAATAAGTAGCGAAAAAATCTGTCGCAGATTGGAATGCATGCACCATCAGTCTGTTTTGGATGAACAAGCATTAAAAAATTTGAATATAGTATATGAGTTTTTACAAAAAAATCCTGAAAGAGTATCAAAAAACTTTAAAGAAGAATTTCAAAATTTATCTGAAAATAAGATGATATGTTATTTTATAGCTAATTTACAAGATGATGAGATGGAAAGGGCTTTAAATCTAGCTCAAAAGGAGAAAAATTTAGAAGAAAGATAAAAAACGAAAGAAAATGAATAATATAAATGAAATATTAGAAAAAATAGATGAAAATACGTTAAATAATTTAATATCAACTATACGAAGGACACCAGAATTTTCAATATTAAAAAAAAAGACGCAAATCAAAAATTCAGCAGTTGAAAAAAATGAAATTTCTAATAATAAAATTACTAATCGACAAGAACACAGTTCACAAGTTTCAGAAGTAGCTTATAAAATAGTAAAAGAAAGTGGGAGAACGGAAAAAGAAGCACTTGTGGCGGAATTAGTTGGCTTATGTCATGATTTAGGACATACTCCATTTGGTCATGATGGTGAAATGATGTTCACAGAAAAAACTGGAAAGCCTTTTTATCATGCAAAATATGGAGCAAAGCTTTTTGAGAAAGTATTTCATAAAGTTTTAAATTCAAAACATCCAAGAACTGGTAAAGATACTTTTAAACAAGAAGCAAAAGAATCCTTAGAACAATTACAAACTTATGTACAAGCAGGTATATTTTCAGAGGATATTATCCAAAATGTATTAGGATTAAGCGATTTTATCAAATCTGGTGTGAGTTTTCATCAAGAGGGCTATTATACCTTTGAAATGGATAAAAAACTCGAACAATTGAGAAAAAAGCATCAAGAAACTGGAAAATATAACGAAGAACTGGATTTATTAGAAAAAGCACTAGAAAATCCTTGTGTTTATGCTGGAATGCTAGCAGATACTATCTCGATTATGCAATCTGATACAAGAGACATGATGAATACAAAAAATCCCTATGATGATTCAAAAACGGTTATTTCAATTGAAGACCAATTACAAGTTGCAAAAAAGGTGGGATTTACACCAGAAAATATCACAAAAATGCAAGAACAACTTTTAAAAATTGGAAAAGTTGTTGATATAGATGGCTTAGATGAAAATGAGGCTTTGCATAAAATATTAGAAACTTTGGGACAAGTAAATGTAACACATATTCAAAAAATGGTAGCCCAATATACTGGAGAACAAGGATTAAACAACAAAGGCAGATTTCAAAGTGTTTCAGATGAATATAAAATGTTTGCTGATAATTACAAAGCCAAGTATGAAGAATATATTGGTAAAAAATTAACCCAAGAAGAATGGGAAACAACAAGAGATAATGGATTACAAGAGCAACGATATGCTTTAAAAGAAAAAAATCCAATTTTGTGTTTAACCTATGAAATACAAAATTCTTTAATGTATGGGAAAATTTTAAATCGAGAAAACATAAAAATTCTTGATAATGATTTAGATAGAAACAAAGCAATATTCAGCAGAACCTATGATTATTTATATAAAATAAGTATGGCAAAAACTTCCGAATTAACATCTCCAGAAGAGATTGCCTTAAAACAAGAAATGAATGAAATGTATAAAAGTAAGCAGTACCCTAAACAGTTTGGTGAGGTTGGTCGTGACAGAAGAATAAGTAAAAGTCAAATTATTAAGAACCTCACCATATTTAAAATGCAACAAATGGGAAATTTGGACTTAAAAGACTTTTATCAGGAACATATTGGAAGCCAAGAAAATAATATTTTAGCACAAATCGAGCAAATGGAAGCACAAGGAAAAAACGAAGATGAGATATTACAGCAATTAAGTGGCATCAACCCAATAGCATATAGTGATTTTAAAAGACGCGATGCAAAGAAAATACAAGATATTGAAAATTTAAGAAATAATAGTAAAACAGATGAAGAGATTGCTTTAAAATTAGGAATGGAAAAAAGAGATTTTGAAGAGCTTATGCAAGGGAAATCTTTTTTGAAAAGATACATAGAATATCGAATGACATTTGATGAAATAATAGAGATTTCAGAAAATGACGTAAGTTTAGAACAAGAGAATAACCTTGATACATTAGAAATAGATGAGATTAGTCCTTTTGATTTAGTAGCAGAAATGCACGATCAAAAAAGTGAACAGTTTTTTGAAGATAAAAAAAGCGGAAAATACAATGTTCCGCCACTATTAGGAAAAGTAATAGCTGATTCTATGGAAACAGTTACGTCAAAAGATATGACTTTTGTATCGCAAGATGTAATGAAAGAAAATAGGAGAGAGCTTCAAACAGAAGTATCACAAGAAAGATAATAATGGAGAAAAACTTATGATAAATACAGCAAATTTAGCTAGAGCATATTCAGAAGTATATGAATTTATAAATGTTTTAGGAGATGAATATAAAAACAAAATACCAGAAAAGTTATACTTAAAAATAGAAACAAAAAGAGATAAAACTTATATTCCACAATATGATATTAATCAAGAAAATGCAAACTTCTCAAATGAAGCATTATCTCTAATTTCAGCCATAAATTTACAGTATTGGTGTGAAGATTCAGAAGAAAAAGAAAGATTAAAAAAGATTTATACTGATAATACTCAAAAAGAAGAACAAAAATATAGTTATGAAAATATGTTCAAAAATGAATATAAAAGTAAAAAAATACAAAATGAAAATACACAAATTATAGAATATAAAACAGAAAATCTATTTCAAAAAATATTCAATAAGATAAAATCAATTTTCAAAAAAGTAATGACCTAAGTAGAAGATTTTCTTACCTAATTTTGTCTATCTTTATTTTGCTTCTTATCCAAATTCTTCAACTGTTTTCTAAAATCCAACGAAACCTTATGTTCTTTTTCAAATTCTCTAATCAAATAATCGCTTCCAGGCAAATCAAATTTCTTGCAAATCCAAATGACAAACATCTCAAAAGCATTAACCCAATGCTCCATAGCTTTTTCTAACCTATTATATTTCTTGCTTAGAGTATTAAACTTTTTATCAAAATTCATAGTCAAAATTTTAATTTTTGTTTTATAGTCAATTTCAATATCTTTACATTTTGATTTTAACTGAAAAACTTCAAATCTCAGATTCGAGTTTTCATCATGATACTTTTGTGCAAGTTTTACTAAATTTGCTTGGCTAGATAATTCTTTATGAAGTTGTTTATTTTCAGCATACAATTTTTCAATTAATTTATCTTTTGGCTCAATAATTTCCTTTTGTATTTGTTCATCACGATTAAAAAACTTATTTTTAATATCTTTAATATCGGGAACTTTTGGTAATTCAAGGGTAATATCTTTTAAAGTTTTTTGCGTATTTTCAAAATTAGTAACTTGTTTAAATTCTTCAACAGATAGATGTTTTCTTTCGCTTGTTTCTCCGCGTTCTAATTTAAAACCTTTTTCGTTAAGGTATTGATTAAAAGCATCTTGCATTTGACCATAACTATTTTTCCCTTTCCAATAATCGCTATTACAAACTTTACGAATCGAATTTCCATTTTTGTCTTTACTATCTACTACTGGAATAAAAGATAAGTGCATATGTGGAGTTTCCTCGTCCATATGCACTACCGCAGAAATAATATTTTCTTTACCTAAATTTTTATATTTTGCAACAAAGTTAAAACATTCTTGAAAAAATCGTTTTGTTTCATTCTCATCAAGTGAGTTAAAAAAGCTTTTGTCAGATGTCATTAAAAGTTCACACACAATAACACTAGTTTCTTTAATTTGTCCTTTCAAATTATTTTCTTGTTTTAGACGGTCAAATTCTTTTTCATATCTACCCAAAGGTTGTTTAATATGATAGTTTAAATAGGTTCGTTCAAGGTCAATGTTTTTATTCGAATAATTTTTATTTTTTCTTTCATTATGCATATAGGATTTTGAGGCATTATTTCGTTTATGTTTTTCATTTCTTAAAATAGAATAACTCATTTTGTCAGCTCCTTTCTCCATAGACTAAGCTAAAAGCAAAAAAAGAAGAAACTACGAATTCTTCTCTAACACACTAGAGGACTTTTGGCAAAGTCCTCCGTGTGATTATCTAGTCAGTCCAAGTAAGCTTTACGCTTCGCGACCAGCTAGAGAAAAGGATTAGTGTTTCTTCATTTATAATTTTACGGTATAAATCAATTATTTTTCGTTCTATAATCACACATAAATTACTTCATTTAAAACAATTTCTTCAACTGAATTTTTAATATTATTCATCATTCCGCACCCATTTTAATTGGTCGATTGCTTTCAAGTTTTCATCAACATTTTGGCTTTTTGCCATTTCATTCATTAAATAATCAACACGATTTTGAGCAATCGTATCGACTTCAATTAAATGGTCTTGCAATGTGCCTTTCATAACCAACATTGTATAAGTATAATGGTCGTGTTCTTTTAAATAATTTAATCTTAATCTACCATATTTTCCGAATAGTTTTCGGTTTGGGAAATTCTATATTAGGTATATAGTAATCTCCGCATTTTGAATAAGTAATTTTCATAAAATCAACTCCTTTTCTTATATTGACCAGCCTTCTTTTAATCCTAATTTAAAAGTCTCAACTAATTCTATTCTTTCACATTTTTTGGATAAATTAATGATTTCCGATACTGCTTTTAATTCTTTTTGAGAAAGCTCTGTTATTACATCTTCATCTATAAAATGTCTAACATTTGGGTATTTTTCTTTAATTTCAAATATTTTATTACAAATACTTTTATAATCTTCTCTTTCTTTCCATTTTCCATATTGCTTGTGGTTAACAAAGTCAATAATGCTGTCCCTACATTCATTAAAAAAACTATCTTTTTTTGAATTATAAATAGGTTTATTTGATAACTTTTCTTGGCTTTTTTGTAATTTGTTTTTTAAATACATTCCATCTAAAAAGCCTAGTTTATAATACTGTCTATCCCATAAAGTCATTTCTTCCAATGAATAATCTCGGCACGAATTAAATTTGTCTAATAGTTGTTGCTGAATCTCTTTATCTTTAATTGTTTCGTTGATAAAATTCATCATTTCATTTCTACATTCTTCTGATTTTATTACTGCCTTAGGTTTTCCATACATTTTAAAATAAACACATTCAAAACCATCTCCTCTTACATCGTACAAGTCGTTTAATATTTGATTTTCAAATATTTTCCTTAAACTATATTCTCTTTTTTCCATTTCTTTACCTCCTAACTATTTATAGTTATTCTATTTATTTTTTGCGACAAAGTCAACTATAAATAGGTAATACGTAAAATTAAGTTTTGTTATACTATTTTTAGGAGGAAATATTTATTATGGATTTGCAAGAAGCAGTAAAACTAAAAATCTTAAAATTGTGTAAAGAAAAGAATATTACTATAAATAAATTAGCCACTTTATCAGGAGTTCGACAATCAACAATCAATAACTTAGTTGATGGTACAAGTAAAACGCCAACATTATTAACAGTTCTTCGTATTTGTTTAGGACTAGATATGCAACTTAAAGATTTTTTTGATGATGATATTTTTAAAGACTTAGATGATGAATAAAAATATTTATAATCTAAGTCTTTTTTTACTTTTATCTTTCTAAATCCTTATTCTTCCATTTCTGCTTATACTGTTTTAGTAACTTTTCAATTGTTTCTTGCATTTGATTTGGTGTATAACCCTTAGGAAAAAAATCTTGTAATTTCTCCACTTTGAATTTTATTTGCTCTTTTTGATTTGGCTTTTGCTCTGTCATTATATTAAAAATCGTGTCCATATCTAATTTTCCATTTTTACTTAATTCTCTCATTCTGATAGCTTGATGGTATGATGGTGTACAATCTTCACTTTCGATTGTTTCTAATAAATCCTTTTGTTCATTCTCATTCAAATATGAAATTTCGACTGCTGGGGACATTGCCATTTTATGATCATCAACTAATTGTAACAATGGCTTGATTAATTCTGCTAGTCTTACATATCTTTGCACTTGTCTGCCACTTATATTGTCGGTTACATTTTCTCTTGACCACTTCTGGACATTTTGTCCAGAACTTTTACCTTGATGTTTTTCTGCTTCCAATTTCATTTTAAAAGCAAATGCTTTTTCACTAGGCAATAATCCTTCACGTTGCAAATTGCTATCAACCATAAAAATAGTAGCCTCATCATCTGTTATATTTTTTACAATGCAAGGGATTGTATCAAGGTTTGAAAGTTTTGAGGCAAACTTTCTACGATGACCTGAAATAACCTCGTATTTTCCATCAGATTTTTTTCTAACAATAATAGGGTGTAAAATTCCATTTTCTTTGATACTTTCTTTTAGCCTTTCCATTTCATCATCATTTTTTATTTTAAATGGGTGATTTGGAAAATCATCTATTTGATTAATTTTTAAATTTATAATTTCTTCTTTCATAAAACCTCCTTCTAAAAAATAAAAACTACCTACAAAAATCTGTAAGTAGTAAGTTAAATTTTTATTTCATTAAAACTGAATAGTCAGTAAGTAGCAAAATACACAAATTAAAAATTTTGGTTGTTTGATGTCAAACAAATGTCAAACAAATTGTTATCAAATTTCATTTTTGAGAAATGTTTTTAAATGAATATTTCTTGAAAAACATTTCTCGAAGCCATTGGAAAATATGGGTTTTAACTATTATTTAATAACAATAAATAATATTAAATATAAATTGTGCAGAGGGACTTAGGATCTAGTGTCTTTGACGTGGGGGTTCAAGTCCTCTCATCCGCACCATTTGACATAAAGTTGACGATATAAAAATCCTTGTATTAGTTGATAAAACTAAAACACAAGGATTTTTTGTTTGACTTTGAAATTTGTTAAAAATGGGTAAAAAATGGCGCTTTTTGCTGCAGATTACCCGAAAATTTCCCGAGAATTTATTGAAAAATAAGTGTTTTTTAAGATAGATTACCCGAAAAATGATGATTATTAAATTTCATCTAAAATATTAGCTATCATATCATCGTCGTCTTTTAAATATTCTGTATAGGTTTGAAGTGTTATATTAATATTACTATGACCTAAACGCATTGAAACATCTTTTATTTTTGCACCATTTTTAAGCAGTATAGTTGGATGTGTATGCCTTAATTCATGTAATGTTAAAATAGGTGTTATATTATTTTTTTCTTGCCACTTTTTAAACCAACCTGTTATGCTAATAAAATTTATCGTATCAAAGAAAATATTTTCGTTATTAGGATTTTCTTTAAGGTAAGTATTTAATAATTCATTAAGGGAAGAGGGAATTTTTATGGTTCGTCTTCTACTAAATACCTTTGGTTCTTTTTCAATCCATCCAGAACCTTTTACATAAATTCGAACACTGTTGATTGATAGTGTAGAGTTTTTATAATTAAAATCACGTTTCCATTTTAAACCTGCTAATTCTTCTCGACAGAAACCTGTTTTTAGTGCTGTCTCAATTAGAATTTTTTTTGCCCTATTTGTGTCAAATTTGTCTGTATTTTCGTTGTTTAACAGATTAATGACAAGTTTATAAGTTGGTATATCATAGGCTCTTATTTTTGATTTTGAGGATAGTTTTGCTCGTTCAGACGGTAATTTATTTAAATTTAAAGTTTTTGCAGGTATTTTCCTGCAAGGGTTAGATGGAATATAATCCCATTCAAAGGCTTTCTGTAAGGAACCAGAAACAATTTCATAGAGTTTTAAATATGTTCCTTTGCTGATAGGAGTATTTGTTTTTCTATCCTTGTATTCTGTTTTAAATTTTTTTGCCATATTGAAATAATCTAATAATAATGAACTATTAATATTTTTAAGTTTATAATTTCCTAAATAGGGAAGTATTCTGTTGTTTAAATAGAATAAGTATTTTGGTGCTACTGATTCTGAACAATTTGCTCGAACATGTTTATCCATCCAGATTTGACAAAATTCACTATAAGTAAGATTAGTGTTGCAATATTGTCTTTTTTCTATTTTATCTACAAAAAGTGCAAGTTTTCTTTCTGCAATTTCGGGAGAAGATGCATTTATAGTTTCGTCATATCTTATTCGGTCTAGCATATAATAAAGCCTAGCTTTTCCGTTTTTTAGCATTTGATAACTACCTTTTTTACGCTTTTTGTTTTCAGTAGTTTTAATATTAGAATTTTGTAATTGTTTTTGAATTTCTGATAATTGTTTTAGAATATCTGCATTTATATTTTGTGACATAAAAATACCTCCATTTTCTTCAATTTATTTTTAATAAACTATTGAAAATAGAAGTATTATAATATATAATGTAAATACAATCACTTTCAATAGTGTTTGTGTGGGAAAAGAATTTGTGTGTTAGACTGCAATCAAACGGCACAATTCTTTTTCTTTTTATTTTTTCTCTAATTTCTTATTAATATCATCTAGTAATTTTATAATCATCCAGTTTTGTTCTATTATAGTTCTTATTCCAAAATCGTCTGAATGAACTTGTCCTAATGATATTTGATTGTTGTTATTTAGCATAGATATTATTCTTTGCAGAGTTTTTTTGTCAGATATATCATGTAAATCATATCTATCCATTAATTCTTCATAATCTTTTTCTAGCGGTTTTCCACCCATTATTCCCATATAAAAACTTCCTTTCTATAAATTCTAAAATTCTCTTTTTAATTGCTTAACTATTCCGACGATTGTTACTGGAATAGTTTTCATTTCATCATAAGTAAATATAATTGGCTCATAGTTTGGATTAAATGGTTGTAATAATATACTGTTATCATTCTTTCTACCTTTTTTGATTGTTGCTTCATCCCCATTTACAATTGCAACAACAATATCTCCAGTTTCAAAATCATCTTGCTTTCTTATAACAACAATATCATCTTCTATTATAAGTGGAGACATACTATCTCCTTTTATTTTTAAGCAAAAGAAATTTGAACCATCTCCAACTAATGAAGTTTCAACATCAATAGTTCCAATCCAATTTTCTTGTGCTAAATAGTCATAGCCTGCTTTTACAATTCCGCAAGATTGGAAGAGAAACAACAGGATTTCCAAACTTATCTGTTTTGGTAGGCTTGTTTTTATCTTCAATTAAATCTGACTTTTCTATGCCAAAATAATTTGCAAGAATTTCTATTTTATCTATTCGTGGGTATTTATTACCATTGTACCAGTCGGAAAATGTGGAATATTTAAAGCCCAATAAATTGCAAATTTCATTTCTGTCTTTTTTATTTAGTTCCATATAATGCTTTAAGTTATTGGAAAAAATTTTTTTATTTCCTAAATCGCTCATAACCGCCTCCTATAAAGATTATACGCTATAAACATAAAAAAGTCAATAAAAAAATAAAAAAATTACGCTTAAAGTATTGACACTACGTTTTAAGCGTGATAATATAAAGACAATCTAATTGAGGAGGTGTGAAAATGACTAATAAACTAACAATGAAAGCAGCACGAATAAATGCGAATTTAACGCAAGAAGAATTGGCTAAATTAGTGGGTGTTACTAAGGATACGATTGGTAATTGGGAAAGAGGTTTAAGTTTTCCTAGTATTTCAAAAATTCCTTTACTGGAGAAGGCTTACAATATGAAATATGAAGACATTATTTTTTTACCCATACACAACGCTTAAAGCGTAATGTCAACAAATTTTACCACTTTTTAACAAATGCAAACAAATCAAAACAATCTACAACAAAAAGAAATTAAAAAAAATATTAACAATTAAAATTTAGAGAAAGGAGACTAAAAACAAATGAGTGATTTAATAACAATTAATAACCAAGATTTAAAAATAAAAGAAATTAATGGACAGAGAGTTGTTACATTTAAAGATATTGATACTGTGCATGAGAGAGTAGAAGGAACAGCAAAAAGAAATTTTAATGAAAACAGAGATAAGTTTTTAGAGGGAGTAGATTATTTTGAAATAAAAAAATCTACAAAGAACGAAATTCGTACTTTAGAGATTCCCAACAGGGGAATAACTGTTTTAACAGCAAGTGGCTATCTGATGTTAGTAAAATCATTGAATGACGATTTAGCTTGGAAAATTCAAAGAGAATTAGTAAATAATTATTTTACAGTACAGAAAGTGAAAAGAGAATATCACAAACCAATAGACAGAGCAATAAGACAACATTTTAATATAGCAGAAACAATTATTCAAAAAACTGGAGTAAAATCAGGATTAGCCTATGCAGTAGCAATAGGTGAGGCAGAAAAAGAAACAGGTTATTCCTATGACGAATATAAGAAGTTGTTACCTAGTGCAGAACATGATATTGGAAGTTTTAATCCAACTCAAATAGGAGAAAAACTGGGTGGAATAAAGGCTCAACAAGTAAATAAGATGTTGGAAAAATTAGATTTGCAAGTAAGAAAGGGTAAAAACTGGAGATTGACAGAACAAGGAAAAGAATATGGAGAAGAAAAGCCATTTACAAGGTTTGGACATTCAGATTACAAGATTTCATGGCATGAAAAAGTTTTAGAATTATTTAGCAAAATTCAATAATATTGCAGTCTAACACACAGAAAATAAGAAAGAAGGTGAAAAAATGTTATATACAACAGAACAAATAGCAAAACTGTATAGTTCTTCAGAAAAGACTGTTACACCATATATGATAACACATACTTGGGTCAAAAATGGACTAAAGCACATAAAGGGAAAAGGCTCACGGATTTTTATATAAGAAAGAATGGGTTGATGAATATTTGGAAAGACAAGCAATTCAAAATGTTAAAACATTTGATGAAAGTGATGAAAGAAAAAATGGGAGATTTAGGAAAAATACTATGTGTAGAGTTCTTTAGGAAGGAGGAATAAACCATGAAACAAAAACTAAGACAAGCATATATAAGAGGAATGCTAGACTTAAGCATGTTTGTATTTGCAGTAGGAAATATAGCGTATATTGGAGTTTATATAGTAGAGAAATATTTTATGTGAGGAGGAAAGAAGGATGTCATGGATATTTACAATAATTATTTGGATTTTAACATTTATAGCTTTATTAGTAAATAATTTAGAAATAAAAATAGCGATTGTAACATTAGAAGTTGCAATATTTATTATTCAGATGATTTATATGTTTTTTAAATAAATACAAAGGAGGATTGAAATGAAAATAATTTTTGGAATATTGTTTTTAGGAAGTTTAGGAAGCACTATATATTTTAAATACAAGTTAAACAAAGCGTATGATTGTATTTGTTATCTTGATAAAGGAAATCCGCTAAATCAAAGAAATAGAGCATTACTTTTGAGGCTAAGAGATTTAGCAGATGAGTACAATCATGGAAAGAATATCTTTACAGTAATGAGAGAAGTCTCAGAAACAATCAAAAAAATAGAATTAGACACCCGCAAAAGTAACTAATTCTATAAATAAAAATCTTATTAAACGACTTTCTTTAATTTTAACATGAAATAAAAGAAAAGTCAAGAAGGAGGAAATTATGAAAATAGAAAATATCAAAGATAGTAAATATACGTCAAAAGGAAATTTTACTTTTACAACAAAGGAAGGCGAAGTAATAGAAGCAAATACGCAAGATGTTTTGGAGATAGCGTATGCATTGTTTGATTGGGCAGGAATGAGTTATACAATATTAGATGAGATAAATGAGAAAGTAGAGGGTTAGAAATGGAAGTGAAATATGAAGATATAAAAAAAGCAAATGAAACAATTAATACTACAAATATTAAGGGTAAAGAATATGCGGAAGTAAATCAAAGGATTAAAGCTTTTAGAATGGTATTTCCGGCTGGAAGAATTGAAACAGCTTTGGTTAGTTGCGAAGATGGAATTTGCATATTTAAGGCGATTGTGGCAACAAATGAAGGAAATATTTTGGGGACAGGTACGGCTTATGAGAAGGAGAATAGTTCGTTTATTAATAAGACGAGTTATATTGAGAATTGCGAGACGTCGGCGGTTGGACGAGCGTTGGGAATGGCAGGATTTGGGATTGATACGTCGGTTGCGAGTGCAGAAGAGGTTGGAAATGCAATTGTAAATCAAAATAAAAAGATTGATGAGGATGTTGAAAATGAGTATCAGGTTAGTGATAGGGTGACGGAGGTTGAAAGTAAGACGGTATATAACTTGATGATGAAAAAAGGGCTAAATGTGGAAGAGAAGTTAAAGAGTAATTATGGAATAACAAATACAAAAGATTTAACAAAAGAGCAGTATGCAAGTATTTTAAAAGCGATAAGTAGTTTGCCAGATAGGGAGTAGAGATGGATTTATATGAAGAAATTACGAGATTAATACGATAACTAGATGTATCGGTCAAACAATTAAGGAAAAGTGGTACAGAACGAGCGGAAGCAGAAAAGCAGTACAAAATAAAATTGAGACAAGAAGCTTTGAAGCTAAGGGCAGAAAAGAATATGGCTGTGACTTTGATTAATCAAATTGTATATGGTGTTCCAGAGGTGGCACAATTGAGATTTGATAGAGATGTGAAGGAAAGTGTTTATCAGGCAAATTTGGAAGCGATTAATAGCACAAAGTTAAAATTGAGGATTTTAGAAAATCAGCTTAATCGAGAATGGGGGCAAGCAAAATGATAGTGACGGATTTAAAAGATAGTTTTCATCCATATCCAAAAGTATCGGATAAAAGACAGAAAGTACCAGCAAAAATAAAAGGTAAAAAACATAAACAAACTAAAGCGACAGAAATATCAAAAAAACATTTAAAAGGCATTTATGGGGCGAACTGGAATATAGAAAAATTGATTTATAAGAAATACTAGAGAAAGGAGAAGATAATGAACTACATTAAACAGGTAAACACATTTTATAAATTGTTACCAAATAATCCTTTGAGTTCAAATGCTCAATGTCTTTATAATTATTTATTGAATAAAAACAATGAGTTAGGTTGGATAAAGGAATTTACGGTTTCTAATATGATAGTTTGTGGTTTTACTAATTTAAGTAGACAAGCATTAGATAGGGCACGAAATGAGCTCAAGACAAAAGGCTATATTGATTATAAGAAGGGAATATCAAATCAAGCAGGAAAATATCTGATTGTTGAATTTGTGACACAGGATGTTACACAAAAAAGTTTGAGTGTTGATTTTGTTACACAGGATAATACACAAGATGTTACACAGAGCAATACACAAGATAATACACAAGGCGGATGCACTGTGAGCACATTAAATAAACAAAACAAAACGAAACTAAATAAGACTAATAATAAATTAAATGAATTTAATTTATATAATAATTTCGAGCAGGATGTACAATGTGATTGTGTTAGTGAAAGTACAAAGAAACAATGTCAGCGAAGGTCAAGTTATTGCATAAATGGAAAAAATTATTGTAACCAGCATAGTAGGGGGATTATTGAAAAATATATTGGAAAAGGCAATGATAGTAAAACTTCAAAATACGGAGAATATGGAAATGTGCAATTTGATGAAGAACAATATGAAAAGTTGATAAATGAATTTCCAAATGATTATGAGAAACGTATTCAGAGTTTAGATGATTATATTCAGTCTAGTGGAAAGAAATATAAAGACCATTTAGCGACTATTCGAACATGGGCGAGAAAAGAAGGTTATAAAAAGCCTGAAAAAGTTGAATATAAGGTAATTAATACAGATGAGTTGACAGACGAAGAATATGAAAATTTACTAAGGGAAAGGAGAAAAGATGTTTGATGAAGAAATTGAAAAAATAGTGCTGTTTTATATGATTTTTAAGCAAGTAGATTTTGATGTGGATGCAAATGATTTTGTGAATGAGAGAAATAAAAAAATCATAGTAGCGATTAATGAACTAAAGGTTGAAGAAGAGGAAATATCAATTTTAGGAATTGCAGGAAAGATAAAGGGAAATAATACGGCAATTATTCAATATATAGCTGATTTGGGGGAGTATATTTTTGGAATGTCAGAAGATACAGCATATAGAAAGTTAATTGAATATAGCAAAAAGAGAAAGATTTATGAGTTGATAGAGAGGAGAAAGGCAGATATTCTAAGTGCTGAGAATATGGATAATTTGATTGAAAAGATAATAAAGGAGCTGACTGAAATTGAGAAAAGAAGTGAAAAAAGTAGAACGTTTTTAGAGCAAGTAATAAATGCGATGGGAGAGATAGAAAATAATTATAATCGAAGGTCGGATTTTTCGTTATATACAGGATTGCTAGATTTGGATAATATTTTATTGGGGTTGCATAAACAGGAGTTGACAATAATAGGTGCAAGACCAGGAGTAGGTAAGACAACAATGGCTTTGCAGATTGGTGAACATATAGCTAGAAAAGGACTTAATGTAGGAATTATAAGCTTAGAAATGTCTGAAGAGCAGTTAATTCAGAAAATGATAGCAAGGATAGGACAAGTCAATAGTTATAAATTACGAGCTGGAACATTGGAGGATAGTGATTTTGAAAGAATAGCAAGTATATGTGGTGATTTAAAAGATTTACCATTTCAAATTATGTCAAAGGTTAGGACGATACAAGAAATTGAAGTAAAAGCGAGGAATTTGAAAAATGAAAAGAAGTTAGATTTGTTGATTATAGACTATATACAGCTAATTAAAAATGCTAGAAAGTTTAATAATAGAGAGCAAGAAGTGGCAGATATAAGTAGAACATTGAAGTTGTTGAGTTTAGAGCTGGAAATACCAATTGTTGGATTATGCCAGTTGAACAGAAATGCAACACGAAATGAACCAACATTGGCTGATTTAAGAGAGAGTGGAGCAATTGAGCAAGATGCTGACAATGTAATATTTTTGTATCAAGAGGAGGGACAGGAAGAGGAAAAAGCACCGACTGTTATTGCGAAAGTTGCAAAACAGCGTGCAGGAGATGTTGGGAAAATAAAGTTAAGATTTAATAAAGCGAATAGTGAATTTGTTTCATTAATTGGATAGGAGGATTATGAAAATAATTAAAATGAAGGATTTTTTGAAGTTGAGTGATAGGCAAAAGGCTAGGGTATGTAAATTGACTGTATTAGGGATTTTAAAGATTGAGAAATAGGAGGGATAGAGAATGATAACGGTTGAAACACGTTGGGAAAGTTATGAAAAAATAAAACCAAAGATGGCAACAAGATGTATAGAGATATTAGAAGTTTTAGGAAATAAAGAGATGACAGCAAGAGAAATTAGGGATGCGATAAAAAAGAAAAAAGCTAGTAATGATGAAGATGATGATATTGATATGAATTATGTTAGACCGAGATTGTCGGATTTGTTAATAAAACACCATGAAGTAGTAGAATGTGGAGAAAAGAAAGATTTGAAGACGAATGTAAAAGTTGCAATATTTAGAAGAGCAACTGAACAAGAGAAAATGGAGCTTGACAATATGAAGCATATACGAGGATAGATTAGGAGGAAGAAATGAGGTCATTAGAATTGCTAGAAGAATTTAATAAAATACTGATAGAAGCTGATAAGCAGTGTAATGCAGTTTCAGAGAGTGTTGGGGAGCAAGATAGAATAAGAAGCGATATGGAACATGATTTGTTGAATGAATATGAAAATATGTCAGCGAAGGAAAAAAGGGAATTTGCAGATGAGTTTTATGAGTGTTTAGTGGAAAGGCATGAATGTAAGTATAGATTTAGAGAATTGGAGATATTGAAGGATTTATATAATGTGTCTAATTTGAAGAATGGATTTAATGAGACGATTAATAAACTTAGAAAGTTAAATCAAGAAATGGAGACGCCGATTTATCATAAGAGGGCGAGGAAGAATAAGGGAGAGATTATTGTTGTAAAGGGAAGGAAGAAAGAGAATGATTGATTTGATAAGTTTGCTGTTGGGAGTGGTAATAGGTTTGGCATGTGGGATAGTAATATCAACAATTGGTTTAGAGAATGCGAAGAATAAGTTAAATGAAAGTTATGAAAAATATTTAGAAAAGGAGAGAGGAAATGTTAATAGATAAGAATTATAAGAATATGAGAAGATTAGAAAATGGAAATTATTTTGTGGAAGGAGATTTAAAGGTTGATGAAGAGTTGAAGATAGATTTAGATGATTGGTTTGAGGTAGAAGGAGAAATTATAGTAAAAGAAAAGATTTTATCAAATGTAAGTATTGGAGCAGGAGGCAGGATTAAAGTAGGAGACTGTATTGAAGCAGAAGGTTGTATAAAAGCAGGAGACTGGATTGAAGCAGAATATTGGATTGAAGCAGGAGACTGTATTGAAGCAGGAAGCAGTATAAAAGCAGGAGGCTGGATTAAAGCAGGAGGCTATATTAAAGCAGGAAAGGGAATGACAGCAGGGTTATATATTAAAGCAAAGTCATATATAGAAGTAGGTTTAAGAATGTTTGCAGGATTATGCAATTGGAGAGAGATAGAGGAAGAAGAGATGATAATTAGTTGTTCAGAATTAAAGAGTGGAGAAGTATGCTATGGAAAATTAAAGATAGAAAAAGAGTAAAGAAAATAACAGTAGAAGAACCAGAATTTTACAAGAAATATTAAAAGAAGGAGAGAAGTAAGGTGAGAAAAGAATTAAGAAAAGCATTAATTGATTTTATAATAGCGTTATTACTATTTATATTAACAATAATATTAGTAAGAGATTATTTAAAAGACATAGAATACATAAAAGAACTAGAACAAAACAATATAGAGCAAGCAGAGGAAAAGGAAGTGTATATAAACAGATGTAAAATGTATGAAGATTTATTGGAAGCGAATGGATTGTTGGATGAATGCGAGTGTAGGTAAAGTGAAGAATAGAAAAAATATAGGAGGAAAAGGAAATGATAAAAAAAGAAATTTATCCAAAAACGAAAAGGGTAATTTGCGAAGGAGTTAAAATACAAATTACAGAAAAGTTAGATGGAAGTAATTTATGTTTGTTTAAATTGAACGAAACAATGTATATTGCTCAAAGAAATAATATATTAAGTATAGATGAGATAGAAGAAAATAAAGGGATGTTATATAAAGGATTATATCAATGGTTACATGACAATAGAATTGCTTTGCAGGAAGAATTACACAACAATAGCGTATTATGTGGTGAATGGCTTGGAATGGGGAAATTGAAATATTCAGTTGATGAATTTGATAAAAGATTTTATATGTTTGCAAAAGCAAATATTAATGAAGAATTTGAATTAAGTAATTTGATATATGATCATGAGCGTTTTATATATCCATTTATATTACAAAATATTCCAAATTGTATAGGAGTAGTGCCAGTCGTAAAAGAGATTAGTAACATTCCAAACAAAAAACAATTAGACAAGATTTATGAGCAATATTGTCAAAAAGTAGATAGGTCAGTAGAAGGATTTGTGGTGAATTATAATAATTACATTACAAAATATGTAAGAATGAAAAATGGAAAATTACAGGAACATTTTGATAGAAGTTAGGAGAAAGAGATGTGCAAATATTGTGAAGTAGGAGTTTATTTTAAAGTTTGAAGGAGGACAAGTGATAACAGAGAATGAGAGAGAAGCGATAGAAGAGCTAAGGGATTTATTAGAACAGTATAATGAAAAAGAAATAGTTAGCAGAAATTTGTTTGAGAATATAGCAAGAGTATTGATTTTAATGGAAAAGCAAGAGAATATTATAAAAGGCAATGAATGTGTAATAGAAACACTAACAAATAATGAAAAAGTGTTATTAGAAGCATTAGAGAAGAAGGACATGATAATAAAAAATATGATAGAAAGAGTTTATTTAAAAAAAGAAGAATACGAATGTATAAAAGAAAATGAAATAAGAAAACCGCACAAGAGTTTTGAAGATTGTATATTAGAATATTTTGAAAAGAAAGAAGAGGTATAGAAAATGGGAAAAGTATATAAAGGCTATGAATTAATGAAAGAAATAGCGAAAGGAAAGATAAGACAAGAGACGAGATTTTTAGATTTGACGGATAAAAGAGAACAGAGCAATGGGAGTAGGAAACATTATTATAGTTATAAAAATGGTAATTTTATACAGGAAGGATTTGGTGGAAGTAATATACTAAAAATTTTGAATCATGATTTTAAATTGTTAGAGGAGGAAGAAATAGATATACAAGAGATAGAAGAATTAGAATTATATATGTCGACAAATGAATATAATTGGCAAAATGTTGATGAGAATAGGATGAAGATAAATGAAATTATAAGAGAAGTAAAAAAGATGCAAAAAGAGATATTAGAAATATATGTAGATAAAGCTACAAAACAAGTAATCGATGAATTTGAAAAGAAGATAAAAAATTGCAAATACTAACAATATGAGAGATGAGGAAATAATTAGTTTATGGAAAAGTGGCTTAAATAAACAGCAAGTAGCAAAGCAGTATATGAGAGAAGCTAATCAGAGAATAAAAATCGTACGATATGACATGATACATAGATACGAGAGATTTATGACGAAGAAAGAAGCTTTAGCGTATGTAGAAAAAGTAATTTTGAAATATGTGAGAGGTAAATAGATGGTATATTATGCAAAAGAGAGAAAACTCCATATAGGAGTATATGAGAAAGTATATTTGACAGCGACAGAAGATAGTATTTTGAGAGAATTGATTGAAAAGGGAACAGTTGAAATTGAGAAGAATAATAGTTTGAAAGCGTGTATTTCAAGGTTAAGGAAGAAAACAGGACTTAAAATTAGGAGTGTTGCGGGATTTGGTTATAGGCTGGAGAGTGAAGTTTATTTGGGGGAGGATACGAATGAATAGGAAAGAGTTATTTGAATATAAAGATAATAAAGAATGGGTAAAAAACAGAAAATCAAGAATTGAAGAGGAATATGAGAGTATTCAAAAGATGATAGCTACATATGGAGATAATTCTCGAGGAAGTTCATCAATCCAAGATAGATTAGCGGAAAATTTGGCAATATTATTGGATAAGAAAAAAGAAACATTAGATTTTGCAATAAAACTGGAACAAGATTTAATTGATATAGATAATGTATTGTTAAAAATAGACCAGCCTTACAGAAATATATTAACGTCATTATACATAGATGGAAAAACTTTAGTTGATGTTGCTAGTGATATGAATTATGGATATAGGGAAATGACTAGAAAAAAAGGACTTGCATTAAAAATATATGATGATTTATGCAAGATGTCCTAAAATGTCCTTGAATGTCCCACATAAAATATAATATAAGTATAATAGATGATAGTAATTTAAAAGATATATGATATGCAGGTTACAAAGTATATTCGATATATCATGTTAGGTGCAAATCCTAACCTATACAAATTATAAAAATAAATTATAAAATATTATCTTGTAAATCGAGTAAACGTTTAGCAGTATCGAGAAGAAATTGTTGAAAATTAATATCAAGGTTATCAAAAAGTAAAATAAATTCATCATGTAAAGGGTTATGTTCGATAAACATATCACCTTCGCCAGTTTCAAGCCAAACGCGATTAACATTAAAAAGATTACAAATAAGTATTTTATTACTTTCAGTGACGTCACAACGTTTAGTTTCAATAGCAGATAACCCAGCACGTGAAATACCAATTTTAAAAGCAAATTCATCTTGTGTAAGATTTAAAGTTTTACGCAATTGAATAATTCTTAAATATAACAAAAAACTCACCTCCTATTATTATTTTATACATATCGTAATTAAAAGTCAATAGATAAAGACAAATATTGTCAGAAATAAATCAAATAATTATCAAAAAAGACTTGACAATAGACAATAAGTGTCGTATAATAAGAATAACAAGACAATTATTGTCTAAATTAGAGTGTTAAGAAATGAAAAAAGAAAGGAGGCGAGAAAAAATGGGAAAAAAAGAAGAAATGGAAGAACTATTTAATAAATTGAATAGTAAAAAGCTATTAATGATACTAGATAAGTTAATAAAATGATGTTACCTCCTTTTGACGGATTTTAGAATGGTGAAAAAGGGATAGAAACATAAGTTTTCTAGTGACTTATGTTTTTTATTTTGGAGAAATGTATGAAAGTAGTAGATTATAAAGGGAAAGTTAGTAACAATAAAGAAGATACAACATTACAAACGGAAGATTTAGCGAATCAAAAATATATAAAGTATATGTGTAAAACATGTAGATTTTATAAAGATAAATGTACGAAGAATCGAACAGTAAGAGAGTGTGCTGTAGGGTTTTGGAAGAATAGAGAATGATATATATGAAAAAAAGAAGGACAAGGCGAAAAGTATATAATTGGGAGAAAGAAATTGCAAAAGGTAGAACAGATAAGTTTTATCATTCTACGGATTGGGATATTGCTAGAGAAAAAGTTTTACAAAGAGATAAATTTTGTTGCCAATTTTTTCTCGGAAAGTGGGATGATGGAATACATAAGCCAAACAAGTATAAACTTGTAAAAGCAACAATGGTCCATCACATCATAGCCATAAAAGAAAGACCAGATTTGGCATTAGATATTAACAATATGATTAGTTTATCGTTTGAAGCACATGAGATTATAGAAGATAGAATAAGATTTCAATATAAAAAGAAAGATAAACCTATAACAAAGGAGAGATGGTAATGAGTTGTAATACAAAAAGTAGATATGAAGAAACAAGAAAAAGATTCAGTAATCATTTTAACATGAGTGATAAAGAGATAACAGAATATTTAGCAGAAGAGATAGAATATTACAGGAACAAAATAAGAAAACTAGAAAAATGTAATAGTGAAGAACATAATATAAAAGTAATAGACGAAGATATTCAAGAAGAGGAAGAAATAAATGTGTTTGCAAATGGAAAATTAAAGCAGACTATTGTCACGTATAAGTATAAAGAAAATCAATAAAGAAAGGACACCCCACCCAAAATCTCAACGTAAAAATTTCTTAATGGGAGCGGGTGTGGGGTAAAGACTAAACGAAAATTTTTAATTCTCACGTGAAAGGGGGGGATAAAGCAATGATAAACGAGAAAAAAACTGAAGAAACCGAAACTAAAAGAGAAAAAGAACTTAAGAATTTGGTTGAAAACCTTGAAAGCAAGTTACATAAAATAGAAGAAGTCACAAAACTTAAAAAGAAGATTCAAGATAAAAAGCAAGCGATAGAAGAAGATTTACAGAAACAATTAATAGACCAAAATAAGTTTGGAAAGCAGTTTGATGATATGATTGAGGATTATTTATATTTTGTTGAATTAAAGGAAAGACTTAAACATGATATAGATATGAATGGTATAAGATATAAGACAACAGGAGGAAATGGATTTGCAACATTTAAAGCAAATGAAAGTGTAGAAAGATTACAAAAGACTAATGGACAAATGCTGAAAATATTGCAAGATTTAGATTTGAAAGCACCTGATGAAGGTGGTGAAGACGGAAATGAGTTGCTGTAAAGAAATAGATGAGTATATTAGGTTTGTTGAAGAAAATCCGAATGAAGTTGACGAGGAAATAAAATTATTAATTAGGAATATTGTAAAGCCGACATTATCGAGAGATGATGTTTTTTTTGATGCTGAAATGTTAGACAAGGCGGTTAAGTATTGCGAAAAATGGTATTATAAGTTGTTTCCATATCAGAAGTTTGCGTATGCTTTGTTTTTTATGTATGACAAGAATAATCCTGATATAGTTATTTTTCCAGATATTCTGATTTTAATGGCTAGAGGAAATGGAAAAGATGGTATGATTATGCCTTTAGCTAATTTTTTACAGACGCATTATTATGGTGTAAAAAATTATCATATAGACATTGTGGCTACATCAGAGGAACAAGCACTAAATTCATTTAATGTTGTTTATAACATGTTAGAAACGAATAAGAATATTATGAAGAAGTATTTTTATTGGAATAAGACAGAGGTAATAAATAAGATAACACATTCGATATTAAGATACAACACGGCGAATGCAAAGACAAAAGATGGTAAGCAGACTGGTATGATTATTTTTAATGAATTACATGCTTATGAGGACTACAAACAAATTAATGTATATAGTTCCGGACTTGGAAAAATTAAACATGCAAGAACAGTTACAATTACAACTAATGGGACAGTAAGAGATGGTCCACTTGATGAAAAACTGTCTATGTCAAAGTTAGTATTAAATGGAGAAGAGAACTTTTTAGGATTACTACCTATTATTTACAAAGTAAATGATTTAGATAGTGTTGATATTCCAATGAAGAAGTTTTTAGAAACAGGAAATAAAAAGGATATAGATATTACAGTGTGGTGTCAGGCAAATCCAAGCTTAAGATATATGCCGATTCTGATGAATGAGTTGATACGAGATTATATTAAAATGCAGAAACAGAAGTCGTATCGAGTGGAGTTTTTTGCTAAAAGAATGAATTTGCCACAGCAGGATGAAGAACAAGTGGTTACAGATTGGAAATGTATATTAAGAGCTTCATACGAAGATGTGGAAAATGAAGTTTCAAGAACAACGGGAGAAATTGCTGGTAGAATGGCAATTGTAGGAATAGATTTTGCGTCTTTGAATGATTTTGCTAGTGCTGGATTTTTGTTTAAGAGAGATGGCGAATATATTTGGAGACAACGAACTTGGATATGTGCTAAGAGTAAGTTTTTTGGAGATATTAAGTTTCCATTTGACAATATTGGACAAGAAGGATTTGAGGATTTTGAAATTACAAATAAGGATTCGATTGATGGTCGAGATATAATTTTGTGGGTTTTGTCTGAGATGGCAAAATATAATGTTGTGAAAATTGTTCTTGATACATATCGATATAAATTGTTAGAACAAATCTTTAAAGAGTTAGGAATAACAATTGAGACAAAGCAAAACCCTTATGGAATGGTTCGAATGATAAGATATCCCGCGAGTATTGCAGCAATTGTTGCTCCTCGTATTGAAGTTGCTTTTGCAGAGGGGAATATCAATATTGGCAATAGTGCAATGATGAGATGGGCAATTAATAATACTTGTGTAAAAAATGGAAAAGATGGCAATAAAAAATATGAAAAGATAGAACCCAAATTAAGAAAAAATGATCCTTTTATGGCTTTTGTTGCTGCCATGAGTGCACAAGAGTTGTTAGATGAAGAAGTTATTTATGTATAGGAGGTGATAAAATGGGGATTAAAGCGCTTTTTCAAAAGAAAGATGGTAGCTTAGTAGATTGGCTTGAAGTTTTTTCGAAAGGAAGAGTTAGCAAAGAGTATATTGAAATGCTGGCAGTAGCACATAGTATTGACTTGATTGCTAGTATGGTTTCAAAAGCAGAAATTCAAGTTTTTAGAAAAGATAAGAAAGCAAATAAAATTATGGAACAATTTGATGATTTATATTGGAGATTAAATATTCAACCAAATTTGAATGAAAATGGTGTTTATTTTAAATATAAATTAGTTTGCAAGTTACTTTTGGAGCAAAAAGCAATTATTGTTATGAATAAAATTCCGCAAAAAGTACCATATCTTTATGTTGCAGATAATTATGACACAGATAATCAAATCTTATATGGAAAGACATATAAAAATATTACAATTAGTGATGATGAGGGAAATTCATTATCGGTTAAGAAAACTTATAAACAAGAAGAGGTTTTAAAGTTTTCTTTTTTTAATGAAGAAATGGTAAAAGCAGTACAAAATTATAAAAATGAAATTGGAAAATTACTAAATGTTACTTCAAAGAAATACAAGAAAACAAATTCAGAAAAATGGAGAGTGAAAAATCCGGGTGCTCAAATCATACTGAAGGATTTAGAGACAGGAGAAGAGCTTAATAGAGAAGAATATTTGAAAAAAATGACAGGTGGATTATTAGAAGATGATGATAGTATTTTTATGCTTCCAGAACAGTTTGATTTGGAAAATTTGAATAAAGATAGAACGAGCAATTTAAGTGATTTTAAAGATATAGTAAAAGAAATTGGAGATAGCACAGCAAGAAGGTTTAAAATACCACTAGACATATTTTATGGCAGTAAGACAGAAAAGTCAACTGGTACAAATGATTTGATTACATTTGCAATTGACCCTATTTTTGAAAGTTTAGAAAATGGATATACAATGGGAGTGATTGGCGAAAAGGAC
Organism: uncultured Clostridium sp.; assembly: GCA_947648495.1. Classification (GTDB taxonomy): domain Bacteria; phylum Bacillota; class Clostridia; order TANB77; family CAG-508; genus Scatovivens. Next base: position 41,974 of record CANSOA010000005.1, read on the forward strand.
TGGCTTATAGGAGAAAGGCTACTGTTCAATCGTTTTACTTTACAACATAAGGATATTGGAGATTTGGCAACAAGCTTGGATAAGCTAAGAGGAATGGGATATAGTCATAATGATATTAATAGATTTTTAAGATTACCGCTTGTAGATGAGGAATGGGCTAATAAGCACTATATCACAAAAAATTATGGTGATGTGAGAGGAGGTGAAACGGATGGAGAAGTTTCTTAATTTTAACAGAGTTAGTGAAAATGAAACAGAAATGTTTGTTTATGGAGATATTCGTAAAAAGGATTGGATAGATAACTGGTTTGGTACAGGACAAGACGCCACAGATGCTTTTTCTTTAAAAAATGCACTAAATGCAGTGGATACACCAAATTTAACAGTGCGAATTAATTCATATGGCGGTTCTGTTTCAGAAGGATTAGCAATTTATAGTTTGCTTTCTGATTTTAAAGGGCATGTGAAAACAATTGTGGATGGATTTGCTTGTAGTGCTGCAAGTATTATTTTTATGGCAGGGGATGAAAGAGTTGTGCCAGAAAATGGTTTGCTTATGATACATAATGCTTGGACGGAAGCGCGTGGGGATAGCAATACAATGAAAAAAGTGGCTGAAGATTTAGAAAAGATTACACAGCCTTCTCTTAATATTTATACAAGTAAAACGAATTTGTCTGAAGAAGAAATAAAGGAAAAAATGGATAGAGAAGAATGGATTACATCAGAAGAGGCTTTTGATTGGGGATTTTCGACAAGTAGAGTAAGAAATGAAGCAAAACAATGTTTAGAAGCAGATTATGTGCATAATTTGGTACTAAAATTGAAACAAAAGGATAAAATGATTGAAAATTTGCAAGAGAAGGCAAATCAAATGTTAGGCAGTTCAATCATATCAATTAATTCAAGTGGGATAACAGCAAAAATAACAAATCAGATTGAAGAGGACGCATGGACGTCTTTTTTTAATACAAAAATTAAAGAAAAGAGAGGTATTTGAAAATGAAATTTGAAAACAAATTAAAGGAAGAAGTATTAGAATTATTGGATAATTCTGAAAATAAGTCAGAGGCTATTTTGGAAGCGATTGAAAAGATGAATGAGGCAAAATATGGTGATTTGATTCATGAGCTAAAAGAACAAGCAGAAAGAGCAGAAAGCAATAAAGATTATGCAAAATCTCTTAATTTAAGAGTGTTATCAAAAGAAGAGAAAGCATTTTATGAAAAGCTAAAAAACATAAAACAATCTTTTACAGGAGAACAAGAAGACACAATTCCAACATCTATTATTGATGTTACTTTAGAAAATGTAAAAAAAGAAAGTGGAGTTTTGAAACTTGTTCGTTTTACGCCAGCAGATGTAAAAAAATGGATTTCTGCTGAAAAGTCTGGTACCTATGTATGGGGTGAATTGTATAACGGAATTGATGGTGAAATCAGTGCAAAAATTGAATCACTTAATATTGAACTAAGTAAATTGACAGCTTATTTAGCTATTCCAAAAGCGATTAGAGATTTAGGTTTGCCATTTGTAGACAGATATTTTACATCTATTTTAGAGGAAACTTTAAATGATGGTGCTGAATATGGATACTTACAAGGAAATGGAAAAACAGAGCCAATTGGAATTTATAAAATGATTGAAGAAGTTAATACAGATGCTACTCATAAGGATAAAACTGTTGATACAACGATTACTTGTTTTTCGCCAAAAGCATTGGCACCAGTAAAAGTAGCGTTATCAAACAATGGTCTTAGAGCATTGGATAAAATTTATCTAATTTGTAATCCAGAAGACAGAGCAAACTATGTTGACCCTGCTATGCTGGATAGAGAGGGAAGAAATATTTGTTCTTACAAAAATTTAGAAGTAATTGAATGTGCTAATAACCCAAAAGGAAAGGCAGTTTTTACCATTGACCAAAAATACGATATGGGATTTAGTGGCTTTAAAGTAAATGAATACAAAGAAACAAAAGCAATGGAAGATGTTGATTTGATTATTGCGAAAGCGTATGCAAATGGAAGAGCAGTTGATGACAATACAGCATTTGTATTTGATGTAACCAAATTAGAGGAATATGTCCCAACCGTAAAAACAATAGCAGAAACTCAAGGAGCGTAGCAATACGTTCCTTTTTAAATTTAGTTAAAGGAGGAATGAATATGCCATACAAAGTGATTTATCCGTTTAAGGATTTAGAAGACAATAACTATATCTATAAAATTAATGATAAATTTCCGTTTGATGATAAAGAAATTTCGAAAAAAAGAATAAAAGAACTTTCTAGTACAAAAAACAAAATTGGAAAAAGATTGATTGAAGAAATAGAAGATGAAGCAAATGAAAATATAGAGAAATAGAGGTGCTAATATGAGTGATTTGGGATTAGTGTTTATGATTATTAAAGAGTTTAGAACAGAAAATCATATTTCACCTTTTCGAGAGAATGAGGAATTTGTGCAGTATGTGAAAGAAGGAATTTTTAGTATTAATCAAAATTGCGGTCAAGAAGTAGATTATGACAAAGATTTAGAAGCTAGAAGTTTGCTAAAGAATTATATTTTATATGCAGACCATAAACGTTTAGCAGAATTTAAAGAGTTGTATGGGGGTGAGTATATTGAATTACAAGCAAAGTATTACAAATCTTCCTATATACAGTGACGGCGTTTTTGAGATTTTTCAAATCAAAACAACAGAGGATACGTATTCGATAGAGTATATCAAACTAACAGGCAAGAAGATGTATTTTGAAGAATTGTCTATTTCTGATAAATTGCGTTTTGAAGCAGAGCAGAGAGATAAAAATTTAACTTTAAAGATTCGTATTCCGCAGACGAAAGAAATTACTTCAATGAATGTTTTGAAAATTGGAAAAGAGTATCACAAAGTTTATAATGTTTACCATTTTACGAATAAAGACGGATTTAAACAAAGTGATTTAACATTAATTAATTATCCAAATGTTAGATTGGAGGGAGAGTTATGGAAAAACAAGAATTGATTAAAGTATTACAAAGTATTCATGTTGCAGTTAGTGAAGGAATACAGAACGATAAAGATGCAAATAAATTTCCGAGAATTGTGTTCTGGGAGTATTTTTGGGAGCCAATTCCTGCGAGTGGTGAGGTTTATAATACAAAAGTAACTTACCAAGTATCATTTTTCTCGGATGTCCCAAGACATTTCAAATTACTAGAACTATTAAGAAAATTACACAAGAATGGAATAAAACCTGCCGTAGAACATGAATATGTTCAAGAGGGAAACTATTTCCATTCTTATTTTGCAATTGAGGTGTTAGAGAATGTCACGTAAGTCATTACATAATTTAACTAGACAAAAGAATAGTGAATTTGAAAATGTAACAGAAGGTTATGAGGGATTTCAAGCTTTAGCAGATATCGTTGAAAAATATATTGATGGTGCCGAAAATGTAATTGCGGTCTTAGAAGTAGGAGCAGAGGAATTTGTAAAAGATTTGAAAAAGCTCCCAAAACCGATTTCTAAGCTTAGAAAAACAGGATATACACATTTGATCGATTCATTTACCTATGAATCACATGGCAATGAAACAGTAGTCGGATGGGGTAAATACTATGGACCAATGATAGAAAATGGCTACAAGAAAAAAACAAAAAAGGGATATAAAGAAATGTCAGCAAAGGCACATTTGAATCCTTGCTGGGACAAAAACAAAGAAAAATATTACAAAAAGATGCTTACAAAACTAGGCATGAATACAAGGGATTAGCAAAAGGCTAGTTCCTTTTTTATTAAAAAAATTATTTTAGGAGGAATTTTAATTATGAAAACAAAAAGACCGATGATTAAGGAAACAGTTGGATCAATATATCATGCATTTAATGCACCAGAAGACGGAAAAGATTTTGATTTAACTAAGTATGAAGAAACTATCAAAGGAAATTACGGTAAAAAAGTGAGTACTACTGAAAATACTGAAAATACTGTTGTAAGAGGAAGTGGACAAGATTATATGAGTGCGTCTCAAACATCAAGTGTTGAAAATACTCTTGAAGTACTAGCCTTTCCACCAGATGATACAGCTAGAATGAGAGGAGATAGAGTTACAAAATACGGAGTAACAAGTGGAGCATCATCTCAAAGACCATTTTTTGCATTTGGTAAAGTAGTTAAAAAAGTTGGTGGAGCGGTTGAATACAAATGGTATCCAAAATGTCAATTAGCAGAAAATACGGATGACATTGAAACATCAGAAGAATCATTTTCAGAACAAAATGACACTTTAACTATCAAAGCATATTCATATAACGATAAAGGAGATAAGTCTTATAGTATTAATAGTGAAATGAGCAATTTCCCTGAAGGAATTACAGAAGAATTGTTTTTCGAAAATGTGGTAACTTCTGATGAAGATATAGAAAAAATATTAGCAACTTTAAATTCTGGTACAGAAGGAGAAGAAGTCGAAGGAGCGTAAATAAATAGAGGCTCTAAAATAAAATTAGAGCCTTTTATTGAATAAAGAAAGGAAGAAGATATGAAACAATTAGAGATTGAATTGAGAAATGGAGAGGGTCTAGTTTTAGAGGTTACACCACTTTTTTTGGAGTATGCACAAGATTATGAGGGTGGAATTGAACAATTGCAAATAGATGCAAACAGTTCTAATAAAATAGCGAATGCACGTGTAACAAATCATTTATTATATACAATTATTGCTTCTAATTACAAAGAAGAATTGAGTTATAGTGAAGCGGTGCGACTTGTGAAAGTAGAAGATATTGCAAAGATTATTGGATTTATTAATGAGGAACTTCCAGAAGCGAAAGAAGTTTTTAATAAGTCAGACAAGATAAAACATAGAAGATAATTTTTCGAACATATAAAAGAAAGAGCATCAGGTTTTCTGATGTTTTTTACTATGTAAGAAAGGAGACACAAAATGGCAGATGATTTAAAACGTGTTGGTTTAGTTTTTAAAGAAGATGGTGCAGTTAATTTTAGAAAGTCACTGCAAGAAGTTAATATTGAAATGAATAAAAACTATAATCAATTCAAATTAACACAAAGTCAATGGGACAAGTCAACAAAATCAACTGAAAAACTAAAAGCTGAGCAAGAATATCTTGGAAATGCAATTGAAATACAAGGTGATAGAGTAGAAGTTTTACGAAGGCAATTGGAAGAATTAGAAAATGCAGAGAACAAAGATATAACTGCTATTAAGAAAAAACAAAACGAACTAACAAGCGCGGAAATAAAACTTAAAAATTATGAAAAACAATTAAAAGATGTAACAGGGCAACTAAACAACTCTGGAAAAGCATGGGAAGAAAATGGAAAGAAGCTTGAAAAGTATGGTTCAAACATACAAAATGCTGGCAAAAAGATGATGGGAGCGTCGACAGGAATTGCTGCTTTAGGAACGGGAGCGATTGTGACGGCAACTAACTTTGAAGATGCTATGCGTCAAGTTGCTGCAACAATGGGAATTACTGCTGATGAAATTGCAAATGGTAGCGAAGCGTATAAAATATTGGAAGATGCTGCAAAGCAATGTGGAGAAAATACAAAATATTCTGCGAGTGAAGCTGCAGAGGCACTTAATTATTTAGCTTTGGCTGGATATGATGCGCAAAAATCGGCAGAAACTTTGCCTAAGATTCTTAATCTTGCAGCTGCTGGAAATTTGGATTTGGCGACTGCATCTGACATGGTGACTGACGCAATGGCTGCTTTAAACATGGAAACAAAAGATTTAGACAAGTATATTGATGAAATGGCAAAAACGTCTCAAAAATCGAATACGAGTGTTGGACAGTTAGGAGAGGCAACACTTACTTGTGCTGGAACTGTTAAATTGGCGAATATGAGTTTAGAGACAATGAATGCGGAACTTGGTATTTTGGCGAATAATGGTATTAAGGGAGCAGAAGGGGGAACACATTTAAGAAATATTATACTTTCTTTAACTTCTCCAACTGACGTAGCAGCAAAAGCTTTAAAGAATCTTGGAATTAAAGTTACAGACAGTAGCGGAAATATTCGAGATATGAACGACATTATGGCTGATTTTAATAAAAAATTAGCAGGTATGAGCGATGAAAAGAAAACAAATATCATTTCACAAATTTTTAATAAGACAGATATTTCGGCAGTTAACGCATTGATTAAAGGTTCTGGGGAAGAATTTGCAAATTTGAAAAAAGAGATTTCAAACAGTAGCGGTGCAGCACAAGATATGGCAGATACAATGAATAGTAGTTTAAAAGGTCAATTAACATTAGTAAAATCACAGTTAGAGGCAATTGCGATTAAATTAGGTAATAAGCTAATGCCGATTGTAAAAGACTGTGTAAAGAAAATTAGTGATTTGGCGACATGGTTTTCTAATTTAAACGACAAGCAAGCTGAAACAGTATTAAAAATAGCTGGGATTGTTGCTGCTGCTGGACCACTTTTAGTGATTGTTGGAAAGATAACATCGTTATTAGGAAGTGGAATAAAAACAATAGGCGTAGTAAATCAAGCAATTGGCGTAATGGGAGGAACAATTACCAGTACATCTATGGCAGTGAATGGTTTGGCAGCTGTATTTGGTACGGTATTTAGTCCAGTAGGTGCAATTTGTTTAGGAGTAACGGCAGCCGTTGCTGGAATTGCAATTGCAGTTCAATTAGCAGAAAAAGATTCCAAAGAGGCATTTTCAAATATGGGAAATGCAGCAAATGATTTTATTTCTGGTATTGATAATGCACAATCTCATTTAAATGATTTTAACTCTACATTATTTGTTTCATCACAAGAACAACAAGAATTACAAACACAAATGGACGAGGTACAGCAGGGAATTACAGGCATTTGTAAAACGGCATCAGATGAAAGGAGAGGGTATACACAAGAGGAGATTACGCAACTAGATGAATATTTTACAAAATTAAGGGAATTAAATCAAAGAGAAATTGAAATACAACAAGCAATATCAGATGCAATTACACAACAAGCTGTAACTAATTCACAAACATTTCAGGGGACTTTAGAAGAATATAAGACACAAAGTCAAGAATGGATAAAAACAGCAGAAGAACAAAAAACGAAAACAATAGAATTAATTGAAAAACAATCAATTGAAATGGTTGCATTGTTGAATCAAAGGTACGGCGAACAAGCCAATATACAAAACGAAGCATATGCAACTGAATACAATAATATAATGGCGCAAAAACAAAGTAAAATTGATGTTGCAAATGCAGAGGTGGCAGAAGTGTCGCAGGCTTATACGAATGGATACTTAGAAAGAGCAAAGCAAAGTGATGGATTTTACAATATTATTAGTCAATATAATTCTCAATTGGAAAATGAGAATACAAGACATAACTCTGTAATTGATTCAATTAATAACAATGCTTATTTGACAGAAGCACAACGACAACAGGAAATACAAAAGGCAAACGAAGAACATTCAGATGAATTAAGAAAAGTTTGGAAGAAAATATATAAGGATATGGACGAAAGCCAAGAAGAACAGCTTGGCGTCTGGCTGGCAAATGTAGCACAGACTGAATTATACGGTGGACAGATAGATGATGAAACACAAAAAATTGTTGATTCAATATTAGAAAGTTACGATTCAATGCCAAAAGGAACGCGTGAATCAATGGAAAATGCGATGAAACCGATGTTAGAAGAAATGGAAAAGAAAGAACCGTCATTGTTTGCAAAGGCTTCTGGAATTGCAAACGGTATATTATCAAGATTAAATAAGGCATTTGACATACATTCTCCTTCAAGAAAGACAAGAGAAATATTTAAAAATGTAATGCTTGGTATGGAAAAAGGGATAGAAGAACAAGAAAAAGATTTATATAATAAAACAGAAGATGTTGCTGAAAATGTAATGGATAGTTTAAATGGAATACAACCTAATACACAAGTAGGATACTCTTTTTCTGGTAGTTCAATTTCTAATGCTATTGACTATAATAAACTATCATCAGTATTAACAAACTCTTTTCTAATTGCATTAAATAAATGTAAGCTAACTTTAGATGAAGATGGGTTTGCAAGGATAGTAAAAGATGAATTATATAAAGTAGTGTAAAAGATATTTGTCGAATTGAACAGAATTATGTCGGACGATTTTTCTTGTAATATTCTGTAGAAGAATGTAGAATAATTGCAAGGGGGATTAAGAATGAATATAAAAAGGTTGATACTACTTATTGTTGTTATATTAGTTATGTTATTTGGATTAACTGCTTGTAATAATATAAAGGAAAGACAACAAATAACGGCAGAAGATATTGTTGTTAAATTAAAAGAAAAAGGATTGAACATTGGGAAATATGTAACATATACAGAAGAAACAGATTTAAATAACTTGTTAGGAAGACCCAATCAGTACATTTCAAAGACTACTTTCGAAGTTATTGGAATAGAACAAATTAACAGTACGTTGGATTCAGATAGTTTCTCGGAAGAGGAAATAAATGAACCTACAGGAGGAACAATCGAAGTTTTTAATAATGAAGAAGACATGAAAAAAAGAAAAGAGTATGTTGAAGCTATTTCATCAAGTATGTCAGCATTGGCTGAATATTCTTATGGTAAAGGGTGTGCATTATTAAGATTAGACCATGAATTAACTCCAAGTCAAGCAAAGGAATACGAGAAAGCTTTTTATGAGATTATAGAAGATTAAAAAGGAGGAAATTATATGGAAAAAGAAATTAAAAGATTAAGAATAGTAGTAATCATATTAGCAATAATTGCTATTTTGGAGTTTTTTATAATTGCAAATAACACTAATGATACAGTGGCACAAGTCAATAGTAATACTACAGTAGGATATATTGATAAAAATTCAAATTTGGAGGATACAAGCAAAGAATTAACAGATGATGAAATCAAAGATAATATTCTTGTTGAATTTGCTGGAATAACAGCAAGTGGGGATTTTGTTTTAAAGGTTACGAATAATAATGATAGAACTGTTATAATTGATAATATAGAAACAATATTTAGAGATGAAAACAATACTTTTGCAGAAAAAGCAGAAACACACGATGAGTATTTTGGAATACAAGCACACAAAACAATTTATGTTTATAACTGGGGATTTGAAAAAGACTTTTCGAAATATTCGAACTATGAGTTTAATGTCAATTTGGCTAATTCATCTTATATTTTAGAAAAAGAAACAGTAGATAATTTTGAGGTAACAGCAAATAATTCAGGTGAACAAATAGCGGTTGAAATTAAAAATAATAATAAATTTTCTATCAAGTATGTAAAAATAAATATAGTTTATTTTAAAAACGGAGAAGTTATTGGAATACAAAGGGGAACAGACATAATGAGCAATGCAACTTCGCCACAAGGAACGACATATATAAATGTAGAATATCCAGAAGATAGCAAATATAAGGAAGTATCATTTGATGATTATGAAGTATATTTAATATCAGCAGATATAGTAAGATAATTTATAAAGTAAAGAGGAGTAGTTGTTATAAAAACACTTACTTAGGTAGGTGTTTTTATTTTGTAGAAAATAATTAAAAAAATTAAAAAATACCTCTTGACAAAAGACTGATTGAATGATAAACTTAAATCAGTCGAAAGGAGGGAGGAAAATAAAAACTTTAACTTTAAGGCTTGATGATGATTTTCATAAGGCATTGAAAATGAAGTGCATACAAGATGATACAGACATGACAACATATATATTAAATCTTATAAAAAAAGATATGAATTATCAAAATCAAGAACAAAAAAAGTAGGATATTTGTCGCACGACCAAGCACAAACAAATATCCAATCAAACAGAGATTAACTCTATCTATGAAATATTATATCATAAGATAGAAAAAATCTCAACATTTTTTTAGAAAAAATAGGAGGTTTTTTTATTATGGAAAAAAATTATATTTCAGAGCACGAAGAAACATGTTTTTATGCTGATATAAAAAGCAAAACTTATGGATTTTGTATTAATATTAAAGATTTAGACAGAGCAGAAGAAATTATGAAACGCTTTAAAGAAACTAGAAAAGAACAATATGAAGCATGGCAACAAGAATTGAAAGTAGGTGTTGCATAATGGAAAATTTATTTGTAAAAGAAGATGTATATCAAGAAATTAAAAGGAAAATGAACAAGAAAGATGATTGTTTTACAAAAAAGGAAATGGCAGAATATACAAGACTATTAAAAGAAAACTTAGGAGAATGCAGAAATATTAATAAGATAGTATTCAAAATTACAGGAAGAATTTACAGAGGAGTGACCAACGGAAGATTTACGTCTGAAGAAGCATTAACAAGTTTAAATAAGAAAGTAGGTGCTGTAAATGAAAGATTTACAAATATTTAAAAATGAAGAATTTGGAGAGATTCAAATAATAGAAGAAAATGAAAAGTATGAATTTGAAGCAACAGGAATTGCAAAAATATTAGGATATGCAAATCCACATGATGCTATAAAAAGGCATTGTAAAAAAGATGGGGTCGTGAAACGCGAGGTCATCGATAATTTAGGAAGAAGACAAGAAAAGAATTTTATCAATGAGGGAAATCTGTATAGACTAATTACACATTCAAAATTGCCGGATGCAGAGAGATTCGAAAAGTGGGTTTTTGATGAGGTGCTACCATCAATAAGAAAAACAGGAGGATATATAGCAGGTGAAGAAAATATGAGTGAAGATGAACTTGTATTAAAAGCCATGACTGTTTTAAACAAGAAAGTAGAAAATTTGAGATTACAAAATGAAAAATTAAAGAATAGAATTGAAGAACAAAAACCTAAGGTATTATTTGCTGATTCAGTTGAAACAAGTAAGACTAGTGTCTTGATTGGAGAATTAGCAAAAATCATAAAACAAAATGGACATGATATAGGACAAAATAGATTGTTCAAATGGTTAAGAAATAACAATTACTTGATAAGTCGAAGAGGAACGGATTATAATATGCCAACACAAAAGTCAATGAATTTACAATTATTTGAGGTAAAAGAAACAACAATAACACATAGTGATGGACATATAAGCATAAGTAAAACACCGAAAGTTACAGGAAAAGGGCAAGTCTACTTTGTAAATAAGTTTGTAAATTAATAAAAGATTGAAAAGAGGTAAATGTTATGATAAAATTTTATATGAATTGTAAATGTGGAAGTAAAGCAAAATTCATTATTAAAGAAGATGAAAATGAAGTAATAAATGCAAGCGAAATTTTAACAGGAGCAATTTTTAAATGTCAAGATTGCGGAAGAAAGTATATAACAGGGGATTGGGACGAGACATTTGCATTAAGTGAAGAGGATTGGTAAAATGGGAAAATATAGTAAAGAAATAAGAAATTTAAAACTTACAAGTAAAAATAAAAAGTGCTATATTTGTGAAAAATATGAAAATATTACAGAATTGCATCATTTGGTAAAAGTTTCTGATATATCTAAATATATGGATAAATTTGAAGAAGATAATATATTAACAAATTCATTAAGAGGTGTTTACTTGTGTCCCAATCATCATACTTTACTACATAAATTAATATCCGAAAAATATTATGATTATACACATAGTTTAACAAAAGAAGAAATTAAAAAATATTATGCATTATTACAATATACTAAGGAATTATATACAGATATATATGATTATATAAATAGTACAAAATATGAAACTACTTTAGATATATTAAAATTAAAAGTAAGGCTAGATCAAGTATGTATAGAACTTGAAGCGAGATTCAAAAAAACAATAAAAATAGATTAAAGGGCAGCTAAATAGCTGTCTTTTTAAGGAGGAAAGTATATGGTTATAAAAAATAGATATTGACATATAATAAAATATAAGTTATAATTAAATTAACTTAGTTAATCGCATAGGTCATGATTAACGTCTGAGATAGATAGGTGCAACTATCTATCTCTTTTTATTATAAAAAATAGAGAGTGCGTGCAAACACTCTCTTGACTACTATTAGTCCTTTTGGTCTTTGACATCAGATGAATTATTATTGTTTTGCAATAATTTTTCAATCAAACGCCAAATTAAATCAGCATAGGTCATATAACGCCCTCCTTTCTTAAAGATTTCCTTTAAGTAGGATAGGATTATTATATACTATGTTATGATATATTTCAACATAATTTTTAAGGAACATCAGAGAAATCTGGTGTTTTTATTTTACTAAAAATTTTTAAGAAACCTCTTGACAATACGTACAATACGTAGTATAATAAAATTGTTAGGAGGAAATGGTCATGACATTCCGTGAAATAGAGAAATTGCTTATCTCTAACGGTTGGTATCATCATCATACAAACGGTTCTCATTACATATACAGACATAATGAGATAAAACGGAAGTATACCAGTACCAAATCACAAAGGAGATATAGCAAAAGGAACTCTTAACAGTATTTTAAAGCAAGCAGGGCTAAAATAAAGCCCTCTTGCGTATAATATAAATAAGGAGTGTATTGTGTTATGAAAGTGATTTATCCAGTGTTATTTTATGAAGAAAAAGAAAATGCTTACTCTGTGTTTGTTCCAGATTTGGAAAATATTACTACTTGTGGCGAAACGCTAGAAGAGGCGATGTATATGGCTGAAGATTTGATTGCAGGAGTGATTTTAGATAAAATGGAAGAAGGTTGTAAAATTCCAAGATCAAGTAAAATTGAAGAAGTATCATTTGATACATTGGAAAATTATTTGGAAATAGAAAACTGGGATTATGTGTCTAAGTTTAAAACATATATTATTGTTGATATCAATTCATTTGCTGAAAAGTGGGGAAAAGAACTAGTTAAGAAAACGGTTAATATTCCAAAATGGGTAAACACAAAGGCAGAAGAAATGAAAATTAATTTTTCAAAGACATTGGAAGAGGCTTTATTGGAGAAAATATATAAAGACTAAATTATAATAAATGAAACATCAGAGAAATCTGGTGTTTTTTGATGTTAAAAAGAAGGGCAGTGAAAGCAATGTTTAAATTTAAAGGGATATCTAGTAATGATATGAAAGTAGTTATTGAAGAAGAAGAACATTTTTTAGGAAGAGCAGAACAAAGAATTGAAAAAACAGACATTGAAGGAAAAGACGGGGCAATTTATGAGGAATTAGGATATTTTGATATAGACCGTCCCATCAAAGTTCAAATTTTAGATGTTTCAAAGTTAGATGATATTTTTGTTTGGTTAAATGGAGAAGGAGAATTTGAATATAAAGATAGAAAAACAACTGCTAGATTTTACAATCAATTAGAACCTGAGCGAAGTGCTTGTATAAAAATAATTGATACAACTTTTTCGCGAGCTCCATTTTGGTATAAAAAGGTGGATAACTATGTTGCAGTTTCAAACACAGTTGTGAACGATGGAAATGTTGCAAGTAGACCGATTATACGATTAGAAAAAGGCAATTCGGATGATATTGAATTGACGATTGGTGGTGTGAGATTCGTATATCATTTTAATGATGAAGAATATGTTGAAATCGATTGCGAAGAGATGTCAGTTTTATACGAAGGTTTGCGAAGAAATAGACAAATTGAAATAGGCTATGCTTTTCCGAAACTAAATATAGGAAACAATAATATTGTAATACATAGTGGAGATTGTGTGATTAAAATAAAAAGAAAGGATAGATGGTTATGATTAAAATATTTAATTCAGATGATAGAGACTTAAGTACAGCAGGAAATATAATCATCAATCCAACAAAATGTATTGAAACAAGAAAAAAATCTTTAAATGGATGGTATATTGATGTTGAAATTCCGATTAAATATAAGGACTACATCGAACAGGACATGCTTTGTGTTGTAAAAACAAAATCAAAACTAAATCCGCAGGCGTTTCGAATTAAGAATATTGAGAAAAAACAAAGAAAAATAATCTTTGAAGCTAGACATGTTATGTTTGACGCAGAAGACTATTTTTTGTTAGATGTTAGGCCAACGAATCAGAATGGGCAAAATGCATTGAGTTACGTTAATCAAAGAACAGATAAGAAGAGTCCGTTTACTGTATTTTCAAATGTTACGGTTCAAGATACAGCGTATTTTGTTAGAAAAAGTTTGTTGGAAGCTTGGGTGACGATTGAGGAAAGGTGGGGAGGTGTTTTTGATGCAGATAACTGGGATATTCGTTTTTTAACTAAGGTTGGCAATGATAATGGCGAAACGGTGATGTATGGTAAGAATTTGCAAAATATAGAGGTTTATGAGGATTGGTCTAGTGTTGTGACGAGGTTGTATCCAGTGGGATATAATGGATTGATGTTGCCTGAAGTTTATTTGGAGAGTGATGTTGAGTATGGGGAATCGTATACAAGGACGATAGATTTTATGACGGATTTAGAGGGTGAGGAACAGACGAGTGAAAATCTGATTGTTGAGCTTAGGTCAAAGGCTAGAGCCTATTTGGAGGAGAATAAGGTTCCGAAGATTTCTTATACAATAGGGGTAAATGTGAATGAGAGTTTAGAGATGGGAGATACAGTTCATATTAAACATCCGCTTTGTAGTGTTTTGGCAGAGGTTTTAGAATATGTGTATAATGTTGTTTTAGAGAAGACAAAACAGATAACGGTTGGAAATTATTCAAGGGATGTAAAAACCAAATTTAATACAATAAAAGAAAACATCAACAAAGTTGCTGAAAGAGTGACTACACAAGAAAGAGTAATAGAAGCACAAACAAATTTAATTAATTCAATGAATAAAAATGGACTTGTTTATATAGATGATAATGAAATTTTGATTTTGGATAAGTTGCCGCGAGAAGAGGCTAAGAATGTTTGGCGATTTGGGCTTGGTGGCTTAGGGTTTAGTTCAAATGGATATGAAGGACCTTTTGAGACAGCAATAACAATGGATGGACAGATTAATGCGAATTTTATTACAGTTGGGCAAATGAATGTGGCGAGGATTGAGGGATTGACGGATAGTTTGAATGAAATTGATACAGCAATTGAGTTTAATAGGAGTAATGTTCAGATTGTTGTAAATAAACAAAATGAACAGGAAGAAAAACTTGCTAAAATGGTGGTGGATATTAATGAGATTATTCAAAAAGTAGAAAATATTGCTGATTTGACGAAAACTGTTGATGGAGTGAAAATGATTACATTTGATGATGCGATTCCTGGTTCTCCGATTGAGATACGAATTTTGGGAAATAATTTGGTTTTTAAGGGATTGTATTTTGATGGTAGTTGGTGTTTTGATAAGGAACATTATTTTACAAAGGGTAATTCGGCGCTTTTTATGAATGATAAGGTGTATGATTTAGGAATTGATGAAGTGCTTAGACAATATAATGGCGTTTGTGATGAATATGTGTATGATTATATGGAAAATACAGCTAAAGTTATTCGTAGAATAGGTGTGAATGGTGTTGGTGGATTATATGTTTTGCCTAAGGAGTTGATTGAGGAGTTGCCAGTGCCTGCTTTTGAGTTGAAGGAGGGAAGCAATGTGATTATGCTTCCGAATTATAGTGCGAATATGTGTATTAGATATGTTGTAAAGAATGATTATACGAATTTATTAGCAACAAGGGTTGAGATGAAGAGTAATATTTTGCAGACGAGGGAGGAGATTAAACATGAGGTTGACAAGAAGGTGACGGATGCGAAGAATGAACTTACGGAGGATATAAGTACGATTACGCAAAAGGCGGATAGGATTGATTTAGAGGTTAAGAGGAAAGTTGGGAATGATGAGATTATTTCGAGTATTAATCAGTCGGCGGAGAGTGTGAAGATTAGGGCGAATAAGATTGAGTTGACGGGTGTTGTTACGGTTTCGGATTTGCAAGAAGAGGGGAGTACGACGATTAATGGGGCGAATATTAAGACTGGAACGATTTCATCGGACAGGCTGGATACGGAGAATTTGAGACTTGGTGGCTCAAATGCTACGACTGAAATATCGGCTAAGAGTATTGACTGGTTGTCTGGTAGTGTTACATCTCCGTCCGGACGAAGTTCAAATCCGATTGCTTATTTTGGAGCTTTTAATAAGTCGAGTATGAATGTTCCTAGAGATTCTGTGGGTATGGAGATTTGGGATAATGGAGAAATATATATACGTCATATGTTTACGGAGTCTGGAACGGATACGTCTGGTTATATGGGATTTATTAAGACATTTCTTGCGTCGGTTGATAGTTTGAGGGCGATTAATTTTATTGGAGGTGTTACTTCTGCTGGTTCACGTGGACTAAATGTAAGTACATATGCTGAAACGTTTGATATATATGCGGCGACGTCGGATGAACGTTTGAAGAAGAATATTGTTGATGCGAAGACAAAAGGATTGGATGTGATTAATAAGATACGTTTAATTTCGTTTAATTGGAGAGATTCTGGTAAGTATCAAGATATGGGATTTTCGGCGCAGCAGTTGAAGGAGGTTTGTGAGGATTTTGTGAGTTCTGTGAAACAGCCGAAGCGGTGCAGAGTTGGAGAATATTTTACAGGTGATAGATTTTAATATGTTGCCATATGTGATTGGAGCAATTCAAGAACTTAGTAAGGAGAATGAAAGTTTGAAGAGAGAATTTGAGAATTTAAGGAAACGAATTGATATTTTGGAAAGCAAGGAGGAAAAAGAATGAAAAAAATAGATTTTGAAAATGGAAATACAAAGGCTAGTGCAGAGACAATGATAGAATTACAGGATAATATAGAAGAAGCTATTAAAGATATTGGATTAGGTGATGTTAATCTTACAATGATAAGAAATGAAGATATAAATTCTATTGATTTGAATGGATTTTGTTATTTATCTGCTTGCAATTATGGAGAAATTAATCTAGCGAATGGATATTTGTTACAACTTGTCTATATAAGTACTTATAAAGTTCAATTTTATATTTCGGCGTCAGGTACAACGGGGTTACAATATAGAAAGTTAGTAAATGGAATCTGGCAGAGTTGGATGGATATTTAATTTGAGATAGGGGTTGAGTTATGGATAATAGATTGATTTTTAAAGGGAAAGAATTGAATGAAGTTGATAATCATGTGTTGGGTATCAGTGGAGAGAATGAGCAAGAGTTGCTCATTTTTTCATTTGAAGATGGTTTTGTGGATGGAACAGGTTATTTAGATGTAGAACTTCCCAATGGGAAGAAAGGTTGCATAGAGAATCTTGAAAAAGACGAGAAAAAGGAATGCTATAAATTGACAGTTAAAAGTGGTCTTCTGAGATATGAAGGAATTGTAAAAATGCAATTAAAGATTGTTCAGAAGACAGAAGTTTGGAAATCGATAGAGTTTGAAATGCACGTTTTGGAAGCAATTAATGCAGTTGAAACTATTGAAGAACAATATCCTACTTGGTCGGAGAGAATGACAATTCGTGTTGGTGAATTAGAAGAAGGATTGAGACAAATTGGTGAAAAAGTAGAAGGAATAAAAGTTCCGACTAAGTTATCAGAACTAGAAGATGACAGTAATTTTGTAGAAGATGAAAATTATGTTCATACGGATAATAATTTTACGAGTGAGGATAAGGAGAGGTTGGATGGATTGACGGATTTTAGGGAGTGTGATCCGACGGTGCCTGCGTGGGCGAAGGAGCCGAGTAAACCGATGTATACGGCGGGTGAGGTTGGTGCGTTGCCTGTGGATACGGTGCTGTTTAGTGGGGATTATGAGGATTTGAGGAATAAGCCTGTGGTGCCTTCTGTGGAGGGTTTGGCGACGGAGGAGTTTGTGAAGGAGATGGTGAGTGGTGTTGTTTTGCCGGAGGAGGTTGTGATTTCTAGTGTGGAGCCGAATTGGGATAGTTGTAAGGTTTGGATTGATGAGGGTGAGACGGAGGAGTTTGTGACGATGGATGAGTTTTATGATGTGGTTGGAAATATTGAGAGTTTGTTGTCGGAGGTGTAGTATGGCAGTGGTGAGGTATAGGAGTTCGAGTGGAGAGGTTAAATGCTTGAGGAGTGTGAGTGTGAGGGCTGGTTCGAGTGGTTGGAGACCGCGTTCGGATTGGTGGGATGTTGATAGGATTTTGGAGAATGATATGGAGGATTATCCTGCGAAGATGATTTGTTTGTTGTCGGATAGTAATGTTGAGACGATGATTTATGGATGGAGTGCTTCGAAGATAGTGACTAGCGATGGGATTGAGTATGTGAGTGTTGTGGGTGATTTAGTGCATAGATGGGATGTTACGAAGGATAAGGCTTGTGGTTTGGGTTATAAGACGAGGTATGTGATATATTATTTTGAGAGTGAAGAGATTGTTGAGGGGAGTAAGAGATTTTCGTCTGATGTTTTGTATTGTGTTTTGAAGGGTATGAAGGTTAGACCGGTGAGTGAGGTTTGGAATAGTCATTTTTTTAGGAATTGTAGTGTTTTGGAGTGTGTGAGGTGCGTGGATACGAGTTTTAGGACACATCCGAGTTTTGAGGGTTGTTGTAGTTTGGTTGAGGTGAAGGGCTTGAGATATGAATCGTATTTGGCTGGTGCTCCGATTTATAGTGGTTGTAAGAGTTTGGAAGTTTATCCTGCGAGTAAGGATATATTGTTTAATAGTATTAATAATTATTTTGCGAATAATTCGATTGAGTGTATAGATTTTGATTTTTCTAAGGTTAAGGATTTTGGTTGGGCTTTTAATGGATGTAGTGTAAAGGTTATAGAGGTTTTGGATTTTAGGGAGGCTACGAGTGTTGTTAGGAGTTTTATGAGTACGAATTGTTTGGTTTCGATTAATAGGGTTTTGAATATAGGTATAAGTGGCTTGGATTTTGGTGGTTGTGTGTGTTTGAATCATGATACGTTGGTACGAATTTTGAATGCGTTGTGTGATTATTCTAGTGATATGGAGGGTATGCATACAATTGTGTTTGGTGCGACGAATTTGGCGAAGTTGAGTGATGAGGAGTTGGTGATTGGACAGGATAAGGGTTGGACGATTAGTTAGGGGGTGTAGAAGGATATGAGTATTGCGACGGAGATAAGTAGGATTAAAGGGAATATTGAGAGTGCGTATGTGAAGGCTGAGGAGAAGGGAGCGATGTTGCCTGCTGTGCGAAATAGTGAGGGTTTGGCGAGTATGATTGAGAGTATTGCGCAAAGTGGAAGTGGTTGGAGACCGCAGGTGGATTGGTGGGATATTGATGGGATTTTGGCGGAGGATACGGAGGATTATGAGGGTAAGATGATTGTTTTGCTTTCTGATTCTTATGTGACACAAACAATTAATTTGTTTGGTGCGTCTAAGGTAGTGTTGAGTGATGGTGCTGAGTATGTGGCGGATGGAGTGCATAGATGGGATGTGACAAAGGATAAGGCTTGTGGTTTGGGTTATAAGACGAGGTTTATGATAAGGTATTATGAGAGTAGGAGTGATTTTGAGTATAAGGATTTGAGGTTGAGTGATGCGTTGTATGTGATTTTTAAAGGATTGAAGATGGTTGTTTTGGGTAATCGTGCAGAGGTGGATTGTCCTATACGAGGTGCATTGAATGTTGAGTATATAAGGTTTGAGGATTGTGATTTTGATGGTAGTTCTGGGAATTTTTGTTTTGGTTTTCCTAGGTTGAGGGGGATTGAGGGATATGTTGTTCAGGATGATGTTTCGATGGAGAAGATGTATCAGGGTACGGGGCTTGGTGAGGTGAGTTTTTTGCCGAAGAGTCCTACGAATATGTCGAATGCGTTTACGAATGCGAGTGTTGAGTATTTGCCGTATGTGGATACTGGTAGGGTTAGCAATTTTTGGCAGTGTTTTAATGGTAGTAGAGTAAGGGTGATTGAGAGTTTGGATTTGAATGGTTGTACGGTTGCGAGTGGTATGTTTGTGAGTCCGTGTTTGGTTTCAATTAATGAGATTGCTAATATAAGGATGAATGAGTTTAAGTTTGATGGTTGTGTGTTGCTGAATCATGATACGTTGGTACGAATTTTGAATGCGTTGTGTGATTATTCTAGTGATATGGAGGGTATGCATACAATTGTGTTTGGTGCGACGAATTTGGCGAAGTTGAGTGATGAGGAGTTGGCGATTGGACAGGATAAGGGCTGGACGATAAGTTAGGGGGTGAAAGTATGGATGTTGTGAGATTGAGGAATGGTAATGTTAAGCTGGTTGCGGATGAGGGTAAAATGATAGAGTCAAAAGCAAGATATGTTGATGAAGAAACAGGTAAAGAAGTAGCGGACATAAGTGGAGAAACAATTTACTTGGGGAAGAATGACAAGCAGGAGAATTATGTTGAGGTTGAGAAGGAGGATTAAGGATGGAGAGAAAAGAAAGAAGAGTAATATTTGCTTGTGTTGTTATACTAATATTTTTGCTTGTTGATTTTTGTACAGCAATGAAAACGTATATTGGTTATAATTCGAGTAAGAAGAGTGGAAATGAGCGTTGGAAGCAAGTAGAAGAAAGAATTATATTAATAGAGGACGATATAAATAATCTAAAAATGGAGGTACAAGAATGGAAGAGATAGCACAATTAATCACAAATTATGGAGTAATGATTGTAATTGTAGCAATTTTTTTGTGGGATTACATAGCAAATAAAAAAGATATGAAAGATACTTTAGGAACAATGAAGGATACGAATTTGAATATTAGCAATTGTTTAGAGGAAATGAAAGATAGTAATAGAAATATGGAAAAATCATTGGATTTGTTGCAAAAAAGTATGGATAATCAGAGTATGAAAATAGACAAGTTACTAGAAAAAAAGGGGGGAAGTTAATATGAAAAATTGGATAAAATGTGCAGGTATAAGGGCGATTAAAACGATTGCACAGACAGCTGTATCGTTGATTGGTGTTGGTAGCGTGATG
Organism: uncultured Clostridium sp.; assembly: GCA_947648495.1. Classification (GTDB taxonomy): domain Bacteria; phylum Bacillota; class Clostridia; order TANB77; family CAG-508; genus Scatovivens. The sequence goes on from CANSOA010000005.1 coordinate 62,799, forward strand.
AGTGATATTGATTGGTGGATGGTTGGTTCGGCATCGTTATTGGCTGGGATTTTGAGTTTATTAACAAGTGTGGCAGGATTGCCGGAAATGGAGGAAAGTGAGGTAAAGTATTATGGAAAAGGATAATGTTATGATTGAAGAAGTAGAGTTTGATGAAGAATTATACAAAAAGAATTTAGAAGAAAATAGTTTTGAAATTGAGTATGAAGGAGGGGAAGAAAATGCAGATTACTAGAGTGAATTGTCCAACAAGCAAATATTCAATAAAATGTCCAGATGTGACAACAAAACAAGGAATAGTAGTACATAATACAGCAAATGATGCTAGTGCTATGAGTGAAGTGTCATACATGATAGGAAATAATAATAAATGTTCTTTTCATGTAGCAGTTGATGATTGCAAAGTAGTAGAGTGCTTACCTTTTGACCGAAGCTGCTATGCAGCAGGAGATGGCAGACGTGGAAAAGGAAATGCGCATATGATTAATATTGAGATTTGCTATTCAAAAAGCGGTGGTCAAAGATTCAATGAAGCTGAAAGATTGGCTGCGGAGTATATAGCTTATTTGCTAAAAAAATATGGATGGGGAATTGATAAGGTGACCAAACATCAAGATTATAGCAAAAAGTATTGTCCGCATAGGACGTTAGATCTTGGCTGGCAGAGATTTTTGGGTTTGGTAAAAATGTATTTGAATAGTGAAGTGCAAGTAAATGATAGTAGCACAAAAAATAATGATGGGAGTGATGAGATAATGAAAACGTATGAGAATGGAAGTACAAGTGAGGTTGTGTATGCAGATACAGCATGCAAAACGAGAATTGGAAGTTTGGATCCACGTGAGAGATGTGATTGTTTTGGAATTTTTAATAATAGAGCAATGGTGAGATATCAAGTGGGTAATACTGGAAATTATAAGATAGGATTCTGTAAGTGGATTGGTGGCGTGAAATAGAGGATAACCATTTTTTTCTAGCTAAATAAGGTTGAAAGGTTATGTTTATTATGCTACAATGAAATTAGATATACATGTTTGTATTGTTAGAAACCAAAATATTTTAGATTAAAATGGAGGTAATAGGATGAAAAAGATTACAGTTTTACGGGGCGATAGGAAAGATGTTCATTATGGGATGGCAATGATTGTTCAGATGGTGATGAAAGAGTTTTTTGGGGAAAGAGATTTACTTCTGGATAAAAATGAGGATGGATTTACGCAGCTGACATTTGAAATTGCTGATGGCAAAGAAACAAAAGGATTTGTGGATGAGCTGTCAAGACTTAATCCGTTATATGTAGTTGTAGTTTAGTTATAGTTCTACTTAAGAACAAAAAAACTCTCATTGAATGAATGTTTGATGAGAGTTTTTTCTTTTAATGATTGTCAATATTCATAATTATATTGACAAGTAAATCAATGACTTGACTGATTTCTAAGGATTCTTTTGAGTTAATACCATATTCATCTATTGTTTCATTCATTTTTTCTTTTAAATAATCAATATCTGATACACTATAAAATAAGTCTTTGATATTAACTTCAAGTGCTTCAGAGATTTTCTCAAGCGTGTTTACATTACAATTAGTAGCTTTATTATTTTCAAGTTTAGATAAATAAGAAGATGTCAAGTTGGTTTTATCGCTTAAATCAGCTAAAGTCATATTCTTATGTTCTCTTAAATTTTTAATTACAAAAATAATCATTTTTACACCTCTTTAGTGATAGTGTAACCAAAAAAATAAAAAATAGTTCGACAAAATTCGACAAGAATTTAGCAAATGTTTCCTGACAGGAAACATTTAGAAAACGAAAAAAGTTACAAAAGCGTTGAGTAAGTAGAGATATATTGATTTTGACACTAAAAAAAGTCACTTTTTTAACGAAATTTTGTCGAAAAGTTTTTCTTGCATAATGTCGAAAAGGGTCGTATAATCAAAAAGTAAAAACAATACAAATGTAAAGAAAGGAAAGTAATAATTATATGGGGTATAAAACGAAGAAGACAAATGTAGAAAAAGAAGCAATAAGGGAGATATTAAAAAATTGTAATTGGTTGGAGAGGATTTTTATAAAAATATTTTATAAAGAGTTTGAAAAGATGTATAATATAATTAGAATTGAGTTGATGAATGTTTTTTTAAGTTGATTATTGTTTATGAGATATAATTTATAATATATAATATATAATATATGAAAGTGGATTGCCCGAAAATTACCCGAAACTAAGATACCAAAATACGTAAGTATTGAATAATAGTGCATAATATTTGGAAAAAGTTTGTCCTCTCATCCGCACCAAAGACATTTCTGTTCGAACTTTTTATAGAACAGAGAAATACAAAAATCAATCAGAAAATAAAATCTGGTTGATTTTTTTGTTGCTTAAAAGCAATATTAAAATCATCCAAATGAAAGGATGGTGTTAAAAATGAAGATAATTAAGCAAGAACTAGAATTTGAGGAATGTCTAAAACAAAGGCTTGAGTTTATATGTGAGTTTTTTAAAGTAATTTCTACAATATAAGATTAATGGCTAAAATAATGGAAATGGAAGAATTAGAACGAAATAAAGTTGCATTATTCTTATTTAATTCAATAAACTTAGAACTTTAAAAAACAATATCGCATAAAGTAAATATCTCATAATTACAAACTTCTTAATTGTTTTTTCTTTTATTATAGTAAGTAAAAAACAGAACTTTCTCGATTGAGAAAGTTCTGTTGTCCAATTTAACCAATGGACATTTGATTTGTTACCATGTGACTATTGTGTCAGTGCCGTTTTTGAAATCGATTACACGTTCAATGTTATATCCCAAATTTATTAGCCACTCTACTGTTTCAAACTCAACCCATCCAAGATGACATGAATGCTTTTTGTTTTCCACAGCTGTTACGATTTTGGACTCAGCCATAATCTTTTCGTCTTCAATTACATTTTCCAGTCCGTAAACTCTTTTCCGTGCTTCTTTTGCTGTAAATAACATATGATAACCTCCTAAAATCTCACTATGTGAGTTGATATAATAATATTATACTATATTTTACATAAAATTGCAAGCTTTTTGTTCGTGGGTATTGTATTTTATGAAAAAAATGATATAATAAAGAAAAATGATTGATATTTGTATCAATCGTTAAAGGTGTGAAAAAAGTTGTAGATAACACGCCATCTGCACCAAAAGCAAACCAGTTTATGGCTATAATCTATAAACTGGTTTATTTTATTATAAAATTTATACTTATTAATAGGGAGGATTTATATTTGAAAAAAGAAAAATTTGCCACAAAATTAAATGATTTAAGGAAAAAAGATGGTATTTATCTGTTGGTAGGGTTTTGCCTATTGTTGATATTATTATTGCTTATTACCACTACTTTTTATGAAGGCGATTATACACTCCAACTTCCGATAAAAACTCTATATGGTACAGTTTCATGGGGGATAACCATTGTTTTTGGTTTAGCTGGAATTATTCTACTTAAGAATGTAGATAGAAAACAAATGGATTTGGCAAAAGCATTTTTAATTTTAGTCATCCCTCTTGGAATTTTATATTGCGCAGTTACTCCTTTGGGAAGAGTGCCAGACGAAGAATTTCATGCAAGAAAAGCAATGGCAATTTCACAAGGAAATTTTTTCTCGCATGCTAACAAAAACGGAGATGCAACTGATTTGATGAATGCGAAATTAAATGAAGTTGTAACACGTTCAGCTGATAGTTATGCAGAGGCAATAGAGCGAATGATAACACCTGAAACAGAAGATATGGTTGAATTAGGCTATACAACAATGGCACTATATGCGCCTATTTGCCATATGCCACAAGCATTTGGTATGTTCGTAGCCAGATTATTTGGGGCAACCATACCTGTACAATGTTATGTAGCCAGATTAGCCAATTTAGCAGTATCCATATTTCTCATTTTTAAAGCGATAAAGTTTATGCCTTTTAAAAAACATATTTTATTATTTCTTGCCTTATTACCAATTACCTTACAAGAAATTTCGTCAATGGCTGCAGATGGTTTAACAATTGCTATATCAATATTTTATATTTCTTATATACTTTATTTAAAATACGATAAGAACCAAAAAGAAATTAAACAAAAGGAAATTACAATTCTTGCGATTTCTTCTGTTATTGTTTCACTTTGCAAAATCGTCTATTTGCCATTATGCTTATTGCTTTTTGTTTTACCAAAAGAAAAATTTAAATCATCTAAAAATAAAATTTTGATGACAAGTAGCATATTTACATTTTCAGTTGTCTTAAATTTAATTTGGTTAATGTATTGTTCGCGATTTTTAGTCGTGTTTAATTATGGAGTTAATACGCCTGAGCAAATTAAATATGTATTAACACACCCAATTAGTTATTTATTAATCTTATTTAGAAGTAATAATATATTCTTTGAAATGGTAGTCGCTGGATTATGTGGCGAAAGTTTAGGTTTATTTGATGTGCAAGCTTCTGTATTGTTCGTTATGCCAAGTATTTTACTTTTTGGTATGTTATTTTTAGTCAAAGAAGAGAAAGAAAAAATAAAATTTGATTTGTCAACTAAAATGATATTTCTATTTATTTTTATAATCATTGTGCTCTTAATCTATACAAGTTTATATGTGCAATGGACTAGCCTAAAAAATCCTATGATATATGGACTTCAGCCACGCTATTTTTTACCAATCCTATTGCTAATGACTGTTATTTTAGATAATCATAAAATCATATATCGAGAAAAATTAAGCAAAAGATATATGTTGTTATTTATGCTATGTTTTAATTTGCAGACACTAACAGTTGCGTTTTTCTCATATTTAAACGGTTTTATTAATTATTACATAAAATAAAAACTACAATATTGAAATTAAATAAAATTTCAATAGTAGTTTTATTTTCCTAATAAATCACAGAAGTTTGAATAAAATTCTCATCTGGTGGTGGAACGACACAGTTTTCAGGTTCTTGTGTTTTCTCAATTTCAGAGATGTGGACACATGGAATATCGCCAAAATAGTAGCCTTTTTCGATGCTTCCTGTAATTTTCACCCAAGAATAGTTTTCAAAATCGGAAGCATTTTCAAATGTACATAAAAATCCTACAATTACAGTTTGGTTGGTATTTTCAAGTTGCATATCTCTGGCTAAAATAAATTGGTTTTCTTCAATTTCTGGAACCCTATAAACATAACCAGTATAGCAAATTTTTTGCCCAATATACGTATCTAAATTTTCATGTACTTCCTTTAAAATATTGGTATAATTTTTATCTGTCAAATACGCAATTTCATTTGAAGGCATGCAATCTCCGCCTAAAACTTCAATTTCACGTTTTGAGCTATATATTTTGAAAACTCCTATTCCTGCTAGAGAAATACAAAAAATCGCCATAACTGCCAAAATACCTTTAAAAAATTTGGTTCTACTTAATTTAATATTACAAACAAACATATTGACCATCCTTTAATCTTTTATTTTTTTAAATCTTATGCACATTTCAAAAAAAATATGAAAATTTATCCAAAAATTCTTGAAAATTCAGACAAAATAATATATAGTAAAAAAAGGTGATTTAAATTGGGTAATAATATTTTAAAATATGTATTTATTATAATTGTAATAATTTTAATTGGATTTGGTATTTACAAAATGGCAAAAAACGATAAAGAGCAGACCAATCAAGTGCTTGACCAAACTTCTACGGTAAATACCATACAAACTGACCTAAGATTAGCGGTTTGTAATTTTGATACCATCAATCCATTACTTAGCAATAATCGTAATGTTCAAGAAATTAGCAAAATCATTTATGAACCATTGGTAACACTAAATCAAGATTACAAAATGGAATATTGTTTAGCAGAAGAAATTGCAAAAACAGATGACTTAAACTATGTCATAAAACTACGCAAAGATGTTTTATGGCAAGATGGAAAGAATTTTACAGCCAAAGATGTTCAATTTACAATGGACCAAATCAAACAAGGTGGCTTTTCATCGATTTATGCTAGTAATTTAAAAGCTGTTTGTCAACTAGAGCCAATTGATGAATATACGTTAAAAATAACTTTATCAGAACCAGTTGATTTTTTTGCCTATCATTTAACGTTTCCGATTTTAAGCCAAAAATACTACGAAGGCGAAGACTTTGCAACAACAGGGAAAAATGTAGCGCCAATAGGAACTGGTATGTTTCAAATAAAAACAGTGGATTCGAATGTTATCAAATTAGTAAAAAATGAAGCGTATTGGAATACAGAAAAAAAGCCAATGGCAAAGGAAATAAGCATTAATTTATATAACTCAGCTGGTGAATTATACAACGCATTTAAAAATGGAGAAATTGACATTGTAGATGTAAAAATCGCAAATGTTGAGCAATACATTGGTTCAATTGGCTATAAAAAAATAGAATACAAAGCAAGAGACTATGACTTTTTGGCACTCAATACCACGAGTGAAATTTTGTCAGATGGAGCCGTCAGAAAAGCAATTAGCAAAATTATTGATAAAAACAATATTGTAGCTAGTTGTTTAGGGGCAGGGTACATTGCTTCTAATTTTAGCTTAGATATGGGAAATTGGCTTTATACAAGGGATTTATCTGTACAAACCAATCCTGAAGAAGCAAGTCAAATTTTAACCAATGCAGGTTGGGAATACAAAAATAACAAATGGCGCAAAAAAACGGATGCAAAAACCCTAGAATTAACATTTTCCATTGCGCTTAATGGAAACAATACAACCCATTTAAAAGTTGCGGAAAACATAAAAAATCAGTTAGCCAATGTTGGAATTGATGTTTTTGTAAAAGAACTAAATCAAGAAGCATATTTGTCAAGTCTGCAAAATAAAAATTTCGACATGATTTTAACGGGTATCACATGTAGTTATTCACCAAGTTTAAGAACATTTTTTGGAGAAGGAAATTTGGCGAATTATGCTAATTCGCAAGTTTCGGAAATCATGAATGTTGTTAGCAATGCATCAGACGAAAATGCACTTTATGAAAATTATAATAAATTATACGATCAGTATTTAGAAGACGTACCATATATCGGTTTATATCGAAACACAGATGTTGTGATTTATCATCAAAATTTAGCAGGAAACATCAAAGCCAATAGTTTTAATTTATATCACAATATCGAAAAATGGTATAGGCAATAGAGAACAAATTTTTGAAAAAATTTTCAAAAAAGGATTGACAAAAAAATTTTTTAGGATATAATAAAACAAACATAAGTTTTACAGAACAAAATTTTGAAGGAGGAAATAAAAATGGAAGATCATTCAGAAAAAAGAAAGGCCTTAGATATGGCAATGAGTCAAATAGAAAAACAATTTGGAAAAGGTTCAGTCATGAAACTTGGCGAATATAAAGCAATGGAAATCGAAGCAATACCAACAGGTGCATTAGGATTAGATATTGCTTTAGGAATTGGTGGTGTGCCACGTGGCAGAATCATAGAAGTATATGGACCAGAATCATCTGGAAAAACGACTTTAGCATTACATATTGTATCAGAAGCACAAAAAATGGGAGGAGATGCCGCATTTATTGATGCAGAACACGCATTAGATCCAGTTTATGCCAAAAAAATTGGAGTAGATATTGATAATTTAATCGTATCACAACCAGACACAGGAGAACAAGCTTTAGAAATTACAGAAGCTTTAGTAAGAAGTGGCGCGTTAGATGTTATTGTTGTAGATTCTGTTGCAGCCTTAGTACCAAAAGCAGAAATTGATGGCGATATGGGAGATTCTCATATGGGATTGCAAGCAAGACTTATGTCACAAGCTTTAAGAAAATTAGCAGGAGCCGTAAATAAAACAAAAACAGTGATTATATTCATTAACCAATTAAGAGAAAAAATTGGTGTTATGTTTGGAAATCCAGAGACGACAACTGGTGGAAGAGCATTAAAATTTTATGCATCAGTTCGAATGGATATTCGAAAAATTGAAAATATTAAGCAAGACGGTGAAGTAGTTGGAAATAGAGCAAGAGTAAAAGTCATCAAAAATAAAGTAGCTCCACCATTTCGAGAGGCCGAATTTGATATTGTTTATGGACAGGGAATTTCAAAAGCAGGAAATATATTAGATATGGCTGTAAATCTTGATATTATAGAAAAAGCGGGATCATGGTTTAGTTATAATGGAAATAAAATTGGACAAGGTCGAGAAAATGTAAAAAAATATTTAATCGAAAATCCAGCTATGATGGAAGAAGTAGAAAAAAAGGTCAGAGACAATTTTGCTAAAGCATTTGAAAATTTATTAGATGAAGATACGAAAAATAGTGAAGAAGAGATAGAGGAATAAAAATGGGTATCGATTTGCAAAAAGAATGGAATTCTTTAAATGAAAATAGTTCTTTAAAAGATGTGCAAGAATATGCAAGAAAAATGATTGAAGCAAGAGGATTTGAAGATGAAACTCCACAAGATATTTTGATGCTTTTAACAGAAGAATTAGGCGAATTGGCAAAAGAAGTTCGAAAAACAACCAAAGTAAAATTAGACAAAAATGCAGACAAAACGCCTAATTTGGGAAATGAAATTGCAGATGTTTTCAATTATTTATTAGCATTATGTATAGCAAAAGATATTGACTTATTACAAGCATTTAAACAGAAAGAACAAATCAATCTAAAAAGAGAATGGAAGTAATTTTATGAACTATATGGAAAATTTTGAAGAAGCTGAAAAACAAGATAAATTAAGAAGTAAGATTTTAAAATACATTTTATACAAAAAAAGAACGGAACAGGAAATTAGGCAAAAATTTTGTGAAGAAGACGAAAATGCTATTGAAGAAGCAATTCAATATTTAAAAGAATTGAAATATATAGATGATTTTGATTACATTGCAAGAAGTGTGCAGGAATTTATGAATTTGAAAAGTTTGTCATGTAAAGAAATACATTATAAACTATACCAAAAAGGAATCAACAAAAGACTTATAGAAGAGTATTTTGAGAAGTATGAAAATGAACTTTTAGAATATGAGATAAAATCTGCCCAAAAAATCTGGAATAAGAAAATTCAAAAATCTGATGAAAAGATTGTCAAAGAATTTTTATACAAAAAAGGGTACAAACAAGAAACAATAGAACAAATCTGTAGGGGCGATTGCTAATCGCCCGAGAATAAAATGGAGGAAGTTTATATGGATTATGAAGGAATTATCATAGAAGAAAGCCTAATCAATAAAGATATATTAAAAGATTTAAAAATTATAAACACAACAGTTACTCCAGTAACAGAAAAAGAAGGGACCAATTGGCTTGAAAAATGGACTGTACATGTAGTGAATATAGAAAAAGAAAAAATCAATAGATACACTGAAAAATTAAGTCACTTAATAGACACTGCGCATTGTAATGACTGGTATTGCGATTTTAAAAATGAGCAATTTCATTATGTTGTTTTTAGCCAAAAAGTATTCAAGTTAGATAGAACCAACCAGCAAGATTATAAAAAAATGAAAGAATATGCTATTTCAATTGGTTTACCAGAACACCAATTACCAAACTTATAGGAGAATAAAATGAACAAAATCATATCACTAGAAACAAAAAAATACGAATTAAGGCTTGATAATTTTGAAGGACCACTTGATTTATTATGCTATTTAATCGATAAAAATAAGATGGATATCTACCAAATTGAAATTTCAAAAATAGCGGATCAATATATAGAATATTTACAAGAGCAAGAAAAATTAAATTTAGAAATTGCCAGTGAATTTCTAGTAATGGCATCTACATTGATATTAATCAAATCAAAAGGTTTACTTCCAAAAGAAAATGAAGATGAAGCAGAGCTTACCGAAGAAGAATTATTAAACAGAATTATTGAATATAAAAAATTTAAAGAAATCAGTAAAATATTCAAAGAAAGAATAGCAATCTATTCCAATAGAGTTCATAAATTTCCAGAAAATATTGAACTTCCTAAACAAACTATTGAAAAAAAATACACATTTGAAAACATAGTCAAAGCATATTCTAATTTATTAGAAAAAGAAATAGCAAAGAAAAACGAAAATGCGCAAAATATTGAAAAAATTGCTGTTCACGATGTATATTCTGTTTCTGATAAAGTAAAAGACATTTTTAGAGAATTAATCCGAAAACCCAAATTTGTATTTAACAAATTATTTTCCCTAAAGGAAAAACCAAAAGCAGAAGTTGTTACAGCATTTTCAGGAGTTTTAGAACTAAGTAGAAGAAGTAAAATCAATACCAGTCAAGAAGAGCTTTTTGGAGATATTGTTGTATCAAAAAGAAAAAATGAAGAGTAAAATTAATTTCAAAATTAAGGCGTAAGAATAACTTATGCCTTAATTTTATAAAAAATTACTTGTATTTACCAATAAATTTATATATAATAAAAAATAAATAATAAAAAGGATAAAAAAATGTTTGCTGAAATAATTATCAATTCCAATGCCAGAGCACTCAACCGAATATTTGATTATATTGTCCCAAAACAGCTCGAAAATGACATAAAGATGGGGGATAGAGTTGTTGTGCCTTTTGGAAAAGGGACCAAATTAGAAGACGGTTTTGTCATTCATTTAAAAGAATCTTCCGAATTTGCTAATCGCGAAATTTGTCAAATTGACATAGGACAAAGTATATCAGAAGAAAACATTATTTTAGCAAAACTCATGGCAAGAAAATATTTTTGTAATCTTTCCGACTGTATCAAACTCATGTTGCCACCCGGAACAGGAGGAAAAAAAGTTAAAAATAGAGCCAAAGAAAAGATAGGAAATTTTGTATTTTTAAAAAAAGAAGAAGATGACATCGATTTTTTAATCGAAATAGGAAAATTAAAAAGTGAAAAACACATCCGCGTGGCAAAACTTTTACAAAATAATGATGGGATGTATCGTCCCGATTTAGAAATTTTGGCAGATGTTAGTAGTTCGATTTTGAAAACAATGGAAAAAAATGGAATTCTAGAAATGGTCGAAAAACCAATTCAAAGAAATCCTTTTATCCGAAAAAACATAGAACCAGATATGCCCAAGCCACTTAATCAAGAACAAAAAAAATGTTTTTATGGAATTGCTGAAGACATAGAAGAAAATAGATATTCCAAAAATCTAATTTTCGGTATTACTGGCTCTCGGAAAAACAGAAATTTATTTGCAATTAATTGCAAAAGTACTAGAAAAACGGAAAATCAGCTATTGTTTTAGTCCCCGAAATATCGCTAACACCTCAAATGGTCGACCGATTTTTAGCGCGTTTTGGCGCAAATATTGCCATACTACATAGCAAATTATCCATTCGGAGAACGTTATGACGAATGGCAAAAAATCCAAAAAGGACAAGCAAAAATTGTTATTGGTGCACGTTCTGCTATTTTTGCACCAGTCAAAAATTTGGGAATTATCATTATTGATGAAGAACACGATATGTCTTACAAATCTGACACAACACCACGCTACAATGCCAAAGATTTAGCCAAATATATTGCCGAAAAAAGTCATTGCCCACTGGTTTTAGGAAGTGCAACACCAGATATAGTCACATTTTATGAAGCCAAAGAAACGAAAAAAATCAATTTATACACACTAACCAAACGAGCCAATGAAGCTTTGCTTCCACAAATTAAAGTAATAGATTTAAGACAAGAACTAGCAAATGGCAATAAATCAATGTTAAGCTTGCAATTGCAACAAGAAATTCAGAAAAATTTAGAACATCAGAAACAAACAATTTTATTTTTAAATCGTAGAGGATATTCTACTTTTTTGATGTGTAGAGAATGTGGTTATGTTTTTAAATGTCAAAATTGCGATATTAGTTTGACGTATCATAAATTGGAAAATAAGTTAAAATGTCATTATTGTGGCTATGAAAAAAGTGTTCCTAGTATATGTCAAGAGTGTGGTAGTACAAAAATCAAGTATTTTGGAACAGGAACTCAAAAATTAGAAGAAGAAGTTCAAAAGCTCTTTCCCCAAGCTACAACCATTAGAATGGATATTGATACAGTCACCAAGAAAAATTCTCATGAAGAAATTTTAAACCAATTCAAAAACGAAAATAGAGACATTTTGATTGGTACCCAAATGGTCGTAAAAGGTCATCATTTTCCAAAAGTAACTTTAGTTGGTGCAATTGCAGCGGACGGAATTTTAAATATAGAAGATTACAGAGCACCAGAGCGAACTTTTCAAACACTCGTACAAGTAGCAGGAAGAGCTGGACGCGAGGAACCAGGTCGTGTTATTATTCAAACTTATAATCCAGACAATTATGCTATCCTACATAGTCAAAGCCAGAATTATGAAGCGTTCTACAACACCGAAATACTTTTAAGAAAAATGTTGAAATATCCTCCATTTTGCGATATAATATTAATTAAATTTCAAGGGACAAATATTTATGAACTTAAGAAGGTCACGCGGAATAGTATATAATAAGATGAAATCTGTACAAACTGATGACATGACAATCTACAAACCAGTTCCTGCGCCGATTGACAAAATCAAAAACAAATATCGCTGGAGAATGATTGTAAAAGGCAAAGTTAATTCAAAAATATTAGACATCATAAAATATAGCGTACAAGACGAAAAATTATCCAAAATGAAAAACACAAGCTTAATGGTAGACATCAATCCCAACAACCTAACGTAAGGTCGATACCTACATCGATCCAAAATATATTTATCAAAAGGGGATACGACCACCTCTGGATGATGGAAGCGGTCTTAACCTGCCCCAAAGAAAGGAAGAAAATAAAATGGCAATTCGAAATTTAAGATATGGTGATGATGAGATTTTAAAAAAACGTGCAAGAGAAATCGAAACAATCGATGAAAAAATCAGGGAATTAGCTCAAGACATGCTAGACACAATGCACAAATATGAAGGGGTTGGACTAGCAGGTCCACAAGTTGGCATTTTGAAACGAATCATAGTCATTGATTTGTATGAAGAAAACACGCAATATATTTTAATCAATCCAGTCATCAAAAAAGCAAAAGGAGAGCAAATTGTAGACGAAGGTTGTCTTAGTTTTCCCAACCAGTATGCTAAAGTAAAAAGACCAAAAAGCGTTGTGGTAGAAGCCTTAGACATACATGGTAAAAAAATAAAAGTAGAAGGAAAAGATTTGCTTGCACAAGCATTAAGCCATGAAATAGACCATTTAAATGGTCAAGTTTTTATTGATAAAATTGAAGAAGGAACCTTAGAAGTTGTTTCAGATCAAGAATTAGAAGAAAGAAGGAAAGCCAAATCATGAGAATTCTTTTTATGGGGACTCCAGATTTTGCAAGAGAGTCTCTCCAAAAATTATATGAAGTAGGGTATGAAATTTGTGGCGTTGTAACGCCACCAGATCGACCCAAAGGAAGAGGCATGAAAATGATTGCCTGTGAAGTAAAAGAATTTGCTTTAGAAAAAAAATTGCTTATTTTTCAGCCAGAAAAATTAAGTCAAATCAAAGATGATATTTTCAAGCTAAATCCAGACATGATTGTAGTAGTTTCCTATGGAAAATTTTTGCCAAAATCCATTTTGCAGATGCCAAAATATGGTTGCTTGAATGTACATCCGTCATTACTTCCAAAATATCGAGGTTCTGCGCCAATTCAGTGGGCGATTATCAACGGCGATAAAACCACAGGAACTACGATTATGAAAATGAATTCAAAAATGGATGCAGGTGATATCATTTTGCAAAAAGAAGTAGAAATCGACAAAAATGAGACAACAGGTCAATTGTGGGAGCGCTTAGCCAGCCTGAGTTGTGATTTATTAATAAAAGCTATCACACAAATTGAAAACGGACAAGCTACTTTTACCAAGCAAGGTGAAAATTATACACTTGCACCAATGCTTACAAAAGATATGGCAAAAATCAATTGGAAACAACAAAACAGCTTAGAAATAAAAAATTTGATTCGAGGACTAAATCCATTTATGGGTGCATATTCTATGTTAGGGCAAAAAAAAGTGAAATTCTGGAAAGTCGAAATAGTACAAGAAGAAACAAGCCAGACAAGCGAAGCAGGAACTGTTATTTTGTCAGATTCCAAAAAAGGCTTATATGTTCAAACAAAAGATGGTGCCATTTCGATTTTAGAAATTCAAGGTGAAAATGCCAAAAGAATGAGTATAATAGACTTTTTAAGAGGAAATCAGATTAAAGTTGGGGAAAAATTTGTATAAATTTGGATTTTATACTTTCTATTTTTCGAGAAATGTAATATAATGCAAAAGAAAACTATTTTTTGAAAGTGGGGGATAAGATGAGCACTGGAAATCGAAAAGATGATACTAAAAAATTTCACGCATCAGAAGTAAATAAAAAAAGCAATCAGACCAAAAATAAAAAGCAAAAATCAAAAGTCGGAAAAATCATTAAAATTTTAATTATTGTTCTATTTTTAGTTGGAATTATAGGCAGTGGAATTGTTGTTGGTGTGTTTTTTGGCATGTTTGGCGATGAACTAAAAATCAGCAAAGAAGAATTAGTTATTCCATACGAAAATTCAATGGTTTATGACAAAGATGGAACATTAATTGCAACCCTAAGTGGTGGAACCAAAAGAAAATGTATTTCTCTATCCGAAATGGGAGAAATCCTACCAAAGGCCTATGTTGCCATAGAAGATGAGAGATTTTATACGCATAGAGGAGTTGACATCAAAAGAACAGGTGCAGCGACAATTACGTATATTACACACGCAGGACGCTCTTCATTTGGTGGAAGTACGATTACCCAACAGCTTGTTAAAAATATCACCAATGATAAGGAAGACAGTAGCTTAGCAGGAGTTGTTAGAAAAGTAAAAGAAATGTCAAAAGCAATGCAAGTAGAGCAATATTTATCCAAAGATCAGATTTTGGAATTATATTTGAACTTGATTTTTATTGGTGGAAATGATATTAATGGCGTTGAATTAGGTTCTATTTATTACTTCAATAAAAAACCAGCTGATTTAAGTGTTGCAGAATGTGCATTTATGGCTGGAATTAACCATTCGCCAAATGCATATAATCCATTTTCCAATGAAGAAGATGAAGCAAAAAGTCAGAAAAAGCAAGAAAATATCAAAAAAAGAACCAAAACGGTTTTAAGTAAAATGTTAGAACTTGGTTATATCAACCAAGAACAATGCGATACAGCCAAATCAGAAGTTGAAAATGGACTTAATTTTCAAAATGGTGATACATCACCTACCATCGAAGTTTCGTATGCCGTAGAAGCTGCGCTAAATCAAATATTAGACCAAATCATGGAAGAGAAAAATATGAGTCAATCGATGGCTGAAACCTATTTATATAGTGGTGGTTTGAAAATCTACACAACCCAAGATACAGCTATTCAAGGAACTCTAGAAGAGGTCATCAAACAAGATAAATATTATAAGACCACAACAACGAAGAAAAAAGATGGAACCGAATTAAAGCAAGCTTCAATTCCGACAATGGTTATTATAGACCATAAAACAGGAAACGTAGTAGCAGCCACATCTGCAGTTGGAGAAAAAGGCGAAAGAGTAACTTCAACAAAAATCGGATATTTTAATTTATCAACCAAGCTTCGTAAATCAACGGGTTCTTCAATGAAACCAATTTCCGTTATTGCACCTGGACTAGAATCCAAAACCATTACAGCTTCTACGGTTTATGTTGATGCCAAAACTGTCTTTAATACACATGACAAATATTCACCTAAAAATCAATATGAAGGCTTTAGAGGCGCTATGACAATTCGTGATGCGATTAAAATATCTTCTAATGTTCCACATGTGAAAGCATTGGCAGATATTGGAGTAGAGACTTCCATTGATTTTTGTAAAAGTGTAGGTCTTCCTATGACAGGAAAAGAGCAGTTATCTCTTGCACTAGGAGGACTTGAAAATGGTGTTACTGTTACTGAAATGGCAGGTGCCTATGGTGCAATAGCTAATGATGGAATGTATATTGAACCAACTTTTTATAAATATGTAACAGACAAAGACGAAAATGTCGTAATTGAGCCAAAGCAGGAAATCAATCAAGTTATGACAAAACAAAATGCCTATATCGAAAAAAGTATTTTAACAGAAACGGTAGTAGGAAGCGGAGGAACTGCAACGTATTGTGCGATAAAAGGTATGGAAGTTGCAGCCAAAACAGGTACCACAAACAATGATTATGACAGATGGCTTTGCGGGTTTACACCATATTATACAGGTGCATGCTGGTATGGCTATGAAACCAATGCAACAGTAAGATACAGCGGAAATCCAGCAGGAAAGATTTGGGCGGAAGTCATGAGTAAAATTCATGCAGATTTACCAAGTGCTGAATTTGTGAAACCAGAAGGCATTAAAGAAGTAACTGTATGTAAAGCAACAGGATTAAAAGCATCATCTGGCTGTTCGTCAACGTATACAGAAGTGTTTACAGAAGATACGATTCCAGAAGCATGCACAGGTCATTCAATGGCAATGGTATGTAGAGAGACAAATTTGTTATGTTGTGAAGGGTGTCCATTTGGAGAATATCGTTTTTATAATACGGTTCCACCAAAGGAAAGAGAAGCAAAACAGTGGCAAGCAAGTACCTCAACATCTGGCTCAGCACCAACAGGCGTATGTCCACATACTGCCTCACCATTACAAACTCCAGTTCCAGCAACGCCAGTTGTAGAAACACCACCAACAACAGATTCAACAACTCAAAATACATCTACGACAACATCAAATACGACAAATCCACCATCTACAACAACGACACCGCCATCTACTACAACACCACCAGAGGAAACCACACCAACGCCAGAAACGCCGCCAGCAGAAACAACACCACCATCCAATACAACCACAACACCAGAAACACCACCAGCTGAGACAGAAACAACTCAATAAAAAAGGAGAATGATAAATTTTGAACGTATATTTATTCAATACTTTAACAAGAAAAATAGAGGAATTTAAGCCAATTGATAAAAGCGATGTAAAGTTATATTCTTGTGGTCCAACAGTTTATAACTATGCCCACATTGGAAATTTAAGAGCGTATCTATTTATGGATACGCTAAGACGTACTTTGAAATACAATGGCTATTCTTTAAAACATGTGATGAACATAACGGATGTCGGTCATCTAGTTTCAGACGCAGATGACGGAGAAGACAAAATGTTAAAAGCGGCCAGAATTGAGAAAAAGGACCCATTTGAAATTGCTAAGTTTTATATGGAAGCGTTTTTGGCTGATATTGATAAATTAAATATCGACAAACCAGAAATCATTGCTAGAGCGACAGAGCATATTGGTTGTATGGAAAATTACGTCCAGAAAATTATCAAAAATGGCTATACGTATGAGACTAAAAATACGATTTATTTTGATACTTCAAAGTTAGATCAATATGGTGTTTTGTCAAATCGTAATGTGGAAGAACAAAAAGCAGGTGCACGTGTTGAATTTGATAGTGAGAAGAAGAATATTTCGGATTTTGCGGTTTGGATTAAAGCACCAGAAAATCATTTGATGAAATGGGATACGTTTTGGGGAAAATGCTATCCGGGTTGGCATTTAGAGTGTTCTGCGATGAGTTACCACTATTTGGGTGAGCATTTTGACATTCATACTGGAGGAATGGACCATATTCCGATTCATCACGAAAATGAAATAGCACAAAGCAAAGGCTTTTGTGGCAAAACACCAGCGAATTATTGGATGCATGTTGATTTTCTAACAATTGATGGTGGAAAGATGTCCAAAAGTTTGAACAATTTGTATACGCTGCAGGATTTAGCGGATAAAGGATATGAACCTTTAATTTATAGAATGTTTAATTTTACATCCAATTATCGTAATAAAATCAATTTTACGTGGGAAGCTATGGATTCTGCAAAAGTGGCTTTGAATCGTTTACGTGAAGGCTATTTGAGGCATTGCGAAGGCACAGAAAACATAGCAGAAGAAGCCATTAGCAATTGGGAAGATAAATTTTTGAAAGCAATCAATGATGATTTGAACATGCCAGTTGCAATGAGTGTGGTTTGGGAAGTTGTTAAAAATCCACAAAAGTCACAGAAATTAAAGAATCTATTATTAAAATTTGATATGGTTTTAGGATTTGATTTGGCAAATTATGAAAAGCAGGAGGAACAATTGCCTGATGAAATTTTGGAATTGGTGAGACAACGAGACGAAGCACGTCAAAATAAAAATTGGGCAGAATCGGATCGAATTCGAGATTTATTAATAAATCAAGGCTATTTGGTAAAAGATACCAAAGAGGGAACCGTAATAGAAAAAACGTAATTCGTAAGGGGAATGTGCCCTCACAGAAAGGAAAGTTACCAATGAAATTATTAACAGAGCAAGACAGAGAAAAATATAAAAGATTTTTGGAAAATCATCCAAGATGCAATTTTCAGCAATCATTAGAATGGGGCGAAGTAAAAACAAGCTGGAACAAAGAAGTAATTTTGTCAGAAGATGAAAATGGCAATATTAAGGGAAGTTTATGTGTTTGGATTCGAAAAATACCACTTTTTGGGAATTTAATGTATTCTGCCAGAGGTCCTGTTTGTGATATTTATGACGAACAAGTTTTGAAGGATTTGACACATGGAGCAAATGAACTGGCAAAAAAATACAAGGCATTTGTGCTTCGTATTGAACCAGATATTTTGAAATCAGACGAAAAATTTCGAGAAAAAATTGAGAATATTGGCTATAAAATTAAGGATGATAGCAAGGATTTTAAGGACGAAATTCAGCCTCGATTTGTTTTCCAGCTTGATTTAAAAGGAAAAACAGAAGACGAAGTATTTAGCGGATTTCATTCAAAAACTAGATATAATATTCGTTTGGCAAATAAAAAAGGTGTCACGATTCGTGAAGGAACCAGAGACGATTTGAAAGATTTTCATAAAATTATGGAAGAGACGGGAAAACGTGATGATTTTATCATTCGTTCTTTGGCTTATTTTGAGAAAATGTATGATGTCCTAGCACCAGAGCATATGAAACTTTTGATGGCATATCACGAGGACAAGCCGATTGCAGGGATTATTCCAATTCTATATGGCAAAAAAACGTGGTATTTGTATGGTGCGAGCAGTAATTCGCATAGAAATTTGATGCCCAATTATTTGCTTCAATGGACGATGATAAAAGAGGCGATTGAAAAGGGTCATGAGCTCTATGATTTTCGTGGCGTTTCAGGGGTCGTGGATGAAAATCATCCACAGTATGGTTTGTATCGTTTTAAAAAGGGCTTTGGTGCAGAGTTTACGGAGTTTATTGGGGAAGTTTATATGCCATATAAGCCGTTAGTATATAAGTTATATAAGTTGGCAGAGAAGAGTTTTAGAAGTTTTAGAACAATGAAAAAGAAGATTGGGAGGAAATAATATGGGAAAAAAAGTATTTGAAGTAAAAGATGGTGAGCAATTATTTGCAGGTAAGGTTGCAGGAGATTGTTGGAAAATGCCTAAAATAAGCATTAACAGACAAGTTTCAGGAAGATATTATTTTACGGATGAGCGTATTGCATTTTTGGCGTCAGGTTTGATTGGGACAGAAAGTGTAAGTTGGGAAATTGAAATGAAAGATATTAGTGCAGTAAAGACTTGTATGACACCACCGTTTTTTCCATTTGGTATTTTGATTACAATGAAGAATGGAGATAAGTATAAATTATCTATTTTGAAACGAAAAAAATATTTTGAGTGGATTTCAGAGCATATAGCATAAATTAAGGTATAGAAAAGATATGGAAACTTGGAGAAGGAGAAAAAATGAAAAATTTTGGAACTTCAATGTTATATTATTGGCTTGCTTATGCTATTGTTACGACCATTGGCATTTTCCATACAATTTTTAATATTTATGTGCGACATATGAAATCTATGAAAGAAAGCGAAGGTATGGGGGAAGCTTATGAAGAAACAAAATCATGTCATCCACTTTATAATATCACGGTATTTCCACTTTTTTCCTATCTTTATTTTATTACATTGGAAATAGTAACTTTCCAAGATGTTTTGATAACGTCTATTTTGTGGGGAACAATAACGGTGATATTTGATTTGTTTGGTTGGGTTATTATAAAGCATCCTTGGTCCTTATCATACAAGGAGTTTTATGTGGATTATCAGCCATGGATTAGTTTGATTTATGTTGCAATCTATGTAAGTCCTTTTATTGGGTATGGGATTGTGAAGTTGTAGAAATATTAGAAAAAGAGCTGATAAAAGACGGATAATAATAAATTACAAAAATGGAGAAAATGTTATGAATGAATATATAAATTTAACATTAGAAAATATAGAAAATGAACATTTGTGTTGTGCCATAGGTGACCCAAAACATCAAAATGGTGTTACATATAAAAAAGAATGGATGAAAGGGAAATTAAAAGAAGGACATGTTTTTAGAAAATTAAATGCAAGAGGAAAAATATTTATTGAATATGAACCAATTGAAACAGCTTGGGTTCCGATTCATGGTGAGAAGTATGAATATATTTATTGCTTATGGGTCGCTGGCAGTTTTAAAGGAAAAGGAATTGCAAAAGAATTGTTAGAATATGCCATACAGGATTCAAAAGAAAAAGGGATGAATGGGATTTGCACGTTAACCTCTAAAAAAAAGAAACCGTTTTTAGGGGAAAAGAAGTTTTTTGAGCGATTTCGGATTTAAAGTTGTAGATGAAATAGAGGATTATCAATTATTAGCTCTGCAATTTAAAGAAAGTGATACGCCTAAATTTAATGAAACAGCTAAAAATATGAAAATTGAGCATAATGAATTTACTATTTATTATAGTCCAGCATGTCCATATGTTGAATATGAAGTAAATGAATTAACGCAATATGCACAGGAAAATAAAATTCAAATTAACTTTATAAAAATAGATTCATTAGAAAAAGCAAAAAATGCACCTGCTGTATTTAACAATTGGGCAAATTTTTATAAAGGCAAATTTGTTTCCAATACGATTTTAAATGCTAATTCATTTAAAAAGTTGATAAATGGATAAATTGCATTTGGGGAGAGTAGAATAGGAAAAGGAGTAGGTATGTTTCAAGACAAAAAAGTGATTATTTTTGATATGGATGGCACTTTAATTAATTCAGTTGGTATTTGGAATGAAGTAGATAAAAAATTAATAAAAAAATTTGGATTTTCAAACGAATTGGAAGATAAAGCCATTCAAAAACAGCGTGATACTTTACTACGTAAATTTAGCAAATCCGAAAATCCTTATTTGGAATATTGTAAAACATTGGCACAAAAATATCAATCTAATTTGAAAGCAGAAGAAATTTTAAAATTACGTTATGAAATTGCCCAAGATTATTTGAAAAATGTAATCGATTATAAACCACAGGCAGATAAATTGATTCAAAAATTAAAAGAGAATGGATTTATTTTGGCGATAGCAAGCACAACAAGGAAACCGAATATGGATTTATATCGCACACAAAATAAAAATATGATGCATAAAGCCAAAATAGATGATTATTTTTCGCTGATTTTTACTAGGGAAAATGTTAAAGAAATGAAGCCAAATCCAGAGATTTTTTTGAAAGTTGTAGAAGAATTAAAGGTAAAAAAAGACGAAGTCCTAATCTTTGAAGATTCTTTAATCGGAATAGAAGCGGCTAAAAATGCGCAAATTCAAGTAGTAGCTGTGTATGATGAATATTCTGATGAAGAAAGAGAAAAAATTAATCAATTGGCAGATTATCAAATAAAAGATTTTTCTGAAGTAGTGGAAATATTGGAAAAGGAGTTAATGAATGAACAAAATTGATGAAAATGAAATCTACGATTTTTTCATTGCAGGAAGAACTAGAAATAAAGAACAAATATTAAAAATCTGTGAAATTTTTGACCAACTTAATATCTCATATTATTGTTTTTTGAAAAACGAACAATCGCATGCAGAAGCAGGTTTGGATGTGAACGAAAATCCAGAAGAATTAATGAAAAAATTTGAGAATTTAAGCTTAGAAAGTGATGCGGTAAAAACAATTTTTAAACATGATATGGAAGCAGAAAAAAAGTCTAAAAACTTTTTATTAGTATTGCCTGCCGGAAAGTCTGCGCATATTGAGGCAGGTGTTGCGTATGGCTTAGGAAAGAAATGTTATGCCATTGGAGAGTATGATGTGACCGATTCACTTTATTTAATTTTTGATAAAATATTTACAGATGAAAAGGAGCTTTTGGTGTTTTTAAAAGATTATAGATAAACGATTGCTAAGATTGCACTAAAAAACAGAAGTGTATTTGAAAAATGACTTATGGTAGCCATAATAAAATTAAAATTCTTCAAAGAATTAAATATTATTTGTGAAGATATTTCTTTTTATTATTTTCAAATTGTTAAGAAATATAGTAGTCTAGGAGTCCTATGAAAAAACTAATCATCAGTCGTAAAGACTTAAAAAGTAATTTAAAAATTATTCGAAAAAAGCTCAATTCTTCTGGAAAAGACGATTGCGGAAATTTTCCTAAAATCATTGCTGTTGTCAAAGGAAATGGAATGGGTTTAGGTTTAGTGCCATATTCTAAATTTTTGGTAAAAAACGGAATTGACTTTTTAGCAGTTGCCAATTTAGAAGAGGCTCTCACTTTAAGAAAAGCACACATCACGCAAGAAATTTTAATGCTAACGCCAACATCAAAAGAAAACGAACTTCAAAAATTAATTCAAAATAAAATCACTTTAACCATCAGTACAAAAGAACAAATTCAAATCCTAGAAAAAATCGCGCAAAACCAAGAATGCGAAATAAAAGCACATATCAAAATTGATACAGGATTTGGTCGCTATGGTTTTTTACACACCAATCAAAAAGAAATTTTAGACACATTTAACATGTGCAACAAAATTAAAATTTCTGGTATGTACACCCATTTTGCAAGACCAATGGACGAGAAATTCACAACAAAACAATTTGACCGATTTTTAACTGTCATAAAATTTTTAAAGCAAGAAGGACAAAACGTAGGAATCTTGCACTGTTCTGAATCAATTGCCTTTTTAAAATATCCTAGAATGCACTTAAACGCTGTACGAATTGGCTCACTGATACAAGGACGAACCTTAAATCCGGTCGAAGGCTTAAAAAAAATTGGGCAATTTAAATCCAGTATTCAAGAAATAAAAATCGTTCCAAAAGGATATAATATTAGTTATGGAAAGATGTATCAAACCAAAAGAGAAACCAAAATTGCGGTTCTGCCCGTTGGTTACATGGACGGCTTCAACATGCGAAAAGACAGAGATATCTTTTCACACAAAGAAAATATTTTATCCGTTGGAATTGAAATCAAAAAATTTTTCAAAGACAATCGCATAAAAGTTTTGATTAATCATAAAAAATATAGTATAATAGGAAGAATTGGAATGTATCACGCAGTTGTCGACATAACAGACAGCGAAAACATTTCCATTCAAGACGAAGTACTTTTGGAAATTCCACCAATGCAAGTAAATAGTATGATTAGAAGGGAGTATCAATAATGGAAAACGAAAATAAAAAAATGGGTTTTTTTGCAAGAATCAAAATTGCAGTCACCAAACTTGAAAATTATAGTCTCTTTTTAGAAGAAAAAACAGCGGTCGCAGTCAAATATTTTTTTCTAATTGTGCTACTTTTAGCAGTTACAATAGGAATTGTTGAAACGTATAGTATCATGAAAATGGTAAATAAAGGGTATCACTATATCCAAAATGAAATGCCAGATTTTTCCTATGAAAACGAAACCCTTCAATTTTCACAAAACATAACTTCCTATGATGAAGAATTTGATTTCTATATGATTGCTGACACAAGCGAAGACTTAACACCAGAAAAAATGCAAACCTACCGCAATCAAATTAAGTCAGTTGGAATTCTTTTTCTAAAAGACAAAGCGATTTATAAATCTGGAATTGAAGAAGTCGAATATAAATATGCAGATTTTATAAATAAAAGTGGAATAACCACTTTAGACAAAGCGCAACTTATCCAAGAAATTAACTCTATTGGTAGGATGGGAATTGCTATCACAGTATTTTTATTAATCGTAGTTGGAATCTATATTATTCAGCTCATTTCTATCTTCCTGGATTGGATAGTAATAGCGATATTTGCCTTTTTATCATCCAAAATTTGCAAAGTCAATCTGCCACTCAAAGGAGCCTTTCAAATTTCCATTTATGCACTCACACTTTCAATTATTTTGAGCATGCTCTACAACATTGCTTATTATTTGGCAGGTTTTTACACCGAATATTTCAGACTTGTTTATCTGCTAATTTCGTATGTTTATGTAGTAGCGGTTATATTAATGATGAAATCAGATTTACTAAAACAACAAGTCGAAATCGGAAAAATTATCGAAGTACAAAAGAAAATTCAAGAAGAATCAGAAAATCTAGAAGAAAAAGAGGAAGAGAAAAAAGAAAATAAAAAACCCGAAGAAAAAGACACAGAAAAGAAACCAGATGACAAGCCACTTGAGGGTGGTGAGCCAGATGGTTCTGAAATATAAAAGAAAGGAGAAAATATGAAAAATAACAAAGAAAATAACCCCAATAAAATTTTATTGACGATCATTTGTATTGTGATATTAGTAGGAGCCATAGCTGGAATCTTTTATTTAGACAAAACCAAAAAAGAAGAAAAAGAACTTGCTTACACCGAACTTATCAAAAATATCAATGAAGGTCAAATTGAAAAAATCAAAATGACAACTGGAAGCACCACGATAACCGTAACTTACAAAACCCTAAATGGAGAAGCAGGAACCGAAGAAAACGAAAAAGATAGGCAAAAAAGGGTCATTGTACCAAGCACACAAGCTTTTATCGAACTCGTACAAACCAAAGTAGACGAAAATGGCTTAGAAATCGAGCTAATCCAAGAAAGTACCAACCAATTATTAAAAGTTGCAGACACACTATTTTCACTATTACCAACCATTTTACTAATTAGCTTAATGCTCATGATATTTAAAATGCAAGGGTTTGGTGGCGACAAAGAAAAGGTTTATGGCGGAGAAAGCAACAAAAAATCAGACATTCGTTTTAAAGACATTGCAGGTCTTGACGAAGAAAAAAATGAATTAATTGAAATCGTAGATTTCCTAAAAAAGCCCCAAGCTTATTTAGACATGGGCGCCAAAATTCCAAGAGGAATTCTACTTTATGGAAAACCGGGAACAGGAAAAACCTTGATTGCCAAAGCCATTGCAGGAGAAGCAGGAGTACCATTTATTTCCATGAGTGGTTCGGAATTTATTGAAATGTTTGCAGGACTTGGCGCATCACGTGTCAGAAAATTATTTGATAAAGCCAAAAAAATGGCACCCGCCATTATTTTCATTGACGAAATTGACGCCATTGGGGCTAGAAGAAGTAGCAACAGTGGTGCAGAAACGGAAAATAATCAAACGCTAAATCAATTATTAGTCGAAATGGACGGATTTGACACCAATGAAACCATCATTGTTTTAGCAGCGACCAACCGTCCAGAAATGCTTGACAAAGCACTTCTACGTCCTGGAAGATTTGACCGCCAAGTCACCATTCCAACCCCTGATTTAAACGGCAGAGAAGCCATTTTAAAATTGCACAGTGCCAACAAAAAATTTGCTGACGATGTTGATTTTCGTTCCATCGCAGGAGACACAGCGGGCTTTACTGGTGCTGAACTTGCCAACATTTTAAACGAAGCGGCCATCATTGCCACCAGAGAAAATCACAATGCCATCACCAATGAAGACATTGAAAATGCTGTAAAAAAAGTCACCGTTGGTTTAGAAAAAGCAAATCGTGTCATTTCTGACAAAGACAAAAAATTGACAGCTTATCATGAAGCAGGTCATGCGGTAGTCAGCAAATTTTTGGAGACACAAACAGCTGTAAAAGAAGTTTCCATCATTCCAAGAGGAGCTGCAGGCGGTTATACCATGTATAAAACCAATGAAGACAAATATTATGTCTCAAAAACAGAATTATTAGAAAAAATGGTTGCCTTAATGGGCGGGCGAGCAGCGGAAAAAATTGCGCTAAACGAAATTTCAACAGGTGCCAGCAACGACATAGAAGTAGCAACAGGCATTGCCAAAGATATGCTAACGGTTTATGGCATGGACGACAAATTAGGACCAATTTCCCTAAAAGTTGATGATCCATATGAACTACAAATTTTTGGTGAAAAAGTCATTGACGAAGTCGGAAATCAAATTCAAATTTTAATTGAAAATGCTTATGTAACAGCCCAACGCATTTTACGAGAAAATATGGATATTTTAGATAAAGTAGCAGAGGTCTTATTAGAAAAAGAAAAGATTTCCAGTGAAGAATTTGAAAAATTTTTTTAATAGAATAACGTAATTTTGTAGGGGCGATTATCAATCGCCCGCTTTTTGCAATATAAAAAATACATTAACGGATAAATTTATTCTCAATATCAAAAAATCCATCTTTTAATCCATTTATTTTTTGCTAAAATAATTAAAATGCGTCACCTTCATCAATTTTCCCAAACTTAAAACCAAATTAAAAATTTCACTAAAATACATAGATAATAAATACCCATAAATACCAAACTTTGGCACAAGCGTGTAAATAAACAAAATGTTAATAAACAAATCCAAAATATTAATAATCATCACGTCATTTTGGGCATCCAGTCCTTTTAGAATATTGTCAATCACGCAATCAAGCAAAATAAAAATTGCAATTGGAGATAAAATTTTTATGTAATAGGCAATCGAAGAATCCTTGTAAATCCACATTCCTAGATTGTCAGCAAAGAAAAACAAAAAAATAGTAACAACTGCCGAAATCGCAAGAGAAATGATTAAAATGATGTACGTTATTTTCTGAATGGTTTTTTGCCTTTTTTGGGCATGATAAGCCGAAAATTCGGGAACAAATAGACCGCTAATTGAACTGAAAATCACGTTTGGAAAAATCACAATCGGCATTGCCATTCCGTTAATTTCACCGTAAATCGTTAAGGCTTGTGAGCAGTTCATTTTACCTTTTTCAAAACTAAGAGGAATAATCATTTGTTTTAAGGTTGACAAGCCCGAACGAATAAACGAAGTAATCGCAACAGGTACAGAAATTTTGAAGATTTTTCTGTTGTAATAATTTGTGTTATGATGTATTAGATAGGGCGTTTTATAGATTCTCACATCATGTCTATATAAAGCATAATTGCACAAAAACGAAAAAATTTCTGAAATTAGGTCACCCAGTATAAGCGAAAAACAGGCATATTCAAGTCCATTTGGCAAAAATAACTCTAAGAAAAATGCAGTAATCCATATTTTTATGATTTGTTCAAAAAATTGGGCAATTGTAGATTTATACACACGCCTAATTGCCACAAAATAGCCAGAAATAGCTGCTGACATAGCAATAAATGGAAGAGCAATACACATCACGTACACCACATTTTTAGAAACTTTTCCATGTAAACAAATTTGTGTAATAAAATCCGAAAATACGAAAAAAAGTAAGCTTGCCACAATCCCACAAACCAAACTGATACCAATACATCGTTTTGCAATCCTACGAACGCCTTCTTTATTACCAATCGCAAGTTCTTCCGAAACAAGACGTGTTACCGCTAAATTAATCCCAAATGTGCCAAGTGTAATCCCAAAAACATATACAGACATAACAAGATTAAACACGCCGAAGCATTTCTTTTCCAATTTTTTGTGTGATATAGCTATTAAAAAAAATAGCAAATATTCTAAAAAGAATCGAACTACAAGTTAATAAAAGGCTATTGAAAAGGAAGGTTTTAAGTTTTTTATTCACGAAAATCACCTTTAAAAGTATATGAAATGGGAAGAAAGATAGAACCGATGCGAGAAAATTTAAAACACTTGACAAATTATGTAAAATATAATATAATAAAAGTACAATATCAAGAAAGAGAGGTAACAAAAATGGAAAAAAATAATTTTAGTTTCAAAGAACTTCAGCCCCAATTGGAGCAGATTAACAATTTTTGGTTGAATTTGGAAGAAGAAATTCGGCGGCTAGAGAAAAAGCAAATTGGTAAAATCGAGAAAGAAATCTTAAGCCTGTATTACAACCATATAATGAATAGACCGCAGAATCTTGAATGTGGTATTTGTGTAACGGATATAAGTGGTTTTTTCTGTAAAGAAGAAAGAAAAAACTATAATCAAATTTTGTCAGAATATACTTCTTCAAAAGAGAAAAGCGTAAGTGAAGAAATTACCAAAAGACTGTGCGATCATTTCAGCGGGATATTAGAATTCTTAAGCAAACCGAATGGAATACAATTTTGTATGGAGTCTCACGGGGAATTGAAGATGTTGTATCTTAAGAATGGTGATATAGCATTCGAAGACATGAAGTTTAAGTTTAATCTAAGACTTAAATAAGTTATAAAGAGCACAAACAAAAAGAAGGGGGATTAGCCCTTCTTTTTGTTAATTTGTAAATTGATTTATTTTTTCGCATTTTTTCCATCTATCATAACATCTTTTACAGCGCCTAAACTGCTTAATGCAGAAGTCGCTTCAAATGGAATAAAGATTTTATTAGCTTCACCTTTTGCCACTTCTTGAAGTGCCTCTAACGATTTTAATTGTACTAATTTTTCATTTGGATCAGCATTTTTGATGGCATCATAAACCATTTGGATTTCTTTTGCTTTAGCGTCTGCTACTTGTTTGATAGCTTCTGCTTCACCAGTAGCACGTCTGATTTTTGATTCACGGTCAGCTTCAGCGTCTAAGATAGCAGCTTCTTTACGTCCTTCAGCAAGCGTGATGGCAGATTGTCTTTCACCTTCGGCTTGTAGAATTAAAGCACGTTTGTTACGTTCTGCATTCATTTGTTTTTCCATTGCATCACGAATGTCAGCAGGTGGTGTAATATCTTTGATTTCCACACGATCTACTTTACAACCCCAAGCATCAGTTGCTTCATCTAAAATGACTCTTAATTTGTCATTAATAATATCTCTAGAACTAAAAGTTTGGTCTAATTCCATTTTACCAACGATGTCACGAATGGTTGTGATAGCTAAATATTCAATACCCTTTTTCAAGCTTTGAATTTCATAAACAGCTCTAGCAGGATCCGTGATTTTGTAAAATACAACGGTATCAATGGTAATCGTAACATTGTCTGAAGTGATAACACCTTGTGGTGGAATATCCATTGTTTGTTGCTTTAAGCTAACAACGGATCTTACGGTATCCATAAAAGGTACAATGATGGTAAGTCCAGCTTCTGCTACTTTATGAAACTTACCTAATCTCTCTATAATGTAAACTTCTGATTGTCTAACAACTTTAATTGTTTTGATTGCTAAAATAATTAATATGATAAATAATACAAATAAAAACCCCATTTTTTATCCTCCTTTAAATAGGTTTTACGATGGCTTTCACACCATCTATTTTTTCGATGATAACTTTTGTATCTTGTGAAATCTGTGTGTCATCTGAAGATTTGGCTGACCAAACTTCGCCTCCAACTTTGATTTGACCTTTTCCTTCGATTGGGTCAATTGTTTGAATGACTTTTCCGATTTTTCCTTCCATAGCATAAGCATTGGTCTTGTTTTCATCATCCGTTTTGGCAAATTGGTTGACAAATGGTCGTGTGGCAAATAGCAAAATAGATGAAGTAATCAAAAATACAGTGCCTTGTACGATAATATTATCAACAAATATACTCACAATCATGGTAATTAATGCGCCTACGCCAAACCAGAAAACAAGAAATCCGACAGTAAATATTTCAATAATAAAGAAAAATCCAGAAATAATTAACCAAAGTTTCCACATAAAAAATCACCTCACTTTTTTATTTTTGAGAACGCTTATGTAAAATTATATAACTATTATACTACAAAAGAACAAAAAAATAAAGTGTTTTTAAAAATATTTTTAAAAATAATGTAAAAATTTAAAATATTTTAATTTTTTTTGTATTTTCTTTACAAGGGATGTCGTTTATGATATGATGACTAAGAAACAAAACTAAATAAAGAGGAAATTATGAAAAAGAAAAGGACGAGAAAGTTTCTGATAAGAAGAATTGTAGCTATTTTTGGCATACGGTATTCTTATAGTAATGATAAAAAATGGGGTGTATCAGTTAAGTGTCAAAAATCAGAGAAAACAAATGCAGGTATTGTTTAATAGTGCTGAAATTAACTTGATGAATCCTATTTATGTAGAAAATTCCGTTATTTATCTAGAAAAAGACGATATTAAGCAGATTTTTGATTCTACCATTTATTATAATGTGGGAGACAAAGAATTGATTACTACTTATAACAAACATGTTGCTGTTTTGCATTTAGATGATACGCAAATGATAGTAAATGATACGCCAATTCCAATGCAAGGAAGGTTAAAAGAAATTGATTCAAAAATTTATTTGCCAATTTCCGATTTAGAAATTGTTTATGATATTGAAGCAGAATATGTAGATAAGACCAATCTGGTGATTATGGATTCGACAACTAAATCCAAAAAACAAGTTTTTGCTCTCAACAAGGCAAAAGTAATGTTACATAAAAATCCATTTTCTGTCGTTGTTGAAAAAGTAAAAAGAGGCGATACGTTATTTCTAATTGAAGAAAATGGAACTTATCGAAAAGTGCGAACATTAAGTGGAAATATTGGTTATATAAAAGCAAAAAAAGTTTCTGAAGTAGAAGTTTTAAGGGAAGATTGGGTAGAAGAAAAACTGGAGGAGAGTGATTTCAAAAACAGAGATGATTTATTTGTTTTAACCAAAGAACAAGTAAATATCACAAGTATTTCTACAGCGTTTGCAACGTATTCATTAAGAAATGAATGTATTAAAAAAGTGTATGAACAAGTAATGCAAAATCAATACAAAGGCGTTTGTATTGACTTTCAAGAAATGGATGATGTAAATAGTTTTTATCGATTTTTAATTGAACTTACACCGAAATTCAAAGAATCTGGTTTGAAAGTTGTTATTAAGGCAAATGAGATGTTAGACAAAGAAAAACTTAAAAATATAGTAGATTTTATCATAGAATAAAAAGTTTGGAGTAAAACATGGAAAAGAAAACAAAAAAAATCATAATCATAAGCATAGCGGTGATTTTAATAATCCTAATTTTGGTGATAATTGGAACTTTTATGTGGTATTATAATGGAACAAAGTCAGTGGAAAAGGAAAATGGACAAATTATCCGCGTAGAAATTAAAGAAGGTACTGGCATAGTCGGAATTGCGCAGTTATTGGAAGAAAAACAAGTCATTAAAAGTGCCAATAGTATGAAAATTTATGCAAAATTAAATCATGTTCAAAATCTAAAAGCAGGTAAATATGACTTAAATAATGCAGAAGATTTAGCCACAATATTAGCCCATATCCAAAATGGAGAAATCGTTAATGAAGAGATAAAAATCACATTTGTAGAAGGCAAAAATATGAGAAGTATTGCCAAAACAATTGCAGAAAAAACAAACAATACCGAAGAAGACGTTTTTGCGTTATTGGAAAATAAAGAATATATTGATTCATTAATTGAAAAATATTGGTTTTTAACAGAAGATATAAAAAACGAAAATATTTATTATCCACTAGAAGGATATTTGCTTCCTGATACCTATATTTTTGAAAATAAAGAAGTTTCTGTCAAAACCATTTTTAATGTCATGTTGAATTATATGGACAAGTTTTTAAGTAGCCATAAAGACGAAATTCAATATAATATCCATGAATTAATGACACTTTCTTCTATTGCAGAATTAGAAGGTGTAAGTGAGCAAGACCGAAAAGAAATTGTAGGTGTATTAATTCATCGATTGAATCAAGGAATGAGTTTAGGAAGTGATGTTACAGCATATTATGCATTTAAAGTTGATATGGGGGATAGAGACTTATATGCCAAAGAACTAAAAACCCCAAATCCATACAATACACGAGGTCCTAATATGGAAGGAAAATTGCCAATTGGACCAATTTGTAATCCAAGCAAAGAAGCAATTTTAGCAACATTAAATTATACAGAAACAGACAATTTATATTTTGTAGCAGACAAAAACAAAAAAGTATATTTTACCAAAACAAATGAAGAACATATAAACTTAATTAATCAGCTAAAAGAACAAAGTTTGTGGTATGAATACGAGAATTAGGAGGGAAAATTATGAAGAAAATTGTTGGAATATTCATGTTAATTGTATTTGTATTTAGTGCTTTTTATCCAATTGCATATGGAGTGGAAAATACAATAACAAATGAGACAGTTGAAATAAACGAAGTCTCAGAAAATAATATGATTGCAAATGAAAAGAAAGTGGAAGAAATTGAAACTGAAAAAGAGACAGAATTAGAAAATATATCATCAGAAGAAGTAAAACAAGAAAATATTATTTTGGAAGAACCTACACCAAATGAAGAAGAAAATTTTGTAAATATAACAACAGAAACAGAACACATTAGTGAAAAAAGTGCTATGCCTAAGATAGAGGAAGAGGAAAACGTTATTCCCCAAGACCGTGCGACAATTCAAAAAAACTATGACGGAATGGTGCATATAGAAACACCAGCGAACAATCAAAATTATACAATGGAAGCAAACAAAATGCAAATAGTAGGCTGGGCAG
>CANSOA010000006.1 GCA_947648495.1 uncultured Clostridium sp.
AAGGAGAAATCGAAGATGGAAAAGTGGGATGGACAGGAAGTGATTCGACAGGAGGAGACACAACACAAAAACCAGTTCAGACAACTTTAGATTCTGTCACAGATTCGAATATAGGAGATTATATTGATTTAGGAAATGATCCATTAGGAACGGGAAATAGTGCGAATAATTGGAGAATATTTTATAAAGAAGGAAATAGGGTTTATGCAATATTAGCGGATTATTTGCCGAATGCAACAGGACATGCTACAAATGCTGGATTACCAGCTGATAAAACATATTCAGTATGGGTAGAGACTAGTAAGAAAGAGGAATTTGTAAACAATTTGAATCATGCAACTGCATGGAATAGTCTAGCAAATGGAATTAATGGAGCGACAGTGACAGGCTCACTAACTTATGAGCAATTAAAAGCAAGTTGGAATAATAATAGTAAGGTGGGAAGTAGTAAATTAAATGAAACGCTAGGTAATATGCAAGAATTAAGTGACCCAACGGGGCTGTATATACCACATACAAGTGAAGTTGGTGACTGTTATGGATACTGGCTAGCCGTTCTTTATGATAACTCGCCGTATATGTGGCTTGTGGGGAATAGTGCATATAATGATGAAAATAAACCACAACGGAGTGATTTTCGACTCCTATGGCGTTCCACACTATGGAATTAGACCTGTGGTTTCTCTACCATCTGATATTTCGGTTGAACATGATGAAGCAAATGAATTATGGACAGTGAAATAAAGTAAAAAATCAATTTTAAACCATTTTTTTGAAAAATTGGAGTAAAATGACTAAAAAATCTGGAAAATGCGTAAAAAGTACCTATTTGCGCGTTTTAGATATATATAAAAGGTAGAGTTCAGAAAAATGACATTTTGAATGACACACTAGAATGCACGAGAAGGGGCTTTTTTAATAAAGGTAGACATAAATATCGTAAAGAGCAAAAGTCGCTTAAAATGGATAAAAAGACCCTTTAAAGGGCATATGTGTATTTTGGCGTGGCATAAAAAACGAGAATTTGAAAGAGGAATAATTCGTGATTATTCCTCTTTTTTGTTGAAATTTGTAGAAAAATGGCTTTTGGAAAAAATTTATCTTGCTAATTATGTAGAATTATGTTAAAATAAAACGATAACAAATAAAGAAAGGAGGAATTGCTTATGAAAACGGAAAGTAAAGTCTTACAGAAATTCAAAGAAAAAGGTAAAATAAGAAAAATGTTTGAATTTGTTTTAAGTTCAAGATGGTATGTACTTTTTGTTGGTATTTTAATTTTACTAAAAACGATTTTCTTTTATGCTAATACGGTTTTTAAAGATGATACAATATGGATGTGGTCTATCAGACAAACTAGCTTTTTTATTGTTATTCTTGTGTTTCCATTACTGTTATTTAGAAAATCAGTGAGAAGATTTGAATTTGGCATCATAATTAATCTTTTGATTAGTATTTTGCTGTTTGCTGATGAATTGTATTATACGTATGCATCCAATATTTTGTCAATTATGCAAGCACGGAAATTTGCAATATAAAGACGAAATTTTAGTAGCGATTCCGACTTTGCTAAGTAGTCATCAAATACTATATTTTATCGATTTTATAATCATTGCAATTGCTTTGGCTAGTAGATGGATAACCATTCGAGCAAAAGAAAATTTTAAAATTGCTCCAATTGCTGTTACTTTGGTGTCTATCATATTTTTTTGTACATCATATCACTTGATTCCAGAATCGTTGGAATTGGTGACTGGTTTTATTTATAGCAAATATAAATCAGTTAGATATGGCACAATTTATGGCTATCATTTTGTGGATATTAAAAATGCAGTAACAAATCATAAAAGTACGATTTATAATACATATGATGAAATGATGGAAGCCTATGAAACGTTAAAAAATAAAAAGAAAAGTGACACTGATAGTGAAAAATATACAGGAATTGCACAAGGAAAAAATGTTTTTGCAGTGCAGTTAGAGTCTGTGCAACAGTTTGTGATTGAGCGAAAAATCAATGGAAAAGAGATTACGCCGAATTTAAACCGATTTTTAGCAGAAAATATTTATGTTTCTAATATGCATGCATCTAGTTATACGACAACTGCCGATTCAGAACATAGTTTTATTACTTCCATTTATCCAAGCGAAAATGGGGAAGCGTTTAGTAAATATTATTCAAATACATATGATGATATTTTTAAAAATTATAAAAAAGCTGGCTACACAAATGTGTATGCACATGGAAATTATGATACTTTCTGGAATCGCAAAAATGTTTTTGCAAAATATGATGTGGATAATGTGTATTTTATTCATGATTTTGCAGACACTTCTGAATTAATACGTACCTATTTGTCAGATGAATTATTGTATCGCCAGATTTTGGACATGTTGCCTCAAACACAAGGACCAATTTTTGCGGATATTGTGGCAGCTTCCTCACATAAACCGTTTGATTTGGAAGGAATTCAAAATAAGGAACATAAAATTTCAATTGATGTGGGAAAATATAAAGGAACACAATTGGGTGATTACTTAGAATCGGTCAATTATGCAGATTATGCATTTGGGATTTTTTTAGAGGAGCTAAAAGCGCGAAATTTGTATGAGGATAGTGTAATTTTGGTTTATGGTGACCATTATGGAATGACAATGTATGATGAAGATTTGATTGAATTTTTGGGGGAAGATAAACAAAATTATAATTCTGTTAGAATGCAATTTGAGTTTTCAAATGTTGCTTGTGGTATGAGAATTCCAGAAATTCAGAAAATGAGGATTGAGGAGCCAGTTAGCAAAATTGATATAAAGCCAACATTGATGCAAATTGCTAATATTGAAGATACATTTTCGCTAGGAACGAGTATTTTTGAGCCAAAACCGTATGTATGTGTCAATAATGGGAAAATTATTACAAAGGAGTACTATTATGATGCTGAAAATTGGTATGATTTAAAAACGGGAAAAGCGTTGGACATGGAAAGTTTAGAGGAAAATGTAAAAGCTGATTTGGAGCAAAATGTAGAGCTAATGAATTTGGAAATTGGAATTTCGATGTCTGTTTTGACTGAGAATTTGTTAAAAGATTATTTAAAATAGAAGCGAGTTTATAACTTACTCGCTTTCATTTTTATCTCGAATGGCTTCTTCAAATAATAGTTTTAATTTATCAAATAAACGACGGAAAAATTTTAAACCGAAATGATCACGTTCTAAATCAAGCAAATCTGTTTGTAGGTCATTTAAGTAATTTAGTACGCCATATTGTTTGATTAATTCTCGTTTTTCTTCTAAACGATTCATCATTTCACAGTAAAATGAATTGTAGAAATGATATGAATCGGTATTGATTAAAAGTTCATTAAATTCATATAAGCGTTGTTGAAAACGATTTAAAGATTGTGCATCTCGGATTGCATCAAATTCTGCTTCAAAACAATGTTCAAGGATTAAGTTTTGGGTTGAAATTGTTAATTTTAAAATCAGTGATTTGATGGAATCAATTTTTGCATTTATTTTTTTTATTTTATTTAAATTTGTCTGATTTTCTGAATAACTTGTCAATTTAGAAAACGCGAGAGCTAAACAGGATTCATAATGGATTAATAAATCAAAATTAGCCTCAATGGTATGATAAATTTTTTCATTGCATTTTGCAATAAAAGTGTTTTTGAAAATATGGTCACTATGTAAAGTGCTGTGAAAAAGTGGATATGAGCCTGTAAAATAAATGATTTGGTTAATCAAAGCGGTTTCGATTGGGTAAAATAGAGGACTTTGTGTGTAAAAATCCATATTATAATATTTTACATAATCAGCTTGCGTTTGAGAAGCTTTGACTGCCATTAGCTGAACGGCAGCTTCATTGATTCCTTGTCCTTTGTTTGTAGTTACATCATATAAACCCAATTTTAATAATTTCCCTCTAGGATTTTTGACTTCTTGAATTGCATGAATACATTCATGAATAGCTAATGTGTCTAAATTGTCCAAATTCATTTTATTGCTAAAATAAATGGTGTTATTTTTATAAAAATATTTAGCAACGCAATCCGCTGACATTTGTGCAATATACATATCAAGTCTTGCAAGTGTATCAAAAAGTGCGTGATTGTCTAAATTATGTTCGGGAAAAGTCTCACAGATTTTTTGAGCAATAATTTGTGCAATTTTGTTAACTTGTGTTATATCTAATTTTGATTTTATTTCAATTCCTTCTCTTTTTAATATCGAATTTACATTCATAAATTACTCCTTTGTACCATATACATACATTATACATCAAATAGCAAAAAAAGAAAGAGAAAATTGAAAAAAATATATTACATTTATGTTACAGAAATGTAATATAAATGTAATGGGCAAAAGCTTGATTTTTTTCTGAGAAAAAGTTATACTATATATGATAGACAATATAGAAAAAAGGAGAATTCAAATGAAAATAAAAAAATTAATTTGTATCAATTTAATGATTCTATTTGTTATTTTTACAATGACGATTTCAGCAAGTGCGCTAAGTTTTACTGCTACTATGACACCAAGTGCAACAACAGTAGCCGAATCAACGGAATTTACGGTTACCGTAAAAGTTTCTAATTTAGATGTTGGAACAAATGGCATCAATTCTTTAAAAGGTTATTTAAAATATGACACAGAAGTGTTTGATACCATCAGCGAATCGAGTATTGAAGGATTAAATAGTTGGACTGCCAAATATGATGCAACCACTGGAAAAATAGAATTAACTAAAAATACATTTGTGACTTCTACACAAGAAGTTTTCCAAATTGCCTTTAAAACAAAATCTGGTGTTTCTGGAAAAAGTGGAACCATTTCGTATTCAAATATTGTAGCTTCTAACAGTGAAAGTGATATTTCAGCAACCGATATTTCTACGTCAATCACAGTTGGAACTGGTACAAGTTCTGAAAATAAAGTAGAAAATAATACGGCTGTAGCGCCAATTATCGCAACAACAAACACGAATACAGCGAACAATACAACCAATACAAATGTTGTAGCTAACAATACTACAAATAATACAACCAATAATCCAATCAACAGCCAAGTTTCGAGCTATACTAACACAACATCAGAAAACGATATGCCAAAAACTGGTGTAGACGATACTTTGTTAGCCTTAGTTTTTGTGGCAATCGCTGTAGCAATGGTATTTTATATAAAAATAGAAAAATTAAATAAAGATATGAAATAGAAGTGTTAATAAAATAAAAAAGGTCTTGCTTTTTAAAGTGAGACTTTTTTGTTTGTATTTTTTTATAAAAATGTTGTTTTTTTTTACAAAATAGTGTACAATATAATTATATTTTAGGAGGTGGAAAAAATAGAAGAGTTAGAAAAAAGTATTGGATATGTTTTCAAAAATAAAGAACTACTAAAAACAGCACTTACACATACTTCATATGCCTATGAAAACAAGGTTTCTAGTAATGAAAGATTGGAATATTTAGGGGATAGCATTTTGGAATTTATTAGTAGCAAATATTTATTTCAAAATTTTGACAAATTGTCAGAAGGAGAGATGACTAAAGTTAGAGCCTATAGCGTGTGTGAGGATAGTCTTTATAAAATTGCACAAAAGCATAATTTTAGTGATTTCTTATATTTAGGAAGAAGCGAGAAAATGTCAAATTCTATCAAAAAAGCTTTGGTTGCAGATAGCGTTGAAGCGGTAATTGCAGCTATTTATTTAGATGGTGGTTTAGAGCCTGCAGAAAAGTTTATTATGGAAAATATAAAAGAACAAATGGAATTTGCCAGTCAGAATGTTGGAATGAAGGATTATAAAACGGTTTTACAAGAAGAATTACAAAAAAAAGGCGAAGTTATGATTAAATATAATTTAATCAAAGAAGAAGGTCCAGATCATGCCAAGACATTTACGATTGATGTAGAATGTGATGGAAAGAAACTAGCACAAGGAATTGGAAAAAGCAAGAAAAAAGCAGAAATGGAAGCGGCAAGAATTGCGCTAGAAGGCTTAAAAAAGAAAGGAAACTAATATGAAAAAACAATACATTATTCCGATTTTTGTTCCTCATTTAGGTTGCCCAAATGAATGTATTTTTTGTAATCAACAAAAAATAAGTGGACAATTAAAAAATGTGAGCCCGCAAGAGGTTAGAGATACGATTGAGTATTATTTGAAGTTGTTTGAAAATAAAGATGCCGAAAAAGAAATAGCTTTTTTCGGTGGTAGTTTTACAGGAATGGATGTTGAGATGCAAAATGCTTATCTAAATGTTGCATATGAATATGTAAAGCAAAAGAAAATTGCTAGAATTCGCATTTCCACAAGACCAGATTATATTGATAAACAAACGTTAAAACGCCTGAAAAAATTTAAAGTAAAAACAATAGAATTAGGGGTTCAGTCTACCAATGATTCTATTTTAAAACATGCTAAAAGAGGACATACTTATGAAGACGTAAAACGTGCTTCGCGTCTGATTCGACTTTATGGGTTCACTTTAGGTCATCAAATGATGGTTGGACTGCCAGAAAGTACGCGTTTAGATGAATTACATACAGCTAGAGATTTAGCAAAATTAAAACCTAAGATGGTTCGCATTTATCCAGTTTTGGTGATTAAAGGCACACAGTTAGAAGCCCAATACAAAAATGGTGATTATGAACCTTTGGAACTTACACAAGCGGTTGAAATCTGCAAAGAACTTTGCCAATTTTTTGAAAAGAAAAAAATCAAAGTTATTCGTATTGGACTTCAAAATACAGAAACGATTACCAATCCTGAAAAACAAGAAAGTGAGGTAATCGCTGGACCGTATCATGAAAATATGAGGCAACTTGTCGCTTCAGCGTATTATTATGACAAAATTGTTGAGAAACTCAAAAAAATTAATACAAAAGCAAAAGAAATTGAGCTTACGGTCAATCCGCAAAATATCCATGAAGTGGTGGGATATAAAAAAGAAAATATTGAAAAAATTAAAAATAATTATAATTTAGATGTTATTGTCCGACAAAATGAGAAATTGTCAGTTAAAAAAATGGATATTAAAATTACAAAAACCTACAAAGAATTTGCAGACGATGATGAAACTTGCATCAAACTAAAATAGAATAAAATTTCCAAATCTACCCATACTATACATAGTGGCACGTGCGCCGTGCCTTTTTATTTTTTTAAAGGAAATGAAAAAGTGATGCAAACTGTAAAAAATATCTTAAAAGAATATGTGTTATTTATCATAGGAAGCATTTTAGCGGCATTTGGCACCAGTTTGTTTTTGCTTCCGAATCAATTATCTAGTGGTGGATTTTCTGGAATTGCGACTATTTTTTATTATTTATTTCATATAAAAATGGGAACTACGATTATGATTTTAAACATTCCAGTTTTTATTTTTGCGTATCTTCGAGAAGGAAAAAGCTTTGTGATTAAAACAATTGTATCGACTTTTGTTTTTTCGGAAGCGATTAATATATTTGACAAAATCGAACCTTTTACAACAGACAAAATATTAGCAAGTGTGTATGGCGGAATTATTATTGGATTGGGACTGGCACTTGTGTTTAAAGGGAAAAGTTCGACTGGTGGGACGGATTTGCTGGCCAATATTATTGTAACATATAATAACGAAATTAGTCTTGGAAACGTACTGCAAGGGCTGGATATTTTTGTAGTATTATTAAATATTGTGTTTTTGGGCGAAATTGAAATTGGGTTGTATTCTGCGATTGCGATTTATATTATTAATAAAATGTTAGATTTGGTGTTTGAAGGCATTAATTTTAGTAAAATGATTTACATTATTTCAGACCAATATGAAGACATTTCAAATATTATTCATCGAGAACTCAAAAGAGGTGCAACTGGGATTTATGCCAAAGGTTTGTATACCAATCAAGAAAAAATGATGGTTATGTGTGTGGCGAAGAGAAAGCATATTATTAAAATCAAAGAAATTTCAAAGCAAATTGACCCAAATGCTTTTATTATTATAACTGATGCACGTGAGGTGTATGGGTTGGGATTTAAAAATTAAATGAATTTTTATGCAAAAAATCTTGTTATTTTTTGCATATTTTTATATAATAAATACAAAAAGAAGTAAGGAGGAAACTTAAAAGTTGTGTTTTGACAATTTTAAGTAAGAATCGTATGAAATTAGACCGTTCTAAAAAAAGCAAAATCATTGGAATTAGTTTAATATTTTTGTTAATTTTATTGTTTGTTACGTATATTGGGTATAGTTATTTTCTAAAAAATAATGGAAAAGAAGCGATAAAGAGTGAATTTTTTAGTAAAATTGGAAATCAAGATTTAGCATTTTTTTTAGATTCCGCTATTTATTCCAAGATTGGGGACAAATTGGAAAATGAGCATTATGAATCAAACTCAAACTTAAAAATAGCGACTACAATGGAAAATAATATGCTTTCCAAATTAGATTTGTCCAAATTTGAATTAGGTCATTCCATTTTGCGAAATAGCGATGAAAACCAATCGTATCATAAAATAGATATTCGCTATTCGGACCAACCAGTTTTGACTTTAGATGGTATTTTCAATCATCAACAATTTGCGATAAAGTCAGATGAGATTGTGAATAAATATGTTGGAATGAATAGAAGTAATGTGCAAAATGTGGTAAATCAATTAGGGGAAGCACCAATTGATTGGTCCCACAAGATAAAGTTAAAAAATTTTTTGGTGGATAGAGAACGTTTGGATTTAGAGAAAATAGCGAATCCTTCACGTCTAGTAACCTATATAGAGATTGTAAAAGAAAAAGCAACAGCTGACTGCTTTTCAAAAAAAGAAAATGTAATTGTAACTCTAAATTCAGAGCAAATAGCTACAACGGAGTATACTGTGGAATTGGATTCTACAAAAACTTATGAAGTATTTGAACAATTAGCGGAAAAATTATCACAAGATCAAGA
This sequence comes from uncultured Clostridium sp., assembly GCA_947648495.1. Classification (GTDB taxonomy): domain Bacteria; phylum Bacillota; class Clostridia; order TANB77; family CAG-508; genus Scatovivens. The sequence continues at coordinate 8,935 of CANSOA010000006.1, forward strand.
ATTGTTTTCAGAATTGGTGGCAAAAAAAGGACAAGACTTTGAAAATGAAAATACAGGAATTTTAGAATATTCTGATAATGAAAATGTGTCTCAAATACAAGGACAAGAAAATAATTTTTACACTTCCATCAATATTTGGGGAGAAAATACTGGCGCAGAAAATACGCAAACAAATTCTGTGAGTAATACAATAGAAAATACACAAACTTCTAATACCACAACGGAGAATACCACACCAATTGCCAATACTATTCAGTTAAATACAACTGCAGAAGAGAACAATTCCATAACACAGAACAATGACCAACCACAACAGATTGAACCATCCGAACCGCAAGAAGAACAGCAACCAGAGCAGACAGCAGAGCCAGAGCAAACAAATTCGCAAGAAAATTCACATTCTACTAACACGACTCAAAATAATATGCAAGAAGAAAATGTCAGAACACAAGGATTTATTGCGGTCAATGAAGAGACAGAAGGAACCGAAGAAGAAAATTTTATTGTAGGTGAAAATTATCAAGAAACTATAGAAAATATTCAAAAATTGGTACAGAAAATAAATTGGTCTTTTTACTTGCTAAGTGGCGCAAAAGCAAATTGTTCAGAAGCAGAATTGAAAGAAATATGGCAAAATAGGTTAATGGAGAAAAGCAAGGAAAACAATCGTCTGATTGTAAAAATGTATGTGAGCGAGGATAAAGTCGTAAAACTAAGATTTGAACTTTCTGAATCGCAAGAATGTTTGGATTTGGGAATTCTTTCTAAATCAGAAAATGAGAAATATTTACTTGTTACGGTTTTACAAGGAAAAGACGATGCCACAAAAGGCTATGATATTAGTTTATACAAGAAAAATGATGATGCTGTTACAAAAACAAAGCTAAATATCAATCAAATTTATAAAAACAAGATTCGTAAGAAAACCAATATTAATTTAGAAACAAAAGGGACTATTAATTCTAAAAAATATACAACCACAGCAGAAATTGTGTATTCGGATAGCGATGGTGAATTTAAAGCAGAACTAGAAAATGCATTAAATTTTGATGTTACACCAGAAATTGAGCTATTGAAGGAAGAAAATTGTTTATTATTAGACACATTATCTGAAGAGGAATTATTGGTCACAAAAGATGCTATTGTGCAGAAAACATGGGAAGTTTTAAGAGAAAAAAATAGAAATTTGAATATGATTGATACCTATCATACCAATTCAATTGTACAACAAACAGAAGAGCAAAATACAGCGACAGAAGACGAAAATGCAAGAAAACAAGCCAAAGAAGTCTTAATTCAAACAATTTCTGAAAAAATGACGCAGTATTTGCAAAACGGAACCAATTTGAGATTGCAAGACCTAGAAGGACTGACGATACCAAACTACGAAGTAGATATTTCCATTAGTTCTAATTTGGCTATTATTACAGTAAATGGCTATCGTTTTAATCTGGATGCAGAATTTAATTTGTCAGATTCGTAAAAGAAAAGGGAATAGTAAGATGAAAAAAAGAAAAAAAATAGTAATTATAGTGAGTATTGGAATTATCCTAATAGGAATGGTGAAATTATTTACTTTGAATAAACATAAAGATAATGGAAACATTGCTAACATGGGGCTTGTGACCCAAAGTGATAAAACCGTTTATTATAACAAATATGAAAAAGGAATTTTTGCCTATAAAAATGGAAAAGAACAGAGGTTAACCGATGAAACCGCTTATGCAATCAGTGTTTTTGAGGACCAAATCTATTATATCACCATTTCTGATTTTAGCAATGTAGTGATAAAAAGGATTGATACAAATGGAGAAAATTTAAAGAAAATAGCGACAATTTATACCTCGCTTAGCAAATTTTTTGTTCGTAGCGAAGGAATTTACTATTTAGCCAATAAAGGAATTGCAAGAATTGATAGAAATGGCGAAGGAGAAACGCTTGTTTTTGAGGAAAATATACAAGATTTCCAAATTGTCGGGGATGAAATTTTTTATACAAATGTATTCAATCAAATAGGAAAAGTTTCGATTTCTGGAGAAAATCCTTATATTTTGAATGAAGAGGCAAACGCTAAAAAAATGCAAGTGGTTGACAATTGGATTTATTATTTAGATGAAAACGAAAATGCGTTATTTCGTTTCAAACCAAATGGAAAGGACAAAGAGCTTGTATCAATTTTGGTAAAAAATCAGACTTATAATGTGTGTGGTAATTATGTATATTATTTGGACAAAGAAAATTCGACTATTGCTAGAATGAAAATTGGCAAAAGCAATCAATGTGATTCGATTGTAACTATTAGTGTTACGAATACCAAAATTAATATTGCAAATGATGAATTATATTATTTAGACAAAAGTAAAGATGAATCACAAACTTATCAAATGTATCGAATTGGGTTGAAAGGACAAGAAACAAAAAGTATAGAATATTAATGGAAAGATATTGACTTTTTTTTCTATAAAATATAAACTAAAAAAGAATAGGAGAAAAAATGAATTTAGGTACAATTGTTTATGAAAATGAAATCTATAATTTAGATTATATGGAAGAAGAGGAAATCAAACAAATAATCGATAACATAGAAGAGAAAAAAAGAAAAAATATCAATGAAATGAAAAATATAAAGCAAAATCAAAAATAACGGTGTTTTGTGGAGGACTAATGAGAATAAAAATAAATGATAAATATCATGCAATGCAATTGCGTAGTAAATTTCAAGATATAAAAGAAGAAATTGTTTTGAGTGCAACATTAAATATTGTGTATTTTCATAAAAAATCAGAGAAAGCTATTCAGGTAAAAATGAATCATCAATTAAATGCAATGGAAACGACAATTCATCAAATCAATCCCAAATTTCAAGAAAAGTCCAAAAAATATGATAAAATCAAACAAGAAATGATGGAGACTTTGGATTCTTATGAAAAAGTATTAAAACAATTGGCTAATCAATACGATGAAAAAATGCAACAAATGATTTTAAAAAAACTTGCGTTAGAATTTGAATTATTGACAGAAATTGTGCGCAAAAATTTACAATCAGAAGAAGAGACAAAAAAAGAGAAAAGTATTTTTGAGTTAGAAAAGCAAATCAAAAAAATGAGCCAAAAAATACGAAATTTGGATACAGAAAAAAACAATAAAATATTTGAAGCAATGGAAGTTGGGGGAAAAGAACTTACCAGCGACTTAAAAAAAACTAGAAAAATAAAGAAAATAACAACATTTTTCTCCAATCGCTTTTATACAGATCAAGTTATTTTGAAAAGTCTAATTTTGCCAATGAGACAAAGAATTGATGAATTTCAAGTAAACGAATTAAAGAAAGTGGTTGAAAAAGTGAAAGAATTCAATCTAGTTATGGTGCAAGATAGCATCAAATCAGTACAAAATAAAATATTAGAAAATCCCAAAAATCAGGCTGTTTTTCAAAAAATAGGAATACGAAAAAAACAATAAAACGAATTTGCAAAATAAAAGTTTTGTAAATTCGTTTTATTTTATTTATTTCATAATTTTATGATAAACTTTTTTTCCTTTTTTTAAAATGGCGTAGTCGTTTTTAAAATCTTTTTCCGATAAAATATACGTTGCATCTGTTATTTTTTCATCATTTAAGGAAATGGCACCTTGTGCAATTAAAGTTTTGGCTTGTCCTTTTGAAGTGGTAATTCCCGTTTGAACCAAAGCTTCCGCAATGGTAATTGCACTATTTTCTAGTTTGGTAGAAGGCATATTTTCCAAACTTCCTTGTCCGCCAAATAAGGCATTAGAAGATTCTTCCGCTTGTTTTGCTGCTTCTTTACCATGCACTAATTTTGTAATTTCAAAAGCGACTTTTTTCTTAGCTTCATTGATTTGTTCGTCTTTTAATTCAGCCATTGCTTGGATTTCATTCATTGGTAGAAAAGTAAGCAATTTAGCAACATTTATAACATCCGAATCATCGATATTTCGCCAATATTGATAAAATTCATAAGGAGAAACTTTTTCGGCGTCTAACCATAGAGCTCCTTTTTCGGTTTTTCCCATTTTTTTACCCTCTTTGGTTGTAAGAAGTTTGAAAGTTAGTCCAAAAGAATCCTCCTTTCCGATTTTTCGAATCAAATCAACACCACCGATTATGTTTGACCATTGGTCGTTTCCGCCGATTTCTAGTTTGCAACCATAGGTGTTATACAAATGCAAAAAATCGTAAGATTGCATTAACATATAGCCCATTTCAAAAAACGTAAGACCAGTTTCCAAACGTTGTTTATAACATTCAGCAGCGAGCATTTTATTTACGGAAAATAATGTTCCAATTTCACGCATAAAATCAACGTAATTTAAATCCAAAAGCCAATCAGCATTATTCACAAGAATAGCTCCATTTTTGCCTTCAAAACTAACAAATTTTTCTACTTGTTTTTTTATACATTCTACATTATGGTTAATTTCTTTTTTTGTAAGCATTTTACGCATATCATTTTTAAAAGAAGGATCACCAATAATGGCAGTTGCACCGCCGACTAAAATAATTGGTTTATGACCTGCTTTTTGAAGATGTGAAGCAACCATAAGTGGGATAAATCCACCAACATGCAAACTATCAGCCGTTGGGTCAAAGCCAATGTAAAATGGTATACATTTGTTATTTAAAAGTTCTTTAATTTCTTCTGGATGGGTTAGTTGTTCGATGTATCCACGTTCTTGTAAAATGTCGAAAACATTGTTCATTTTTTTGTCCTCCTTTAATTTTTTGTATTATATCATAGATTAGTAGGAAAAAGCAAGAGGGAATTTTTATAAAAAGAAAAAATAAAAATTTTAAAAATATCTTGTCAATTTATAAAGAATAGAATATAATTTTCTTGTAGGACAATTATAAGGAGGAAATTTTATGGAGAAAACAGCTTGGATTTTTTCATACAAACTTAAGAAAAATATAAACCAAGAGACTTTTATTGAATTAACAAAAAAACTACATGATGAAATTATTTCTAAAGCAAAAGGCTTTATTTCTTGGGAACATTACTTACAAGGAGATATATGGACTGATTTTGTTCTTTGGGAGACAGAAGAAGATGCCAATCATGCGACGACAATAGGAAAAGGTAAAGAAGTAACGAATGATTTTTATGATTGTATTCAAATGAATACTTGTAGAGCACTGATTTCAAAACTAATAAAAAAGTATTAGATTAACCAATTGCATTCACAAGAGGAAATAAATAAGTCAAAATTGTAATGATGAATTAGTTATGATAAAAAAACTATAAAAAGGAGGTGAAATAAATGAATTTTTTATTAACGTTATTAATTGGAATAGTTGCAGGAGTAATAGATGTATTACCAATGATTAAAATGAAAGTTGATAAATATGCTTGTATATCAGCATTTGCCTATTATTTAATAGTTCCTTTTGTTATTTTTGGAATGAATTGGTTTGGCAACTTATGGTGGTTAAGAGGAGGAGTTGTTGCTATTCTTATGGCAATTCCAGTTATTATTTTAGTTGCTAAAGAAGATAAAAAAAGTCCAATAGCAATGACAATAATGTCTATTGTTTTAGGAACTATTATCGGTGTTGTAGGACACTTTTTAGAATTAATGTAATGTTTTAAAGTAGGAAGATTAAAAGAAATAGCGAAAAGTTATTTCTTTTTTTATTTTCCTCAAACATCTTGCATTTTTCCCAATAAAATGATATAACTAATAACAATACTAAAAGGAGGATTTATGGGATTTTTTGATAAATTAAAATCAGGTCTTAACAAGACAAAAGAATCTTTTAATGATAAAATAAATGATGTTTTCAGTAACTTCAGAAAAGTAGACGAAGACATGCTAGAAGAGCTTGAAGAAGCCCTAATTATGTCAGACATTGGAGTTAGTACATCTGTAAAAATAATCAATGATTTACGAACCAAAATAAAAAAAGAAAAAATAGAAAATGAAGAAGATGTAAAGATTGCCCTAAAATCAATTATGAAGCAAATTTTGGAAGTGGGAGATAATCATCTATGTTTAGAAACAACGCCTTCTGTTATCTTAGTAGTTGGTGTCAATGGTGTGCGGAAAAACCACGTCCATTGGAAAAATCGCAAGCAAATTGGGAAAAGACGGAAAAAAAGTCGTTATCGCTGCTGCTGATACGTTTCGAGCGGCTGCAGTTGAGCAATTAGAAGAATGGGCAAAAAGGGCAGGCAGTATTCTAGTCAAGAAAAACGAAGGAGCTGATCCAGCTTCTGTTGTATATGAAGCCATTCAAAAAACAAAAGAAATCGGTGCAGATGTGTTAATTTGTGACACTGCAGGACGTTTACACAACAAAAAATATTTAATGGACGAACTTGCTAAAATCAACAAAGTCATCGAAAAAGAAATGGCACAAGCCAGCAAAGAAACGCTCATTGTATTAGATGCCGAAACAGGACAAAATGCCATTATGCAAGTAAAAGCATTTCAAGAAATTACCAATATCACAGGAATTGTGCTTACTAAATTAGACGGTACTTCAAAAGGTGGTGTAGTCATTGGAATTGTTGAAGAAAATCAGATTCCAATCAAATTAATTGGTGTTGGTGAGCAAGTCGAGGATATGCAAATATTTAACCCACAAGAATTTTTAGATGCAATCCTATAAAATTTTTGAAAAGGAGAAAAAAATGCCAGAGCAAAAACAAACGGAAAACATACAAAAGAAACGAAATATCGCCATTCGAAATATTGTCGTAATATGCATTGTATTATTTGTTGGAATTGGACTTTTAATCGCTTTTCGAGCAGAATACTTAAACATCAAAGAAATTGGTGAACAATACACAGACATCTTTTTCAAAAACGTTAACAACAAACTATACTTAGCAGGCGGAATTTTTGTCATCACTTATTTGGTTATTTATATATCCAACAAATTAATCAAACATGGTTTAAAAAATTTTTTTGACGACGAAAAAAAGCCGATGCCCAAATTACCAAATAAAACATTAGCAATCATCGGAGCAATCATTGCCGCTATTTTTGGAATGGTAATCTTAAATCAAAAATATACCATGTTTGTCAATAGCGCTTGGTTTGGAAAAACCGATCCGATTTTTAACACAGATATTGCCTATTATATTTTCACTTTACCATTTATTCAAGCCGTCATCTTTTTTGCCATTGCAGAATTGATTGTCATAATCATTTATACAGCTTTTTACTATGTAATCGTCATGAACACCTATTTAGATGGCGTTGACATTGAAGTTTTAAAAAAGAACACCTTCATCAAACAAATATTAGGCATCATTGCGATGATAGCTTTGCTTGCCTCAACCTATATTTTTATCACCTCACAAAATATTTTAACACAAAACATGCTAACCATTGAAAATGACCAAACCTTTGCTTTAATTGGTGCAGGAAAAACCGATGTAACTATAAAATTATGGGGATACAGAATTTTTGCTATTTTATTATTCATTGCCATTTTAAGGCTCCTAAAATACGTTCAAAAAGCCAATTTTAAGCAATGTATGATATCGATTTCGATCGTTCCCATTTATCTAATTTGCATGTTTATATGTATGGTATATTATGACCAATTCATTATCAAAAAAGAAGTTCTAGACAACCAAAAACAATACATTGCCTACAATATCGAAAACACCAAAGAAGCCTATGGCATCAACTTAGAACAGCAATCCATTGATTCATATGGAACCATAACATATGACGAAATCACCAAAAATTCAGAAGTCATCAGTAATATTCCCATCATTTCTGAAGATGTTATGCTCACAACCGTTGCTGAACATCAAGAAGAAGGAGTCTATTACTCGTATCGTAATACATTTTTGAGCTTGCAAAATTCAAAATTGATGTATCTAACCCCAAGAGAAATTTTAAGTAATTATAACATGAGTTACAACAACAGAACCTTTAAATTTACACATGGTTATTCTGTTGTAGCAAGTTCAGCCACTAATACAGACGAAAATGGCTATGCCAAATACATTCTTTCTGATTTTACAGAACAACCTAATTTTGGCATCCAAGAACCCAGAATTTATTTTGGGCGAGAAACCAATAGCACCATTGTCACAAACTCAAGTTTTGGCAAGGAATATGACTATCCCATCACAGCGACCAATTATGTAGAAAATGAATATAAGGGAAAAGCAGGTTTAAACTTAGGATTTTGGGATCGATTTGTTTTGGGAATTTCGGACAGAAACTTCAAATTAGCCTTTTCAAAACACGTTAGCAAAGATTCTAAAATCATTGCTAATCGAAACATTATTCAAAGAGCTAAAGTCCTATTGCCATATATTATATATGACGAAAATCCTTATTTAGTCATAACAGACGATGGACGCCTTGTTTGGGTATTAGACGGCTACACAACCTCAAACGAATATCCTTATTCACAAAGAACTACCTTAAAAATAAACGGAAACAATCAATCCATCAATTACATCAGAAATTCCGTAAAAGTATTAATTGACGCCTATGATGGAACCACCCAATTTTACATCACAGACAGAAATGACCCCATCATCATGTCTTACAAAAACTTGTATCCAACCCTGTTTCAAGATTTAGATAAAGCTATTCCAGAAGACATCAGTAGACAATTCATTTACCCAAGAATGTTGTACAATGTTCAAGCAGAAATGTTAAATATCTATCACGATATCAGCGAAGATGTTCTATACAGAGCAGACGATATTTGGGAAATCACAAAAACGGAATCAGCTACCAAAACTGCAACACTGGGCGAAAAAATGAAACCTTACTATACCATGCTCAAAACAAAAGACAGTGACAAAGCAAATTTAGGGCTAGTTCTAACCTTCAATCGTCAAGCCAAACAAAATATAACCGCCTATCTTGTAGGAAAATACGAAAATGGAACTCCAAAACTATCACTTTATAAATTTGCATCAGAAAGTAATGTAGCAAGTATTTTGCAACTCAACTCGCAAATTGAACAAGACGAAACCATATCTAACGAACTATCAGCCTTAAACGTGGCAGGAACCAAACTAATCAAAAACAACATCATTGTGCCAATCAATCATACCTTGCTTTATGTTGTACCAGTTTATCAAGTGCGCTTGAACGAAAGCGAAATTCCGATTTTAAAAAAAGTTATTGTTGCTTCAGGAAATAAACTAGCCATTGGCAACAACTTAAATGATGCCATTTCCAATTTATTTACAGATTACGCTGTCGACTTAGAAATCATTGATATGCAAGACATAGAAAGCGTCATTGATGCCATTTTAAAATCCAATCACAATTTAGAAGAATCACTTACATCGAATAATTTTGAAATGATTGGAAAAGATTTAAGTGAACTTGAAAATCTCATCAAACGATTAGAAGAACTTAGAAAATTGCAACTAGAAAAAGAAAATAAGGAGGAACAAACCAATGAATCTAGCGAACAAATTGACAATGTTCAGAATGATATTAGTACCAGTAATCCTGATAATACCTTATTTGGGTATTAATCAAGAAATTGGTTGGGGGGTATTAGAAGCTAGCATCGGAATTCCAGTAACTATGTTATTAGCGGACTTAGTTTTCATCATTGCTTCTATAACCGACCAATTAGATGGTTATATAGCACGTTCCAAAAATATGGTAACCACATTTGGTAAATTTTTAGATCCATTAGCGGACAAAATATTAGTTTTAACTGCCTTAATCATGTTAGTCCAATATGACCGCTTGCCTGCGTGGATTCCAGCGATTATCTTAACCAGAGAATTTTTAGTTTCTGGTTATCGTTTAGTTGCTGTCGAAAAAGGCGGACAAGTAATTTCGGCATCGTTTTGGGGAAAACTAAAAACCGTTACACAAATGCTAGCTATCATACTTGCCTTTATTGACATTCACGCATTTGGTGAATTTATCACATATGGCTATAGCTTTACCAAAATAGGATTTGTAGTCAATGTGGTCAGCACAGTTTTAATGAGTTTAGCAGTGATTGCGACCATTTTTTCAGGATATGATTATTTAAAAAATGGAAAAGAATTATTTGCTGATAAACAATCATAACTCATAGGAGCGATTATTAATTGCCCACAACAAAAAACGGAATAAAAACATGTATAAAAAACCACACACAAATTTTATGAAACAGAAAGGAAAATCATGACAAAGGAAGAAGCTCAAAAAAGAATTGACGAACTAAATAAGTTAACCAGTTACCATGCTCAAAAATATTATGACGAAGATAGCCCAGAAATTACGGATTTTGAGTATGATATGTTAATGGTAGAACTACGCAATTTAGAAAAAGAATATCCCGAATTTGTAACCCAAGAATCTTTAACCCAGCACGTTGGTGGAACTGTCAAAGAAGGATTTGAGAAAGTTGAGCACGAAGTTCCACTGCAAAGTCTGCAAGACATTTTCGATTTTGAAGAATTAGAAGCATTTGACGAAAGAGTCAAAAAAGTATTAGAAGTAGAAGAATTGCAATATGTTGTAGAAACTAAAATTGATGGATTATCTGTGGCTTTAGAATACGAAAATGGAATTTTTGTAAGAGGTGCAACGCGTGGAAATGGCTTAATTGGTGAAGATATTACAGAAAATTTAAAAACCATAAAAAACATTCCCAAAATGCTAAAAGAGCAAGTTAACATCACTGTTCGAGGCGAAGTTTTTATTGGAAAACAAGAGTTTGAGAAAATGAATGAAGAACGTGAGGCAATGGAAGAGACCTTATTTGCCAATGCAAGAAATGCTGCTGCAGGCTCACTTCGTCAACTAGACAGCCAAATAGCTGCTTCACGTCCTTTAGATATTTTTATATTTAATGTGCAAAAATGTGAAAGTATTTCGTTTATATCACATTATGAGGCTTTGCAAAAACTAAAAGAATTAGGATTTAACATAAATCCAGTAGCAAAATTGTGTGATACGATGAAAGATGTTATCAAAGAAATCAATAAAATTGGAGAAAATCGAGAAAATTTAAGTTTTGGAATCGATGGAGCTGTTATCAAGGTGGATAATTTGGAATATCGTGAAAAGCTAGGAGTTAATGCCAAAACCCCGAAATGGGCGATTGCGTACAAATATCCGCCAGAAAAAAAAGAGACAAGCATAAAAGATATTATTTGTCAAGTGGGTAGAACTGGTGCTGTTACACCAATGGCGGTATTGGAACCAGTGAAAGTCGCTGGTTCTACAATTTCTAAGACAACTTTGCACAACGAAGATTTTATCAAAGAAAAAGATTTAAAAATTGGCGATAAAGTACTCATTCAAAAGGCGGGAGACGTCATTCCAGAAGTGGTTGATGTGCTAAAGGAGAAGAGAACAGGAAATGAAATTGAATTTAAAATGCCAACGGTATGTCCAGTTTGTGGTGCGCTGGCGGTTAGAGAAGAAGGAGAAGCAGTTACACGTTGCATTGGAATTGAATGTCCTGCCAAACTCCATCGCAATATTTTGCATTTTGTGTCTCGCGAATGTATGAATATAGCTGGTTTGGGAGAAGAAATTGTAGAAGATTTATTAGAACGAAAGTTAATTTACAATATTGCGGATTTGTATGATTTGAAATTAGAAGATTTTGCTTCTTTAAAAAAAGACGGCAAGAAATTTGCTCAAAATTTGGTCGACAGTATTGAAAATAGTAAAAAGAGCGAGTTTTATCGTTTGATAAATGGATTTGGAATTAGAAATATTGGAAGTAATGCAGCCAAACAGTTGGTCAAAAAATACAAAAATATTGATAATTTAGCAAATGCCAGCCTTGAGAGCCTAACTATGGTAGAGGATATGGGCGAAAAAAGAGCGCAAAGTGTATATGAATTTTTTCATCAAGAACAAACCAAAGATTTGATTAAACGATTAAAAAAAGCAGGTGTTAACATGGAAGCAGAGGAAAACGCTGAAATGTTGGATGAAAGATTTGCTGGAAAAACATTTGTACTCACAGGAACTTTAGAAAAATATTCACGTGACGAAGCAAAAAAAATCATCGAAAGTTATGGAGGAAAAGCATCTGGCTCAGTTTCCAAAAAAACCGATTATGTCCTAGCAGGAGAAGAAGCAGGAAGCAAATTAACCAAAGCCCAAAATTTAGGCATTCCCATCATCACAGAACAAGACTTCAAAGAAATGATACAATAGCTGTAGGGGAATCGCCCGCTAAAAAACAAAACCTGAGAATAATAAATCAACATGACAAACAATAAAAACAAAACAAAAAATATAATCAAAGGAAAGGAAAAATATGGAAAAAGAGTATACATTTGAAATGTTTTGGGAAGATTTAGACAATGGATTTCAGCTTTATTATACCTATATGGATTGTCGTTATTTGATTTACAAATTAGGCAAAAATTGCTATAAAAATGAATTAGTTGAGGCACCAGAAAAGTGTCCGCATCAAAAAAGTGCGGTTTATACACTAAAAAGAGTAAAGGAATTGTTTCCGTTTATGGAGAATTTGGAGTATTATTTGGAGATTTAGAATAAAAAATTAGGGAGAAATCATGGAAGAAGAAAATTTATTGTTACCAACAGTTCAGGACGATGAAGAATCTGTCAACGAAGTCTCGCTTCGTCCCAAACGCTTAAATGAATACATTGGACAAACCAAAGTCAAAGAAAACATGAAAGTCTATATTGAAGCAACCAAAAAACGTGGCGAAGCATTAGACCATGTGCTATTATATGGTCCTCCAGGCTTAGGAAAAACGACACTTTCCAATATCATAGCTAATGAAATGAATGCTCAAATCCGCATTACATCTGGTCCAGCCATTGAAAAACCGGGCGATTTGGCAGCTATTTTAACGAATTTATCAGAAAACGATGTTTTATTCATTGATGAAATTCATCGCTTAAATAAAAGTGTTGAGGAAATTTTGTATCCTGCTATGGAAGACTTTAATTTAGATATTATGATTGGCAAAGGACCAAGTGCACGTTCAATTCGATTGGATTTGCCAAAGTTTACTTTAATTGGAGCAACGACAAGAGCAGGTTCACTCACAACCCCTTTACGTGACCGTTTCGGGATTGTAAGTAAGTTAGAATTGTATTCAGAAGAAGATTTGACCACCATTGTTACCCGCTCGAGCGATATTTTGCAAATTGAAATCAAACCAGAGGCTGCAAATGAACTCGCTAAGCGTTCCAGAGGTACTCCACGTATAGCGAATCGACTCTTAAAACGTGTGCGAGATTATGCGCTTGTATTAGGGGATGGAAATATTACATTAGAAATTGCCAAAATTGCGCTAAATAAACTAGAAATTGACAATTTGGGATTAGACAATACCGACAAAAAAATATTAGAAACGATGATTTGCAAATATGCTGGTAAACCTGTGGGAGTTGAAACATTGGCAGCCACGATTAATGAAGAAGTTGAGACATTAGAAGATGTTTATGAACCCTATTTGATGCAAATTGGATTTTTGGCCAGAACACCGCGTGGCAGAATGGCAACACCACTTGCATATGAACATTTGGGGATGGAATACAAGGAGTTATAAATCGATGAATGAAACACAAAAAGTCCAAAAGAAAACAAATCATAAAATTCAATTGGTAATGGTGGTAACTGCTATTTTATTTGCCGTGCCATCTTTGATTTATGATATTCAAAATAAAACAATGCTAAATTATCCAACTAATTGGACATTTCTGATGGAACACACATTAAATTTGGATGCGACAACAGGACTTATCCTATTTTTGATTGCTTTTGTATTTTTTACAGCTATCTATTTTGTCATGATAAAAAAGGAAGCACAAATTTTTAAAAGTAAAAAACAGATTTTTTATTTTTTGATTGTGATTTCGTGTTTTTTTACAATAATGGTTCCGTTTGGGTCGAAAGATATATTTGCGTATATTGGCAATGGTTGGATTGGGGCACATTATGAGGAAAATCCGTATCAGATGTCTATTGGAGAAGTGCAGGAAAAGTATGAAGCCAAACAAGATCCAATGTTTCAAAATGTTGCGCCTGTTTGGATTTATGAAAAAGTAACGTATGGACCTATTTCTACGATGTTGGCTACGTTGTTTTCCTATTTGTCCTTTGGAAAAATCGATGTGGCAATTTGTATTTTTAAAATGGCGAATTTATTGTTTCATTTAGGAAGTTGTTGTTTGGTTTATCAAATAACGAAAAAGAGGAAGTTTTTAGTTTTATATGGCTTAAATCCTGTGATTTTGTTAGAAGGATTGACGGATGCCCATAATGATTTATGGCTGGTATTTTTTTTGTTATTAGCCATGTATTTTGCGAGCAGAAAGAAAAACCTAATTTTGACAACCCTATGTGTGGCATTAGCAACTGCCATTAAATATGTAGCGATATTGATATTGCCATTTTTGGTGTTTTCTATTGTAAATAAACAAGATATAAAAACAAGGTTTAGAGCTTGTGTTAAAGCAGGAATAGTATTTGTTGCTATGCTAGTGATTTGTTATTTGCCTTATATGAGAGATATTGGAGTTTTTGCAGGATTGTTTTTGCAACAGCGGAAAGTATAATAGTTCTGTTTTCTATGTGATTTGTTATTTGTTAAAAAATCATATGCATTTTGTAAAAATGTTGCAAAATGTAGCTTTTATTGTTTTTGCGATTGCCTATTTGTTGGTTGTTCTAAAATTGCTTTTACAAAAACAAATTCATTTTTATAAAATGATGCGAACTTATCATATTTTTTTGTGGCTATTTGTTTTTTTGTTGCTTACGAATTATAATACGTGGTATTGTTTGTGGCTATTTCCCAATGTATTATTTATAAAGGGAAAAGCTGTTAAACGATTATTATATTTAGCAACAGGAAGCCAAATTGCGATGCAGAGCACTTTCTTGTATTTGGGAGAACGTCAAAATTTAGGATTGCTATTTTTGCTTATTTTGATTGGAGTTGTGGTGACAATGCAATTGAGTGAAACTTTGCAAAAAAGAAGAAAATTGAAACAAAGGTAGGTTAGGAAAATGAAATTATTATTACATACGTGTTGTGCACCATGTAGTGTGTATTGTATAGAAAGTTTAAGACAAGAGGGAATCGAGCCAGTTTCGTATTGGTTTAATCCGAATATTCATCCGTATATGGAATACAAAGCTAGACGAGATTGTTTAATTGAATATAGTCAAATGGCTGATTTTAAATTAATAGTGAATGAGAATTATGGTTTGCGCGAATTTTGTAAGAATGTTTCAGAAGATATTGAAAATCGTTGCGAAAAATATTGTTACAAAGTTCGACTAGAACAGACTGCGAAATATGCGAAAGAAAAAGGGTTTGATTGTTTTTGTACAACGTTGTTTGTCAGTCCGTATCAACAGCATGAAGTGCTCAAAAAAGTGTGTGAGGAAATGGCAGAAAAATATGATATTGATTTTTTGTATCGTGATTTTCGACCGGGTTTTCATGAGGGACAAAATAAAGCAAGAGATTTAGGGTTGTATCGACAGAAATATTGTGGGTGTGTTTTTTCGGAGGAAGAGAGATATGCAAAGCAGATTTGCAAAGATGAGGAAAGATTTGACAAAATCGAACGATTAAGCTTTTCTTAATGGTTCAAAATAAAATAAAAAAGTAAAAAGGAGTATTATTTTTTTATGAAAGATTCAAGAATAGAAAAATTAGCGAATCAATTACTAACGTATTCGGTCAATATACAAACAGGGGACAATTTGCTAATTGAAATCTTGGGCGAAGATTGTATTTTGCTTGCTAAAGAATTAATGAAACAAGCTCAAAAGCTTGGCGCAAAACCATATTTTAATATCATAAATTATGAAATATTAAGTGTTATGTTAGAACATGCCACAGAAGAACAAATCAAATTATATGCCAAACATGATGTGCAAAGAATGAAAGATATGGATGCCTATATTGGAATACGAGCAAGTTCAAATACATTTGCGTTAAGTGGAATACCGAGTAAAATAATGGAGTTATATAGTAAATATTATATGGCTCCTGTCCATTTTGAAGAACGTGTTAAAAATACGAAATGGTGTATTTTAAGATATCCCAATCACGCGATGGCTCAGATGTGCAAAATGAACACAGATGAGTTTGAGGACTATTTTTTCAAAGTATGCAATTTGGATTATGGGAAAATGTCTAAGGCAATGGAGCCGTTAAAAGATTTAATGAATCGAACGGATAAAGTTCATATTTTAGGAAAAGGTACACATTTAACCTTTCGCATAAAAGGAATTCCAGCTGAAAAATATGCAGGGATTTTTAATATACCAGATGGAGAAGTGGCATCTAGTCCTATAAAAACAAGTGTGAATGGCTATATAACATATCATACAGAAACGGCTTATCATGGAGTTTTATTTCATGATATCAAGTTTGAATTCAAAGATGGAAAAATAATTAGGGCAACAGCGGATAAAACAAAAGAATTAAACGAAATTTTGGATACTGATGAAGGCTCAAGATACATTGGAGAATTTGCGCTTGGTTTAAATCCGTATATTGAAAAGCCAATGGGAGATACTTTATTTGACGAGAAAATAAAAGGAAGTTTTCACTTTACACCAGGTGACAGTTTACAACAAAGCGATAACGGGAATCGCTCGAGTATTCATTGGGATATTGTAAATATCCAAACGAAAGAATATGGCGGAGGTGAAATCTATTTTGATGATGTGCTAGTGAGAAAAGATGGAATTTTTGTGTTGCCAGAATTGAAAGGCTTAAATCCAGAAAATTTGGTGTAAAAAAGACCAGAAAATAAAGGAGGAAATTTTGAAAAAATTAATTGTAATTGATGGAAATAGTATTTTGAATCGTGCATTTTATGGAATTATGGGAAGCAAAATGCTTCAAACAGCTGATGGAACGTATACAAATGCTGTATATGGATTTTTAAGTATTTTGTTTAAAATCATGGATGAGGAAAATCCAGAATATTTGGTGGTTGCCTTTGATGTAAAAGAACCAACCAAAAGGCACCAAATGTATGATAAATACAAAGCGACTCGAAAAGGAATGCCAGAAGAATTGGCAAGTCAAATGCCCATTATCAAAAAAGTGTTACAGACCATGAACATCAAAATCATAGAAAAACCGGGCTATGAAGCAGACGATATTTTAGGAACTCTTTCCCGCTTTGGCGAAAAAGAAGGCTTAAAAGTCATTCTTTTGACAGGAGATCGAGATTCATTTCAACTTGCAACCAAACAAACTACGATTCGAATTCCTCGAACCAAACAAGGTAAAACCGAAACGGAAGATTTTGATGAAGCAAAAATTGTGGAAACATATGGCGTCATGCCAGAGCAATTAATTGAAGTCAAAGGATTACAGGGAGATACCTCAGACAATATTCCCGGCGTTCCCGGAATTGGTGAAAAAACAGCCTTGAGTTTAATCAAACAATATCATTCCATTGAAGCCTTATATGAAAAAGTAGAAAAAGGAGAAGCAAATCTCAAAGGTAAACAAAAAGAAAATATTGAAAATAATAAAGAATTAGCAATGCTTTCCAAAAAACTTGGTACGATTGATGTAAATGCTCCAATTGAGAAAAATTTAACTGAATTTAAAGTCGAAGAATGGGACAAACCAGCTATTTTAGAATTGTTCAAAGAACTACGTTTTAAACGTTTCATCGAAAGATTTCATTTAGAAGAGGTAGAAGAAAATTCAAAAAATAAAAAGCAGAATTTATTTGAATTGCTACAAGTCACACCTCAAGAAATGTTTGAAAAAATAAAAACACAAAAAGAATTGTACTATTATTTTGAAACAAACAAAGATGAAACAGCACTGATTATCAAACGAAAAATTCATAAAATGTATGTTTATCAAAAGGAAGATAAAAAAGTTTATCAGGTTGATTTTGATTATGAAATTTTTGAGAAAATTTTTGCAAATCCAGAACTTTTAAAATGTAGCTATCAAATCAAAAATGACTATATTCTTTTAAAACAAGCAGGAATTAAGCCTAAAAATATGATGTTTGATAGCAAAATTGCCATGTATTTGTTAGATTCTGGAACGAATTTATATTCCTTAGAAGAAATCGCAAAACAGCATTTAAACATAGAATTAGAAGAATATTTCCACCAAGAAAATCAGCAAGAAAATGTACAGACAAGTTTTTTTGACGAGGAAGCAAAGGCAGAAGAAAATACACATTATAAATATGCCATATACAGTTATGTTATTGGTCAGACTAAGTCAATTTTGGAGAAGAAATTAAAAGAAGTGAATCAATTGGAGTTATTTCAAAATATCGAAATGCCAAGTGCTGAAGTTTTAGCAGAAATGAAATTAACAGGTGTTTTGGTAGACAAAGATGATATTGAAAAAATGTCTGAAGATTTGAAAAAGCAAATTGAAAAGTTAAGCCAAGAAATTTATGAATTGGCAGGAGAAGAATTCAATGTCAATTCGCCAAAACAATTGGGAGATATTTTGTTTGAAAAATTGGAATTGCCTTTTAAAAAGAAAAACAAAAATGGCTATGCTACAGATGTTGACACGTTAGAAAAGTTAAAAGATGCTCATCCAATCATAGAAAAAGTTCTAGATTATAGGCAAGTATCAAAATTAAATTCTACTTTTGTAGAGGGAATGTTGCCTTTTATCAATCCCAAAACCAATCGTATTCATACCAGTTTTCACCAAACAGTCACATCAACAGGAAGGCTAAGTAGTACGGATCCCAATTTGCAAAATATTCCGACCAGAACGGATTTAGGCAAACAGATTAGAAGATTATTCAAAGCCCAAACAGGAAAAGTGTTTATTGATGCGGATTATTCACAAATTGAACTCAGAATTTTGGCTCATATGTCCCAAGACGAAATCATGCTTAAGGCTTTTAAAGAACATGAGGATATTCACAAAATTTGTGCTTCTCAAGTTTTTGGTGTTCCCTTAGAGGAAGTAACAAAGCAGATGAGAAGTCATGCAAAAGCGGTCAATTTTGGGATTGTGTATGGGATTAGCGATTTTGGTTTGGCAGAACAATTGGGAATTAGAAAAAAAGAGGCGAAGCAATACATTGATTCCTATTTAGAAAAATATCATGGAATTGAAGAATTTATGAAGCGTGAAGTTGAAAAAGCAAAAGAAAACGGTTTTGTAGAAACCAGATTTCATCGAAGAAGATACATTCCAGAAATTCATTCCAACAATTATATGGTACGAAAATTTGGAGACCGTGTTGCCATGAATGCTCCAATTCAAGGCACTGCAGCAGATATTATGAAAATTGCAATGATTGCAGTTTATCAAGAATTAAACAAGCGAAATTTACAATCCAAAATTGTCTTGCAAATTCATGATGAACTAATTATTGAAGCTTTAGAAAGTGAAAAAGAAGAAGTCAGCCAAATTTTGAAAAATTGTATGGAAAAAGCAGCTAAATTATCTGTTGAGTTAGAAGTTGATTTGCAAGAAGGCAAAAATTGGTTTGAGACGAAATAAGGTATAACGACAGAAGCCATGCTGAGCTATTGACATTTTATGTAAATTATGTTATAATAATTATAATATAATTAAAAGGAGCATGATTATGTATAAAATGTTAGTAATGGATTTAGATGGCACTTTATTAGATGATGACAAAAAAATACCAGAGATAAATCTTGATGCAATTGAAATATTACGCCAAGATTTCGGAATTATTCCAGTAATTGCAACAGCAAGACCATTAGAAGTAGCAAAATATATAGCTAGTCAAGGTGGAGACACTCTTCAAACTTATATCATTGCTACCAATGGAGCGATTTTAATGGATCTTCAAAAGGAAGAATATTTAATTAACCAATCTTTGTTGCCAGAACAAATTCGAGCTTTAATTGAAGTGTGCAAAGCAAATGGCTTAGAATATGAATGTATGACAACAAAATGTGAAGTAGCGGACGCTAAATATTCTTACAGGCGTGTAATTGATCCTATGTATGATAATATGGGAGTACCATTTAATTATCAAGAAGATTTAGAAAGCTATATTACCAATTTAGAAGATTCAATTCCGCTTTTTGCAGTCAATGGAACGGAAGAAGAATTAGATAAGGCATTTAACGAACTTAGCCAGATTTTAGGTTTGCAGATTTCAGGCAGATGCATACGAACAACGCCTGGTGTGGACGAGCAAGGAAAAATACAAAGCATTTGTTATCATGACATCATGCGAGAAGGTGTGACAAAAGCAAGTGCAGTTGAGAAATTAGCTAATCATTTGGGGATTCAAAAAAGGGAAATTATTGCGATTGGAGATGGCGGAAATGATATTGAAATGTTGCAAGAAGCAGGTATGAAGATTGCTATGAAAAATGCAAGTGATGAATTAAAGAAAATTGCGAATATTGTTACACATAAAGATAACAATCATGGTGGTATTGGCTATGTTTTACAAGAGTTGGAAAAAATTTTGAGAAGAAAACGAGAAGAAGCAAGACGACGTTTGCAAAGTTTAGAGAGTAGAAAAGGTACTGAGATAGGTGATTAAAAAAGAGGTGAAAAAATGAAAAAACCAATTATTATAGGAATTGCAGGTGGAACAGCCTCAGGAAAAACAACGTTGGCAACCCAAATAAAAGAAGAATTTCAAGAAGACGTGATTGTTTTATCACACGACTTTTATTATAAAAGTTTGACAAATCTAACCAAAGCCGAAAGGGAACAGCGAAATTATGATTGCCCAGAAGCATTTGAAACAGATTTGCTTATTTCCCACCTCCAAAAATTGATGACTGGTCAGACAATTGAACGACCGATTTATTCCTACACAGAACGTTTGAGGCAAAAAGAAACTATTACAGTTAAGCCGGCTCCAATTATTGTATTAGAAGGAATTTTGGTTTTAGAAAATGAAGAACTTGCTGATTTAATGGATATTAAAATTTTTGTGGATACGGATAGCGATATTCGTTTGACAAGATTAATTGAAAGAGACCAAAAACAAAGGGGGTTGAATTTGGAATATATTCTTACTAAATATAAAGATACGCTAAAACCAATGCATGAAAAGTATGTGGAACCTTGCAAAAAAAAGGCTGATATTGTTGTGCCAGCGAATCGAGAGAAGAATGAAATTGGTTTTGGGATTGTGGTTGAAAAAGTAAGAAATTTGCTTAAAAACTCTTGACAAATTTTGTAGAAAAATGTAAAATAAGAAAAATATGTTATCAAGAGTGGACGAGAGAATCGGCTCTGTGACTCCACAGCAACCTATTTTAAAATAAGGTGCTAATACCGACAAGGCGAGATGCTTTGGCTGATGATTTTTGAAAAATCGGATGAGGAACCTTTGCATTTAGCAAGGGTTTTGTTTTTGCTTGAAACATAGAAACAAGAATAAGGAGGATTAAAATGAGAAAATTATTTACGTCAGAAAGTGTAACAGAAGGGCATCCAGATAAGTTGTGTGATTTTATTTCAGATAGTGTTTTGGATAGTTTTTTTGAAAAAGACCCACATGCTAGGGTTGCGTGTGAAACAGTAGCCGGAAAAGGGCAAATTTTGCTGACGGGAGAAATTACATCAACAGCAGAAGTAGATTTAGAAAGTGTTGTTAGAAATGCTATTAAAGAGGTTGGTTATTATGATGAAAAATTGGATATTGATTACAGAACTTGCCAAGTTTTGATTAATATTTCCAAACAGTCACCAGATATTGCGATGGGAGTTGACAAGTCGTATGAAGAAAAAGAAGGTGAAGAGGTTAAATCAGAAGGGGCAGGAGATCAGGGTATGATGTTTGGTTTTGCAACTGATGAAACTGAAGATTTTATGCCAATGCCAATTTACTTAGCGCATAAATTGGCAAAACGTTTGACAGATGTAAGAAAAAAAGGAATTTTAGAAAATATACGTCCTGATGGAAAAGTACAAGTGACGGTCGAGTATGAGGACGACAAACCAGTTCGTATAGATACAATTGTTGTTTCAACGCAACATACAGAAGATGCCGATTTGGAAATTTTGAAGAAAGATATTAAACAAAAAGTCATTTTTGAAATTGTGCCCCAAAATCTTTTGGATGAAAAGACGAAATATTACATTAATCCAACAGGAAGATTTGTGATTGGTGGTCCTTTGGGTGATAGTGGTTTGACTGGTAGAAAAATTATTGTGGATACGTATGGTGGGTATAGTCGTCATGGTGGAGGCGCGTTTTCTGGAAAGGATCCAACAAAGGTAGACCGTTCGGCTTGCTATATGGCAAGATTTGTGGCAAAAAATGTTGTGGCAAATGGATATGCGAAAAAATGCGAGATTCAGTTATCGTATGCTATTGGTGTTGCTAAGCCAGTTTCGATTTTGGTTGACACATTTGGTACAGCGATGATTCCAGAGGAAGAAATTATTCAAAAAATTAAACAAAAATTTGATTTGACGCCACGTGGCATTATTGAAACATTGGATTTGCGCAAACCAATTTATAAAAAAACCACCAATTATGGGCATTTTGGAAAACCAGATTTGGCTTGGGAACAAATTATTCGTCTGTAGGGACGATGCTTAATTGCTCGTGATAAAAAATGTAATTAGTACAAAAAATTTATGAATATTTTTTCAAAAAAAGCAGATACTACCAATATAAAAATACGAAAGGAATGATTTTTATATGGGTAGAAGAGATTTTTTTGAACAGGAAAAAAAGAGAAAAATGGTTACGACATTTGCAGTGGCAGTTGGTTTGTCGGTGATTGCGTGTGTGACCATTTTTGTGATGTATAGTAAAAAATTAAGTGATGAGGCAGAAGCTAATTTGTTCGCTTTGACACAAATGGAAGAAAATGTTGTTTCAAATGAAGAGTTGGAAGAGGCGAGTTATTCACAAGATAAAGGTGTACAAAATGTGAATTATGAAAATAGAGTGGAAGTGGAATTGGATCACAATACAACTGTGGAAAATACGGTTAAATCGCCAGAAAGTAAAGAGCCTGTACCATCTGTTGTGAAACCAGAAGAAAAAGTGGTGGAAGACCCAAAGGTGGAAGAAACACCAAAAAAAGAAGAGGAAAAACAGGAAGTAGCAGAAGAACTTTCTTTCCAAGCGCCAATTGTAGGAGATATTACGAAGGATTTTGCGATGGATACTTTGGTCTATTCGGAAACATTGGATGAATGGTGTACACATAGCGGAATTGACATCAAGGCAGATAAGGCAAGTGTGGTTGTTGCGAGTGAAAAAGGAAAAGTGGAAAGTATTAAAAATGACCCAAGATATGGTCTTACAGTAATTGTTGCTCATGGTAATGGTTTTAAATCAGTTTATTCGAATCTTTTGACAACGGAATTTGTTAAAGAAGGAGAAGAAGTCGAAAAGGGGCAGACGATTGCAACAGTTGGTGAGACAGCCAGTTTTGAGGTGGCGGATGATTGTCATTTGCATTTTGAGATGTACAAAGATGGCGTAGCGGTAAATCCGACGATTTATTTTAAATAGAAATTGAGAAACAGGTAGTTTTGCTATCTGTTTTTGCATTAGATTAAGTAGGAAAGTATTATGAATAAATTTATGAAAAGAATTGTAATTTTTGCAAAATGTGCTATAATGTACTTATGAAAAAGTTAGGAGGAAGAAAACATGATAATTGAAACTGAAAGATTGCGGTTAAGACCCTTTGAGAGTGATGATGCCGAATGGCTTTTTGAGGTCACCCATCACAAGGATGTGGAAAAGTGGCTTTGTGGAGCCTATTCTACTTGTTTGAAAGATGCGATAAATAGTATCAAGTTCTATTATTCAGTAGCGGATTTTACTCATGATTTTTATTTTGTGATTGAAGATAAGAAAACGTATGAGCGGTTTGGCTTTTTGAATATTACGCAAGGATTTGATAATGAGTTAGAAGTTGCAATGTTTATTGCGGAAGAATATCGGGGAAAGGGCTATGTTGTTGAGGCTGTGAAAGGCTTTTCTAAGCGTATACCAAATAGAATTTTGGAATTTCAAATTGATTGGGAAAATGAGGCATCTTTAAAGGCAGTGGGGAAGATTGAAGGGATAGCTGAGAAGACATCTTCTTATCCTAAATATCTTACAGAGGAGTTGTGTTTTTTTGTGTTAGAAACTTAAAAAAAGAGAGACAAGTAAAGGTAGAGTAATTTACTTGTCTCTTTTCTTTTTTGAACAAGATTGAATTGTCTAATAAAAAAATAAAATTTCTCTTGAAAAAAAACGTATATAATGATAAAATAAATCTATTCTTGTAAATAATAGAAAAATAAGGGGATAAAAAGTTGGAAAAAGTTAAGAAGCTTAGTAAGTATAGAGATTTAATATTAATGGTGGTTGATTGCTTTTGCGTTGTTGTTTCGTATTATTTGGGGACCGCTTTGCTAACGGATTCGGTTTTTAGTTTTTCGACTTATTATTCCAGAAGATTGGTGACTTCGATTGTGTGGTATGTGTTCATTTATGAAATCCTATATCACATGACGAAAAGACATAAAAATATCATACGTTATGAAGAAGGAAAAGATTATATTTTTTACATTATTTTATGTTTGGCAACGGCTATAGTTCTTGCGATTTTAAAAGCAACTTTTCATATTAATGTAGCAAGTGGTAGAATGAATATTTTAGCGGCTCTGCTGATTTCTATGATGATGATTGGCTACCGAATTTTGACAAGATACATATTGATTAGTGATGTTGTCAATAAAGGAATTGTGACAAAATCTAATCAGAGCAAGAAAAATTTATTGATTATTGGTGCTGGAAATGCTGCTCATGAAATTATTAAAACGATTCATGCAAATTTTAAAGAAGATTATGAAATAATAGGCATTATTGATGATAACCAAAAAAGATTGGATTTTTCTGTTTCTGGTGTGAAGATTATTGGAAATAGAAATGATATTGCAAGAGTTTGCAAGGAAAATGCCGTAGATTTAATCTTTTTTTCGATTGCTCGCATTGATAAAGAAAATAAAAAAGAAATTTTGAATATTTGTCAGCAGACCAAAGCGAAAGTAAGGGTTTTGCCGGGTATTCGAGAAATTATTGGCAATAAAAATATTTTTGATAGTTTACGTGATGTTCAAATTGAAGATATTCTGGGGAGAGAGCCTGTAAAATTGGATAATACTAAGATTGAATCTTTGATAAAAAATCATACAATCTTAGTCACTGGTGGTGGCGGGTCAATTGGTTCGGAATTGTGTAGACAAATTATGAAATATCAACCCAAAAAGTTAGTGATGTTGGATATTTACGAAAATAATTTGTATGATATTGAACTGGAGTTAAAGGCAAAATATCCGCAAGCCCATATTGAAGCAGTAATTGCAAGTGTTCGAGATAAAAATCGTTTGCAAGAAGTCTTTGCGAAAGTTAAGCCATATTTGGTGTTTCATGCAGCAGCTCATAAACATGTTCCGTTAATGGAACATAGTCCATTAGAGGCGATTAAAAATAATGTATTTGGGACTTATCATGTGGTTAATGCTTGTGATGAATTTGAGGTAAAAAAATGTATTTTAATTTCAACAGACAAGGCGGTTAATCCAACCAACATTATGGGTGCCACAAAGAGAATGTGTGAAATGATGTTGCAGGCTAAAAATGCAGAAAGTACAACAGAATATGTAGCAGTGCGTTTTGGAAATGTACTTGGAAGCAATGGCTCAGTTGTGCCATTATTTAAAAAACAGATTGCAGAAGGAGGACCAGTTACGGTTACGCATCAAGAAATTACTAGATTTTTTATGACTATTCCAGAGGCAGTTGAGCTTGTGCTACAAGCCATGACTTATGCCAAAGGCGGAGAAATTTTTGTATTAGACATGGGAGAACCGGTCAAAATTTATGATTTGGCGAAAAGTTTAATTCAATTATCTGGTTGGGTACCAAATAAAGATATTAAAATTGAAATTACTGGTTTAAGACCTGGTGAGAAATTGTATGAAGAAATTTTGATGAATGAAGAAGGTCTAGAAAAAACTAGACATGACAAAATTTTTGTGGCAGAACCAATTCATATCACAATGGATGAAATAGAGAATAAATTGGCAAAATTGGATTTATTACTGTGCAAAGAAAAGGTAGATTTTTCAGAAATAAAAAATACGATGAAAGAAGTTGTGCCAACTTTTAAAGAGCCAAAAGAGGTAAATAATCAGAAAGAAGGATAAAAAATGAGTAGAATTTATCTGGCATCTCCGCATATGTCTGATGAGGGGTATGAGCAAATGTTTGTAAAAGAGGCGTTTGACACCAATTGGGTGGCGCCTTTGGGAGAAAATGTAAATCAGTTTGAAAAAGAAGTGGCAGAATATGTGAAAATAAAAGACGCAGCGGCATTGTCAAGTGGAACTTCTGCCATTCATTTAGCCTTAAAAGCACTTGGTGTGGGAAAAGGCGATGTTGTTTTTTGCCCAACGCTTACCTTTTCAGCAACGGCAAATCCCATTCTTTACCAAAATGCAACACCAGTTTTTATTGATAGTGAAAAAGAAACTTGGAATATGAGTCCAAAAGCTTTGCAAAAAGCATTTGAAAAATATACACCCAAAGCGGTAATTGTAGTCCATTTGTATGGTCATACGGCAAAAATGGACGAAATTATGGAAATTTGTGAGAAACAGCATGTGCCGATTTTGGAAGATGCAGCAGAAAGTTTGGGGACAACGTATCAAGATAAATTTACTGGAACGTTTGGAAAATATGGTGTATTTTCATTTAATGGCAATAAAATTATTACAACAAGTGGTGGTGGAATGCTGATTTCAAATGACGAATCAGGAATTCAAAAGGCAAGATTTTGGGCGACGCAGGCACGTGATAAAGCACGTCATTATCAACATTCGGAAATTGGTTATAATTATCGAATGAGTAATGTTTTGGCTGGGATTGGAAGGGGTCAATTAATGGTTTTGGAAAAGAGAATTGCACAGAAAAAGGCTATTTTTGATATGTATCAAAAGGCTTTTGAAGATATTGATGCTATTCAAATGCATGAAGCGAGTTTGCAAGAAAGATGTAATTATTGGCTATCTGTGATGACTTTGAAGGAAAATTCAAAAGTAAAACCATTGGATATTATGGAAGCTTTGGAAAAAGAGAAGATTGAATCAAGACCAATTTGGAAACCAATGCATTTGCAACCGATTTTTGAAAAGTATGATTTCTTTGAAGAGAATGAAAAAAACAGCAGTGTAGCAGAAGAAATCTTTAATCACGGTGTGTGTTTGCCGTCTGATACGAAGAATTCAAGCGAAGATATGGAAAAAATCATAAAAATTATACGAGATTTGTTTGAGAGAAAGGATTAGTATGTATCAAAATGATATAAAAAGATGGCTGGATTTTATGTTTAGTTTGGTGGGAATTATTGTTTTATCGCCAGTTTTTTTGATGGTAGCAATTTTAATTCGCATTAAGCTTGGGGCACCGATTTTGTTTAAACAGCAAAGACCCGGAAAAGGCGAGAAAATTTTTACGTTATATAAATTTAGAACTATGACAGATAAAAAAGATAATCAGGGAAATTTGCTTCCAGATGAAGAAAGATTGACGAAATTTGGCAAATTTTTAAGAAGTACGAGTTTGGATGAATTGCCAGAATTGTTTAATATTCTAAAAGGTGATATGAGTCTTGTAGGACCTAGACCGCTTTTGCCAGAATATTTACCACTTTATAATGAAGCACAAAAACATCGCCATGATGTACGACCGGGTTTGACAGGACTTGCTCAAATCAATGGAAGAAATGAGGTTACTTGGGAAGAGCGATTTGAAGAAGATTTAAAATATATTGAAAAAATTACATTTTGGGGAGATTTAAAAATACTATTTATAACATTAAAAAAAGTATTTTTACGAGAAGGAATATCACAAAACAATCATGCGACAATGCAGAAGTTTGAAGGGAATGATAAGAATGAATAAAAAAGTAGTTATAATAGGCGCTGGCGGGCATGGAAAAGTGATTGCAGATATTGTGGAAAAATCGGGGGATACGGTGTTTGGCTTTTTGGATGATGGAAAAGCTAAAGGCGAAAAAATAATGGGACGTTATTGCATTATTGGAAGTATAGAAGAATGTGAAGTTTGGCAAAAAAACGATGAAGATTTGTATTTTATCATTGGGATTGGAAATGGAAAAATAAGAAAAGCGATTTTTGAAAAATATCAGTTGAGTTATTACACGGCTGTGCATCCAAGTGCGAATCTTGCAATGGAAGTTACATTAGGAGAAGGCACAGTTGTGATGGCAAATGTTTGTGTAAATGCCAATGCAAAGATTGGAAAAAATTGTATTTTGAATACAGCGAGTGTGATAGAACATGATAGTATTCTTATGGATTTTGTACATGTTTGCCCAAATGCGACTTTGTGTGGAACAGTGAAAATTGGCAATTTGACGCAAATTGGAGCTGGGGCAGTTGTGAAAAATAATGTAGAAATTGTGGATAGTTGTACGATTGGGGCAGGTACAGCTGTTGTGAAAAATATAGAAGAAAAAGGAACTTATGTTGGTGTTCCAGCAAGGAAAATATTGTAAGGAGTCAAAGAAAAATGAAAGTATGGTTATTAAAAACAGGTGAGCCAATGCCAAAGGTAAATGAAGAACAAAGGTTAATGAGAATGGGAATGATTGCGCAGGAATTAAGTAGGAGAGGTCATGAAGTTACTTGGTTTTCGAGTACGTTTGACCATTTTCATAAAAAACAGTTGTATGATAAGGATACTGTTATTGAGGTTCAAGAAAATTACTCTATTTATTTGTTACATGGGATGTCTTATGAAAAAAATATTTCGATGAAAAGAATTGTAAATCATAAACAGATTGCGAATCAGTTTGAAAAAATTGCAAAAGATTTGGAAAAGCCAGATTTGATTTACGCTTCTTTCCCAACGATTGATTTTGCACAAAAAGCTGTCGAGTATGGAAAAAGAAATAATATTCCTGTAATTGTGGATATTCGAGATTTGTGGCCAGATATTTTTAAGTATAATTTGTCAGGAATAAAAAGGATAATCGCAAGTCCGTATATTGCTTGGATGAATGTGAAGACGAAAAAAATAATGCGTGATGCGTTTGCGATTTATTCCATTTCGGAAGCAATGTTAGAGTGGGGATTGCAAAAAGGAGGGAGAAGGCGAAAAACAGCGGATCGTTTTTTCTACATTGGGTTTGATAAAAAGGAAAAGGAATTTTTTGAGGATGACACATTAATTGATAAAATTAAGTTTAATATCTCTTTTGCGGGGACGACCAATAATCAGTTTGACTATGATAAAATCATTGAATTGGCAAAATATTTGAAGGATGACAAAGATATTGTAATTAATATTTGTGGAGATGGTCCGCAGTTTGAGGAATTGAAGGAAAAGGCAAAAGATTTCAAACAGGTAAAATTATTTGGCTGGTTAGAAAGCAACAAAATTAATTTTATTTTGAAAAACTCCAAATTAGGTTTGGCTCCATATAAAGATACGTTTAATTTTCAAAAAGGGGTGACCAATAAATTGGCAGAATATGCGTCTTATCAATTGCCAATTTTGCTCACTTCGAGTGGATATATGAAAAAAATTGTCGAAGAAGAAAAGTGTGGGATTGCGACTGGTGATATGAAAAAAATGAGTGAATTTATTGTTTTACTGAAAAAGGATGCAGAAAAATATGAGGAATTTTCTAAAAATGCCTATCAGTTGTATGAAAATCGATTTATTGCCAAAGAGATTTATCCAAAATTAGTGGATAGTTTAGAAGAAATTATGAGACAAAGAGGGGAAAAATAAAGTGGATATGAAAGAAAAATTATTGAAAAAAATAGCGAATAAAGAAATGATGGTTGGAATTGTAGGACTTCGGTTATGTAGGATTGCCTTTAGCAATAGAAATGGCAAAAGCAGGATTTGAGACGATTGGGTTTGATGTGCAAGAAGAAAAAGTGAAAATGATAAATCAAGGGAAAAATTATATCAAAGATGTTGTAGAAAGTGATTTAGAAAGCTTAGTGAGAGATGGCAAATTGTCGGCTACGACTGATTTTGAGCAAATTAAAGAGATGGATTTTATTGCTATTTGTGTTCCAACTCCACTTGATATGCATCAGAAGCCAGATATTAGTTATGTAAAAAATAGTGCAAAAGCAGTAGCAAAATTTTTAAGTAAAGACACGATTGTGGTATTGGAATCAACGACTTATCCGGGAACGACAGAGGAATTATTAAAGCCAATTCTAGAAGAAGGTTCTGGGTTAAAATGTGAGGAAGATTTTTATTTGGGATTTTCGCCAGAAAGAGTGGATCCGGGAAATGCTGTTTATAAAACGAAAAATACGCCAAAAGTAGTTGGTGGAATTGGAAAGGAAGCAACGCAAGTGATCGCTAGCATGTATGAGGCGGTGTTAGAAGCGCAAATTTATCAAGTGTCATCACCTGCTGTTGCGGAGATGGAAAAAATACTGGAAAATACGTATCGAAATATTAATATTGGTTTGGTCAATGAGCTAACAATGTTGTGTTATAAAATGGGAATTAGTATGTGGGAAGTTGTTGATAGTGCGAAAACAAAGCCATATGGTTTTCAGGCATTTTATCCAGGACCAGGTTTGGGTGGACATTGCATTCCTTTAGATCCCTACTATTTGGATTGGAAAGCAAGAGAATATGGATTTCATACATCTATGATTCAAACTGCGAGTATGATTAATGATAAAATGCCAGAATATTGTGCACAAAGGGTAAGTAAAATATTGAGCAATTATAAAAAATCGATGAATGGTGCGAAAATATTAGTGCTTGGAGTGGCTTATAAAAGTGATATTGATGATTATAGAGAAAGTCCAGCTTTGAGAGTGATTGAATTGTTACAAAAGGAAAATGCTGATGTAGATTGGTATGATACTTGGGTTACGGAATATGAATATAAGGGAGATAAACATGTTGGCTTGTCTAAAATCGATGAAAAAGATTTGCAAGCCTATGATTTGGTTATGATTACGACGGCTCATTCTAATTTTGATTATGAAATGATTGCCAAAAATTCAAAAGCCATTTTTGATATTAGAAATGCAATGAAACACATCAAGAATAGAGAAAATATCGAATTATTATAAGAAAAATAAAAAGAGGGAAGCGATGGAAAAACTCAAGAAATACAAAGTTTTTATGTCTGATATGTTACTCAATATGATTGGTTTTGGCATTTATATTGTGGCACAGCAAATTTTGTTGTTGCCATTATTGGCTAAAATGGTAAATGATGAAATGTATTCGAGTATTGTTTTATATCTTTCGATTTTGAATGTGGTTTGTAATGTTACAGGTGGAGAATTGGGAAATGTAAGATTGATTCGAGATTATGATTATCAAGAAAAAAATATAAAAGGGGATTTCGTGAGAATTTTGCTCGTTATTTCCTTTATTATTACAGTTATTTTATTGCCAATTTTTATATGTTATATTCACTATTCTGTCATAGGAAGTATATTGCTGGTAGTTACCATTTTAATGGCGAATCTTCGCTTGTATGGAACTTGTTATTATAGATTACAGCAACAATATGGAAAAGTAATTTGGCAAAATGTTTGTTATTTAATAGGAATGGTTACAAGTTTAGGAATTTTTAAGTTCTGTGAAAATATTTATCTTTTATTGTTGATTCCAGAATTTGTATCCATGATGTATGCTTTAAAAAATTCCGATATTTTGCAAATGAAATTAGTCAAAACCACCGAAATGATTCATACGGTTAAAAAATATTTTCAATTAGGTTTTGTTTCAATGTTGACAAACTTAATGGCGTATTTTGATAAATTTTTGATTTATCCAATTTTTGGGGCAACGTTAGTGGCAGTTTATTATGCGGTCAATTCCATGTCCAAAATTGCTAATTTGATTACAAATCCAATTGCTAATGTTATTTTATCTTGGGTATCTGGGAAAAGAGGAGAAAAGAATAAATCCAAAATTATAAGAATGACACTTTTTATGAATGTAGCAGTTGTATTAATAGTAACATTATTAACTATACCGCTGACTTATTTGTCCTTAAAAATTTTGTATCATCAATATTTTTCGGAAGCTTTAGTGTTAATCATTCCGATTTCGATTACAGCGGCATTTGGTACAGCAGTTACGCTGATGAAATCGGTTTTGTTGAAGTTTTCTAATACAAATCAGTTAGTGGGTGTGTATTTTGTATATTTTATTTTATTTGTCTTGTTTGGTTATTTTCTGAGCAAAGCAAATGGAATTTTGGGATTTGCCATAGCAAATTTGATGGCAAAAATCGGATTATGGTTGGCATTTATTGGATTATTAATCCAAGCAAAAAAGGAAAAAATAGGAGAAGAAAATGAAGTTAATGAGTCAAATAAAAGATAAAAATAATTTACCCATTTTATTATTTTTAATAGTATTAATCAATTATGTGCCCTTGTTTATAAACAATGCGTTTACCAAAGAATCGAAGGCAGTTGGTATGAGCATGATGGCACTATGTTTTTGTATAGAGATTGTATTATTAGTTTTTTTTTATTGGCAAAATAGAAAAAGTGTTCAAAATATAAAAGTCAATAGTATATTGCTTTTAGGGGTTGTTTTTATTCTGTTTATGGTTCAGGTAAAAAATTGGTTACAACATAATTTTTATTGGATGGATATTTTAAATATTGGTTGTATGTTTGTAAATATTATTTTGTTTTATATTGCTGTTTACGATTTTAAAATTAGTGAAAAAAATATGGTTCTATTTTTTAAAGGGATTTTCTGGATTGGGATAGTTGCTGTTGTTTGGAATTGCGTTTTATTTTATCAAGAAATAGGAGCCGAATTGGGATTTTTAAAATTAGATAATAGTAATCATTATATCAAAAATATAAAAGGTTTTTTTGCTAACCGAAATTCACTGGCATTTTTTTTATATATTGCTGTTATGGCAAATGCGTTTATTGTGAATTTTGAAAAAAATAAAAGATTTTATAAAATTTCTTTTTTTATATTTTTATTTGGAATTTGGTGTACTCATTCCAAAACAGGTTATGTATTAGCGGTTGGCTTTTTAGAGGGGTATTTGTTTTTAAATGATAATTATACAATTAAAAAAAGAATTAAGATGTGTTTTTTGGTAGGAATGATAGGCGTTATTGGAATTTTGAACATTATGGGAATTCTACCAAAACAAAAAAATGTCATCGCATTAGATAATATCAAAACCTTGTCTAGCAGAACGGTTCTTTGGGAAAAAGGAATAGAAATTTTAAATAATTCACCTGCTAACTACATTTTCGGAGTCGGAAGGTTTCGTGCAACGCACGGTTTGACATTGAAAAATAAGACTTTTACTCAATTTCATAATATTTACTTAGAAATGATTTTAACAGGCGGAATCATACAATTTACCTATATTGGTTTTCTCTATTTTGGCGTGATTCGAAAAATTATGAAATCGCATTTAGAAAAAAATTTTAAAAGAATTTATTTTATGATGTATCTAACTTATGCAGTTTATATGATGAGTGAAAGCCTACGGCAGATTTTCCATTGGCTGTGTCGATACATTATGTTTGACTATTTTCTTTACAATGCCATTATTACATAGCAATAGTTAGCATAAAAAATCAGAAACAAAGGAGCGAAAAATGATTGTATTAAAACTAATACGAATAATTTTCCTATTTGGCATTGGTCCACAATTGCTAGGAATGTTGGTTACCAGATTTAGGAAAGAAAAAAATCCAGTTTTTTTCAGTTTTGTTATGGGATATTTCCTACAATTTGCAATTTTACAACTATTAGCAGTTCCCATGATATTTCTTAAAATGAAATTTTCGACTCTTTTTTATAGTTGGGGCAATATGATTGGAATACTTGCAATCGTGTCATTTGTTCTAAATATACATCGATTTAAAATACAAGATTTATGGAATACAATAAAAGACAATTTCAATGTGCCAAATATAATCGCTGGATTATTCATTCTGGTACAAGTGATTGTTCCAATGATTTATATGCATGTTGACCAAGACGATTCCTTTTATGTTGTAACAGCTAGCACCAGTATAGCAGAAAATAGTATGTATATTGTAGCGGCAGAAGACGGATTGGAGTATCAAAGATTACCGCCCAGATACGTTTTATCGCCATTTCCATTGTATTTAGCTAGCGTATCTGTTGCAATAGGCGTTCATCCAACAATTGTAGCTCACACGATATTGCCACCAATCTTTATTTTATTGGCTTATATGATTTATACTCAAATAGCGTTTCACTTATTCAAGGGAGAAAAAAAGGCAGTTAGCATTTTCCTTATATTTTTAAGCTTGCTTTATATTTGGGGGAATTTTTCTATTTATACTAATTTTACTTTTTTATTATTGCGTATTTGGCAGGGAAAAGCGATGCTCGCTAATGTCATCTTACCTGCAATATGGCTTATGTTTTTAGAGTGCATAAAAAACGATAAAAAAATAGGAAATTGGCTGATTTTACTCATGGTAATGATAGCGTCTTGCCATGTTTCCTCGATGGGAATTGCCTTAGCTCCCATGACGTTAGGCGGATTGGCAGTTGTTTTTTCAATCCGAAATAGGAAAATTAGTTATATCCTAAAATCAGCAATTTGTATGATACCAAATCTAATATACGGACTAACCTATTTATTCATGATAAGATAAAGGAGTTGAATTAGTATGTTTAGCGATAATATACAAATCATTCAAGATTCATTTTTGAAATATAAAGGAACTAGCATGTATTTTGCCTTGTTTGCTATAGCAGAATTGTTTATTTTTCTAAAAGAGAAAGATAAAAATCATAAAACATTTTTGCTCTATTATTCCTGTTTTGCTTTATTTATTATACTAAATCCGATTTTTCAAAAATGTGTCAATAAAATATTAGATAAATATGTTTATTGGAGAACTTTTTGGATTTTGCCAATCGGCATGGTTATTGCCTATGTAGCGACTTGTGTGATAAAAGAGATTTCTCGAAAAAGCAATAAAATCATTGTCTTTTTTACGCTATGTGTCCTAATTATAGCAAGCGGACAATTGATTTATACCTCAGAAAATTACCAAAAAGTAAATAATTTATACAAATTACCAGACGAATCGGTAGAAATCGTTGAAATCATAAGTAAGATTCCGTTTATGGCAAATAAAAAAGTTATGACATCAACTGCCTTACTTCCTGACATAAGGCAATTAAACGAAGCCATACAATTAGCTTACAGAAGGGTACCAAATGGACAATATGACAAATATCCAATTGTTGACTATTACAATTCAGGAGACGTCGAAAATTTGATGAAACTTTGCCAGAAAGAAAACGTAAATATTCTCATTTATGACAATTCCATTGAGCTTGCTATTTCGCCAACGCATTACGGTTTTGCCTTATATGCACAAACGCAAAATTATGATATTTATATTCCTTTCCAAAATTTAGAATTTCAAAAAGAGCAAACAAACAGTTGAAACTTCCAAAACAATATGATATAGTAATTAAAAATAAAACAACATTCACCATACACAAAATAAAATAATAAAATAATAGAAAATAGAAACGATAAAAGGAGGAAAATATGGCTTATCTTATTCTTGCAATTCTTGCCTATCTAATTGGTAGTGTAAATTTTTCCGTTCTAATCAGCAAAAAAATGGCTGGTTTTGATGTTCGCGAAAAAGGAAGTGGAAATGGTGGAACCACAAATGTTTTAAGAACCGTTGGCAAAAAAGCGGCGATTTTAACTTTGCTAGCTGACATCGCAAAAGGAATTTTAGCAATTATGATTGCCTATCTTGTCGGAAAATTCGCAAAAGCAAATCCAGCTATATTAGTACAAATAGCTGCTATTGGAGTTGTTGTCGGACACACATTTCCCGTATTTTTTGGCTTTCGTGGAGGAAAAGGAATCGCAACCAGTTTAGGAATTTTATTATTACTAAATTGGGAAATTGGTTTAGTTTGCTTAATTTTTGCCGTGAGTTTAATGGTAATCACGCGTATGGTATCGCTTCGGTTCGATTTCAGCGGCAGTATTATTTCCAATTCTTACACTTTTTATGAAAGAGCATTATTTAGTTTCTGGAAATTATTTGATTTTTGGTATTCTTATGGCAGGATTTATTCTATTTAACCATAGAACAAATATCAAAAGAATTTTAAGTGGAACAGAAAATAAATTAAGTTTTCATAAAGAAAAAATGGAAGGAGAAAAAGAATGAGAATTTGCGTAATCGGAAGTGGCAGTTGGGGAATTGCGCTTAGTATATATTTAGCAAATCAGGGAAATACTATTAAAGTATGGTCCTTTGACGAAAACGAAAAAAATAAAATCAATGAGGAAAAAAAATGTATCTTTTTGCCCAATATTGATTTGCCGAATGGAATTACTTGTACAAACAGTTATGAAGAGGCAATTCAAGATACTGAAATTATTTTACATGTAACGCCATCGAAATTTGTACGAAATACCATTAAAGGCTATCAAAATTTTATTCAGCCAAATCAGATTGTATTGATGTGTTCCAAAGGCTTTGAAGCAGAAACCAATCTTACATTGGATGACGTCATTGAAGAAGAATTACCAAATATCCAATATGGAATTTTGTCAGGTCCAAGCCATGCAGAGGAAGTAGCGATTGGTGTTCCAACAGCGTTAGTAGTGGCATCCAAAAGTGAAGAAGTGATTCAAAAAGTAACAGATGTTTTTAAAAGCAATTTGCTACGAATGTATCACACAAAAGATGTAAAAGGAGTAGAAATTGGAGGTGCACTAAAAAATATTATTGCTTTTTGTGCTGGTGCAGCGGTTGGTTTAGAATTTGGAGACAACACATTTGCCATGCTTGCTACAAGAGGATTAGTCGAGATTACAAGATTAGGAATAGCGATGGGCGCGCAAGACAAAACGTTCTATGGATTGACAGGTTTAGGAGATTTGATTGTTACTTGTGGAAGTCAGCATAGCAGAAATCGAAAAGCAGGAGAATTAATCGCCAAAGGCTACTCCATCGAAGAGGCAAAAAGGCAAATCGGCATGACAATTGAAAGTATTGATAACATTGACGTAGCCTATGATTTAGCAAAAAAATATCAAGTCGAAATGCCAATAGTCGAAACCGTTTATGACGTGTTATACAATGGATTAGACCCTAAAAAAGCAGTCAATCAATTAATGACCCGCAAATTAAAACCAGAATAAAACCACGTAGGGACGATTATCAATCGCCCGCTCTCGATGCAGGCACAACATATAAAAAACAAAAATGCCAGCACGATTTACAAAAACAAAAAAATTAAGGAGGAATCAAAATGGATTTTTTTAACAAATTAGGAAAAAAAGCCAGTGAAACATATCAAGTGACAAAGGAGAAAACAGTTAAGTTTTCAGAAGAAATGAAATTAAGAAGCAAAATCAATGACGCAAAAAATAAAATTACAGATTTGTACGAAGAAATTGGACAATGTGTTTATAATCAATTCAAGACCAACTTAGAAGAAGGCAAAGAAGATATTGCAAACAAATGCGAAGAAATTGCTCAACAATTTGACGAAATTTCAAAATTAGAAACACAAATTTTATCCTTAAAAGAAGTCAAAAAATGCACAAAATGTGGAGAAGAAATCGGCACAAAAGACGCTTTTTGCTCAAAATGCGGAAAAGAACAGCTACAAACCGAAAAAGTAGAAGTCAAAGTAGAAGTTCAACAAGAACCAAAAGACATACAAGAAGCAGAAGTAACACAAATAAAAAATGTAGAAGAACCATCAAATGAAGAAAATACAAAGAATGAGGAGGAATAAAAAATGGGGAAAATATTAATTTTTGGGCACAAAAATCCAGATACAGATTCAATCACATCTAGTTTGGTTTTAGCCAATTTAGAAAAAAAATTAGGAAACGATGTAGAAGCTTGTCGATTAGGAAAAGTAAATAAGGAAACACAATATGTTTTAAATTATTTAGGAATCGAGCCTCCACGTTTGATAGAGGATGCACAAGATGGTACAGAAGTTATGTTAGTTGACCATGCCAATAGCAATGAATCCATTGACAATTTGAAAAATGTAAAAATAGTAAAAATAGTTGATCACCATCAAGTAGCTTTAAATACAGGATATCCTCTATATTATAGAGCAGAACCTGTTGGCTGTACAGAAACGATTTTATACAAATTATATCAAGAAAATGGAATAGAAATTGACAAAACCATTGCAACACTTATGTTATCAGCTATTATTTCAGATACCTTATTATTCAAATCACCAACTTGCACACAAACAGACATTCAAACAGCCCAAACATTAGCTCAAATCGCTGAAATTGATTGCGCTACATATGGCTTAGAAATGCTAAAAGCAGGAACGGATTTAAGTGAATTTTCCATTCCAGAAATTTTAAATTTAGATGCCAAAGAAATTGATTTGAAAAATACCAAATCCATCATTGCACAAGTAAACACTGCTTCCATTGAAGAAGTCATGAATATGAAAGCAGATTTAGAAAGTGGAATGCAAAATATAATGAACGAAAAAGGTCTAGATTTATTTATGTTGCTGATTACCGACATCATAAACAGCAATTCTCAAGTAATTGTTTTAGGAAAAAGAGCGGATTTAGTAGAAAAATCGTATTCTATAAAATTAGAAAACAATACAGCTCTTTTAAAAGGTGTCGTGTCACGTAAAAAGCAAGTTGTGCCAATTTTAACAGAAAATGCATAGACAAAGAACATACGAATTTGTAGGAGATGAAGTATTTTGAGTGGTAGAAATAATCGAATTGTAAGAAATAGAGAAAGAAGTAATGATTTTAAGGGAAATTTTATAAAAGTCTTAATCGGACTTGTAATTTTGATTTTGCTCATAAGTATCTGTGTTATAATTTACAAAAAACAACCCAACTCCAAAAAAGAAATAGCACAAAATTTTGAGGAAAATGGTAGTTCTTTGTATGAATATTTCATGCTTAGCTCCAAAGAAAACATCGGTGTAATTGACAAAAAGGCAAATATGCTAATCGAACCTAAATACACCAAAATTGATATTCCGAATCCTGCCAAAGACGTATTTTTCTGCTATACAGAAGACGGTAACTATCAAATATTCAATCAAAAAGCGGAAGAAATCTTAACCCAATTTGACCAAGTAGAAGTCATTCAATCCACCAACGAAAATCGTGAAACAGAAAAAAATGCCCTAAAATACAAACAAAATGACTTATATGGTTTAATCGAT
This sequence comes from uncultured Clostridium sp., assembly GCA_947648495.1. GTDB lineage: Bacteria > Bacillota > Clostridia > TANB77 > CAG-508 > Scatovivens. The sequence continues at coordinate 48,103 of CANSOA010000006.1, forward strand.
TTAAATGGAAATGTCATAACAGAACCCATTTATCAACAAATACAAAGCATGAATGATAAACCAGGCAATTTATTAATCCAAAAAGACAATCAATATGGCGTTCTAGATGCGGTTGGCAATACAATCATCGAGCCAGAATATGATAGTATTTCTGCAGACGGATATTGTTCTGGAGAAGATTTATACCAAAAAACAGGTTACATCGTTTCTCAAAAAACAAAAGATGGTGTCAATTTTGGATACATAGATTTTAAGGGAAATCAGTTGTTAGATGTCCAATACGAATCCTTAGAAAGAGCGCTAGAATATGAGGAAAATGACATTTACCTAATCGCCATGCAAAAAGGGAAAAAAGGCGTTTTTAAAAACAAAAAGAAAATCATTGATTTCAATTTTCAAGATATTCAATATTCTGACTTTTCCAATATTTTTATTGTCAATAAAAATGGAAAATACGGTTTTTATAACACAAAAGGAAAAAACATTTTAAAACCAGAATACGACCAATACACCATCGCTGGAAACTACATTTCAGTAGAAAAAAACAAAAACACGCAATTATTTGATGTCAACGGAAATCTAGTCAATACAAGTTCCTATACCAAAATGATTGAAACCGAAAATCCAGCCTATTTTATTGCAGAAGACGAAGAAGGTTTTTACAGTATTATCAGCAAAGATGTAACTATTGAAGAAAAATACGTTCAAATCGAATACGCTTTTGAACATTATTTTATCATCACGGATGAAACGGGAAAAACGGGTGTTATCAATGCTATCACAAAAGAAATTGAAATCAAGCCTGTTTATGATTTCATCATTCAAATTGAAGGAACCAAAGTTCTTCAAGCCATTGACGGCACGAATAATCGAATGGATATTTATGCCAAAGATTTAGACAAAACCATCACTATGGAAGATGCGATTGTAGAAACACTTGAAGGTCGCTATGGAATTTGTTATTCCGAAAACGAAATGAAATATTTTAATCAAGATGGAGAAATTGTAGAAAATACTGAAGTTTATCCAGACAAAAAGCTATATGCAACTTGTCAAAATGACAAATGGGGATTCTGCGATTTATCAGGAAAACAAATAGTAGAATGTCAATATGATATTGTCACAGAATATAATCAATATGGTTTTGCAGGCATCAAAAAAGACGGAAAATGGGGCGTTGTAGACGAAGAAGGAAAGGTGATTGTGGAACCCACGTATGAATTAGATACATATTATTTTCCACAATTTATTGGAAAATATCGATTGATGCAATCAGAAATTGTTTATTGTGAAGAGGTTTAAGTTATGTATCAAGAATTTGGAATTAGCGAAAAAATAGAAAATTTAGCAAATGAAGCGGAGGCAAATTTACAATCAGAATTTGCCAAAATCGATGTAGCTTGCACGAAAAATAGTTTAAAAGTGCTAACCGCTTTTCAGAAACATAAAATAGCGGAAGTCCATTTCGGCTCAACTACTGGCTACGGTTATGACGACATCGGGCGTGATACCATTGAGAAAGTGTTTGCAGACGTATTAAAAGCCGAAGATAGCCTAGTCCGAACGCAATTTATTTCTGGTACACATGCGATAACCGTTGCACTTTTTGCCTGTCTGCGTCCAAAAGACACAATGCTTAGCATTTGTGGCAAACCATACGATACGTTAGATCCAATTATTGGGCTTCAAGAAAACGCAAGTTCCTTAAAAGCATACCAAATAAACTATGAGCAAATTGATTTAAAAAACAACGATTTTGATATTCCAGCTATCCTAGAAAGAGTCAAGAAAAAAGACGTCAAACTCATTGAAATTCAGCGTTCGAGGGGCTACAGTTTGCGAAATAGTTTGACCATCGATAAAATGGAAAATGTGATTCGAGAAATTAGAAAAGTCAATCCAGAAGTCATCATTATGGTGGATAATTGTTATGGCGAATTTGTGCAAGAAAAAGAGCCAATTGAAGTTGGTGCCGATATGATGGTAGGGTCACTCATTAAAAATTTGGGCGGTGGTTTAGCGCCAAACGGAGCCTACATTGCAGGAAGAAAAGATTTGGTAGCTTTATGTGCCGAAAGGCTTACTGCGCCCGGACAAGGCAAAGAAGTAGGTCCAACATTAGGCATCAACAAAAATATTTTGCAAGGCTTATATATGGCACCAAATGTAGTGGCAAGTAGCTTAAAGACGGCGGTTTTTACAAGTTATCTAATGGAAAAATTAGGTTACAAAGTACAACCTAAATTTCACGAAATACGAGCTGATATAGTGCAGACAATCGAATTTGGAGACGAAGAAAAATTAGTAAAATATTGTCAAGGGATTCAAAGTGGTTCAGCAATTGATTCAGTTTCTGTTCCAATGCCTTGGGATATGCCGGGTTATACAGACAAAGTAATTATGGCAGCAGGCGCATTTACAATGGGTTCTTCAATTGAACTTTCTTGTGATGCACCAATTCGAGAGCCGTTTATTGCTTTTCAGCAGGGCGGATTGACTTATGAATATGGAAAATTAGGTGTTTTAAAAGCAATTCAAAATCTGGAAAATTAATTGTTTGAGGAAAAATGGAGAGTTTAAAAATAAAGGATACAATAATTGAATACAATCTTGAAAAAAAGAGAATTAAAAATTACTACATTTCAATCAAAGATGGAATTGTGACTGTGAAGGTTCCAAGCCAAACTTCTCAAGAAAAAATTGAGCAATTGCTTTTTGAAAGAGCCGAATGGGTCTTGAAAAATGTAGAAAATCAAAAAAGCAAAATCCAAAAACCATATGAATATGTAGAAGGCGAAATTTTCAAAGTATTAGGAAAAGGGGTTGTTTTAAATGTTTTCTACGAAAAAAGGAAAAAACCAAATTTGAGGTTTTGGCGTAATAAATTTTTGGTTTCTCTGCCATTGGAAAAACAGGAAAATGCGAAAGAAGAAATCCAAAAATTAATCGACAAATTTTATACGGATTTGGCAGAAAAAGAAATCGAAAGAGCGATGCGAAAAATGACGATGAAAGTTGGTATCGCTCCAAATGAGTATAAAATTAAGAATTTGAAAAGTACTTGGGGAAATTGTTCTACATCAGGCAATATTAGCATTAACAAAAAAGTGGTCCAATATAGCAGACATGCGATTGAGTATGTTTGTTTGCATGAGATTTGTCATTTGCAAAATATGAATCATTCGAGGATGTTTTGGGATATGGTGGAAAAATATATGAGGGATTATAAAAAGGCAGAAGAGGAATTGAAGAAATAAGCAATAGTCTAACCTTTTATTATATCATATTTCTACTAATTTGTCAAATTGACATAATACATAATTTGTGATATAATAAAAGATAGGGAATGTTTTATAGATAAAAAGAGAGTTTAAAAACTCTCTTTTATATTTCTACAATTTTATGCGTATAATCCAAATTAGCAACTGCTTCATTTTCAAAACCTAAAGTATAAATATTGGTTGCTAAAATATCTTTGCTAAGCATATTTCGTAAGTGACTATCTGTGTTGTTTTCCATAAATTTTTTGACCGAAATAATTACATGTGTTTTTGGATTTTGTTTGGCAATGGCGGAAACAATTTTTTTGCCATGTTTATTAAATCCTAAAACGCGAATATAGGGCGTAACCCTTCTGGAGGCATTCATATCTTTTTGCGAAATCCTCAAAAGTGCATACAATAAAATACGTTGAATACGTGTTGCTGTAAACTGTTTTGATTTAATACTCTGAATCAATTCACTTAAATGATTGCAATTGTTAGCAGCCATTTTTATGCGATTTTCCAAACCATCTGAGACATCTGGTATAGTAGCGATTTCAGACAATGTCATACAACGTAAAGTATAAATAATTTCTCTTTCAAATACTGCTAAACTAGGAACGATTTTTCCAGCTTGGATTTGTTTTTCTAATAATTCATAAGTCTCAAAGGGAACCAAAGTATGAACATTTTTCTTTTTTTGGATTAGGCTACGAATAGCACTGCCACTTGCAATTCCATTTTTAATAGTAGAAGAATTGTGCTGACTACATTCACGTTTTATGGTGATGGGTTTAATCGGACTTTTATATTTTTTCAAAGCTTTCAAATATTCAATTCCCAAAATATTATTTGGACTATTTAAAGCTTTCTTATATTTTGTGTGTCCGCCCAAATATTGCATCAGAGCCATTTCTCGGGCGCGCGGAAATGAAATGCCTGTTTTGACATATTGGTTAATGAGTAAAGACAATTCTTTTGGTTCTTTATATAAAAAATTAGCCAAGTCATTTAGTGGCGAGATTTCTCCGAGTTCGCTTCCGAAAGACAAAAAATCCACAATTCCCAGACTATTTAACATTTTAATGGCACCTTCAGCGAAATTTTCTGCACTTGAAATCGCATAAATGGTTGGTAATTCAAGCACGATGTCAAATCCTGCTTTTAAAGCCATTTCAGCTTTTGTCCATTTATCCACAATCGAAGTATCGCCACGTTGAACAAAATTTCCACTGATGACAGCAATGGAAAAATCTGCTTTTGTAAGTTGCTTGGAATAGGATAGATGTTTAACATGTCCATTATGAAACGGATTATATTCCGAGATGACAGCTAAAATTCCACTCATAAAAAACCTCCTTTGTGTTAGATTTATATTGTAAATTTCTTTTCTTTTTGTTATAATATCATAAAGTAAAAAAAAAGGAAAGAGTTTTATGAAAAAAGTAACAATCTATACCGATGGTGCCTGTTCAGGCAATCCCGGACCAGGTGGCTGGGGAGCCATTTTAATGTGTGACAATTCCCAAAAAGAAATTTCAGGTGCAAATCCTGACACCACCAACAATATTATGGAAATCACTGCTGTTTTAGAAGCTTTAAAATTATTAAAATTTGAATGTGAAGTGGAAATTTATAGTGACAGTGCTTATGTTGTCAATAGTTTTAAGCAAGGCTGGATTGAAAATTGGCAGAAAAATAATTGGAAAACGGCGAACAAAGAACCCGTAAAAAACCGTGAATTATGGGAAGAATTATATGCTCTAACCCAAAAACATAAAGTCAAATTCAACAAAGTAAAAGGTCATAGTGATAATGAATTTAACAACCGATGCGATTTCCTAGCTACCACAGCTATCAAAACAATAACGTAGGGGCGATTATTAATCGCCCGCGTGATATGAGATAAAATATGTTTTTGTTCTAAAAACACGTTTATGAATGTTTTAAAGGCAGGAGAACGATTGCCTATCAATCCTACAAATTAAGATTAGAAAGGAAAACAAAATGAAAATAATTGGTATAACAGGGGCTTCAGGCTCTGGGAAAACAACCATCAGTCAGCTATTGAATCAAAGAAAAGACACAAAAGTAATCGATGCTGACAAAATTGCAAGAGAAATGGCTAAGCCCAACACGCCATATCTTTTGAAAATCCAAAAGACTTTTGAAAAAGAAGATGTTATTTTGGAAGATGGCACGTTAAATAGACCCAAACTAGCTAAGTTGATTTATCAGAATGAAGAAAGTTTGGAAAAGTTAAATCGTATTACATTTGAGTATTTGCTTCCCAAAATGGTAGATGAAATTCAAAATGTATCGACCGATATTCAAATGATTATAATGGATGCGCCGTTATTGTTTGAAGCGCATTTGGACCAATATTGTGATTTTACAGTTGCTTTATGTGTACCAGATTCCCTTAAAATTAAAAGAATTTGTCTTAGAGACAATATTCCGGAAAAGATAGCGAAAGATAGGCTTAAAATTCAACAAAATAATGAATTTTATCAGCAAAAGGCAGATTATGTTATCATCAATGATGAAAAAACAACAATACAGGATTTAGAAGAACAGATGGATAGAATTATTGAAAAAAGTAGGAATGGATAAATACAATATCAGATTGTTTCAGAAAGTGAAAGGTCGATTGGTTGAAGAAAAATAAAAAATTTTTATGTTACCTATTGAAATTGTCGGAAAAATATGGTATAATATATAATAAGTGAATAAAAAAATACAAAAGATGTAAGTAAACGTAAGTTATTTGCATCTTTTTAAGGTTTGGAGCGTAAATTCATAGGGGGATGAAAAATGAATAAAAATAGACAAGAGTTGGGAAAGGCAATTTTAAAAAAGAAACAATATATTATACTGATTACCATTATATTAGTAATCACTAGCGTTTTTTATACGTTGACCAATGTGCAATATAGGGCAAGCCAGAAATTTTTAGTAGGAGAAGCAGAAAATCGAATTGAGACTTACAAAGAATTGATAAAAGGTTCTACTGTATTGGAAAAGGTTATTACAAATCTAGATGCAAATTGTAGTGTTCAAGAACTTAGCCAGACAGTAGAAGTCAGCACAATTGAAGATACAGATATGATTGAAATAACCGTGTCTGGTGAGGATGAAATGCTAACTCGAAATTTTTCTGAGGAAATTGGTAAGGTTTTTGTAGATACGGCTCATGAAATTTATGAAAATACGGAAATTTATCAGGTAGATAGCAATTCGGCTTATTATCATAAAGGCAATGCCACTCTTGTTGGGTTAGGCGCGGGATTGGCTGGATTTATCTTGTCATGTTTGTTTTTTGGAGTAGGATTTTTACTAGATGACAAAATAACAAGTTGCAAAGATATGGAAGAAATAACTGGCTTAAAGTCCTTAATTTCGATACCAAAAATTGTAGCTATTGATAAAAAGAAACTAAATATTAGAAGTATACGTGCTCATAAAAGTGAAGTATTTAAAACTTTAATGACGAATATTCAATTTGTTAATATGAATGTATTGCAAAATAAAACTATTTTGGTAACAAGTGCTAGAGCATTGGAAGGAAAATCTTATGTGGCAAATAATTTGGCTATTGAGTTTGCAAAAGCGGGGAAAAAAGTGATTATCATAGATGGAGATATGAGAAGAGGAAAATTGGCTAAGATTTTTAATTTACCAAATGATTTGGGATTTTCCAATTATTTGTCCAATTTAGATGCCAATGGAAATCAAATTCATGAAAGAATGACGAGATTTATTCATGATACAGAAATCAAAAACTTGAATGTCATAACAGCTGGCAATACGCCTCCGAATCCAACTGAGTTGTTAAGAACCAATAAATTACAAGAATTAATTAAGGATTTAAAAGTATTTTATGATATTATTATTTTTGATTCGGTGTCTGTTTTAGAAGCGCCAGAGGCAGAAATATTGTCCAAGACGTGTGATTTAACTTTGTTGCTTTCATCTTATGCAAATACGAAGACGAAGGAATTTTTGATGGCGTATGAAGATATTAAAAATGCAGGTACAAGTAGCATTGGAGTTGGATTAAATAAGATTCCAGATAGAAAACTAAAAAAGAAAGTATTTGTATTGAAAAGTCGTTTTAAACAACGGAAGTAGGATCATTTGCAAGAAAGCCAAGATACTAGCTAGGAAATTGAAAAAGATAAAAAAAATAGGAAGTAAAATCGTTGGCATTGGAAAATTAATTTTGGGTTTGTTGATAGTTGGACTTTTAAAAATAAGGGATTTTTTTGTAAGGGTGATCAATGGAGTACAAAATAAATTGCAAAAATTAAGAGAATATATTCAAAATTATAAGGAAAAAAGAGAAAAAATTAAATTAATTGAAGCAGGAAGTATGATTTTGGAAACGGAAGAAAACAATATTATAAAAGAAGTGTTTGAAGATAAAATGGCTCAATTAGAGTCAGATGACGATATTGCCTATCAGAAAAAGTTGGATGAGTTAAAGAGCAATATAGAAGATAAAACCAAGCAAGAAGAAATGCTTCCAGAAAATGTAAGAGTAAGCAGTCCAAGACAGAGCAAAAGTAAATTTGATTTGATAAGGGAACAACAGGAGAAAAAAGAACCAGAAATAAAAGTCGCTGTGAAAGAAAGTCAAAATCAAATTTTGCAGGCAGTAGAAAATGAAGAAAAAAGGATACAAATTGAAAACCAGAAAAAACAAGAAGAATTGTTAGAAAAACAAAAAGTAGAGAGACAAAGAAAGGAAGCCGAGAAAAAAGCAAGACAGGAAAAAATTGATAATCATGAAGAAATTGATTTTCATAATCAGGAAAATTTAACTGAGGAAATGATAAGAAAACAAGTAGAGATTGACGATTTAGTTCGTTTAGCAGAGCAAGAAAAAGAAGAGGAAATCCTAAAAGCACAGCAAATGAAAAGAAAAGAAAGATATGAAAAAAGAAGAGAACGTCTGGAAAAATTTCATGATATGATAGATTCTTTTAAGAATATAAAAGAAGGATATAGCATGAAAAATGCCATAAAGATAGAAGAAAAATTAAGAAGAGAAAGCCAGAAGAATGAAAATCGCGTTAGAATAGCAAAGGAAAGAGAAGAAAAACGAGCTTTTCGCGAGCTGGAAAGACAAAAATATAAACAAGAATTGAGAATTCAGGAAGAATTACAAGAAGACAATTTGTATCCAAGACCGAGAATGTAAGAAAAGTCCCGTCTTATTTTAAGATGGGATTTTTTTCTTTTTATCTTGTTTTTTCTAGGAAAATAAGATATAATAAAACCATGATTGAAAAGAGAAAGTGGAGGAGAAGAATATGTCATATAATTTTAAAGAAATCGAAAAAAAGTGGCAGGAATATTGGGACCAAAATGAGACGTTCAAGACTGATGTTTGGGATTTTTCTAAACCCAAATATTATGCTTTGGATATGTTTCCTTATCCTTCTGGGCAAGGTTTGCATGTGGGACATCCAGAAGGTTATACAGCAACGGATATTTTATCAAGAATGAAAAGAATGCAAGGTTACAATGTTTTGCATCCAATGGGGTGGGATGCTTTTGGGCTTCCAGCGGAGCAATACGCGATTAAAACAGGCAATCATCCAGATGGTTTTACAAGGCAAAATATTGAAACTTTTAAAAAACAACTTAAAATGTTAGGTTTATCGTTTGATTGGGACAAAGAAATTTCAACTTGTGACCCAAGCTATTACAAATGGACTCAATGGATTTTCAAACAATTATACCAAGATGGCTTAGCCAAATTAATTGACATGCCAGTTAATTGGTGTGAAGAATTAGGAACGGTTTTAGCCAATGATGAAGTGATTAACGGAAAAAGCGAAAGAGGCGGTTTTCCTGTTGTGCGTAAAAATATGAAACAATGGGTTTTGGATATTCCAGCTTATGCGGAAAATCTGTTAGAGAATTTGGAAGATTTGGATTGGCCAGTTTCGACCAAAGAAATCCAAAAGAACTGGATTGGAAAATCGGTTGGTGCACATGTCAAATTCAAAGTAGCAGGGACAAATCAAGAATTCACAGTTTTCACAACGAGATGTGATACCTTATTTGGAGCGACTTATTGCGTTTTGGCACCAGAAAGCGAAATTGTAAAGGAGATTACGACGCCTGAACAAAAAAATGAGATAGAAGCCTATATTAGCGAATGTGCGAGCAAATCTGATTTAGAAAGAACGGAATTAAACAAAGAAAAAACAGGTGTGTTTACAGGCGCATATGCGATAAATCCAGTGAATAACAAACAAGTCCCAATTTGGATTGCGGATTATGTTTTGGCAAGTTATGGAACAGGAGCCATTATGGCTGTTCCTGCACATGACCAAAGAGATTATGAATTTGCTAGCAAATTTGGGCTAGAAATCCTTCCTGTTTTGGAAGGTGGCGATATTTCCAAAGAAGCTTTTTGTGAAGATGGTTTGCACATTAATTCGGATTTTTTAAATGGTCTCAATAAACAAGAGGCGATTGATAAAATGCTAACATTTTTACAAGAAAAAGGTATTGGGGAAAAGAAAATCAATTATAAATTTCATGAATGGATTTTTGCACGTCAAAGGTATTGGGGTGAGCCAATTCCAATTGTGCATTTTGAAGAGGAAATGGATGTTTTAGAAGATGCGGAATTGCCACTTGTTTTGCCAGAACTAGAAGATTATGGTCCATCGAAAAGTGGAGCTTCTCCATTGGAAAAAGCAGAAAATTGGGTGAGTGTTGAAAAAGATGGCAAAAAAGGAAAACGAGAAACAAGTACAATGCCGGGTTCTGCGGGTTCAAGTTGGTATTTTTTGCGTTATATTGATCCGAAAAATAATAGTGCAATTGCGGATCGAAAATTGTTAGAACATTGGTTGCCAGTTGATTTGTATATGGGCGGTCCAGAACATGCGGTTGGACATTTGTTGTATTCGAGATTTTGGAATAATTATTTGTATAACAAAGGAGTGGTTCCAGTCAAAGAGCCGTTTCAGAAACTACGTCATCAAGGGATGATTTTAGGAGCCAATGGGGAGAAAATGTCGAAGTCCAAAGGAAATGTTATTAATCCAGATGACATGATACAGGAATTTGGGGCAGATAGTTTAAGAATGTATGAAATGTTTATGGGACCGATTGAGGCGGATAAACCTTGGGATCCAAATGGAATTGATGGTTCCAAGAAGTTTTTGGACAGAGTTTGGAGATTGTATACTGAATCGGGCAAGTTGAAAGATGAACCAAATGCGAATTTGGAAAAAGTGTATCATTATACTGTGAAAAAAGTGACAAATGACTATGAAACCATGAATTTTAATACGGCGATTAGCCAAATGATGATTTTTGTAAATGCAGTTTATAAAGAAGAGGTTTTCCCTCAAGAATATGCAGAAGGTTTTGTAAAATTGCTAAATCCAGTGGTGCCACATATTTCAGAAGAGTTGTGGAATACGGTTTTAAACCATAAGGGCACAATTGCCTATGAAAAATGGCCAGAATTTGACGAAGCAAAGACGATTGATGATGTGATTGAGATTCCAGTTCAAATCAATGGAAAAGTCAAAGTGGTGGTGGAAGTTTTAAAAGATGCGTCTGAGGAAGATGTGAAGAAAATAGTAGATGAAAATGAAATTGTGCAGAAAAATTTGGAAGGCAAAAATATTGTAAAAGAGATTTATGTTGGTGGGAAGATTTATAATATTGTGGTAAAATAGAAAGGTAAAATGTGATAGAATATGGGGAAACCTCTAATTGGAATAGTTGGAAAACCACAGAATACGAATAGGAGATTAAATTATATTTTGATAAATGACGAAATAAAAACAAAAGTATTGGAAAATGGTGGATTACCAGTAGGTATTTTGCCATTCGATAATCAATATAAATTAGTTGGTGAAGGCAATTCATATTTGTTGAATGAGATGGATAGAAAAAATTTAAAAGAAATGATTAACAAAATGGATGGCATTATTTTACAAGGTGGACTTGTGAGTAATCAATATGAAGAAGAAATAGTCAAAATATGTATAAGGGAAAATATCTCAATGCTTTGTATTTGCTCTGGTTTTAATAATATGGTAAGAGCGCTTGGAGGAAGTCTTTATGAAGAACAGGGGAATCTTCATAATAAATATGATTGGGAATATGTTCATGAAGTTACGTTGGATAAATCTTCTAAATTATATCAGATTATGAAGAAAAATAGATGAATGATATTTTTAAAGAATTCATACAAAGTTGTGGCAAAGATGTTAGGGGGGAATGGAAAAGTGAAAGTTTTGCAGATTTATGAAAAATATTATTTACCAGAGAATTTGCAGATGCATATGCTTCGTGTGGCGGCGTGTAGCTGGTTGATTATTGACCATTGGAACGGACCTCAAATTGACAAAAATGCAATCATTCGTGTTTTGCTTTTGCATGATATGGGAAATATGTTGAAAATTCCAGAGGATTTTTGGAAGAATGAAAATTTTTTGAAATTGCGACAGAAATATTTTGTAAAATATGGGACAAATGAGCATGAATTAAATATGGAAATTGGAAAAGTAGAAGGTTTGACGGAAAAAGAATTGACAATTTTAGATGGAAAAAGGTCCAGAAAAAATGAAGAGACTCTAAAATCGGCTTCCTTTGAAAGAAAAATTTGCGCGTATTGCGACCAGCGAGTTGCGCCAAATGGCGTGGTTGGGATTGTGGAACGTTTGGAAGATGCGAAGAGACGATATAAGGATAGACCGCTTTCGGTATGGTCAGATGAAGAAAAAGCGAATCGTTTGATTGTATGTTCACTGGAAATTGAGAAGCAGATTATGCAGTTTTGTGAGTTACAGCCAGAAGAGATAAGGGATGAGAGTATTGCGGAGTATGTGGAAATTTTGAAGGAATATGAGATAAAGTAGGAGTTTTTATGAAAATTGGAATTGATTTGGATGGTGTTGTAATTGATAGTGAGCAAACATTTAGAACGTATGAAGAGATTTATGATGTGGATATTTTGAAAGGAAATCATTTAGTAAATCAAGAAGAACCCAAATTTCAGGCAAGATATCATTGGACAAAAGATCAGGAAGAAAGGTTTATTAGGCGGAAGTATCGAGAGCAAGTAATTTGATGGCTGGTTTCGAGAAAGTTTATCATTTGTTGAAAGAACAGGGAAACGAGTTTATAGTAATTTCAGCAAGAGGCGGACTGGTTGGGGAAATGAAAGGCGATGCAATTCGTTTATTGAAAGAACATCAGATTGAGTTTGATCAGTATTATTGGAAAGTGGATGATAAATTAGAAATTTGCCAAAAAGAAAAAGTCGATTTGATGATTGATGATGATTGGAAAGTGGTAGAAAATTTAGCCAAGCATCATGTGAAGACGTTATATTTTAGAGATGTTAATTTGAAAAAAATGGAGGAAAGCGAATATTTGACGGAAGTGAGTAATTGGGGAGAAGTGTATCGATACATAAGGGGATTATCGAATTTGTCGAATGAAAGTGATTGACAATGACTTGAATTTGTATTATAATTAAATTAACAAGGAGTCACATTTGTGTGATTGCCACCAAAAGAAAAGTCAAAAAGCCTCATCTCATAGGTAGAAAGCAGAGATGAGGTTTTTTGTTAAATATGCTTACTCAAAATAATAATCAAGATGATTATCAGAGTAAATGCGACAATGGTTGTAAAAAGTAGTATGTATAAGAAATATAGGCAAAGTTTTAATAATGCAAGTTCTATCATTGGCATCACCTCCAATCTATGAAGATCAAAAGTGGCAACCACAAGTCTGCTTCTCCTTGTTTAAGGTGTAGTATATTACGAAAGTTTTCAAAATACAAGACAAATCGTTCGACGAAATACGACAATGTTTTGAAAATAAGGTTTTTATGTATTAAAATTATAAAAAGTCAGTATTTATTAAAAAATACTGATTTTTTTAGTGGAAAAATGAAATATATTTTTTGTTAACCAAATAATTCTTCGCAAAATCATGTAATTGTTAAAATGTTCAATCACACAAATCACAATTTTGAGTTGTTCGCAGAGTTATCCACATTGTCCACACTGTCTGAAAAGTGATTTCTGTGGAAAAGTCAGTAAAAATATTATGTTGTTTTACAAAATGATTACAAAAAGACAAAAATTTAACAAAAATATTACAAAAGAAAAAAACAAGTAATCAAAATGTTACAAAAAAAGGATTGACATTGTGGATAAATTAGCATATAATATAAATATATGAACATATATTCATATAAGACAAGGAGGAAAATATGGAATTTGAAATAACAGAACAAAATATAGTGGATTTTCAAAAAATCGAAAAGATTAAAAAAGTTTTGCCACAAGACGAATTAATTTTTGAAATGGCAGAATTATTCAAAGTATTTGGCGATTCCACACGTATGAAAATCATTAGTGCACTTTTGGAAGATGAATTATGTGTTGGTGATATTGCAGTTTTGACGAATTCAACGCCATCTGCGATTTCGCACCAATTGCGCGTTTTAAAGCAAACCAAACTTGTCAAATATCGAAAAGAAGGCAAAATTGTGTATTATTCGTTAGATGACGAACATGTCAGGGAAATTTATGAGAAAGGTCGTGAGCATGTTGAAGAAGTATGAGTTTATTTTGAGAAATCTGGATTGTGCTAATTGTGCCAGAGAAATTGAAGAGAAAATTGCAGAAAATGAGAAGTTTGAAAGGGTTGTGGTCAATTTTAATACATTGAAATTGACATATGAATCAGAAAATGAAAACAGAGAATTAATTGAAAAGTTAGTAAAATCCAAAGAACCAGATGTTGAAGTAATTGATGTAAAATCAAAAGCTACGAAAGAAGATAATAAAATAAATTTTCAGATTTTGCGATTAATATTAGGAATGGGAATGGCAGGAATTGGATTTTTAGCCGGATTGCCAAGTGTAATTTCTAACATATTTGTGCTAATTGCTTATGTTATTTTGCTGTATCGAACCATTCTAAATGCAATAAAAATTTGGAAAATCAGCAAAAGCATCAACGAGAATTTTTTGGTGACGATTTCATGTTTTGGTGCCTTTTTAATTGGAGAACCGTTTGAAGGTCTTATGGTGATTATTCTTTATGAAATTGGGAAAATATTGGAAGATAAAGCGGTACATAAAACACGAAATTCCATTTCAGATTTAATGAATATCAAGCCAGAATATGCCAATTTGAAGACCAATTCTCAAACGCGTGAAATTGCTCCAGAAGATGTTAAAATTGGAGATGTCATTATTGTGAAACAAGGCGAAAAAATTCCATTAGACGGCATTGTAGTAAGTGGGGAAGCAGATTTGGATACAGCGTCATTGACGGGAGAAAGTAAGTTACAAAATGTAAAAATAGATGATAAAGTTTTGTCTGGAAGTGTTAATGTGCAAGGAATTTTGGAAGTTCAAGTAACGGAGAAATATGAAAACAGTACAGTGAGCCGAATTCTAGAATTGGTGGAAAATGCAACAGACAAAAAAGCTAAAACGGAAACGTTTGTAAGCAAAGCTTCAAAAATTTATACGCCAATTGTGATTATATTAGCCATTTTTGTCGCTGGATTTTTGCCATTTATAAGCGAGATTAGTTATGCGCAAAGCATCTATCGTGCCTTAATCTTTTTAGTGGTTTCTTGCCCATGTGCGATAGCAATTTCTGTCCCTCTTAGCTATTTTTCAGGAATTGGGAAAGCTTCAAAACAGGGAATTTTAATCAAAGGTAGCGATTATTTAGACGCTTTAAAAAATATCAAACAAATTGTGTTTGACAAAACAGGAACACTTACCAAAGGTGAATTTGAAATCAAAGAAGTAAAGGTTTATGATGCAGATTATACGAAAGAACGAGTTTTGGAATTAGCGGTTTTGGGAGAAAGTTTTTCTAATC
The DNA here is from genome assembly GCA_947648495.1 of uncultured Clostridium sp. GTDB lineage: Bacteria > Bacillota > Clostridia > TANB77 > CAG-508 > Scatovivens. Next base: position 63,267 of record CANSOA010000006.1, read on the forward strand.
ATCCAATTGCAAAATCGGTGCTAAAGAGTTGTAACATCGAAGTGGATTTGTCGCAAGTAAAAGCGTTTGAGGAGATTGTGGGAAAAGGTTTGTGTTATGAAATAGAAGGTAAAAAAGTATGGGTTGGCAATCGAGATTTGGTTCAAACAGAAATACAAGAAAAGGGAACTACAATTTTTGTGAAAATAGAAAATAAAGTAATTGGAAGTCTTATTATAAGTGATATGATAAAAGAAGGCACCAAACAAGCCATTGAAAACTTAAATTTGCTTGGTATAAAAACCAAAATGTTTACTGGAGATAACAAACAAGTTGCAGAAGAAATTGCAAATGATTTGGGAATTCAGGAAGTGAAAGCTCAAATGTTACCAACTGATAAATATAACGAAATGGAGAAAATGCTAAAGCAAAAACAAAATTCGGATAAAGTTGCATTTGTGGGAGATGGAATTAATGATTCGCCTGTTTTGGCAAGATGTGATATTGGAATTTCAATGGGCGGAGTTGGCTCACAATCAGCGATTGAGGCATCAGATGTGGTGATTATGACAGATAAAATTGAAAAAATCGTAGAAGGTATTCAAATTTCTAAGAAAACTTCTCGCATCATCAAACAAAATTTGGTTTTTGCTATTGGAGTTAAAATAGTTGTTTTAATTCTTAGTACACTGGGAATTTCAAATATGTGGCAAGCAATTTTTGCGGATGTGGGTGTCACTTTGCTTACAATTATGAATACTTTAAGGATTTTATCAATACAATGAAGAGAGGCGGTAGCTTCTCTTTGTTACATTTATGTTACAAATTGAAAAAAGTATTGCATAAAAAAATTTTATTTGATATAAGTAAATAGAAGAAAAAGACTGTATTTTATGTAAAATTTACATAAAATACAGAAAAAGTATTGATTTTTGATAAAAAAAGTGATAAAATAAATATAACAAAAGATTTTAAATCCACAGAATTATGTTAATCTGTAGATAAATTACAATAGAAAAAAGCTGATAGAAACACAGGAGGACTAAATGAAAAAAAAGAAGATTTTATATCTAGTGGAGGCAATGCGGTGGTGGTGTGTTTACCTATATGGTCGATATTGCAAACCGAATGTCAGAACAATTAGATGTAATAGTGGCTTATTCAACGAGAAAACAAACGCCAAAAGATTTTCAGAAATATTTTAATGAAACTGTCAAATTAGTGGAAGTAAAGAATTTTACAAGAAATATAAATCCTATCAAAGATATGAAAGCGATTTTTGAGGTGAAAAAGCTAATTAAGCAGGAAAAGCCAGATATCGTTCATATGCATTCTTCAAAAGCAGGAGCGATTGGCAGGTTAGCGATTTCAGAAAAACAAGCGAAATTATTTTATACGCCACATAGTTATGCATTTTGTAAAAAAGATGAATCAAATCTAAAAATTCACTTTTACAAACTGATTGAAAAAATTTTGGGACTGCGAAAATGTACAACCATTGCATGTTCCAAAGGGGAATATGAGGAAGCTCTCCAAATTACAAAAAATAGTCTCTATATTAATAATGGAATTGATTTAGAAGATATGGAGCAAGCAATTTATGGTCAAACGGAAAGGCCGATGGACAGAAGTCATTTGAAAATATGTACAGTAGGACGAATTGGGTATCAGAAAAATCCAATGTTATTTAATAAAATAGCAGAAATGTTTCCAGATATGCAATTTACTTGGATTGGTGATGGAAATTTAAGAGAAATTCTAAAATCACCGAATATTAAGGTATTGGGTTGGTGTGACCGAACAACAGCGTTACAACACCTCTATCAAAATGACATTTTTATTTTACCTTCTCTGTGGGAAGGATTACCGATTACGTTACTAGAAGCTATGTATTTAAAAAAAATTTGTATTGTTAGTAATGTAATGGGGAATAGAGATGTTATCGAAAATGGAAAAAATGGGTTTGTTTGCAAAAAGCAAGAAGAATATTACCAACTGATTGAAAAAATAAAAAATGCTGAAGTGGATTACCTAAAAATCAAGGATAAGGCAAGACAAACTATTGTTACAAATTATAATATGGAACAAATTGCAAAGCAATATTTGGAAATTTATGAAAAGGGAGATGATTGTTATTAAAGAGCTAGAATTAAAACAATTTTTAAAATTATTTTGGGATAAAAAAATATTTATTATTTTTATTATGTTGGTGTTCGCTGTGCTGGGGGGCGTGAAAACGAAGTATTTTACAACGCCTGTTTATCAAGCAAGTGTAAAATTGATTTGTGCAAGAACTGAAGAAAAAATCAATGAGGGAGCAACAGTTAGTTCATCAGAATTGTCGATGCCATCAAGTTTGGCTGATACGTATGCAGAATTAATAAGAAGTGATTTGGTGGTTAGTCAAGTTCTTCAAAATTTGGGATTGAATATGTCAATCGGTCAATTGAGTAATAGTGTAACTTTGACGCCATTAACAAGGGTGTATTATCAAGTAAGTGTTACCAGTATGGAAAGAGAAAAAGCGGCAGAAATTGCCAATGAATTTGTTAAGGTATTTTCAGAAGAAGTTAAGAAATTTTATGAAATTGACAATATTTATGTTGTTGATACAGCACAAGTACCAGATGGACCTGTGAATATTAATATTACAAAAAGTGTTAAAATTTTTGCTGGAATTGGATTTGTGGTGGCAGCGGCAGCGATTATCATTATGTTTATTTTCAATAATACAGTAACTAATTCTGAACAAATTAAAAGATACACAAAACTTACTACTTTGGCTTCTATACCAAAATATAGTGGAAATGAAGATTTAATTACTTTAAAGGATTCAAAATCACCATATGCGGAAAGTATTAAAATATTAAGAACTAATTTGCAATATATGTATGATAAAGGTGAATTACAAACTGTGGCAATAACTAGCAGTTTGCCAGGAGAAGGAAAAAGTTGGTTGACAGCGAATCTTGCGGTAGCATTTGCCAATACAGGTAAAAAGACATTGATTATTGACGCTGATATGAGAAGAGGTAGACAACATAGATTATTTAAAGTAAGAAAAGTTCCAGGTTTGTCAGAATTTTTAAGGTCGACTTTGGGAAGTACAGATATGATTGCAGTCAAAGGCAGAAGAGTGAGAAAAGGTTTTGGCATTATGAATCGATTTTTGAAAATTGATAAAGTGCCGGGTGTTGGAGATAGTATTTATAAAGAGGATTATATTACTTCTAAAATGGATGGCAAGGGCAGAAGAAAATCTTTAAAAATGGAAACAGAAGATTCAGAAGAAGTAGAAGTTACCATTGAGCCAGAGAAAAAGACAAAAGGCAGAAGAGCAGCTAAAAAGACAGATGAAAAAGAAACAGTGGCAAAGAAATCTACTAAAAAGACGACAAAAAAAGCTGAAAAAGAAAAGGAACCAGAAAAAGCGAAGAAAGAAACAACAAAGAAAACAACGTCGAGAAAAAGCACCAAAAAAGTGACAGACGAGGAAATCGAAAAGAAAATAGTAGAGAAAAAAGAACCAATTGCTCAAGAAGTAGAAGGGAATGAACCAAATATTTTTGAATTTATCAATGAAACAGGAATTGAGAATTTATATGTTATTTCATCTGGTAGTGAGCGATTAGAATCTTCTGAGTTGTTGTCAACGAATAAATTTGAGGAAGCGTTAGAAGAATTGAAAGAAGAATTTGATATGATTGTTGTGGATACCCCACCTGTTTCAGTTGTGGCAGATGGATTTATCGTCTCAAGAATGGTAGATACGAATATGATTGTTTTAAAACATGGAAATACGGAAATTAATGAGCTAAATAAAATCAAAAATAACATTCAAGAAATTGGCGGAGAAGTAATCGGAACGGTTATTAATAAGATTCCAGATGCTAATAAGAAGTATTATAATACGTATTATAATAAAAAAGTAAAATAGAAACAAAAAAATAGCGGACTTGTGCTTTTTAAAAGTCCGCTATACTTATAAAAGAAAGGGATATACAGATGAAAATAAAGCAAGATTTTTTTGTAAGAACGACAGTAATTATTGGAGCAATGATATTTTTGATATTGGGAGCAAAGGCTGTAAGATATACAATTATGAAGGAAGTTCTTGTGGATATGAGTTTCGGACATGGATTAATTGGTGCGATTAACAATTATATGCAAGATGATTATGAAGATGAGAATCAAACAGAAGAGGAGAAAAATGCGAGAGTAAATACGGCAAAATTATTTACAAATATTAATTTTTTTGATTTAACAACTTATGGAGAGTTTGAAGTTTATATTACAATTGTATGGAATACGATATTATTATGCATTATATTTTCTTTAAGAAAGAAATTAAATGTTGCACAAGCGATATTTTTGGTACTTACAATATTAGTACTTAACATATTTGATTTTAATTTAGCAAAAGAACCTGTTCAGATGTTGTACTTTTTTTCAATATATATTGTGATTACAAGTAAAGTTTTAAAGGATAGTTTTAAATATATATTGTGTTTTTTAGTATTGTATTGGGCTTCTGTTTCGTTTAGAGATTACTATATATTAATTGCAGTGTTTATGTTAGGAGCTTCTTGGATTTGTAAAACTTTTATATTAATGAAAGAGAAATTAAGAATTTATGATATTATGGTGGTAATTTTTGCATTGGGTGTTGGATATTTTTTATTACTTACAGTTGCCAAAGTTGCTATGCCACAAGAATATAATGAGCTTGTTAGGGTTAGAACAAGACAGTCAGATGCTAGAACTGATATTAGTAATTGGATTACAAATGATGCCTCAAATCCAGTATTATTTACGTTAGATTATTTGGTTATGCTTCTTCGTATGATGATACCAATTGAACTGATTATGTTTGGTCCAAAGTATTGGCCTTATGTTGTTTATCAAATTATGGTAACGTTTTATGTGGTAATGGCTTTGAAAAATATTCGTAAAAATCATAAATCAAAAAATGTTGCTTTGTATGTGTATTTGGGATTTTTGTGTGGTTCAGCAACATTTGAACCAGATTTTGGTTCGTGGGTGCGTCATGAAGCGGCGATTGCGCCAGTGTTGTTCATTTTGGCGGATATGTATAAATTTAAAATATCGAGGACAGATTTACATTTGAAGGAATTAGAAAAAGTAGAGCAAGGAGAATAAATTATGGATAAAAAAGTTGGAATTGTTTCTTGTTATTTCAAACATAATTATGGAAGTATGTTGCAAGCGATTGCAACACAGAAGATTTTGGAGGATTGGAATATCCCAAATGAGACAATTAATTTGGAAAAATTGAATCGAGAAATTGGAAAAGGAAAACGAAAATATTATGCCAATCAGTTGTTTAATTTTTCGTTTATGAAAGCCAAATTGGGTATGGTGAAGTTGAAATTGTATTGTCGATTTTTTGGTGGAGATTTGGGCAAAAATATTAAGGTGAGAGATAAAAAGTTTGAGGAATTTGTGAAGAATTTTAAATTGTCTAAACCCTTTGAAACAATGGAAGATATTTGCAAAGAGGGAAATTATACAGATGTTTTGGTGGGAAGTGACCAGTTGTGGCTTCCAGTCAATATTGTGGCGGATTATTATACGCTTAATTTTGTGCCAGAAAAGGTAAATAAGATTTCGTTTGCAACGAGTTTTGGTGTGTCACAGATTCCAGAAAAATATAAAGAACAATATCAAACTTTTTTGAATCGAATAGATTTTCTGTCTGTGAGAGAAGATTCTGGTGTGAAATTGGTGAAAGAGTTGACTAAAAGAGAGGCGAAATTAGTTTGTGATCCAACTTTGTTATTTAATAAGGAAGAATGGATGGATATGCAAAAAGAGGAACGTTTGATAAAGGACAAGTATATTTTTTGCTATTTTCTGGGAAAAACAGTAGAATATCGAAAATTTGCCGAAAGATTAAAGGAAAAAACGGGCTACAAAATTGTGTCTTTGAACCATTTGGATGAATATGTGAAATATAGTGATAAATTTGCTGATGAGGCGCCTTTTGATGTGGACCCAAGTGATTTTTTGAATTTGGTGAGAAATGCGGAATTTGTGTGTACGGATTCGTTTCATGGAACGGTGTTTTCACTGATTCATCATAAGAAATTTTTTGTGTTTAGACGTTATCCGAATCGCTCGAAGGTTTCGACGAATTCGAGGTTGGATTCGTTGTTGAAAATTGTTGGTTTGACAGATAGGCTATTAGAGGGAACAGAAGAGGTTGCCGAATGGATGGAAAAGCAAATTGATTATGAAGTTGTAGATGCAAAGTTGGAGTTATTGCGTGAGGAGTCGAAGGAATTTTTGAGGGAAGCGTTGGAACACAAGGGGGAATCAAGTGAAGGAAAAAAATAGATGTATCAATTTTATTAAAGGAATTTGTTGTATAGCTGTTATATTGTCGCATTGTTCGTTTCCAAATAAAGTAGGCAATTTGATTACGTATCCTTTAAAAATTGCGGTTCCATTTTTCTTTGTGATTTCTGGCTATTTTTCGTACCAGAAGGATAATCGAAAGTTGTTTGATAAGGCGATTCATATTTTGAAATTGTTATTGGTAGCCGAAGCGATTTATGTAGTATATTTTTGGTTTTTTGATAGAGCGCAATTGGAGAGAAATTTTAGTGGAATGAAGCAGATTTTAAAGATTGTTTTTGTGGGGACATTATCGACCAATAATGCATTGTGGTTTTTGTATGCATTGTTTTGGAGTTATGTGAGTTTGATGATAATCAATCAGTTAAAATTGTATCGAATTTTTCATCCACTTTCAGTGGTGGTTTTGGTTGGGCATGTGCTGGTTAGAAGTTTTGTAAAAGAGTATGGTTGGTATGAGGATGTTTATTTTAGAAACTTTTTATGGTTTGGTCTGCCATTTGTTCTTCTTGGAAGTTTTATGAAAAAAGATGAGAAAAAGTGGATGGAATTTTTTAGTAATAAAAAGTGTATAGCAGGGGCAATCTTGGGTGAAATTTTGATGGTTGTAGAGTATTTGTTATATGAATCACAAGACTATTATATTGGAACAGTGATTACGACATTTTTTGTATTTTTGTTTGCTGTCAAAAATCCGAAGGTTTATATTAGTAGAACAGTTGAATGGATAGGAGATAAGCTTTCAATGTATGTGTATATTTTACATATACTTGGTATGGATGTTGTTGTGTTGCTAGGAAATTCTATGAAAATATCCAATACGTTGATTTTTGGATGGTTAAGACCAGTTTTATCCATTCTTGTAACATTGGGAATGTCTTATGTGATTGATTGGAGCGTTCGTAGGATGAAACAGAAAAAGTTATGGAATAGGAGTCAAAATTATGAGCAAAACTAGAGTTTTATTTTTTATAGACCGAATGAGACATGGTGGAATTCAACAGTTTGCAGTAGAGATTGTAAAAAATATGGATCCAAATAAATGCCAAATCGAAATTCTTTTGTTGGATGATGGACAGACATATCCGCTTGAGAATGTTTTAAAAGAGCTTGGTGTGAAATTTTATAAATTAAAAGGTATTTGGTTTCAAACGCCACTGGATATTTTTAAACAGAAAAAAGCGTTGGAGGGCTTTTTTAAAGAACATCATGATTATAAAGTGGTTCATATGCATTCGTCGAGTAAGAATTTTATGGTGCTGAAAATGGCAAAAAAATATGGAATTCCAGTGAGAATTGCTCATTCTCATAACATTGGTTTTCAGTCGAAAAATAAAATAAAAATTATGATTGGGAATGTTTTTAAGAGACCTTTGAGAAAGTATGCGACGCATTATTTTGCTTGTTCAAAATTGGCTGGAAAATGGCTTTTTGGAGACAAAGAAGTGAAGATTATTCATAATGCGGTTGATTATGAAAAATTTAAATTTGACCCGATAGCGCGTGCTAGGATTAGAACAGAATTAGGAATTGAGCAAAGTCTTGTAATTGGTAATGTGGGAAGATTTACGAATCAGAAAAATCATACATTTTTGATTGATATTTTTAAGCAAATCAAGGAGCAAAATGAGAAGGCGGTTTTAATGTTGGTTGGAATTGGTGAAAAGGAGCAAGAAATTCGAGATAAAGTGGAGCGATTAGGATTAACGGATTGTGTGAAGTTTATGGGATTTTGCAATAATACGAATGAATTATTTCGGGAGTATGGATGTATTTTTGATGCCGAGTTTGTATGAAGGTTTGCCAGTAGTTGGTGTGGAGGCACAGTGCGCGGGACTTCCTTGTTTTATGTCAAAAGATGTGATTACAGATGAGGTAAAAATTACGCAAAATGTGCAGTTTATTGCATTGGAGAAAAGTGCGAAACAGTGGGCAGATATTATTTTAGGAAGTGATTTGAGTAGAAGAGATACCTATGAGGAATTGAAAAATGCGGGGTATTTTATTGAACAGACAGTGATGGAGTTGGAGAGATTTTATAGAGAGGTTTAGTAAATGAAAAAAATAGTTTATCAGATAGCTAGGTTTTTAATGAGATTGATTGTGCCAATTATCTATTTTCCGTCTGTGAAAATGAGGGCAGAAGAGGCGAGAAAAGAGGTGAAAAATCTTTGCGAAGAGCGAGAGCTTTTTTCGCAGAAGGATATTGTCAATCTGAAGACCGATGAGAAGGTAGATTTGAGTGTTGTAATTCCTGTATATAATGTGGAAAAATATTTGAAAAATTGCTTGGAATCTGTGGTGAGGCAGGATACGAAATATTGTTTTGAGGTAATTGCGGTTGATGATGGTTCGACCGATGGTTCAGCGGAGATTTTGCAAGAATATGAGCAAAAGTATGACTTTTTTCAAGTGATTACACAAGAGAATCAAGGTTTGTCAGGGGCAAGAAATACGGGAATAAATCATGCGCAGGGTCAATTTATTACGTTTATTGATAGTGATGATTCGATTGAAAATACATATATAGAAAAAATGCTGGGCTTGGCGATTCAAAAGGATGCGGATATAACGATGTGTTCGATAAAAGAGTTTGATGTTGTGAGTCAAAATACACTTAAAGTTATAAGACATGAAAATATTTCATTAAAAAATGGTATAAAAGATGAAATTTTAAATATAAAAGGTTATGCATGGGGGAAAATTTATAAAAGAAAGTTATGGGAAAAAATTCGATTTCCAGTTGGATTTTTGTTTGAAGATGCGATTATTAGGACGATTGTTATGAGATTATGTCAGTCTTTTGAGTTTATTGATGAGGCATTGTATGTTTATACGGTAAGGCAAGATAGTTTGTCAAGAAAATCAAAGGAAAAAAGGAAAAGTACAAAGTATTTGGAACAATATTTTATGTTGGAAAAAATATTAAAGTTATCTGAAAAGATAGGTTTGCTGAAGGATAATGTTTTATATAAGATTGCGTTATATGAATTGGGAACTTGTTTATGGCTTAGAACGAGGTATTTTGATGAGAAAATAAAGAAAGCTATATTTGTGCTAAGTTGTGATTTAATGGATGAGTATAGAAGGGAAGATGCAGAATTAAGTTTTGAATATCGATATTTGGAGAAAGCCTTTGAAAATAGAAGTTTTGGGCTATGGAAAATGATGGGGATTTATATGATGTTGGGAGTGAAATTAAAAAATGGATAAAATAAAAATCTTGTATATTGGAATGTCACCTAATTTTGGTGGAATTGAAAGGTTTTTAATCAATGTGTGTAAACAGATAGATACAAATAGGTTTGAAATTAGTTTTTTGATTTTTAAAGGAAAAAAAGTTTGTGCCCAAGATGAATTAGAGCAAATGGGAATTAAGTTTTTTGAGGTTACGCCGAGAAAACAGAATTATTTTAGGTTTTTGAAGGATTTAAAAAAAGTTTTTGTAGAGCATGATTTTGATTATATTCATTTTAATTTGGTGAATTTGAAATGTCCTGAACGAATTTTAATGGCTAGAAAATATAGTAAAGCGAAGCTTATTGTGCATAGTCATAATGCACGATTGAAGAATTTTGAGTTGACACATTGGATGGGAAAGATTTTAACAAAAAATGTGGAGTGTATACGTTTGGCTTGTGGCGAAGAGGCAGGGAAGTTTTTGTTTGGGCAGAAGGAATTTAGGGTGATTTATAATGGAATGGATTTACAAAAATATGTATTTTGTGATGCGAATAGGCAGGAAATCAGAAATGAGATAAAAGCCCGAAAAGATGATGTTGTTTGGGGTTTGGTCGCTAAGTTTGAAGAACAGAAAAATCATACATTTTTGTTGGATGTATTTGAAGAATATCAAAAATTGAATTTGAATAGTAAATTGGTTTTGGTGGGCGAAGGTTCGCTGAGAGTTGAATTGGAGGAAAAAGTTAGAAAATTGGGGCTGGATGATAAGGTTTTGTTTTTGGGCAGACGTGCTGATACTGAAAAAATTTATTCGGCGATGGATATTTTTGTTATGCCATCTTGGTTTGAGGGTTTTAGCATTGCGATGGTGGAAGCTGAGGTCAATGGATTGAAGGTTTATACGAGTACGAAGGTGGCAAAAGAATCGGATATTACGGGAAATGTTGTGTTTTTGTCATTGGAGGAAAGTCCAAAGATTTGGGCGAAGAAGATTTTTGAGGAGAATCTTTGCAGAGATGAACAGGCAATTGATAAAATACCAGATAGGTTTCAAATTGGGGAAACAGTGAGGATTTTGAGTAGGATGTATGAAGGAGAATAGATGAAAAAGAAAATTTTATTTGTTATGGAGTCGCTTCGAATTGGTGGGGCGGAGAAAAGTTTACTGACGATTTTGTCGATGTTAGATTATAGTCGATATGATGTGGATTTGTTTTTATTTAAGACAGATGGTGAGTGGATGGAGTTTTTGCCGAAAGAAGTTAATTTGTTAAATTCGTCTGAAGATTATGAAATTTTTAGTGAAAATAGAAAATTGGCTCCGCTTAGATTTTTGAAGAAGTTGGATTTTAGACTTTTTTATCATAGTTTTGTATATTTAATAAAATGTTTGTATTATAAAATGATTGGAAAATTGTATATTGGTTGGGAACATGTGCAATATATGTTTCCTGAAGTTGGCAAAGAATATGATACTTCGATTGCATTTTTGGAAAGAAAGACGATTTATTTTAATATTGATAAAGTCAAGGCGATTAAAAAAATTGGTTTTATTCATAATGATTATAGTGTTTATGATTATGATTATAAAAATGATTTATATTATTTTGAAAATTATCGAAATATTGCTACTGTGTCTTTGCATTGTAAAGATGTTTTGTGTGAGATTTTTCCAGAGTATAAGGAAAAGTTTTTAGTGATAAAAAATATGGTTTCAAAAGAAATGATAAATCGAATGGCGGAGGAAAAGTTGCCAGTTGATAAAAAAGAAACGTTTATGATTGTGACAGTTGCTCGTTTGGTTGAGCAAAAAGGCATTGATAGGGCAATTGATGTGTGCAAAATGTTGGTTGAGCATGGATATGATGTGAAATGGTATGTTGTAGGGGGAGGTCCAGAAGAGGAAAAGTTGAAAAAGAAAATTGCTGAAAACAATTTGCAGGAAAGATTGATTTTAGTAGGAGCTCAGAAAAATCCCTATCATTGGATTAAAAATTGTGATTTATATGTACAACCGTCAAGGTTTGAAGGGTTTGGGATAACGGTTTGTGAGGCAAAAGCATTGGCAAAACCAATTTTAACGAGTGATATTCCAGAATTTAGAGAACAAATAATAGATGGTTGGAATGGATATCTTGCCAAAGATGAAGAAATGATGTATAATAGAATTAAGGAAATATTGGAAAATGCAAGTGGAATTCGAGACAAATTTATTAAAAATTTGGAAAATGATGAGAGGATAGAAAATAGGGAAGAGTTAGAGAAGTTGTATGAGGTTTTGGAGGAAAATTGATGAATATTTTGTTGGTAGCAGATTATGCAGCGCCATATGAAGGTAATTTTATAAATTCAATTAAACAATTAGAGGAAAAAGTAAATAAAAATGGTGGAAGTGTAATCTATTTTTTCCCAGAGAAAGCACAAAATATTGACTGGATGATTCAGTTTAAGAAAACAAGAAAGGTTTATTTCCATTCAAGAAATGTAGTTCGTAATTTGCAATATTTTAAGAAGGTGTTAAAAGAGAATTGTATTGATATTTTATATTCTCATTTTTGTATACCAAGAACGCAATTGGCTTTAAAAATAATTAGTAAATTAGAAAAGATTACTTTGGTACAACATTATCATAATCATTATAAAATGCCAGATAATTTTGCCAAAAAAGCATTATTAAAATATATATTTAATGGTGACTTAAATATTGGTTGTTCAGAATCAGTTGCTAAAAGTATACCATATAAGAAAGTGGTTGCAATTCCAAATGCTATTAATTTTAATCGATTAGAAAATTATGAGAATATAAAATTAGGTGATGATAATCAGTATATCGTTTTAATGTTTGGATTTGATTATAAAAGAAAAGGAGTAGATATTGCAATTAAAGCTCTGGGAGATATTGCACAGAAATATCATATTGTTTTAGCGATTTGCGTATCTGTTAAATTAGCACAATTACAACAGAAAATAGTAGATGAATTTGGAGAAATTCCAGAGTTTGTGAAGTTTTTAGAACCAAGAGATGATATTGCAACTTATTATTGTGCAAGTGATATATTTTTGTCAGCTGCTAGAGAAGAAGGGCTTTGTTATTCAAATATTGAAGCTGCATATTCTGGTGTAAAGTGCATTTTTAGTAATTTAGAAGAACAACCTTTAGATATTCCTAATGTCGTTAGTTTTCAAAGTGAAAATTTTAATGAGTTAAGGGAAAAGATTGTTGAAATTATTAAAAACGGTAAGTTTAATGATGTTGATGAAAAAGGAAAAATACAGAAATTTGTAAAAGAAAAATATGATATTAGTGTATGGACTGATAAAGTTTATGAATGCTTGGAACGAGTAAATTTGAAATAAAATGGAAGGCTGGAAGCTTATGAAAAAAGTATGTATTGTGTATCCACCATTTGCCAAATATCCCAATAAATGTTATGGTGCAGTCGAAATACTGGTTACAATAATTGGAGAGGAAAATAATAAGCAAAAAAAGATTGATTTGACAGTAATTTCTGCCAATAGTGATGAAAAGGGTACAGTAAAGTTAAATATTGTTGATAAAATATTAATTCTATTATATAGATTTTTCAAAAAAGTTTTAAAATTGAACTTCTTTTGTTTGAATAGATATTATTATAAAGTCTTGAAGAAGATTGTAAAAGAAAATTATGATTATGTTATTTTTGAAGCAGGACAAGTTAGTAATTATGAAATATTTAGTAAAAAAATTGGAAAAGAAAAAATGATATGTCATGTACATCAAGATATTGTAGAACAAGATAACAATACAAAAGGACTAAGTGAGATATATGGAAAATTTATTGGAGTAAGTAATTTTATAGTAAATAGATTACAAAAAGTATATAACCTAGAAGCTAAAAATGTAAAAGTCTTATTAAATTGTACAACAGAAGATGATTTTTGTGAAATTTCGGAACAAGAGAGAAGTTTCTTAAGACAAAAATTGAAGATAAAACAGGATGATTTTGTTGTATTATTTGTGGGGAGATTATTAGAAATAAAGGGAATTTATCAACTGATTCAAGCCATTGAATCAATTCACGAAAATAAGATAAAATTGTTAATTTTAGGGTCAACTTATTCTAAAAAGGATAGAGAAACTGAGTTTTCAAAAAAATTGAAAGATTTAATAAAGGATTTTGAAGAAAATATCATTTTTACAGGTCATGTATCGCATGAGGAAATATATAAGTATTATCAGATTGCTAATATTCAAGTTATACCAACGATATGTGAGGAAGCGGCAGGACTTGTAGCGATAGAAGGGATGTTATGTGGCTTACCAATTATTGCAACAAGGTCTGGAGGATTGATTGAATATATTGATGATGAATGTGCTAAGATTATTGAAAAAGATGAAAAAATCGTTGAAAATTTAAAAACATCAATTTTAGAATTATACACGGATACTGAAAAGTGCAAAAAAATGAGTAATCATAGCAAGGAGAGAGCAAAGATGTTCACGACACAAAAATATTATGATGATTTTATAAAGATAATGGAAGAATGGTGATTTAAAAATGAAAAAAATATGTATGGTATTACCACCCTTTATGAGGTATCCCAATAAAAAAGGTTGTGCGGTTGAAACATTAGTAACTATTATTGGTGAAAAAAATGAAGAACAGAAAAAGATTGATTTAGATATATTATCTGGAACAATTCAATTAAATTTTATTGATAAAATATTATTTTTAGTTTATCGAATTTTGAAAAAATTAAAGATTAGTTTTTTGTATTTTCATAGATATTATTATAAAATATTTAGAAAAATTGTAAAAGAAAATTATGATTATGTAATTTTTGAGGCAGGAGATTTGCAAAGATATCAAGTAATATGTAAGAAATTAAGTTCTAAAATAGGCAAGGAAAAAATGATACATCATATGCATATGGTGATTGAGGATGGTCAAGAAGAAATCGTAGAAACATTTGGGAAGTTCATTGGAGTGAGTAATTTTTTAATTACGGATTTTAAAGAAAAATATGAAGTTGAAGATTCAAATTTAAAAGTTTTAGCAAATTGTACGACAGAAAATGAATTTCATACAATTTCAGCCGAAGAGCAGAATTTGCTAAGAACCAAGTTGAACATAGAAAAAGATGATTTTGTTGTATTATTTGTAGGAAGATTAGTAGAAGATAAAGGAATTTATGAATTAGTTGAGGCGATTAAAGCGCTTCATGTTCCTAGAGTAAAATTGTTGATTTTAGGATCAACGTTTTCTGAAAATAGTAAAGAAACCAAATTTTCAAAAAAATTAAAAGATTCTATTAAAGATTTTGAAGGAAATATTATTTTTACAGGTCATGTATCGCATGAGGAAATATATAAGTATTATCAGATTGCTAATATTCAAGTTATACCAACGATATGTGAGGAAGCGGCAGGACTTGTAGCGATAGAAGGGATGCTATGTGGCTTACCAATTATTGCAACAAAGTCTGGAGGGATGATAGAGTACATAGATGATAAATGTGCTAAAATTATTGAGAAGGATGAAAAAATTATTGAAAATCTAAAAGAATCTATTTTAGAATTGTACAACGATTGTGAGAAATGTAAAATGATGAGTGAACATGCCATAAATAGAGCGAAAAAATTTACAATGCAAAAATATTATGATGATTTTGTAAAAATAATGGAAGAATGGGAGCGTAAATAGTGAACGAATTAATTACTATAGTTGTTCCAGTATATAATGTTGACCAATATTTAGATAAATGTGTAAATTCAATTGTAAATCAAACTTATACCAATTTAGAAATTATTTTGATTGATGATGGTTCAACAGATAACTCTGGAAAATTATGCGATGAATGGGAAAAGAGAGATTATAGAATACAAGTGATTCATCAAGAAAATAGTGGTTTATCTGAGGCTAGAAATGTTGGAATAGAAAATTCTAATGGTAACTATATAGCGTTTGTAGATAGTGATGATTTTGTCAAAAACGATATGTATGAAATTTTATTAAAAAACTTAAAGGAATATAATGCTGATGTTTCGTTTTGTTCTTCTTTTGCATTTTCGGATGAAAATGAAATTTGTAAATTTCAACAAGGAGAAGAAGTTATAGAGTATTATGAACAAAATGATGTATTCAAACAATTATTTTCAAATCGAATTGGAGATTTAGTAGTTGCTTGGAATAAACTATATGCTAAAAAAGTTTTTAAAAATAATTTGAAGTTTCCCAAAGGAAAAATACATGAAGATGTATTTTTTGTCCATAGGATGCTAGGAAATGTTAATTCAATTATATATACCAATAGAGCTTTATATTATTATCGAATGAGACAGGGAAGTCTATCCAATACGTTTAACATAAAAAAGTTAGATGAAATAGAGGGAATGTATGATAGAATGATTTTTTTTAAGCAAGAAAGATTTAAAAATACACCATATCCACTCATGTCTTTTTTAGCCTATAATGATAAGTTAATTCGATACTATTGTTGTTTAAAATCATATAATAAAAAAAATATATATGACAGCCATATAAAGCAGATAAAAGAAAAATTTGATGTGAATTATGATAAGCTTATGCAAAAATCAGTCCACAGAAAGAAAAGAATAAAATATATGTTTTTTAAAAATTTTCCAAACATATTTTATTTTTTTAACAAAAATCGATTTAATGTATGACGAATAGGAGGGAAAAATGGAAAATTCCAGAACGAATAATTCAATTAAAAATACGATAATATCAATTATAAATTATATGGTTGCATTATTAATAGGATTTGTTTCACGCTCTGTTTTTATTAAGACATTAGGAGCTGAATATAATGGAATACAAGGATTACTTGCCAATATTTTAAGTATGCTTAGTATAGCGGAATTGGGGTTCGGAACAGCAATTGGCTATCATTTATATAAACCAGTTGCTGAAGAAAATATTGGTAGAATTAGAACAATTATTAAGTATTATAAACATGTTTATCATACAGTTGCTATTGTTGTTTTTATCATGGGAATTATTATTTTACCGGTTATTCCGATGATTGTTGGTGAAGTTTCTATAACAGAAAATGTTCGATTTTTATTTTTACTATATTTATTAAATACAGTATTTTCATATTTAGTTACTTATAAAAGGTCATTATTATATGCCAACCAAAAAAATTATATTACAACTGCTGTTGGTAGTGTTTTTACTTTTTTAAGAAATATTATTCAAATTGCTATATTGTTATTGACAAAAAATTTTATATTCTATATAATAATTCAGATTATTTTAACAATTTTGGAAAATGTGGTTATTAATATCATCGTAAATTCTAAATATTCATATGTAAAAGATTTACATGATGTAGAACAAATGCCAAATGAATTAAAAAAAGATATTACAACAAAAGTAAAAGGATTATTATTTCATAAACTAGCTGGATTTATTGTATTAGGGACAGATAATATTATCATTTCGATGACAAAAGGATTAGGCGTAGTTGCAGTTGGAATGTATTCCAATTATAATATGATAATTGCACAAGTAAAAAGTTTATTCAATACAGTAATATATTCCTTAACTGCAAGTGTAGGTAATCTTTTGGTTGAAAAAGATAAACTAAAATCACGTAATATTTATAAATCAATCTTGCTATTAAACTCTTGGGCGTTTTGTTTTGGTAGTATATCAATATACTGCATGATAGAGCCATTTGTAAAAATTTGGATTGGTGGAGAATATTTACTTTCTAAATTTGTATTAATAACATTAGTTTTGAATTTATATATGCAAGGAATGAGAAGTACGAGCATGATTTTTTCTGATGCTGCTGGGATTTTTTATGAAAATAGATTTGTGCCATTAATTGAATCAACAATTAACTTAATTGCATCCTTAGTTTTTGTTAAAATATTTGGCTTTGCTGGAGTATTTTTAGGAACTATAACCAGTACGATGGTATTATTTTTATATAGTTATCCAAAGTATGTTTACAAATTGGTTTTAGAGGGAACATATGAAGAATATTTCAAATTGCACATAAAACATAGTCTCATAACTTTGATAATATGTTTTATTACAAGTTATCTGTCAAGTTTTGTAATGGTGCCTAATGTATGGTTAGAATTAATATTAAATGGGGGGTTATGTTTGGTTGTACCAAATGTGATATACTTATTATTTGCTATAAAAATGCCAGAATTTCAATTTTATAAAGAAAAAATAAAGTATATTTTAAAAGGAAAAGTTAAATGATTAGTTGTAAAATACAAGGTAGATTAGGAAATCAAATGTTTCAATATGCATTTTTAAGAGCCCTTCAAGAAATTGGAGGAGAAATAGAAGCAACAAAATGAAAATTCTGAATTTGTGTGCATTACGATTAGAAGTATAGTAAAATCAAAGAAAAGGAATAAAAATGGAAAAAGAAAAAGTAAGAAAATCTAATTTTGAATTATTAAGAATCATAGCAATGATAATGATTGTATTTCATCATTTTGCAATATTTAGCGAATCTAAATTTGACATAAATTTAATCACATTAAATAGACTATGGAATCAATTTATACGAATGGGTGGAAAAATAGGAGTTAATATTTTTGTTTTAATTAGTGGATATTTTTTAATCAACTCTTCTAAATTTAAAATATCTAAAGTCTTGAAATTATGGGGACAAGTATTTTTCTATTCTATTACGATTTATGCAATATTTGTCTTATTTGGTTGGCAAAAATTTAATGTAGTTGAGCTCATAAAAGCCATATTGCCAATTAGTTTTGAAGGTTGGTGGTTTGCTAGCGCTTATTTTGTTTTATATCTTTTCTCACCATTTATCAACCTGTTCTTAAAACAATTAGACAAACAAAATTACAAGAAAATGCTCATACTTATGACAATTTGTTGGTGTTTAATTCCAACTTTTATAACAGTAACTTTTGAAAGTAATTCTTTGATTTGGTTTTTCTATTTATACAGTCTTGCGGGTTATATTAGATTATATGAAGAGGACTTTTCATTTAAAAATAAGGATTGCTTTTGGATGAGTCTAATTGTTGTTATAGTAACGTTTGTATCTGTCATATCGTTTGATTTGGGTGGTTTAAAAATAAAATTTTTTGCAGAAAATGCAGTATATTTCTATAATATGCAAAGGTTACCAATGCTTTTAATTTCCGTATTTTTATTTATAGGATTTAAAAATACAGAAATTAAATATCATAAAAAAATTAATTTTATTTCCATTGCTACATTTGGTGTCTACTTAATACATGAAAATGGATTTATCAGAGAGCCATTATGGGAAAATATATTTAACAGACTAATTTCTTTTAACAATATTAGTTTTATTCCTTTGTCAATTATAGTAGTTCTGATTGTCTATATTGTTTGTACAATAATAGAACTACTTAGAATTCATATTTTAGAAATTCATTATATGAAGTTCATACAAAAAATAGAACCTAAAATAGAATTTTTAAAAGATAAAGTACTACATATAATGAAAATAGAAGACAGGAATTTTGAAAGAAAGGAGAATTCATAAACATGCCAAAAAATGAAAAAGCAGTATCCATCATTGTTCCAATTTATAATGTTGAGCAATATGTTGAAAAATGTATCAAGAGTTTAATCAATCAAACATTCAAAGATATAGAAATATGGGCTATTAGTGACGGCTCACCAGATAATTCTATAGAAATTGTAAAAAAACTTGCCCAAAAAGACCATCGCATTAAATGCGTAGAAAAAGAAAATGGAGGATATGGCAGTGTTTTAGAATATGCCATATCCAAGATAGAAACGCCATATTTTTTAATATGCGATCCAGATGATTGGTTAGAAGAAGATGCAATCGAAAAATTATATGAAAACGCTGAAAAAAACAAAGTAGATTTAGTAGTTGCAGATAAATATTTTATATATCAAGAGCAAGAAAATAAAAAAAAGCTTCCAGTAACTTGGTTTTTATATCCAATAGAGCCCAATAAAGTATATGACAATTTAGAATTATTTTCTTTTATAAGTGTTTCACCTCATTCTAAATTGTATAAAACCAATCTTGCCAAAAAAATTAAATTTCCACATCATGTTAATCATACAGATACAATATTATATTTTATTTATTTAATAAATAGTAAAAATGCACTCTATTTAGATATTCCGCTTTCTAATTATCTTGCCGATCGACCGGGAAATACAATGAGCGAACTAAATGGTTTATCCCAAAAGACATTTCATGATATGATGATAGTTCTGAATTCAATATATGAACAACTAGATAAAAATTCCTATCTTTACGCACCAATTTGTTATATGTTGTACAATCTTGTATTACAACAAAACATGAATACCAATATTGAAAAAAAGCAACGAAAAGAAAACAAAAAAGAAATCATAACCTATTTATTAAAATTAAAACCCGAAAAAAAGAATATAAAAAATTATATCCGAGCAAGTAGTCGCCTAAAAAAAATAGTAAAAAATATTATTTTCGAGTTATATTTTTGCGATTTCACGAGAAATTTAACGCTAAATTTTATGATATTTCTCAAAAAATATTGGAAAAAGTAACAAATACCACCAAATAATAAATAAAGGATAAATCTATGTATTACACCTACATCATCCGATGCACCGACAATTCACTCTACACAGGCATCACCACCGATCTAAAACGTCGTATGCACGAACATTTTTCAGCTACAGACAAATGTGCCAAATATACCCTAAGGCACAAACCTCAAAAACTAGAAATTGCATGGGAAAGTCAAAACAGAGTATTGGCTTCCAAATTAGAATTTCATATCAAAAAAAGCCTAAACAAAGCGCAAAAAGAAGAACTTATCCAAAAGCCAAACAAATTACAAGACTTTTTAGGCGAAAAAATAGAAGTTGCGTGTTATAAAAAAGTAAAAATAGAAAAAATTCAAACAGGGTATTGAAGTAAACATAAGAGTATGGTATACTATCTTCATAACCAATTATTCATGTCTTTCTTGTGTGACAACCAAGTGTTTTTAGCAGGAGACAATAAAGGAGGATTTTTTATGACCAAACTAAATCTTAGTAATCTGAAAGCTGTTAACGAAGTTTTCAAAAGGCTCAACATTCTTAGACGGTGGAGCTCCTATGTAACAGAGGATAAATATAATGAACTAGCAAAACAATCTTTGAATTGTATTGTAACATATATGTTAGCCTCGTATTGTGAAAAAGCAGGAAAACAAATAAGATGGGAATTATTTCCTAAAATAGCATTGTACAGAGCTTTTCAAAAAGTATATGTCTATTTTGACAGACCAGAATATATTATTGATGAAATCTGTCAAATGGGTAATATAGAAAAAGATGCTTTTTTTAATGCAACAAGACAAATAATTAGCGAACTTACAGATGACGAGTTTTCAGACTTCATTTCACAGGGAATTGGCACATATGAAATGCAAATCTATCGTGTAGCCACTAAAATTGCTACATTAATAGAATTAGTTGAAAACCAGTACAACATAAAAGAAGATGAATATAATGACTATCTTCAGAAAAATTCAGACTATTTGGAAAATTATTTAGATATGCCTGGAGTAAAAGAACTTAAGCAAATAAACTCAAAGATATTTCAATTATTACAGAAGATTTCTAAATTACGTAATCAAACTAGATGGTCTGTTATGTCTTATACAATAGAATGTCCTGTATTAGGTCACCTATTTGACACAGCCATATTTGGATATTTTTCTGTACTGGAGCAATTTTCTGACGAACAAAAAGCTACAGAAATGTTTTGGCAAGGAATTTTTCATGATATTCCAGAAACATGGACAGGTGATTTTCCTTCACCCATTAAAAAAATGATACCACATCTTCGAGAATCTATTAAAATGTATGAAGAAAAAATGCTTGAACAACACTTTTATGCTAGTTTACCTAATTTTATTTCAGATAAAATCAGGGAATTATTAGCAAAAGAGGAACAAAATCCAGAATTTAGAAAGTATTTTAAAGGCGCCGATTATTTATCGGCAGATTCCGAATGTTATAGACAATATCACGCAGGCACACGTGATACCTATTTTTTTGAAATTGCCATTAAAAACTTTGATAAAGAGCTTTGTCAAGGAACTTACATGCTTTCGACAACCTGCCTTCAACTGCATCAGTATTTTTATAGCTATGTAGAAAAATGTGTTCGATTTTTAATTTAGTTAAGGAAAAGCCAGATCACTTGATCTGGCTTTTTTTAGGCTAAAATCTTTACAACTTTTTGCATCTATGATATAGTAAAAAAAAGGAGTTTTCTCATGGGAATATCAATTGAAGAATATAAAAAAATGGTGCTAAAACAAAATGCATTAAATCCCAAAAATCCAAACAGACAATTACAAGGAAAAATTAATCGTCAATTAGGTCAAAATTTTGAAGAACAAATTGAAGCTATCGCAGAAATTTATCGCCTGCAAAAATTAGCCATCATCGAAAAAACACCAGAACCAATGAAGATTTTAAAACACATTGAAAACGGACGATTTGAAACAGTTTTTTCAAAATCGGCTCAACCAGACTTCAAAGGTGTCATAAAAGGTGGTAGAACGGTCGTATTTGATGCAAAATTCACAGAATCGAGTAATATCACATACCAAGCTCTAAGTGACCATCAAAGGGAAATTTTGGCAGGGTATGATGAATTAGGTGCAATTGCTTTTGTTTTAGTTGGATTTTCAGACGGAAGTATATATAAAATCAATATCAAAACTTGGATTAACATGAAAGAAATTTTCGGTCACAAACATATCAAACAAGAAGAATTAGAACAAAGTGATTTAAGAGCGAAAAAAGCCAAAAATGGAATCATTGATTTTCTAGGAATTTGTTAAAATAAAAGGAGGAGAAAATGAATAAAATTAAAAATTTAATGACCAAAATGTCAGATGAAATCAAACAATTGGGAAAAAAATTCCCACTAACAATGGTACTCATTTTATTTGTCACAATTTTATACACAGTTGCCATTGACCAAAACTTTTCCCGAACTACAGACGAAATGTTAGAAAAAATTTATCTATTTAGTGTTATTTGGGGAGTTGGAACCATTTTTACAGAAACATTTTTTGTCAAAAAGCCAAATAAGATCATAAGCTATGGCTTAGCTGGTGGCATCAGCTTAATTTTTACACAAATTTTAACAGTCCCTATGACCCAAAACACAAGCCAAATGAATACCATATATCGTGTTCTTTTTGCCTATATCATCCTACTAATTTTAATGAGCATTTACCAATCCATTCATAATGCTCAGCTCAAATTTCAAGAATATGCCCAACAAGTTTTCCGTGATTTATTCAATATCACAACAACTTACTTTATTCTAAACATTGGCATAATCCTTGTAACCTCAATCTTTGTTCAGCTTATTTTAGATGGACACTATGGCAGTATCTTGGAACGACTATTTATCCTATTAATCGGCTTATTTTATATGCCGTCTATGGTATACACATTTTCTGGCATTTCCAAAAAACAAGTCAATTCCTTTATCAAAGGTTTAATTTTATACGTATTATTGCCACTTGTAACAATCGCCATTGCCATTATTTATTTATACATTGCCAAAATTATTCTTTTAAAAGATATGCCACAAAACACCATTTATCGCATTTTGGCAGGTATTTTCATTGTCGCATTTCCTGTGTGGAATCTGGCAAGTAACTATGCAAAAGATAAAAAAATAGTCGCAAAAATCACCCAATTTTTACCCTATTTATATGCACCATTTATTTTGCTAGAAATTTATTCGATTGGCACCAGAATTAGTGAATTTGGTATTACACCAATGCGTTACTTTTCATGCTTATTTATCGTATTTCAAGTGATTGTTTTAACCCTTACCTTTTATAAAAAAGGTGAAAAATTAACACAAATTTTCA
Organism: uncultured Clostridium sp.; assembly: GCA_947648495.1. Lineage (GTDB taxonomy): Bacteria > Bacillota > Clostridia > TANB77 > CAG-508 > Scatovivens. The sequence continues at coordinate 86,698 of CANSOA010000006.1, forward strand.
TTTATGCATCAATTCTTGTACTAATTAGTTTTATCACGCCATTTCACTATGAAAATGTATCAAACTGGAGCCAAAAACGAATACTAGAAAAGACAATCGCTGAAAATACCAATTTTGAAGAATTATCAATCGAAGATAAAGACAAAGCCAAAAGTGCCTATGAATATTTAAAATATGATACCAATGGCGCAGACTGGATTCCATCGTATTTATCAGACGAAAACAAACAAAAAATCGAAGAATATTCCAACACAGAACGAAGAAATTACGATACGCCAGAATACATTTATTTGTATTGTGATTTAGACTTAAATGTTGAAAATTATGTAAAAATAACGTATGTAGAAGGCAAAGACGACAACGATGAACCAGCAATTGTAACATTAGAAAATACAGAAAGAACGCTTGATTTAAGCAGTAAAATCAATGAAATCATCAATCAAGATCAAAAATATGAAAGCGATTTACAAGAAAAATTCAAAGGAAATAATCTCGTCAAAATCAGTGAAACAGAAGATTTGTATCTGTCAAGAATAAGGCTTAGTTATGATAGAGCCAGCAAAAAAGTAAATTATTTGAACGTAGAAGGTTATTTATTGCAAAAATAGGAGGGAAGATGACAGAAAAAGAAAAAATGTTAGCAGGCGTAATGTATGACGCAAATTTTAATGAACAATTGGCAAAAGAAAGACTACAAGCCAAAGATTTATGCTACGAATACAATCATTTAAAACCATCCGATTTAGAAAACAGAAAGCAAATCATACAAAAATTACTTGGCAAGACCCAGCAAAATTTTTGGATTGAGCAAGAATTTTGGTGTGATTATGGGTACAATATCGAAATTGGGGAAAATTTTTATGCGAATCATCATTTGGTCATTTTAGATGGAAACAAAGTCAAATTTGGTGATAATGTGTTTATTGGACCCAATTGCGGATTTTATACAGCAGGACATCCGCTTGATTTTAAAACCAGAAATCAAGGGTTGGAATATGCAAGACCAATTGAAGTAGGAAACAATGTTTGGTTTGGTGGAAATGTGGTTGTCATGCCGGGAGTGAAAATTGGAAGTGGTTGTGTGATTGGAGCAGGAAGTGTTGTAACAAAAGATATTCCGGAAGATAGTTTGGCGTATGGAAATCCTTGTAAAGTGCACGAAAAAATAGAAAATTAGAAAAAGTTGCTTGTAAAAGAAAGTTTTTTACAAGCAACTTTTGGTTTAGAAATAGATATTTGGTGTAAGATAGCGTATGATGATGTGAAACGAGTTATCCTCTGAGCCGTCTTGAAAGGGACCTTCAAAAAGAAGAGTTTTTTTGGATATGGCGATTAAATCTTCATATCTACTCAAATTTTGAAAATCTTCCACACGACTTCCATCCATTTTGAAAATGTTAAAATCCTCAAAATGATATGTTAGAAATGATAAATCGTGAAGCAAAATTGTGTCAATAAAAGGGGTCTGTTGGTATTCAAAGATTTCTGCTAGAGACGAACCCCCAGCTTCATAGCAAATGCATAAAGCATTTTTAAAAGGACTCATTTTAGAGAAATTATTGTAAAATATTTCACCTTCTTGATAAATTAGGAACTTTTTACCACAGGAAGCTTTCTTGTGTAATTCATAATAAGTGACATCTTTTTTAAGAGTTCTACATGGTATAATATCCCCGTACTCTTCCAGAAAATCTTTAAATGTTTCATTAGATAAACCAACTGTCTCCCAACCAGTTCCTTTTAGTACTTTCCGTAGTGTTTTTCTAAACATTTTTATCCTCCTATAATTGACAAAGAGTTAGCCTTTTTGCCTAAACGATATATATTCCTAGTATAATGATACCATATTTTACATAAAATGTCAAGTTTTTTGTGGCAACTAGGTAATTCATAAAATCTTAATAATTTCTCTATTTTTTCTTAATAAATTTATGGTATAATAGAATTAATAAAAATAAAGGGGAAGGAAAATGTATAATATTTTAGTTTGTGATGATGATAAGGAAATTGCCAGTGCAATTGAGATTTATCTTAGCAAAGAAGGATACAACATTCTAAAAGCATACGATGGAAAACAATGTTTAGAAATTCTAGAGAAAAACACCATTCATTTAATTATTTTAGACATTATGATGCCCAAAATGGATGGTACAGAAGCACTACGTAAAATTCGTGAAGAGAAATCTTTACCAGTTATTATGTTATCTGCTAAATCAGAAGACGAAGACAAAATCAGTGGTTTGAATTTGGGAGCTGATGATTATGTCACAAAACCGTTTAATCCATTAGAATTAATTGCACGCGTCAATTCTTCTATCAGGAGATATACCAAACTTGGTATGATGGGAGAAGAAAAAAATGAGAATATTTATCAAACAGGAGGTTTACTCATAGATGACACATTAAAAAAAGTCACAGTTGATGAACAAGAAATCAAATTAACACCTACTGAATACAACATTTTAAAGTTTTTAATGCAAAACAAAGGAAAAGTTTATTCCATTGCCCAAATTTATGAAAACGTTTGGGAAGAGGAAGCATATGGCGCAGAAAACATTATTGCTGTACATATTCGTCATATTCGTGAAAAAATCGAGATTAATCCCAAAGAGCCCAAATATCTAAAAGTCATCTGGGGAATTGGTTACAAAATCGAACAAATACAAACATAAGGGCACGCGGGGCACCGTATCCAACCCTAAAAATAAAAACACAGGGGCTATCAACCCCAATAAAAAGGAGGCACTCATGAAAGAAAGCAAAATTCTAAAAACAATCAGTTATATTCTGATACCAATCCTAGTAGCGATCATGCTAATATCATTTTTATCCAACTATGTACAAAACAACGAAAGCATCTATACCAATGAAAAAGAATATTTTTCAACCGACCGTTTCGTTTCAAGGTATTTTAACACCTTATCGACCTTTTCTAGTTGTCTTATTTACAAAAACGAGGACTATCCCATTTGTTATGATGGTCAAATCCAAATTTCTTATTTAGAAGAAAGTTACGTAAATTTTGACACTGGAATTGAAGATTTTTACATTTTAGTTCAATACAAAGACAAAGCTATCACTAATGTTGAACTAACAGCTGAAACCAATACCATTGAAAAAATCAAAAATTTCATTTCCCAAAACGAAAATGCAAAAAAATCCAATGTTTTAGCAGGAAATATTCAAGCCGATTCAGACGTAATTACAAACAAAGGAATCAAATATTTTAATTATTTTGAACATACGTATTACACAGTAGAACAGCAAGAAATGTTTGAAGATGCAGAACAACCCTTGCAAACAATCCAAGCTTCAGAAGCAGAGTATTTACTAGAAGAATATGATGAAGAAACAGAAGAACTACAAAAACGTCAATACGTTACATCTAATATTCAAGATTTCAATATTTATAGTTCTTACAAAGAACAATTAAAAAAGAATTCAGATGAATTGTTAATTCGCCAATTTTTAAGCGATTATAAAGAATATGGAGAAAATATTTATCTTATTTTGCCAATTGGTTTAACGTTGCTATTGGTTATCGCTTTGTATTTAATTCTTAGCATTGGTCATACAAAAGGCAAAGAAGGAATTGACTTAAATGATTTAGACAAAATTCCATATGAATTTGTTGGACTAATCTTTTTACTCGGAATTGGAATAATGGCACTTTGCTGTGCCTTTATGCAAGAAGTAGCAGCTATTTCGGATAATTTTAATTTATTTATTAGTATGCTATTTACCTTGTATCTGACTGGCTATATAACTTGTGCTGTGATTTTTGATACTACAATCAAAAGATTAAAAGCCAAAACACTAATTAAAAATACATTTGTTTACAAATGTTGTAAATGGATTTGGAGAGTTGTCAAAAAGACAATGAATAACTTCAAAGTTGTTTGGAATGAACTAACAAAATCAACTGGTCTTGTGAAAAAGTTGCTATTTGTTATTCTTGGCTATATTATAATTGCAGTTATTTTAATTGGTATTTTTCAAGGATTTGGACTATTATTAGATGTCGCTTTAGCCATATTTATCTTTTATAAAATTGCGCAAAGAATTAATAATTTTACCAAAATGGAAGCCCATTTAAAAGGTATGTATGAAGGAAACAATACAGCAAAATTAAACCAAGCTGAGTTTACACAAGAATTTCAAAATTCTGTCAAATACATTAATGACATTTCTAACGGCTTTGAAAATGCTATTCAAGAAGGCATCAAAAGTGAACGACTAAAAACAGAACTTATCACCAATGTTTCACACGATATTAAAACGCCACTAACTTCGATTATTAATTATGTGGATTTGCTAAAAAAAGAAGAAATCGAAAATGAAAAAGCCAAAGAATATATAGAAGTTTTAGAAAATAAATCACAACGTTTGAAAAAACTAACAGAAGATTTATTAGAAGCTTCCAAAGCATCGTCTGGAAATGTGAAATTGAATCTGGAAAAAATTAATGTGGCAGAACTCGTAAAACAATCGACTGGCGAGTTTGAAGATAAATTTAAAGCCAAGAATTTAGAAATTATTTGCAATATTTCTGAAGAGGAAATCTGTATTCATGCAGATAATCGCTATATGTATCGCATCATTGAGAATATTTTTAGCAATGTTTCAAAATATAGTATGGAAAATTCGAGAGTGTATATTGATGTTTTACCAAAAGACAAAAAAGTTTATATCGCTGTTAAAAACATTTCAAAGGAAGTTTTAAATATCTCTGAAGAGGAATTGATGCAACGATTTGTCAGAGGCGACAAATCCAGAACTACAGAAGGAAGTGGACTTGGAATTTCGATTTCAAAAAGTTTGGCAGAATTGCAAAAAGGCAAATTTAGCATCAAAGTGGATGGGGATTTGTTTAAAGTAGAATTAATCTTTGATAGGGTATAAATTAAGGTAGTAAAATGAGAAAAAGACAAAGAAAAAATAAAGTAAAATTTGTTATTTTAGCAATTATAGTAGTTATTTTTGGAATATTTGTATGGAGAGAAAATCAAAAGGTTGTAATTTGTTTGGATGCAGGGCACGGCGGAAAAGACGCTGGCTCTGTAGCAAGCAATGGCAAACGTTATGAAAAAGACGATAATTTGAAAATTGTTTTAGCTATCCAAAAAGAACTGGAAAAGCAAGATATAAAAGTTGTTTTAACACGAAACAAGGATGAATCGGTCAGTTTATTGAAACGTTGTCAAATTGCCAATTTAAGGCGAGCGGATTTATTTGTATCAGTTCACCGAAATAGTAGTAAAAGTGGTGATGGTGTAGAAATTTGGATTAGTCAAGAAAAAGACAAAATATCAGAAAAGTTGGCAAATACTATTTTAAATCAATTGCAAAAAACACAAATTCAAACCAATCGAGGCGTCAAATCTGGAACCAGTGAAAATAAGCAAGGAGATTATTTTGTAAATCGCAACACAAAAATGCCAAGTTGCCTTATCGAATTAGGTTTTATCAGCAATAACAAGGATAATCAATTACTAGATGAAAATTTAGAACAATATGCCAAAGCGATTGCAAAAGGAATATTGGAAAATATAGAACAAAAGTAAAGGAGAAAAAATGGAAAAAGGGCGTAAATTAACAAAAGGATTAATGATTTTCTATATAATCATACTAACTTGGATAATTGTATTTAAAATGCAGTTTTCTTTTGAAAATTTGCAGGGGAGAAGAAATATGAATTTGGTGCCATTTAGCGAATCGGTGATAATTAATGGGAAAATTGATTTTGACGAAATCATCGATAATGTGATTGCTTTTATTCCATTAGGTTTGTATCTGAATATGCTCAACAGAGATTGGAAAATTGGCAAAAAAATAGGAATTTTAGCAGGAATTAGTTTGAGCTTTGAGATAACACAATATATATTTGCCATTGGTGCAACTGATATTACAGATCTTATAACCAATACTTTAGGTGGCATTTTGGGATTAGGTATTTGTCAAATTTTTTATCAGATATTCAAAAACGAGAAAAAAGCTAATCAAATTTTGAATATATTGGGCGTGATTGGAACGACTTTTGTTATATTGCTTTTGGGGATTTTGATTGTGGCTAATTAAAAACGAAAGTGATTATATGCATAGAAATTAACATAATAAAAACATCTGACATACTATATAATATAGGAGGCCAAAAAAGTGGAAAATATATTATACAGTATAGGCGGAATACTAATACCATTTATGGGAACATCGCTTGGTAGTAGCATGGTATTTTTTATGCGAAAAGATATGAGTAGCAATTTAAAAAAGTTGATTGTAGGATTTGCAGCAGGAGTTATGATAGCGGCAAGCGTGTGGTCACTAATTTTGCCGTCAGTTGAAATGGCGGAAAGTCAAGGAAGCATTTCATGGATACCAGCTTCTGTTGGATTTGCATTAGGTGTTATATTTTTGCTCATCATTAATCAATTAGCAAAAAAATTAGAAGAAAAAGAAAATGGAAAGATTCTAAATATGTTGACGTTTTCTGTTACCCTACATAATATTCCAGAAGGAATGGCAGTAGGTGTTTGCTTTGCAGGATTTTTATCAGGAAATGCAGGAATTGCATTGTTAGAAGCAATTGTATTGGCGATTGGAATTGCCATTCAAAATATTCCAGAAGGTGGAGTTCAAATTAGACAGCATAGAAAATTGATAGGTTTGGAAGGATAATTTGAATTCATTTTAGTAAAATAGATTGTAGTTTGAACAGTATAGAGATATACTGTTTTTTTTGAAAAATTTAATCAAAAGGGAAAAAGTTTCCAAGCTCGTTTTGTTGTGGTTGATTTGGAGAGGTATGTTGAGAAGGAGAGGATATATTATGAAGTACAGTTTTGATGGGGTTATTTTGGGATTTATTGATAATTAGGTAAGTATGGAGGAGATTACTAGCGGTTATGTAAAATACAGCAAATTTTATACAGACTTGACATTTTATGTAAAATATGATAAAATAAATAATAGAAAGTGTTTTACTTTACTATTTTATAATGCAGGAGGATGATACTATGATGAATGTGTTCACGAAGAAAAGTGTAGAGGAAACGTATGTCCAACTTTCTGATGGACGGATGATGCTTTGGGAAGACCTTGTAGAGGATTATGAAAGACTTCTGAGGGAGAAAAATTCGAAGGAGGAAGTTCCAAAGGAAGAAACCTCAAAAAATCTGATTACAGCTAAGCTGGAGGTCGGCAAATGGTTTCTCATTAAC
>CANSOA010000007.1 GCA_947648495.1 uncultured Clostridium sp.
GGGACACTCTTTAACCTTTTTTATTTTTCTGCTTTTCGGGACGGGGACACTCTTTGACTTTTTTCTATACAATTAAGAGCGTCCCCGTCCCGCTTTTTTATTTTTTTAATTTTATCATAAATAATATCCATCGTCAACAAAAACATGAAAACTTGTTCGGTATTTAAACCCGAAATTGGAAAATTCTAAATATTTACAATAGCATAAATACAAAAAAGAATACCTTTTACTAAGTGTCCTTATATCGGGTTCACTCCACATTTGGTATTCCTCTTCGCTAATTATTTTAATTTGATCTATTTTTATTTTTCAAAATCATCTCTCTGATTAACTTTAAAATTCATAACTTTATTAATCTTTTCCTTTACATTTTTTCCAATATAAGACATTTTCTCCTTGCACAAACTAATACTCTTCTTTACTTTTTGTGGTATCTTTGATAATTTACTTAAATCCACTTTGATGCTATCTTCAAAATCCTCTTTTGCAATTTGCATTTTGTCTTTTGGCACCTCGTTTTGCACATCCGTTTTATAAGATAATATATTAGAAAAATCTACATTTTTGTGCAAATTCTCTAATTCGTATGAAGCATTTAATAATCTCTTTGAAGTATCTGTTCTTAAATAATTAGGATTTAAATCTGTTTTCATATAAAATGGAAGATTTATGTCAATCCTCACTCGATCAACTGCATCCGCATCTTTAATAACAAATAGCATATCTTTTGCTAACTCTTTTTTATCATCTGGTATTCTATATTTTTTAACTAATTTATCAAAACTTTTATCTTTGCCTTCATGTCCTTCTACTAACAATTTTAATAAATTTTTGTCCTCTCTTGAATAATCTTTTCCATCTGTGAACTTTAAATCTAACTTTTCTACAAGTCTTGCACTTCTTTTAGCATGTGGTCCACTATTTCCAATTCTTCCAATATCATGCAAATAAGCAGCTGTTAACAATATATCTTTTATTTTATGATTTGTATCATTTTCAAATAAACCTTCGTGTTTTCCGATTAACATCGCATGCACAGCGACCCTGTTATTATGTCCGTATTCCATGAATTCCATGTTTTCGAATTGGTGATTTATCTAATGATTCTACTCTTTTTCTAAAAAACTCTCCCTCTTGACTCTGCGTTAAATTTTCTAACTCTGTTTTTAAATCCAATTGTGTTAATCCCTGCGCTTGAAATTCTGCAACAGCAGAACTAAATTTTTTGTCTCGATAAGGATTTTTTTTATCAAATGTAAATTCTTTTAAAACTCGATCCATTTTCTCTTCTACATTCTCATCTATTTTTGGTTGTCTTAATCTTTCAAACATGTTTTTAATTGTCGTCAATAAATTCACTTTCATATCTACATTCTCTATTTCTGTATTATTTTTATCTGTAGATTCTTCACTACTAATATGTGCTTCTTGTATATTAGCCAATTCCACTAAAAATTCATCACTTACATTTCTAAATCCATTTTTAAAACCTCTTTGCTTTAACTGCTGTTCCATTTGAAGTAATTTTTGATGATGTCTATATTCTGCATACAGTCCATATACATTCATTTTTAAGTTATCTACAAATTTGTTTTTCCCTGCAACATAATGATAGGCTTGTCTTACTTTTTCACTTACTTGAAAGTTTTCAGCCTCTTCTTTCGTTAATTCTCCAAGATATATACTATCTTTTTCCTCATCATACATCAGTCCAAAATAAGCAATTTCTGCCTGTTCCTTGCTAAATTCAAAATCTCCATTTTTCACCACAGCTCGATCATTTATAGCTCTATATTTCAAATCTTTCATCTGTTCAGACGTTGGTTTTATTCTTACTGCAGTCATCACATCATAAGCAGGAATATTAATTAATAAATCTTCAAATTTAGGCGTTCCTGCAAAAAAGAAACTTTTTGACGCCGTTAAATCTGAAACATATGCATTAGACTTTTTTACTTTTCCACTCTCCATAATCTTTTCTATTGTAGCTGGTGATGAAAAATGTAAAATTCCTTCCTCTTGTATTGTCTTTGTCATACTTTTGGAATTTTGTATTGATGTAAAATGTCTTTTACTAATTAACGTTCCACTTAAAATTTCATAAGCAATACCACCAATCAATTTTCCTGCAATATTATGATTAAGCTCCATACTTTTTTCTTTATCCATACCCGTTACATGTGCAATTCCATTAGCAAGTGTTCGATTTAAATGCATAATATTATTCAAAGATTTTAAAAAGAATTTTTTCATCTTTTCTTCTGAATTGTTAAAGTTCTGTTTAGCTTTTGTCTGAATATCTCGATTTTCTAAGTCACCAACAATACCTGTTGCAACACTTCCATCTACTACTATTTGTGCTAATTCTTTTTCTTTGTTACTTTTTAATATATCTTCAAGCTCGTCATTATCTGAATACGCTATTATGTTGGTTAACATTTCTGCTCTTTCGTTCTGCTCTTCAAAGGATTCATCTCCTAATCCAATTTCATAATCTCCTGTCAAATGTTCCACCAGACATTTGGTCAATAAAATGGATTTTTGTTTTATTCCTCCAAAATCTTTTACTTTATAAGCTATCATTTTCTGCAAATAGTTCTTTAACATAAAGGCAAAATTTATTCTACTACTACTTTCAGCAAAATGTTTATAATTCTGTTCATTCGCTAATACAATCAGATTTGGAATTTCCTCATTCAATTCATTTGTCTCCTATACTTATTTATTTTATGTAATTATTTATATCATTCAAAACACTTTTTTTCAATACTTTCCATATATTTTTTAAATTATACTAACAAATGTTTAAACCAAAAAATTCAAGCATAAAAAAAGACGCTCTGCAGCGTCCTTTCTTTATTAATCTAAACTTCCAAACAATTCATCAAATTTTGCTTCTAATTCTTTTTGAATATCTGTCAAATCTTCCTCCTTTTTTTGCTCGTCCGAATTTGAATCTACTGGTAACTTTCCAGCCTGATTTCCATCCGTTTTTAAACCTTCATCCTCCTGAAATAAACTATCCAAATTTTCTAACGTTTGTGGATTTCCACCTTTGTTATCTTTGCCCTCTACGTATGGATTATAAGGATTATATTTTCTCCATTCTCCACGATTAATTTCTACATCATTATGATCTACTTTATATTTCTTAATTAGTTTTCCTTCTGGATATTTAAAATAATAATATTTATTTGCCTTAATTGGCTTAATTCCCTTTTCATAAATGATACAAATATCATTATCCATTCTACGAAGCTCATCTGGCGTCATAAGCGCTCTTCCCATGACTTGATCGGATTGGCTCAAGCCCTGTTTCCAGTTATCTTTATCTTTGTTGACTGAAATATTATCTCTTGTAATTGTCTTTTCTCCCAAAGCTTTTGAGAAATATTCCACTGTTTTTTGCGAATTGGAACCTAAAAATAAATGGGTATCACAGTTACCAATAATCGTCTCATGCGCATCTTTATAAACCGCTTCCAATTGGTCCAAGTTTTGCAAAATAACACTAAAAGAAATTTTTCTACTTCTTGAAGTTGATATTTTTTTATCAAAATCTGGTATTTGACCAATGTTGGCAAACTCGTCCAAAATAAAATACGTTGGAACTGGCAATTCTCCTCCATTTAAATCAGCAAAATCATACAATTGCTGAATCATTTGTGAGAAAAATATCGTCAATAAGAAATCATAGGCAGTATGTGTATCAGACGAAATAACATAAACCGCTGTTTTCTTTTTGCCAATTGAAGTAAAATCAATTGTGTCAGTTGAAGTTACTTCTGCAATCTCTTGCGAATCAAATTTACCTAATTTTGATTGCAATGTACTCAAAATCGAACCATATGTTTTCTCTGGCGCAATTTCAATAGATTTATAATTCATTCTTGCTGGATGATCGTATGGCAATTGATTCATTAAATTGGTAAGCAAGTTGTCTCCACCATTATTATTGGCTGCTCTGACAAGTTCAGAACAACTTGCCAAATTTTGCTCTTCTGGTGGACGTACCGCTTTTAAGTAATAAATCAATGCTTTCAAAAGCATCTCTCCCATGTCTTCCCAATAAGGATCCGAACCGCCACCTTCACTTTGCCCTTTTACAATAGTATGTGCAATAACATCCACGTCAATTTGACTATTAACATGATGTAGCGGATTATAACCATCACTATTTTGCGGACGCACTAAGTTTAAAACTTTTATGTCATATCCATTCGCTTTAAAAAATCCTGCTGTATCGTCATAGAGTTCACCTTTTGGGTCTGTAAAAACGTAAGAACCCAATAATTGCAAGGCATTTGGCTTAACATAGGATGCCGACTTACCAGCTCCAGAACCTCCGTACAACTAAAACGTTGACATTACCACGTTTATCCACTGGTAAGTAATTTTTTTCGGCTAATATAATCCCCTTTTTTTTGCTCAAAACAGCATATTGTTCCCCATTTTCACTCCAGTCACTGGAACCATTTTCAATATCTTGAAATTCGTGTTTTGGAATAGCTTTTATAATCCCCACTAGCGCAAAAAATCCACAAACTAATAAATAATATTTTAATACATTCATGTAAGCTAAGAAATATGTACTAAAGCATTGTCCAAAACATGACATTGGCTGTTGTATATTGGTAAATAATTGTGTAAAGAAAACAGCCCAAAATTCGTCTCCAGCATGTGACGCCATTCTTCCTTCTTCAATCGAAACATTCAGTGGCGCCATAGCCATAACTGCAACTACCATAACAACAACGAAATATACAATTAATTTTGTTTTTATTTTTCTAAATGCAGCCTTTATTTTATCAAAAAAACCCATAATTTATCACCTTTTCTTCTGTAAAAATTATCTTCCTTCATTTCCTCTGTCGGCTGATTTTTCTCTTTCTATCTTAGCATTTGCCATTCTCGTTCTATTTTCACTTTGCTGTTTTGCATTTTGTCTTTCTCTGTCATACGCTCTAGCATTTTTCGCAGTTTTGTCACCAGTTTTAATTTCTTTGCCTTCTTCTATTTCATCTTTGCTCACATCTTTTAAAACTTTCTCTCTATCTGCTTGCACTAAATCTAATTTTCCTAATCTTAGTGCTTCTCTTCTAATTTCTGCTTGCTGTTCTGGTGTATTGAACTCATCTTGTTGAGCACCTTTTTGCTCATGAAGATACTTAACAACATCTACTTCCATATCAAATCCAAAACCACAAACTTCAAAATCCCATTCTTCATCAAAGTCTATGTCGATATAACTTACCTTATAATTTTCTGTTTTTCCATTTACTCCAGTTGGAGTCTCGGAATTATTCATAAAATCTCCTCCTTACAAAGTCCTATTTCTATTTTTTCTTTTTTTGTCTGACTTCAAATGCAAAATATTTTTTATACGCCTTTAGCGTGCATTTTCCTTTTACTTCATTTGCATTTTCGTCAAAATACAAAGTCGGTTTTACTTCTTCTGTAGTTTCTGGGTCTATAATGGAAATAGGCCTCTTCATGTTTGGTGTATATTCAAATTCTCGATAAACGGTTTCTGTTTCGTTATAAATGGTCGAAAGTTTCATTGGCATTGGTTTTTTTGAAATTTTTATTTCATCGTAATCTAAAAATCCTGTGTTTACTACTACTTTATCTTTGCCAAATGACAAGAACACCAACGGATTTCCTTCTGGTGCAGGATTGTCTACAAAGAACGTTTTCTTTCTTCTTTCACCTACGAGTTGCTCTGAATATTGTAGCCTTTCTACCGTAAATTTAGGCGATCTGTCTAAAAATTCCTTTTCTGTTTTATTTACTTGGTATATTATCGTATTTACTTCTTTCGGATCGGTAATACTAAAATATTTTCCTTGTAAGTTTTCTTCTTCCATACTTACTCTCCTTTATTACATTTTTAAATGCGATTTTTCTTATGTATAAACTTACATATAATAATTATACACTATTTATGTAATTTTGTCAACTTTTTAATAAGTTCTTGGGTTAAATCTTGATATATTGCTTAATTCCCCGAATAATTTCTTTTCTTTATCATTTAAGTGTTTTGGCACCATGATTTTTGTTTCTAAAATTAAATCCCCTCGTCCACCTTTTCCGTTTTTGTAGCCTTTTCCTTCAATTTTGATGGTCTCTCCGCTTTGAATTCCTTCTGGTATATACACGCAAACATCTTCATTGATACCTGTTACTGTGACTTTCGTGCTGAGAGCTGCTTCCCATGGGGTTAAATATAAATTAGTTTTTAGATTGTAGCCTTCTAATTTGAAGCGATTATCATTATCAATTTTGATTCGAATGAATAAATCTCCATTTTTTCCACCGTTTTTGCCCGGTTTTCCGTTGACCTACTAAACGAATTTTTTCATTGTTTTGAATTCCTGCTGGTAATTGTACTTTAAACGTTTTTAAGTCGCCATCAATGGTTCTAACAGCAATGGATTGCTCTTTTCCACGAAAAGCATCTTCGATTGAGATATTGACTTCTGTTTGTACATTTTCGCCTTTGATTGCTTCTGCTTTTTTGGGAATTTGTACATTTTCAAGGCTCCCAAAACACATTTGAAAAAAGTCGCTAAACATAGAATCTTTACTTCTTTTGCTTTCTTCATAAGTGGTATTTTTATTTTTTCTTCCTACGTGATGATTCCACATTCGATCGTATTTTCTCTTGCCTGCTGGTGTTGATAACACTTTGTAGGCTTCATTTATATCTTTAAAAATTTCTTCGTTTCTTTTGTTTCCAATGTTAACATCTGGATGGTACTTTTTCGCTTGTTTTCTGTACGCTATTTTTATCGCATCTAAAGTAACTCTATTTGTCTCCAATCCTAGAATTTTATAATAATCCTTAAATATCATTTCAACATCCCCCGTATATTACTTTTGATATTATATCATTTTGTATTTGGTTTGTGAATATATTTTTTGTATTTTTTTGTAAAATTTTTGTGCACATTTTTGTGTTTATTTTATGGATAATTTGTACATTTTATGTAAATTCTCTTATTTCATAAAGAAATTTAAGGCTTTGACGGAATTTAGATGAACTTTTTTGTCTTGTGCAATTCTTTGGCTGATTCCTATTTTTAATATATATTTTACACATTCATCTAAATCTTTATTCCCCAATTGTATGATATATTGTTTATCGGAAAATTTTCGGTCATCGCTTGTCATGTCGGCAACGTACAAAATTTTGTCCAATACGGACATATTTTCTTTTCCCGTTGTATGATAGCGTATGGCAGAGCACAAATCTTCACTAAATCCGAATTGCTTTTTCGCCATATCAGCGCCAATTTTGCCATGCAATAAGCCCGGATTTTCACTTTCTATCGCATCTATTTCAAGATGATTTTGTTTGCAATATTGTATTTTTTCTTCGGGTGGCATTTCTTTTGCAATATCATGGACGATTCCGATTAATTTTGCTACTTCTTTGTCGGCTTTGTAGATATTAGCCAATTCTACACATCTTTTGGCAACACATTCTGAATGAAAAAAGCGATATTCGCTTAGGGTTTGTTTTGTTATTTTGTAAACTTCTTTATATTCTCTCATTTTGGTCTCCCGTTTTTTTACTAAATTTTGTATTAGAAATATTATTTTTTATATTATCATATTTTCTGTTAGAATACAATAATAAATAAAAGTTAATTAATTAAATTTGCGTTTTGGGGACGTAGTTTTGGGGGAGTCATTTGGGATTTTTGGGGGTGATTGTTTGAGGAATCGCTTTGGTTTTTGGGGAAATGATTGTTTTTTTGGGGGGAATTGTTTTTTGAGAGATCGTTTTGCGTTTTGAGTTTTGGTGCGTTTTGGGGACGGGGACACTCTTCTTATATAAGAAAAAAATAGTATAAATTAGGAAAAAAGAGTTAAAAAGAGCTAAAGACTGTCCCCGTCCCCATTTTTTAATAATTTTAAATTTTCTTCGGGATTTTGATATTTGGATAATTTTTCTGAAGTTTTTTCAGGGTTTTTTAGAATTTTTCAGAACCTTCTGGGAGAATTCTTCGGAATAACTTTTCGGGACGGGGACACTCTTCTATATAAAAAAGAATAATATAAATAAAAAATAAGCAAAAAAAGTTAAAGACTGTCCCCGTCCCCAAAAAACCACCTAGAAACAAAAACTAGAATTCTTGGAAAATTAAAAGTGGTAATTTAACTACAAAATCTTATTTCTAAAACAAAAAATGCGAAAATCAGACATTTGATTTTCGCATTTTTTTACCCAATTTCCGTAAAATATTCATTAATTCGAATCATTAACTCATCTTTTGCCTCTTCCAAAGTTAGCCCATCAAGTTGCGCTCCTGCTAGTGTGATATGTCCACCTCCGCCTAATTTTTCGAGAATAATTTGTACATTAATATCACCAATTGAACGCCCACTGATAAATACTCTCTCTCCCATTTTTCCTATGACAAATGAAGCTGTAATATCACTTATCGTAAGCAATTCATCCGCTGCTTTGGCACAAATCAAATTTGCATTTTCATCTTTTTCATTATCATAAACAGCAATCGCAATCGTATCATTTGTTATTTCCACACTTTTGACAATTTCTGCAATGACATTATAACTTTCTAAATCCGCTTGAAACCATTTTTTTACACGGATAATGTCAACTCCAAACTTTCTCAAATAAGCCGCTGCTTCAAAGGTTCTAACACCTGTTTTAAAGGTAAAATTTTTCGTGTCTACCATAATCCCACCGTATAAACTTTCTGCTTCTAGTAATGTTAATTTTACGTCATCTGTGGCATATTGAATAATTTCTGTAACCAATTCCGCTGCTGAAGAAGCATATACTTCATGAAACGATACTAAAATATCTTCAATTGCTTCTGGTGCTTTTCTGTGATGATCGATTACGATTTTCTTTTCGATTTTAGGTAGCAAATCCGGAAATTCAACAAAATCTTGCTTATGCGTATCTACCACAATCAGCAAAGTGTTTTCGTGTATAATATCTTCGGCTTCTTCTTGGGAAATAATAACATCTTTATATTCTTCATTTTCTTTTAGAACTTCTAAAAATTTGCCTAGAGACTTGCCTTTTGGCTCCGATACAAGATAAGCATTTTTTCCCAATGTCTTGGATAAACGATACATTCCAAGCCCAGAGCCAATTGCGTCAATGTCAATATTGGCATGTCCCATAATTAATACATTGTCTGATTCTTTTATGATATTGGCTATCGAACCTGCTACTGTTCTGGCTTTTACTTTTGTCCTTTTTTCTTGTTCTATCGTATTTCCGCCATAAAATTTATATTTCCCATCTTTGCGGATAACAGCTTGATCGCCTCCACGCCCTAGAACAAGGTCCATTGCAGTTAAGGCAGATTTATATTTTTCAACATTGCTATCTCCTTCATTGGATAACGCAATGCTTAAAGTTACTCGAATACTTGAATTTTCACTTAAAGTTTTTACTTTATCTAAAACATTAACTTTGTCCTTTTCAATATTAGACAAATATTGTTGTTCAAATATATATAAAAATCTATCTCGATCAGTTTTTACAATCAATCCACCTGTTTCTTTTGCCCAATCAATGATAATTTTTTCTACATTTGTAACTAATTCGGTTCTCTCTTCTGGAGCTGCCCTTTGCATGACTTCTTCATAATTGTCAATCATGGCAATGCCGACGCAGGTTTTGGAATTGTTATATTGGTCAAATAATTCATTGTATTTTGTGTCATCTATAAAATATAATGTTAATTGGTATTCTTTTTGTTTACGTTTGTCTTTTTTCTTGCTTTTGGAAATAGCACAATAGATTTTAAAAAACTTTTCTTCAATGTTAAACTGTTTTGTAATATATTTATTTTTGTCAAATCCTTGTGCATTTATCGCATCATCTTTCTCAATGTTGAGCTTGATTTCTTTTATAATTGGATTTAAGTAGGTAATAACATCAATATCTTTAAATGTTTCAATAAAACTTTTACTTTTCCATATAATGGTTCCGTCGGTTTCTATTAATAGTAGCGGAATTGGTGAATTTATTAAATTGTTTCGTGTAGCAACATTTACATCAGTTGTGACTTCCTGAATATGATTGACAATTTCTAATTTTCTTTTATCACTTATCCAGATTGTGTAGCATATTAGAAAAATGCATAGTATGACTGATGGAATAATAAATCTAGCATCGTACATGCATAATACAATGCAAAGTAAAATGATTATGAAAATATAGATGTTAAATTTTAAATTTATTTTGTCTATTTTTTCGCTTGTTTCTTTTGGCATAAAATCTCCTAACATAAATTAATAAATTTTATTATAGCATATTTTTGGCTTATTGTCAATGTACGAATTTTTTGGGGGGATTAAATGGGGGAAGTTTTAGGAGATATTTTGGGGACGGGGACACTCTTAAGCTTATAGAAAAAATGAGTAAAAGCGAGAAAAATAAAGAAAATGGGATTGCAAGAGTGTCCCCGTCCCCAAAATAATCCCCTAAATACGTCCCAAAAATATCCCCTAAAACCCCCTAAGCAAAACCTCACCCAAAACACATTTTATTCTTTTATTTTTTCAAATTTTCCTCGCATGAAATTTTATTTAACGGAAATACTATTTTTAAATAATTAAAAAAACAGAAAGGAGCTACACTTCTTATGTTTAAACCTGACGCAATTTATTATGAATCTGCCATAAAAAACTATTCTTTAGGCAAAGAGTTATTGCACAAATACGAAAAAACGCCAAAGTTTATCATTGATAATCACAACAACATTCCAGAAATGCGAAACCAAACAAATTCTGCTTTCCCCGCCATGAAAAAGCATCTGATTATAGCTACTCGCAAAACACATAAATACGTAGAAAATCATAAAGTTTCTGATTTTTTGGTTCCCTACACTTCCTCTGGCTGTACGGCTATGTGTCTATATTGCTATCTTGTTTGTAATTACAATAAATGTGCGTATTTGCGCTTGTTTGTTAATCGTGAGGAAATGCTTGAAAAAATAATTAAAACAGCTCAAAAAAGTGAAAAAGAACTAACTTTTGAAATCGGAAGCAATAGTGATTTAATTTTGGAAAATTCAATTACCAATAATTTAGTTTGGACTATTGAAAATTTTGCAAAATCTAAAAAAGGCTTTCTTACTTTCCCAACCAAATTTGATATGGTTGACCCAATTTTAAATATTTCAGGAAAAGATAGAGTCCTTATTCGAATGAGTGTTAATCCAGAAGAATTAATTGATAAAATTGAGTTTGGAACGTCTCGCCTAAAAAATAGAATGGAAGCCATTAATAAATTATGCGATGCGGGATATCAAGTAGGAATTTTGATTGCGCCCATCATTTTGGTAGATCATTGGCAAAAATTATATGAAGATTTACTAATTACTTTGCAAAAATCGCTTAATGAAAAAGCCAAATCGAGTGTGTTTTTTGAGTTAATTTTTATGACGTATAGTTACATTCATAAAATGATTAATACGGAGGCTTTTCCAAACGCGATTAATTTATACAATCCAGAGCTTATGACAGGACGTGGGCGTGGAAAATATTGTTATAAAAAACAAGTAAGAGATTCCGCAGAAGCGTTTTTTCTTTCACTTTTGGGTGAGTATTTTCCTGAAAATAGGATTTGGTATGTGAGTTGATTTATCTTATATGTTTTATAATATAATTATAAAAAACGAATGTGTAAACTTTTAGTTGACACATTCATTTTCTTTATGTTACAGTTTTTAGCAATATTTTTATTTATTATCCTTGCTAATATTTAAACAAAGTCTAAGGGATTTACCATTTCTATAATATACATTAAATACTAGCTCATAGATATTTTTTGATTTACCTTCCAAATCTATTTTAGACTCACTCTCTAAATATTCACAATAATCATATAAATCCATTTCTGTTTGCAAATTTCTTAAATTATTTACTAATTCTAAAAACTCCTCTTCTGAACTAATAGTTAACATTTTATTAATAGCTTTTTGATTCTGTTCATAATAACTTTTTAATTCATCTTCTTGAAAATCTTTTATTGTATTATATAATTTCGGAATATATCTAGTAATAATTTCTTCTAATTTATCAATCACCTTTGCTGAAGACAAGCCTTCTATAAAAGATATCTTAGTTAGATTTTTGTAGGTTAGAATCTTATTTTCTTTTATAAACTCTGCTAATTCTTCAGCAGGCATTGCTGGCGTGTTTACACCTTCTTCTTTTTTTCTTAAATGTGCAACCATACTAACTAATAGTATAACTATTAATAACAATATTGATAATACTATTATTAATTCTTTTTTTATTCTTCTATTCATTATGAACCTCCTTACTGATAAGCAATATATGTAAGATTAGGCTTAGTATTGAAAACTTCCCAATGTTTACTACCATTATTCACATAACCACTTTGATATACCACATCTGTACTCATTGGCACTCCACTTGAGTTTGAAATTGATGAACAATCATTTTGAGAACACCATTCTGCAGCTGCTATACACTTTTCACAAGGATTTCCATTTATAATAGCATCTATTGTTTGTTGAGCATATTGTCCTGGAGCATGTAATTGTTCTTCAATAGTACTTCCATGTCCTCCAAAATTTGTTAATGCTCTATTAATAATAACATAGCCTGTTGCTCTTGCAGCTAATTCTGCCTTTTCTTCTCCCACATTTCCAATCTGACCATTAGCACAGCATTCTTGATGTATAATTTTAGCTAACAATTCTAAATCTTCTGAAGCAAACTGATATTCTTGATTTCCAAAATTATTAGCTTCGCCACTCTCCGGTATCTCCACATAATCCTCAATATTCTCCACCTTCTGCTCTTCTGTGTCTAAAAGAAGAATTTTCAAGTAATTACCTACTTTGTAAGGACCTGCGTCTTGCTCTGTTTCTGTTTCTGGCGTGACTTGCTCTGTTGGCGTTTTGTTTTCTTCATCCTCTAATTCTTTAATCTCAATTTCTTTCATAAACTCTGCTTCTGAAGAAAATGTCTTGCCAATTGCTGCGCCTTCTTTAATATAAATTTTCTTGTTCTTGCCAGAACCTTTTGGAAGTGTATATACTGCTTTTTGTTTGGCTTCTTCGGCTATTTTCAATTCGAATTCTCGCTTGTTGTCTAGTAGATTTGGTACGCTGTATAGCGGAGAATAACTGTTTTTGATTTCACTTTCAGAATCTTCTTCTAGTGCATTTATATAGTTCGCTAGTATTTGTATATTGCTGTCTCTGTTGCCACTTACTTTTATATCAGAAACATCAAATCCTTCTAAATATACAATACAATCTCCGATTCCTGCATCGTCATATTCCTTCCAGAAATAATCATAACCTAATGTATCTAAATGATCTTTACATTGAGCATTTTTCTCTAACCAACCAGAAGCATCATTTTCTTCTACATCAGAAGCAGTAATAGCATTGTTTATATTCTTTTGTGAAACTCCTGAGAAATATTCACAACCGTCTTCGGTTCCTGGTTTACATTGTTTGGTTCCTAATGCTCGGATTTTGATAAATCCTACTTCATTTTTTTCTCCTGTTTCAACATTTTTTCTTTCCATTGTTCCATATTCTAAAACTTCTCCAGTAATTGGAGCAACTACCGTCTCGCCTCCTTCAAAACCAGCAAATTCAGCTGTAGAAGAATTTGAGTTTGAGCCAGTATTTGTGCCTACAACACCATTGCTCATTTTATCATCTGGTATAGAAATATAACCTTTAATGTCTCTATTATATGTTTTATATTTCAATCCACCAGCTTCGCCTCCATCATAATACATTCCATTTTGGTCATAAATATTAAGATGCCCTCCTCTGTCATCCTGATATATTAGAATCATTCCAGTTTCTAATGTAGCAGGAGCTCCTGGATGATAATAATCTACTAATTTTTCTAATGTCCCAATATTTCTCGAACTAGTCAATTCTCCTTCACCAAATATTCCAACTAACTGCAAACACCAACTAACATACGCTGAACAATCATAAAACTTTTGCGTCTTTGATGCTTCAAAACTACTTGCTCTTTTAGGCTGACTATAATCATATCCGCCATCAGCAACTGTATAATCATATATATCTTTTGCTGCTTGAACTAGAAGATTGTCTGAAGTTTGTGGTTCATTTTCATTTTGAACTGGAGTAGAATTGCTATCTTCAGTTGTTTGAGTTTCCTCAATTTCTTCTTGCGATAATAACTCTTTTAATTCCGCTAATGTCTCTGCTTTCTTAGTTCTCAAATCTTCTGCAGAATGAATTAACGTTCCATAAAAATTTTCATTTTTGTCATATCTCGCAACTGGCCATCCTGCTGCTGATACGTTTGCTACTGGAAACATCATGACTTCTGATTCGGGTTCGACTAAATCTTCTTTGTCAAAGTAGTTTAACTCGACGATTAATTCTTTAAAATCACGATAGATATATTCTGAATCCAATGTGTGCATATTTTCTAATATACTAAATGCATTTAATGAACTATGCGATAAACTGATTGCACCAGAAATTTGGTCAATTGTTGCTTTATAATGCTCTTTTGTTTCATCTCCGTCATCGTCTTTGAAAAGAAGGTCTGTCTCAATTACTGTTCCTGCAAAGTTATTTTTGAAATCATCTGGATCGTTTGTTCCTGTCATTTCTTTTGCTTTTTGAATTAATGCTGCAGTTCCTGGCGTTCCATCATATAGATAATAGTCATCTAAAAATAGTTTTTTGATGGCAGGATCGGTTTCTCCACGAACCCCATCTTCTACTTGTTTGATTGTTCCCGTATTTTGTTGAAAATAGATATTTAATCCTGATGCCTGTATGTCTTGTAAATACTGTGGTGAACTTTCATTTATTTGCAAAGTTTGCCAATTAGAATCTGTAGTTCCAAGTTCATAAGCCATATAATCACTACTACTTGTTATTGTGTCATCTTTTATCGCTTTTTTACCAACTCTAAATTCCTCGACATTTTCTTGTTCTGGTTCTAAATTGTATTCTCCTTCATTACCTTCTGCTTTTACATAAGTAATTCCGTCATCACTTAATTTATATTTTCCATTTCCTCTTTTTACTTTTTGACATAGTATATCTGAAAGCTTATCGTTATAATTATTGTTTTCATCTTTCAAATAAACATATAATTTATAATTTCCTTTATCATCTGTATCATATAATGTCCAACGCTCGCCTGTTTTTTTCTCATATTCATCATCATTTTTTATGATTGTATCGTCTCCAGCGTCTTCTATTGCATAATGTGTAAAATATACATCTCTAAACCAGTGATCTTTTACACGATATATGTAAGGAACATAGGTGTCCAAATCTGAATTATTCGTTTCTTTTAGGGCTTTATAAATATCTTTTAAATATCTTATACAGTTAATACATGCTTCTCCTACTTCATTCTTCAAACCTTGAGTTGAATCTTGTGGACAAGGATCTGAACAATGCTCTGCTTTATCTGATCTACCATCACTATAATAAAGATTTGCTTGCCACATACCTGTGCCGTCTCCATTATCAATATGCGTAATTTCAAATTTAAAGATAGCTTCCGGATTTTCTTTATATTTTCCCTCTGAATAGAAAATTTGTGTAAGTGAATCTTTTTCAGTTCCTTCTTGATTGTTTTCTTCTTTATCTGAATCGTCTTTATCATTTTCATCTGTATTTTCATCATTATTTTCACTATCACTTTCATTTTTATTACCAGAAATTTTGGTAGCAGAAATTGATACAGAAGTATTAGGCTCTATTGGATTAGTTGCATTTATAATTCCTAAAACCAATGATTCTATTTCAGCAGTATTATCAACGATATAAGATGGTTCTTTTAATTTTTCTATTTCTTTTTTAATATCTTCTACTAATCTTCCTAGTCGATTATTTCCTTCTATATCTGTTGGCAATTCAGGATCGACAGTTATTGGCACTTCAAATTCTTTTCCTTGAAAAAGAAATTTATAAGTTTTATTTTTCGTTATTATATTAATGTACTCAAGTTTAAATTTGCCACCCTCTTCAGTCGCAAATCTTTTATGGTTCGCAGATGTTTTTTTAAGTAAATCTGCACTAGCTACTTGTGTAGTTCCATTTTGAAAAAAGTTGTATATCTCGTTTATCAGACTGTCTACACTTTCTTTTGGAATTTCAACATCACCAGCTCCTGAAATAAGTTTTTCTATGCATTCTCTTACACTTTCTTTTGTGACTTCTTGAACACTCGTATCAGCATTCCAATTTCCGCCATGTTGCTCACCAATACCAGTGTAATCAGGAGGTCCCATACACATATATTGTGTTAATTCATTTCCTGTATAACTTTCTAATATTCCATCTGACGCTTCAAAAATTTCATATGCTTCTTTTGGATTTAACCTTAAATCATCTCCTATAAAACCATCATTTATTTCAGTTAAAACTGAGAAAGGAACTTTATTATTTATTGTAGGACCAACAGAAGAATCTATATTTCCGCTAATAGCATGTAATAGAATCTGTACTTCTGTTTTCATTGCAGATTCTGTCGCCATTTTATAGCTTAAATCTGGTGCCATTGTAGCAAGATGAACGGACAAAAGAAACTCTAATGGCATGCCATATCTTCCTGTCCAACCACTTAAATCATATTCCATGATAGAACGTTTTAAAATACCTTTTTCAACAACCTTTAATTTGTTGTCTTTTACTGTAATAGAGCCTAATTCCCATATGTCATATCCATCTCCTTTTTTCCCTAACTCTGCCTCATGATATACAGCAAGTAAGCCCTTTCCTGGATTATTTAGAAAGAAATCTCCGATTGTTATATTTTTGTGTTGTAAAATAGTTGAGTAATTATCAGCAACTAAGTATGCTATTATATTTTCATAGGCTTTATTGTGCTTCATTGACATTTCTATTGCGTCAAAAGTATTTGTTAAAAGTCCAGGTGACTCATAAGTTAATTTTGTTTCAGTTACATTTCCCTCTTCGTCTTTCTCCTCTTTTAGTGGATTAGGTAAACCAGAAAAGCCATACCCATATAAATCATAATCCATTTCTTTTAAATATTTCAAGGTATCAACAATATCTTCATCGTGTACAATATTTTGTTCTCCTGATATTAAAGAAAGAAGTTTATCTCCAAATGATGTTACTATGCTTTCTAACCCCGACATAATCAATCCCAATCCTGCTAAAATAAACACTAAAATTCCAATAATCGAAATAATAAACCAAACAATCGAGCCTATGACCGCTATAATGGGTCCTAATTTTCCTATCAAGGCTGATACTTTTTGAGCATGTTTTGCCACTTTTGCCATTTTTTCTGCTTGCTTTGCTCTTTTTGAAGCTATCCCCATAGATTTTGCTGCTTTTGTTCCACTTTGAGCAATAGCCTTTTCAGCATGTTTTTCTGCTGATTTTCCCATAACTTCAGAAGCTTTTGATGCTCCTTTTGATAAATTTTTAGCTTTCTTTTCTGCATTTCTTAATGGATTTTTTCTATTTTTGGGGCGTTTATTTCTCCCTCCATTGATTTCATCTTCTTCCATATTCTCACCACCTTTATTATTGGATTTTAATCATTGTATGTTACTGGAATATTAACACTAAATTTCGCAATGGCATTTTGTATTTCGGCTTGTATGACTTCGTCTGCTATATTTTCTGTTCCAGAATATTGCTCCATAACTCGGATTGCTCCAAATGTTATACTTTGAGAATCATCGTTGTTGTCATAGAATTTTGGAAAAGATATGCCAATTGTTCTACTTTCGTTTGGACCTAAAACAATGTCAGTGTCTTCTTCATTTCTGTTTCTATTCTCTGACGATTTTAGGTTCAATGTAATTTCTCCATTTTCTTGCCCGTCTGCAATAACAATTGTATTTTGAGTTCGATTTGTTAATTTTATGGTATAGACTTCTATACTATAGTATTTTATAACAGATTTAATATCGATTTTTAAATAATTATTTTCGGAAATATTTTTAATGTCTGCAAAATCCACAAAGTTTCCAACTGCCATTTCTAATTTTCCGTCCTTTTGTTTTTTAAAAATCATCTTTTCTTCTGTATATTGATAGGTTGTATTGGTCAAACCAGTTGCCAATAAGTCGTCTGTGTATTTTATTTGGTAAATATAGGTATTTCCTTCGTTTGAATAATCTTGAATAGCATATTTTTTGGGAGTTGGCATTTTGGTGTAAACATACTTCATAAATTCCTGAATATCATTATTAAAACCATATTCTTTGCAAGAATCGGAAAGCATGTTAAAAGCCTTCTGCCAATTTCCTTCATTGCAATATCCAACATATTCTTCAATCTTATCCTCGATGGGATTACTTACATTTTTAGAAACCGTTTTACTTGTGTCAATAACTGAAGTGTGTGGTTCATAGGTTGTTTGTAATTCAGGAGTTGGCTTGTAACCTTTCAATAAATAATTGATGAAAAATACAATCGCCCAAACGCAGATTACAATAAAAATTATTTTGTTATGTTTTCTAAAAAAGTGTAATAGTTTTATTCTCAAATCTGTAAACATTTACTCTTCTCCTTTTTGCGACTTTTATATAACACTAAATGACATGACAAAATCATTATAATCATTTTCTTGAATGACAACATTTAGCTGTTGCTTTTCATCTGTTTGTTTATCATTTATCGCATCTGCGATATGAACCCATAACACGTAGACATCGCCATTTCTTTCTATATTTTCGTATTCTAAGATAGCCAATTGAGGGAATTTGGTTTGCACATATTTTGTAAAACTATCTAGTGTTGGAAAATAGGTTTGTTTGAATTCAGAATAGAGCAAATCATATGCTTGTTCATATTCCTTATTTTCAATATTACGCCAAAACATACCGAAGTAAAATTCCATTCTTTCACGTTCTTCCATGTCTTGCAATTTAGCTGTGACGTTTATTTTTTCAAAGTCTATTTCTTCCTGTTCTGTCATTTCTGGCTGATTTGTAGAATCAGTTGATTGCTTTTTATGGGTGAAAAAACTTATGGTAAGTATTAGAATTAGTATCAGAATTGCACTTAAATATATGATTTTATAATCTTTCTTTTTATCTTTTTTAACCATAAGTTTTTCTCCTTAATTATTAAAATATTTTTAAGACTTTACTTTTCTTACTACATTTGCATCATGTTCTAAATGGTCTATACCCATTTTTTCACTAGCAGTTTGATTTGCATAAACTTTTGAACTTACAAATATTTCTGCATAATTCTTTGTTAAACTTTCTACTTCTTTTTTATCATCGTCGTCGATAAGGTTATTTAACTTTGTATTTAATAGTCCTTCTATATCTAATTTGGCATCATCAAATGTCATTTGAATTTGTAACTCACGAATTAAATCGCCTGCTATACGTTTACCGTCTTCTCTATCTCCAATAGCATTAGCAATCTTATCTTGCAAATCTTTTAATGCATTCGATATACTCTTAGCATCTAATTGGTTACCCATTTGACCTTGATTGTATACAAGATTAAGTATTTTTTGCATTTCTTCTTTATTTTCTGGATCTACTCCCATTATTTGTGCTAATTTTTTAGCTTTTTGAGTAGAATCGTCAGCAAGTGTTTTGCCTGAGTTTTCTAAATATCCTTTTGCTACACCATAACCTGCTTGCCCTAAAGAAATTGCATCATTTAGTTCTCCAGTTGCACCGATTGCAAATGCTCCCATACCAATTGCTGTTGCAACTTTTATACTATCTTTTGCCGCTGCTCCTACTAATTTTCCATAATCTGATCCAGCAAAACGTTTTACTCCTTCTGATACATTGCCTGCAACATTGGATACCCCTTTTGCAACTCCATTGATGGTTCTTTTTGGGAAAGAACCTTGTCGGACTTTATCTTCTTTATCAGAAATAATTTTTTGAGCGCTTCTATCGCCACCATCGGCTCTTGCTTTTAACTTTTCATATGCTTCATCTCCTATTTCTTCTCGTAACTGCGCTTCTGCTTTTTCTTTAACTTTCTGTTCTCTTTTTTCTTTTCTTTTATTTCTATTTACTTCTGCTTTAGCATTAATTTCATTAAGATTGCTTTGTTTCATCGCTTTTAATTTCTGTTTTCCTTCTGCACTTTCTGCATAATCTTTAAAAGTGTCTGCTGTAATACTTGGTGGACCATTTTTTCCACTTTTATCATCTTTATAGTATTGCTTCAACTGTTTTCTTGCTTGTTCACTCGCTCTGAAATCTTGTAGTTTTTCTTTTGCTCCCTTAAATCCTCCTACTGCTTTAAAGTTCGCAAATGCAGTTCCTGCTGCTACACCTGTGCTAACAAATTTTCCAGTTGCATTCAAAATATTTTGTCCTGATTCGCTTATTGAACTCATTGAACTTGCTTCAAAGTGGAATATTTTTCTTAGTATTTCTTCTGCTTTCTTCATAAATTTCATAATGATAATAATGAATATATATCCTCCCACTCCCCATGGATTTTCTTTTATTACTTGAGCCATTGTATCAAAAAATGCTACATAAATTACGCAATAAAAAGGTTGTATTAATATATTATAAACTAATTCTTTTAACCAAGCATTTAAAGCTTGTGCTTTTCCGTCTCCTATTTTGTCAATTGAATAAGTAATTGTTATTAGTGGTGAAATCATAATTAAAAATCCTACTGTTATCATACGTTTCATGTATAGCAATAAAAACGAAAATATTTCTCCAACAAATAAAAGATATATAACCGATACCGCAAATCCTTCCAAACCTGGATGAAACGCTGCCAATGCTAATGATGATAAGAGACCTCCTACGCTATCGTCTTTATTTACATCATATATTGCTTGAACTAATGTACTATTTATTGTAACTACAAAAATAACAATATAATGTAACAAAAATAGTAAAGCTAAACTGGTTACCCAATCTACTAACATTTGTTTATATTTTGCTTGCTCTGAAGCAATTGTTGAAATTGCCATTCTAATTCCTACATATATTAAAATAACTAACAAAATCGCTGCAGAAATTAATCTTAATATGTAATACCACTTTGCAACTGCCATTCTAAAATCTACTATAATATTATTCCCATCAGCAAAATTAAAAAAGTTAATATCTAAAAAGTTACTACAATTTTCAGCCCCAGCAAATATAACACTTTTTAAACCTACTCCATCTAAACCATCCAAACTTAGCTGTACTCCACTTACAAAAGCTTGCAAAAGTAGCCCTAATACAATAATGACCAACTTCATTACGTTTAATATAATTAATGGTATTCCTCCCATAATCAGACCCAATCCTGCTGTAACTCCTATACTCTGTACTGTAGCTTTTATATTAAAATCACTAGAATCATCATCGGCATAGACGTTATTTCCCATTCCTACTATAATTCCTGCTAAATTTAATATTGAAAATACAATCATGAGCAAACTCAAGAATCGGATTAGTTTTTTCTTTGTTTTTGTCTTTATTTTCATTTATTCACTCTCCTTCCTCCGTGTATTTTCTATACGAATATTGTTAATTAAATCGATAACATCTATCGTTCCATGTATTTTTGTATCTAATTCGCTTATTTCTCGTTGCGCTTTCAGGGTTTCATATTTTGCTTCATCATAGATGTAACCTTGTTTTTGTTGCTCATAATATTTTAATTTGTCTGCTGTTTTTTTATCTTTTTTGGCTTCTACTTTTACTCCCATTTTCTCTAATTGTTCATTTTTCTTGCCTATTTTTGATAGTGGAGAAAACAATTTATCAAATTCTTCTTGTGTTAGTTCACTGCTATCTTCTGTATATAATGCTTTTTCTAATTTATCTTTTGTTAGATTACTTTGTATGTTTACTTCTTTTGCCACCAATCTTTGTTTTTCTGCTCCTCTTGCTAAATCTCCGTTTTCGTATTTTCTTGACTTTCTTAATATTTTCTCCTACCATATTTTTCACATCTTCTGGTAGTTCAAATTCTTCTTTGATTTTGTCTTTTCCAGTCAGTTTTGCTATAACAGAAGCAGATTCTTTGGAAGACTCTGGCATTAATTTGCCTTTCATGATGTTATAAATTTCTTCTTTTGCTTCGTCTGTGTTTAAGTTTCTGACGTTCTTTTCGCCCTTTTTCTCCATATATTCTAATATGGCAGAAGATGCTAATTTCGACTTCAATTCTTGGTTCGTTGCCTCGTGATCCATTGTCAAATCCAAATACGCAGTTGATATGGTTTGCTCATTAATATTGGCTTTTTCTAGGTCAACATGACCTTTTTTAACAACGCCACTTTGTTCTAACATACCTAAAATATTTTGATTGATTTGAACCATTTCAGCGTCGGTTAATTGTAATTTTGTAATATCGGTTATACCATTTTGGGTGCATAATGTTCCGATTGCTTCTTTTATAATAAATCCTTTTTGATCATCCATCGCTTTATTTACCATATCTGCTTTAGCTTTTGTGCTCAAGTCTTTTCGTGCTTCAATATCTTCTACTTTGTCCATAAATTTTTTCATGGCAATATTTGTTTGAAGTTGCATACAGACTCCGTCTCCAACATTGACAACATTTTTTTCCCTTATTTTTTGTTCAAAAGCTAAATCTTCTATACTTTTGTTTGATGCGTCATTTTTGATTTCATTTTCAAAATTAAATAGATTTTGTGTATATTGCCCTTGCAATTCTTTTGCACTTTTTTTAAGATTTCCTTCTCTTTTTTCCATTTCTTTGGCAAACTTGACAACATCTTTTACTTCTTTATTTACTTTTTTATTCTTTAATGCCTCCAATTGATGCATTTCTAATAAATGATACGATTGTGCTCTACTTAGTCGATTCACACCTTCTCCGCCAAATGTTTTAAAGGTATAGGACTTATTTTGTAATCTTTTTGCATTTTTGTACCTTCTTCTTCTTGTTTTAACATCTAAATGTGTAATTCCTGCCTTGCTAAGTAACGCCATGCCTGCTAATGGATTCGTAACCAACAACGGCATACCTGCAACAGCAGAACCTAGTGCAATCACTCTATTTTTCCAGAAATCTAATTCTGACTTTAATAATTTTTCTTCAGAAGAATCTAATCCTAATAAAGCTCCTACCTTCATTTTTGATTTAAATCTCATTTTTTTGCTGTCTATTTCTTCTCGCCAAAATGCATCATTTACGCCACCTCTTCTTAATGTCCTTACTTTCTTTCTTCGATATTTGCCATCTTCCCCTTTTTCTACAAGTTCATCAAATGCTTCACTTAAGTTTCCTTTTATTGTGTCTATAATCGAACCATTACTACTGATTTGCTGTCTTAAAAATCCCTCTTGAATTTCGTCTTCTTTCTTCTTAATATCTTGGTCTGTTTTCTTGATTTCATCTTGATTTTCTTCTAGTTTCTTTTTAGTTTCATCGATTTGTTCATCAGCTTTTTTTCGTTTATAATATCCTAATTCTGATTTTAAGATTTCTCTTTCTTCTAGTAATTTTTTCTTTTTTTGCTCTAATTCGTATATTTCTTCATTTTTCTTGATAGCTTCTTCATTATTTTCAAGATATTTTTTAGCATCTTCTTCTCTTGCGTCATCGGCTTCTTCTGCTTTCTTGTTTTGATATTTTTTATAATGTTCATTATTTCTGACAGCTGCTACTGTGTTGCTCAAAACTCCTATTCCTGCTTTCTCCATCAACGCTTTTGGCAAAGCATATGTTGCTTTCATTGCTTTGGTTGCTATTGTTCCGCCAACCATATTGCTTTTTAGTGATTTAGCATCTTGTTGTAATTGTTTAAAATCTGTCTTATCTGCCATATCTCCTGCAAGACTTCCTTTTCCGCCCGAAAATTTAAACAATTTTCTAAGCAATTTATCAGCTTTTATCATAAAATTTAATAATACAAAAGCCAATATTGCTCCCGGCAAAGATTCTAAAGATAATACAAGAGCTGTAGATACAAATGAAACATAAACTAACACATGAAAAATCTGAATGATAACATTCATAATATATTCTGAAAACCAAGTAGAAAATACTTTTGGTTTTCCTGTTAATACTTTATTAAAGGCATAAGAAGCTGCAACTGCTGGTGCCATCAAGGTTAAAATAATAATATTAATTATTCTTCTAAGATAAATTAATGCAAATCGCCATGCAAAATAAACAAGAACTGCATAAAAAATCATACCTGTAAAACCATCTGTTAATTTCATACTATAGGCTCTTGTTCTAGCAGATTCGTAAAGTGTTGTTTCTATTTGAGAAGAATTTTTCAATTTTTCTTTGTCTCCATATTTATCTACTTCCTGTATTTCTACTGGCTCTTGTGCTAATGGTGATATAGCGTCTACAATCGTATCATTAATTGTCAATATGGCAATCATAATATAATGTATTGAAAAAACAATTATCATTCCAGCGACCCAGTCAATCAACATTTGTTTATAGACTGATTTTTCTGATGCAATGGTTGAAATTGCCATTTTGATTCCTATAAAAATTAATAATATCAACATAAAAGCAATTACGATTAATCTCATAACGTAATACCATTTTGCAACAGATTCTTTTATACTTTTAACAATTTTATTGCCCTTTTTTATAGTTTTTTCAGTAATTTCTTCACTATTTCTATCATCGTTCTTTTCCGCTGTAAATATATTGGCATTCAAAATCGGAACTCGATTAAATATAATTGTTTCAACATTTACAATCTGTTGTGAATAAGTGTCCATTCCCGCTAAAGCCTCGCTGAAAAAAGAAGCTAAATCAATTTCGACCCCTAATATGGCTGTTAGCAGAATTTCCATAATTTCTATCCAACCAACAATAACCATTCTTATACCTAATGTCTTAATTCCTAATAAATAATTCGCAATTTCTCCTAGTGTTTCTAAGATACTATCCCATAAATTTTTTCCTACAACATAAGTTCCGTCTTGTGTCCCTGAATAATAGAATTCTCCTTCTTTTAGTCTTAACTTTGCTTGTGAAACAGATGACGCTGAAAAGAATGATAAAACGACTGTTATCATTGTTACTACTAAAATTTTATAACATATTTTTTTGATTTGTAACCTCATTTTTTTCATTCCTTTCTCAAATTTTATTTCAGTTGTATGAAGACTTCTTTTTCATCATATTTTAAAATCCCATTTGCATAAGATTTTATTTTATACTCTTCCTCTCCTGCAATAATTGTTCCTTTTGTTTGATTTTTCAAATCGTAATAATAAATTCCCTTTCCCCTTCTACTGTAAGCAAATAAACTTTCATTAATCCATATATAAGAATTTATACTCTCACGCAACTGACAATCCACAAATTGTTCATTTTGCGAAATAAAATACAAACTAAGAATATTTTCATTCAAATCTAAATCTGCATAATATTGATATATTTTTCCTCTGTTTCGCGTATCTTCTTTTTCAAATTTTTCTTGATATTCTGCGCATTTTTTTGAAAAATTCTGCTCTTTTTCATACCTTCTCATTTCAGCCTTATATACATTGTCCACTTGAAGCTGAGCCACAAACTCTGTATGTTCCAAATAGCGATTAACAACATCTTGTCCAACGCCAATATTATTGTATAAAACAATTCCATCTGTGTTATCATAATTTAATTTTATATCAATTCCTCTATTCGGATAACTTAAAAATACTGTTTCTTGGCCATACGTATATTCTTCATAATCCTTCCACAAATACGTTAGTTCGTTCATGAAGTCAAGTAAAGAATTTTGCTCTTTTAAAAAATTATCCACTAATTTGAAAAATTCGTTATAATCATTTTCTTGCAAATTTCTATAAATAGAAATTTGGTCCTTTTCAAAAAACACATAAATTTCATTGCTTTTGTATCCAATTATGGTTTTGTCTTCATTTTGAAAAGTCGGTAATCCTAGCTTACTTATAATTATATCACTTTCTGTGCCAACAGTAAAGCCATTTACGATAGAATTTACATAATTTTTTTCGAAAATGATATTATAAATTTTACCATCAATCGTTCTTGTTCGTATTCCTTCATCAAAATAGACAAAATAATCTTGAAAAATGGCTTCTCTCGAACCAAACTGCGTAGAGGAATTCCAATTATTCTGAATACAATTAATAACTTCTGGAGCTTGAATGAATAAATCTGTTTTTTTAATTTCTTTATATTTCCTTAAACTAATTTGAGAGTCCATATAAATAAAATAATCTTCTATGTTATTAATCAAAATTTTCTCTATCTTTTTATTACTGCATATTACTTGAATTTCAATTGGTTCTTCTTTGCTATTATCTATCATTTGGAAACTATTGTAATTTAGAAATTCGGCTATTTTGTTGATTATATTGTTATAAAAGTTTTCATTGCTTTTTTCATCTTCATATAAATTATATTTGAACTGTGTATAAATATTGACTTTGAATCCTTCTGTTTCTTCCCTCTTTATGCGTATAAATTTACAACCATAATATTCTAAAATATCTTTAACCGATGCAAAATTGCCTGACATAATAGCTTGTTGTTTTTGTTCATTTTTCGCTTTTAAGGAGCTCATTAACACCATACAAAATACCAACATTACGGTTAAAATTATAATCGCAATTATCATAAAGCGTTTTTTATTAGCTTCTTTTTGATTTTGATATTTTGCCGTTTGTTTCATTTATCCCTCCATTATTTTTCCTTTTTTCTTTCCTCATCAACTGGTCTTAAGCTTGTAACATTTCTCAAATTAAATAAGTACAATACCATTTTCTCGACTTTCGTCAATGCCAATAAAAATACTAATGCTACAATCATAGAATGCTTTGCTATTTCTCCTGCTGTATATATAAATACTAGATAAATTAAAGCATGAATTGGTTGTATAAATACATTCATTGCTAATTCATTAAACCATACAGAAAAGGCCTGTGCTTTTCCATCTCCGACTTTATCAATGGGATATATGACTGTAATAATTGGTGAAATTAATATCAAAAAGCCAACCGTAATTAATCTTTTAAAATACGATAGAAAGAATTTTGTTTGTATAAATACCAAAAACCAATATGGTATAATATTTGCTACAAAATTCCAGCCTGCTTTTCCTAAAAGACTTTTTTGCATGGTATCAATAAGCTCTGCTTCAAACCCTATTTCTCCATTATCAATTAAGTTACATTTCATGTTGTAAATGACATTTCCAAATATTTCACCTATATTAATGATTATAATAATGATATATTGCATTAAAAACAATAATACCATCCCTTCAATCCAAGCCATTAACATTTGTTTATATTTGGTTTTGTCAGAAGCTACTGTTGATATTGCCATTCTAATTCCAACATATATTAAAATTAGCAGACTAAGAGCAATTGCTAGTAAACGCAATATAATAAAGAATTTTGCAACACTTTTTTTTACACTTGTTGTTATAGAAGAATCCATTTCTACTACTTTTTTATTACCACTAGCTCCTATTTCGTATGTTTTGTCAAAATTGAAATAATTTATATTAAACAAACCAATTTCATTAAATACTGCTTTTTCTATAGTAAATAATCCGTTTGTACCACAAACGATTGACATACCACATTGCATCAAAAGAGGATATAGATTGGCTACAATTGCTAATGTTCCTGCAATAGCTTCAAAAATGCTACCTAGTAAATCTGGTATAATCTTTTGTTCTCCTCCTAGCATACCGCTTTTATCTTCTACTTTTCCTTCATTAATAAGTTTTTCTTGGTCTTTTCCTGTAATTGATTCATCTGTAATAGTATCCGCTCCTTGGAAACTCATTTCTGCATAAGTATCACTACAAAATATGAAATTAAATAAAACCATCACTATCAATAGTGAACTTACTATTTTTTTCATTGATAACCTCATCTTTAATTATTGTTGTTGCTGTCTTGCTTTTTCCATTTCAATTTGTTTGCTTAAATTAGTCTCCACAAATTCCATTTCTTTTCCAGTTGGTTGGATTGCTAAAATAGCTGAATCGCCACCAACCCTAAGTAAGCCTTCACCTCTACCGCAAGTAACTAAGAAACTTGCTTCTCCATCACTTAATTTGAATACTTCTTGTAAATATTCGATTTCAGATTTATCTTGTGCTAAAAATAGTTTGGTCTCTGATGATGTTAAAATGGCTTGTGCCTCTGGTTTTTCATAAAAATCTTGAAATTTTTGTGAAATAACAGCCAATGAAACATTTCTTTTTCTCGCACGTCTTGCCATCGTATTTAGGAAATCAACCGCTTCTGGAAGTGGAAGCATCATCCAAGCTTCATCAATCAAAACTCTTTTTTTAGCAGCTTTTGATTTATCTTCACTATTTTTCTTAACGTATTTTTCCCAAACCCAAGAAAGCAATATTTGTTGAGCAAGTGGTCTTGCAAATCTTTCTTCCAATTGCGAAATATCTAGATTAATAAATGGTACACCTTCCAATAACTCGAACGTTGATTGTCCATCAAAATATGCCATTTGCCCATGCAATTCTCTGACATATTGTTTCATAACTTTTACCAAATAACTGTAATGAAAACGATAATCTGGATTTTGATTTTCCTGTGCTTTTCTACAAATTCTCTTGTACCAGGAACCAATTGTAGGCATTTGTTTTTTCACTCTTCCTAAATAATTATCGCCTAAATTAATAGAATTCCCATTACTTCTCTCGTACAAACTCTCAACAGTGTCATTGATGCCACGTCCAACGTATTCTTCCAAAACTGCTTCTGAAATAATTTGTTTGGTAAGCTCGTTTACTTCTTTGCTACCTGTACTTCCGTCTTGCCATTGTAAGCAAACCTTGTGTTACGTCTTCTACTTTGTTTTCTACACTGACAACTGTTCTTTCTTTTCCTGTTATTTCATCTTTGATAACCTCTGGTTCAATATCAAACACATTAATAATTGTTTTTGAAGTGGGACTAATCACCACATTTACGCCACCTAAGGATTCTGCCACTGAACCATATTCACCTTCTGCATCTAATGCTAAACTTTCAATTCCCATTAAAATAGAAGAACGAGCTGAAAGTGTTTTGATCGTAACGGATTTACCAGCACCAGATTTACCAAAAATAATCATGTTATAGTTTGTTAATTTTGAGCTGAAATTGTCATATAAAATTGGCAAACCTGTTTGTTTATTAAATCCTAACGGAATTCCATTTTCGTGACCAACTTCTGAATTGAAAAATGGGAATACCGTCGACATTGCCCTTCTATCAAAAGTATGGGACTTGTTTAATTTATTTTCGCCAAATGGCACATTGGAACGAAACGCTTCATCTTGCATCGCCCAAGCTGGTTTCATGTCAATTAGATTTTTTGACATTTCATTGGTTAACAATTCTGTATATCTGTCCAATTCCTCCATACTGTACGCAAAAATGGTGGAAATAATGGTTGAATCAAATAGTTTATTAAAACCTGCTGCAATGGCATCTCTTAGTTCTTCTGCCTCCATTCTCTTTTGGGCAATAATTCTTTCTCTGTTAATATCTCCTCTATCTTGTGCCACACATCTTTCTGACTCTAACTCATTAATCGTTCGGTTCAAATCTGTTTGTGAACTTGCTTCACTAATTGGATTGATAAAAACAGATACATTAATATCTCCAAATGTATACATTCCTCTTAAAAATTCTGGGAAAGTACACATTCTAGGTAACGCTGCGACAATCATACTTCTTGCATATCTCGTTCGATTGGAAGCAATTTCAATGTGGTTTGTATAACTAGCATCAATTCCACCTGGTGCAATTAAATGCTTAATATCTTTTTCTTCTTTTTTAAAAATACTTTTTTGTTCTTTTTCTTTGTTGACCTCTAATTCTAATTCATTCGTAGTTGTTTGTTTTTTATTTCCAAACATACTGATTCCCCCTTTTCTTTAGTTCTCTGGTGTTATTCTTTTTTTCATCACTTTTTTCTCTGGAGTTTCAAGTGTTGTGTCTTGTTCTATCGCCTTTGTTGATTGTTTTTGCATAACCTGTTTCGTTCGTTGCCCTTGTGCTGGTGGAACTCTTCTTTGTAATGGTTTATTGGGTTCTGTTTTGGCTACATCAACTTCAACTGGTTGTTCCTTAGGTTCTTCTTTGTATTGTTCGACATTTTCCTTTGCAATTTCAAAAACCCTTTTGTTTAATTGATCTTCATATTGATCCAATATTTCATTTGCCTTTTCTTTCACTCTTGTTGTTTTATTTCTCTCTTTTTCTAAATCTTCCATTTGTTTTTGTTTATCTGCTCTTAAAATGCTATCTGTCGCCAAATCAATTGCTTCTATGTTGATTTCTTTGTCTAGTTTTTCTTGTTTCTTTTCTAAAATATCTTTTCCAGAGCTATATAAAGCATCATATTGCGCATCCAAAGCTTTTGAAAATTGATAAATTTCTGATTCGTCTCTGTTGTAAGCAATATACAATAATTCTACTAATTCCTCTGAATCCAAGATTCGACTGGTAACCTGCGAACTCGCTAACGAACTCGATATGTTTTGACATCTTGTATATAATTCAGAAAAACACATACTATCAATTTCATCTTTTGAATAATTCGCTAAATTTCCACCCAATTCATTCACAAAATACGATACAACCACATATGTTTTTTGCTGAAGAATATTTTGGTTTGAATTTAAACGGTCCACATAATCTGTTATGTCAATTCCGTAATTTAGGACATTTTCTTTTCTTCTTTTTTCAAATTCTAATTTTTCAAGCAATGGTCGATTGTTCGCTCTTTTAGCTTGAATAATTTTTAAACCAATTTTTTCAATATCACTTTTTAAGACATTGACTCTTTCTTTATATCCTGCTACAATTTCTTTCAAGTTTAATGTTCTACTTTGAACATATAATTGAATCGGAAATCTCAAGGTATTCA
This sequence comes from uncultured Clostridium sp., assembly GCA_947648495.1. Lineage (GTDB taxonomy): Bacteria > Bacillota > Clostridia > TANB77 > CAG-508 > Scatovivens. The sequence goes on from CANSOA010000007.1 coordinate 30,840, forward strand.
AAAATTGTACAAATCCTTCTTCTACTGCAATTTTTTCCTGTTCTGACATCAAGTCATAATTTACACCATTACATTGCAAAACCATAACATATTGCGTTTTATTTTTTCGGATAATCATGTTATCAATAATTTCATCAAACTCCATAAAATCCATAATAGATTGCTGTGTTAATTCTCCTTGAAATCTGCCATAGTTTTCAATTTTTTTAGTCTCTTTTTGTTCTTCTTCGGAATAAAAAACTGAAGTTTGTTCCTCCTGCTTTTGTTTTTTGGGCTTAATTAAATATAAATAAAATATCACCAACAAAAACATGATAAAAATAATGACACCAATCATTATTTGTAATACAGTAATAATATCCATCTATTTTTCCTCCTTTGTACTTTCATAGTAAGTATAAATTTTACGTTTTTTTCTAAACTTAATATAGCGAATAATAATCTCACTAATTGGCTCTCCACCAATTTTTTTTGTAACTGGAATACTAACAATTGTCGGAATTTTTACTGCTCCTATTATATAGCCAATCACCGCAAAAATCGCCATGGCAATAATTCCAACTTTCTTCAATGCCAACATCGAAAATAATCCAAAAAATAAAGCTCCTACACCAGCTCCTATCGCTGTTGTTATTAATGATTTGATAGAGAAAATATATAAAATTCTCGTCTCTCCTTTATAATTACGTGGTATATAATATGTACCCATTTTTCATTCCTCCTTTGTTTGTCTTAAAATTTACTTACTACCCCTATAACTGCTTTCCAGATTCCATAAGCTCCAAATATAACAATACCAGCAACTGCAAGTCCAATGAGTTGTTGTTTTAAAGCAGCTTGTTTATCTGGTGGTGATACAATATACTTAATTCCCATATACGTTGCCGCCGCAACCATAACACCTGCACCTACCATTGTCAGTATTTGTCCTAATCCTAAAAAATTATCTGTTATTGATTTTGTATTAAAATCTTCTACTTGTTTTCCTCCTTTGGTAACAAAACTATTCGCCTGTTTTTCCATTTTCTGCAATAGTGTTTCCGCTCTAACTCCAAAATGATTTATATAAATTACAACGATTAGTAAGTTTACTAACAAAAATACAATTAAAAACTTTTTCTTCTTATTCATTTATCGCTACCTACCTTTAAATTTTTATAATATATCATTTTTATTATAATTTAAAAATCAAAATTTTTCAACATTTTTCGTGTAATTTCTTCATTTGTAACATAAATGTAATAAAAAAAGCGAAAAAACCGAAAGTTTTTCCACTTTTTACCACCTAAATTTATGAATTTAAACTAAGTCCCACATCTGCTATAATTGAGACTATATGTAATGATGCAAACAATAAGGCACAACCGATTACAATTGGAACTGCTTGCTTTTTTATATCTGCTTTTTCATTTGAACTCGCCATCATATATTTAATTCCAAGAATTGTCACTACGATAAGAGAGATGCCACTTCCAGCTATACGAATTAATACGATAGTAGTCGCAAGAACTTTTGCAATTCCTTCGTCAGAATTTACAGTAGTACTTCCAACAGAGCTCATATCGCTTATCATTGTATCCATTTGGGTTGTATCTTTTTTATCTTCACCTGCGAATGTTTGCATTGGAGTTAAAGCTATGAGCATACAAAATATTGCTAATATAATTACACATTTTTTTATTTTCATATCTTATTTTCCTCTCTTTGTTTTCACTGTTAAATTATAAAGTAGTATTAAATATATTTTCAAAAGTATCTTTTATTATATCTAATATGCTTACTGTTCCAATTACAACAATGGCACCAATTGTGAACGTGATTAGTTGACCTTTTATATTAGCCTTTTCAGTTGGTGAAGCTGACATGTATTTGATACCTAAATACGTTATCATAATGATTGAAACTCCTGTTGCAACAATTCTAACCACATTTAATATTGGAACTACTATTTTGGTTATAAGCGTTTTTCCACCTTCTATATCCTCTGAACCTGCTGTTCCGAACATCGCAACAATATTGCTTCCTGCTTTAGGCTCCTCTTCTTGAGCATTACTTACTACTCGAATGGAAATCACTATTATCATAATGAAAAGAATGATTATCATTTTTTTTATTTTTCTATTCATTTTGTCCTCCAAAATTATTAAGTTTTGTCTCTAATTTTATTATACCGAAAGTTTTTACTTTTTTCAACAAATTTCTTAAAATAAATTTTATTTTTTGCATAAAAAAACTATATTGGCTCAATTGCTAATATAGTTCCTTTTAAACTATTTTGTATTTTCTGTAGCAAAATTAATAATTACAGCCAATATATTAGAAGATGCAAAAAGGATTACTGCTCCAACAATATACGCTGTTGCCGATTTTTTAAACTCTGCTTTTTCAGTTGGCGCTGCTGACATGTATTTGATAGCTATATAACTTATCATAATAATAGCAATTCCTGTTCCTACTATTCTAATTGTGTTTATGATTGTTCCCATGATATTTTGAGTTGTACTTGTTACTTGTTGGTTTTCTGTTGATACCTTATCAAATCCTTCAAAATTATCTACACTCCAAGAAGTAAATCCCGATGCACTTCCATTATTGGCAGCAAAAACTGGCAAACTATTGGCAATTCCCAGATATAATATCAATAAGAAAATTGATACTATCTTTAATATTTTTCTATTCATACTTTCCTCCTACTTGATTTTATTTACTTCCTATATTTGCTGTGGCAAAATCAGAGATTACACCTAATAAATTAGAAGATGCAAATAAAACTACTGCACCTACAATATAGGCCGTTGCTGATTTTTTAAATTCCGCTTTTTCATTTGGTGCCGCTGACATATATTTGATTGCGACATAAGTTATCATAATTATGGCAACTCCTGTTCCCACTATTCTGATTATATTAATGATTGTTCCAACTATATTTCCAGTTGATTTTGCCAAGCCTTCTCCTTTCGCTTGTTTCGTCCAATCTGCTGTTACTTGAGTGGCAAAATTGAATTCAGCATTAACAAATGAATTTCCTAATAAATTACTTGAAAATAGTACAAAAAATATTAAAAACATTAGTGAAATTAATAAACTTTTTAATTTTCTTTTCATTTTTTCTCCTTTCTATTTATACATTTTATATTTTTTACAATTTATGTACCAATATTAACACTGGTGAAATCATATATAATTGCCAAAATATTGGTCGCTGCAAATACCAACACAGCTCCTAAAACATAAATACTCGCGCTTTTTTTAAAATCCGCTTTCTCACTTGGCGCTGCTGACATATATTTAATTCCTAAATATGTTATCATAATAATCGCTGTTCCTGTCCCAATGATTCTGATTGTATTGATGATAGTTGCCATCAATCTTTCTGCTGCTTTATTAGCTTTTTCATTTGAACTAACAGAATTATCAGTAAATATGGCAAAATCCTTGCCAGATTCTATTGAAACAACCGCAAAAGCTGTATTAGTAAATGTTCCAATAAGCATTATTACAAGAATTAATCCGATTACTATTTTAAAATCTTTCTTACGCATCTTTACCTCCAGTGTTTTTCTATCATTATTTTACAATATATTTGAAATTTTTGCAATACTTTTTTTAAATGTAATACAATTGTAATAATTTTCTATCAAAAACAAAAAACACGCATGCTAAAATAACATCCGTGTTTTTTATTTTATGACTAAATTTTATCCTAAATAAACTTTTACAGTAGCCATTAATAATTCCATCGAAGACCTTACTTCGTCTGCTTTAATATTTGCTGTTGCAAAGTTTTTGATTACTTGTAATATTCCAGCTGCTGCAAACAACACAATAGCTCCTACTACATAGATTGTAATACCTTTTTTAAGTTCCGCTTTCTCGCTTGGCGCTGCAGATATGTATTTGATTGCCATTACAACAAGCATAATGATAGCAATACCCATACCAACTACTTGAACAAGATTAATAATCGCTGCAACAACTTGTGTAAAAGTTCCCTTAGCATTGGAATTATCACCCATACCACTAAATTGATTAATGTCTATATTATCCCATGTGCTACTAGATGCATCATTAGCAGCGAATACTGCTGTTGATAACATTGTCACTACCATTAATACCATTAATACGACTGATAAAAATTTCATTACCTTTCTATTCATAGTTTTTCCTCCTTTTCTATATTATCAAAATTTTATAAACATACTTCTATATTTTAATGATAGCATATAATTTTTGGTTTGTAAACATTTTTTTGCAAAATTTTTCTAATTTTTTTCAACGTTATATTGCAACATTTTTCTTTATTATATATAATTTTAAAAAATATTAATGAGGAAATATAAAATGAAAAAATATCAAACTAATTTAAAGCTTACACTCTTTTTTATTACACTTTTTGTAACAATTCTTTTAGACTCTTTACAGACTAATTTTAATCTTTATGATGAAACTTGGAATTTCCAAAGTATTTTTAAAATGTATCAAGGCGGAATTCTTTATCAAGATAATAACGTAATTCATACACCGCTGTTTTTTGTTTTGGGAAACTGGGTGTTTCAACTTTTTAGCGCTAATTTTCTCGTTTTTCGAATATATGGAACGATTATTTTCTTTTTAAAATATGTTTTCTTGTTTCTTATTTTAAGGAAACTAGATGTAAAAAAGTCGCTTACTATACTTTATATAACGTTCTGGTTTATGCTTGATACTGATAATATTGGCTCTGGTGCCAATTATAATCAATTGGCTTTGTTGTTATGTTTGATTGGAATTTTGTGGTATGTAACTCATTATCACAAAAAATTCTATCATTTGGGGCAAGGTTTGCTAATCTTTTTAGTATTTTTTACAAAGCAAAATATTGGATTTTACTACGCTTTTGGAATTGTGCTATTTGAAATATTAGAACACGGATTTGATACTAAATTTTTTATTAATCAATTGGTAAAATTAGCGTCATTTTTGCCTTGTATACTAATTTCTGCAATTATTATGTATGTCAAAGGAAATTTATTTGGATTTATCAATTTGTGTTTTGGTAGCCTCTTAGAATTTGGAAGTACGAATCACACTTTTAACCCAACTACTTTGGAAGCCATTGCTGTTATGTTATTTGTTACTGTTTTTGGTGTTTATATTATAGTAAAATCAAACGCTTCAAAAATTGAAAAAGATCACATGAAATTTTTACTATGTTTAGCAACTTGTTTGTCATTTACAATGTTACCGCTTATCAACCCTTATCATACTATTATGGCTTTGTCGTTTTATTACTTACTTTTTGTTTATATGTTAGATTGCCTACTACTTCAAGATATACTTTCTCCAAAAATACAAAAAAATATATTACCACTTATCTGCTTTTTCATCTTTTTTGCTATTTTTGCAGAAATAGGACATATTTATTTTTACAATTACAAAAATTTAAAACATTTTGAGGCATCTCATCCGTTTTATAACGCACCTATTGCTGACAAAAACTTAACTCAAATTCAAGATATGACAAATTATATTTCAAACAAACAAAAAACAGGAACTGATGTTATTATTTTAGCATACGACGCCGCATCTTACATGGTTCCTTTACAAATTAACAACTGTGAATTCGACCTTCTCCTTAGTGGAAATTTGGGCTATCGTGGAATTGAAAATACCATCCAAAAAATTTCCCAAATGCAAAATACGGAATTTCTTATATTTACAAACGAGGAAGATTGCTTCTATCAAGAACCAAAGCAAATCCGAGAATATGTTATACAAAATTTAGAAAAAACTGGTGAATTCTTAAATTATTCTATTTACATAAATAGATAATTTGTGTTATAATATAAATATAATAGTTTTATAAATGATAAATGAGGTGAATTTTATGAATTTTAAAGGGAAAAATAAGGAAAAAGAATCGCACAAAAAAGAAATGGACAATGAAATTGAAATTGTTATGGGCGATGATTCCAATTTTGAATTAGAAATTTCTGACGTTGGAGATTGTATGAATGATTTAAGACCAAAAGATCGCGAAAAAAAGAAAAAAGAAATTGTCATTCCAAAAACTAAAAAATAACGTAAAAAGAAGGGTTTTGTCCCTTCTTTAATTTTTCCATAATACATGAATTTCTCCATACAACTGTGTTTCAAATCCGTTTTTTATGAGCGCATTTAATTTTTCTGCGTCATTTTTTATCATGTAAACTGCATCTTCGTCTATTGGCTCTGGAATTTGGAATGTGTATTTGCCATATTGAGTTACAATTTCGTTTTCTATTTGCAAATTTTCTTGAAATTCATAGGGTGAAATTGGTGTTGCAATCAGTGTATAAATATAGGTTTGATTTAAGCAATTTTCCACATAAATTTTATTTTTCTGTAATGACTCTGCTTTGCCAGATGCTTCTATAATTTCTTCCTCAAAATACATTAAATCGCTTTTTGCAAATTCTGTAAAATAATTATGAAGAAAAAATCCCGCTTCTAGGCAATACGCCAAAACAATAACAATTCCCACATATTTCATTTTATCCGAACTATACGCCACAAACCTACCAGCAAAATAAATCATTGGAATATAAATTGCATTTATTTTATTAATATTTAGTTCTGCAATGCATAAACCAAGTAAAAACATAATAATAAATGTCACAAGCATGATAAAATCTAAACTTAATTCTTTTTTATTAAAATCTTTTATCACATTTTGTATAACTTCTACCAAACCAAAAATAACAAGCGGTATAGACAATTTATATAGAGTTCCAAACCCTTCAATTGCATTATAATTCAAGAAATCTTTTGTAAAAAGAATTTCAAAAATCTGATTTATATTTGGTGGAATATTCTTAAAAGAAATTTCTCCACCTCGATAAAACCATAATTTAGGGATAGAGAAAATGGGAATTGTTGCTTTTTCCAAAATTCCACTATTGATGACTAACATCAAAATTAGCGGAATTGCTAAAATTCCTAAAGGTATTGCCATTGCAAAAATATTTTTGATTTTGATTTTTTTTAGCAATATCATAAACAAAAGTACTATTCCAATTATAGCTGGTATTGCTAGATAGGCTATTGCGTAAGTATATAAAGTAAGTCCCCAAAAAACACCTGATAAAATGTACCAGAAGAGTTTGTCAGAATTTAGAGCTTTCATAAATATAAAAGTTGAAATTGTCAAAAGTGAGCTCATTAAATAGGATTCTAGTCCCCACCTTGATTTCATCACAAAAAATGGTGATACAACAAGAATAAAACTAATAAATAACGCATTTTTCTTGTCCTTATTTTCAGCAATCATTTTGTACAAAACAATCAATGATAGCAAACTAACTAGCACAGCAGGCAACCTGAAAATGGTTTTACTTACGCCAAATATTCTTATACAAATTGCTGATAAATAGGTATATAAAGCATTTTGCCCTCCGCCAAAATTAATAAAATACACTGGCAATTTATATAAATAGCGATCCACACCATACTTTGAAATGCAAATTGCATCATACCATGCTCCTGCCTCGTCAACATGCAAGCCTTGTGGAATATTTTCTATTTTATAGGTTAATAAAACAGATGAAATGACAAAAATTACTATAAAAATAAATTTTCCGTATTTTTCAAGCCATTGATTGGTATGATTTGATTGTTCTGTTTTATTTTTTATTTTTGTAATTATGCAGATTATTAATGTCATGAAAAATAAAAAATCAGCCATTATATTTATCATTTTGGATTCCTTTCTATTTGGTTTTTCTGACATATCATACATCACAAGAATATTTTTGTCAATTTTTTTATAAATTTCTTGACAAATGGAAATAATACGTTTATAATATACATGTCAACTTTATAGGTTGACCTATGGCGAGGTAGCTCAGCTGGCTAGAGCAACTGGTTCATACCCAGTAGGTCGAGGGTTCGAGTCCCCCTCTCGCTACCAAAAAAAATTCTCTTATCTATTGATATGAGAAATTTTTTATTATTATATTAAAATATCTAAAAGTGGGGACTTTTAAATGTGTAAAACTCATTTAAAAAATAATATCAAGAAAAAATTCAAAAATTACACTTTACAAAATTATGAAGAAGATGTAAAAAATCTAGGTTTATCAAATATCTGGGATTTAATTTGTGAATACATAATAGCATTTGGAGAAACAGAATTTTTAAGTATAAAAAATTTTAGCGAACTATATGAAATCGGTTTAGCAACTCAAGATAAACAACAAAAAAAGAATTATGGTCAATATTATACTCCAGATGACGTTGCAAAAGTTATGAGTCAATGGTTGGATAAACAAGAAGGAGAAATCATTTGCGATGTTTCGTGTGGTACTGGAAAATTGATTATTACCTATTTAGATTACATTGGAAAAGAAAGAGCTATAGACTTAATTAAAAATGAAAAAATATATTTATATGATTTAGACAAAGTCGCTTTAAAAATCTGCAAAATTTCTTTAATGGTAAAATATGGGCTAGAATTCGGAAATTGTATACACGATTTTGCTTGCGATTTTTTAGATAACAATGTTATTTTACCAAAAAATTGCAAAACAATTGCCAATCCACCTTATGCTGTGATAAGCAATTTCGGGGAAAATTGGAATATTACAAACGTAATCAAAGATACAAAAGAATATTATTCAGCCTTTATGGAAAAAATTGTAGAACAAAGCAAATCTACTGTAATTATTACGCCTTACAGTTTTATTTCTGGAAACAAATTTTATTCATTACGCCAAGTTTTGACTAAATATAGCGGTTTTATTTACTCTTTTGATAATGTACCCGGTAATATTTTTCGTGGAAAAAAACATGGAATTTTTAACTCAAATACAAGTAATTCTGTAAGAGCTGCAATTACAGTTGTAAATAAAAATAAAAACATTGGCTTTAAATTAACACCTTTAATTCGATTTAAAAATATTGAAAGAGAAAACCTTTTAAAATGTGATATTTTGGAAAATTTTTTAGGCGAAAAAAGTCAAACTATCTCAAACGAAAATCCTTCTTTTGCTAAATGTCACAAGCAATTAGAAAATATTTTTGAAAGTTGGACTTTAAAATCAGAAAATCATATTTTAAAAGAATTGATAACTCCTTCCGCAGAATTTACAATTTCAATGCCAAATACTTGTCGATATTACACAACGGCTTCAGCCGAACAAATGAAAAGAAACGGTCAAATTATAATGCATTTTGACAATGAAGATATTTTTAATTTTATTTATTGTTTCATAAATTCTTCATTTGTATACTGGTTTTGGCGTATGTATGACGGTGGCATTACTTATCCTACAAATTTGTTAATGAAAGTTCCAAGTATCTTTCATCTATTAAAGCCTGAAGATAAACAGTTTTTTAAAAAAATCGCGCAAGAGATGATTAATAAAGCTGAAGATTATAAAATAACTAAAAAAAATGTTGGCATACAGGAAAATATTAAATATCCTAAAAAATATCGAGATAAAATCAATGAAAGAATATTAAAAATACTAGATTTAAATGAAAACGCTTCTATTTTTGATATTGTTCATTCTAACATGGCTTTGGAGGTGAATTTATGATACCCTTAACAAAATTACAAAAAGAAATCATGCAAGAATTTTATAGCATCGAAAAAACAAGGGTAATTTATGATAAAAAAGAAAGACAAGGCTTATGGCAAAAATCAACCAAAAAAGTATTTTTAAACTTAGAAGAAATTTTTAAGAAATGCCCTGCTTTAGCACATCAAATTAATAAAAGTTATAAAATAAAAAATAACATTCAATCAGCAATTTTCAGTGAATGTGTTTATGCTCAAACTTTAGCAAACATGTTTCATTTAAATCATTTTATCAATTGTTCAGAAGATAGGCATTTTATTCCAGAAACAATCAACCATTTACTTCAATCATATCATTTAGTGCCAAGATACTGCTATTCCAGTGACGATAAAAAAAGAATGCTCATTCAAGCTGGCGGAGCCGGTGGAATTGATAGTGCACTAATTTCAGTAATAGACTTAAATATTTATACGATTGAATTTAAAGAACCCAAAGCCAAAACTAGCGAACCAGATTTGCCAAAATATATAGAAAACGGCAAATTAGTTGTTACACTTGATTTCTTAGAAAGATATCCTCAATTCCAACAAATGTTAAACGAACAAAAAGATTTAAACTTTTTCGAAAAAATGGGGAATAATATCCATAATTTTTCAAAAGAAAGTATACATATCGCTGTTTCAAACAATTATGTAAAAAAATATGCTGATGTAATTTGTACAGAAGACAAATCAGGAAATTTAGTCATGCTTCCAGCTAACCAAGTTACACTTTGGGCTAAAACAGAAGGCGAAATTCGTCCAGCTGGAAGAAATCATTACAAAGTTTGGACCCCTTTGGCTTTAAAAATATTTTTAGAAAAACTAAATGCGAAATTTGAAGGAAATATAGTAACAGTTGAAAAAAGTAAACTAGAGCTTCGAAAAGAACGTGGCGGAAATCGCAAAATATCAGGCTTTAAAATAAACCCATTATTTTTTATATACCAAAAAGACTGTACTATAAAAGAAAACTTAGTTAGTTTTGATATTACTCATGTCCGACAACTAAACCCTACCATTGCTGGAAAAATGTCTTTTAAAAATTTAGAATACAATAAAGTAAAAGATTATTATACAAATATTAAAAATTAACTCCAGCTTTATAAAACTGGAGTTTTTCTGTTATTCCTCTAAACCGAAACTGATTCCTATTGCATTATTAACTTTATTCATTAATTTATTATCGTTAATATGCCCAATTTTTTCCTTCAACCTACTTTTATCAATTGTTCTAATTTGCTCTGCTAACACAACTGAATCCGATTTTAAACCGTTATCTTCTGATGCTATTTTTATATGAGTAGGTAGTCTTGTTTTTCCAGTTTGGGACGTAATTGCAGCCGCAATAACAGTTGGGCTGTACTTATTTCCAGTATCGTTTTGTATTATTAAAACTGGTCTAATTCCACCTTGTTCAGACCCTACAACTGGACTTAAATCAGCATAGAACATATCTCCTCTTTTTACTACCATAATCTTCACTCCTACTTAAATTTACGTATAGAATAGAATATTAAATTACGTTTTTTACTTTATTTTTCATTACATTTAAATTCTATATTATTATATATTATGCAGATTGTCTTATTTTTGGTATTGTCTTTTATTTCTAATTTGGTTGGCTTTTGGGTTTGACTATCTATATACAACTTTTTATATTTAATATATGTATTCTGATTCCTATTTAATTTCACTTCAAAAATTAATTCTCCGTTTTCCTCAAAATAATTTGAAGTATTTTCCTCATTTTTATAATCCTGAACAAAACAGTTTAGGAACATTGCATGATCTAACAAATTATTATAATTTTCATACACTTTTTCCAAATTTAGTTTTGCATTAGAAACCTTTAAATTATTTTGATTTAGCTCAATTTTTATCCCTTCAATAGACTCTCCCTGTATTACTTCCTGCATACAATAATTGCCATTTACTTCTTGTTTCATAACATATTCATTTTGAGTTTTATTACTTACAACTCTTACATTAATTTCTGCTTGGTATTGTTCCATATCATTTAAAATATCTTTTTCACTTCTATTCTTACTTATATTATTGCCAAATAAAAAGTTTTTATAATACAAAAATCCAAAAATCGTGCAAAATATTATTACAAAAAACACGATTTTTTTTAATTTAATTGCTTTTATCATATATTTCTCTCCCTTTTTATTTAATTTTATAATTTTAATTTTGGGGATAATTTGGGGGGACGTAATTGGGGGGATAATTTTGGTAATTTTGTAATTTGGGGTAATTTTGGGGACGGGGACACTCTTTGTATTTAAATCATATTAAATTTTGCTTATTTTTTAACTTTAAATATTCTTAAGAGTGTCCCCGTCCCCATTTTCCTCATTTCTCTTTCTTCACTTTTTCAAATTTTCCTCTATTATTCCTCATTATCTCCATTTTTCCTATTCTTTCAAGACTGTCCCCGTCCCCAAAATTCTCCAAAAATAAATTTATTTTTCCACAAAAAAAAGATAGATTAAAAACCCATCTTTTTTATTCAATATATTCTACAAACTTTTAAAATATTCAAAAACAATCTTTGCAAACTCTTCCTTTGTTTCCACTTTATTTATTTTGTTTTTCACAACCGTTGCATTTTTTAACCCCTTTACATACCAAGCTACATGCTTTCTAATCTCGCGTACAGCAGTATATTCTCCTTTTTCACTTATTAAAATTTGAAAATGCTCCATAATAATCTGAAACTTATTTTTTAATAAAAAATCATTCTTCAATACATTCTCACCTAAATTTAAAGCAATTTCCTTGAAAATCAACGGATTTCCAAGACTAGCTCTACCAATCGCAATTCCGTCACAGCCCGTTTCCTCAAACATTTTCTTTGCATCTTCTGCATTTTTTACATCTCCATTTCCAATTACTGGTATTTTGACACTTTCTTTCACTTGCCTTATAATATCCCAATCCGCAATCCCCATATAAAATTCGTCTCGCGTTCTGCCATGTACTGTAATGGCATCAATACCATTTTTTTCTGCTATTTGAGCTAACTTTACTGCTACAATATGTTCCTTATCCCAACCTTTTCGTATTTTCAAAGTAACTGGTTTGGTGGAATTTTTAACTACTTCTTGTATAATTTTTTCTGCTAAATCCAAATCTAATAATAATTTACTTCCGTCCCCATTTTTGACAACTTTTGGTGCTGGACATCCCATATTAATATCTACAATATCCGCTATTTTACAAATAACTTTTGTCGCCTCTCCCATAATTTGCGGATCACTTCCAAAAATCTGCATAGAAATTGGTCTTTCACTCTCCTCAAGATGAAGCATTTTAAGCGTCTTTTCATCCTCAAACGTAATCGCCTTGCTACTTACCATTTCATTACAAACTAATCCTGGGTTTCCATATTTTTTACAAATAATACGAAAAGGCAGGTCTGTCACGCCTGCCATCGGTGCTAATATTAAATTATTTTCTAATTCTACATTTCCTATTTTCAATTTTTTTAGATACATTTTACTATCCTTAATTTTGTATTTTTTGTGCATGTTAGCCAGCAATTCATATCCCTACATTATAGGTAAGATTTTTGTCTTCTTGAGCTGATATTTAATAATAACCCAATACAAATAAAATTTGTAATCAATGAACTTCCACCATAACTTACAAACGGTAATGGAACTCCAGTAATTGGCAAAAGTCCAATTGTCATTCCGATATTTTCAATCATATGAAAAAAGAAAATTCCGCCAATCCCAATTGCAATATAGGATCCCAAATTATCTTTCGCAGTTTTTGCGATATAAATTATCTTTGTAACCAATACAACATACAGGACTAATATCGTTGCAGTAGCAATAAATCCCAATTCTTCGCCAATAACAGAAAAGATAAAATCTGTTGTTTTCGGATACAGAAAACCTAACTGTGTTTGATTTCCCTGTAATAATCCCATGCCTAGCAATTGCCCTGCTCCAATCGCCAATTTTGACTGTATAATATTATATCCATCTCCTCTTGGATCCGACTCTGGATTTAAGAAAACCTCAATTCTCTTCAAAGCATGTTCTGGCAATTTATGATACACAACTGGAACCAGAACAGCCACACATAAACAAGCTATTATTATATATTTTTTATCAATTCCAGAAATAAACAATATAAACAACATCGCAAAAATATAAGCCATTGCAGTTCCATAATCAGGTTGTAAAATAATTAATCCAATTGGTATTGCCATAAAAAATAGTGCTATGAAAAGTTTCCATATTTTATTAATTTGTTTTCTCCCTCTAATTTGCAATTTATTAATTAAGAAAGAAATAAATAAAATAACAACTATTTTTGATAATTCCGATGGCTGAATTGAAGTGCCACCAAACTGATACCAACTTCTAGCACCATTTATTGGTTCTGTAAAGAGCACTCCAACAAGTAATCCTAGTGAAATTATATAAATTACCGTTGAAAATCTGGCAATTACATTATAATCAATGCAATACGCCAAAATTAAAAACGGGATACTCACAACAAACCACTGTATTTGTTTCTTAAATTCACCATACTCAGTACTTTGTGTAGCCGAAAATAAAGCAACCAATCCAATTACAAATAATAATAAACTGACAATCAAAATGGTCCATTCTGTATTCTTCAGTAACTTTTTTTTCACTTAAACTATTTCCCTTCACTTACTTTTTTCTCATCTTCTTCCTCTGCTGCCTTTAATAATTGGTCAAACGTAACATCATCGTCTTCTTCCTCTTCCTCATTTTCATTGTCATCTTTTTTCATTTCCTTTTGGAGTTCGTTATCTGGCTGTTTTTTAGATTTTCTCTTAGTTTGTTTTGGTTTGGTTTCTTTTTTAGATTTTTCTTTTTCTATACCATCAATCATTTCTGTTATAGTTTCTTCTACTTTTTCTTTCTTGACCTCTTCTTTTTTCGCCTCTTCTATTTTTTTGTTAAAATTAACTCCCTCAAATTCTTTAACTTTCTCTGCCTTCATATCATTTTTAATATTAACAATCGGTATATTGGCATATAAAGCAGGTGCTCCATTTGTTCCATCATCATTTGGTTTGTTGGTAAGTCTTACATCAATTGAATTTTCATCTACCACAATATATTTCTTGATAACATCAATAATTTCTTGTTTCATTAATTCTAAAAAATCTGCCGAAACATTTGCCCTATCCTGCATAAGAACCAAATGTAACCTTTCTTTTGCATCATCTTTTGACCCCAACTCTCTACTTTCAGGTTTAACCATTTTTTTAAAAAAGTTTCCTATACTTTCAAACATTTTTTTCCTCCTAAAATCTTCTTATGCTTTGCCAAATAAACGTTTAATTCTCGCTATTAAACCCTTCTCCGTTCCAGGAATTGTAACTTCTATATTTTCTCCCAATATTCTTCTTGAAATCTCAATATACGCTTTACCAGAAGGTGCTCTTTTATTGGATACGACAGGCTCACCTTTATTCGTTTGTGTAATGATATTTTCATCATCTGGTACAACACCAATCAAATCAATTGACAATAAATCAACAATATCATCCACATCCATCATTTCGCCTTTTCTAACCATGGATGTACGCAAACGATTAACAATTAATTCTGGATTTTTAATATCAGAAGATTCTAATAATCCAATAATTCTGTCTGCATCTCGAATGGCAGAAATTTCAGCAGTTGTAACTACTAAAGCTCGATTAGCACCTGCTATTGCATTTTTAAAACCTTGTTCAATTCCTGCTGGACAATCAACTAATATGTAATCAAATTCTTTTTTTAACTCTTCTATTAAATTTTTCATTTGCTCTTCATTAATTGCATTTTTATCTCTCGTCTGTGCCGCTGGAAGCAAGAATAGTTCTTGAAATCTTTTATCTTTGATTAAAGCTTGTCTTAATTTACATTTTTCTTCAATAACATCTACTAAATCATATACAATTCTATTTTCAAGTCCCATCACAACATCTAAATTTCTAAGTCCAATATCTGTATCAATTAGTGCCACTTTTTTTCCTGCCATTGCTAAGGCAGAACCTAAATTTGCAGTTGTTGTTGTCTTACCAACTCCTCCTTTGCCTGATGTTATAACAATAACTTCTCCCATACTCTCCTCCTTAAAAAATATGTGCTTAAATTATACTTTTTATATCTTACCTGTTTTTTGTAAAAAAGTCAATGAATTTTTTACAATTTTGTAATATTTTTGTAATCATTTTGTAATATTATAATTAAAAAGAATAGAGAGCATATAAATTACTTTTTTAAAAAAATAATTTATATGCTCTCTATCATCATGAATTTCTATTTAGAACTATTTAATTCAAGAGTAGAAACTCTTTTTTCAAGACTAAAAATAGCGACTTCACTTCGATCCATCCTACTATCTATTTTACGAATTTTCTCAGATTTTTCCAAATTTTTATCTAACTCTAGACTTACTGCATCTAAAATAGCATCTATTTTAGTACCATAATTTTGTTCAAATAAAAAATATTGATCTAACAATTCCTTTTTTAGTTCTTCCAATTTTTTATCAAATTTTTTCTCTAATTTCGTCTCTAGTCTTTGTTCTGAAACTTGGAATTTTTCATCAAACTTCTTTTCTAGTTTTGTTTCCAATCTTTCTTCTAATGTTTGTATTTTTTCATCAAGCTTCTGCTCTAGTTTGATTTCTAATCTTTCCTCAAAATCTCGCAATTTTTCATTAAATTTTTCTTCTAGTTTTTGGTCTAACATTTTCCCAATTTTTAAAATTAACTCTTCCATATTTCCCACCTCCTTTCTTTAATTTGTTAAATTCTAACATATTTTAATCTAAAATGCAATAAAAATTTTACTTTTTACCCGACTTTTTTATTTTTTAATTTTAAAAAGTTTCGCGCTTATCTCCCCAAAAGTTTTATGTGTTTGTTTTTCTACCGTTATATTTTATTCACAAATTGTTTTCATTCGTCTTGACTTTCTTCTTTAAAAAATATATACTCTATTTAAATAAGAAATGAGTTTTCTGCCCATTTCATTCTAATAAAATGAAGGAGGATTTACAATGCACGATTTAATCGAAATTAGATGGCATGGACGTGGTGGTCAAGGTGCAAAAACCGCTTCACTTCTTCTGGCTGATGCAGCCTTCAATACAGGCAAATACATTCAAGGTTTTCCCGAATATGGTCCTGAACGAATGGGAGCTCCCATTACTGCTTATAATCGAATTAGTGACGCTCCCATTATGATACATTCTAATATCTATGAACCAGACTACGTTGTTGTCGTAGATGATACACTTTTAGAAGCAGTCGATGTCACATCTGGTCTAAAAACTACTGGCGCTATCATTATTAATACAACCAAAGATAATGATTACTTAAAAAAATCTTTAGGTAACTATTCAGGCGATATTTATAAAATTGATGCTCGAAAAGTTTCTATGGAAACACTCCGGAAAATATTTTCCAAATACTCCAATGCTTGCCGCTGTTGTTAAAGTAAGTCAGATTATGTCTGAAAAAGAATTTTTAAATGACATGGTAGGCTCTTTCAAACACAAATTTGCAAAAAAGCCAGAAGTGATTGATGGTAACATGAAAGCCCTTGAAATGGCTTTAAAATCTGTAGAAAAGGTTTAAAATAGTATGATTGAATTTTTAAAAAATATAGTAAAACAACTAAAATTTAAGTCTGATAACGAAGAACTAAACAAATTAAATAAATTAATTTATTCTCTTATTATTTTATGTGCTTTCGTTTTTATTGGCTTTATCCTATATTTTGCTATCAGGGAATTGCCTAATTTGATGGAGGCTATTCGCTATAATTGGAATGATTCAAAATCCGTTTTAGATAACTTTTCTATTAAATAAGAAAGGAGTTTTCAATGACAAATCTTAATACAAATACACCAATGCAAGATTTAACAATTGGTGGAAATATTTACACTAGCGGAAATGCAAAAGAATTCAAGACAGGGGATTGGCGTTCTATTAAACCAATTTTTTTATCAGAAAAATGCAAACAATGTGGACTTTGTTTCCCCGTTTGCCCTGATGATGCCATTCCTGTAAACAAAGAATGTAACAGAGAAGATTTTAATTATGATGCCTGTAAAGGATGTGGCGTTTGTGCCAAGGTATGTCCATTCGGCGCAATTGAAATGACCTAATCGTAGGGGGATTAGCAATCGCCCCTGCATGGATAAATTGAAAGGAGAAAAAATATGAGAGAACGTCTTAGTGGAAATGAAGCTGCTGCCATCGCAATGAAACAAATCAATCCAGATGTTGTAGCTGCGTTTCCAATTACACCTTCAACAGAAATTCCACAATATTTCTCAACCTTCGTTAGCAACGGAACCGTTGATACTGAATTTGTGGCTGTTGAAAGTGAACATAGTGCCATGAGTGCTTGTATTGGTGCTCAGGCAGCTGGCGGAAGAGCAATGACTGCTACTTCAGCTAATGGTTTATCTTTAATGTGGGAAATGATTTATATCGCATCAAGTTTACGTTTGCCAATCGTTATGTCTTTGGTAAACAGAGCCGTATCTGGACCACTTAATATTCATAATGACCATTCAGATGCAATGGGAGTAAGAGATAGTGGCTGGATTCAACTATTTTCGGAAAATAACCAAGAGGCTTATGACAATTTAGTCATGGCTCACCGAATTGCCGAACATAAAGATGTTTTACTTCCTCTTATGGTTTGTCAAGATGGATTTATTACTTCTCATTCCATTGAAAATATTGAATTAATTGAAGATGAAAAAGTGAAAGAATTTGTAGGCAAATACAAACCAGAACACTATTTATTAAATGATAAAGAACCAATTGCGATTGGTCCATTAGATTTGCAAGCTTATTTATTTGAACACAAAACACAGCAAGCCATTGCAATGCGAAATGCTAAAAAAGTGATTTTAGATGTAGCAAAAGATTTTGAAAAAATGACTGGTAGAAAATATGGCTTTTTTGAAGAATATAAAATGGAAGATAGCGAAGTTGTCATTGTTTGCATGAATTCAACAGCAGGAACAGCTAAATATACAGCTGACAAATTGCGTGAGCAAGGTGTGAAAGCTGGTGTTTTGAAAGTAAGAGTTTTCCGTCCATTCCCTGCAGAGGAAATTGCGAAAGCTTTAGCAAAAGCAAAAGCAATCGCTGTTTTGGATAAATCTGATTCGTTAAATGGCGCAGGTGGAGCTTTGTTTGAAGATGTTGTATCTGGCATGTTTGTTAGCAAAATTCAAGTTCCAACTGTAAATTATGTTTATGGAATTGGTGGTAGAGATACAACAGCAAATGATATTGAAAGTGTTTACAAAGATTTAACGGAAATTGCTAAAACTGGCGAAATTGGCAATCCATATCGCTATTTAGGTGTTAGGGGGTGGAAATAATGGCTTATAATCACAAACAAATTATGGTAGATACACAATCCAGATTAACTTCTGGTCACAGAATGTGTGCTGGATGTGGAGCACCTGCAGTCGGCAGAATGATTTTACGTGCTGTTAAACCAGAGGACCATGTTGTCGTTTCAAATGCAACGGGATGTATGGAAGTTTCTACTTTTTTGTATCCATACACAGCTTGGACAGATTCTTTTATTCATACTGCTTTTGAAAACGCTGCTGCGACATTATCTGGCGTGGAAGCAGCATACAAATCAATGAAAGCGACTGGAAAATTGCCAAAAGATAAAACAACAAAATTCATTGCATTTGGTGGAGATGGCGGAACTTACGATATTGGACTTCAAAGTTTATCAGGTGCAATGGAACGTGGACACGACATGGTTTATGTTTGTTACGATAATGGAGCTTACATGAATACGGGAATTCAGCGTTCTTCTGCCACACCAAAATTTGCTGACACAACCACAACACCTGCAGGAAAAGTTATTCCCGGAAAAATGCAACCTCGAAAAGATTTGACCAAAATTATGGTAGGACATCATTTACCTTATGTAGCACAAACTTTGGCACTTAATAATTTCAAAGATTTATATGAAAAAGCAGAAAAAGCAATTTATACAGAAGGCGCATGTTTCTTGAATGTGATGGCTCCTTGCCCACGTGGTTGGGGATATAACACTGAAGATTTAATGCAAATTAATAAATTAGCTGTTGAAACTTGTTATTGGCCTTTGTATGAGGTGATCGATGGTGTTTATAAGATTTCATATAAACCTGCCAAAAAGCTTCCAATTGAGGAATTTTTGAAACCACAAAAACGCTTTAAACATATGTTTAAACCAGGTAATGAGTGGATGATTAAAGAATTTCAAGAGGAAGTTGACGCTAGATGGGAAGAGTTGTTGGATTTAGAAAAAATTACGAA
Organism: uncultured Clostridium sp.; assembly: GCA_947648495.1. Taxonomy (GTDB): domain Bacteria; phylum Bacillota; class Clostridia; order TANB77; family CAG-508; genus Scatovivens. Next base: position 50,759 of record CANSOA010000007.1, read on the forward strand.
TAAAGAATAGAAAATAAAAAATCGCAGTTTTGCAAACTGCGGTTTTTTAATAAAATTTAGTCTTTTTGTGGTGCATCAACTGGGCAAACTCCTGCACAAGTTCCACATTCAATACAAACATTTTCGTCTATTTTATATTTGTCATCCCCTTCTGAAATACAACTTACTGGACATGCTCCTGCACATGCTCCACAACTAATACATTTATCGGTAATTTTATAGGCCATTTTTTGTACCTCCTTTTTTATTTATTTTATTATATCAAATTTTTGATAATTGTCAATAAATTTACTCTATATTTTTTCTTCCCCATTTTTACAAAGCATCATACAATAGAAAATTTAAAAATTGGGCAATTGATAATCGCCCCTACATTGCCCATATTAGCTATGTTCTAGCAATCTTTTTGCAATTTTCTTAACATTTCTCATGACTTCTTTTTCATTCAAATTTATCATTTTTCGGTTTTGCATAATTAATTTACCATCTATCATAACGGAGTCTACATCTGCACCATTGGCTGAATAAACAATGTTGGTACAAACGTCGTTATCTGGACATAAATGAATTTTGTCGGTTTTGATAAATATCATGTCCGCTTTTTTTCCAACTTCTAGTGTACCAATTTCGTCTTCCATGCCTAATACTTTGGCTCCTTCGATGGTCGCCATTTTTAAAATATCATAGGCAGTTATGGAGGTTGGTCTTTTGTTTTTTACCTTTTGCAAATAAGCCGCTGTTTTCATTTCTTCAAACATATCTAACGTTGTTGTACTGCCAATTCCATCTGTTCCCAAACCAACATTGATACCATTTTTTCTAAGTTTTACGACATCGCAAATTCCTGAAGATAATTTACAATTGCTGATTGGGTTATGCGAAATTCCACCTTTGATGTTTTTCAGGATTTCAATATCGCTATCCGAAATGTAAATTCCGTGAGCAAGTATTACTGGTACATCAAAAACCCCTAAATCGTTTAGATATTCTGCGCCACGTTTGTCGTACTTTTCGTGAATGGTTTTTTCTTCGTCGATTGTTTCAGATAAATGAATATGTAAACCTGTATGCAATTCTTTTGCTAAATCTACACACAATTTTATTGTTTCTGGATTGCATGTGTAAGGAGCATGTGGCGAAGTAAATATTTTAATTCTGCTTTCTGGAACATTATATTTTTTAGCGTATTCTCTGGTTTTTTCTGGTTTATCGCCAATGGCATCATCGGTCATACACCAAGCAACAATAGCTCTTAGTCCTGTTGCTTCAATGGCTTCAATGACTTTGTTCATGCCAAAATACATGTCGTTGCATGTTGTTGTTCCCGATTTTATCATTTCTAAGCATGACAAATACGAGTTCCAGTAAATATCGTCTGGTTCTAGCTTGTCTTCTACTGGAAAAATGGCATTTTCCAACCAATCCATTAATTTTCTGTCGTCTTTGTATCCCCTAAAAATGCTCATGGCTAAATGGGTATGGGTGTTAACTAAGCCTGGCATGACAATCATATTTTTGGCATTTATTTTTTCGTCTACTTCTTCTTCTATTTCTCGTTCAATTTTTTCAATTTTATTATCTTTTATCAATATATCTGACTTTCGTATATCTGCTACATCGCTGACCATATCTAATATATAGGCATTTTTAATAAGCTTTCTCATTTTTATTCCCCTTTTTTTATTTTGTTGCCTAATTTTTTCTCTTCTTTTTCTAATTTTTCTAATTTTTGTAACTCTTTTAAATCTTCTTCGTTATCTGTTTCTATTTTGTCATCCTCAATTGTAACATCTTTTATTACTACTACATCTTTTGCATTATATTTTTTGAAAAAAGTTTCTCCATTTTCATGGAATTTTACGCGAATTACTTCTTTTAAAGTTTCAACAGAAGATACTTCTCCTACACCATCTTGTGTTTTGACTTCTGCACCAATTTTTGGCAAACTTTTTAATTTATCGGTATACACATTATGCTCATATTTTAAACAACACATTAATCTACCACAATTCCCTGAAATTTTGCTTGGATTAAGTGACATGTTTTGCTCTTTTGCCATTTTGATAGAAACAGCTTCAAAATTTCTTAAAAAAGAACAGCAACATAACTGTCTACCACAAATTCCATTTCCACCTAGTCTCTTGACTTCGTCCCTCACACCGATTTGGCGCATTTCAATTCGGGTTTTGAAAATCGAAGCTAAGACTTTGACTAATTCTCTAAAATCAATTCTTTTTTCAGATGAAAAATAAAAAGTAAGTTTGCTTCCATCGTATTTATATTCGGCCTCGATTAATTTCATGGGTAAATCAAATTCTTTTATTTTTTCTAAACATTGCGAAAAAGCTTCTTTTTCTTTTGCTGTAAATTCTTGACGCATTTTATCTTCTCTTTGGGTTGTAATACGAATGACTTTTTTTAATGGCTCTGCTACTTTGCTATCTTCCATTTCTTTGTTGGCAATCGTAACTTCTCCATACTCTTCCCCCATCGCTGTATCTACAATCACATGCATGCCTTTTTCTAATTTAAAATCGCCTGGATCAAAATAATACATTTTTCCCGGATTTTTAAAATTTATCCCTACAATTTGTTTCATTTTATATTCCTTTCTGGATACATTCCCACATTTCGAGAAGCATTGTGTCAAGCGTCATATCAAAATTGCAATTTCTTTTTAGACGCATTTTAGCACGATTTATTTTTTCAATACAATTGATATAATTGGGGTTTTCTTGTCTTTTGGCAAATGTACAAATCAACATATATTCTAAAATTCTATCTATATTTTCTTTGTCATAAATTACTTTTGCCTGATTCATAAAATGAATTATATTTTGCATCGATATTTCATTTATAATACTTTCTATTTGGATGAATTTTTCTTGATTTTCTTTTTGAAGAATTGCTTTGCCTATGCTTCCGCTGAAAAGATTTTAAAAAATTTTCTGTCATTTGTGTGATTTCTAGCTTGTCCTTTGCGTATTTTCGTAATTCGTCATCTGGTATATTTTTAAATTTTATAGTCATACATCTTGATTTAATCGTATTTAGCAATAAATTTTCATTAGATGTAATTAGTATGATTATGGCAAATTGGGGCGGTTCTTCTAGGGTTTTTAGAAGACAATTTTGAGCTTCAATTGTCATTTTGTCAGCGTCATTTAGAATGTATATTTTTTTATTAGAAATAATTGGTTGTTCAATTATTTTATTGGTCATTTCTCTGATTTGGTCTATCTTTATGGTTTCGCCTTCTTGATTTAGGAGAATAAAATCCATGTGATTAAGTCCTTCAAAGCATTTGCAGGACTTACATTCACAATTTTTATTTGTTTTGTGCTCACTACATAAAATCGATTTGGCAAATGCTTTTGCTATTAGCAATTTTCCAATTCCTTCTGTTCCAACAAAAAGATAACTTTGTGACAATTTATTTTGCTCGATGCTATTTAATAAATATTTTTTTATTTCATCATTTCCAATTATATCTTCAAATTCCAAAATATTTACCTCTATTCTATTCTTCCAAAATCACCAAATGGCCAAAATCTAAATTCAACAATGCCTTCTACTTTATCGAATGGAATACAGCCAATTTCTCTACAATCCGTACTTCTTGTTCTATTATCTCCCATCGCGAAAAGATAGCCTTCTGGAACGATAAAATCATAAAATACGCTAGATTCTGTTACAACATCATCTTGCAAGTAGTCTTCTTGTAGCTCTACTCCATTGACATATACCTTATTATTTTCAATTACAACATGTTGACCTTCTAGTGCAATTACCCTTTTTATATAGCTTGTTTTTGTAAATTCTAATACATAATATACAAATTTTGAAAAAATTCCTTTTGGCTCATTTTCATAAACAGCAACTGGATTACTTTGATTTGCATCTAAATTGCTATACATTTTCGTTGGAGCTTCAAATGTGATGATATCTCCCACTTTTGGAATTTTTTTAGTAATTCTTACTGTTCGATTTAAAATTAATCTCTGATTTTCTTGTAGAGTTGGAAACATCGATCTGTGTTTTACGATAGTCGGTGTTGCAATATAATATCTAAACAATAAAGCCACTACCAACGCTATTATAATACAATAAATCCACTCTAATATATTTCGCATATTATCACTCATTTAGCTTTCCCTTTCTAGGCAATAATTTATTGTCATTTTTATTAATTTATTCATCTTTCTTTTTTCTAGTCGTTCTTGTTGTCTTTTTTTCAGGTTCTTCTTTGGTTGCCTTTTTGGCTGTGGTCTTTCTTGTGGTTGTTTTTTTAGCAGGCTCTGCTTTTGTTGTTGCCTTTGTCGTTGCTTTTTTGGTTGTTTTCTTTTCAGGCTCTTGAGATGCTACTTTTTTAGTTGTTGTTTTTTTGGTTGTTGACTTGGTTGTTTTGGTCGTTTTCTTTTTTGGTTCTTCTTCTGTTTCTTCTTTGGTTGCTTTTTTAGTTGTCTTTTTTGCAGTTGTTTTTTTCTCTATTTTTTCTTTATCTGTTTTTGATGTCGCTTTTTTTGTTGTTGTTTTTCGTGTTGTTTTCTTTGGTGCTTTTTTCGTTTCTTCTAAATTTTCTGGAGCAAGATTTTGATTCATTTGTATTAAGAAATCGTCTTCAGCACTTATATTTGCGGTTTCCTTTGTGGTATCAAATGTTGAAAAATCTTCTATATTTTCTTCTATTTGTGTATCTTCATTGTTTATGTGTGTAATATTTTCATCAAAAATTTCATCTAAAGCAAAATGTGACGTTTCTTCTTGATTGTATGATTCTTCCTCAGTTTCGTCATCATCATTAGAAATTTCAGTCTCTTCTTCATTGTATGGATAAGCGGTTTTCTCTTCTATTTCTTCATCGTCTTCCTCTTCGTAATCCTCTTCTTCGTCTGTTTCATCTTCAAAAGAAGCATATAAACTTTGTTCGTCTCCTGTTTCGTCGTCATAATCTTCATAGTCATCCTCATCATCTTCGTCCATTTGGTTTTCTTTTTCTTCTTGTGATTTGTCAGATTTATAACTGATTAATAAAACTAAAACGATTAATACAATGCCTGCACCAATACAGATATATTTTAGTCCTCCAACTCTTTTTAAAGTTGCTTCTTGTACAGATGTTGCATATGCTAACTTTGTACTCAATAAAAGCATAGTTCCTAGCAATCCAATTAAAAATTTTTTTAATTTTTTCATATTAATTTTCTCCTTTTCTCTTGTATTAATTTTGTTTTATTTTTGTAGGTATTCTGATGATGACATCAGTCCCTTTTCCTACTTCACTTTTCATATCAATTTTACTATCATTTTGCTCTAAAATTTCTTTTGCAATGGAAAGTCCAAGACCTGTTCCACCATTTTCTCTCGTTCGCGCTTTGTCAACTCGATAAAATCTCTCAAATATTTTTTCTAAATCTTTTTGGGGAATTCCTCTACCATTGTCTTTGATTTTAATATAGGCGTCATTGTATACAAATCCCACATATACTGTAATATTTCCGCCCTCATCTGTATATTTTATCGCATTTGAAAGAATATTGATAATAACTCTTTCAATTCCACTTTTATCCGCATATACCGCTGGAACATCTGCTGTTACATAACATTCACCTGTTAAGTTTTTCTTTTGCATCTCAATGGTTTGACCTTCAAAAACATATTTAACAAGTTCACCTAAATCAAATTCTGTTTTTTCGATTTTGATTTTTGCTGTATCGTATTTTGATAAAATTAGTAAATCAGCAACCAGTTTTGACATTCTTTTTGCTTCTGACGAAATACGTTCCAAAAACTTCTTTTGATTTTCTTGGTCGACATCGCTATCGATTAAAGTATCTGCATAACCCATGATAGAAGTAATTGGCGTTTTCAATTCATGTGATACATCTGCTACGAATTCTTTTCTCATACTGTCTAGCCTCTCTCGCTCTGTGATGTCTTGCACAACGACAATAACGCCTGCTGGACGATCGTTTTCGTCTTTAAATGGAGCAAAAAATAAATTGATAGCTTGATTTTCCAAATTTAACTTTTTCTCTGATGAGGTCCAATCATCTAAATAGATGATTTTTTCTAGATTAATGTCAACACCAAATTTATCAAATATTTGTTCAAAATTCTTTTCTTCTGTAATAGAAAGTAATTTTTCCGCTGCTAAATTGATATGAATAATTTGACCGTTTATGTCAAAAGCTACAATTCCATCTGTCATGTGTAAAAGAATCGTTTCAATTTGTTTTTTTTGCCTAGTGACTTCATTTAAATTTTCTTTTAGTCCTGTGTTCATGATACTAAAGGCTTCTACTAATTCATCGATTTCACTTTTATTTTTATTGTTGGCTAAATACTCAATTTCTATGTCTTCTCCTTTGGCTATCATTTCGGCACTTTTGACCAGTCTTGATATTGGTTTTATAATTACTTTTGCCATAAATATTGCCAATAGGATGATTAATCCTGTAAAAACGACTAAAGATAGATATATGATTTTTCGGATTTGGTCTATTTCTCCAGTAAGTAAATTGTGAATTTCTTCACCAGACATGTTAATGGATAAAATTTCTGAGTTGATATAATTTAATTTATCAATAAAAATCAGTCCCAGTCCAGTAATAACTACAATTCCAACAATCATAAAAACCATAACAATCTTTATTTGTATGCTTTTTACCATTATTTTTAAACCTTTCGTATGTTTATCTATCCTATTATATACTTTTATGAAGAGAAATTCAAGTGATTTTTTGTTAAATTTGTGTTACAAAATGGAAAAATATTGTAATATTTTTATTTGGGATGGAATTTTTCTAAACTTTTCTGAATTAAAAAAAGAAATAACATCTTTGTTATTTCTTAAAAAATCCCCTAGCTTTAATTATATCATATTTATGTTAATTTGTCAACTTGACAATTTTATAAAAATATGCTTATCGTATATTTTTCATTAAAATGAATAATTTGCCAATTCCTCATCCGTCAAAGTGCCATTATAAATCGCCAAATTTCTATCATATTTATATCGGAAATGTAAGTCCTTATAAAAAAGAGGCTACATTTTCTGCAACCTCTCTAAAATTCTTAGTTTTTGCTCGTATCGTTGATATAATATCCGACACCTCTTTTGGTGATTAAAATCTTTGGATCTGCTTTATCTTTTTCTATTTTGTCGCGGATTCGATTCATGGTAACATCAATGGTTCGAATGGCTCCAACGTATTCATCGTATTCCCAAATTTCGTGCAATAACTTTTCTCTTGTGACTACTTCTCCGGGTTGACTTGCTAAAAATCTTAAAACATCAAATTCTTTTTTGGTTAAATTAACAAGTTCCCCTTTTACGCGTGCCTCGATTTTTTTCAAATCAAGTGTTAATTCTCCAACTTCTATGATTTCATTATCTTTTTCTTCTTTTTCAGCTAATTCAGTTTGTGTGACAGTGGCTTGAGCTTCTGCTTTTCGTAAGTTTGCTTTTATTCTTGCCATTAATTCACGTATTTGGAATGGTTTGGTGATATAGTCATCAGCTCCCATCTCTAATCCAACAATTTTGTCCGATTCTGTATCTTTTGCAGAAACCATTAATATGGGCATGGTTGAAATATTTAGATAATATCTTATCTTTTTGCACACAGAAATTCCGTCTAATTTGGGAATCATAACATCTAGCAAAATCAAATCAGGTCTTTCTTTGAGTGCCATTTCAACAGCGGTAATTCCATCATATGCTCTTAGTGTGTTATACCCTTCTTTTTCTAAATTATATACTAATAATTCCATGATACTTTCTTCATCATCCACTACCAAAATTGTCTTTTTTTCTTGTTCAACTAGGTCTTCTAATCCTTCCACAAAAAATCCCACCTCTCTATTTTAGTTAATTTATTTATATCATATTTATTTTATTTGTACAAGTTTTTTTACATAAATATTTGGATATTATAAATTCTTCCATCGTCGCAAAGTGGAATTTTTTTATCTTCGACTTCGGTTCCATTTAATAAAAATTTCTCAATGCCTGTATTTTTCCCGTCTTTATTTTTTACTGTAATGTTATAAATGCTTGTTTTATATTTATATTTTATCTCAAATTCTTTCCATCCTTTGGCAATACATGGTTCTATACTTAAATAGCCATTTTTGATTTTTAAGCCTAAGATATATTCTAAAATTGCTTTGAAATACCAACTGCTAGAACCTGTGTACCAGTTCCAACCACCGCGTCCTAGCATGTCTTTGTTGGTGTAGATGTCGGCTTCCATGACATATGGCTCTAGTTTGAAACGTTTGGCTTCTTCTTTCGTTTTAGAATGTTCAATTGGATTAATCATTTCAGCAAATTCTACGGCTTTGTCACCAAAACCAAGTAACGCTTCTGCGATGATGACCCAACAACTTGCATGTGTGTATTGACCTCCATTTTCACGAATTCCTGCTGGATATGCTTTAATATAGCCAGGATTAATACTTGAATTTTCAAAAGCTGGTTCAAATAATTTGATGATTTTATTTTCTCGATCAACTAAATAATTTTCAGCTTCTTCCATTGAAATGAATTTTTTATCGTTATCCCCCGCATTGGAAATGACAGACCAACTTTGTACTAAACTATCAATGCGACATTCTTCACTGCTCATGCTTCCAATTTCATAATCGTCATCGTTGATGGCTCGTTTGAACCATCTTCCGTCCCAGCCTTTGGTGTTTAGATTTTTCTTTAATTCTTCTTTAACTCTTGTATATTTTGCTACTAAATCAGGACGTTTTTTCTCTTCACAAAGCGGAATAAATCGATTTAAAATATCATATAAGAAAAATCCAAGCCAGAGACTTTGCCCTTTTCCTTTGCTTCCTAAATTGCTAAATCCATCATTCCAATCACCAATACCAATTTTTGGAAATGGGTCAATTCCTTTTTCAATAACCAATTCAATGGAACGAATACAATGATTGAAAATGTCTTCTTTTACGTCTCCTTCATAGAATATATCGTATTTTTCAAGTTCGTCTTCTTTTAGCAAATTGCCTTTGATATATGGAACTTGTTCGTCTAAAATTTCCTTTGAATTGGTGAATTCGATATATTCTAAAACACCATATACTAGCCATAAATAATCATCAGAAAATTTCGTTCTAATTCCTTTTTTCGTTTCTAAATGCCACCAATGCAAAACGTCTCCTTCGATAAATTGATGCCTGCTACAATTTAAAATTTGTTCTTTTAGCAAAGAACTGTCAATATATTTCATACCAAAACAGTCCTGCAGTTGATCACGAAAACCAAATGCTCCTCCTGATTGGTGATATCCACTACGTGCATATAGTCTGCTGGTAATGGTTTGGTAAGCAAGCCAGCCATTCATTAAAAGGTTTAGCGATTCAGATGGTGTTTTTACATTGACTACATTTAAAATATTATTCCATTTTGATTTGACATTTTCGAGTTTTACTTCAACGTCAAATTCTTTTTGGTATTTTTGAACAACTTCGTTTATTTTTTGGAAGCTGTTTTCTTGTCCAATTAAAATTGAAAATTTCTTGTCTTCCAATTTTCCAATTTCTAAGTTGATTTCAAAACCAATGCAGGAATTTTTGCCAAGTCCAGATTGATTATCCAATGTTTTGTATAAACTGTCTGGCTCTTCGATTGTTCCATTTCCGAAGAATTCGGTTTTGTCTCCTGTAAAACTTTTTATTTTTTCATTGCTACTAACATACATGATTTTATCTTTAAAATCTTCATTGGCAAATACATTTTTTACGAGAAGAATATTTCCTTGTTTGGTTAATTTGATGTTTCCATTGCTAAAATATTCGTCTTCTCCTAAAACTGGCTTGATATAAACAACTAATTTAATTTTTCTGTTTTCGTTAATAATATTTTTAATTCTGAAATCCAAAACTTTTACGTTTTCTTCATTTGGTACGAAAACATTAACGGTTTGGATTAAGTTGTCATTGCTGTTTTCAAAGGTTGAGTAGCCAAATCCGTGTCGTATATAATAATAATTTGGACTTGGATTAATGCTTGAATTAATGGTCCAAGTTTTTCCATTGTCTTCATCTTTTAGATAATAGATTTCAGATGGAACATCGTATATGGTGTTGTTGTTCCAAGCGGTTAGACGATTTAATCGGCTGTTTTTGTACCAAGTGTAACCACCTAAACCATCTGTTACAATGGTTCCAAAAAATTTGTTGGCTAGAATGTTGCTCCAGACAGATGGTAATTTATTCTCGGTATTTTTGTAGATAACGTATTCTTTTCCGTTGTTTGCAAATCCACCAAAGTCGTTGTCAAAAAGTAATTCTTCTTTTTTGAGTGGCAAAATCTCTTCTTCATTTTGATTTGTTTTTTCTTTTATGATTTCATTTGTGTTTTTCTTATTTTTCTCTTTTATTTCTTTTAAAAATGCTGTTAAATCACCTTTTTTGCAATCCATTACTACACGTGCTTTAAACTCAATTGCTTCTAAATCTTCTTCTGCTACATCTTTTTGATTTAAGATAAAAATTCCACCAGAAGTATTTTTTAAATATTGTAGTTGTCTTTCAGAAATTACGGTATTGATTCTGTCTTCCACAAATCGCTCATAGACGTTTTTTTCATTGTTTAAAATGACTAAATCCATAAAAATATTTTTCGTTCTATAATATTCAAATGCTCGAATAATATCTTCTAATGCATAAATTTCCTCAAATTTTGCTATTTTTAAAACCAAAATTGGCAAATCGCCTGATATTCCATATTTCCACAAGCTGTTAATGGAATATTCGGATTTGGTGTTCTTTTTATTGGTAGTGTTTTGTTGTAAAATATAATTTAATAGTTCACTGTATAAATACAATTTGCTTGCTTTTACTTGTAAATATTTATTTTGCTCTTCGCTTCTGACTCTTGCAATATTTAATATTTTATCAATTTCTTCTTTTCCTTTTACTTTTTGAATTAAATCTTGTACTTCTTGTTTGGTTTCTCCTACCGTAATAATTAAATCCACTGTAGCTTGCGCTTGAGAAGCTACTTTGACAGTTCTTTTCATGGCAATAATTGGTGAGACTACTTGTGCTATGGTTTTTGAAAATATTCTTTGATTTTTTAGCATTTGTGGCATAGCATAATTTTCTCGTCCTTGATATTTTTCTTCGTCAATTTCGTATTCAAAATTGACAATTTGTTCACTTTCTGTGTATAACGTTGTTGCTAAATGCACACTTTCTTTTAAGTCGCGTGATTTTCTTTGAATTAATATATTTTCTTCTTGTTCTTCAAATTTCAAAAATAATTTGTTAAAAGCAGGATGCGCATATTCTGAAATTTTGTCGGAAAGCGTTGGCTCAAATTCGCAAATTACTTCTAAAACTTCATCACTATTTCCTAAATTCTCAATTTCAACCCTTCTGATTTCTATGCATTTATCAGGATCTAGTGTGACTGTGACTTCAAATTTGATGTTGGCATCCTTGCCAATAAATTTTGCTTTATCTGGTGCAAAAATTACTTTTTCGCATTCGTTTAATTTCATAATTTTTTTGGTTTTTGTGTTTCTTAAATAGAAGAAGATTCCTTTTTTGAGTTCAGAAGTTTCTTTATAATTGTTAATAATTTTGCCTTTATATGTGCTGACACCTTCTCCTAAGTCATTAATTAAGATATTATAATTGCTATTGGAAATTACATTCATGTTTGGTGACATTTTGTTAGGATTTTCAATAACTTTTTCAATATATCCGCTATCACCCGGAATTTTATTTTTTGAAATTTTCTCTTTTTTCTCTTTTGTGATTATCATTTTGACTGGCATTTTTTCTTGTAATAGGATATTGACTGCTTCGATTTCTGGGTTTTTACTAAATCTTTTTTCTAAAATATTCTGATTTAAGCAATTATTAATGGAAAGCAAAATCAAGCCTTGATGATGTGCCATATAGGTTTTAACGACTTCATGATTTGTGCCTTCTTTCAAACGACTGCTGGTATAATCAATTGCTTCATAAAATCCATATTTTCCTTTAGCGCCTTCTTTTTCGAGATATTTTAAATTTTTTATTCCCTCTTCTGTGGCATCATACAAAGATAAAAATGTGCTATAGGGCGAGACAACAACGTCATCTTCTAATCCTCTTTTTAAGCCTAACCATGGAATTCCAAAGGCTTTGTATTGATAATTTCGTTCTAAATCCCTCAAATTAAAGCCAGATTCTGAAATTCCCCAAGGAATTCCTAATTTTTTGGCATATTCTATTTGACTTAAAACAGCAAATTTACTGGCTTCGTCTAATAAACTTCCTTCATATCTTTTTAAGTTTACGTTTGGCATTAAATATTCAAATGCCGTTCCAGTCCAAGAAATTAAGCCTTTGTAGCCTTTTAATGTTGTTAAAGTTCTACTTAAATTGTTCCAAACTTTACTTGGAACGTCACCTTTTGCAATGGCAACCAGACTTGCTTGTCTTGCTTCAGAGGCTAAAAAGTCATAATAGGAATCGGTTAATTCGTTGTCTTCTAAATTAAATCCGATGGACATTAATTTATTTTCTGGACTATATAATTTTGAAAAGTCAGTATTATTAATAATATCTGTAATATTTTGAATGAGATTGTCTTGCTTTGAATTATGATTATTTTCTATTAAAAATTGTTTTACAATATATAAATAACCAATTAAGTTTCCACTATCGACAGTCGAAACATAACGTGGAATTAGTGGTTCTAGTGTTTTTGTATTGTACCAGTTGTATAAATGCCCATTCCATTTTGCTAAAATATTAATGGTTTCAATTATTTTGTAAAGATAGGAAATGGCTTCTTTTGTAGTAATATAACCTAAATCAGAAGCTGAAACAACGGCTAGTAGTTCTAAGCCAATATTGGTTGAAGAGGTTCTCTCAACGATTTTCATTTTTCTATCTTCTTGGTAATTATCAGTCATTAAATAATGGTGTTGTTCGTTTATATGGTCTTTAAAGAATTGCCAAGTAAGTTGTCCAATTGTGTTTAAATAATCTGCATTTTCTTTGCTAATTTGTGTTTCTTGGTAAGTGTCCAAACTAATATACCAAGCTATAATTGGCGCAATTATCCACAAAATCCCTAATATAATAGAAATCGGATTTCCAAATAGCAAAAACAAAATACCAAGTATTACATTTGATTTCATTTGAAAGAAGTGTGAGGTTAAATCTGTTTTGGAATTTTTGTCAGCGTCTTCTGCGGTTGTCCATTCTAGTAATTTCGTTTTGGTTTTCATACGGTATAAACTTTTGCAGATGGCATCTAAGTTTTTGTACATTTCATAGGGCAAAAATAGGAGATTTAGAAGCATTCTGAAAATGCTTATTGTACTATTTTTCATATCTTTTGAGAATTTTTTATATGCATATACATCACCTTCTACATTGCTTTCTTTAAATACAATATAATTTATAGCGTCTACAATATAGGAAATAAGAACTGATAATAGTGACATAATTATAATTCCTATACCCAATTTTGAATCTAAAAAATAAGCAATATTACCAACAATAATTCCTACAAAAGCCAATACATTTAGCAAACTTCTTCGTAAATTATCCCATATTTTAAATTTTGAAATTCCATTTAATCGATTACTTTTTAACCATTTTATAATTTGCCAATCGCCTCTTGTCCAACGATGATTTCTTAAAATATAGGGAATATAGCGTAGCGGATAGCCATCTAGCAACATGACATCTGTTAAAAGTCCACAACGCAAGAAATTTCCTTCTAGCAAGTCGTGGCTAAGCACTGTATTTTCGCTAATTTCACCATCTAAAATTTGATTGTAAACAGCGACATCATAAATTCCTTTTCCTGTGAAGATTCCTTCTCCAAAATAATCTTGATAAATGTCTGAAATGGCATTTGTATAAAAATCAATTCCACCTTGAATACTAAATAATTCAATAAATTTACTTTTTTTGGCTAAATCCAAATCAAGTCCAATTCTTGGTTGCATAATACCATAACCATCCACAACTCGATTGTTTTCTATGATTGGAATATTTAGCACATGACTCATAGCGCCAATTAATTTTTCGGCAGTTTCTAGCCCTAAATTGGTATCACTATCTAATGTTATAATGTATTTAATTTCTGGTAGAATTTCTTTTTGTTCTTCAATGGTGTTGACTAGAAAATTGTTTTTGATTTTTCTTTTCATATATTGATTGAATGTAACCAAAAGTCCACGTTTTCTTTCCCAACCAATATATGATTTTTCACATGAATTCCATTGTCTTTTTCGATATAAAAAGTGAAATTTTTTAAATCCGAAATGGCTATATTTTCGGTTTAATTCTTCTGCATATTTTTGTCCATAGGTCATGATATTTTTATCAAAATTTCTGGTTTCCGTTTGTTCTTCGCTACAATCGCCTAATAAAGCGAAATATAAATTTTCGGATTTATTGGCTAAATAATAGACTTCTAATTTTTCAAACATTTCTTTTATTTTTTCTTCCGATTTTAAGATGGTTGGAATAACAACAAATGTTGCTTGTTCTTCTGGAATTCCTTCTTCATAGCTAATTTTCGGAATTCTGGTTGGCTTTTTGACTTTTCCTAAAACATAATTGAAAATCCTTAAAAAAATCTCCGAAATTGGAATATACAAAATAATCCAAAGCAATAAACTAAAAAATGCCAAGTTATATTTTAAATAGATTCTAGAACAAACTAAAAAATCCAAATACATTGGAACCACAAGGTTGCAAGCCACATATAATCGGCTCTTCACGCTTTTTTTCATTTTTTTATAATGTTTCATTTCTAATACTTTTTTCAGTTCTGTGATTCCTTCATCGATTAAATAATAGCCAACATGTGCTTTCTTTTTTTCGGTAATATTGTTGTAATTTTCATATCTCTTGCATAATTCTATAATTTTTTCACAAATGTAAATTTCGGAAATTTTACTTTTTTTGGAAATTTCTTCAATTTTACTTCGATAATAAGATTTGCTATCTTGGTCCATTTGCTCATAAACACCTGCTGGGTCCATTCTTAAAATCTCTTCTGAAACATTAATATAACTAAACAATTCTGAAAAACTAATTCGGTTAACAGATTTAATGCTTGTAATACAATTTCCAATTTTTACTTTTAAATTGGCAATATACAAATGCTCTTTTTGTACCACATCCGAAAGTGTAACTCCTAATTTTAGTACTTCTTTTTCCAAAACATTCTGATATTCAATTGCTTTTTTTCCATATACTTTAAGTTTGTATGACATATATTCGATAAATGGATATTTTAGTTCTGTATCACTAAAAACTTTGACATTGGAAGTGTTTTTAAATTTTCGTTCATTGCCAACTTTTCCATCAATTACTCTTTCTATAATGCTCTCGACTTTGTATTTTTGCATTTGGGAAGAATAAATTTTTTCGCAAACTTCGCGGATATGTGAAATCATCGATATTTTGAAAAATATGCCAATATTGCAAATTTCGTCCATACTCAAAAATTTCTTTTTTTGATAAGCTTTTAAAGATAAATCAATGACATCACTATCAATTTTGCAATCTGTAAAAGCCACAATTTCTTCTGCTAAAACATAACTTCTGGCATAACCTTGATAGCGTCCATTGGAAAGACCAATCATAGATTTATATTTTTTAAGTGGCATTTCTTTTTCAATAAATTTGACAGTTTCTTCTATAATATAAAAGTTATCTAAAAGCCATTCACCAGCCGAATGAACTTTAATGCCAAGTTTGATATGTCTATCTAATAAACGATACGTTTCTAAAATAAATCTATAGTCTTCTTTAACTGCTGGCACAGGATAGGTGTCTTTGCTTGATGATGTTCGTATGGTATGCTCTGCAGCAATTTTTTCAATATAATTACTTAGCTGATTTCGATCCAATAAAGTTCCGCGAATATTTAGGCTTTTATTCTTTTTCATAAAATTCTCCTTAGTCTATTTTTGGTTATTTTTTGTAGGTAAGGGAAATTTTATACATATTTTTCTATATAAATCATAGATTTTTAGTGGTGATTTTATGATTTTATTAAATAGAAAAAAAGTAACTTTTATTTTATCTTGTGTAATTATTTCAATTGTATTTTTTAATTTTACAAGTGTTCCAATTTCAAGTATACCAACATCTTCTACACCAGTTTCAAATCATGTGGTTATTTTGGATGCTGGTCATGGTTTGCCAGATGGTGGCGCTGAAAGTAGTGATGGTACTTATGAATCAAATATTAATTTATCAATTGTACAAAAATTACAAAAGTTGCTAGAAGCTTCTTCTTGCACTGTTATTTTGACGCGCTCAGACGAAAATGGAATTTATGAATTAGAAGCAGATACCATTCGTAAAAAGAAAGTTTCTGATATGAAAAATCGAGTTGAAATTGGAAATAACTCCAATGCAGAAATTTTTGTTTCGATTCATCTAAATAAAATTCCAAGCCCAAAATATAGTGGCTGGCAAACGTTTTATCAGCCAGAAAGTGAGCAAAGTTTAAAATTAGCAAATACCATTCAAGATAATTTGAATTATTCGATTCAACGTGAAAACAATCGTGTGCCTGAAAAAGTTCCAAATATTTATCTTACAAAAAATCTTGAAATTCCTTTTACCATTGTAGAATGTGGATTTTTATCAAATTCGGATGAATGTGCGTTGTTGCAAACAGAAAATTATCAGGAAATTTTGGCTTGGGGAATTTATACTGGGATTATGGATTATTTTAAATAGAAGAGTTTAATTTTATTTTTGAAATATTTTATAGATTTTGTAATGGTTTTTGGGGTTTAGGTTTTGCGTCTTTTGGATTTTTGGGAGTTGATTTTTGGTTTTTGGTTTTTTGATTTAATTTTTTGTTTTTTTAGTTTTTGGGTTTTAATTTTTGGCTTTTGGGTTGAGGGATTGCTTGGGGGACGGGGACAGTCTTTGTTATTATTATATAGAAAAATGAAGTAAAAGCCAGAAAAAATGAGAAAATAAATTTTCAAGAGTGTCCCCGTCCCCATATCCAAGTTTTTTCTAAAATAAAAAAAGAGTGTTGACTTTCTCTAACACTCTAAATCATATCTTTGTTATTTTTTATCTATATATATGACATTCTAAATTCCTTCTTCCAAAACTCAAACATTCTGACATGGAATCCATCCAAATATCTAAATGATTATTAGTAATTGCTCCACCAGTATCTTGAACAACAAACCAGCCTCCGTTTGGTTTATTTGCAAAATACGGAATATAAATAATGGTTCCTGCTGGATAACCCCTTCCTGCTGCAACTGTATACCATGATGACGCTGTTGCTCCACTTGCTGTTTTTGTATTTCCTCCACAAGACGCTGCACAATATGCTGACGTGTTTAATGTAACAACGGTTGGTGTTTTCCCTTCTACACTAGCTGATATTGTACCGCTTGATGCTCTGCTTCGGCTTGACCTTGCTGTAACCTTCGTTGATATTTGAACAATTTTATCGACTGGCTCTTTTATAACAGTCTCAGAAATCATCTGCTTTTCGATTTCTATATCATCTTGAAATCTGGCCTTATATTTTACTTCTTTTAAACCATTTTCACCTTCTTGTAATACTTTGTTAGTCGTATCTGTTCCAGAAGATGAAACGTCTTTGGTGATGGTTTCAAAAGGAATTTCAATTTGTTCTGTAATTATCTTTTCGGTCACTGTTACATAGTTTCCAAGAATCTCTTCTGTAGAAACACTTTCCACTTCTTCTGCAATAATCTTCTTTTCTGCTGTAGCTTTGCTAATGGTTATCGTTTTTGTTAAATCGATATTAGAATCTAGGTTCGGAAACACTTCCTCATCTGCTTCTAGTATGATATGGTTTTCCTCTAGTATGTCTGATACAATTGTTTTCGATGTCATAACGGTTGTTTCACAATCATCAGCAAATACAATTTTAATTGAGTTTACATCCGATTTTGCAGCAATTACACCAATTGCAAATATGCAAACAAATATAATACTCACGAAAGCAATTTTACGAATTATCCTAATTGATAATTTGTCATCTGTTTTCATAATTTGTCCTCCTTTTAAGTGACATTCTTATTATATCTTTAAATCCAATTTTTGTCAATTAAATTTTTCCCAATCACCTCACTTTAAAATTTCTGTTTTTCCACTTAAAATTTTAAAAGTAGCTTTGTATATAATATGTACATTTTTTAATTTTATGAATTTTTAGGACTGGTTTTAAATATAAAAATGGGGACGGGGACACTCTTCATTATTACTATATAGAAAAACCGAGTAAAATTGAGAAAAAGTAAGAAAAATAAATTTCATGTCTGTCCCCGTCCCCATTTAATCTATTTAATTTCAATTTTCTATCAACTATTTTTATTTATTACTTTATTAATTTTATTTTAACTAATTTATTTTTTTATTTTTAAGAAAAAGCCTTTTGGGGACGGGGACACTCTTCATTATTTTTATATAGAAAAACCGAGTAAAATCGAGAAAAAGTAAAAAAATAAACTTAATGACTGTCCCCGTCCCCAAACTTCACTTTTTTCTTTTCGATAAAATCAATAAAATCAAAAAACGAGCCAAATGGCTCGTCCGATAATTTTCTACTTATCAAATTACATCTTTCTCCTATTTATTACATACGCACTTCCCATAATTGATTTTGCTCTGTGTTTAACCTGTGCTCCAACTTCTCCAATCTCTAATGGTGATTTAAATATTGTTGGGTCTACTTCAACTACCGCAACAGAAATTGTCGTCATTGGAAATTGCTCTAAAACCCCTTTTCTATTTTCAATCTCAACATATCCTCTAGAAATATCTTTTTGATTATAAAATTTCTCTACTCCACTATCAAATTCTATAATAATTTCTTGACAAATCTTATCATAATCTGTTTTGTCAATAATAGCCACAAAATCGTCTCCTCCAATGTGTCCTACAAAATTATCACTATTTTCTACATTATGTGCATATTTTGAAATAACTCTGGCTGTGAATTTTATAATTTCATCCCCATTTGAAAAACCATATACATCATTGTATGCTTTGAAATTATCTA
Organism: uncultured Clostridium sp.; assembly: GCA_947648495.1. Classification (GTDB taxonomy): domain Bacteria; phylum Bacillota; class Clostridia; order TANB77; family CAG-508; genus Scatovivens. Next base: position 69,813 of record CANSOA010000007.1, read on the forward strand.
AGTCAACATATAAAATTGCAAATATATCTTGATTTAATAAACGTTTTTTCATTTCTGCTTGTATTTGAACATTACCCGGAAGCCCTGTCAGCGGGCTAACTTTTCTATTGGTATATAATAAATCAATTATATTTTTTACTGTATAAAATAAATATTGTTCATCAATTGGCTTTTTTATATAATATTGTACAGATGTCTGCAAAACTTCTATTCTATGCTCTTTTTCAACATTTGAACTTACTACTGCTAGTGGCGTAATATTGTTATCATCATCTTTTCTAATTGTTTTACAAACATCAATAATATTGACATTTGTATTGTCTTCATCAATAATTATTAAAGCTGGAATATTTCTCAAAGCTAACGTCAATTCCTCTGCTTTTACGTTGATAAAGCGATATTCTGGCATGTCTTCAAATAAAGTTTTTAGCGTTGTACTTAATTCCATTTTATCATCTATGACATATATATCTTGTATCATTCGTTTTCTCCTAATTTTTCAGTTGTAGTTTATAAAAATCTATTGTGAATTTTCCGTAGAAGAATTCTCCTCTGGTGTTGTATTTGACCCTGTGTTGGAAGCATCTGTATTTGTATTACCTGCATCTCCATAAGTACATTCGCCATCAAATTTGCTTTCTGTTCCATCCACGCTTTTAACAGTTAAAATAATTCGATTGTATCCAACTTCCAATTTTTGATTAAATTGAATCTGATTTGGTGTATCGCTTCCTATATCTACATTATAATCAACATTATTAAAGTTAAATGATACTGCTTCAATTCCACTTTCGTGAACTGCTTTTATGTCGATACTGCTTCCATCTTCAGATAAGGTAACTGTTATTTCTGGTTTGGTAAGTCCTGTAAAGCTCTTTGTTTCCGTTGTTGTATTATTGCTTGTGTCAACTGCCACAACGGTCAAATCATTTTTACCTTTTATAATTTCAATTTCTGTTGTAATTTCTTTGCTTCCTTCTTCGGCATAAACGGTTTCCTCTTCTTCTTCATTCCATCGATATGTCAAGAAATCTAAAGCTGTCTCATCAGTTGCAACAATTTTCAACTTTTTGCCATCAAGCGACAATTCTATGATTGGATTAATAATATCCACTCCTTGTTCTGATGAAATTTCTTCATCGTGCGTTGTTTCTACACCATTTTCATCAATTACTTTTATGTGCAACGTATTATCTCCTGCTGGAATATCAATTTTTTCTTCCATGTATTTATTCGTACCTTTTATGGTTCTTTCTGAACTTGTATTCCAACTATAAACTAGCTTTTGAATATTTTTGTCATGCGTTACCTTAATAGTTGCCTGTGCCTCTTGATTTTCAACAGTTATATTCGCCTTCGTTTGTTGTGCTGTAGCATTATTTACTTCTTTTTTATTAGAAATCATGCCATATCCTACTACTGCAATCAAAGCAATAGCAAATATAATCAATATAATGGCAAAAACTCTAACAATTTTATCAGAACCTCCTGATTTATTTGATTTGCTATTTGGATTATAGTCTAAAATTTGGTTCATTTTCTCACCTCTATTTTTTTATATCTCTAATTTATTATAACATATAGATTTTTTAATGTAAATAAAAATATGGTAATCGTTTATAAATTTTAAATTATTTTTTTATTTTATGGGGACGTTTTATTTAGGATTTATGGGGACGGGGACACTCTTTGTTATTATTATATAGAAAAATAGAGTAAAAACGAGTAAAAGTGAGAAAATAAATTTTCAAGAGTGTCCCCGTCCCCAAAATATTCTCAAAATATCTCAAAAATAAAAGTCAAACAAAAAACGAGATTAATCTTAAATATTAACCTCGTTTTTTATTTTTGAATCTCTTAAATTATAAACTATAAAACATATTTCTTAATCATCACAACTCCTGTACTAATCATCACTAAAACAGTTGTCGATAATATAATATAGACTGGCGCACGTCCTGTTGAGATACTCAAAATAACTGGTGCATCATCAATATCATCTTCACCTTCTTTTTTGTTGTCTGGTGTTGAATCAATATCATCTGTGTCATTTGCATCATTGTAATCTTTACTGATTTCAGCAATATTGGTTTTCATTCCCATGTTGTTTTCATTGTTAATCCATCTAAGTACTACTTGAACAGTTGCTGTTTCGCCCGGTTGTAATAATTTATCTGCTAATGCTTCTGTCGTAATCACATTGTCTGAAACGGCTTTCCAGTTTTGATTATCTGCTTCTACAAATTGCAATCCTTCTGGAATGTAATCTTTTATTTCTTTTGCATAACCTGCAATTGTTCCTTCATTTTTGATGGTTATATCATAAACAAATTTTACAATGGTTGAATTAATCTTTTTCCTGTGGATTTCCACTTTCAATAATTCTCCATTTTTAGCTGGTATTTCTTTTGTAGAACTACCTTCTGTCACAACTGCTTTTACCAAATCTTTTTGAAGAGCCAAGTCAAAATATCCTACATGAACTCTCTCCTTGTCAATATCATCTTCGCCTTCTTTTTTGTTGTCTGGAACTGAGTCGATATCTTCAATTTCATTTCCGTCAGCATCAGTATCTTTTGTGATTTCTGCTGTGTTTGTAATTGTATCATTCGCAGATTTTGCATTTACCTTAAATACTGCCTGCACATCTAAATAAGATAAATTTCCTTTCTCTGTATCAAAAGCATTTAATAATGCATTCTCTTTTCTAGATTCTGATTTTTCTTTTGATAAATAATCGGTTCTTATTTCAACTGCTTTATTTGTATCTGTGGTTACATTTCCATTTGCGTCATACATAACCCAACCATATTTTTTGTTTGTCTCATTTTCTGGCTCAAATACTAATCCATTTGGAATATCGTCCCCAATTTCTGCCGCATATCCATCTACTTCACCTTCATTGTATACGCGGATTGTATAAGTTACGTTGTCTCCATTGTTAACTTCTAGTGGTGTTTGTGGATGCTCATATGTTATTTTTCCGTCTTTATAACCAACATTTGGCACTCTATCTGTGATTTGTTTGTTGTTTACATTGGTGATAAATTTTTGTAAAGCTAAATCAAATTTTTTCAAAGTTAATAATTCATAATCGTGATCGTCTTGATTTTCGTCTCCACCAGGATAATTGTTTGGATCGACTGTGTCTGGAACAGAATCACGATCGGTTACTTCATTTTTATTGTTGTCTAAATTCTTTGTTATTTCTGCAATGTTTCTTAAATTGCTGTCTTCCAACACAATGCAGGTAACTTCTATATCTTTGTATGATAATTTATCTGAACCATCAAATGCTTTGATTAAGTTGTCTGTGTTATTTGAACTTAACGCTGTTGAAGTTAATTTTACAGCTCCTTTTACAACATCAACATTCTTTAAATCTGTTACTCCTGTAAAATCGTCTACTTTTAAATTCTTTGTTCCATTGGTTATCTCACTTAATTTTACTGTCTGTACACCTGTTGTTGGAATGGCCCAATAATTATTGATATTGGTATTATAATTTACTAAATAGCCTAAACCATCTGGTAAATAATCAGCTACACTTTCTGCATATCCATCTACTTCACCTTCGTTGTATACACGGATTGTATAAGTTACAATGTCGCCTTTTTGTACTAAAACTGGTGTTTTTATCGTTGTGAAGTCAGCATTTGTTGAACCATTTTTAAGCGCTGTTGTATCAACTTTTGGTTCTCTGCTTTCTTTTAATTCTTTACCATTTACTTTTGTGATAAATTTTTGTAAACTTAAATCAAAAGCTTTTCCTGCAACAATTACTTTTTCAAAATCGTCATCGTCTTCTTGCCCTTTGTAATAGTAGTTTGAATCAGATAAATCTGATTTGTTGTCTTTTCCTATATAACTTGATTTGTCAATTGAAGCAATTTTGTTTTCTAATGAATTTGGAGTCGAATCTCTATCTTCTATGTCATCTGACTTAATTTCTGCAATGTTAGTCAAAATTGAGCCAGAAACTGCTGTATTGGTCACTGTACATACGATGTCAACATATACACCTTTTAAGTCTTTGTCAAATGCTGGTATGGCAGTATTTTGTGTGACTGTTGTTGTAGCAATTCCATTTTTTACTGACCAACCAAAATTCTTGTTGGTTTCATTATCCTCTATAAATTCTAATCCTTCTGGCAAATAATCTACAATTTCTGCCACCTTTGCTTCTACATTTCCTTCATTATAAACTACAATTCGGTATGTTACTGTGTCTCCTACTTGTACTTCTACAGCGTCTTTTTTGTGCTTATATTCTGCTGTTTTACTTGTTCCATTTTCCAATTTTGAAACATCTACATTTGGTATTCTGTCTGCAATTTCTTTGTCATTTACTGCAATAATATATTTTCTTAATGCTAGGTCATATTCTGGCGCAATTTCTACACCTACACTATCACTTACTGGTTCTCCTTCTTTGGTAAGTAATATCAATGGTTGATAGGTTGCATCTTCTGCTTGCCATACAGATGCCTTAGTTCCGAATTTTGTATAGGCTAAATTTAATTTTATGTTTGAAATATCGTTTGTATTAGTTGGCATATATACATAAAAATCTGTGTCAAAAATCTCATTTATTTTTTTGCTTATTTCATTTCCGTTTGCATCTTTGATTATGTAAGCTGTTGACAATATCTCGCTAGTTCCATTGGTTAATGTGATTTGGTAATCACTGCTTGCTAAATCACTCGATGGAGCTGTTATTTTAAATGGTCCTATTTTGTATTGATTTCCTTCTACTGTGTAAGTTACATCTCTGTTTGCTAGGCTAGGATATTTTGAATTAGTTGTTGTAAATTCTTTATCTTTGTTAGCTAAAGCTGTATTTACAAAATATTGATATAAAGTGGTTAACCATTTATATCTTGTACCATCATTTTTTACTGACATGCTATCTGTTCTTAAATCTATATTGGTTAAACCAATCACTGGTAATTTATCTTTTTCTACTGGCACCTTTTGCACTGTTTGTTTATTTGGATTGGCAAAATACCAGATTGCCCATTGTTGGATGACTTCGATATCATCATCGGTTAACACTGCTTTAATACCGTCTACTGTTGTTTTGTCTTCATAATTTGAATTTAATTCATCCGCAAATGCGTTTTCTATGATGGCATTTTTTTGTGTTGCTCTTTGCTCTGCTGTCATTTGCTTTCTTAGGTACATGTTGTCCAATAGCCAGCATAATGAATTATAATCATCATTGCTCAAACCAAGTGTTGATGGATTTTCAGCGAAGAAATCTGCAATAGTTCGATTATATTCAATTGCTCCTTTTATGGTTGGAAACGATTTTTCCCCATTTAAACAATAAAAAGCATCTGAAAATTCAAATATTCCTGCAGAACTTTTATCGTCTTCTCTTACGATTTTTAAAATGTCTGTTTTTCCGCCAAATGTGTATTTGTACGCTTCTCTATCATACTCTCTGTTCGCATTGTCGGACAAACTTCCGCTCGATTCTAGTCCTCCTTCATGAAATTCTGATGAAGTCAATTTAACGGTATTTACATTGTTGTTTTTTTCATTGGTTAAAGCCGCAGCTAATACAACGCTTGTATGTGGCAAAATCAAGGTTGCAATACATGCGCTAGCTGTTACTACTTTTAAAATTTTTTCTTTTAACATATTTTTTACCATCCTTTTATAAAAATATTTATCATTTTCTTTTATGTAAACATTTTCATATTTATTCTCTTTTATTATACAATATTTTTATCTAAAAATCAATAGTATTGCCAAAATTTTCTCGTATTTTTTGTAACTTTTTGTTTTAACCTAGACTTTCGTAGTAAGCATTGTACAATTTTGAGTAATATCCGCCAGTTTGAAGTAAGGTTTCGTGGTTTCCTTCTTCTACGATTTCTCCATCACTTAAAACAATTATTTTGTCTACATTGATGATGGTGGATAAACGATGCGCTATGAAAATTGAGGTTTTTTCGGCTGATAATCGGTCAATTGATTTTTGAATGAGACTTTCTGTGTAAGTATCAATGTTGGCAGTCGCTTCATCTAATACAAATATATTGGGATTATTAGCAAAAACTCGTGCAAAGGCAATGAGTTGCTTTTGCCCTTCTGAATACGAATTTCCTCTTTCATTGGCAACTTGTTCCATTCCATTTGGTAAAGAATTAATGAATTCGTCCGCTGAGGCAAGTTCTATCGCATCTAGTATGTCATTATCATCTAAATTTTTGTATAATTTTATATTGTCTTTTATACTTTTGGCAAAAATAAATGGGTCTTGTAGAATAATTCCAATGTTGCTTCTTAAACTTCGCAAATTAATATCTTTTATATTAATATCATCGATTAAAATTTCGCCTTTTTGAATGTCATAAAATCGGTTGATTAGGTTTGTGATTGTTGTTTTTCCAGAACCAGTTTTTCCGACTAAGGCAATGCTTTCTCCAGGATTTATTACAAAACTGACATCTTTTAAAATCCAATTTTTTCCGTTGTCATATGAAAACCATACATTTTTAAATTCGATTTTTCCTTTTACATCTTTTAGTTCTATTCCAGAATCAAAATCCTCTAAATATTGCTTTTTGTCCAAAATATCATAAATTTTGTCGATGGATACAAAGGCTTCTTGCACGGTTTCAACATTTTCTATAATTCTTGTGATTGGTTCAAATAATTGTTTCATATATGTAATAAATGCATAAATAAATCCAACTTCTAAACTAATTCCCCAAATGTGATTGGTACAGGCTACTATAATAATCGCTATTCCTACATTTTCTAAAATGGTCATTAAAGCTGGAAGTAAGGCTTCAATAAATCCTGTTTTAATGCGCGCTTCACAGAAATCATTGGTGAAAGTTTCACATTCGGTTTGCTTTTCTTTTTGAATATTAAATACTTTTATGATTTTCGCACCATAAATGGATTCTGCCAAAAATGTATTTAAGTTTGTTCTGATTACTTTTGAAACATCATATTGTTTATTTAATATCGTTGTCAAAGTTGCAGAAAAGACAATGATAAACGGAACAACAATAAATGATAGCAATCCTAATTTGAAATTAAAATATAGCATAATTCCCGCAATGGCAATGATTAAAATGATGTCTTTTACAAATGTCGCAATAATATCTTTGAATAACATAGAAATATCTTCAACATCATTTGTAATTCGAACAAATAATTTTCCAGCTGATGTATTATCATGGAATGTTATATTGGCGTTTTGCGTGAATTTAAATAGTCTATTTCTTAAGGAATAAATGACTTCTTCGCCCATCATATTGACAGTTGTTGTTGCAATAAAATCAATGATATTTCCTAATAGAACAATTCCTATATAAATTGCACCAATCAAAGCTACTGTTATACTTCCCTTTTGAAAAATACCTTTGGAAATATATTCGTCAATCGCTACTTCTAATAAGTATGGTTTTATAATTTCCCCAATTCCTATGATTAAGGATAAAAGGGAAGTAATGATAATGGTTTTTTTGTGCGGTTTAGCAAGTTCTCTAACTCTTGCTATGGTTTTATTTTTCATTGGTGTCCTCCTAACTAATTCAAAATTGCTTCGTCTTTTGAAGATTGTTGTGTATAAAATTTATTATATAAACCTCTTCGATTAATTAAGGTTTCATGATTTCCTGCTTCTATGATATTTCCTTCGTCTAAAACAATAATTTTGTCAGCATCTTTAATATCAGAAATTCGGTTTGATATAATAATACAAGTTTTTCCTTTGGTTAATTCTTTGATATTTTTTAATAATTTCTCTTCTGTTCTATTATCTAAGGCACAAAATGTGTCGTCAAAAATAACAATATTGCTTTTTTGCAAAAAGGCTCTTGAAATAACCACTCTTTGCTTTTGCCCACCTGATAAATCGACTCCTCTTTCCCCAAGTAGTGTATAAATTCCATCGTTCATTTGAGTGATTTCGTCGTTAATCATGGCTTTTTTAGTACTTTCCATGATTTCATCATCACTAAAATCTTCTCTAAACAAACTAATATTATCTTTCAAAGTACTTGAAAACAAAAAAGAATCTTGTGTAATATAGCAAATACTTCTTCTTAAAACAGCAAGTGGTATTTCATTAATATCTTTACCTCCTATGCTGATTTTTCCTTTTTGTACAGGATATAATTTTAATAATAAATTCATTAAAGTTGTTTTTCCACTACCAATTGTGCCAATAACTCCTAAGGTTTCTCCTTCTTTAATTTCTAAATTAATATGATTTAATGCAACTTCAACATTCTGGGTATAATTATAAGTTAAATCTTGAATTACAATATCTCCTGAAACCGTATTAGAAGGTTTGTTATTTTTTAAGGATAATTTTTCTTTTTCTAAACAAAATACTTCGTCTAAACGATGATATGAAATTTGTGCTCTTTTAAATCTCGAAATCAATCCTGGAAGCCAAGATACTGGTCCAACGAACAAGCCTATATAGCCATTAAACGCAATAAAATCTCCTGTTGTGATGGTTCCTTCTAAAACCAATTTAGAACCATAAATTAAAGAAATTCCATAGCACAAACCAAAGCAAATATTGACACAAGTTGATAATAAAGTTGAGTGAACATCTACAGCATTATTGGCTTGTTTTAGCAAACGATTTTTTCTAATAAATTCTTTTAATGCGTTCTTTTCGCCAGAATATGCTTTGGTTGTTTTGATACTATCTGTACTTTCTTGCACATATCCTGCAAGTTCTGTGTAAAATTTTCGTGACTTATTTGCACTCTTTTCTACATATTTTTTTATGATAATAATTAAAAAACCTGTTACAATAATAGGGCACATGGTAACGAAAGTTAGTTTTATATTTACACCTGCCATCATTTGATAAGTTACAATAAGAAGAATGGCTACAATTCTTGACCCGATATGTTATTGCACGATATAAAAATACTCTCATTTCTCCCATGTCTTTTGTAAAGTAAGACATTAATTCTCCATTTTTTGTGTTTTGCAAATTCGCCATTTTGATTTTCATAAAATGGTCAAATAATTTATTCTTAATATCTCTTTCAAATCCGCGACAAATGATACCTACTGTATACCTCCAAGGCATTCTTGCAAAAAGCAAACCAATTGCTACAGCGATTAGGTAAACGGTTTGAGTAATAATTATTTGTTTATTTGTTTCTATATTATATAATAAATCTACAATTGTACCAATTATTTGAGGAGGAATTGTAAGCAAATACATATTGATTGCTACAAAAATCCACACAATAATAAATTGCAATTTATACTTTCTTAGTGTTTTTATTACTATACTTTTCATTACTATACTTTTCATTTGTTTCTCCTTCTTCAGCCTTTGTTAGTTACTTCTATTATACCTATCTAAACTTTATATTTCAACAATGTAACAAAAATGAAATATATCATTTTTGTTACATTGTCTACCAGAGCGTATTTTTTATCTGTCGAATATAAAATCTATCATTTTTAAAATATACTTCGATTACATCATATCTTATAAATTCGTTCTCTAATTCATTTTCATAAATATAATAAGCTGATGCCTTTTTTATATGTTTTTTTTTAATTTGATTAACCGCTTCTCTTGGTTCTCCATATTTTTGAGAACATCTTGTTTTGACTTCAATAAAAACAATCTCTTCTTTCTCTTTTGCAATAATGTCAATTTCTCCATAACTACATTTAAAATTTCTTGCTAAAATATCATATTCTAATTTTCTTAAATATTTTTGTGCCTCTATTTCTCCTTTTTTACCTAACTCTAAATTTGTCATTTTGGTCCTTTCAATTTTTGATTTAATTTTATTAAAATATGTAGGGCGATTAGCAATTGCCTATGTAGATTTGTCATTAATTTAGAATCACCTTTGGAATACAGGCGATTAATAATCGCCCCTACAATAATTTATACCCTACCCCAATTTCTTGTTTTACAATTCCGTCTAATTCCATATTTATTAATAAATTTAATGTTTCTCTCAAATTTTTTGTTTTCGTTTTCTGCACAATTTCTTCTATGGATAAAATTTGATTTTGCAAAATTTCCATAATTTCTTGATATTCTTCTTTTACTTCCAAAAAACTTATTTGTCTTGGCTCGTTAGTTTTCCCCAATTTATTCATAAACTGTGGAAAATTACATATTATATCTTCAATATTGGTAACCAATTTTGCACCTTCTTGAATTAATTTATTAACTCCAACTCCATACGAATTGTCCAATCTTCCCGGTAATGCCATAACTATTTTTCCTTGCGAATACGCAAGTTTGGCTGTAACACTAGTCCCACTTCGATACGCTGACTCAATAACTAAAACTCCCTCTGATAAACCACTTACAATTCTATTTCGCTCTAAAAATCTCTCACTTTTAGGGGTCATTTCTGGTGAATATTCTGTTATGACTAATCCATTATTGTAAATAATCTTTTCAAATAATCCTATGTTTTCTTTTGGAAAAATATGCTTAAATCCACTACCTAAAACTGCAATTGTTTCTCCATTACATTTAAGAGCTGTTTTATGGGCAATACTGTCTGTTCCTACTGCCATCCCGCTTACAATTGGAATATCTTTTTTGACAATTTCCTGCGCAAAATATTTACAATTCTGAATTCCATATTCTGTTATATGGCGTGTTCCAACAATTGCCAGACTTGGCTTTTTTAGTAATTTAATATTTCCAAGCGCATATAATTTTTGTGGCGGATTTTTTATATTTCTTAATTTTTCTGGATATTCGTCATCTATAAAGTTGATTTCTTGTATTTCTTTCATATTCTATCTAAACTCCTATATTGAATTGCTTCTATTAAATGGATTTTTTGGATATTTTCACTTTTGTCCAAATCAGCTATGGTTCGTGCTACTTTTAAAATTTTAGAATACGCTCGCGCACTAAAATTTAACTTTTCAAAAGCTTGACTTAATATTTCATTCGACTCTTTGTCCAATGCACAATACTTTTCCATCAGTTTTGGGGTTAATTCTGCATTGCAAAAAATCCCAAATTCTTTGTATCTTCCAATTTGCAAGTTTCTTGCATCATTTACTCTTTGCCTAATATCTTCTGAAGTTTCTCCTTTTTTAGTTTCTAATTTTTTATAATCTACACCTGTAACTTGAATATGTATATCAAATCGATCCAATAATGGTCCGCTTAATTTGGCTCTATAATTTTCTTTTTGTTTTTGAGTACAACAACACTTCTTCTCTTTACTCCCTAAATATCCACAAGGACACGGATTCATGCTAGCCACAAGCATAAAATTGCATGGATAAGTCAAACTCGCTCCAACTCTACTAATTGTAACATTTCTATCTTCCAAAGGTCCTCTCAAAACCTCTAATGTATTTTTATTAAATTCTAATAATTCATCTAAAAATAACACTCCATAATGCGATAAACTAATCTCTCCAGGCTTTGGAATTTTTCCGCCACCAATTAATCCATTAGCTGATATGGTATGGTGTGGACTTCGAAATGGTCTCTGAGTTACTAATGTATTTTCTCCTAATTTGCCAGCAATGCTGTGTATTTTTGTAATTTCAAGTGATTCATCAAATGTTAAATCTGGTAGAATTGTTGGTAATCTTCTTGCCATCATGGTTTTTCCTGATCCTGGACTTCCTATCATTAGACAATTATGACCTCCAGAAGCTGCTATTTCTAAGGCTCTTTTTATAGCTTCTTGTCCTTTTACTTCTATAAAATCCAGTTGTTTACTATTGTTATTTTTCAAAATATCTTCCAAATTTACTTTTTCTTTTTCAATTTTTATTTCTTCATTTAAATATTGGATTACTTCCTCTAAATGTGAAACACCAATTACTTCAAGTTCGCTTACAATTGCTGCTTCTTTGGCATTTTCTTTTGGGACAATAACTCTTTTTATGCCATATTTTAAAGCTTCAATGCAAATTGGCAACATTCCATTTACTTTGTTAATTTTCCCGTCAAGTGACAATTCCCCAACAAAAACCATATTTTCAAAATTTATCTCTTGAATAACATCCATTGAACGCAAAATTCCTACTGCCATTGCTAAATCAAGCATTGAGCCTTCTTTTTTCAAATTTGCGGGTGATAAATTAATAATATATTTTCTACTTAAAACAGCAATTCCACAATTTTTGATAGCTGTTCTTACTCGCTCTTTGGATTCACGAATAGAAGCATCTGGCAAACCAACCACTTCCCAAGATGGCATTCCTGCTGAAATATCAACTTCAACGTTAATTAAAACCCCTTCTAACCCTTGAAGTGACATACTTTTTATAATTGATAACAAAAATAACTACTCCTTTCTTAACTATAATTTCTTTGTTTGATTTTTTATTCCGAACTGAAATAAAGAATAAATATTTTTAGATTAAAATTTATCAAATAATATCACGGTTCACTACAAATGTCAATACATTTTTTTATAAATTTGTTGAAATTTTTATCAATTTGTAATATAGTATTATAAAATAAAAAAAGAGGTTATGAAATATGAATGAATTTTACGATGAACCACGCCATTTGAATATGAAAAAAGTCATTATAATTGGTGTTATTTTTGTTGTTATGATTATTTCTATTATTGTTTTGATTGCTAAAAAAATTTCTACGCCCCAAAAAAATAATTCCCAAGAAATAAAAGAAAGTTCTACTATTTTTTATAGTAAAGATAATTCCATTCATGTTGAACTTTCCAATAATTTGAATTTAAAAAGTTATTCTTCGGAATTAGATTATTTACTAGAACTGCGTTCAGAGGACAATTTAAATCTATTTATTACCAAAGAAAACGCTATGAAAAATAAAGATTTGTCTGAAATAATTGAAGCTGATAAAATCGCTTTTTTAAGTAATTTTGAGAGCTCTTCTAATGTGTCTGATTTAAAGGAATTATCCGTCAATGAACATTTAGCTTATACTTACAGTTTTCATTATTTAGACAAAAATTTAAACAAAGCCTTTTATCTGCAAGTTGTATGGCTCCAAATCGATGATGTTTATTATATTTTTGATATTGAATTTCCTCTTGAGGATTTATCTTTTTATACGAATCTTACTTCTTCTGTTTTGTCTAGTTTTCAAATCACTTCGCCATAAAAATCCAGTCTTAAAGACTGGATTTTTTATCTTTTGTTAACTTTCTTGTTTTTTATCAATATCTTTTATAATTTCCCTTAAGTCATCCGCTGTTATTTTAGAGGCTTTACAATAGTCCAAAATAAAGTCTTCTAAAGAATTGTTATAAACTTTCTTTAATAAATCTTTTGCCATTTCAATTTTATATTCGCTTTCATCTATTTTTGAAATATATGAAAATGTTTTACCTCTTCTTCCTGAAACTTTTATTGCACCTTTGGTTTGTAATCGCTTAATTAAAGTTCTTATTGTATTAAAATTCCATTTAGAATCTTTTAATTCTTCTATAATTTCTAACGACGTAACTTCTTTTCGTTTCCAAATAACTTTCATTACTTCATATTCTGCATCTGATATTTTTATCATATTTATACCTCCATTTTCTGACATTTTTCGCTAAAGTGAACAGTCTCTCTGCTCATTGTAGCATAAATATTATTGTAAAATCAATACTAATACTGTACAAGTCTCATTTATATACTATTTTATTACATCTTGCAATAGGTTTGACATTTTAATATGTTATTTGACAAAATTCGACATATTGTATTTATATAAAGATAGAACAAGGAGGAATATTTTGAAAAAATATAACAATAAGCGTAATGTCATTGGAAATCTAATTAAAATTGCTCGTAAAAAGAAAAATTATACAAAAGTAGATTTAATTCGAGAACTTGAGTTGCTAGGAATTGAAATGGATCGTAATGAAATTTATCGAATTGAAAATGATAAAATGATTGTCAAAGATTTTGAGTTAATTGCTTTTTGCATTATCTTAGACATTAATTATACCGATTTGAAAAATCTGCTTAATTTATAATCATACAAAAACCTTTATAACCAGTGCTAGAATATAACCAATTGCACCTGATATTGGAAAATTCCAAAACCATGCCTTACAAATACTAAATATCTTCGATTGATCCATTTTGGAATTTTTATTTTTTCCAATTGCGATAATTGACATTGTTTTAGCATGTGTTGTGCTGACTGGGATTCCTGTCATGCTCGCTATAAACAATGTAAAAATTGTTGTAATATCGCTCATTAATGCCTGATTATTATCTAATTCTACCATTTCACTACCAATATTATCGACTATTTTTTTTCCACCAATAGCAACTCCCATTGCCATAATAAAAGCTGTATATATAATAATTCCCACATAATCCAATGGATTGATAATTTGGGGAATTTGCGTATGCCTAATCAGACTGAAAAATAGAATTAAGATACCAATAAATTTTTGCCCATCTTGTGCTCCATGCATAAACGACATGCCACAACAACTGATAACTTGCCATTGTTTGGTGTTATCACTTTGAAACATAGAAATTATTTTTTCAAATATCTTAACCACAAGAAATCCAACAATTAAAGTTCCTAAAATTGACCATACAAGCCCAATTAGCACATTTTTCCACTCATACAGACTTACCGAATTCCAGCCATAAATAGCTACCGCTGCTCCTGTTAAGCCAGCAATTAATCCATGTGTTTCACTTGTTGGAATTCCAAATCGCATAGCTACCAACGCAAATAAAATAACCGCTATCATACCAGATATTAATACAATTATCCCATTTTTTTCATCGCTCAAATCCACCATCGAACTAATACAATTTGCTACCGAAATGTTTACAAAACTCATGACGATAATTCCAATAAAATTGAATACTGCACTTAAATATGCCGCTTTTTTAAATGGCAATACTTTAGTGCCAACTAATGTTGCAATTGCATTAGGCGCATCTGTTATGGCATTTGTAAATATTAAAATAATTACAATAATAAAAGTTAAAATATAAATAATCAAAATTTCACCATTTCCTCTTTCTTTTTGTTCTATTTAAGTATATAATTATATAATATCTATTATTACCAAAAGAGGAGATTTTAATGACTTTTCCCAAAAAAATTTTAATAATATTATTTTTTGTTTTTTTAATCAATGTTTTTATAAATTCTTATGTTTTAGCTGACGAACCTGTTATTTATTCACAATCAGCCATTTTAATTGATTCCAAAGATGGAAAGATTTTATATGAGAAAAATGCAAATATTCCTATGTTTCCTGCCAGCACCACAAAAGTTTTAACTGCAATTATCGCTTTGGAAACTTGCTCTTTAGATGAAAAAGTAACTGCCAGTTATGAAGCAGTCGCTTCTATAAAAAGTGGCTATACCAATGCAAAAATCCAAGCTTATGAGCAATTAAGTATGGAAAATTTGCTTTATGCGCTTTTACTAAATTCTGCCAATGAAGCGGCAAACATAATTGCAGAACACATTGGTGGAACAATCCAAAATTTTGCTAATATCATGAATGCAAAAGCAATAGAGCTAGGCTGTACTAGCACTCATTTTGTAAATGCTAACGGAATTCACGATGATCAGCATTATACATCTGCACAAGATTTAGCTACTATTACTCGTTATTGCATGCAAAACGAGACTTTTAGGCATATAGTTTCTACTTTAACCTACACATTACCTGTAACAGAACAATATCCAACTACAGATCGAATTTTGAAAAACTCGAATCATTTATTAACACAAGGACATAATTTTTATTATCCTTATGCAATTGGCATAAAAACTGGTTTTACTACACAGGCAAAAAATTGTCTCATTTCTGCTAGCAATAAAGATGGTTTTGAGTTAATTTGTGTTGTTTTGCATGCTGAAACGACTGAAGATGGAAGAAGTGCACGCTATTTGGATACAATCCATTTATTAGAATATGGAAATCAAAATTTTGGGTCAGTTTCTGCTATAAATGAAGAACACAAAGAAAATACTCCTCCTGATAAAACGTTAGAACCCAATGAAAAGTCTATAAATACTCAAATAAAAACTGAGGATTTGAACTTTGACTACAAAATGTTTTTTTCTATTCTAATTGGACTAATTATTTTACGAATTTTTATTGCTTTTATTAAAAAGCATATTATTATTTATCGTGCCAAAAAATTAAAAAGGAGAGCAAGGCGATATTTGAATCCTTAAAAAAATCTTTTAGCCAATTCTTTTTTGCATATACTTTACATCAGAATTTTTTATATTATTAATAGAATATTAAATTTTTTATTATCCCTTGATTATTTAACACAAATGGAATCTTTCATACTATTATACTTACTATCTCCTATTCCAGATACATTTTTAATATCTTCAATTGCCTTAAATTTGCCATTTTCCTCACGATAGGTAATAATTTTTTGCGCAGTCGATTCTCCAATTCCGGGAACCGTTGTTAATTCTGAAGCTGTAGCTTTGTTGATATTGACTTTTCCGTTTGAATTACTACTTGTATTAGAACCTGAATTACTTGTTGATAACGCTATTTCTTGTGTTTCTTCTAGTGAAACCTCCGATAAATTAGGAATATAAATTTTTTCTCCATCTGATACTTCATAAGCTAAATTAATTTCCTTTAAATTTGCCTCTGCTTTAATTCCACCAGCTCCTTCTATAGCATCTTGAATTCTGTCTCCTTCTTTTAATTCTATAACGCCCGGCGCATTGACTTCTCCTGTCACATACACTTTTATTTCCGATTTTTCCTCTTGAGTATTTTCTTCGATTTTGTTTTCTACCACAAAATCATTGCTTACTATATTTTCATAATTTGTTGTTTCTTGATTATTTGAAAAATAATATACGATAGCTAAAACTGCTATTACAACTGCAACTGCTATCTTTATCAATTTTTGTTTATCCATATTTATCATCCTTTCTTATTTTATTTTTGTTTTTGTGTTGAATTTTGTCATGTTTTAATATATGATTATAAGGAATACGTTTTAAGGAGTTTTTTATGAAGTTTAGAAAAAAAGTTTTTGCTTGGTTTTTTCTGTTTTTAATATCGTTTTCTACGATTAACTTTGCAGTGGAACCAAGTATTGCTTCCAGTTCCGCTATCCTTGTCGAGAGTAGCACTGGAAAAATATTATATGAAAAAAATGCTTATGAAAAAATGTATCCAGCAAGCACAACTAAAGTTATGACTGCTATTTTGGTTTTGGAAAATTGTGACCTTAATGAGATGGCAACTGTTAGCCATAATGCAATTTACTCACTTCCAAGTGGATATGTTAATGCAAATTTGCAAAAAGGTGAAGAAATTTCGATAAAAGATTTGATGTACGCCTTGATGGTAAAATCGGCAAATGATGCTGCCATTGTACTAGCAGAACATATTGGTGGTTCTGTAGAAGGTTTTGCGGATAAGATGAACCAAAAGGCTCTTGAATTAGGTTGTAAAAATACGCATTTTGTCAATCCAAATGGAATTCACAATGACAATCATTACTCAACGGCATATGATTTATATCTTATGGCATCTTATGGAATGAAAAATGAAACTTTCCGAAAATATGTATCAACAGCGTCTTATACATTGCCTTCCACCAATTTGTATCCAACTACTGACCGAATTTGTATTACAACAAATGATATGATACGTCCAAAAAGTAAATATTATGATGAAAACGTGATTGGCATCAAAACTGGCTATACAACGGAGGCAAAAAATTGCTTGATAGCGGGTTCGCAAAAGAATAATACTGAATTAATTTCAGTTGTTTTACATTCTGGAACAAATGCAGAAGGAGCAAGTGAAAGATATGTTGATACAAAAGCTTTATTTGATTATGGGTTTGAGGATTTCGCGTTTGCTGATGTTTTAAAGAAAAATGATGTTGTTGACACGATTGAGATTAAAAATGGTAAGAAAAATACAAAAAGTTTGGATTTGGTTGCAAAAGAGACCTTATCTGATTATTTTAATAAAGAACTGGATTTGGAAAGTTTGTCTCCTAAAATAAATTTAAATGAAGATTTATTAGCACCAATTTCAAGTGGAACTGTTTTAGGAAATGTTTCATACACAATTGATGAGAAAGAATATACAACTGAACTTTTGGCAAGTCATGATGTTGAGAAAAAGTTTGATGTGAAAATATTAGTTTTGCTTGTTGGAATATTACTATTTTTGTTTGGAATTGTAATTCTGAGAGTAAAGTTTAGAAAAATGCCTAGAAATAAGAGACATAAATAGAGAAATAGAAAATTTTAAAAATTTTCTATTTCTATTATAAAAGCTCGCTTGGAAAAAAGCAAGCTTTTTTTGATTTTTGTTTAATTGTTTAATTTTTTATATTTTGGGGGATGGGGACAGTCTTTCTATTTTTTTATATTAATATTTTTTATTTTTGAGATTTTCGAGGGACGGGGACAGTCTTTCTATTTTTTTATATTAATATTTTTTATTTTTGAGATTTTCGAGGGACGGGGACAGTCTTTCTATCTTTTTTATATTAATATTTTTAATTTTGAGGTTTTCGAGGGACGGGGACAGTCTTTCTATCTTTTTTATATTAATATTTTTAATTT
>CANSOA010000008.1 GCA_947648495.1 uncultured Clostridium sp.
AGCATGCGGCTGTTAACCGCAGGGTCGTAAGTTCGAGTCTTACTGGAGGAGCCAAGAAGAGTTTTCGTCGAACTTTTTGAAAGCCTTGATAGAACTAACTTTCAAGACTACAAAAATTTGGCGAAACGCAAAAATCTTAAACCGTTCTAAAAGAACGGTCTTTTTTTGACCAAAAGTCTTGAAAAAAGGAGGTTTTTGCGATATTATGTTGAAAATAACAAATAGAGAAATCAAGAAGTATAAACTACATTTTTATAAAAAAGGAGTAAAAAGAAAATGGAAGAAAAGATATGTAGATTTATTGAACAACTTTTTTTGGATAATGGATTTGCTATACAAAAAGAGGTTTTAGTGGGTAGAACAAGAATTGATTTTTTAGCTGAAAAAGATGAAAATAAGTATGTAGTTGAAGTAAGAAAAGGAGATTTAGATACAGGAAAGATAAATGGTATAGCTAATATGTTAATTGAATGTACAAAGAAAACAAATTATATTCCTATTTTGGTATCCTTTAGTAGACGAAATAGTAGATTAAAAGATATATTAGTAGAAAATTATCATATCAATGTTATTGATATATCGAATTTATTATATTTAGTATCCAATAATCAAAAAATGAAGGACAGACTTATTAATTTATTGAGTTTTTCTACTGAAGACATAATTGAAAAAGAGTTAAATTTTGATATTGATTTAAAACAATATCCAGCCTGTGATGATTTAAATTATACATATACGGAAAGATTGGAATCTATTATTCCTGGAAAAGAAGGGCAAAAATCATATGAAGAATTTTGTGTAGATTTATTAAAGTATTTTTTTAATGATGTTTTAACTTTGTGGGAAGAACAAGAGAATTCAAATGATGGTTTATATAGATTTGATTTAATTTGTAAAATTAAGAATGGCATAAAAAATGAATTCTTTAATACGATTGAAAAGTATTTTTCTTCAAAATATATTATTTTTGAATTTAAAAATTATGTAAATAATATTACACAAAAAGAAGTATATACTACAGAAAAATATCTCTATAAAACTGCTTTAAGAACGGTTGCAATATTGCTGACAAGAAATGGAGTAGATAAAAATGGAATGAAAGCAATAAAAGGAACTTTAAGAGAAAATGGTAAACTTATGATAGTTTTAGATGATAGCGATATTAAACAAATGATTTATGATAAGGAACATGATGAAGATTATTATGAGAGATTAACAAATAAGTTAGATGCGATGTTAGTCTCTTTAGAAAAATAAGTTTTGCTTAATAAAGAAAATATAATTATGAAGTTGAGGAATTGTTCTATTGTAAAAAATAGTTTTGTATGATAAAATAAAAATCAATTTATTAACAGAAAAAACAGAATGATTGAAAGAAATCAAGAAAGGAATGAAAAGAACATGGAAAAACTAAACATATTAGGGACAGGAAATGCTATGACATTAGATTGCTGCAATACTTGTTTTACCCTTGAAAATCTAGGGGGGGAGCACATTTTAGTTGATACAGGCGGAGGAATACAAATTCTTAAACAGTTAAGAGATGCAAAAGTGGATTTTAGAAAAATTCATCATGTGATTTTGTCCCATAAGCATACAGACCATATATTAGGTTTGTTCTGGATTATAAGATATTCAGAGAGATTTTTTAATAAACAGAATTATGAGGGAAATCTTAATATTTATATGCATAGAGAATTGGAAAGTACGATTCGAAATATCATGTTTGAGGTTTTACCAGAAAAATTTGCAAAATTAATTGATGATAGAATTATTTTTCATATTGTAGAAGATAAAGAAGAACGAGAAATTTTAAATTATCGTGTTAAATTTTTAGATGTGCAAGCAAAAAAAGAGAGACAATTTGGCTTTAAAACTACCTTACAAAATGGAAAAACTTTTGTTTTTTTGGGAGATGAAACCTTTGATGAAAAATTAAGAACAGAAGTTGAAAATGTAGACTGGCTACTGCATGAAGCATTTTGTATGCATTCCGAAGCCGAACAATATAAACCATATGAAAAAATGCATTCTACTGTAAAAACCGCATCAAAAATTGCAACGAGTTTGAACGTTAAAAACTTGCTATTATACCACGCAAATGATAATGATTTAGAAAACAGAAAAAGATTATACAAACAAGAAGCAAAGCAATACTTTAATGGAAATATATATGTGCCAGATGATTTAGATGTAATTGAATTATAAAGGTGTCTATTAATAAATAACAGTACTACACAACAAATAACGCTTACAGATGCTCCTCAAACTAATTTCTACAAGATACAATATACTACAAGGAGGAAGAGCAGATGTATCAAATAAATTATAAAGAAATGGGAAAGAGAATTTGCGAAAGACGAAAGGAATTAGGGCTTACACAGGAAAAATTGGCTGAAAAGGTTGATATTAGTCCATCACATTATGGACAAATTGAACGAGGAGACAACAAATGTAGTTTAGTAGTTATTGTAAACATTGCAACTGAGTTGAATTTAAATTTAGATACGCTAATTAGGGGAATTGACGATCAAAATACAGACACAGTACTTTTAGAAATATTAGATACGATACCAGGAAATGATAAAAAATTATTTGTAACAATATGCGATAATTTAGCCAATACGTTTAGATAAAGAGTAAACTTTTGGCGAGCTATTATTTGACTATAAATTTATTTATGAATATAATAAATAAGGAGGAAAAAAATGAATCATATTGTATCAATTGTAATTGGATTAATTTTTGCCTATATTGTTTATTTAGGAATTTGTCAAAAAGGCTTTATTTTTGGATATGTTTTAAACTTTGTCTATTGTTTTATTAGTTATTATTTGCAAAATCCAGAAATAACAATAATGACATTTGCAACTGTATTTTTAATGACAACAATTATAACAATAGTAGAATATATTGCTTATCAAAAAACACAGTCATTTTTGGGTTATATAGCTTATATAGTAGTAATGATTGGTATAATTTTTGGAATTATATTTTTAACGAAAACATTATTTGCCTTTTTAGCAAATCCCGCAACGTTATTAAAATAAATACAAAATCCAGAAAACGCTGTGATTTTTATGATACATAGGAAGATAAAAGTGATGCAAGATTTAGAATTAATGAAAAAAATAAGAGAACCAATCATAAAATGGTATACAGAAAATAAAAGGGAGTTACCTTGGCGAAAAGAAAAAAATCCATATTTTATTTGGATTTCAGAAATTATGCTTCAGCAAACCAGAATTGAAGCAGTAATTGGATATTATGAGCGTTTTTTAAAAAATTTGCCGACTGTTCAAGACTTAGCGCAAGTTGATGAAGAAAAATTACTCAAATTGTGGGAAGGCTTAGGCTATTATAATCGAGCCAGAAATTTGAGGAAAGCAGCAAAAATCATAGTAGAAAAATATCATGGAGAAATGCCAAAACAATATGAAGAATTATTGAAATTACCAGGAATTGGCGAATATACAGCAGGAGCAATCAGTTCCATTGCATTTGATGAACCAGTTCCAGCGGTTGACGGAAATGTACTTCGCGTGGTAAGTCGCATTTTGCTAAGTAAAAAAGATGTTTTAGAAGCCAAAACCAAAAAGGAATTTACTGAAAAATTGCGAAAGATTATGCCAAAACAAGCTGGTAATTTTAATGAAGGCTTGATGGAACTTCGGAGAACGAATTTGTTTGCCAAATGGAGAGCCTATTTGCGAAAAATGTCCTTTGCACGAAATTTGTTTGGCGAAAAAAGAAAATTTGACCGCACAAATTCCACTGCGAAATGCAAAAATTAAAAGAAGAAAAGAGCAAAAAACGGTGTTTTTGTTAGAATATCAAGGAAAAGTTGCTATTCAAAAAAGACCGAAAACAGGACTTCTTGCGAATTTGTATGAGTTTCCGAATGTGGAGGGAAAGCTTAACCAAGAGCAAATTGAAGAGGTTTTGCAAACTTGGGATTTACAAATTAGTAACTTAGAAAAAGTAGGAACACATCATCACATTTTTTCGCATGTGGAGTGGGATATGATTGGATTTAAAGTTACTGTTACGAATATAAATGATGTATTTATTTGGGCACAGAAGCAGGAAGTTTGGGAAAAATACGCAATTCCGGGAGCATTTAGCAAGTTTCGTGAAAAAATTTAGAAAAAATAGCATAGACAGAGTTTTTATAAATGAGAGAGGCATATTTTGTCTCAAATGTCAAGTTGACAAATTTACATAAATATGTTATAATAAAGGTAGAGTTATTTGCGGAAATAAAACAAATTATTTCCGTTTTTTTGTGTGAAAATAAAGATAATAACTTGCATAATTGGAAGAAATGAGATATAATTTTGTCATCGAGGAGGAGAAGTAAATGGTTGAATATAAGCAAATTAGCAGAGAAGATAAACATAAATGGAGTGAATTGGTTGATACAGTGTTAAATCAATTAGAAAGAAAAGATTTCTTTATTCCATTTACAGAGGACGAGAAAGAACAGTTGTTCAAAAAAATGAAGCGATTAATATGGGAGCATATGTTGGAGAAAAGTTGGTAGGAGTTGCCCAATTATATTTAGATGAATCTTATGTAAAAGATATAAAGGAAGAACTTAATTTACAAAAAAATAAAGTTGTTGAGTTGGGTGGATATTTGGTTTTAGAAGAATATAGAAATCAAGGAATTATGAAAAATTTAGAAATGCTTTTAATTGAAGAAGCAAAGAAGTTGGCATGTGAATATATTGTCATAACTGTTCATCCAGAAAATATTGTTTCCAATAAAGTAACAGAATTTACAGGTGCAAACTTGGTTAAGACAGTAAAATTAGGGGAATATTTGAGGAATATTTGGGTGTTGAGTTTGAACTAATGCAATATTTGGAAATTTTACAATTTGGAAGGGCTAAAAATGAAGTAGAAAATTTGATTGCTTAGCAATAGAAAAAGGAGATAGATTGTTATGAATTTATACATAAATGGAAGTAATCGCAAGCAAAATTGTGATAGAATTTTAAAGGATTTGAAAGAAAAGGACGATATTTTGTTTTCTTTGGCGGATAAAAGCATCAATTATTGTTTGGGTTGTGGCGCCTGTGTCAACCATCTAGAAGAGTTTTGCGTCATAGAAGACGACATGCAAGAACTGTATAAGAATATGGCAAAAACAGAGAAAATCATCATTGCAACCCCAATTTACATGAACCACATCACTGGTATTTTGAAAAATGTCATTGACAGGTGGAATCCGTATTCTTCGCATCCAGAAATTTTAAAAGGAAAAACAGTTTACTTGATTACGATTGGGCAAATAAGTGAAAAGGGAAATAAAAAAGTTGCGGAAGATATAAAAAAATATTTTGAAGGTATTAGCGAATTTATGGAATTTAAAATGGTATTTTTGAAGAATTTTTCGAGTGGAGAAACAGATGATGTAAAGGAAGAATACTCAAATTATCAGGAAATCATTGATGAATTGAAAGAAGAAATAGGCAGTTAAGGAGAAGTTTTATGAAAAGGTTATTTAGAGATTGGAAGAGATTTGAGATTAGTTTGTTATTGTTTGGAGTAATATCAGTAGTTTTTTCATCAATTACTTGTAAAAGTGGAACACTGACAATTTTAGCATCTTTAGTTGGAATAATTTGTTCTTTGTCACAAGCAAAAGGGAAGATATTTAGCCAATTTATCGGAATTGCAGAAGTGATGTTATATTCTATCCTATCCTATCAAAATCACTATTATGGAGAAGTAATAATCGATGTTTTGATTGTATTTCCAATGTATATTTATGGTGTAATTTCTTGGGTGACACATAAGAATGAAGAAACCAATACCGTAGAGTCAAGTCAAATTTCAAAAAGGGAATGGGGATTATTAGTTTTTGTAAGTATGATTGGATTTGTTGGCTTATATTATTTGCTAAAATACTTCCAAACAAGCCAATTAATAATTTCTAGTTTATCAATGGTTACGAGCTTAATTGCAACATATTTAATCACAAGAAGAAGTAAATATAGTTTTTTATTTTTTATTGGAAATGATATAATTTTAATCTTGCTGTGGGGAATTCCTATTTTACAAGGAGAATTTTATTTGGCGCCAATTTTAGTGGAAAATGTTGTGTTATTATTAAATGATAGTTATGGTTGGAAAAATTGGAATGAGAATATTTAAGGAGAAAAAGGAGAAAAAATGGTAGATTTAAAACAATTACAAAAAGAAATATATCAAAATAAATTGGACAAAAAATTTAATGTAACAGATGTCAGTATGGAATTCGCTCTTACTTATGGAGAATTAGGCGAAGCGTATGACGCTTATTGCAAGAAAAAGGCTAACGTTGGTGAAGAGTTGGCTGATGTTGCAATTTATTTACTGGGACTTTCGGAAATATTAGATGTGGATTTGGAAAAAGAAATTTTAGCTAAAATGGAAATTAATAAAAAAAGAGTCTATAAAAAAATAGACGGAGTTTTAACAAAAGCTGAAAATTAACATAAAACTTGACATTGATGTAAAAATATGGTATAATAAAATATATCAAGAGAAAAAGGAGAAGATGTCATGATTAAACCATATTCTATTTTGGCACTTCCTAAAAGATACAAAGAAGTTTCATTGAAATGTTTACACAATACAATGAAAAGTTTTTGGAGTGCCTCGAAAGATATTTATTCAGAGGAAACTTATCAAAAATTTATGGAAAAAGTAGACGCTCAGTCAGAAGAGGATGACAAAAAAGAAATGCTATTTAGGCGATTAGTGTTTGTGAAATATTATTATTTGAAAAACCAAAAAAGAGAAGATGCGGAGCAATTAAAAAATGCGTATCATATGTTAAAAAGTATCTTACATGAGGAGAGAAAAAGAATAGACTTTACTAAAAATATACGCACGATAGATGTTTTACAGATGGCTACAGAAAAAACGAAAAAAAGAGTGGATCCAGAAAATCTTTTTAATGAATATACAGGTGAGCCTTATCGATGGGGAGTTTTAGTAAATGAAATTCCAGAGGACAAAAATATTAGTCATTTAATTTTGCTGAATGAAAAAAATGAGAAAAAAGAACAGGTGATTGTTTTTGATTTAGGGGAATTTAGATTTGAAAGTAATATTACTCCGCCAACGATTGAACATCCAAAAGGGAGAGGAAGTTATAGCGATAGAGCGAATATTCTTGGAGTTGTTAAATTAGATGAAAACAATCAATTATTAAGAAAAGATGTTGTTGTTGGCAGAATGAATACAGGTGATTGCAGACATAATAAAGACTTTTTTAAGGAAGTTTATGTCTCAAACAAAAGAATAGATGAAGCAAATGAAAAGAATAATGGATTTATTGGAAGTATTTTTCAAAAAGAAGATGGTAGAAAATATATTGAATACAACAATAATGGGGATAGCGAATTGGTTACTGCATTAGAATTTGCTAAATATGGAGGTTTTGGAGAATATACTTTCATTGATATTAAAGAAAAATATAAGAAACTACTAGATTTTTATATAAAAAGAAACATACAAAGGGAAATCAAGTTAAAGGTTGTGGGAGAAAAAGAAGCATGGGAAAAGTAGTTTGGAAACCAGGAACGTTTTTGTATCCGATTCCAGCGGTAATGGTTAGTTTAGGTGATATGGAAAAATCTAATATTATAACAGTTGCATGGACAGGTATTATCAATACCTGTCCACCAATTGTCTATATTTCAGTGAGACCAGAGCGTTATTCGTATCGTTTAATTCAGAAAAGTAAGGAATTTGTGATTAATTTGACAACTGAAAAATTGGCGTTTGCGACGGATTGGTGTGGCGTTAGAAGTGGGGCGAAGTTTGATAAATTTAAAGAAATGAAATTAACCAAAGAAAAGGCGGATTTTGTAAAATGTCCCATGATAAAAGAAAGTCCTGTTTCTGTAGAGTGTAGAGTAATTGAAGAAAGAAGTTATGGAACCCATACGCAATTTGTAGCAGAAGTTCTGGCAATTCATGCTGATGAAAAATATATTGACTCAAATGGTGGTTTTGATATTTCCAAATGCAATTTGATTTCTTATAGCAATGGAGGGTATTATACGCAAGGGAAAAAGGTTGGAAAATTTGGTTTTTCGGTAAAAAAGAAAAAGAATGATAAAAATATTCATAAAAATTCTAGAAAATGATTGACAGTTCGAAAAATTTGTGATAAAGTATTAAAGCATGTATTCAAGAGAGTACATGAATCACATCGTTAAAATAAGTTTTATGTAAGAATGAAGGCGGAGGTGTAATAAAAATGGCTTCAAAAGGACCAAGAGAAAATATAATTTTAGAATGTACAGAATGTAAAAGGAGAACATATACAACATCGAAAAATAAGAGAAACAATACAGACAGATTAGAAATAAGAAAATATTGTAAGTTCTGCAAACACCATACAGTTCATAAAGAAACGAAATAAATCCTGTAAGGGGGAAAAAATGGCAAAGAAAGATGTTAATAAAGAAAAAAGCAAGAACAATTTCTTTAAAGAATTAAAATCTGAATTAAAAAAAGTAACTTGGCCAACATTTAAAAAATTAGTGAATAATACATCAGCGGTTATATCGATTGTTTTAATTGTTTGTGCAATTGTATTTGTACTTGATGTATGTTTTGAGAATTTGAATCGTTTGGGAATTGAAAGATTAAAAACATTAGTTGCATCAGATACAGAAAATGTAAATGAAACAACGGAATTAAATGATGGAACAGTTACAGACAATGAAAATCAAGAAGAATCCAATGACACAGTAGAAGAAAATGCAGATACTGTGCAAGAAGGCGATAGTTCAGAAACACAAACAGAATAATTCTTAAGAAGGATTTTGCTCAATAAAAGGAGAAGGAGGCTAGTTCACTTATGTCTCAAGAAGAAAAAAAAGAAGCAAATTGGTATGTAATCCATACGTATTCAGGATATGAAAACAAAGTAAAAACAGATTTGGAAAAAACCATTAAAAATAGAGAATTAGAAGATTTTTTCTTTCATATTGTAGTTCCGATGGAGGAACAAGTTGAAATTAAAGAAGGAAAAAGAAAAACAAATTTGAAAAAGGTATTTCCGGGTTATGTTTTAATAAAGATGATTGTAACAGAGGAATCTTGGTATATCGTAAGAAATACAAGAGGTGTTACAGGATTTGTTGGTTCTGGTACAGACCCAATTCCACTTACTGAAAATGAAATACGTAACATGGGATTTGATGATGTTCCAGTAAATGTAGATTATGATGTTAATGATACCGTACAAGTTATCAATGGACCATTAGAAGGGTTTGTTGGTGCGGTTCAAGAAATAAACAAAGAAAAGCAAAAAGTAAAAGTTTTAGTTTCTATGTTTGGTCGAGAAACGCCAGTAGAATTAGAATTTTCACAAGTACAAAAAACAAATTAAGAAAGTGAAGGGAGATTTTTAAAATGGCAGACAATAAAGAAGTTGTAAATGTAATTAAATTACAAATCGAAGCAGGAAAAGCATCACCAGCTCCACCAGTTGGACCAGCGCTTGGTTCTAGTGGTGTTAATATTATGCAATTTGTAAAAGAATTCAATGATAGAACAGCGAACCAGCCAGGAATGATCATTCCAGTTGTAATTTCTGTTTATAAAGATAAATCTTTTACATTTATTACAAAAGTTGCACCAGTAGCAGTATTAATCAAAAAAGCAATTAATTTGGCAAAAGGTTCAGGAAAGCCAAATATGGAAAAAGTTGCGAAAATTACTAAAGCTCAAGTAGAGGAAATCGCAAAACAAAAAATGGAAGATTTGAATGCAGGTTCTTTGGAATCAGCTATGAGCATGGTTATGGGAACAGCTCGTTCAATGGGTGTTACTGTAGTAGATTAATTGTGTTTAAATAAGAAGAAATTCTTATTATATAAATAATTTTTGGGAGATTTTATATCGTTTGTACCAAGGGAGGTTAAAAATGAAAAGAGGAAAATTATATCAAGAGGCTGCTAAATTAGTAGATCATGAAAAAATTTACAATATGAAAGAAGCCTTAGAAATTATTGAAAAAATGCCAAAAAGAAAATTTGATGAAACAGTTGAATTACATGTTCGATTAGGTGTTGATTCAAAACATGCTGACCAACAAGTAAGAGGAACTGTTGTATTACCAAATGGAACTGGTAAGTCACTAAAAGTTTTAGTATTTGCCAAAGGCGATAAAGCCAAAGAAGCAGAAAAAGCAGGAGCTGATTTTGTTGGGGCAGAAGAATTAATTCCTAAAATCGAAAAAGAAAACTGGTTTGATTACGATGTTATCGTAGCAACCCCAGATATGATGGGAATTATTGGACGATTAGGAAAAGTATTAGGACCAAAAGGATTGATGCCAAACCCTAAATCAGGAACTGTTACAATGGATGTCACAAAGGCAGTAGAAGAAATCAAATCTGGTAAAGTGGAATATCGTTTAGATAAAACAAATATTATTCATTTAGGTTTTGGAAAAGTATCTTTTGGAACAGATAAATTGCTTGAAAATTATCAAACCATTATTGATGCTATTATTAAAGCAAAACCAGCAGCAGCTAAAGGTCAATATATCAAAAGTATTGCAGTAAATACAAGTATGGGACCAAGTATGTATATTAGTTAAAATATAAGAACCGAAGACAATAGGTAAACAAGTAAATCCTATCGAGGTAGTAAGAAAGAGTTAAAACTCTTCCATTATCTCGTGCGGATTTTGGAAGAGTTTTTAATATATGAAATATATATTGATAAAAAATTAAAGGAGGTGAATAGAGAAAAATGGCAAATCAAAAAATTATTGCACAAAAAGAAAAAGAAGTAAAAGAATTAGCAGAAAAAATGAAAAGTGCAGGTTTAGTGCTTTTAACAGATTACAGAGGAATTAATGTAGAAGATGTAACTTCTTTAAGAAAAACAGTAAAAGAGGCAAATGGTGAATATTGTGTTATCAAAAATAATATCACAAGAAGAGCATTGGCTGAATGTGGATTTGATTTAGGAGATAGCCTAGTTGGACCAACAGCTGTTATTTTAACTGGAGAAGAATACTTACCTACATTAAAAGCAATTTATAAATATTCTAAAGCAAATGATTTTTACAAAATAAAAGCAGGTGTTTTAGAAGGCAAAGTAGCAACAATTGAAGAATTGAATACATTGGCAGTTCTTCCATCAAGAGAAGAATTGATTGCAAAATTGGCAGGATGTTTATTGGCAAACGTATCAAAATTGGCTGCTACATTGGAAGCAGTACGTGTACAAAAAGAAACCGAAACAGCAGAATAAGTAGAGTAGTTTGCGTGGAAAATTTTGAGGTAACGAAAAATTTTTACTCGCGAGTTCTAGAACTTAATAAAAAAATGCTAAGAATGAATAAAATAAAATAGAAAAGGAGAATTTAAAAATGAGTGAAAAAACAGATAAAATGTTAGAAGAAATCGACAGCTTAACTGTTGTTGAATTATCAGAATTAGTAAAAGGAATTGAAGAAAAATATGGAGTTACTGCAGCTGCAGTTGCAGCACCAGCAGCTGGAGGAGCAGCAGGTGAAGCAGCGGCTGAAAAATCAGACTTTACAGTTGTTTTAAAAGAAACAGGGGCAAATAAAATTGCTGTTATCAAAGTGATTAGAGAAGCAACTGGATTGGGATTAAAAGAAGCAAAAGAAATCGCTGATGGCGCACCAAAAACAATTAAAGAAGGTGTAGCAAAAGAAGAAGCTGAAGAAATGAAAGCTAAATTTGCTGAAGCTGGAGCTGTTATTGAGTTGCAATAAGTTTGAGTGAGAAAGTAAAAATGCAGATAGTAAATTTCACTATCTGCATTTTTTGTTGTGTTTTTAAATCACATTCATAGCTTTTAACCAATCGGGATATTGTTCTAATAATTTGGAGTACAGTTCCTCGTCAGTTAAATTTTCCAATTTTTTGATTTCCACAAAAGCGGTATTATCCACACGGCGACCGTCTAAATCATCGATTTTCTTTAAATACTTGAAATTTTCATTACCGATGCCGACACATTGAATAAACATTTTGTGTTCTGCCGATTCACGAAATGCTTTGTCAGCTTGAGCAGGGTCCCCGCAGTTTCCATCTGTGATGAAAAGAATGAATGTTGGGTAGCTATCATCGCAGTTTTGAATGGCATGGTTAATGACTGGGGCATAGTTTGTACCGCTATAAGGCTCATAACCTTTTCTTATAATTTCATTCACAACGTAAGTTGCGTAGTTATCCAAATTCATTGGAGTAAGTTCAAAGCAATTTTCATCGAAAACTGTAACTGGCATTATTCCGTCATCGTCGAATTTTAATGCAATTGGAAAAAGCCGTAGGAGTGCGTCTTGTACACTGCCGTCGTAATAGCGCGTCTCCATAGAGAGAGAAATGTCGATATAGAGTTTAACTTGACAGATTAGATTGGTCAAGTCAACGTTTTTCTCTTTTTTCAAGCTTACTAGATGCTTGTCAAGAGAAACTTTTGACTTTTCTAAGCTGACTTTTGGTTTTTCTGTCCCCCAAGAGCTGCTTGCTGAAGTGTTATTGTTGTTTACTTGTTTCTTTTTGCCAAAACCAAACATAAATTATCCTCCTTTTGAAATCGCTTGGTGTTAAATGGTTGCTAAAATAGAAATATATCTATTATACATATAGTATATCATATTTTACATAATTTGTCAACATGAAGTGTACCCCAAAAGTGAATAAGAAAAAATGTGTTTTTATGCTTTAAAACTGCTATGCTAAAGATGCTACAGTTCTATCTTCTTGACTTTTTTTCCAAAATATGATATATAATTTTTACTTAAATATTGAATTTTTGCAAAACTATTGCTATTATTTTACTTTTGCGATATACTAATGATGAGGTGTGTAAAATGAGAAATCAAAAGCGGAATTACGATGATTAGTCTTGCACTATATATTATTTCTTTTGTAATTATTCTTGTGCTTGTTGGAAGTATTACGGTGTTTTTTGGCAATCAAGCAAATGATATTAATATGGCTACAGGAGCAAGTGCGGAATATAATAAATTTAATTTGTATATGTTAGACCAAACGAAAAATGGTTGTAAAATTTCTAGGATTAGTGAAGAAGAGGACAAAAATCAATTTGTGACGTTTTCGAGTGGAGAAACACCAAATACTTTTGTGAAATTAAAAGATGGAAATATTTTATATTTTAATCAGATGAAATTGTGCGAAAATGTGGATGAGTTTAAAGTAAAAAAGGATATAGCGGACAATGGAAAACAGGTTTTAAAAACGTATTTGAAAATAAATGGAACGGTTTATACGACAGATTATGTGGTAGAAAATAATGGTGAAAGTATAGAAAATAAAGATTTGGGATATGTAACAGATGGACTGATATTACATTATGATGGTATTCAAAATACTAAATTGGGACATAGTAATTCTACAACTGTTTGGGAAGATTTGAGTGAAAGTGGAAATCATGCTATTTTTAAGCAAACTCTACCAAATTGGCAAGAGAAATGTTATCAATTTTCAAAGGGAAGTGTAGAATATTTTGAGAGTAAGAATAATTTAGAACTTGGTACTTCAAATAGAACGATAGAATTTGTTGTGAGTTCTAGTAATAGCGAACTTCAGAATATATTTGGTATGGGAAATTTAAATATAAATGAGATGTTTGATTGCTTAATATATGCAAATGGCTTTAATAGTCATGTATTTGGAAATTTAGCAAATGAGGGAATTGATGAAGGATTAATTCCAAATAAGATTTACTCAAATACATGGAAATATCAAGAGGGAAAAATGTCATATAGAACCAATCAAGCTAAAAAAGAAAATGTACAATTCCAAAATTTAAATACAAAATCTAGTCAATTTTTGTTAGGAAAAGGTTTGTATGCACATCACAATAATGGGAATTCTTTTAAAGTATATAGTATTCGAATTTACAATCGAGTTCTTTCAGAAGCTGAAATACAAAAGAATTATGAAAAGGACAAAATACGATTTGGAATAGAGGAATAAAAAGAAGGGTCTGTAAAAAAACTTTATTTGCTATCGCAATTATTTAGGTTTTTTACTTTCCCTTTTTATTATTTTATAAAAATTTTTTCAATCGGTCTATGCTATTTTGCTGAAAAGAAATAAAGCCATTTAAAATGTCTTTTACTTCTTTTGATGCCTCAGGGCTTTGATTAAGAAGTTTTACTCCTTTAATAATTCCCATATCATACCCTTGTATTAATATTTCAGAAAGCTTAGAATTGGTTTTGTTGTTCATGGTGTTAAATTGAATGCCAGTCCAACCCATAATTTTTTCGCCCATTGGCGTATCGTCTGGAATTTCACCGATTTGCTCAAATTTTTGATTAATTCGATTCGCTGTTTCTTGATATTGATTATATTGATAAGTTAATTCATCTCGAAATTGCCCATCTGCACTTTTTTCTGCTACCATAGCAATGGAATCTTTACCCATACATACGCCTTTGTGTATTTCATTTAAAATGGTTAAATCGTCCATAAGTCCTCCTTTGAATTTAAATATAGTATTTGTGAATTCATTAAAATTATTCAAAACATGAAAAATTTAATTTGTCAAGGATACAATATTATGATAGAATATAACAAATGAGATTTTTAAAAAAGGAGAAAAATTGATGGCAAAGGTATTGATTAAGTCAAGCAAAGAAAGCAACCTTTTGAAATTTTTGATACAGTATGTAAATTTGGAGAAGATAGAGTATAAAATTGTTAGTAATTTAGAAAATGTAGAGAAAGATGTAACCAATATTATTTATATAGACGATGAAAAAAGTTTCAAAGATTTGAACTTGTCAAACGATATTCCAATTATACTCATTAGTGATGAAAAAATGGTAAGCAATTGTGATGAGTTGGTTATAAATTATATTATAACGGATTTAATTCATGATGAAATTGATTATACAAGTGCACAAAGAGAATATTTGTATAAAAAAGGAGTTTATCATGTTTTGCTTCAGAAAATGAATGAGCTAATTGATAATTATGAAAATTATAATGGATTAATTTATGATTTAACACAAATGAAAAGGAAACCAGAAGATTGGATTTTTAAATTTGATTCTATTAATGAGACGTATAACTGGTTAATTAGTAAACATAGAAATATAAGTAAGAATTCGGTTGAAAAACATATTAGTATTTATAGTGACAAGGTATATGATGATTCTGTAAGAGAAATAAATTATTTAATGAACCAAATAATGAATATTAAAAATAATAAAGTAATTACAGAGATATTTATTCTTTCTTATGAAGAATTGGAAATAATGAAAAAGAATTATTTTTTTAAACAATTGTTGAAAAGTATTTCTGCAAATTATCATATTTATTTTGTTGATAAAGAAATATTTAAACGAGAAGAGGAATTGTTTAATCAATTAGTAGATGGAATCAATATTTATGAAGATTGTGTTTATCGAGACACTTATGCTGATGAATTATCATTAGGTTTTGTAGATTGTAAAAAAGAAACTATTGAAAAATACAATCAATATTTTGATTATATTTTAGAGAGATATGGAAAAAGATTGAATTCGGAAGGTGATATAGATGAGTTTTAAAGATAAAGTTGTTTTAGTAACAGGTTCTTCAAGGGGAATTGGCAGAAGTATTGCAGTTAAGTTTGCAAAAGAAGGAGCTAATGTAATTGTTAATTATAAACATAACATAAAGGAAGCAGAACTCATTACAGATATTATCTCTAGTTATGGCAATAAATGTTTATGTATTCAAGCAGATGTTTCCAATGAAAAAGAAGTATCAAGCATGATAGAAAAGATTATTCAGGAATTTGGAAAAATTGATGTTGTAGTCAATAATGCAGGTATTGCAATAGATGTTGATTTTAATGAAAAAGAAGTCAAAGATTGGCAAGATACTTTAAATACAAATCTAATTGGCGTTTTTTTGGTTTCAAAATATGCTGGAAAATATATGAAACAGAAACAATATGGAAAAATTATTAATATTTCATCTACCAATGGAATTGATACAACTTATCCATATAGTATTGATTATGATGCTTCCAAAGCAGCTATTATTAATTTAACAAAAAATCTGGCGATTCAATTTGCGCCACATATAAATGTTAATGCAGTAGCACCAGGTTGGGTTGATACGGGGATGAATGATGATTTATCAAGAAATTATTTAAGAGAAGAAAGAGAGAAAATTTTGCTAAAACGTTTTGCTGAGCCAGAAGAAATAGCAGAAGTAGTTCTATTTTTAGCCTCAGATAAAGCGCGTTATATTGATGGTGAAATTATAAGAGTAGATGGTGGGCAAAAAATTGAGTAGTAGAAAAATAAAGAGGTAAATAAACATGAAATGGACGAACGAACAAGAAAAAGCAATTTATGAGAAAGATAATAATATATTAGTTGCAGCGGCGGCGCGGAAGTCGGGAAAACAGCAGTTTTAGTAGAAAGAATTATTCAAAAAATTTTAAAAGATAAGTTGGATATTGATAAATTATTGGTCGTAACGTTTACCAACGCAGCGGCTTCTGAGATGCGTGAAAGAGTTTTAGACGCCATTTATAAAAAGTTAGATGATAATCCAGCGGATGAAAATTTACAAAAACAGATTATTTTACTCGGAAAATCGAATATTTGCACCATTCATTCTTTTTGTTTAGATGTAATCAAAAATAATTTTTTTGAAATTGATTTACCAGCTACTTTTAAAATTGCCTCAAATGAAGAAATTCAGTTGTTAAAGCAAGAAGTATTAGAAGAGGTTTTTGAGGAACTTTATGAGGCGGAAGATGAAACTTTTGGCAAATTAATTGAAAGCTATACAGGTTACAGAGGAGATGAACCAGTTAAGGACATTATTTTTAATATTTATAAATTAATACAAAGTACGCCATTTCCACGAAAATGGTTAGAGGAAAAAGTTGAAATGTTTCATTGTGAAAATTATGAAACAAGTGATTTTGCAGGTAGTGTTTGGGGCAAAATTTTGTTAAAAGATTTTCAAGAAGAAGTTTTGGATTGTATGAATTGTTTGAAGATTGTAAAAAATAAATTAGATGAATACGAAGAAATGCAAAAATATGCATTGACGCTTGAAAGTGACATTACCATGATACACGAATTGCAGGATAACTGTGATTCTTGGGACCAAGCTTTTGAATTTGCTAGCCAAATGAAATTTAAAACTTGGCCTTCAGACAAAAAGGCAAATCCAGAATTGAAAGAAGAAGCTAAAAAAGCAAGAGATAATATAAAAAAGAAATTAAATGGTTTGATTGAAAAAACATTGATTTATAATTCCAAAGAAGCGTTTCAAGATATTGGGAGATTGTATGATAATTTGGTCGCTTTGAAAAATGTTGTTCTGAAATTTGATGAAGCATTTAAAGAAAAAAAGAGAAATAAGAATATAATTGATTTTTCAGATATTGAACATTATGCGTTAGAGATTTTGGTTAGGCAAAATGAGGAGGGACAAATTGTTCTAACTGAAATTGCCAAAAAATATCAACAAAAGTTTGAAGAAATTGCAATTGATGAATATCAAGATAGTAATCAGGTACAGGAGTTGATTTTGAAATCAGTATCGCGTGGAAATAATATTTTTATGGTTGGTGATGTGAAACAAAGTATTTATAAATTTAGGCAGGCTTGTCCAGAATTATTTTTGGAAAAATATAATTCCTATTCGTTAACTGGAAATGAAAGTGGTAGAAAAATTCAGTTGTTTAAAAATTTTAGAAGTAAGGAAAATATACTAAATATTACCAATATCATTTTCGAAAATATTATGAGCAAGGACTTAGGCGATATTGATTATACAAAAGAAGAATTTTTAAATTTGGGGGCAGATTATCCACAAATTGAGAACGGATTGGGGAAAAGTGAGTTACATGTAATTGATTTGAAAGAAATGCAGGATTTACAGGAGGAAGAAGATGAGGAATTTTCAGAGGAGAATAATACTAAAGAACTGGATAAAGTGGAAATAGAAGCAAGATTTGTGGCGCGAAAAATACGAGAATTGGTGGAAAGTAAAAAGCAAATTACACAAAAGGATGGAACTTTTCGAAATATTGAATATCGAGATATTGTGATTTTGTTACGTTCGACCTCGAATACAGCACCAATTTTTGAAAGAGAACTTGTGAAAAATAACATACCAGTTTTTTCAGATGCTATTTCGGAATATTTTGATACAATGGAGGTTCAGACGATTCTTAATGTATTGAAGGTTTTGGACAATCCGTTAGATGATATAAAATTAGTTGCGGTTATGAGGTCTCCGATTGGTGGATTTACAGATAATGAGATATTGGAAATACGATTGCTAAATCGAGAAGAACGCGTGTATGCAAATTTGTGGAGTGCAAAGCAAGAGAAAAATTCTTGTCAAAGTAAAGTTCAGAAGTTTTTGGAGGATTTAGAAGCTTGGAAAAAACAAAGTGAAACTTTGAGTCTAGCGGAATTAATTTGGAAAATTTATATAGATACAGGTTTTTTGCAATTTGTTGGATTGATGCCAAATGGGATTTTGAGACAGGCTAATTTGAGAATGTTGTTTGAAAGAGCAAAAGAATATGAAAAAACGAGTTTTAGTGGATTGTTTCATTTTCTTCGTTTTACAGAGAAACTCAAAAGTGGAAACTCAGATATGGCTTCTGCGAAAGTGATTGGAGAGTCCGAAAATGTGGTGAGAATTATGAGTATTCATAAAAGTAAGGGATTAGAGTTTCCAGTTGTCTTTTTGAGTTGTACCAGTAAAAAAATCAATTTGCAGGATTTGAAAACCAATCTTTTGCTTCATAAAGATATTGGTTTTGGACCACAATATATTGATTATGAAAAGAAAATTCAATATCCTACACCAGCCAAACAAGCCATAAAAGTGGTTGGCAAAAATGAAGCGATTTCCGAAGAAATGAGAATTTTGTATGTTGCCTTAACACGTGCAAAGGAAAAGTTAATCATTACAGGAACAGTCAATCAGATTGAAAAAGAGGAAAATCATAAAAAAGATATGCTAGCTATTTATGAAAATCAAGAAAAAACGTTAAATCCTATTTTACTAAAAAAATATATTTCGTATTTGGATTGGATTTATTTGGTTTATTTAAGTGGGAAATTGCAGGAAAATTTGGTATTGCATGTTCATGATAAAAAAGAGTTTGAAGGAGAAGACATAATAACTCAAACGGTAAGAAGGTTTGATTTTGAGGAAAAAGTTGATTTTGAAAA
This sequence comes from uncultured Clostridium sp., assembly GCA_947648495.1. Classification (GTDB taxonomy): domain Bacteria; phylum Bacillota; class Clostridia; order TANB77; family CAG-508; genus Scatovivens. The sequence continues at coordinate 19,237 of CANSOA010000008.1, forward strand.
GATAGATAAAAATTTTACGTGGGAATATCCCGATAAAAAATTAATTGATATGCCAGTAAAAACAACAGTTTCTCAAATCAAAGAAAATCAAAAGGAAGAGATAGAAAATGAAATTGGGCTAGAAGAAATCAAACTTGAATTACAGGGAAAAAGTCACCAAATGACAGGTGCTCAAAAAGGAACACTGATTCATTTAATTTTGCAGAAATTAGATTTTAGAAAATCGTATACAGATTTTGAATTGCAAGATTTTGTCAATCAGTTAATTGGTAAGAAAATAATTTCTGAGCAAGAGGCAAAAAATATTGATTTAAAGTTTGTTAAAAATTTTATCAATGCGCCGATTTATAAACGAATTCAAACTGCTAAATGGGTGGAAAAAGAAAAAGCATTTTGTGTCAGTATGCCAATGGAAGAATATGATGGAAGCGAACTTGCAATTCAGGGAATGATTGATTTATATTTTATAGATGAAAAGGACCAATTGGTTTTATTGGATTATAAAACCGATTTGGTAAAGGATGAAGCGGTTTTAAAAAATCGATATTTTGCTTCTTTAGAAGTCTATAAAAAAGCGCTAGAAATCAGTTTGAATAGAAAGGTCAGTGAAGTGTATTTATATGCTACTTATCTAAATAAATTGATAAAATTATAAAAAAGTATTTGAAAAAAAATAGTTTTGGTATATAATAATAAAAAACAAAAAGGAGAACAAAAGATATGTATTATAAAATTTCGCCAGTTATTATTGCAGTTCTAGTAGTTGTAGTAATTTGTATCGCTGGTCTGGGAATTAAATTAATGACTGGAAATAACAAAAATAATGATAAAAATCAAACAGAAATGAATGCATCACAAATTGCTCCTGTTTTAGATTTAACCTCTAACACACAAGATGAAAATCAAGAAACAGTTACTATTACAGCAGTAGCAACAACAGATGATGAAGCAGGAATCCAGTCTATCACATTGCCAGATGGCTCAGTTAACCGTTCAGATAATGCAACATACATTGTTACAGAAAACGGAAATTATACTTTCAAAGTAAAAGGAAATAATGGGCAAACCACTTCTTTAGCAATTGAGGTTAACAATATCCGTGAAGCTTCTGCAACAAGTCCTTATATTCCAACAGGTTTTTCACATAAAGAAGGAGAAACAGATAGTGGATATGTTATCGAAGATTCTTATGGAAACCAATTTGTGTGGGTTCCAGTAGAAGATGGAAAACTCATCCGAAACACCTTATTAGATACAGATTATGAAGAATCAAATAGCACAGCTTCTGCATTAGTCAATAGCGTTGCCCAAAATTATGGGTTTTATATAGGAAGATATGAGGCATCATCGTGTGAAATAAATGGGGAAACTGTTGCTGGAAGTATGGAAAACAAGGTGCCGTGGGTAAATGTAACTTGCAAGGAAGCCATAGAAGTAGCCTCAAAGGCAACATCTGTTTTTGGATATGAAGGTTATCAAACTGCTATTATGAACAGTTATGCTTGGGATACAACTGCAAATTGGTTAGATAAATCTTTTGAAAATTATTCTACCAGTACAAATTCAGGAAATTATTCAGGAACGATTCGAAGCACTGGGCAGACAGAAACTGACAGAAAAAATAATATCTGTGATTTAGCAGGCAATGTCAGAGAATGGACAACCGAAATTTACAAAGTAAAACCGACAGCAACCAATACAAGTTCAAAAAATAAAAATAAGAACAATACCAATACGGAAGTTGTATCAGAAACAGTAAATTATCGAGTTGTCAGAGGAGGAAGCGCTAATTTGAATAGGACAGTAAGTAGTCACACAGGTTATAAAGAAAATATTTCGGATCCATCTTGGGGATTTAGAATGATTTTGTATAAATAATAAAAAAAATACCATTCTATTAAATAAGGATGGTATTTTTATGTTTAAGAAATTGAGCCAAAATATTGATAAGCTAAATAAAATATTAGAAGAAAAAAATATGCAAGAATTAATTTATATATTAGGCAATAAAAGAGAAATTGTGAAAAGAAATTTATATGCGGGGATTAGTAGAGGCGTAGGAATTGGGATTGGAGTTACAATAATAACAGCGATTCTAATTATTTTGTTACAACGAATAGTTACATTAAATATTCCGATTATTGGAGAATATATTGCGCAAATTGTGGAAATTGTGGAAAGGAATATGCGATAATTCGCTAATTTGACTTGACTTTTTCCAAAAAATGTAATATAATACATAACAAGAGTTATCAATTTTATTGATACAAAAATGAGATTTATAAATAAAAAATATGAATGTGTCCGGGTTTAAATATAGTAAAAATAGCCAATATAAATTGGGCTTTATTAAGTTGTGTTTAAAAAAGTATTATTAAAATTGATACATAAGAAAAGGAGAGAAAAATGGAAAAAAAGAAAGAAGGATTTGTAAAAAATAATCGAGAAAATAAAACAAATTCTCGTGTAATGCAGAAAAGAGAAAATATCAAAAATCCTAAAAAAGAAAGTAAACCGATAGTCAGAAACAACCGAAAGCCAAAAATTTCTATCAAAAAGGAAGAAAAAGAAGAAATTGGTTTTAAAAAAGAAAAATTAAGAATTATACCATTAGGTGGTTTGCAAGAAGTCGGAAAAAATATTACAGTTTTTGAATATGGAAACGAAATGATAATTGTTGATTGTGGTGTGTATTTCCCAGATGATGACATGTTAGGTGTAGATTTGGTAATTCCAGATTTCACATATCTAGTAAAAAACAAAGATAAAATAAAAGGATTAGTGATAACACATGGTCACGAAGACCATATTGGCTCGATTCCGTATTTGTTAAAAGAATTCAAAGTGCCTATTTATGCGACAAAACTTACTGCAGGTTTAATTAGCAATAAATTAGAAGAACATCGCTTAGCCAAACAAACTAAAATGCATATCGTAAAACAAGGTGACAAAATTTCATTAGGAAAATTCAAAGTCGAATTTATCAGAAGTTGTCACAGTATTCCAGATGCAGTTGCACTTGCGATTCATACACCAGTTGGAATTATTGTTCATACAGGAGATTTCAAAATTGATTATACACCAATCAATGACGAAACAATGGATTTTGGACGTTTAGCCGAATTAGGAAACAAAGGTGTTTTAGCCCTTATGTCAGATAGTACCAATGCGGAACGAAAAGGTTATACTATGTCAGAACGCACCGTAGGGGAAGTGTTTGATAAATTATTTATTAATTGTACAAAACGAATTGTTGTGGCGACCTTTGCATCAAATGTTTATCGTATTCAGCAAATTGTCAATAGCGCTGTTGCGAATAATCGAAAAATAGCAGTTTCGGGAAGAAGTATGGTAAATATGATTCAAACTGCTATGGAATTGGGCTATATTGATGTACCGAAAAATGTATTTATTGATATTGAAATGATTAATAATTATACGGATGATCAACTTGTGATTATCACGACAGGAAGTCAAGGTGAGCCAATGTCAGCTCTTACAAGAATGGCAACTGGAGAACACAGAAAAGTGCATATTACTTCCAACGATTTAGTCATTATATCTGCAACACCAATTCCCGGAAACGAAAAATTTGTTGCGAAAGTCATTGACGATTTAATGAAAATTGGAGCAGAAGTTGTTTACAGTTCTCTTGCAGATATTCACGTATCAGGACATGCTTGTCAAGAGGAGCAAAAGTTGATGTTAGCTTTAGTCAGACCTAAATATTTCATTCCTGTTCATGGTGAATATAGACATTTAAGAGCTCATAGTGAGACGGCAAAATTAATGGGAGTCAATCCGAAAAATATATTTTTAATGACAAATGGACGTGTTATGGAAATGGATGAAAATCATGCTAGACTTGCTGGCACAGTGCCATTTGGCAAAGTAATGGTAGATGGTTTAGGAGTTGGAGATGTTGGAAATATTGTTTTAAGAGATAGACAACATTTATCACAAGATGGCTTAATTATTGTTGTATTAACAATGGAGGCAGCAACAGGAGAAGTGGTAGCAGGACCAGACATTATTTCAAGAGGTTTTGTTTATGTGAGAGAATCCGAAAATTTGATGGACGATGTAAAAGTAGTCATAAAAAAAGAAGTCAACAAATGTGTCCAAAATAATATAACAGATTGGAGCACAATCAAAAGTGCTATTCGAGATTCTTTGCGAGAATATATTTATAAGACAACTAAGAGAAATCCGATGATTCTTCCAATTTTTATGGAAGTATAAAAATTAAAAAACTCGAAACTTACATTTCGAGTTTTTTTAGCTTAGATAAAGAAACCAACAATACCCAATATTACTAATACAATTCCGCAAATTCTAATTCCCATTTCTGATTTAATTTTAGAGTTTTCACGTTCCGTTATTTTTTTGGGATTAATAATCATAGGAAGTCCAGTTATAATAACAAGAATTGCAAAAATAAGATTTACCATATGTAATTTCCTCCTTATTTTTATTGTATGCAATTATTATATCATCTATTTGTAAAAAATCAAGTGTTTTTTCTTTTAGATAAATATTTACAAATGCGAAAAAAAATGATAAACTATAAAATAATAATAAAAAAGAGGAGAAAATTATGGAAACACAAGAATTAGCAAATTTGATTTTTCCCAATGCGAAAGAAATTGCTTATTATGAAGAAAAGTATAAAACAAGAGATTTAAAAGAACGGAGCAATCGTTACACGTTATGCACCAAGTCCAACGGGGTTTATGCATATAGGAGGTTTATATCAGGCTTTGATTGCTAAAAAACAAGCGAATCAAACAGGAGGAGTATTTTTTGTCAGAATTGAAGATACCGACCAAAAAAGAGAAATTGAAAATGGTGTAAGCGATATTATAAATGCTTTAAAAAATTATGGAATTGAGCCAGATGAAGGCATGATAGATGAGAAAAATTCAGTTGGTGAATATGGTCCATACAAACAATCTTTGCGCAAAGAAATTTACCAAGCCTATGCCAAAGATTTGATAAAAAAAGGATTGGCATATCCATGTTTTTGCACCAGTGAAGAATTAGACCAAATCCGTTCCAACCAAGAAAAAGCAAAGGAAAGGACAGGATATTTTGGAAAATGGACCAAATGTAGAAACATGCCAGTTCAGATGGCATTTGACAAAATCAAAAATGGGGAAAATTATATTATTCGTTTAAAATCGCCAGGAAATCCAGATAAAAAAATCAAGCACAAAGATGTCATAAAAGGCGGAGTGGATATGCCAGAAAACGATCAAGATATTGTAATTATCAAGTCAGATGGACTTCCAACATACCATTTTGCCCATGCCATTGATGACCATTTAATGGGAACCAATTTAGTAATTCGTGGAGATGAATGGCTTCCTTCTGTGCCACTTCATTTGCAACTTTTTTATGTATTGGGGTTCAAGGCTCCAAAGTATGCTCATATTGCGCCACTTATGAAAAATGAAGAAGGTGGCAAAAGAAAATTAAGCAAACGTAAAGACCCAGAAGCAGCAGTAACTTTTTACAAAGAAGAGGGAATTCCAAAACAATCAGTGAAAGAATATTTAATGAATATAGCCAATTCCAATTTTGAAATATGGAGAAAGCAAAATCCAGATAAAATGATGGAAGAATTTACTTTTGACCTGAAAAAAATGGGTGTAAGTGGTGCACTTTTCGATATGACAAAAATGCTAGATGTTTCCAAAAATGTGATTTCTAAATATTCTAAAGAAGAAGTTTATGAGCAAGCGTTAGCTTGGGCAAAAGAATATGATAAAGAACTTGAAAAAATGCTAGAAGATAAAGAATATTCGTTAAAAGTTTTAGGCATTGAGCGTGGAAATGCGAAACCTAGAAAAGATATTAGCAAATGGTCAGATTTAAAAAATGCGATTCTTTATATGTATGAATTAGATTCACAAAATACGAATTTTGAGTATCAAAAAATAACAGATAAAACTGAAATTGAGAAAATTGTTACATTATATTTTGAAAAATATTACGATGAGAAAGACGATAAACAAACTTGGTTTGATAAAATGAAAGATTTGGCAGAAGAATTAGGATACAGTAGAGAAGTAAAAGAATATAAAGCAAATCCAGAATCTTATAAAGGGCATGTGGGAGATATTAGCACCGTCATTCGTGTAACATTAACAGGTAGATGCCAGACACCAGATTTGTATGAAATTATGCAAGTTTTAGGAAAAGAAGAGGTTTTAAAAAGAATATAAATAAAATATTGGTAAAGATATTGACAAAAAATAAGGGGAAAAATGGAATTTAAGATTGGTGATAGGATTGAAATGAAAAAACAGCATCCTTGTGGCAACAAAAAGTGGGAAATTATTCGTATTGGAGTTGATTTCAAGTTTAAGTGCTTGGGTTGTGGACATGTGCTTATTGTGCCAAGAGAAAAAGCAATGAAAATGATAAAAAAGAAGGTTTGATGTATATTTTGGGCGATTTGTCAAGTTGACAAATTTATGTAAATATGATAAAATGAAAGTTAGGGCAAATTCTTGACATACTGGTTTTAAAGTGATAAATTAAGGTAGAAAATATATTTTTGGAGGATGAAAAATGGAAACAGTAAAGATTGGAAAAATTTATCGTCATTTTAAAGGAAATTATTATTTTGTAGAAAATATTGCTTTAGATTCCGAAACAAAGGAAAGAATGGTTGTTTATAAGCCAATTTATGATCGAGAAGATTCGATGATTTGGGTTAGAAATGAAAAAATGTTTTTAGAAGAAATTCCTAAAAGACCAGACAACATCACAGGTCAAAAACATAGGTTTGAATTATGCGAAGAATTACAAAAAGATTTCACCAAATAACGTAAGTACACGGGGCACAATGTGTCCCTCAAAAAGAAAGGAAAAAATATGATTGATATTAAATTTTTAAGAGAAAATCCAGAAATTGTCAAAGAAAATATCAAAAAGAAATTCCAAATGCATAAAGTAGAATTAGTAGATGAAGTCATTGAATTTGACAAAAAAGCAAGAGAATTGACTGTTAAAGGAGATGAATTGCGTCAAAGTAGAAATTCGCTTAGCAAGGAAATTGGAAAGAAAATAGCGGAAGAAAAGAAAGAAGAAGCAGAGCAAATTAAGGAAAAAGTAAATACAATTAATCAAGAACTTGCCGAAAATGAGGAATTAGAAAATCAATATCGTGAAAAAGTAAAGAACATTATGATGAAAATTCCTAATATGATGCATGAATCTGTTCCAATTGGAAAAGACGATAGTGAAAATGTCGAAGTACAAAAATACGGTGAACCAATTGTTCCTGATTATGAAATACCATATCATGCGGAAATTATGGAAAGTTTGTCTGGCTTAGATTTAGATAGTGCACGTCGTGTAGCAGGAAATGGTTTTTATTATTTAATGGGAGATATAGCACAGTTACATTCTGCCATTATTACCTATGCTCGTGATTTTATGATTGACAAAGGTTTTACTTATTGTATTCCGCCATTCATGATTCGTAGTGATGTGGTAACTGGTGTTATGAGTTTTGAAGAAATGGATGCGATGATGTATAAAATCGAAGGAGAAGATTTATATTTGATTGGTACAAGTGAACATTCCATGATTGGTAAATTTAAAGGGCAAATTTTGAAAAAAGAAGAATTACCTTATACGATGACTTCGTATTCACCATGTTTTCGAAAAGAAAAAGGAGCGCATGGTATTGAAGAAAGAGGCGTATATAGAATTCATCAGTTTGAAAAACAGGAAATGATTGTCGTATGCGAGCCAAACACAAGTTATGATTGGTATAATAAAATGTGGCAATATACAGTTGAATTGTTTAGAAGTTTGGAAATTCCAGTCAGAACACTGGAATGTTGTAGTGGAGATTTAGCGGATTTGAAGGCTAAAAGTGTAGATGTTGAAGCGTGGAGTCCAAGACAACAAAAATATTTTGAAGTTGGAAGTTGTTCCAATTTGACAGATGCGCAAAGTAGGCGTTTGGGAATTCGTGTAAAAGGCGAAAAGGAAAATTATTTTCCACACACTTTGAACAATACGGTTGTTGCACCACCAAGAATGTTAATTGCCTTTTTAGAAAATCATTACAATAAAGACGGAAGCGTAGATATTCCAGAAGTTTTGTGGAAGTATATGGGAGGAAAGAAAAAATTAGAGAACAGGTAGTACCGTTAATGCTACCTGTTTTATTATTATCCAAAAAAGTTTCAAGATAATAATGTTTGCATTATGACATGCTTTATATGGCAATACAAGAGTTAATGAAAAAAATTTACGTTTTTTCCAAAATCAATTGCCAATTAAAGTCATATGTTATATAATACATACAAATGGTTATTTTAGGAGAAATTGGATGAACAAGAAATGGGACATTTGCGAATATGACAAAGAATTAGTAAAAAAAATTGCGGGGGAAAATCATCTATCAGAATTAATGGCAACTTTGTTGGTCAATCGAGGAATTGTGGATAAAGAAGAAATAGAAGTATTTTTGGCACCAACCAGAAACGATTTTCACGATCCATTTTTGATGCCAGATATGATGGAAGCAGTCGATAGAATTCAAAAAGCAATTGAAAAAAATGAGAAAATTATGATTTATGGCGATTATGATGTTGACGGTGTAACTAGCATTACAGTTTTAAAAAAGTTCTTAAAAGACAGAGGAATGACACAAGTTGGTTCATATATTCCAAAACGATTAGATGAAGGATATGGGCTAAATCAAGAAGCGGTTAAGAAAATTTATGAAGAAGGATATACCTTAATTATTACAGTCGATTGTGGTATTACCGGAATGGACGAGATTACTTATGCGTATTCTTTAGGCATGGAAGTGATTGTCACAGATCATCATGAACCATTGGACGAAATTCCAAAAGCAGTCGCTGTGATTGATTGTAAAAGAAAAGATTCCAATTATCCGTTTAAGGGTCTTGCGGGAGTTGGAGTTGTTTTCAAATTAACACAAGCTTTGAGTCAAAGGCTTGGTTTAGAAGAAAAGGAATACTTGAAATATTTAGATATTGTTTGTATTGGTACTATTTCAGATATTGTGCCATTGGTTGACGAAAATCGAGTAATTTCTAAGTTAGGTTTGAAATTGGTAGCGCAGACTAGATGTTTAGGATTAAAATGTTTATTAGAAGCCAATATTGGCAAAAATACGATAATTAATGCAACCACTGTTTCTTTTGGGATTGCACCACGCATCAATGCTTGTGGCAGAATTGGTTATGAAACAGAAGCGGTCAAATTATTTATGACAGAAAATTTAATGGAAGCAAGAACAACAACTGAAAAATTAAATCAATATAACCAAACAAGGCAAGAAATCGAAAAAAATATTTTTGAAGAAGCCAAAGAAATCATTGAGAAAAATCAGATGCAAAATCGCAATACCATTGTTATTGGAAAAGAAGGTTGGCATCATGGTGTGATTGGCATTGTTGCTTCAAAAATAACAGAATTGTATTTTAAACCAACGGTGTTAATTGGTTTCGAAAATGGCATTGGAAAAGGCTCTGGCAGAAGTGTTCCCGGTTTTGATTTACACGAAGCTTTACATGCTTTAGGTGGATATTTAGATAAATATGGCGGACACGAAATGGCAGTTGGTGTAACCATTAGCAAGCAAAATTTTGACAAATTTGCAGACGAATTAGAAAAGAGAGCCCAAAAAGCACACACTGAACAAATTATGCCCATTATTTCCATTGATAAAGAAATTACGCCAAAAGAATTGACCCTAGAAACGGTCGAAAAATTAATGGCATTAGAGCCTTATGGAACTTCCAATAAGGTACCAATTTTCTTAATGAGAAACTTAAAAATTGATTCGATTCGTACTTTAGTCGAAGGAAAGCATTTAAAATTAACGTTGCAAGATGGAGTTAATATCATAAATGGCATTGGATTTAATTTAGGATATTATGCAGAGGAATTTTTATTAGGGGATAAAATTGATGTGATTGGTATGCTAGAAATCAATGAATTTAATCATACGAAAAATTTACAAATTAATATCAAGGATATTAGAAGGTCACATCGATAAAAAATTCCAAAAGGAAAGGAAGCTAATGGTATGACAGAAGTCAAAAATGTCACAATTGAAGAGATAATCGATAAGCAAATTGAAAATTATGGGGAGAATGCCAATATTGCATTAATCCAAAAAGCTTATGATTTAGCCAATTCCAAACATGGAAATCAATGTAGAATGTCAGGTGAACCATATATTATTCACCCAATGAATGTTGCATTCATTTTGGCAAATTTAGGTATGGATGATGAAACTTTGTGTGCGGCTTTGTTGCATGATGTAGTAGAAGATACAGATTTAACAAACGAAGATTTAGCGAAGGAATTTGGAGATGTGATTGCTCAAATGGTAGCTGGAGTTACGAAATTGGGAAGTATTCGTTTTACAAGCATTGAGGAAAAACAAGCTGAAAATTACAGAAAAATGTTTCTAGCGATGGGAAAAGACATTCGCGTTATTTTAATCAAACTAGCTGACCGCTTGCATAATATGAGAACTCTAAAATATTTAACACCAGAAAGGCAAATAGCAAATGCCAAAGAAACAATGGAATTATATGCGCCACTTGCCAATCGATTAGGAATTTATTCGTTAAAATGGGAATTAGAAGACTTATCTTTTAAATATTTATATGCAGAAGCCTATCATGAAATCGTTGTAGAACTGGATAAAAAAAGGGAAGAACGTTTGGAATTTATTCATAAAATAAAAGAAGAATTAGCAGAGAATCTAGCTAAACAAAACATTCAAGTAGAAATCACAGGACGTGCCAAACATTTATATAGTATTTACAAAAAAATGCAAAGAGATAAAAAAGGACTTGACCAAATTTATGATTTATTTGCCTTGCGCATTTTGGTTGACAATGTTCGAGATTGTTATGCTACCTTAGGTGTTGTTCACGAAATGTACACACCTATGCCAGGACGCTTTAAAGATTACATTGCTGTTCCCAAAACCAATATGTATCAATCCATTCATACTACACTTCTTCGGACCAAAAGGTGTTCCTTTTGAAGTACAAATTCGTACTTGGGATATGCACAAAACGGCTGAATTTGGTATTGCAGCACATTGGGCGTATAAAGAAGCGAGTAATCAAGGTAAAAAGAGAAGTGTTGTGGTCATTGATGATAAATTAGCTTGGTTAAGAGAATCGTTAGAATGGCAGAAAAACACACAAAATCCAGTCGAGTTTTTGCGTACCTTAAAAACGGAATTATTTGAAGATGAAGTCTATGTTTTTACACCAAAAGGAACTATAAAAGTATTGCCAATGGGAGCAACGCCAATTGATTTTGCCTATAGTGTTCATGAGCAAATTGGTCATAAAATGATTGGCTGTAAAATTAATGGAAAAATGATGCCAATTATTACACAATTAAACAGTGGTGATATTGTGGAAGTTTTGACTTCTGATTTGCCGAAAGGACCAAGTCGAGATTGGCTAAAATTTGTCAAAAGTTCATCAGCTAAAACACGTATTAATCAATGGTTTAAAAGAGAGAAAAGGGCAGAACATATTGAAAAAGGCAAAGAAATTATAGAACGCGAAATCAAAAAATTGGGAATGAAAAATACAGAACTTTTGAAACCAGAATGGCTTGAACTGATTTTAGAAAAATATAAATTTAATGAAATGGATGATTTGTATGCCAGTATTGGATTTGGCGGAATCTCAGACAAAAAAGTCATGGCAAGATTGCTAAATGAATATCGAAAAGAACATGAAGAAGAGGATTTAGAGCAAAAAATCGAAGAATTGGTACAAGCAAAGCCAAAAAGAATCAAACCTTCCAAAAGTGGCATTTATGTGAAAGGAATTGAGAATTGTTTGGTGAAATTGTCAAAATGCTGTAATCCACTTCCAAATGACGAAATTGTGGGATATATTACAAGAGGAAGAGGTATTTCGGTGCACCGAAAGGATTGTGTGAATGTACAAGATTTGGTGGGACAAGAAGATCGCATGATTGATGTATATTGGTCACAAGATGTGAAAGCTTCTTATAATGTTGAACTGGAAATTTTTGCAAATGATCGAGCAGGATTATTGCGAGATGTCATAAAACAAGTAGAAAACTACAAAGTTAAATTAATGGGAGTTAACACTAGAACGAATCGCGATGAAACTGCTATTTTAAGAATGACAATTGAAACTTCGGATATGGAAGAATTGAATAAATTTATGAAATCTTTAAATAAGGTAGAAAGTGTTTATGATGTTTATCGAAAAAGGGGATAAATTGAAAAATACAAAATCAAAAGAAAAGGAGAAAAAATGATATTAAAAAGATTGCAAGTAAAAACAGGACAACCCCATTTGCGAACAAATACCTATATTATATGTGATGAAAATACCAAAGAAGCGATGGTAATTGACCCAGGTGGAGAGCCTGAAAAAATCATTGAATTATTGAATATTTTAGAAGTAGATACTATAAAATATATTTTTTTGACGCATTGTCATGCTGACCATATTGGTGGAATTCATGGCTTAAAGACGGCAAAAGGTGGCAAAATTTTGGTAAGTCGTGCGGATAGTGAAGGGTTATATAATAAAGAAATTAGTTTAGCTGATTATGTAAATATGCAAATTCCAGAATTAGAAGCAGATTCCAGAATTGATGATGGCGATTTTATTCATATAGGAGAATTGGAATTCAAGGTAATAGCAACACCGGGACATACAAGCGGAAGTGTTTGTTTATACTGTGAAAAAGAACGATTGATTTTTACAGGAGATACACTTTTTTCAGGAACTTGGGGCAGAACCGACTTACCGAGCGGAAGTTTCCTTGACATTATGTCTTCCATTTCTGACCGATTAATGACCTTGCCAGATGAGACAATTTGTTATCCTGGTCATGGAAAGACAACAATGATTGAGGATGAGAAAAATATTTATATTGAATTAAAAGAAAAGGAATTTTAGGGATAAGCATGTTTTTGACAATTTGTCAAGTTGACATAAAATGAAAAATGTGGTATAATAAAAGATAGGGCTTTTTCAAGAAAAGGAGAGAAACATGAGAATTTTAATCCAAAGAGTAAAAAATGCAAGTGTAACAGTAGAAAATAAAATAGTTCGGAGAAATTGGCAAGGGATTTCTTGTTTTTTTGCGGTGTGACACATCAAGATACGGAAAAAGAAGCAGATTATTTAGTAAAAAAATTATGTAATTTGCGTGTTTTTGAAGATGAAAAGGATAAAATGAATTTGTCGATTCAAGATGTGCAAGGGGAATTACTAATTGTTTCGCAATTTACGTTATATGCAGATTGTACTTCTGGTAATCGTCCGAGTTTTACAGAAGCTGCAAAACCAGAGCAGGCAAATGCGTTATATGAATATTTTGTAAAGCAATGCCAAATGCAAATACGAAAAGTCCAAACAGGCATTTTTCGGTGCGCATATGGAAATTTCACTATTAAATGATGGACCTGTTACCATTATATTGGAAAAATAATTAATCGGGAAATCTTTCATAAATATATTTGACAATAGAGTCTAAATTGTCGTCGGTTACATTAATGAAAACGCCGTTATCAAGGCTAATCCAAATATTGATTTTGAATTTTTCTTTATTATCGATAAAGCAACTGACAAGTTCAATCATATCAATTGGGTTTTCATAGGAAGTTTCCCAAAATAAATCTTCTTTGAGTTCGAGTTCTTTATCATAAAAAAGTGCTAGAAATTTTTTTATTTCGCCAGCTGTTTCACTGTATAAATTTACAATTCCTTTCATAAATTTCCTCCTTTAATAGTATATATTTTCAAAATTCTGAAATAATATACATAAGAATTGGAGGTCATATGAGAAAAGTTGCAGTTATTCTATGTTTTTGTAGTGTGTTATTGTTTTGTTTAACTGGTTGTGGAAAACAGACAGAAAAGAATATTGATAGCAAATTGGATTCAGAATTGGAATATGTAGAAGATTTAATTTTTAAAATTGCCAATAAACATGCCAAAGGAGAATATGAAGATGAAGACGAGAAATTCAAATGGGATGAAGTCAAAGGTGATATGCAAAAAATTAATGATACATGGAATACTTTGATTTTGGATTTGACAGAGGTCAATGTGCAAAATCAGGAGATTATAGGATTTAGTAATGATTTGAATGATTTATTAATTTGTGTTAGTAAAGAAAGTGAAACGACAATGCTTGAGAAATTGAGTGATATGTATGCAAAAGTAATCATTTTTAAAGAAGCTTATTCAGAAGAAAAAAATAAAATCCAGAAAAATAAAATAAAAAGTGAAGTGTTAGGTATTTACAGCCTGATTCATAAAGAGGATTACGAAAATGCGAAAATGCGCATTGCTAGCACGATTGAAAATTATAAAAATCTTATGAATGATATTTATTATGCAGAAGAAAATGCGTATAATTTGAATAAAATTTATGTTTTATTAGAGGAGTTTGGAAATTCGATACAAACGGAAAATTATGATTTGATCCGAATGAAATATATTGTGACAATTGAGAATTTGTAAAAGATGGGCGGTTTTGAATAAACCGCCCTTTAAAATTATGCGTTATTTTTGATTAATAATTCTAAAATCTGCACAGCATTTGTTGCAGCTCCTTTTCGGATATTATCTGCTACGCACCAGAAATTTAAACCATAATCAATACTTTCGTCACGTCTAATTCTTCCGATGAAGACTTCATTGTGTCCAGTGCTATGTGTTGCAAGTGGATAAATATTGTGTGTTATATCGTCTTGAACAATGATTCCTTTTGTAGATTTTAAACGATGGATGATTTGTGTCAAATCAAAGTCTTGCTCAAATTCAACGTTGATTGACTCACTGTGAGAATTTTCAACAGGAACACGAACCGTTGTAGCAGTGATTTTTAAATCTGGTTTTCCTAGAATTTTGCGTGTTTCGTTTATCATTTTCATTTCTTCTTTGGTGTAGCCGTTTTCTAAAAATACGTCAATGTGTGGCAAACAGTTATTATGAATTGGATACGGAAATTTATAACAAGTATCGTTTTTTAAATCATCCAAAGCTTGTTTCCCTGCTCCAGATACGGCTTGATAAGTAGAATATACGATTCTTTTTATGTTACAGATGTCATTCATGACTTTTAAGGGAACCACTGCTTGAATGGTTGAACAATTTGGATTTGCAATAATACCATGATGTTGTAAGGCATCTTGTGGATTGACTTCAGGGACCACCAAAGGAACATCTGTTTCCATACGAAAAGCGCTACTGTTGTCAATTACTGTGCAACCTTTTGAAACAGCAATTGGAGCAAAATGTTTTGCTGTATCGCCACCTGCAGAAAAAATGGCATAATCAAAACCAGAATCAAAGGATTGCTCGGTTAATTCTTGAATGATATATTCTTTTTCTTTAAAATGAATTTTTTGTCCAGCTGATTTTTTTGAAGCAAAAAAGGCATATTCTGCAATTGGTAAATCAAATTCTTTTAAAACCTTAAGTGCAGTTCTGCCAACAACTCCTGTAGCGCCTACAATAGCTAATTTATAATTTTTCATAAAAAGTTTTCTTCCTTTCTTTTTTTAAAATATTATTAATTATTATATGATAAATTTAAAAAAATGTACATAAATTCTTGATTAATTGTGAAAAAATGGTTACAATAGAAAATATACGCATAGTATAAATTTGAAAAGGAGAAAAATAAATGAAGTTTATAAGAAGTAATAAAGGTATTACACTAATTGCTTTAGCAGTAACCATTATTGTATTGCTGATACTTGCTGGAATAACGCTAATTATTGCAAATGAATTGATTATTGATAAAGTGATAACCGCGTCTACCAAAACTATTGAAGCTTCTTTGCAAGAAAAAGTTGAAATGGCGTTGGCTGATGTTGAAACAGGCTATTGGGTTGAGCTGAAAAAGAATCCAGAAATAGACAAACAGGAATATTTTGAAAGAGAATTTCCGAAAAGTCTACAAAATTTAGAAGATGTGAAAGATATTGCAATTACTGGAAACATAGAGAACACTCGTTTGATAACTTTTAAGTATAAAGATAAAACCTTTACATTTAACGTTTCTAAAGAAGGTAAAGTGAATTTTCTTGTTTTATTAAAAGGAAACGTAAAAGTAGGCGATTATGTAGAATATCCAATGGAATATGAAGATGTATATTCCGAAAAGCTTTATACATCTGAAAATGGTTGGAGAGTAATTGATGATGGCAAAATGAAAGGAACTTCTGGTCAAGTTAGATTAATTAGTACAGGAGTACCAGCAAAATGGTATTATAATTTTTTAGAATATGAAAATGCAAAAATTGCAGTAGATCGTTTAATTAATGATTTTGAAAATTTAGATTTACTGGATAGTTTAGATGGAAAGCTAATGAAAGGCAAAGAGCTAAAAGATGAAACATTAGCCGATAAAATAACCACACTTACTTTAAGTGATTTTAATTATGCCTATAATGAGATTCATAAAACAAACAGAAAACCAAATGACATTTCTAAAATAGAAAGTATACATGAATTATTCTTTTTAGAAAAATCATATTATTGGTTAGCAACGAATCATGCAGAAGATGACAAAAGTATTTATTTTGTATCAAAACAAGAAATAAAAAGTGATAATGATTTAAGAGCGGGTGTTAGACCTGTCATTTGTTTGAAAGAAAATCTAATGGGAACATTTGAATCTGGCAGATGGAAAATTGTAAAGTAAGGAGAAAAAAAGTATGGAAGAAAAGTGGTTTAATAAAAGTGTAAAACAGACGGCGGAGCAACTAGGAACAGACATTAAAAATGGATTAAGCAGTGGGGCTATCCAAGAAAGATATGAAAAATATGGTTTTAATGAATTAAAGGCAAAAAAGAAAAAGAGTTTATTGGCAAAATTTTTAGAACAATTTAAAGATTTTATGATTATTATATTAATCATAGCCGCAATTGTATCAGGTATTGTTGGAATTAGAGAAGGAGAAGGAATTACAGATACCATTATTATATTGATTGTAGTGGTTTTAAATGCCATTATTGGTGTTGCGCAGGAAAACAAAGCTGAAAAATCGCTAGAAGCTCTACAGAAAATGAGTTCTCATGTTGCCAAAGTAATTCGAGATGGAAAATTAAGTGTGCTTCCATCGAAAGATTTGGTGCCAGGTGATGTTGTTGTTTTAGAAACGGGTGATTATATTCCAGCTGATTTGAGGATTATAGAAGCGGTGAATTTGAAATCGCAAGAATCTGCTATGACAGGTGAATCTGTTCCAGTTGATAAATGCGAAGATACTATTTCAGGGGAAGTAGAATTAGGCGACCGAAAAAATATTTTGTTTTCATCAAGTTTAATTACATACGGTAGAGGAAAAGGTATTGTAATTGGAACGGGAATGAATACAGAAGTAGGGAAAATCGCCAAAATGATTGACGAGACAAACGAGTCACAAACACCATTGCAAATTAAATTAAACAACTTGGGAAAAACTTTAGGAATTGTAGCATTATTGCTATGTGCTATTATTTTTGTGGTAGGAATGTTATATGGAAAAGAACCAGTTCATATGTTTATGACGGCTGTATCGCTTGCTGTTGCTGCTATTCCAGAAGGATTGGCAGCTGTATCTACCATTGTTTTGGCAATTGGTGTACAACGTATGGTTAAGAAAAATGCGATTGTTAAAAAATTGCCAGCTGTAGAAACTTTGGGTTGTGCTTCTGTTATTTGTTCTGACAAAACAGGAACTTTAACACAAAATAAAATGACAGTTAAAAAAATATTTGTTAACAGTCGACTTCAAAATATAAATGAAATGAAAGATACCAGTGATGAACTTGACAAATTAGTCAAAGCTGGTATGTTGTGTAATGACACGAAAATTGCAGAAGATGGCAAATTAACGGGAGACCCAACTGAAACAGCTCTAGTTGATATGGGATTTGCTTTGGGTTATGAAGGTTATATTTTGGAAAACTCACCACGTGAATTTGAAATTCCATTTGACTCAGAAAGAAAATTGATGTCAACGGTTCATAAACTGGAAGAAGGACAATATATTGTCTACACAAAAGGTGGGGTAGATGAGTTATTAAAGTGTTGCAATAAATATTCTGAAAATGGCGAAATAAAAACGGATTTGGAAGATTATAAAACTTTGATTTTATCAACGAATAAGTCAATGGCGGAAAAAGCTTTGCGAGTTTTGGCATTCGGTTATAAAATTATCAACCATACTTTAACTAAAAATGATATGGACCATTTAGAAAGTGATTTAATTTTTGTTGGTATGTGTGGCATGATTGACCCACCAAGAGAAGAAGTAAAAGATTCTGTGAGAAAATGTATATCTGCAGGAATTAAAACGGTCATGATTACGGGTGACCATAAAATTACAGCGACTGCGATTGCAAAAGAATTAGGCATTTTAAAAGACGAGAAAGAAGCGATAACGGGTAGTGATTTAGAGAAAATCACAGATGAAGAATTGAAAAATAAGGTGAGAAATATTTCTGTTTATGCCAGAGTTTCGCCAGAGCATAAAGTGAGAATTGTCAAGGCTTGGCAAGCCAATGGAGAAGTTGTCGCTATGACAGGTGATGGTGTAAATGATGCGCCAGCTTTAAAAAATGCTGATATTGGCTGTGCAATGGGAATTGTTGGTACGGATGTTTCTAAAGAAGCAGCAGATGTTATTTTGACGGATGATAATTTTTCGACGATTGTAGAAGCAGTCGAAGAAGGAAGGCGAATTTATGATAATATTTTAAAAGCGATTACATTTTTGTTATCAAGCAATATTGGAGAAATTGTGGTGCTATTTCTAGCAATTTTGTTAACTCCTGTTTTAGCAAAACTATTTCATATTACAGATATTAGCGGATTAGAGCCACTTCTTCCAATGCATATTTTGTGGATTAATCTTGTGACTGACTCGCTTCCAGCTTTAGCCTTAGCGGTTGACCCTGCAGGAAAAGACATTATGAAAAGAAAACCAATCAAGAATAGCAAAGGAATTTTTAGCAAAGGGATGACATGGAGAATTTTATATCAAGGTGTATGGATTGGCTTGATTACGTTGATTGCCTTTATTTTGGGACTTTCTTCAGAAGGAAGTTCAGAATATAAAATTATGGTTGGTCAAACGATGGCGTTTAGTGTGTTAGCTTTGTCTGAATTGGTGCATGTGTTTAATGTGAGAAATAATCAAGAATCGATATTTAAGACAAATCCGTTTAATAATAGTAAATTAATTCTAGCAATTGGAGTGTCGGCGTTATTAATGTTGGTTGTTTTATTCACACCAGCCTTAAGAGAAATATTTGACTTAGCAGTTTTACCAATTGATAAGCTAGTTGAAACTATTTGTTTGATTTTCTCGCCTTTATTGGTTGTTGAGATATTTAAGAAATTGAAAATGAATGGGAAAGATTAGGGAATATTACAAATTTATTACATTCCTAAAATATCTTGCCAAATAAAATTTTATAGAATATAATATCACGTAGGGGCGATTATTAATCGCCCGTGCACTAAATTAAAATGTGAATGAGAAATAGAAAATAGGAAAAATGTTTTTGGGGTAAAAATATATGCCATTTATGAAATTAGAATAGAACAAAATTAGAAAATTGGAAGAAAATATTTTTGGGCAATATATATGCCAGATATGAAATTAGAATAAAAAGAAAAATAGAAAGTAGCAGAAAAATTTTATTAAGCGGGCGATTGATAATCGCCCCTACAAGGAGAAAAAATGAAGAATAAATTCGATCAAACAGCCAAAAACGTTGGCATTGTACACACACACACACACACACACACACACACACACACACACATGTAGTTTTAAAAGTTTTTTACAAATATAAATAAAGAAGAAAGACAAGTTATGTATGAAAAGTAAAATTTTAATACATAGTTGTCTTTTTATGTTTAAAAATTGAAAGGCGGTGATAAAATAAACAAAAGATAAAAATGATGAAAATACAAAAAAGGGAGGAAAAGAAAAATGAAATTAAAAAAAGAAAATGGTATCACATTAATTGCATTGGTGATAACAATTATTGTTCGTTATGATAAAAATATAAAACGCTGTAATATCAAGGGTTTTCTCTGCTTTGGTTATTGAAAAAAGTAAATAAAAGTTTATATTTTAGTTTTTTTGAGTAAAAAAACTAATTAAAACAAAGGAAAATAAAAAAGTTGCAATTTTGAAAATATAACAATATTGAAAAAGTAAAAATCAAATTTTTTGAAAATACAGGAATAAAGCATAATCAAATGCTTTATTTTTTATTGCTTTTTTTGATTAAGCTATGGATAAAATATGGGTAAGTGTAAAATAGATATACAAAAAGAGGGCTTCGAGTAATTTATCTAAATATGAATAAAAGTGGCACAAAATCGATTGTGGTGCGAATAAAAGGGAAATAATAGGAGAGGAAAGAGAATGGAGGAATAAAAAATGAAATATAAAAGATATTTTTTAACAAGTGAGTCTGTAACAGAAGGACATCCTGACAAGGTATGCGACTTAATTTCAGATTCTATTTTAGATGAATGTTTAAAACAAGATAAAGAATCAAGAGTTGCGGTAGAGACTATGATTACAGATAATAAAGTTATTATTGCAGGAGAGATTACAACAAATGCCAAATTTGATATAGAAAAGATTGTAAGGGAAACTTTGAAAAAAGTAGGCTATGATGATGAGAAAACTACAATGGATTATAGAACTTGCGATATAAGGCAATATATAAAAAAACAAAGCAATGATATAGCAATTGGAGTGAATAGAGGAGGAGCAGGTGATCAAGGAATTATGTTTGGATTTGCCTGCGATGAAACAAAAGAATATATGCCTTATCCGATTTTTATTGCTCATCAAATTACAAAGAAATTGGCAGAAGTGAGAAAAAGTGGGGAGATTAACTATTTAAGGACAGATGGAAAAGCACAGGTAACCGTAGAATATGTTGAAGATTGTCCAATAAGAATTGATAGTATTTTAATATCTGCCCAACATTTAGAAAGTGCAGATATTCATACAATGCAAAGAGAGCTGATAGAAAAAGTAATTTTAAAAGTTGTTGATAGGGATATGTTAGACCCTGAAAGTAAGTTTTTCATAAATCCGACAGGAAGATTTGTAATAGGTGGTGCAATAGGCGATACAGGCTTGACTGGCAGAAAGATAATATGCGATACATATGGCGGACTTGCAAGACATGGAGGAGGAGCATTTTCAGGAAAGGATTCAAGCAAAGTTGATAGAAGTGCGAGCTACATGGCAAGACATATTGCCAAAAATGTTGTGGCAAATGGAATGGCACGAAGATGCGAAGTTCAATTAAGTTACGGTATAGGTATGAAACAACCTATATCTTTTTTTATTGAATGTTTTGGTACAAATAGAATGCCTGAGCATGTTATTATAAGAGCGATTAAAGAACGATTTGATTTGACACCTGCAGGTATTATTAAACATTTAAAATTGAAAGAGCCAATTTATTCTAAAACAACCAATTATGGTCATTTTGGAAGGGAGGAATTTTTATGGGAACAAATAATTCAAATATAAATAAAAGAACTACAAATAGTGCTATAAAATTAGTAAGGAAGTTAGTATTAGCAGGGCAAGAGGTAACTATGGAAATAAAAAATAAGAATACTAAATTATATGGAGTTGCAAGTTTAACATTAGAAAACAAAATAGCCGTTTGGGAAGGAAGAGATGATGGTGCAGATGATAAAATTTATACGATTAGTGAATTTAAGAAAAATTATGAAATATTAAAATTAATCAATGAAAATGAAGAAGAATTTGAATAAGACTTGCACAAAGGTGTTTTAAGAGTTAGAATGCAACAAACTTTGAGCAGTCTTTTTTTCTTGGAAGGAGAAAAAATGTATATTGTAATATTAGTTATTGTAGCAATGGCAAGTTCATGTTTAACATTGACTTTGCATTGTTGCTTAATTGTTGGAAAGGAGAGTGATAAAAAATGGGAGGAAGAGCAGATTATGAAGAAAGAAGAAAAAGAAGAATAGAAACGTACGAAAGGTTGTCCAAGAAGGCAGAAGCAGAATCAAATGAAAGAAGTAATTCAAATGCTCAGAGAATTTTAATGATGACAGCAGGACAGCCAATTTTAGTCGGACATCATTCAGAAAAGAAACATAGAAGATTAATAGAAAAAGCAAATAATGATATGAGAAAGTCCATAGAGCTTTCAGAAAAAAGTGAGTATTATAAATCCAAAGCAAAAAGTGCTGAAAATAGCAATGTTATTTATAACGATGATCCTAATGCGATTCCAAAATTGAAAAATAAATTAGAAAGATTAGAAAATCAAAGAGAAAGTATAAAATCAAGAGAGCATGAAACGTGGGAACTTACCAATATAGGAGCGAATATTAGGGAGACGAAATTAAGAATTAAAAGACTTGAAGAACAAGAAAAATTGGTATTTCCAGAGGTAGAGTTTAAAGGTGGAAAAGCAATTCATAATAAAGAAATAAATCGAATTCAATTATTGTTTGAGGGAAAACCAGATGAAAATATTAGAAATCAATTAAAACATAATGGTTTCCATTGGTCTAGAAAAGAGGGAGCTTGGCAAAGAGAATTTAATAAAAGAACTATTTATGTAACTAATTCATTAATTGAAAATGTATTAAATAAGGAAAATATAAAACAAGAAGGGGAGGAAGAAGAATTTGAATAGATTGCAATTATTTGAAGAGATATATGGTTTGCATACATATAACTTATTATGTTTTTCAAAAAACTATTTAATGACTGAACCAAGAGAAGAGTTTGTTCAAGAATGGAAAAAAGAAAAGGAAAAGGTTGAGTTGCTAAGTGAAATAATAAAAGAAGAAAAACAAAAGGAAGGAATAGAAAATATGAGTTTTACACAAGAACAAATATTGAAAAAGTATCCTAATACGCAATACTATGTAAGAAATAGTAATGGCGGTTTATTAGCAGGTACAGCAGATTTAAAAGAAGCAAAAAGGGAGGCAGAGAGGTATAAAAAAGAGTATTTACAAGATTCTTTAAATAAACATTTGGGAGTTTGTGTGTATGATAAACGAGGAAACAATGTTTATGTTGCAGGAATACAAGAAAATTGTAAAAGTGAGGAAATAGAAGAACTTGAGTAACTTTACTATACTAAAAAATAATAAAAATGGCACAAAATTGATTCTTGTGTGAGAGAATCAAAGGAGAATAAAAAGAATGAGTTTAAAAATGAAACTGAATATAGTAAATACAAGTGAATATGAAAAAAACGAAGATTATAGGGAGATTGTAATTAAGATTCCAGCGGAAACAGAAAAATTGGAAAGAGATTTTAGATATTTAGGATTGAATTATAATAACTTGTCTATTCAGGATACTTATGTATTAGAATGTGAAGTAATTGATTCAGCTGATCCAGAATTTTCGCTTACAATGTCGACAATTATCTCGAATATTATTGCTAGGGCAAATAAAGATGGTTCTATTACAACATTTCAGGATATGAATAGTATGTTCAATATTATAAAGTCTATTGGAGAGGAAGATAGAGAAAAATTATTAACAGTTTTTGAAATAAAACAGGAACAAATATGTAATATGAAAGTTGCTATAAAATATGCCAATAGTTTAGAGTTTTTTGAATATTACGATGATATTAGTACATGTGAAGAGTATGCACAAAAATTGATTGACGATCAAGAAGTTAATTTAGAAGATGTTGTTGATTATATTAATATGGAAGAATTAGGAAAGGCTTATATCAATGGGAGAAATGGTTTTTTTTCAGATTATAAAGGATTACTAATTGAAAAATGTCCTGTTGAAAAATATATGAAAGAGCCTATTTATAGAAGAGAAGAAGAAGAGGAAGAGTTTGAATAAATGAGAAATGAAAAAGAGATTTTTATTAGAGGAGGTGCAATATGAAAATAATAGTAGCCAATGAAGGTGATTATATTAAGTTTAATGCTAGGCTGAAGGATAATATGCAAACTTTTGAATTAACAAAAGATACAACGGATTATATTATACATAGAGTTAAGTTAGGCAAAGATTCGCAAGATATTTCATTAATGGATTCATGTATTAATAATTTATTAGATGAGCAATATGAGAAAAGAAAGTATATTGAATTAGAAGAAATACAAGCAATTGATAATTTGATATGTAATTTAAGTAAAAGAGAATGTCAAATTTTAAATGCTTATGCGGAAGTAAAGAGATTTAGCATAAAAGGTTTAGAAGAAATAAAAGAATTGATTACTAATATAAATGATTATCAGATAATTGAAACATATAATTTGCATGAGGTAGGAAAATTAATAGCAGAGAAAGTGTCTGGATATAAGATGGATATTAATGTAATTCCATTTATGAATTTTGCAAAATTGGCAGAAGATTATTTATTTGATTCTAAGATAAAGGAGGACTTTTGCTCTTATGGACTTCTTGTTAATACAAGAGAAATGTTGGATAATGAGTTAATTCAACCTAAGATTGGAAATGATAAAGTATTAAAAATAGAAGTAGTAAACAAGAAAGAATTTGAAGAATCATTAATATATAGTCAAGTGACAATACATTTGCCAACAACAAAGGAGAGACTTGAGGAAAAATTTCAAAGAATAAATTTAGACTATGGTAAGGAAACAATTCAAGATACTCATGTTACAAAATGTAATTTGGTAAATTTTCGAGATCAAGAATTGCAAAATAAATTTAATCGTATGATAGAAAAAAAGATTACAAAATTTTTGTATGAATGTGGAAATACAACACCATTTCAAGAAATAGAATCTTTATGTGAAGAAATAAAAAAATTTAATAGTATAAAAATGACAAAGTTTCTTTCTCTTGTCCAAGCAAGAGAAAATGAGACAACCTATATTCACGATTTAGTTAAATATGCAAGGAACTTAAAGAACTATGAGTTATTGTATGATGTAAAAAACTTGAAAGATATGGGAGAGTATTTAGTAAATGAAACAGGACATTTTGATGAGGTAAGTTTTTTGTCAGAGTATATAGATTACTATAAATTAGCAAGAGATTATATACAAAAAGGATGTACATATAATGGTGTATTTACTGAATATGGATATTTAATGGAAAAGGAAAATTTAGAAAAAGAAACTCAAAGAGATAATGAAGAAGAATTTGAATAGGGGGAACAAAAATATGTTTGAAAAAATTGAAGTAACAACAAAAGACCAATTGGACGAATTATATAGTTCATCTGCATTAACATTTATAGGTGTTTCTGCAGAAGAAGAAAGTATTAATGCTTTGATTGATTGGCTAAAAGAACACTCAGAGATCTCAAATCCACTTCCTGTTCATATTATATCAGGTCAAACAATGAATGATAATTATGGATTAACAGGAACAAATGCATATAAAGAAGATTTGACTTTAATCTCAATAAAATTAGAAAATATAAAAAATGTTAATGCAATTGCTATACCGAGATTTGAAGTTGATGGCAGGTGGTTTGATGACATTGTTAATAATAATGCAATGAGAGAAAAACAAGAAAATGTGTTATTGGAAAACGAAAAACCAAAGTGTACCTTAATTGGAGAAGATGCAAATATCTTTAATTTAATGGGAATTGCATCAAGAACATTGAAAAGAAACGGTATGAGAGAATCGGCAAAGGAGATGTGTCATAAGATTACAAAATCAGGAAGTTACGATCAAGCATTAGCAATTATAAGCGATTATGTTGAAATAACTGCTAGAGAAGAGATTGAAGAAGAGGAATTTTAGCGATAACTATTAGATATCGCATAAAATTTTCCGTATCACGCTAAAAGCCACGCTTTTAGGCTGTTGTTGGGCGAGGCGATATCGCCCTGATCCTGCAAAATTGCCTGAGGGCAATTTTGATTCTCGCTGTGGGAAAGTTAGGAGGATTTTGAAAGAGCAAAAAGAAGAAAATAAATTAGTTCCAATTATAGTAAGAATTCCCAAATATAAAAAAGAGATGTTAGAAAAACTCTCTGCTAAACAGGGAAGATATGAGGCTGATATTATAAGAGATGGAATTGATAGGGAACTAAATTTACAAATTTATAAGGATAATTTGGATTTTATCATAAAGGAATTGGACAGTATGATTGATGCAAAATTAGGACCATTTATAAAATCACAAAGGAAAATAAATGCAAAGCATTTAAGAACAAGTGCTATTAACACATATCTTCAAGGAGAAGTTTTATATCGATTATTGGGTGATGATATGCATAAGCAATTTACTGAAATGTTGACCAATGCTCGTAAAAAGGCAAATTATTACCTTAACCATGATACGACCAATATGACGAAAAAGGATTTATATGATTTTTATACAATAGGAGAAATGTATCGTAATGAATAATGTGGTATTTTTATTTGAGTCTTTTAATCCTAATAAACGAACTACTTTTTTCAAACATAAAAGTTATACAAATTATTTGGCATATAGTGAATATGCAATAAGAAATAAAAATACGGAGCATGGGTTGTTTGGAAAAATAAATGAATTTCCTGATATACAAGGGATGAAAGATATAGAACCAATAAATAGGCATATCATTCGATTAGCAGAAAATAAAGTTCCAATTTACCGTTGCACAATATCACTTGACGAATATGATGCTATTAGATTGGGTTATGATTCGCAAGAGAAGTGGAAGGAAATATTTGAGAGCAAATTGGTGAGTATTGCAAAAAAAATGAATATAAAATATGAAGATTTGCAATATACAGGAGCGGTTCATTTAGAGAGTGGACATCCTCATTTGCAGGTTATGATTTGGAGCAAACAACGAGATAAAATGAATTATTATATTAATTATGGGATAATGAATAAAATGCGAGACGAGTTTACAAATGAAATATTCAAAGAGGATTTGATAGAAATATACAAAGAAAAAGATATTGCTAAAAAGGGAATTCTTGAAAAAAATAGTTTGTTGCAGAAATTAAAAAATGTTGATTCAAATCCAAAATTTCTTAAAGAAATAATGCAGTATGAAAAAGATTTTGCCAATAAAAAAATTATGAAGAGAACTTTCAAAAATCGAGAGTTGAAAAAAATAGTTAATAAGTTATTGGCATTGAAAGAAGAATTGAAGAACACCAAAGGGAGTATCAAATATCAATATTTGAAAAAATATCCTGATATTATAAAGCAAGTGGATGCTATATCAAAAATGATTATTGATATGTCATTAGAAACGCAAGCAGAAATAGAGAAATACATATTGGCTAAGCAAAAGATTGTTGCTTTTAAGTATCAGGATCCACAAAAAATACAG
Source organism: uncultured Clostridium sp. (assembly GCA_947648495.1). Classification (GTDB taxonomy): domain Bacteria; phylum Bacillota; class Clostridia; order TANB77; family CAG-508; genus Scatovivens. The sequence continues at coordinate 46,582 of CANSOA010000008.1, forward strand.
AAAGCACAGGAAGATGAAAGAAAGAAAGCAGAAGAAGAAGAAGAAATCTTAAAATTAATCGGAAATCAAATTTTGAATTTTGAAAGAGTATTACTCAACGAAAAAGAAGAGTATTTGCCAATTAGATATATTAATTCTAGTAGGCATTTAATTTGGAGGATTTTCAACTGCATTTATTTTTCTACGAAACAAGAAGAAAAATATGCTAGAAGATTTGAGATTAGGTATAAAAAGCAATTATCAAAGCAGGCTAAGAAGGACTTAGCAATAAGGAAAGCAAATAGTTCATCTTTTAATTGGGAAGATGATTTTTAGGAGAAATAAAGTGAATCAATACCAAAGGCTTAAAAATAGACACCAAAAAGAATTTGAGACTTTTCCAAAATTTTATGCTTTTTCTGAGAAACAATTTTTACAAGGAATGAGAAAGTTAAAATTGAAAGAAAACGAAACAGATAAAATTGTAAGTATAAGTGGTGGAGGCTATATTAAAAAATCTGATATAGAAAAATTTAAAAAAATGAATGAGAAACATAAACGAGAAATAAAGGTTGCAATAGCAAAAGACGTGACAGGAAAGCATTTTATTAAGGATATGTTTAAATATGAACTCGCAAATCATGAATATGTTTTTACAGAAAACTTAGAAGATACATTGAATGCGTTACAATTAAGTATGGATGAAATAAATGACAATAAAGCATTAAAGAAAGGTTTGTTATTAGCCAGAAAAGAATATTTAAAAGTAGAATGTGCAGAAGAAGAGTTTGGAGAATAAATTGATAGATTAAAAAAGATATTGGCGGACAATATCTTTTTTTCTATGGAAAGAGGTGGTGCCTATTGAAAGTCTGATAAAAGTTATATGAGAGATTTTTAAATATGAAAAGGAGAAAATATGGAAAATAAAAAAAGAAAAATAATAATTAGTATAATGTTTGCGATTATAAGTGTAAGTGCTATTTTGGGTGTAACATACTCAAAATATATTAACAAGGTTGTAGGAGATGGAGAGACGCAAATTGCAAAATGGTATTTTAGTGTAAATGGTGACACAGAAGAAATGACAACAATAAAATTAGCGGATACATATAATCCAAATACGTTGGCGAGTGGAAAGATTGCACCGGGTACAGAGGGGAAGTTTGATTTGGTGATTGATGCTAGTAGTAGTGAAGTAGGTGTAAAATATCAAGTGAATTTTGAGAATGAAACGAACAAGCCAGCAAATTTGAAATTTAAATATCAAGATCAAATTTTGGATGAAATAAAAGATTATGAGCAATATTTTACAGATGTCATAAATGCAGATGATGCAAATAAAACAAGAACTTTGACAGTAGAGTGGCAATGGCTATATGAGACTGAGAATGAAAATACTACAATAAACGAGAGTGACGAAATTGATACAAAAGATGGTTTAAATGCTTTGGATTATAAATTTGATTTGTCAGTAACAGGTACGCAAGTAATTCCAAATGATGCATAATATGAAAAGTATTATAAAATTTATCGTGGCTGTAATTTTGTCTATTTTGCTAACATTATTTATTTATCATCAAATGATGACAAGTAAGTTGTTGACAAAAATAGGAGGATTCAGTGTTCTTATTGTAAACTCAGGAAGTATGGAACCTGAGCTTAAAATAGGAGATATTATATTAATTAAAGAGTGTAAAGAATATAAAGCAGGTGACATTGTTACATACAATGTTGATAATTCGTATTTAATTACACATAGAATTATAAAAGAGGAAGGGAATTACGTTATAACCAAAGGAGATAGTAATAATACGACAGATGAAAAAGTAAATAAAAATAATATAGAAGGAAAAGTGATATTTAATTCAAAATTACTAAAATTGATTTATGACCATTGGGTTGTAGCAGTTTTAGTGATTTTTTTAATTTTGATTTTATTATAGAAAAGGAGAAAGAAATGGATGTAAATAAAAAGAAGATATTGAAAGCTGTGTTGTTAGTCATTTTAATAATTATTATATTGTTATTAGGGTTATTATTTTTGAGGGGCAAGAGTTTTTCAAAGTATAAGAAAAATATAAATACAAGTGGCACAACAGAAATTGCAAAACCAATTTTTGAAGTAAGTGGAAGTCAAAATATTCTTATTGATGGAATTGAAGATACGGTATATGATTTTTCTGTTAGAAATTACAATGATTCAGGTGTAAGTGAAGTTGCCTTGAATTATTATATTCAAATTGAAAACAATTCGGATGCAGATTTAACATTTCAATTAACTAAAAATGGAAGATTGGTAAATTTGACAAACAATAAAACTAGTTTAATTTCATTATCAGGGTTAGATAGAAAGTCAGATGATTATCAGCTAACCATAAAATATTCAAACAATACCGCAATAACAAATGACATTGTGGGTAATGTTCAAGTAAAAGTTGAGGCTGTCCAAGCGGAAATTGAATAGGAGAGGTTTGTATGGGAAAAAAACGAGAATATTTTGGAATCACGTTTAATGACGATATTCCACGAGTTGATAAGGTTAACAAGTATAGCAAAGAAGTTAAGATAGAATTTGAAGGCGAAGCATATCTTGTTGAGCGTGATGATGATAATGAAATAATAGAAAAAATAGAAATAAAAAGTAATGATAAACTGACCAAAGAGGATGACTACGAAATTGAATTTTTTAATATGAAAGGTGAAGAATTTTATTTATATGTAAGAATTGAAACTTCGTATTTATTTGTAATTATATTATTATTTTTACTAGGATTGTTGATAGGTTGCTTAATATATAAGCCAGCCAATATTGACAACACTCCACTTGCAAGATTTTATGATTATATAAATATGGCAATTTTACAGCTTGATATAAATAAAATGGAGGAAACAGAAGGAGAAACGAAAAAAATAGCAAAGCAATATGATTTTGATGTAAATTTTGAAAATATAACTTCAGATGATATAAAACTAACCAATACAATATCAGCCAAAAGTTTGGCAAGGAACAAAATCGCACCCGGTATTCAGGGAAGTTTTGGCATTAATATAAGTACAAAAAAGGGCACAACGGACATGAGATATAAGATTAAATTTCAAGATATTACTGATGAAAAGCCATTGAATATGATTTTTTGTATGGAGGGATTTAATAAAGAATATTCTACTCTGCAGGAGTTACAAAGCGATTTGGAGGGTATTCTTAAAAAGAAGTCTAAAAAGACCATTGTAATTAATTGGAAATGGAAGTATGAGACTGGACAAGACGAACTAGCAGTAATGAAAAATGATTTAATTGACACAGAAGAAGGAAAAAAATTACAAAGTTATAAATTTAAAATAATAGTTGTTGGAGAGGAGGTAATATAATTTGAATAAGAAAATTTTTATAATTGCTATATTGTTTTTAGTATTGGGAATGATGCTAACACAAAGAAATTATGCCAAATATACGATGGATGGTAAGTTAGCAATGAATGTGTATATTGACAAAACTCCACCAATTATCAATATCACAACTAATGGCGAAACTGAGAAATTTGAAAAAACTCAAACTGATATAGTGAAGAGAACAGAAGATGTAACGATTGATACGAGTGACAATATAAAAATAAAAAATAATGAATATAGTTATAATCCATCTGATTCAAATTTTGATAATTTAGAAAGTAATACATTTGAAAATGGCGAAAAATTGACAGAAGAAGGATACTATAAAATAAAGGCAGAGGACACATCGGGAAATGTGACAGAAATTATAATATTATTGGACAAGTCAGCACCTGTTGTAAAAGTTCAATATTTCAAAAAAGGTGAAGAGAGGAGTTTGTTGCAAAATAATGATCCAATAAGACAAGTTTCGGCAATTAGAAAATGTTTAGCATTTCAAGAAGTAATTGATGTAAACGATACAATAGGAAATGAAATTGTTGAAAATATTACAAATGAAGAGGTAATAGAAAATATTGTAGAAAATAGCACAGAAAATTTAGAAGAAATTGAAATAAGTGAGGAAATTTTTGAAGAAAAATCCGAAGACGATATAGAACAAATCCCAGAAGAAACTAAGGTAATTATTGATAATAATGAGCAATCCCAAGAAGTTGAACCAATAGTTCAAAGTAATGTGATGGTTATGTCAGCAAGAGCAGGGGACATTTATGTTGGAAACGAAACAGAATTTAGGAATGCTTTGGCGAGTCAGGCATCAACAATTCATGTTGGAAATAGTATTGATTTTAATTCTCCAATATTTATTAATTATTCTGTTAAGATTGTAAGAGAAAGCGACAGCAATGCTTTTCGATATGGGAATCGGTGGAAGTTTTATTGTAGTTCAAGCAGGAGGCTCTTTGGTCTTAGATGGAGTGGTAATTGATACTAATAGCAGTGGCAATGGTGGAATGACAGCGATTAATATCGAAAATGGTGGGAGTGTAACATTTATTAATTCATCAATTGTAGATCGGAGGACTTGGAAATACAGGAATATTGGTAAATAATGGAGCAAATCTTTTGTTATGGTCTAGCCATATTGTTAGATGTAATTATGGGATAAATTTGCAAGGTGGTGGAAATGTTGCATTTGCCACTCAAGATGGAAGAAATAATGAATTTTACTGGAATAAAACTGCTTTATTTATTGATAATTTCTATGGAACTTGTAATTTAAATCAAGATAATATTTCTATTCGTGATAATACAGAATATGGAGTTTATGTTGCTAATAGTAGTGGAACAGTAAATATTTCAAAAGGAACATATTACAATAACACATATTGTGTTCGTACTCAAAATGGAAGTGCTAATATTTCTGGTGGAGATTTTCATAATAATGGCTGGGCTATTTGGTGTGGCGGAAATGTAAATCTGTCAGGAGGTGTAATTCATGAAAATTATTTTGGAGTATTAACAGATGAGGCTAACTTTGGTAGTTTTACGATGACAGGTGGAAGTATTCATTCTAATACTGCTCATGCAATTCAGCATCAAAAACAAAATGATGCTGGTTGTGTAATTTTGGGTGGCTCGATTTCAGGAGATGTATATTTAGAAAAAAACGATAACTATGTTAATACAAACTCAAGTTATCCATCGTTTACTGTAACGCCGAGCACCTATTATTTCAGACGAAAGCTAGTAAGAACAACCAATAATTCTATTGCTAACAATGAAATAAATAATGTAACATTGACACCACGAGACAGTTGGTATAAATACATTGATAATGACGAATATATTATTTTGTGGACTGGTGGAAATGTGATTGTAAAATATAAAGATTATTATGGAAATGTTTTAAAAGAGGAAAAAATCAATGGAACAATTGGAACAAATTATTCGATTACTGCACCAACGATTCCAAATTATGAATTGGTTTATACGCCGAGCAATGCAAGTGGTATATATACGCAGAATGACATTGTAGTTGAGTTTAAATATGATTTAGTTAATGTTGCGAAGGTGACGTTTGAGGATTCGATTTCAGGAGTAGTGTCAGCAAAGTATTGGTACAATGTAAATAGTGAGAGTTTTAGCGGAGAAGGAACAGAATTCGCAAATGGAACAGTATTTGAGCAGTATGGTCATTATAAAGTTATTATTGAAAATGGCGTAGGTTTGAAAAAAGAGATTACATTCACATTAAATAGTGATTCTTTGAAAAGATAATATTGACAAGTCGAAATTAATAAATTAAAATATTTGTAGGAGAAGATTTATTGTTAAAAGGAGGTGTGATTATGAGCAAAATGACTTGTCCTATTTGTAGTAAGGAATTTGATGATTTAGAGTATGGAATACTTGATAATGGAAATCCAGTATGTGCAGACTGTGCTAGAAAAGAAGATAAAAAACAAGAAGAAAAATTATAATTTATTACAAAACTAAGAGAACATTTACGCAAAGTAGATGTTCTTTTAATTTATAAGAAAAGGAGGAATGCAGAGTTCCAATAAAGGAGAGCAAAAATAAACAGAAGAATATTAATTATAGTAGCAATTATATTTAGTGTATTAGTGTGTTCCTATTTTTCAGTAAGTCTACATTATATATTAAGCAGTGATTTTGAAAGTTTATTGAGAATAAATGCAGTGTCAATTATTAATACAATGATTACAGAGAAGAGGATATTAGCAATTTTTTGCATATTAGAATTAATTGTAATATCTTTTTTGGTGTTATTCACAAATGGAACTAAAAATATTTACCATAGCGAAAAAATAAAATTAACTGACAAATTAGAAGTTCCAATTCCAGTTCGGAGATCGGACAACATGGTACATCATGGTGGTTGGCAAAAAAAGATTATGACAAAGTTTTTAAATTTAATATTATAAACAGAGCAGAGAAATACAGTACGATTTGTTTTGATTCTGCTGGTATTATAACGAACTTTGAAACAAAAAATGGAATTGAAAAAGTTTACTATATCAATGAAAATCTTCACACGCTTATTATAGGAAGTTCTGGTTCAGGTAAAAGTAGGTCGATTTTAATTCCGAGCATAACGATGTTACGGATTGGCACGGAGAAAACTTATTTATTAGTGATGTTAAAGGTGAGTTGTATTTATATACAGCACAGAAATTGAAAGATTTAGGATATGATGTTATTGCCTTAGACTTTATTAACTTTTTGAAAAGTAATCAGTATAATTATTTGGATTTAGTGATTAATGCAGTAGAAGAGGACAATATTGCATTGGCAGAAAGTTTGGTAAATGATATTGTAAATGTTCTTGTTGAGAAGAACGATAAAACAGAGCCAATTTGGGTTAACGGTGAAATGAGTGTTATTAAAACAGCAATCATGGCTGTGGTTTTAGAAAATAAAGGCAAAAGAGAGTATCAGACATTAACGAATGCCTATTATTTTGTAGCAGAAATGTTCAAAACGGATGAAGATGGAGAAATGTTAATTGACAAATATATGAGAAATAAAGAGGCAAACGATCCTATCAAAAAATTTTTTGCAGTGGCATCGACAGCTCCAAGCAAGACACGAGGAAGCTTTGTCGCCGCAGCACTTTCTACTTTGCAAATGTTTGTTAGTGAATATGTTGCAGATACCATACAAAAATCTGATTTTGATTTAAAACATTTTGCCAAAAAGAAAACTGCAATTTATATATTATTAAGTGATGACAAATTGACATACCACAAGTTAGGAAGTCTTTTGGTGCAACAATTATATACTGCAATTGTGGATATTAGCAGAAAAGAAGGTGGAGAATTACCAATTAGAATGAACTTTATATTAGATGAGTTTGCGAATTTTACAAAAATTGATACGTTTCAATCGATGCTTACAGTTTCGAGGAGTAGAAATTGTAGATTTGTCATAGCACTCCAGAGTTTTCGGACAATTAGAAGAAAAATATCGGTAAAGAAGGAACACAAAATATTTTGGATAATTGTGTGTGGATCTATCTAAAATCAAGTAATATTGATACAGCAAACAAGATTTCTGATAAATTACGGAACCTATACAGCACAAAGCTATGGGGAAAGTAGCAATACGAATATCAAATATAATAATTCAAGTAGTAGTATGAGTTTAATTTCAAGGAAGTTACTTACACCAGATGAGGTATTAAAAATTGAAAGTCCAAACATTTTGGTTATGATAGCAGGGAAATCGCCTGCTTTGTTAAATGTACCAGATATTTCAAAGACGTATTTTAATCAATTGAATGGAATGGGAACAGAAGAGGAAAATCAAAAATTGAGAATCGAGCGAGAAAACGCAAGAAAAATAAGAAAGTTATCTGAACCTAAAATTTGGGAGATATGGAAACAAATAGAAGATGAAGAAATTGAAGATTTTGATGATGAAGATTTACAAACACTTCGAAAAAACTGGAAGAGTAAATAGAAGGGAGAGAAAAATTTGAAACTAAAAAGAAAAAAAGTAAAAAAGTCAATTAAAGCAATTATAAAGTTTATATTATGTATGATTTTATTATTTACAATGCATCAAGTTGTTTATGCGAGCAGTCTTGAAAGTACAAAATTGGTAACAGGAACCAAAAATTTAGTAGATGCGGTCATCAGCTGGTTAACTGGAATTGGTATCACAATTTGTGGAGGATATTTTATTTATTATGTATATTGCTTAAAGACAAATGATGAAGGAGAACGAAGGAGGAATATTCAAAATATTAAAACAACCTTAATCAGTATGGTGCTGATAACCTGTGGACTAGCATTGATTGAGGCAATTTTAGGATTTTATAAATAAATAATAAAAAAGTATTGATATTTTTTAAAAAATAGTATATAATATAAGTAAGGAATACAAGGAAAAACTTGAAGAAGGGATGTGATTTTATGGAATTAGCCAAAATAACGACAAAAGGTCAAATAACATTACCAATATCAATAAGAAGAGAACTAAACTTAAAAGATGGAGACAAAGTTGCATTTATAGAAAAAGATGGCAACTATATTTTGATAAATCCTGTATCATTAGCAATTGATAAAGCAAGAAAAGATTTTGAAGGAGAGGCAGAAAGGTTGGGATTGAAAGACGAAGAAGATGTTGCGAAAATGGTAAAAGAACTCAGAAGGGAGAAAAAATCGAAGTAATATGAGAATCATGTTAGATACAAATATACTAATTTCAATTGTAATATTCAATAGTGATAAATTGAAAAAAATGCTGATTGATATCTGTGATAAGCACACATTGGTTTTAAGCTCCTATGTGATTGAGGAACTGGAGGAAGTCACACAAAGGAAGTTTCCAAGTAAGAAGAAAAATATGGCTGAATTTTTATTTCAATTGCCATACAAACTAGAATATACTCCATCTGTTATCTTAGATGAAAAAGTTTTAAATATTAGAGATAAAAAAGACATACCAGTATTATATTCAGCCATTATTTCTGATGTTGATATATTAATAACAGGCGACAGGGATTTTGAAGATATTGATATAGAAAAACCAGAAATAATGACTCCGAATGATTTTTTAGAAAAATATTAATAGTTATATAAAATTAGGGAACACCGAAGGGTGTTCTTTTTAATTGTTTTATTAGAAAGTAGGTGATTAATTAATGGCAGATATGCTTGTAGAACTGATTCAGAAATTTATTGATGGTTCAGAGGCTACGTTAAATTCATTATTCAAGTCAATGGTAAATGTTGTATTTTTTATAGAAAGGGAGCTAAATGCAATTCAAGTACAAGGAGGTTCAAAAATAGATTTTAATGCTATTTATGAAGTGATATTTAGTTATGCTTGTTTTATATTAGTAATTGTTTTTATTAGTAAATTAATAAAAACGTATTTTTTACAGAATCATGGTGATTCAGACAGAAATCCAATTCATCTTGTAGTGGGGATGTTAAAAGCTGTTATTGTCATGATATGTTTTAAAGAGATTTACGACATTTTTGTAGGAATCACAGATAATCTTTTAAGTAGTATTTTGGGGACAATGCCTGTAAAAACAGTAAATTTGGCACAAACTTTAAGTGGTAATATTATGGGTGGAATTTTTACAGCAGTTGCTTGCTTGATATTACTTATTACATGGCTAGTTTTAATATGCCAATTTATTATGAGACGGAATAGAAATGTTACTTATGAGGATGGGAATACCCTTTGCAACAATTGGACTACTAAATTCAGATGAAGGTGTTTTCCCTGAGTATATTAGGGGGTTTCTAATGACGGCTTTTACACTAGTCACACAATTATGTATGATGAATTTATCCATTTTAGTTATAGTTAATGGACATTTAATTTATGCAATAGCAATTGCAATTATAGCAGTAAATACACCAATGATTTTAGGAAAATATATGGTAAAACCAAACGGAAGTATTATTAATTCAGCAGGTAACACAGCAAGAAATTTGAGAGCATTACTTCCTAGAAGGAGGCGAGTTAAATAGAAATTTTACAAGAAATGATACGAGTTTTAAGGAATGTAGGAATCACAATTGGTGGAATTACATTTCTTATTTTTATGATAAAAATTGGAGTTGATCCTGATAATAAATCAAAATATATCAAACTTGCTAAACATACAGTTATTGCAAGTGTGTTGATTACTTTATCGTTAAGTTTGCTAGAAATACCAAAAGGCTATTTTGGAAGTCCAGTTGGAATTGCAGATGAGAGTGTTGGAGAAGTAACTTTTGGAAAAATAGAAGATAAGGATTGTCAAGGAAGAGAAGTAGTTAATATTGACGGTAGGAGATATGTTGTTACAGACACGAATAAAAAAATTGCATCTCTTAAAGATACGGAATCGTTGCGAGAGGCGTTTGGCTTATATTCAGCAGGCAAAGTAGTGGAAAATGTTTGCTATTTAAGACCATTTAGTGATTGTCAGGGATTTTGGAAAGGCTATTATGCAGATATTGATTTTTATCGAGATGCAGATGGTTTTATCTTTCCATCTTCTTTTACTTATGACCAGTATGCAGGTTATAAAGGAGAAGGAGGAGCTTTTACGAATAACGGCGGAGCAGGTCGGTCGGAGGAGGTGAAACAGGTGGCAGATAAAAGAATGATTAGTATACCATCTCAAATACGACTAAAAACAGAGTTTTTCGAAGGTTATGGTGTGGAAGAATTAATAAAAACGATTGCTGTTTTAGGTATTGCAAGTATAATTGGATATGTCATATATCTTTTCACAGAAGTGAGTTTATTTTCCACATTTTTTGTTATAGGAAGTGTAGTAATTGCTGTTGTATTTTTAACTAAAAATAGGAGCAATTTTTCAATGGCAGATAATATACACAACATTATAAAATATCAAATGAAACAGAAAAAATATTATTATGAGAGAGGTGATTTCAATAAAATTGAAAAAACAAGCAAAAACATTAAATGAATTTTTAAATATAAAAAATATAGAGGAAAACTATTTGACGACCTTAGATGGACAGATGATTTTATTTATAAAAGTATTTCCAATTAATACGGAGCTATTTTCGGAGGAGGAATTGGAAAATAAAATGGACACTATGAGTGTAGAGTTTAGCAATGAGCAATATGCCTATAAAATCTTTATTATACCAAGAAAAGTGGATATTGTAGATTTTGTAAACGAACAGCAAGAATTGAAAAAACAGTTACAAGATGAAATAAGTATTCAAATAGTGGAGAAAAGAATTGTTTTTACCCATGAACTTGTTGCAGATAAAAATATTATCGAGAATGAGTTTTATTTGTGTATATGGGAAAAACAAGGTGAAAATACCAAAGAAAATTTGATAAAGCGAGCAAATAATTGGAAACAGAGATTAAAAAATTGTGATTTTGAAAGTCAGGTATTAAATAAAACAGATATACTTCTGATGGTAAAGAGTTTTACAATTCCAGAGTTTGCAAGAAAAGAGGACACGAATTATAGAGATAATATCGTAAAAATAAGGAGAAAAATTGCTAGAATATAATAAAATTTATAATATGGATTGTATGGAAGGAATCAAACTATTAGAGGACAAGAGTATAGATTTGGTTGTGATGGATCCGCCATACAAATTGGAGTTAAACAAGATGAAAAATACAAATAGTTATAACAATTATGCAAATGACCTTCTTGGTTTAAAAGATGGATTTGATTTAAAAGTTCTGGATTTATTAATTCCTAAGATGAAAAAAATCAATATGTATATTTATTGTTCTAAAAGGCAAATTCAGGAACTTTTAGAATATTTTTCAAATAAAAAGTGTAATTATGAAGTTTTAACATGGCATAAACAAAATCCAAGTCCACTTACTCATAACATTTATTTACCTGATACAGAATACATAATTTTTGCACGAGAGAAGGGTGTCAAGTTATATGGAAATTATCATACCAAACATAAATATTATTTGTCAGGGACAAACCAAGTAGACAAAAAGAAGTATGGACATCCAACTATTAAACCATTAGAATTTATTGAAAACCACATAGAAAATTCAAGCCGAGAAGGAGATGTGGTTTTGGACTGCTTTGCAGGAAGTGGAACAACGCTTGTAGGAGCGATTAATAAAAAGAGGGAATTCATTGGTTTTGAGATAAATCAAAAGTATTATAAAATTGCTGAAAAAAGAATAGCAGAAGCTATTCAAAATAAGAAGGGAGAAAGTAAATGAAAAAACAGGAAACTAACTACGAGTTAATTGATTTAATTACACCAATTCGGAGGGGTAGAATTTGAAAGGAATAAAATATATTTTGGAAATCGTTTTTGCAAAGTATATACAATTGTACATTATCCATCTAATATTGAGATGAAGTGGTTGGGAAATTTGGTCAATAATATTGGTGCAATTTTTTCAATTAATATTGAGCCAACAGATAATGCAGAATTAATAGACAGTTTAGATGCAAGAATTCGAGATGCAACAGGACTTGCAAAAATGGCGAAAAATGAATCAAGTAGACAAATGAGAGAAAGAGAAATTGAAGAGGCAAGCGAAATTATTAGCAGAATGATTCAAAATAACGAAGTAGTTTCTTATTTGACAATTTATATATTAGTATCGGCAGAAGAGGAAGAAGAACTAAAACAAAAGTGCAAAGAAGTAGAGACAGAAGTGCAACGACAAAAATTAAAAATTCGAAACTTAACTAATTTTTTATTAATGGATGGTTTCAAAGCAGTTGCACCATTTTTTACCATTCAAACGAATTTAAGCAAAAATTTCAAAAGAAATATATTAACATCTACTTTTACAGGGGGATTTTTATTTAATACAGAGACTTTTATTGATAGACAAGGGTATTATTGGGGAATCAGCCAAAATGGTGGGATTATTATTTTTAATATATGGAAACAGGATTTAGGAAGAGGAAATAGTAACATGATTGTAGTTGGCAGTTCAGGCTCAGGCAAGAGTATGTCTGTTAAGCACATGATTATTAATGAGTTACCAACAACAAGACAATTAGTGATTGATCCTGAGAATGAATATTCGTATCTTTGCAAGAATTTAAACGGTAAAGTTATTGCTTGTGATGGAAGTGGGGGAGGAATATTGAATCCCCTGCAGGTGCGTAATAGTCGTGATGATGAAGATGGAAAAAATGCTTTGTCGTTGCATTTTCAATTTTTACAGACATTTTTCCAAATATTATATCCAAGTTTAACGGAAATTGAATTTTCTAAATTAGATTTAGTTTTTGAGGAATTATATCAAAAATTTCATATTAATAAACATACAGATATAAGTAAATTAAAAAATACAGATTTTCCAATATTGGAAGATTTGTATTTTTTATTAGAAGAAAAAGACAAGATTAAGCATGACAGAATATATGAAAAGTTACTCGCATTAATGAGACCAATTTGTGTGGGACAAGCAAGTAATATTTGGAATGGATACACGAATGTAGAAATTAATACTCGCTTAACCGTATTCAATACATCAACAATGCAAAAATTCCAAATTCAATATAAAAGGGCACAGTATTATAATATTCTTTCATATGCATGGGATATTTTGAGCAAAGATGCAACAGAAAAAACAATGTTAATTGCAGATGAATGTCATATTTTGGTTGATCCTAATATTCCACAAACGCTTGAATATGTTAAATATATCAGCAAAATGGCTAGAAAGCACAACAGCAGTATAGTGGTTGTAACACAAAGTATTGAGGACTTTTTAAATGAGAAAATTCGTTTGTATGGTCAAAGTTTACTTACTAATAGTACATATAAAATGTTTTTTAAAACAGATGGCAAAGACTTAAAAGATATTGTCAATACTTTTAAATTAACAGAAAAAGAGGAAAAAATGTTGCTAAATGCAAATGTTGGGGAGTGTTTATTTATGGCAGGAATTAGAAAAATATATGTAATGTTCAAATTGTTTCAATATGAGCTAGAACTGATAGATTCTAAATTTAAAGAGGAGAAAGACTATGAGTAGGAACTTAGGAATCATTATTGGGATTATTATTTTTATATTAATTTTTGGATGTATTTATACGGAGCAATCTTATGCAAAAAAAGCGGACGATGTCTTAGATAGTATTGAAAATAATGAGGAAGAACAAGGAGAAATAAAATATATGGGAAAATTTCTGATGCCAGTAGAGAATTTTATACAAGTAACTAGCAAGTTTGGATACAGAGAATCACATGGTGTAGTACATTCAAATCATACAGGAATTGATTTATGTGGAAGTTTAGGCAGTAGAGTTATGTCTGTACAAGATGGAGAAATAACTTTTGCTGGAAAGCAAGGAGGGTATGGAAATTGTGTGGAAATTAAGCATGTTGATGAGCAAGGAAATGCATTTTTTACATTTTATGCTCATATGAGAGATAATTCGTTGCAAGTAACAACAGGACAAAAAGTTACACTTGGACAAATAATTGGAACGCAAGGTTCAACAGGAAACTCGACAGGCGATCATTTGCATTTTGAAATGCGAACTAATACAGGGTCAAATAAATATGCAGTTGATCCTGCACCGTATTTGTTTACGGAGAAAGAGAGGTAAAATGAAAAAATATAATTCATATGAGTTATATACTAGAGAAGAAATGTCGGAAATTGCGAGAGGAGAAGGATTTTTATTTGTAGAGACTTCTAATGATGATTTTTACGAAATAAGAAAAAGTGATGTTGCAGATTTTATTATGTTAGAATCTGAGAGATGTGGACATTCGGTTGGTATTAAAATGTATGTGCCAAATCCAATGATAAAAGAGCCATTTGTTTCTACATATGGTTGTTTTTTTTCTCAATTTAGAAATGAAATAATTGAAAGGCTAGTTAAATTACAAACAACAGATATGAAACCAAATCCAGTAAAAGTATTCGATAATTGTGTATTTAGATATATGTTGGTTGAAGAACTAGGTGAGGATGAAGGAATGACAGTGCAATTTGATAGAGTATTTAAAAAATATTATAAGCAACAAGAAGTAGAAAATACAGAAGAAATGGAGGCAGGATAATGGAAAAAAGTAAAAAGGAAATGTTTTGTTATTTAGGGATATTTATTGTATTGGTAATTATAGTAATATTAAATAATATATTTTGGAAATTGGGAAAAGAAGAGGATAACAGAATTGATAATATTGTTTACTTGGAATCCAACAATGTAATTTATGATGTACCTTATAACGAGAAGGTGTTGGATTAAAGGAGGGAATAATATGTTAAGTTACATTGCAAGTAATTCTACGGCTCGTTTAATTAAAAATATTTGCGAGGAGCAAAATATTACAATATTAAATGGAGAAGTAGAAAACGTGGATTTTTTTAAATATATAAAAGAGACAAAAGTAAATTTCAATCTAGTCAAACATTTGATTTTAGATTTGAGCCATTTAAAAAACACAGATGAGGAAATTATAAATAGTGTAAAATATTTTAAGGAAATGTATGTTAATACAAGAATTATTATTCTTGCACAAGGATTTGAAGAACAAAACAATATACTAACTTCTTTATATGAAAATGGTATTTATAATATTATTAATACAGAAGAAGTAAAAGTAAAAGAAGAGGTAAAAAATGCTTTATCTGAAGAGGGATTACAACAAAAGGATGTTAAGAAATTTAAGAAAATTGAAGTGGTGAAAGATGATAAAAAAAGAAAGCACAGAAAATCAATTTTTCAGTTAAACAGAAAATTAAAAAAGGAATATGTAGTAAAAGAACAAAATAAAAAAATGGAAACCAAACAACAAATAAGTAGTAGCGTTTATTTTTTTGCAATTCTTTTAGAGGCAATAACTAGATTGGTAAAATTAATTTGTTATTGTGCAATTTTTGTGTTAACTTCAATTGGTTTGACAATTTTATTTAATGGAGAATTAAGAGAGATACTTCTTCAAATTTTTAATCAGTAACAAATTGTTATTTTGTAGAAAATAACGGAAGGGAGAAAGAATATGGATAATACAAAGGTTTTAGCATGTACTATAAGTGAAAAGTTACATAGGGAAATGAAAAAATATGCTTGCGAACAAGGAAAAACAGTTAAGGGGTATATTACAGAACTTATAGAAGATGATTTAATAAAACGATTTATTCAGAAGAATTATGATGGGCAACGAGAGGAGGAAGTCAAACAAGAGAATTTGAACGAGCAACAGGGGGAAGAAAACAAGCAAGAGGATTTGAATGAGCAACAGGAGGAAGTCAAACAAGAGGATTTGAACGAGCAACAGGAGAAAGAAATTAAACAAGAGGAAGAAGGCAAACAGGAGAATTTAAATAAAAAAATAGAAAAACATAAAAAGAAAAATGAAAAAGTTCAAAATTTGACTAAGCAAGTAAAAGGAAATAAAAGCAAAAAAAATGGAAGGAAACAATTGCTTAAAAAGCGTCAAAGAGAAGAGGAAGAAGAGTTTGAATAAGTAAAAATTATGAGGAGGTAAAGTGTATAAAATATTATTATGTTTAGAGAAAAAGGAGTATCGTAAACTGGTAAGAACAGCAAAGGATTACATTGGAGATAATATAAAAAAAGGCTATGTTTTTAATAAAAAAGGATATGATGCGAAATTTTATAAAGAAAAAAATGTTAATGGAGTGGATTGTGTTATTTTTGGATGGACTGATTATGAATTAGATAAATATGGAATGGATATTTATGGAATTAGTTTTCATAAAGATTCTTTAAAAAATGGATATATTCTAATGGAATTTGAGGATAAACTTATGACTAATTTTAAAGATAGAAGTAAAATCCCTGAGTTAGCACAAGCAATGAATATTGATCAAATTATTACTAGGGATGACTTTTCCATTGTTTTTGATAAAGAAAAAGAGAAAAGTAGAGAGGAGGAAGAATTTGAGTAAGTATATAGCATTTGATATAGATGACAAAGTGCATAAACAAATGAAGAGATATTTGGTTAATTTGGACGAAGAAAAAACAATAAAATCATATATAACAGAGTTAATAGAAAGGGATTTAAAGAGTAAATCTTTTTTGAGGGAAAAAGAAGATGAGGAAGAATTTTAATAAAATAAAAATTATAGTATTAGGATTAGTACTATTAACATCTTCCATGAGTTTTGCTACAACAGAAGGAGTAAAGTCTTATGAAGAAAGTAAAACGGTTTTGATAGGAGAGGCTGAACAGTATAAAAATAGTATTAAATCGCAAATAACAATTAATGATATGAAATATCAAATAAAAGGTGTTGAAGAACAAGAAAACAAAGTATTATTAACAAAAGAAATAGAAGTTCGAGAACAAAAAGTCGTAAAGACAAATGATAAATATAGAATATTGAATTTATTTGAAACTAAAAAGCAGGAGGAATACGATGGATATTCAGGAATTCTAGAATTGCAAAATAATTCATTAGATTTACAAGTCAATAATAGTTATATTGAGCAATATAAGGTATCGATTCAAAAAGAGTATAACAATGTTTCGCAGAATGAATTGAATAATATTCCAAAAACACTTGAAGAAAATGGGACAACTTATTATCTAGTGGATCCAGTTTGGAACGTAGTGCAAACACAGAAAATAGATGAGCAAGATGTTCCAGTATCATATAGTGGCATTATGAATTATGAGGGGATTCAAGAAAGAAAGGTAATAAAAAATTATATTGCAACAGTAAATTACAAAGGAGTATTGCAAAAAGAAGAAGTAGATTCTATAACTTACCATCTTACTTATGAACAAATTCCCCAAGAAGAACCAGTCCAAGAGCCAATTCAAGAATCCAATAACATATATACACCAATTGTAATAACAACAGGAATTCTTATTTGTAGCGGATTTTTTGTTTATAAAAGAAAAAATGTTTGGGTTTATAATAATTTGAATGGTGAATGGAAATTAGTCAAAAAGTTGTATGTTTCTAAAAATAAAAGATTAATTAATATTACACCGATAATACCAATGTCAAAAGAATATAAAATTATATTAAACAATAGGTTATATAATGAATTTCTAAACGAGACAATTACAATAAAGTATTTTGACAACAAATATATATATAAGGTAAACGAAAGGGAAATTTATATAAATGTTTAGCAAGGAGGGTAAAATGAGAAAATATGTAGTTATAGGAATTATTGTTCTAGTTGTCCTATTGGGTTCAAGTATTTATTACTTTCACAATTATGATTCAACATTAATTAATCTGAGTGATATTCGAACCGATCCTGAATATGATGGCATTGTTTACGACAATGAGGAAAATGTAATAAATGAAGATATATTGGGAATATTGACAATTGAGAAGATTGGATTAAAAGCTAGTGTCAAAGAGGGAAGTAAAAAATCAATCTTAAAAGAATACATAGGGCATATTGAAAATACGTCAATTTATGACGGTAATATTGGTCTAGCAGGACACAATCGAGGTTATAAAAATTCTTATTTTGCTAGGATTAATGAGTTAGAAATTGGAGATGGAATAATGTATAAAACTAAGTTTTATACAAGAAATTATAAAGTAGATAATATTCAAGTAATTTTTGAGACAGATTGGAATTTACTACAAAATACGGAAGAAAACAAGTTAACGTTGATTACTTGTATTCCCAATAAAAAAAATCAGAGATTATGTGTTCAAGCGACAGAAAATTTATAAAAAGACTTGAAAAAATTTCATGAATGAGTTAAAATAACTGTAAGGAGTTAGTTTTTATGAAAAAAGAGAAAAGGAAATATGAGTGGAATTTTATAGCGAAATTTTATTTTTGTTGCATTGTAATTTTTGTATTGTTAGTTGCATATATACTAATATACAGAGAGGTACATAAAGAAGAAATTATAGAAAATCTAGAAGGACAAGACAATCAAGCAATTGTAGAAAATACGATTGAATAATATTAACGATAAATACAGATCTAAACACTCTTTTGAGGGTGTTTTTTTTATGGAGGAAATAATGAATAAAATAATTATAAAAAAATTACTATGCATTTTGATATTGGTGCTAGTATTATTTTCAAATTCATTTACATTAATATCATCAGCATATATATCATCAGCACATTTAGAGAAGGTGGGAGATGCACCACATCATTTAAAATACAATTTTGGTAATAGAACAAGTTACATTATTTGTTCAGTTGTGGGGTATCATCTTAATGGGCAATTTTATCCAGCTTATTGCCTTAATAGAGATTTACAAGGAGCTGAAACAGCACCGTATGATGTTGCTGTCAACCAAGTAATGGACAATAATGCGGTTTGGAGAGTTTTAGTAAATGGATATCCTTACCAGTCATCAGCATCAATGGGATTATCTGATTTTGATGCTTTTTGTGTGACTAAGATGGCGGTTTACTGTGTGCTTGGACAAAGTGATGTCAACAGATTTGTGGCTGATTCGAGCGATGGAACCGCTGTACATATGCTAAATAAATTGAGAGAACTAGTTAATATTGGACTAAATGGCGGAGAAACAATGCAAACAGGAACTTTGGTGTCTAATCCAATAGGAGAATTTACACAAGCAGACAATTACTATTATCAAGAATATGAAGTTAATTCGAGAGTAGAAATTGCAGGGTATAACATTTCTAATTTTACAGGATTTGCAGAGGGAAGTTACATAGCCAATGTGAATGGAGGAGCTCAAAATTCATTTGGAAGTGGTGAACATTTTAGAGTCTATATTCCTAAGTCAGGATTGGGTTCTGATGTCAATGGAAATATTGAAATAAATGCGAGAGCGAAGATTTATCCAATACTTTATGGACAAAGTAATAATCCAAGTTTACAAGATTATGTGCTTACAACTGATATATATGGAGATGAATATACAAGCACAAGTTTGAATGTTGCGACTAATACAGGAAAGATAATTGTAAATAAAGTAGACGATTATACAAAGAAACCAATTTCAGGAGTGACATTTGGATTGTATAGAGATGGCATGGAAGTTGCAAGAGCAACTACTGATAATGAAGGAAAAATAGTATTTTCAGCATTATATCAAGGGAATTATATTTTAAAGGAATTGTCGACAAATGATAAGTATATTTTAAATACAGCAGAGTTCGAAGTAAATGTTGAATTTAATGGCACTAGTAATGTAAGCGTGGAGAATGAGCATAAAAAAGGAAATTTGAAAGTATATAAAGTAGATAGCAATAATAATAAAATTGCATTGGGTGGCGTTAAGTTTGCGTTGTATTCTTATGAATTTGACCAAATAACAGGTCACTATGTAACTGATGTAAATGGTGAAATTTATATAGAGAATTTGAGAATTGGAGATTGGGCGTTCATTGAAGAAGAAACAAATAAGTGGTATAATTTGGCAGATTCAGTAGATGTAAAAGTTGAATGGAATGAGACAAATAATACTACAATTGAAAACGAATTAAAGAAATCACAAATAAAAATAATCAAAGTAGATGAAGAAGATCACGAAGTAAAATTGAAAGATGTTGTATTCGAGGTATTAGATGAGAAGGAAAACGTTTTGGAAACAATTACTACTAATGAAAATGGCGAGGCTTTGACATCTAAATATCCAGTTAGAGATTATTCTCATTTATATATTAGAGAGACAATAACAAATGAAAAATATGTGTTGGATGACACAGTTCATAAAATTGAATTAAAAGAAAATGAAATTGTAACCCAAACTTTTGAGAATAGGAAAATAAAAGGGCAGATTAAAGTAATTAAAACTGCAGAAGAGGATAATCGAATAACAGGAGACAAGAAAGGAGATCCAATTTCTAATGTATCTTTTGGAATATATGATGAAAATAAAAACTATATAGAAACGGTTACAACAGGAGAAGATGGAATTGCAATTAGTAGTTTGTTAGAAAAAGGCATAAAATATGTCAAAGAATTGGAATCAGGAGAATGGTATTTATTAAACGAAGAAGAGTATTCAGCGGAGATTGTAAATGATGGTGATGTGATAGAGGTTAATATCACAAATATTCCAGAGAAACCTGAAGTTCATATAGAAAAAGACGGCATTATTCAAACAACTGCAAAACAAGAAATAAAGTACGATTTTAAAATCAAAAATACAGGTAATACGAAGTTAGATAATTTTATCTGGACAGATAACTTACCGACAGACTATGTAACAGCCACAAGATTAATTACTGGAACATATAATCAAGATTTAAATTATGCAGTATATTATAAAACCAGTAAAAATGATTACAGACTATTAAGAGATAATTTGAACACACAAGTTAATAATTATATTGATTTTATAGGTTTAGCATTAGAAAATGACGAATACATAACAGATTTCAAAGTAGATTTTGGAACAGTAGATGTTGGTTTCGAATCAATGGAAAAACCGCAATTATTTGTTAATGTCAAAAGTACCGTAAAAAATGATGATGTGTTTACCAATAAAACAAGAATAGAAGGATATAACAAGACTTATCTTGTGTGGGATGAAGACGATCATACAACGAAAGTATATGAAAAGAGAATAGAAGTAAAATTACCAAGAACAGGTTACTAAAAGCGAGCTCTTAGAGCTCGCTTTTAATATAAGAGAAAGGGGAATTGTATAACAATGGAAAAAAGTTTAAAATTAAAAGAGATGGAAGAATTGGATGCTAGAGTGGAAAAAATCAATTATGATTTGATTGGTTTGGAATCTAGAAAAAAAGAAATGGAAGATGCAAAATTAGAGAATCAAAAGGCAATAGATGATTTAGAAAAGGAAAAGAGTTCGATATTAGAAAAAAGCGATCAGATGAATCGTTTACAAAAACTTATTTATATTGTTGTTGCATTAAGAACTGATTTAAAAACAGTAGAGTTAATTAATACTAAAATTTCAGAACATCAGAAGGAGAAGAATAGTCTTCAAAACAAAATTGATATTCAAAATGATCTATATGTAGAAACAATGAAAGAAAGAGAAAAGTATATTGAGCAAAGGAAGGAATTATATGTTTCAAAAGCAATGGCAAAAGATAATTCACAAGTTTCTGATAAAGCATCACAAATTAAGGTATTAGCACAAATTTTTGAAATGACTGCCCAATTTAAAGATAATAAGACTATGGAAAATTTAAGACAGCTGGTAGAACAAGAAATAAAACAGTATTTAAATGATAAAAAAGAAGAAAAGTCCGAACAGAAAGAAGAACAAGACGAAATGGAATAAATTAGAAAGGAGAGTAGAATTATGGATGAAGAAGTAGAAGAAATGTTAGAAAGTGTAGATGGTTTAGTAAAGGAAGTATTTGAAAGCCAAAAGAAAATGAAGAGTTTTTTGATAACACTTTCTCAAATGTATAATACAAGTTATAGTAATATTTTATTGTTAAAAAAACAAAGACCTAATGTTAGCCTTGTAGCCGATAAAAATACAATTGAACAGTGTAATTTTCATTTAAAAAAGAATGAACAACCATTAAAAATAATAAAAAGAGTAAGAACGACTCAAGAGAAAGCGTTTAGGATAGCAGAAGTTTATGATATAAGTCAAACGGATGGAGTAAAAAAGGAAGAAAAGCCATATTCGAAGGAGTATATTGAGAAAATGTTAAAAGGAATGTGTTCAAGAAGAGGAATTAAGTTTCAGCCCAATAATACTATGGCTAATGTAGAACATATTATAATGGACATTAAGGATAATACTAGACCTGATAATATGGGGAGATATAGTGATATAGATGAGTATGCTAGGCAAATAGTGACAGAATGCGATGCTACGAGTTTTGTGATTTCTCGAAAATTAAATATTAGTACAAAGGATGATAATTTAAAAAATATTTGCAAATGGGGAATTGAAAAAGATAATTTGGCAATTATGAAAGAAAGTTTAAAATATATACAAAAATATTCATACTTTTTTATAAAAGATTTCCAAAAGCAAGAGAAGTTGTGTAACCTTGAAAATGAAAAACAGGACGAGGATGAATTAGAATAAAAGTAATAAATATTTCAAAAAAGACTTGACTAATTTCCTACGCAGAGTTAACATCAAACACAAATTTAGGAAAGGAGGATAGGTATGGAAAAAATATTTAGAAAAAAGTCTTTAAAAAATTCATCAGATTTTTTAGAAGTCTTATACGAAGATTCTCAGAATAATTGCAGAATAATGACAAGACATTTTAGGAAATTAGCAAAAAAATACCAAAAATTAAGGAGTAGTTGTAAAAAGGAATTGATGGAAAAGGTAAAATTAATATGCAGAGGGGATGAGGAATCAATTCAGTTGATGGAAAAATATTTAAATATTTTTATAGAGAGTATGGATAACGAAAATTGTTTTTATATTATGGAGCATCATAAACAACGGAATAAGAGAGGGAATTGAATTTTTAATACAAATATTTTATGAGGAAAAGTAAGAGCCATTATGTGTTCTTACTTTTCCTCATTTTGTAATTTATTTAAAAATGCAATATTATTTTCTATAATAGAACGATTGTAATCATTTAATTTAAAATAACCAACAATATGAGAAAGGTTATCTGCAGTACGTTCCATATTTAAATAATCAGCATATAAATCATTGAGTGTTATATTATATAAATTACAAAGTTCTAAAATTAAGGAAATACTGCCAACGGTATTATTAGTTTCTAATTGTCCGAATGTAGCGAGGTGAACAGTGAAGTTTTTCGCAAGCTTGTTCTTGTGTTAATCCACAAGATTGCCTAGCACTTTTCAATTTTTCGCCAATTTCTATTTTATTATTATTGTGTCGCATTTAATATCCCCCCTTTTTTCTTTAAAATATCAAAATTAGATGAAAAATTACAGGAAATAATATAAAACTTTATTCAGATTAAATAAAGAAAAGGCTTGTAATTAAAATTTTTATATGTTAAAATAAAGTGTATCTAAGTAAAAAATGTAGTAGTATATGTATTTAAAGCCAATCAATAAGCGGAGTAATAATTGTATAAAATTTTAAGGAAAGGAGGAGGGAAACAAGAAAAAAGGAGAATAAAAAAACGAATTCTATTAATTCGTTTCAGTTTAATTATGCGAGTCATTATTTTTGAAGTGTTCTAGCAAAGCATACATAATGTCTTTTTGATAATCATTCAAAAGGTTTATTTGTTGTGTTAAATCAAGAGATTGTTCATAAGATTTTACAAAAAAATCTTTTAATAATTGATTTGGCGTTATATCTAAAGCATGACAAATATTAATTAAGGACAACAAACTAACACCTGAACGACAACCTTCTACATCTTTTAGAAAATTTGTTGATATATTTGATAATTCTGCTAATCCTTCCTGTGTTAGATTAGAGGATAAACGAGCAGATTTAATATTTTGACTTAACACTTTTCTTAATTCTTCATCATCTAACTGCATAATATTCTCCTTTTATTAAATCTTTTTAATATTATCATTTTATTTTTAATAATAAAATATACATGATACATACCAAAAGTATGTACTGTACAAATGAAATCTAAAATTAAAGGAGGAAAATATGATTAAGGTTTCAAATTCAGAATTAGAAGTAATGAAGATAATTTGGAGAAAGGGGATGGCTACGTCATCAGATGTAATTAAGGAATTAAATGAGAAAAAATGGGGCGATAATACAATTAGGACGTTTCTTACAAGATTGGTCATAAAGAAAGCAATTGGCATTTCTAAAAAAGAAGGTAAGATTTATACTTATGTAGCATTAATAAATAAGCAAGTGTATCAAAAAAAGATGACAGAGAAGTTTATTGATTTATTATATGATGGTTCAAATTCAGAGTTTATGAAATTTTTTAATGAAAATTTCAGGATAGATATTGAATAGAGTATAGTTGATAAAATAAATATGAAATTTAATGTAATGTGTGATAGTCTAAAAAATGTAATAATATAAGTGGAATTGAAAATAAAATTATCTATCTTTCAATAAATTT
Source organism: uncultured Clostridium sp. (assembly GCA_947648495.1). Taxonomy (GTDB): domain Bacteria; phylum Bacillota; class Clostridia; order TANB77; family CAG-508; genus Scatovivens. The sequence continues at coordinate 71,354 of CANSOA010000008.1, forward strand.
AGGATTAATAAAATTGTAAAGGTAGGAAAAATATGAATAAAAAAATTAAAATAATAATAGCGGATGATAATGCAGTATGGTGTGAATTAATGAGAGAGTATTTAGAAAAGAAGGATACTATATACATATTAGGAACAACTGCAGATGGACAAGAACAAATTGAAATGACTAAGTATTTAAAACCAGATATTGTTATTACAGATTTAAAAAGGGATAAAGGCATTTCAGGAATGGAAGCAATTGAAAAATGTATAAATCTTGAAAATGATACAAGATTTATAATACAAACAGCAGGAGATTATTATCAAGAAGAAATAAATATATTAAGAAATTTGAAAATTATTTCTTTTTTCAGCAAACCATTTGATTTACAAGATCTGATGAAAGTGGTAGATAAAATAAGGAAAGAAAAGGAGAACAGTACAAAGAATATAAATATTGGGAAAGGAAATAAGATATGGAAGAGGAAATACTTTTTTGCAACAAAACAAAGATAACAAGAGAAAATTTTGGATTTATTATATTTTTTGAGAGATTCTTTTGTCATAAAAATACAACGATAATAAAATTATCACTTTGTATTTTTATATTAATAGGCACAATATTTTTACAAAATGAAAAGTTATTACATAAAGGAATTTATATTTTAACAGGCATAATAGGAATTATTGATATTTTTAAAATAAAGAAACCTGATACAGCAGATGTAATGATATTTAGATATCAATTCTTTGATGAGTATTTTCTGTTAAATAAAGATAAATTAGAATTAAAATTTTATTACAATGATGTAAGGTATCTGATAGATACAAAGAAATATTATTTTTTCGTATTTTCAAAATCAATAGCAATGATTGATAAAGAGGGATTTTCTATTGGAGATGAAGAAGAAATGAAGAAATTTATATTGGGAAAAAGAAAAAAGCAAGCATAATACTTGCTAGAAAATATAAGAAATTTGCAGTTATTTCTTATATCTATTGATTCGTCTTACCTTGACTGGTAAACGATTTGTTAATAGTTCATGTGGCTCAATTTCAAAAATATTTGCAAGAAGATCGATGTAATCAACTGATATATTTCTTTTTTCGTTTTCCATTTGAGAAATATAAACAGCAGTAGTACCTAATAATTCAGCAAAATGTTCTTGTGACCAACCATTTTTTAGTCGATAATGAACTATATTATTTGCAAGTATTTTTCGTGTTTTTGTAACGATTTTTGCCACCTCCAAAATAAACTTTAACTTACTACTATTGTATTATGTTTCAAATAGTGGTAACATATAACAGTAGTAATAAGTTTGGAAATGAATTAAAGAATTTTGGAAAAAAATGTGCTAAATGTAATGAAACATTAGCACATTTTTTTTGTTGTATAATGTTTTATGCAATAATATTTTTTTCTTGGTGTTTTTCAATATAACGAATGCATAAATCAATAAAATATCTTAAACTGATTTTTCGCCCATCATAATCTTCGCCAAAGATATCATATAATACATTAATATCTAATAAATCTAAAGTGTTATTCAGTGTTTTATCCATGACAGAACGAACAAGAGAACAATCTAGAACCTTATTTTTTTCTGCTACTTTTTTGACTAGAATTTGTGTATTAAGTAATAGTTTTTTATCAGTATATGCAAAAGAAATTGCATCTTTTAAATATGTAGTTCCTTTGAAGTATGAGCCTAATCCGAGTTTCCATAAGAGATTTTCAATATTTTTTTCTATTTCTAGACTACCATTTAAGGAATCTGAAATTAAATTTATAATATGTAGTAGAGAAAAAATAGAATTTTGTTTTGTAAAAATGGAATGTTGTTTTTTTTCATTAATAATGTTAAATAGGTTTTTTGAATTAATTACCAAAATAATGATATTGCTAAAAGGATTCAGGGTGTTTTTTAGAATATTTTTACAAGTTGTAACTGCAGAAGTTGAATCCAATATTATTAAATTTTTTTTTGTTTTAATGTGACGAATCAATGATTCTAAATCATTTTCTGAAGTATATATTATTTCAATTTTTTCTTTGGTTTTTAATGCAATGTTAGATAATTTGTAATATAAAATATCATTATTATTGGCAATTATTATTTTAATTTTCATAATAATTCCCCCAAATGTATTTCAATTATCTATTTTAGCATAGTTTTTTTTGATTGACAAGTAAAAATAAATTTACGAATAGTATGATTCATACCAACCACAAAATTCGACAAAATTTACCGTTTTTTATACATTTATTCTGATTTTTTTCGATTTTATGACAACCTAGAAATATTATTATATAATTTTTACTGGACAAGAGTCTGTAAAATTGAAGGAGTATATTAATCACATCCGAAAATAAAAATATATAATTACTAACGATAGTGAATAAAATATATAACTCAATTTTATGGACTTTTTTGTATTGGAGGGAAAAATATGGTCTGAAAAAATAAATAATAATGGGAAATAATTTTATAATTAGTATATTTCTTTGATTTTTTTTAGACATTTGTCCAATTTTTAAGATTGGAGAAATGAGAAAATGGAAAGAAAAGACTATTTATTAGAAGAATTATCAAAGGAAGAAAAGTTGTATTTAAGGCGAATAGTAATGACAGCTAGAAATAAATACATTGAAAAAAATTATAATTATATTAATAATATTAATGTAAGCACAAAGGATGTATTTCCAATTATGGAAGATTCTATTTTAGATACAGTATTAGAAAGATGTCAAGGAGAGATTAATTCTGCTGTTGAGTTTGAGAAAACGCTATCGAACCCTAATTTATATAATGTTGTGAAAGCACTATCTTTACGAGAGAAAGAAGTGCTTTTTTATTTATATAAAAAACAAAAGTCTATCAATGAAATAAGCAGAATATTGAAAATTGATAGAATTACTGTATGGCGAATAAGGAATAGAGCTCAAAAGAAAATTGCAGAAAAATTAGTAAAAGGAGAGTATTAATAATATGTTTAATAATTTTAATTTATCAGATCATGAGATATTAAAAATCATTGATGATTATAAAAACTTAATAAACAAGGAATCAGTTATAAATGGAAGATTAGATGAGGATTTACAACAAGAAATAAAGTTGTTAATATTTAAAATTTTAAGTAAAAATAAAAAATTTTTATAAAATGCAACATTTGAAAAATTTTTCGTGTTCTTAATAAGTAGGAAATGTAAGAAAGGAGGAAGTTATATGGACACGAAAAATAATAATCAAGATAAGTCGGAATTAGAACTTATAATTGCGTATGCACAAATGACATTTTTCACTCTACAAAATAGTGCAACAGATATTACACCACGCTCGATTAGATCAGAAGTAAAAATGTTCTATGAAAAGTTTGGTAATCAAGAAGTGAAAAGATTAGCAAATCTTATTATGAAAGAGAAAAAGGAGAAAAAATAAGATGTTAAAATGTGTTATTGTTTCTATAATCTCTTTCATAATAGGTATATTTATTGGAGAGATTATAGGAAACTTAAAAAGGAAAAAAATTTACAAGCAGGCAATGAAAAGTTTAGAAATAAAATAGAGTTTTTGGACTCTATTGTTTCTTCATGTGAAAAAAGTGTTAGCAAAAAGTTGCAGGAGGTTACTATGGAAGAGGAGATTTTGAAAAGGTACTTTCTATACAAAATGAAACAAATTGATATTGCAAAAAAGTTAAATATTTCCAAGTATAAAGTTTCAAGAGTAGTAACAAAAGATCCGAGATATTTTGAGGAAAAAGAAAACAGAAAAAGGAAAAATATTGAAAGGCACAAATCTAAAACAAAACAATATATTACCAATAAAAGAAAACAAAAAAATAATGAAATGGCTTATGCTCAATTGAAACAAGCACATGCACAAGCATCTATGGAATTATCAGGTGGAAGAAAAGCAATAAGTAATCGAGCATATAGGGATTGGAATATTTCAGCTTATGATTATGACAATCGATTAGAAAGTTATATATTAAAAGAAGGAATTACAGCAGGTGCAGATGTGCCTAGACGTATAAAATGGAAACAAAATTAGAAGTAAGAATTTGTAAGTTTCAAGTATATTAGTAGATAGAAGGAGGCTCTTATTTATGAAACAAGAATTTAAAATTATAGAGATTTTTGATAAACGAAAACCTAATATAGAAATAATTATACAAGACATTTTTAAATCATATGTAAAAGAAAAAATAAATTTTGAAAAAGACTTGAATTATAAAAAATAAGAGTTATAATAAGATTATCAATAGTAGAAGTAGAGGAAACTTATTGTTGTTATCGGAGAGGAGGAAAAATGATAACGATAAGTAATCCAGAAAAATATTCTGTTGCTGTTTTAACAAGATTATCAAATGAAAAACTTGAGGATTTAGAAAAATATGGCGAAAGTGGAAGTATCAGTAATCAAAAGGATTTATTAATGAAGTTTTGCGAAGAAAATCATTTAAAAGTATATGACACGTATAAAGATGACGGAGAAAGTGGAGCATTTTATGATAGACCGGGATTTGTAAAAATGATAAACGATATTGATGCTGGACATGTAAACATGGTTGTAGTTAAAGATTTATCAAGGTTTGGGCGTGTGGCTTCAGGAATAGACGATTATATAGAAGAATATTTCCAATTAAAAGGGGTAAGATTTGTTGCTGTAAATGAAAGTTTAGATTCCAAGACATCAGCGAATTTTCATGACGACATTAAAATTAGAGCATTTTTTAATGAATGGTTTTTAAGAGATTGTTCAAAGAAAACTCGTGATGGTAAGCATAATAAAGCATTGCAGGGTAAAGTAATGACTACTTATCCAAAGTATCGGATATAAAAAAGATCCTGCGGATAAAAATCATTATATACCACATGATGAGAGTGCAGAGATTGTACAAACGATTTTTAATAAACTAAGAATTGGAGTATTACCTACTGATGTTGCCCAATATTTAAATGATAATAAAGTTCCTGTTCCATCTGAAACAGTTGGAAATGTACATACAAGAACAGTAAATGAAGTTAAGAGGAAATGGAATAGGACATCAGTTGTCAGAATTGCTAGGGATAAGACATATTTAGGTTATGTTATAAATGGAAAGCTAAAAAAGGTAAGTTATAAAAGTAAAAAGATTCTAGCGATTCGTGAAGAAGATCAGATACAAATTGCTGGTATGCATGAACCATTAATTGACCAAGAAACATTTAAAATTGTTCAAGATTTAATTGATAGCAGAAAACGCACGAGGAGATATAAGCACGATTTTTTATTAAAAGGTTTGTTAGAATGTGCAGAATGTGGCAAAAAGTTGAGTATATTAACGCAAAAAGGGAAAGGTGGAAACACAATTCAGTATTTGAGATGTAATACTTATGCATCTATGACACGACTTAAAATATGTACCCCTCATTCGAATAATTGTGAAAAGTTGACGAATGAGGTAATTAATACTATAAAGACAAGATTGAAAAAGTATTTAGAAGAGGAGAAATATTTTGAATTGGCAAAGGGGATAAAAAACACAACAACGTATAAGAAAAATAAGATTCAAAATATAATTACTGGAACGCAAAATAAAATTTCCCATTTAAACATCAAAATAGACAATTTATACGAGGATAAATTAAATGGAATATTAGGTGCAGATGATTTTCAAAGAATGTATGTTGACACACTTAATAAGAAAGAGGAATTAGAAAATTCAATTAAGCAACTAGAAAAACAAAAAGAAGAGGCATCTTATGAAATTGATTTGAATAAAATTGTCAAAGATTTTATTGAAATGAAAGATATTACTAGAGAAATAATTGTTTCTTTGGTTGACAAAATTACTGTAACCCAAGATAAAAAAATAAGAATTTATTATAAATTTAGTGTTTTAAATGAAAATAGTAATATTAATAAAAATGATATTGTTAATATAGAAAGTGCATAGTTTTTTTAATTTTTAAAATTTATCATAACAGACAACTATCACGATAATCGTATTATTAATCCTAGCAGGAGTAACGCTAAGTTTAGTAGCGGGAGAAAATGGAATATTAAAAAGAGCGACAAATGCGGTAGATGTCAATGAAAGGGCGTCAGCAGAAGAACAGGCAAATTTGGTGTTGGCGGAGATTGTGACGCAGTATTATGAGGAAAAGTATGTTAATCATAATGCTATGG
>CANSOA010000009.1 GCA_947648495.1 uncultured Clostridium sp.
TTTCGAGAAGAAGTCGAGGAAAATATGAATAGTTTTCGAAAAGAAATCAAGGAAAGTATGAGTAGTTTTCGAGAAGAAGTCGAGGAAAATATGAATAGTTTTCGAAAAGAAATCAAGGAAAATATGAGTAATTTTCAAAAAGAAGTCGAGGAAAATATGAGTAGTTTTCGAGAAGAAATCAATCAAAAGATGAAGCATTTTAGTAAAGATATGCTAGATACACAGTTTGTGTTTGAAGATGAATATGGGAAAAAAATTGATGCTATTTTTGAATATGTTCAATTTCATCAAAAAACTAATTTACAAAGATTTAATAAAATTAACGATTTAGAAAAAAGAGTTTCCGCTTTGGAAAGAAAAAGTGTATAATTTTTGTTCTGAAGATTATACAAATTCCACAAAAAATAGAGAGCATACACATTATTTTTATGAAAAAAAGTAATCTGTATGCTCTCTATTTAAATAATGGACTTGTCAAAATCAGTTTTTACCGATATAATAAATAAAAACAAAGGAGAGAAAAAATGGAATGTATATTTTGTAAAATCATAAATGGAGAAATTCCAAGTTATACAATTTATGAAGACGAGTATGTCAAAGTATTTTTGGATATTCATCCAATTAGTAATGGACATACTCTAATTATCCCGAAAAAACATTTTGAAAATTTATATGAAATGGATTCAGAAACGTTGACAAAAATCGAAATTACTAGCCAAAAAGTTGGAACATTACTAAAAGAAAAATTAGGCTGTAAAGGTATCACAAGATTGCAAAATAACGAATATGGGCAAGAGGTTAAACATTATCACATGCATTTAATTCCAAGATATGAAAAGGATAATTTTCAATTAAAAGTAAATCGTACAGGGCTTTGGGAAGCACAAAAAACATTTGAAAAAATAAAAGAGTAAAAAAATGAAGAAATTTGTAAAATAAACTTGCTTTTTGTTTTATTTATGATACAATACTTTTAAGAAGTAAACGAACAAAGGAGGATAAATATGATAGAAGCAAGAAAATGTGTACGTTGTGGCTGTATGTATATTGCGGAAACGGAAGTTTGTAGCAAATGCCAAAAAAAAGATGGAGCCGATTTGTATCGATTAAAAGGATTTTTAAATGAAGGAATTGGTGAACCAATTACACAGGGAGAATTATCTATCGCAACAGGAATTTCAAATAAAAATTTAGCAAGATTTTTAGGCTATGATGAATTTAAAGGAATTTGCATAGGCGAAGAAGTCTGTGTAGCCTCAGGAAATGCAGAAGAACAAGGTGGAGTAACACAATTAGCATAAAAAACAAAAGGTGAATTTGGTCTAAAATTCACCTTTTAAAGCACGATTCATTTTCATTTGTGCATCACGCTTTGCTATTGTTTCACGTTTATCATATAATTTTTTTCCTTTACCAATTCCAATTTCGAGTTTTACCTTATTGCCTTTAAAATACATCACAATTGGCACGAGACAAATACATTTTTCCTTTATCATGCCAGATAATTTAAAAATTTCTTTTTTATGAAGCAACAATTTGCGATTTCGCAAAGGGTCTTTATTAAAAATATTTCCAAATTCATAGGGAGAAATATGCATTCCATAAATAAAAATTTCCCCATTTTTAATATTTACATACGTATCTTTTAAGTTAACTTTACCATTTCGAATGGATTTTATCTCTGTACCACTTAGCACAATACCAGCTTCAAATGTACTATTAATCGTATAATTATGTCTTGCGGTTGGATTTTTTGCAATTATTTTTTCCATTGTTTAACCTCTTTTTAAAAAATTATTATCACTATATCATAAATTCTAAAACAAATCAATCCCTTTTGTTCACATAATTCATTTGAATATAATAAAATATACTAAGGAGGGAAAAGTATGTATAAAAAATGTGGTGACCGAAAATTAAAAAAAGTTTTAGCAGGATGTATTTTAGGGATAGGGATTGGAATGTTTTTAATCATAGTTTTGTCTCCGATTGCATGGTTATGTATTGTTTCCATTAGCTTAATTGTCATTGGAATCAAGAAAATATTGGAAAGATAAGGGGGAAAAAGTATGACAATCGTCGTAAAAAAAGTTCCAAAACCACTAAGAGGAATTGTAAAATTTATTTTTGGAATTAAAAATACATAAGAAAAGTAAAAAACTCAAGGGAGTCAATCCTTTGAGTTTTTCTATATTGGTAAGTTAGATTGCACGTTTTATTCTTCCAGCACGTAAACATTTTGCACAAACACTTACTTTTTTTGGTTCACCATTAATAATTGCTTTCACACGTCTCAAATTCGCTTTGACAGGTCGACTATTTCTTTTACTAATATGTGAACGTGTAATACTAAGGTCATTTCCCCAAGAAGTTCCTTTATTACAACAAATACATTTTGCCACTTTGAAACACCTCCATTTTCCTTATTTTAAACTGACTATTTTATAGTCTAACACAATTTGAAAAAAAAAACAATACCTAAAGTAAAAAAAATCAAAAAAATTGTTAAAAAAAGTTACAAATTATGCCAGCAATAATATTGACAAAGATATTAAAGTTTAGTATAATTAAATTATAAAATGCCTATTTTAGGATTTACTATAGATGTAACCCGTAAACCTTTTTGGAGAATAATTTATCCAAAATCAGTTTTCAAACTTTTATAAAAAATAATTTTTTTAGCGCAAAAGGCGCAGAAAGGAAGGAATTATATGAAAAAATTAAACATGAAACGGATTATGACATTCTTGCTGGCAATGGTAATTGCAGCGACCACAATTGTAACTGTTAACCCAAGCAATATTTCTGCAGCAAACGTCGTTAGTGTCTCTGTTGTGAGTTATAACCATGATGTTGTAGCAAAAGAAGGCGAACCATATAGCGAGCTAGTAAAACGGTTACAGCCAATGGTAAAGGCACAAATCGGCAAAAAAGTAAAAACTGTACCGATTGACTATTTAGAGAAGGGTCAGTATGTGACTGGCAAGTATGCGAAAATTAACTTCGTATATAATGGAATTAAGGCAGATGAAACAATAAAAGTCAAGGTGAAAGTAACAACCAAAAAATTGTCTGTTTCTGTTAAAAGTAAATTTTATGAAGGACAGAAATTGACAAAGAAACTTTTAAAAGTCATTGGTAAATTTAGCGATGGCTCAACAAACAAAAACTTTAAGGGATATAAGTTGAAAAACGAAAATAAACCAATTAAAGCAAAAAAGTTTTTGAAAGTTAAGGTTTCAAGTGGGAAAAAAAGTGTAACAAAAAAAGTTAAAGTAGTTCCAATTAAACGTCTCATAGTACTTAAGACATTTGATAAATTAGAAAAAGGAACAAAGTTTGACTCTTCACGTTGCAAAGAAGTTTCAGTTGTAAAAGCTGAATATGTTGATGGAAAAAAGAAGACATTGGATAGTTATTCAGTGTCAGCCAATTCAGTTGTTGAGGGAAATTATTTCACAATAACGTATAAATATGGATCATTTGAAGTAAAAAGATCTATACCGGTAGTTACAAAGCCTGCACCAGCACCAGCGCCTACTCCAACTCCAGTTCAACCGACCCCAGAACCGAAGCCACCTGTTGTAAAAACCGTAGAAGTTTCAGCGTCTGTAGAAGGCGAGGGAAGCGCACTGGTAAACGGGAAGAGAAAAGACGTTATAAAAAAAGGTTCAGAAGCGACTTGGCAAGCCAATGCGAAAGAAGGCTATGAATTCAAAGGCTGGAAACTTGGCAATAAAATGATAAGCACAGAGAGTGTTTACACAGTAATTGTTAATGAAGATATGGCACTTGTTGCTGTATTTGAAAAAGTGGAAGAGCCGAAACCAGAAACCGTAGAAGTTTCAGCGTCTGTAGAAGGCGGTGGAACCGCAGTTGTAAATGGTAAGATAAAAGACGTTATAAAAAAAGGTTCAGAAGCGACTTGGCAAGCCAATGCGAAAGAAGGCTATGAATTCAAAGGCTGGAAACGTGGAACTGAAATGATAAGCACAGAAAGTGTTTATACAGCAGTTGTTAATGAAGATATGGCACTTGTTGCTGTATTTGAAAAAGTGGAAGAGCCGGAACCAGAAACCGTAGAAGTTTCAGCGTCTGTAGAAGGCGAGGGAAGCGCACTGGTAAATGGTAAGAGAAAAGACGTTATAAAAAAAGGTTCAGAAGCGACTTGGCAAGCCAATGCGAAAGAAGGCTATGAATTCAAAGGCTGGAAACGTGGAACTGAAATGATAAGCACAGAAAGTGTTTATACAGCAGTTGTTAATGAAGATATGGCACTTGTTGCTGTATTTGAAAAAGTGGAAGAGCCGGAACCAGAGACTGTAGAAGTTTCAGCGTCTGTAGAAGGCGAGGGAAGCGCTATGGTAAATGGTAAGGAAAAAGATATTATCGAAAAAGGTTCAGAAGCGACTTGGCAAGCCAATGCGAAAGAAGGCCATGAATTTAAAGGCTGGAAACTTGGCAATAAAATGATAAGCACAGAAAGTGTTTATACGGTAGCTGTTAATGAAGATATGACCCTTGTTGCTGTATTTGAAAAGATTCAGATTGAGCATAAGGTGACTATTGAAAACGATTCTGAGATTCCAGTAAAAGTAAATGGAAAAATAGTCCACTTTACTGATAAAACTGCAGATTTTAATTTTGGAGAAGGAATAGATATTGATATATCTGTAACGGATTCAGAGAGTGAACGATATGTACACTTGGTAGATAAAGACACTATGCAGGTATTATCAGAGGACTATACGTATACACACACAGTAACAAAAGACATTACGATTGTTGTTGTGGTTGAACCAGTCTGTAAAGTAACAGTAATACGTGAGGGAGCAAAATGTAAAGCGAGCTTAGCAGAAGATGAGTTAATATTTGTGGACAATAAAGCAGAGGTAAAACTTGTTGCTGGTCGATATCCGTTAGAGATATTACTTGGTGATGATTACAACTTTAACGGAGTTGTTGACGAAACTGGAAAAACTTTAACGACTAATTTGAAGTCTGAAATTTCGGTGATTAGCAATATGACCATAACACTAAAATTTTCCGAAAAAGAAAAGTTTGTCAGCGTTACATTTAAAAATATCGACGGTCAGATTTATGCAACAGAGTCGATTGCAGTGGGAGAATCAATGATTCCTCCAACCGACAACATGCAAAGACCAAACCAGATTTTTGATGGCTGGGTTCTGGATAATGTTTTATATTCAGGAACATTGGCTTCATCTGAATTTTTAGATGAAGAAGGAAATTCTCTGGATGATGCAATTAAAAGGAAGACAGCTGCTAGAGAAAATGTTGAAATCTTTTCACATTATGTTGAAGAGGAGAAAAAGATATTTACTGTAACAGTAAAAGGTGAACGTGGACTCGTTCGTAAATACGGAGAGGAAACTGAAGGAGTGACAAGATTAGAGGTAGAAGATGGCACAAGGATTGTTTTACTGGCTTCTGAAGAAAATTTTGGTGGTTGGTATAACGCTAATACTGACACTCTTGTAGCACAGACAGCAGTATATGATAAATATACTGTACACTCGGATGTAGAGTTCGAGGTGCGTTACAGTGATGAACCAATTAAACCAGAACCGAGAGTATATTTTTTCGGCAATCAAATTGAAGTTAATTCAGATAAATATAGCGTGTACATCGCCAACGATATACCTTCGGAAGTTGAAAAGGTTGAATGGGGGATTATATTTACTACAAATGATGCGAAAGATATTTCGGAAGAAATGATGACTGTGGAGATGGCTGAAGATTCTGATATTATTAAAAAAGCCGCTGTGGATAATTCTAAGGTTACTATGACCATTGCGTCTAAATTACCAGCAACTTCGATGACCAAGAAATTCCGTGTATATGCAATAATTAAGAACGCAACTGGTAAAACGGAAACTATTTACAGCGAAGTTCTTGAGCAAACATTTTAGTTTTATTTTAGTTTTTCATATTAATTACAAAAACGTAGGATTTCCTGCGTTTTTGTTTTTATGTAAAATTTATACAATTATTTGCGAAAAAGCATTGACAAATAGGAGAATATTTGCTATAATATTATTAAGATATTATAGAATTAGGAAAGTGGAGGTAAGTAATGGATAATATAGATGATTTAAATGTAGTACATAACGATAGTATAATAGAAGAAAATATAGAACAATATGATAGTGTAATGGCAGATATTACTACTTTTTCAGCACGAGAAGCAAGTGATTCTTCTAGTATAGATGGAAATACTGGTATTGATATGTAGGATTAACTTTTTAATTTGAAAAATCGGAAAAACTCGAGACAGAGTAAGACTCTGTCTCGTTTTTTTTATGAGGAGAAACATATGAAATATAAAATAGCTGATATTGTGGTAGAGTTTGAAGCTAAATATCAAGTTTTAGAAAATAGAGCTAAAAAGTATAGTTTGGTAGATGATTCTGCTTCTTCTTTTAAAATTTCTGTGAGTGATAAAGCGATTCAAGAAGAAATTGCTTTAAGTCCTTTACTAGATTTGGAATTCTCAGAATATATGTTGGTTGGTTCAAAATTTTATCGAGAGTTATTGAACTATAATGGCTGTCTTCTACATGCTTCAGCAGTTGTAGTAGAGGAGGAAGCCTATCTTTTTTCTGCTGATTGTGGAACAGGAAAGTCAACGCATACATCATTGTGGATGAAATATTTGGCAGATAAAACCCCCTATATTTTAAATGATGATAAACCTGCTATTCGCCTTATAGATAATAAAATTTATGCTTATGGAACGCCATTTTCAGGAAAACATGACTTAAGTGAAAATAAAAAAGTTAAATTAAAAGCAATTTGTTTTTTGGAGCAATCGAAGATTAATTCTATTAGGAGACTTGAACCGAAAGAAGCGATTAAACTATTTTTGGAACAGAGTATTCGAAAATTGAAGGAAGATGAAATGTTGAAATTTTTGGATTTGTTAGAAATTTTGTTAAAAGAAATTCCTATGTATAAATTGTATTGCAATATGAGTAACGAAGCGGTACAATTGTCGTATACGACTATGAAAGGAGAGGTTACAAATGAAGATTAAAGAAGGGTTTATTTTAAGAGAAGTTGTAAACACGATTGTGGTTGTGCCAACTGGAAAGGCAGTAGAAGAGTTTCAAGGGATGATTACTTTAAGTAAGTCCGCAAAATTTGTTTGGGAGCTATTGCAAGAAGATAGAACGGTGGAAGAAATAGCGAATCAATTGGCAGAAAAATATAAAATTGATTTTCAAAGAGCTAAAAATGATGTAGAAAGTTTTATTAAAAAACTGAAAGATGCTAAAGTAATTGAGGAATAGAAAACGAAGAAAGGAAAAAAATTATATTGAAAGATTTAAAAACACTAAGATGGATTTTTTGCAAAACAAAATCACAAAGCTTTCATTTTATTTTGCTAAATATAATTAATATTGTTTATTCGGCACTGAGTGTTTATTTAATTTTGGTGTCTAAAAATGTGATTGATTCTGCGGTGTCTCAATCGGTGGATGGACTGAGAAAATATATAATAGAATTAATTGTGATATGTTTTATAGAAATTGGCTTGAAAACGATTTTGGGCTCGATTAATGCTGTTACGTGTGCTAAATTGGAAATTCATTTTAAACAAGATGTTTTAAATACGATTTTAAAAAAAGATTATGAACAAGTTTCAAAATTTCATAGTGGGGAATTGATGACAAGGGTTGTCTCAGATGTGAATATTATTATTGATACTTTGGTCGCTTTGCTTCCTAATATTTTGTCTATGATGACAAAGTTAATTTGTGCGTTGTTATTGTTGTTTCATGTTAGCAAAGAATTGGTTGTGCTTTTTTTGGTGGCGGGTTTGATTTTGTTTGCTGTTGTGAATATCTTTAAGCCATTTTTGAAGAAAATACATAAAAGGTTGCAAGAGGCAAGTTCCAATGTTCGTTTACTGTTTAAAGAGATTTTTGATAATTTGATTGTGATTAAAATTTTTAATAGTGAAGAGGTCATTTCTGATAAATCTATGCAGTTGCAAAGTGTTAGGTATGACCTACAAATGAAGCGTAGAAGTATTTCGATTGCATCAAGTGCGGGATTTAATATTATTTATCAGATTGGTTATTTTTTGACTTTGATTTGGGGGGCTTATAATTTATATTTGCAAAATATTACGGTTGGTGGTTTGACTTCAATTGTACAACTGATTGCACAGGTTCAGTCTCCGATTATAGGATTGTCGAGGTCGTTTCAAAGTATGTTTACGATGTTGGCTTCTGGTGAGAGAATTATGGAGCTTGAGAATTTAAAAGATGATGTAAAAGTGCAAGAAATGGATAAAAATTGTTTGTATGAGAATTTGAAAAGTATTGTGCTAAGAAGTGTTCGTTTTACTTATAAGAATAAGAGGATTTTTGAGAAAACTGATTTTGAAGTTAAAAAAGGTGAAATTGTTGCGATTTATGGTGAATCTGGCATTGGAAAAAGCACGCTTTTGAAGTTGATTTTGGGAATTATTCAGAAAGATGATGGCGAGATTTTTTTTGAGTTGGAAGATGGAAGCGTGCAAGAAATAGGGAATGATACCAGAAATATGTTCGCTTATGTGCCACAAGGCAAATTTATTTTGAGTGGAACTATTCGAGAAAATGTTACATTTGTTAATCCAAATATTTCTGAGAAAGCTTTGCAAGAGGCGTTGGAAGTTAGTAATTGTAAACTGTTTTTGGATGATTTGCCAGATGGCTTGGACACGAAGATTGGAGAAAGAGGATGTGGTTTGTCAGAAGGACAGTTGCAGAGATTGGCAATTGCAAGAGCTTTGGTGAGCGAAGCTCCGATTTTGATTTTAGACGAGATTACGTCTAGTTTGGATAGTAAGACAGAAGAAGAGGTTTTGCATAAGATTAAGAATTTAAAAAATAGGACGTGCATTATTGTGACACATCGAAATAGTATTTCCAAGATTTGCGATCGAGAATTTGTGGTTGAGAATAAGAAGATAAACGAAAAGGAAAAAAAAGATGAATGAAGCGAAAGAATTATTGAGAATAATTAAAAATTTTATAGAAGATGCAAACTGTGAGATAAATGAAAATATGGATGAAAAAGCTTTGTATCATTTGGCAAAAATGCATAAGGTAAGTAATTTTTTGATTTGTTGGGCTGAAAAAAGTTGTCAATCTGAGGAAATAAAGAGTAAAATTCAGCAAGATTTTAATCATCAAATTATTAAGGATACGAATGAAAATATTGAATTGGAGCATATATTAAATAACTTTGAGGAGGCGGGAATTGATACGCTTGTTGTCAAAGGTGTTACGATGAAAGAGGTGTATCCGCAAGATTATATGAGACAAATGTGTGATATGGATCTTATGATTCATCAAAAGGATTTTAAAAAGGCTTCTAAGATTATGAAACACTTAGGATTTGAAGAGTTTTACGATCATGAAAAACATTTGGTTTTTAGCAAAAATTCTTTGATTCTTGTTGAGATGCATCGAAAATTAATTCCAGGTGGCGATGTTTCGCATGAGTATTTTAATGCGATTTGGCCGTTGTGTATTCCATATAAAAATTATGATAAGGTGTTTCGTATGAATTTGGAGGATACGTATTTGTTTTGCATGATTCATTTGATTCGCCATTTTAAGTATGCTGGGATTGAGATTCGAGATGTTTTGGATGTTTATTTGTTTTGGGAGAAGTATAAAAATGATTTTTGTTTTGAGAAATTAAATCGAAAATTGGAGGAGTTTGGGGCAAAAAGGTTTGAAGAAAATATCCGAAAAATAGCGTATAAATGGTTTGGCGATACTCAAGTCAATGATTTTGATGAGGTGGAAGCGTTCATTTTAAAGGGAGCGAGCATTGAAAATAATGTTCATTATGCAGTAGGTGAAAAGAAGGGAAAAGTAAATTATTTGTTTCGATTGCTGTTTCCGGAATTTAAGGTGATGAAGGAAAAATATCCTGTTTTGAAGAAAATGCCTATTTTATTGCCTGTTACTTGGGGAGCGCGTTTGTTGAAGGATGTCTTTTCGCAGGAAACAACGGTGAAGGCGAGAATGAAGCAAATTAAATTAATTCAAGAAGTGAAACAGGAAGATGTGGAAGAAATTCAAGATATTTATGAGAAATTAGGAATTGTGGAAAGGAAATAGAAAAATGTTTGTGGAGCATGAAGTTTTTATTGGGCTTAGAGATGTTGCGCTTGACAACAAGGTGACGAATACGGCATTACTTTCTTATTTGGAGGATGCAGGTGGCGTCCATTCTAATTTGGTAGGGTTTGGTCTGAACGATATTCCGAATGTGAAAAGAAGTTGGGTACTTTTGGGCTGGAAAATTGAGATTTTTGAAAGACCGAAGTATGGAGATAAAATTAGTATTAAAACTTGGTCGCGTGGGATTGAAAAGTTGTATGCATATCGTGATTTTGAGATTTTAGATGAAAATAAAGAAGTAATTGGAATTGCAACTTCGAAGTGGGTTTTGGTAGATATTGAAAATGGTAAAATTTCAAGAATTGATCCAAAAGTTTGTGAAGCTTATACTGTGGAAGAAAGAAAAGTATTTGAAGAGGTGGATTTAGGAAAATTAGTGGAACCGAATTTGTATATAGATTCTACAATGTTTACGGTTAATCGAAGTTTGATTGATGTGAATAATCATTTGCATAATATTTATTTTATGGATATTGCCAATGAAGTATTGCCAATGGAAATTTATAGGAATGCGGATTTTAAATGGATTCAAATGATGTGCAAGAAGGAAATTAAGTTGGGGGATACGGTGAAGGTGTTTTATCAAGTGGAAAATGGGGAACATGTTGTGGTGATTAAAAGTGAGGATGAGAAGTGTTTGCATGGAATTATTCGATTGAAATAAGACTTGCAAAGCTTGAAGATTTGTGATACAATAAATATATTATAACATATTAACATAATTTCTTTAGAATGTCGCTATGGAGGTATGCGATTTTAGACAACATTTTTTATTTTTAGCAACTTGGCAAATGCCAAAAAGAAAGGAGTATTTTTCATGCAACAAGGTTATTGTATTCGGAGTTTGGATGTATCAGCTATTATGTATGACAATGAAGAGGATCGAAAATTTAAACAAAATGGCGGAAAAATTCCTTTAAAGATAAAAGGAGAAACTTTTTCAGATATTCCGTTTAAATTGCCAATTCGAGGAAAAGCGTATGATTTTGCAAGAAGGAATGATGTGTATTATGATCCAATGGTATACGTTGTTTTATATGCTGATGAAGAACATCTGCAGTGCTTGTTTGTCTTTCGCTTTATAGCCAGTAGTGGCGCGTGTGATATTGCACGGTGTGTCGGGAAAAACTCAGTAAGGAGACACTGGGGAAGAGTCCGACGATACATTCAAAGATATGGGAATGCAATTCGAGATGGAGTGATTGCGAAAAATTCTCACTTAGAGTTTGATTGAAATAACCTAAAAAAGAGAGCGTTACTTTTGAATAACGCTCTCTTTGCTGTTTTTTATTCATTTGCTAGTGGATTGCTCTCAATGGCATTTCGTACTTGTTCATCATCAACATGCGTGTAAATTTGCGTGGTGGCAATGCTTTCATGACCTAGAACTTCTTGGAGAGCACGAATATCCACTTGTCCATATTTGTACATAAGGGTTGCTGCGGTATGTCTCAATTTGTGGACAGAATATTTATTTGGATCAATGCCTGCCATACGAAATTCTTGTTTTACAATATATTGAACGGTTCGATTGCTAATTCGTTTTCGCTGTTCGCTTAAAAATAAAGCGTTACGAGAATCAAACTTAATTCCTTCATGGGGACGAATTTCTAAATATTGATGGATAGCTTTTATGCAAGCTTTGTTTAAATAAACGGTACGCTCTTTGTTTCCTTTTCCGATAACGGTTAATTTGTTGTTCTCAAAATCTATATCATTTATATTAATACTTGTTAGCTCTGATAAACGCATGCCACAGTTTAAAAATAGGGTTATAATGGCAAAGTCTCTGATAGAATTGTCATGATTTCCGTGTGTTTTGGGAAGAGGAGTTTTGGTTACTTCGAGTAGTTTTCGGCTTTCCTCTAAACTTAAGTATTTTGGTAAACGTTTTCCTAATTTGGGACTTTCTAGGTCTGTCGCTGGGTTGTTGGGGATGCGTTTGGTTTTGTTGCATAAATAATTAAAAAAAACGCGAATACTTGCTGTTTTGCGAGCGAGTGTGGCAGGTTTACTGTGGTAACAGGTTTTTAAGTAGGATAAAAATGCATGAATGTCTTGAAGTGTAATGTTTGAGATGGTTTCGAGTGATAAATCATCGATTGTGATTTGTTTTATGAATTCTTCAGATTTTGAGTCTGTCATTTTGAATTTATATTTGATAAATTTAAGGAAATGAGCAATATCGTAGTTATATTCTTTGATGGTGTTTTCGGATTTGTTGAGTATGGTGGCTGAATAGTCCAAAAAATCATTTAAAAATTCAGGGTTATTTTCTCTTGTAATCATGGCGCCTCCTTTTTTTCTATTATAATATGAGAAGAAAATTTTGGCAAGTAGAGAAATAAAAAAAGAATTTAAAAAAAACTCTTGACATATCAGCATTTTGTGAGTATAATGCAACTAGGAACAGCTTATGGGAGGTAGCAAAATCAATAATGTTAGATGTAAAGAAGTATCATTTTGAAAATGAATATGCTGATGTATCCGATGAAAAATTAGTGGAATTGGTAAAAGCAGGTGATAAAACTGCTCTAGATTATTTACTCAACAAATACAAAGATGTTGTTTCGATGAAAACGAATCGTTTTTTTATCATTGGCGCTGAAAAAGATGATATGATTCAAGAGGGATTTTGGGGATTGTATAAAGCGATTCAGTGTTTTGATCCAGAGAAGCAAAATTCTTTTAAAACATTTGCAAATTTATGTATTGAAAGACAGTTAATTACTGTGATAAAAACATCGAACAGACAGAAGAATCTTCCTTTAAATTCGTCATTTTCTTTAAATACTTCAGCATATGACGAAAATGATGATGTGTCGATTTTAGATATATTAGAGGCAAAGACAGTAGAAGACCCATTAGAAACAATTATAAAAAGAGAGTATTATGAAAGTGTTGAAGATAAAATCGATAAGAATTTAAGCAAATTTGAAAAACAAGTTTTAAATCAGTACATACAAGGACAAACTTATGTTGATATTGCCAATTGTTTAGAGGCACCTGTTAAGTCTGTGGATAATGCAATTCAAAGAATCCGAAAAAAAGCCATAAAATGTTTAAATGAAGGAGAGTAAAATTTCCTTCTAAATCATGCTTCTATAGCTCAGTAGGTAGAGCGCAGCCATGGTAAGGCTGAGGTCGCCAGTTCGATCCTGGCTGGAAGCTCCAAAAAATAAGAAATTTTTGTGATTTTTATTAGTTTGCTTAAATTTCGAGAATTTTCGAAAGCCTTGAAATAAAGGCTTTTATTTTTTATTAACTTTTTTGAATTTGATTGATTTTTAATAGGGAAGAAAATACCGAAACTTGACATTTTATGTAAAATATGATAAAATAAATAATAAGAAGCATGTTGCTTTATTATAATTTTGCAGGAGGATGATAATATGATGAAGGTGTTTGAGGAAAAAGACGTAAAGAAAATGCAACTCCAACTTTCTGATGGACGGCTGATGCCTTTGGAAGACTTACTTGAGGATTACGAAAGACTTCTGAAGGAAAAAACTCCCCAAAATAAGCTGGAGGTCGGCAAATGGTTTCTCATTAACAGAGATGTTATTGAGAAAAACCAAGAGAAAATCCGTCGCGTGTGCGGTGAAGAAAGAGATTCTAAAGGAAGACTATATCGGGAGAGATTTGGAGAATCGAATGAAATCGCTAATGCGGAGCCTGAGAGATATCCTCGCCGAATTTGGACTTTTGTCTTCAAGAAGAACTGGAAGTATAAGAAAGAACAGAAAATGCGAAATATGTGTAAAAAGAAAGGAGACGGAATGTGTGATGAAGTAATCTGTGATTTAGAGTTGCAAATGAGAATTTGTAATGGGGAATCTGCAGAGGATTTATTCAAAAAAGCCGATAAACTTCCACGTGTAAGAGTTATACAACTTAGAGACGGTGGAACTGGCTATTTTGGTGGCGGTGCTGATTACAATTACAATGCTCCGCCCGCAGACCTTTGCGGGTACGGTTTCGATCCTGATTACGAGCACTACGGAGGCACGCCATATGCGTTCCGTCGAGAGCTTTCGTAGCACTGAACACTGTTTTCATTATTTAAATGGAGACAAAACTAAATTTAAGGGGAGTAATTTCCCCTTAAGTTATTTAAAAAGAAAGCTATCAAATCAAGTAGATAAGTTACAACTTTCTCATATACTATAAAGAGGTGAGAAAGTTGTGTTGCAATAAAAAATGGAATGGATATTATTTTGCTATTAGTATTGGTTTGATTTTTATATTGTTAATTTTGAATTTTAGTTTAACAATTGTTGCACCGAATAATTATCCTACGCATATCAATAGTTTTAATTATGCACCAGAAAGAGTAGAAAATGGAGGATATATTACGTTTGATACCAATAGAATTGTAGAAAAAAATGATATAACACATCAAGAAGGAAGTTCAGATTTTGTTATTAATCAAGATGGAAATTATTATATTGGGTTTAATACAACGATTTATGAGCCACCATCAACAGGGAAAGAAACAACTTTGTCTGTTTGTTTAGAGCATAATAATGCAACTGTATATGGTACAACAGTTGGTGAAACAGTTGCAAATGCTTATCAAACAGTTAATTTGAGTTTTGAAGTAATAGTTAAAGCGAAGCGAGGAGATATTTTAAGGGTAAAAAATAATTCTGGAACAGTGGTGGAATTATTACAACCTAATATAAATATGATAAGAGCAAAATAAAAGATAAAAAGATAGATATTTATTGAAAATATCTATCTTTTGTGTTATAATTATTTTCAAAAGTATATAAAAAATAAATGAAGGAAGACGATATGAAAAAGAAAAGTATTTTTTGGATGGTGGGCATTTTGATTTTAATTGTTATTGTGGGCATTATAACAAATTATGCAGACAGTGCAAATCTGACAACTGGACATGAGCCATCTTACTGTATCAAGCGAATCAGTAAAAATGGAGATAAAGTAACTTATTGGGGATTAGGCTACAAAGTCATTCGATATGTCAGTGTATCTCCTCATGAGCCATACGAACAAAATATTGGAGTAAAAATGGGCAGTTGGTTTATGAAATATGAATTGCCTAACCCCAAAATAGTCCAGATACAATATAATGGAACGACTATGCAAATAACAAATCATAAAGATATTTCAGTCTTAGAAAATATTTTAGTAAATTCAAAATACGATTCGGGAATATGTGATGGAATTGCTACATATACAATAACAATTGATAATCAAACATATTCTATAAAACAAAGTTGCAAAGAAATTCAAAAAGACGATAAACAAGCCCCTGTGACAGAAGAAGATTTAAACACAATTTTGAAAATAATAGAGAGAAATCAATCAGATGAGTTATAATATTTTATCTGTATAAAAATCAAAAACAAGCACAACTTAAAATAGAAAATCATATAATACAGTGAGCAAATAAAATTTTATTTTAAGGATGATGAAAATGATACAGAATATTAGATATTTTGACCATGCTGCAACAACAGCAATCGATACACGAGTATTAAACGAAATGATGCCCTATTTAACAGAAAATTTTGGAAATCCTTCTTCTATGTATCAAATTGGAAGGAAAAATAAAGAAGCTATTCATTTAGCAAGAAAAAAAGTTGCCAATGTTCTAAAATGCAATCCAAACGAAATTTATTTTACCAGTGGCGGAACGGAAAGTGATAATTTAGTCATCAAAGGAATTGCAATCGCAAACAAAAGACGTGGAAATCATATAATCACAACGAAAATTGAACATCCAGCTGTTTTAAATACCTGTAGTTTTTTGGAAAAATATATGGGATTTCATGTTACGTATTTGAATGTGGATAGCAAAGGTAGAGTTGATTTAAACGAACTCGAAAGAGCCATTAACAGACAAACCATTTTAATTAGTATCATGTTTGCCAACAACGAAATTGGGACGATTCAAGATATGGAAGCCATCGGAAGACTGGCTAGACGTTATGGTATATATTTCCACACAGATGCGGTGCAAGCAGTTGGAAATATTGATATTAACGTAAAAAAATTAGGAATTTCAGCTCTTTGCATGTCAGCCCACAAATTTTATGGACCAAAAGGAATGGGAGTAGCCTATATTGCTAAAAATGTTAATTTTGTACGTATAGCAGATGGAGGACATCAAGAACAAGATAAGCGTTCTGGTACAGAAAATGTAGCAGGTATTGTAGGACTTCGGAAAAGCTATTGAAATTGCGCAAAATGAATTACCAGAATATAATAAAAAATTAAAAGCACTTCGTGATTATTATTTTGCCAAAGTAGAAAAAAATATTCCCTTTGTCCGAATCAATGGTGACTTAGAAAATCGTTTGTCAGGTAATGCCAATATTTGCTTTAAAGGTGTAGATGGCGGAAGATTGCTTCAAGAATTGGATCAAGTTGGAATTTGTGCTTCCAGTGGTTCTGCGTGTAGTGCAGGATTATTGAATCCGTCACATGTTTTGCTAGCAATCGGTGTGCCTGCCAATATTGCTAGAAGCAGTTTAAGAGTCACGTTTGGTAGAGAAAATACAATCGAAGATGTGGATTATTTAGTGGAAAATTTAGCAAGAATTGTGCAAAAATTAAGATAGACAATGTTTAAAACGTCAGTTAAACTGGCGTTTATTTTACTTTTTTAAAATTTAAATTGACAAACTTATTTCCTACTTATATAATAGAAAAAAACAATAGGAAGTAAAAAATGAAACTAATCATAACAGAAAAACCATCAGTAGCAATGGAATTTGCAAAAGCACTAAAAATTAATACAACCCGAAAAAATGGCTATTTGGAAGGAAAAGAATGGCTCATTACTTGGTGTGTTGGACATTTAGTCACAATGTCATATCCAGAAAAATACGATGAAAACTTAAAAAAATGGCGATTAGAAACCTTGCCATTTTTGCCAGAAGAATATAAATATGAAATTATTCCAGCAGTCGAAAAACAATTTAACATTGTACAAAGTTTATTACAACGAGAAGATATAACCGAAATCTACAATGCAGGCGACTCTGGACGTGAAGGAGAATACATTCAAAGACTTGTTTTCATGATGGCAAAACCAAATCCCAAAGCCGAAATGAAACGTGTTTGGATTGATTCGCAAACCGAAGAAGAAATTTTGCGTGGGATTCAAGATGCCAAAAATATGGAAGAATACAATAGTTTATCTGATTCGGCTTATTTAAGAGCAAAAGAAGATTATTTAATTGGCATTAATTTTTCCAGATTATTATCCATTATTTTTGGAAGACGTATTGCCAAAGAAATTGGGGAAGACCGCGTTTCGGTTTCGGTTGGTAGAGTTATGACTTGTGTTTTAGGAATGGTTGTGTCAAGAGAAAGAGAAATTCGCAATTTTGTGAAGACCAAATATTATAAAGTGATGGGAGAATTTGGAGAAGAAAACGCTTCTTTTAAAGCAGAATGGAAAGTAAATGAAAAATCAGACTATTTTGAAAGTCATGTGTTATACAATGATTCTGGCTTTAAAAAAGAAGAGGATGCCAAACAATTAATTTCTAGTTTAGAAGGAAAGAAGGCAATTGTAACCGAACTAAAAAAGTCCAAACAAAAAGAAAATGCACCACTTTTATTTAATTTAGCGGAAATTCAAAATGAATGTACCAAAAATTTTAAAATCAAACCAGACGAAACACTAGAAATCATTCAAGAATTATACGAAAAAAAACTGGTTACCTATCCTAGAACAGATGCTAGAGTTTTATCAAGTGCGATTGCAAAGGAAATCGGTAAAAATTTAAATGGCTTATACAAAAATTTTAAAGACGAAGAAATAAGTGGTTACATCAAAAAAATGATTGACGAAAAATATACAACCAATTTACTCAAAACCAAATATGTCAATGACAGTAAAATCACCGACCATTACGCTATCATTCCAACAGGGCAAGGCTTGGAAAATTACGATAAATTATCTGAGTTAAAGAAAAATGTCTACCAACTCATCGTAAAACGATTTATAGCCATTTTTTATCCACCTGCGGAGTATTCTAAAGTTTCTTTGAGACTGAACATAGAAAATGAAATCTTCACTACCAGTGGTAAAGTTTGTGTAAAACAGGGTTTTTTGGAAGTTTTGAAAAATAAGTCCAAAAATGAAGATACTTCCAATCTTGAAATTTTGGCAAATTTGAAGAAAAATGCGGAAGTAAATATCTTGAATTTTGAAACGAAAGAAGCGGAAACGTCTCCTCCTGCTCGCTATAATTCAGGTTCTATGATTTTAGCAATGGAAAATGCAGGCAAACTCATTGAAGATGAGCTTTTAAGAGAACAAATCAAAGGGGCGGGAATTGGCACTAGTGCGACAAGAGCATCAATTATTGAAAAATTGGAGAGAATCCAGTATTTAGCAATCAATTCCAAAACACAAATTATTACGCCGACAGTCAAAGGTGAAGCAATTTATGATGTGATACAAAAGGCTATGCCTGATATGTTAAATCCAGAGCTCACAGCGAGTTGGGAAAAAGGTTTGGATATGGTTGCCAAAAAAGAGATTGAGCCAGCAGTTTTTATGGGAAAATTGGAAAAATATATTCGAGGGAAATTTGAGAGGATGGTTGTGAAATATTAAAAGAGAAAACTCCCAGCGCGTAGTGTAGCGCTGAGAGTTAAGAGGAAACTAGAATTCCCATCCGATACGCATCGTTCCACCATATGGAGTATGGTTGATACAACCTCTGAAGCGGAAATGTAAGCGAGAAAATACGTTAATTGAATTGCAGGTTGATTCGATATAGTTTTCTAAATCTTCAATTGTTCTACCTTGCATATTACATTCGTTATATGCGAAGAAGAGTTGCATATTAGCTTCTAATTTTCCAGTTTCGAGCCCCCAACGTGAAGGGATAACCGAAGATATAATTTGCGAAGCAACCTTAGTTTTTGCAGGGTCCCAATTTTGTTGAAGGATCTGAGTGTAAGCGTCTTGTTGCCATTCTGGAACTTTCTGATAGTAGTCGTTAAAAATTGTAAAAACTGTAGTTGTCATAATGTTTTCCTCCTTATTTTGCCACAGGTGGCTAAATTGTGTTTATAAAGTTTTTATACTACTATTATTGTATCATATTTTACATAAAATGTCAATAGGAAGTGTTTGCAAAAAAAGATTTTTTGTGTGATATAAAAAAGAACAGAAATCCACTAAATAAAGGATTAAAAAGGCAATAGTAACATTTTACGTTAACTCTTCATAATATGTAACATAAAAACAATACAAAATTTTTTATGAAGAGGTGAATGAAATGTATAACTACATAATTAAAGGAGGCACAAAGCTTTCACGGTGAAATGGATGTGTCTGGTTCCAAAAATGCAACTTTGCCCATTTTGGCAGCAACAATTTTGAATGGGAAAGTTTCAAAATTGTATAATGTTCCAGATATTTCAGATGTTAAAATAACAATTAAAATTTTGGAAAGTTTGCGGTTGTAAAGTAAAAAAAGACAAAAAGAAATTGGTGATTGATAGCAGAAATATGACAGGAACCACTATTCCAGAAGAATTGATGCGCAAACTCCGTTCTTCGGTGATTATTGCGGGAGCTATTATTTCCCGATTTGGCGAAGCTTGCTTTTCCTATCCGGGTGGATGTGACATCGGAAGTAGACCAATAGACTTGCATTTGAAAGGATTTAAAAAAATTGGAATAAAAATTGACGAAAACACTAGCAATATTCAATGTAAATGTGATAAAATAATAAACACGGAAGTTCAATTGGATTTTCCAAGTGTTGGTGCAACCGAAAATCTGATTTTGGCATCTGTAATCGGAACTCATGAAGTGATTTTGAAGAATGCTGCAATGGAGCCTGAAATAGTGGATTTGGCAGATTTTCTGAATAGAATGGGAGCTAAAATTACAGGAGCAGGAACGAATATTATCAAAATTCGAGGTGTCAAAGAACTGCGCGAAGTTTCGTATACGATTATGCCAGACCGAATTGAAGCGGGAACTTTATTACTTGCAACAGCGATGACTGGTGGAGATATTAAATTAAACAAGGTATGTCCAGAACACATTAGCCCAATTTTACATAAACTTCAAGAATGTGGTTGTCGAGTGGATATTATTAAAAATACAATTTATTTAAAAGCGAATGGAAAATTAATTGGTACAGAAATTAAAACTTTACCATATCCGGGATTTCCAACTGATTTGCAACCTTTGTTTACGACCTTTTTGACAATTTGCAAAGGAACTTCGATTGTGACAGAAAATATTTTTGAAAATCGTTATAAATTTGCACAAGAATTAAAACGTATGGGGGCTAAAATTAACATTGAAGGAAAAACAGCGATTATAAAAGGTGTTAAACGTTTGCATGGTGCCAATGTGGAAAGTACAGATTTGCGAGGTGGAGCATCTCTTATGCTTGCTGGAATGGTAGCTAAAGGAACAACAAGAGTGAAAAAAGTGGAATATATATTGCGTGGTTATGACAATTTAGATAAAAAACTAAATTCGTTAGGAGCAAGTATTACTAGGGAAGAAGAAAGGAATGAAAATTAGTTGAAAAATGTGGTAGAACATAGAAAAAATCAGAAAACGAGAATGGCTGTAGAAAATACAGCCTCTAAAAAAGAGTACAAGCAGTCAAGACAAAGTGAAAAAGTCTCTAATCATTTACTGACTAAAGTATTGATTACGGTTATATTAGTAGCAGTTGCTATTGTATTTATTTTTGCTTCGGGGGCTTTTGTTGTAACAGAAATTATCGTAGAAAAAAATGAAACAATATCAGAGGAACAGATTATTAGTTTTTCTGGCATTGTGAAAGGAACCAATGTTTTTGCAATTTCCAAAAAAGTAATGAAAAATAAACTGAAAGAAAATTCGTATATTCAGGATGTAAAAATAAAAAGGGTTTTGCCAAATAAAATAAAGTTAATTGTGGAAGAAAGAAAAGTAGAATATGTGTTGCAATTAGCCAATAGTTATGTACATATTGATAAAAAAGGTTATGTTTTGGAAATTTCAAATAATAAGCCAGAAGTGCCAATTGTGTTAGGATTAACAACAGATTTGAGCAATATCAAGCCGAATGACAGGCTAGAAGAGGCAGATTTAAACAAAATGAATAACATTGCCAAAATTGTGCAAACGGCAAGCGATAACCAAATAGCAAATTTAATCACAAAGATTGACGTTTCCAACGAAATGGATTATACTATATATTTAGATACAGAGGGAAAAATTGCGCATCTTGGGGATGCAAGTGAATTGAATACTCGATTTTTATATGTTAAAAAGTTGCTGGAAATCCGAAAAGGAGAAGCAGGTGAGATTTTAGTAAATGGAGATTTGAATTCGGAGTATGTTTATTTCAAAAAAAGTGAATAAGAAAGAAGGAGGCGGGAAAATTGAACCATACAAAAATTGCAATT
This sequence comes from uncultured Clostridium sp., assembly GCA_947648495.1. Taxonomy (GTDB): domain Bacteria; phylum Bacillota; class Clostridia; order TANB77; family CAG-508; genus Scatovivens. The sequence continues at coordinate 21,627 of CANSOA010000009.1, forward strand.
TTATTAGGAATGATGTGTATGTTGCTTACACTTGGAATTTGTGTGCAAGTCAAAACAGTGAATGATTCATCGACAGGTGTTGGAAAAACTCAAAAAGAAAACGAGCTAAGAAATAGTGTCTTAAAATGGAAAGAAAGATATGAGGCGATGTATCATGAAGGGATAACCAAAGAAGAAGAATTGGAAGCCTTACGAACAACGGTTGCCAACCAAGATACGGATTCTGTCAATTTGAGAAATGAGTTGGAGCAAAACAATACATTATTAGGATATAATGAAGTATCAGGGCAGGGCTTGATTGTTGTTTTAAAAGATGCCAATAGTGCCAAAGTGATAGGAAATGCAACAGATTATATTGTACATGATGGAGATTTGTTGGAAGTAATCAATGCTTTGAAAAATGCTGGTGCAGAAGCTATTTCGATTAATGGAGAACGTATTGTAAATACAACCGCTATCACTTGTGCAGGAAATATTACAAAAGTTAATGGAGAAAAAGTAGGTTCACCATTTGAAATTAAGGCTATTGGTTTGACGGAAAAATTAAATGGAGCTTTAACGATGCCAGGTGGCTATTTGGAATTGTTGGAAGACGATGGCGTTCAGGTAGAAGTCAAAGAGGCGCAAAATATTGTAATTCCAAAATACAATGGAATGAATCAATTTGAATATGCTAAAAACGTTGAATAGAGGTGAAAAAATTGAAAAAAGAAACAATTATTTTAAGTATCTCGATTGGTTGTGTGGCACTGATTTTGTGTTTGGTTATGTTTACGCAGTTTAAAACCATTGAACAGACTGATATTGTAGCCATTGAAACTATGCGAGAAACAGAACTTAGGTCAGAACTGGCGACTTGGAAGGAAAAATATGAAGAAGCAGAAACAAAATTAGAAGATACGAAGCAAAAAATTCAAGATTATAAAACCCAGATGTCGTCTGAGGAAAACGCGACTGAACTTTTAAAACAAGAGTTTAATGAATCCGAGAAATTTTTGGGTTATACAGATGTACAAGGTGAGGGAATTGTTATTACATTAAAAGATAATGATTTTAGAAATATTGAACGATTTGACTTAATTAGTTTGGTCAACGAACTGAAATTGGCTGGCGCAGAAGCAATTTCGATTAATGATGAAAGAATTGTAAACCAAACGGATATTGCTTTGATTAATAATCGAATTATCTTAGTCAATGGAAGGCGAATCGCTGGACCATATGTTGTCAAAGCAATTGGAGATCGAAAATATTTGGAAAGTGCTATTACGATAAAAGGTGGTTTTTTGGATGAAATTAAGGCAAATGATAAAGACATTGCGTATACAGTTGAGGAAAATATTATGATTCCAAAATATCAAGGGGAAATGAAACTAGATTATATTAATGTAAAAAAATAGGAGGAGAAAAAATGATTTATATTTCAATAATTATAGGTTGTATCATTGGAGCTTTAATCGGAATGAATGCACCCGTGATTCCATATACTTATTCAATTTATTTATCTATTGCGATTATTGCAGCGTTAGATACGGTGTTTGGAGGAATTGCTTCTGTGATAAAAAAGAATTTTGATTTGCAAATCTTTTTATCAGGATTTTTTGGAAATGCGATTTTGTCAATGTTGCTGACTTATTTGGGCGAAAAATTGAATGTAGATATCTATTTAGCAGCGATTTTTGTATTTGTTTGGAGAATGTTTAATAATTTAGGCATCATTCGAAGATACTATATTGAGAAGTGGACTGTAAAATTTCAAACGAGTTTGCGAAACAAAAATCACCAAAGCGAAGAGACGCAAGGAAAAGAAAATTCGTAAGAAAAAGTTTTACAAAAATATTACAATTTTGTTACAAAAATATGACAATAAACCTTGACTTTTTTCAAAAAATGTAATATTCTTATGCTACCGATTAAAAAGAGTGAAAAGCAAATTTTTAAAAATAAAATGGAGGAATTGTAACTTGGCAATAGGGGATATAATCGTTGGTATCGATATTGGAACCTCTAAGGTAAGTACATTTGTTGGCGAAGTTAATAATTTCAACCAAATTGAGATTATTTGTAGTACGAGCAGTAAATGTTCGGCTATGCAAAAAGGTATGATTGTGGATGAAGAAGCTTTGAGTTTAGCTATTGCAAAAACAGTCAAAGAAGTAGAAGAAATTTCAAATTTGACCATCAATTCTGCTTATACAATTATACCTGGCAAACACATAACAATTGTACAAAACAGTATCGTCAAAGAAGCAAAAGATAAATTTGCAGGCATATCAGTAAGAGATGTTGCCTCAGCAATTATACAAGTAAGAGATATTGAAATCCCAGAAGATAAAGAACTAATTGATATAGTACCAGATAAGTTTATACTAGAAGATGGCAAAACAGTAGAAGATCCTGTTGGTAAGTTTAGTTCAAATTTTACGTTAACAGCACAAATTATATTAGCAGAAAAAGATTACATGAAACAATTAAAGTCTGTATTTCGAAAAGCTGGAATTGAGATGGATGGAATTGTACCAACTACGTTAGCACAAAGAAATTTAGTGTTAGACACAAATGAATTAAATGACAATGTTATGATTTTAGATATTGGGGCAGGAAACACAGAAATTGGGGTTTTTAACGGTTCATCTTTTATCTACACAAACACGATTGCATTAGGCGGAGATAATATCACAAGTGATATTGCCTATGTTTTAGGCATCTCAGCAGAAGAGGCAGATAAATTAAAAAGGCAATATGGACTAGCCTTAAAATCGTTTATTGATAATGATAACAACATTGTGCTCAACACTTGCAAAGAGGAAAACAATAAAAACAAAACCATAAAAAGTTCAGATTTAGTGGAAATCATTGAAGCAAGAATTGAAGAAATTTTTAGTTTGGTTAATAAGGATATTACCTCACATGGTGTCAAAACGAATATTAATAATGTGATTTTAACAGGGGAAGGAATTGTTAATATTAATAAAAGCGACATGGCAGGCAAAATTATTTTAAATATACCAGTCAAAATTTCAACAGGTCGATTAATCAGCACTGTAAAATCCACCTATCGAGTAAGCTACGCGCTGGTTCGATACATTGCAGCAAGACCCTATGCCAAAACGGTTTCAAGCAGTATAGGAACAAAAACAGAAACAAGTTTATTCAAAACAATAATAGAAAAAATAAAAGATTTTTTCTATTCGTAAAAGAAAAGTGATATTAAATATAGTAAGGTTTTTAAATAAAAATGATAAAGGAGGATATACCTTATGATAATGGATAATAGTGAAGAATTAAATTACATGATGGATGGAACAGCGATGATTAAAGTAATCGGAGTAGGAGGAGCAGGAAATAATGCAGTAAACAGAATGATTGAAGCAGGCATCAAAAATGTTGAATTTATTTCAGTCAATACAGACAGACAAGCACTAAATTTGTCAAAAGCAAGTTCAAAAATTCAAATTGGGGAAAAATTAACACGAGGATTAGGAGCAGGTGCAAATCCAGATATTGGAACACAAGCGGCAGAAGAAAGTCGTGCTGAAATTGCAGAAATATTAAAAGGAGCTGATATGGTATTTGTAACAGCTGGAATGGGCGGTGGAACAGGAACTGGTGCTGCGCCAATTGTTGCTGCGACAGCGAAAGAATTAGGAATTTTAACCATTGGTGTTGTTACCAAACCGTTTACATTTGAAGGAAAGAAAAGATTGGCACAAGCAGAGCGTGGTGTGGCATCTTTAAAAGGAAGAGTGGATACGTTAGTTGTCATTCCAAATGACAAATTATTACAAGTCATTGACCGCAAAACTTCTATTGTAGAAGCTTTCAGAATGGCTGATGATGTCTTAAGACAAGGTGTACAAGGTATTTCTGATTTGATTTCTGTTCCAGGACTAATCAATTTGGACTTTGCTGATGTTAAGACAATTATGTTAAATCAAGGTATGGCACATATGGGTGTAGGTCGTGCAAGTGGAGAAAACAGAGCAGAAGATGCTGCGAAAGAAGCGATTCAAAGTCCATTATTAGAAACTTCAATTGAAGGGGCAAAAGGTGTTATTATCAATATCACAGGTGGATCGGATATTGGATTGCATGAAGCCAATACTGCTGCTGAACTTGTTCAACGCAATGCTGACCCAGAAGCTAATATCATTTTTGGTACAGTTACAGACGATAGTTTAGGAGATGAAATCCAAATTACAGTCATTGCAACTGGTTTTGAAAAAGAAGAGGACAGAAAAAATGTTACCCAAAATTATGATAATATTGTAGCCGAAGCTTGGAAAAAGAGAAATTCAAGTGTAACTTCAACGGCATCCAGTAATGAAAACAATTCAAATGAATTAGATATTCCAACTTTTTTAAGAAAAAATAAAGGTTTAGGAAATAAATAATTTAAAAATTTTATTTCAGATGTTAGATGCAAAATAAAGAATTTTAAAAATTTGTAGAATTTTATAGAAAAAAAGCAAAGAAATAATCTATTTTTGTAGATTATTTCTTTTTTTCGACCTTAAGAAATGACAAGTTTTTTAAAAAAAATGTGTTAAGATAAATCCGTACTACAAAAGTGAAAGGATTTAAGCAATGAAAATATACTTAGATATTGTATTATTAGAAAATTTTATTATGAATTATATCATTATATTTTCAACAGCGATTATTAGCAAATCCAAAATCAATTATCTCAAAATTGGGATAGCCAGTTTAGTAGCAGGTTTGTATAGTATTTTAAACTATCTTTGGAATTTGGGAAATGTGGGAAGTTTTCTGGTAAAATTTCTGATTTCAATTTTGATTATTTTGATAGGTTTTGATAGTCACAAAATAAAAACCATTGTAAAACAGTTGATTTTATTTTATTTGGTATCTTTTACTTTTGGCGGAATAGCATTTATGCTACTGTTTTTGGTAAATCCAGCCAATATTGTTTTTGAAAATGGATTATTGGTGGGAAGCTATCCTGTTAAAATAACAATTGTTGGCGGAATTGTTGGATTTGTGGTAATTGCTTGTGTTTCCTATATTATCAAAGATCGACTTAGAACCAAATCCATGCTTTGTGATTTAGAAATTTTTTATAAAGGAAACTATCAAAAACTTAAAACCATGATTGATACGGGAAATTTCCTGAAAGAACCCATTAGTCAAACAGATGTCATCATTGTTGAAAAAAATAGTTTGCGAGGCATTATTTCAGATGAAATTTTAGACAACATTGACAACATTATTCAAGGGAAATGGCTCGATTCCAAAGAAGAAATTTATTCTTACAAATTTAAAGTTATTCCTTTTTCTTCGCTTGGAAATGATAACGGTTTACTCATTGGTTTTAAGCCAGACTACATTAAAATTTTGGACGAAGAAGAATGCATTCGAAATGATGTTATCATTGGAATTTATAATGGAAAACTTTGCAAATCTAATCTATATACGAGTTTAATTGGACTTGACATTTTGACAAACAAAAAAACTTTTTCAAAAGAAAGTACAATGAGGGAATAAAAATTGAGGGGAGGATAAAAAATGAATTTTTTTGAAAAATTAAAAGCGAGAATTTTACGAATTTTAAGAAAGTATTTTGAAGGAGAAAAGTTGGAAAAATTTCCAGTCTTTTACATCAATGGAAGTCAAACTTTGCCACCACCGTTGGATGTTTTAGAAGAGGAAAAATTACTCCAAAAATTGGACGAAAATGACGAGGAGTCTAAAAAAATATTAGTCGAACGAAATTTAAGATTGGTTGTTTACATTGCTAAAAAATTTGAAAACACGGGTATGGATTTAGAAGATTTGATTTCCATTGGAACCATTGGGTTGATGAAAGCGATTAATACATTCAATACAGGAAGAAACATCAAACTTGCGACTTATGCATCTCGTTGCATTGAAAATGAAATTTTAATGCAATTAAGACGTACCACAAAAATTAAAACAGAAATTTCTATTGATGAGCCATTAAACAAAGACAGTGATGGCAACGAATTGCTCCTTTCTGATATTTTGGGAACTGACAACAATGTAACATCTAAAAGAATTGAAGAGGAAGTAGATAAAAAACTGCTAAAAATAGCAATTGAACATTTAAACAATCGAGAAAAAAGTATCATGAAACTTCGTTTTGGGATTGAAGGCGAAGGCGAGGAAAAAACCCAAAAAGAAGTAGCCGATATGATGGGAATTTCGCAAAGTTATATTTCGAGATTGGAAAAGAAAATTATGAAAAAAATGAAAAAAGAAATTTTGAGCAAGACGGGATAGAATAAAAATTGTTGTTGACAAATTTAATCAAACCAGTAGCATGTGTCTACTGGTTTTTATTTGTGATGTAGGATTATTTCTAATGCTGTTATTAATAATATCTAATATAATGTTTCGTATTATAACACTTCAAAAATTAAAATTTGATAAATTTTTCGAATTTAATTGAAAATTTTTTCTAAATCATATATACTATTTTTAAATAATGGGGGAGGAAAAATTATGGAGAAATGTTTATTATTGGGAAATGGAGCGCGTGAAGCTGTGATTTGTGAAGCAATGAGTAAAAAATATGAAATGTACTGCGTGATGCCATATGAAAATCCATCAATTGCGGAATTTGTTAAAAAGTCAAATGGAAAATTTTTGATTGGTTCGCCATTTGATAAAGACTTGGTTAAAAAATTTATACAAGAAAATGAGATAAAATATTGTATTATCAGTAGTGATAATTTATTGCAGGATGGTCTAATTGATTTAGCTAAAGAATTGGGACTTCAAACATTTGGTCCAACCAGACAAGGAGCCAAAATTGAATGGAGCAAAACCTATGCATTAGATGTTGTGCAAAAATTGGCACCAGAAATGATTATCAAAAATTTTGAAGTAACTTCTGAAGCAGAACTAGAAAATGTTGCTAATGCCTATTTAGATGAAAATTTTGTAGTCAAACCAGAAGGTTTAACAGGTGGAAAAGGTGTCAAAGTTGGTGGTATTCATTTTATGACAAAGGAAGAAGGAATTGCATATGCAAGAGAATGTCTAAATCAAAGTGGAAAAGTAATTGTGCAAGATAAAGTCAAAGGAAAGGAATTTACCGTTATGTGCGTAACAGACGGAAAAACGGTTGTCACTTTGCCAACAACATTTGATTATCCATATCGTTATGATAAGGACAAAGGTCCGGGAACAGGAGGCATGGGTTGTATTGGATTTGCCAATGGATTGTTGCCATTTTTAACCAAAGAAGATATTGAAAAATGCAGTCAACTAATTGAAAAAACAGTTCATTATCTAAATCAAGATTCAGAAGAATTTACAGGCATTTTATATGGCGGATTTTTTAAAACCGAAGAAGGAATCAAATTTATTGAATTTAATGCGCGTTTTGGTGACCCAGAAGCTATGAATGTCATCAATTCTTTTGAGACGCCATTTGCTGAAGTGGTTGCTTCGGTATTTGAGCGAAATTTGTTAAAAGAAAACTGCAAATTCAACAAAAAAAATAGTTTTTTAGTGTATATTGTGAGTAAAGAATATGCCTTAAAATCCAATGTTCCACCAGTAGAATTTATGCTAAATAAGGAAAATTTAGAAAACAAAGGGGTCAAAATATATTTTGCAAATGCAAAAAGAATAGGGGAAAATCGCTATACTTCTGTTAGCAACTCCAGATTATTTGCCATTGAGAAAACAGGAGACAATTTTGACGAAATAAAAAAACAAGTATATGATGTTATACAACAAGAAGTAGATGAAGTTTTAGATTACCGAACTGATATTGGCACGATGTATGAACATTAAAATTTTTACATAAATTTACAAAAAGCACTTGATTTTTAAGACCAAAAATGGTAAAATAAAACATAGAAAGAGAGAGCTTACAAAAACAGATTAAAAAAAAACTTTATTTTAATCTGTTTTTTTGTTTTTAAGTATAAATTAGGAGGAAATTATGGGAACAAAATATATTTTTATCACAGGTGGAGTTGTGTCTGGGCTAGGGAAAGGAATTACGGCTTCGTCTTTGGGACGATTATTGAAAAATAGAGGTTATAAAGTAATCAACCAAAAATTTGACCCTTATATCAATGTCGATCCTGGAACCATGAGTCCCTATGAACACGGCGAAGTTTTCGTCACTGACGATGGCGCAGAAACTGACTTAGACTTAGGGCATTACGAAAGATTTACTGATGTAAATTTAACGAAAAATTGTAGCATTACTTCAGGTAAAATTTATCAAAATGTGTTAAACAAAGAAAGAAGAGGCGATTATTTAGGAAAAACGGTACAAGTCATTCCGCATATTACCAATGAAATCAAAGAAAATATCTACAGTTTTGAAGGAGAAGACATTGATGTTGTGATAACAGAGCTAGGTGGAACGGTTGGTGACATTGAAGGTTTGGCATTAATTGAAGCTATTCGCCAAGTTGGTTTAGAAGTTGCGCCAGAAGATGTCGCTTATATTCATGTTACATTGCTACCATTTATTTCTGGTTCTAATGAGCTAAAATCCAAGCCAACCCAACATTCCGTTAAAGATTTGCAATCTGTTGGCATCAAACCAGACATTTTAGTTTGTAGAAGTGAAGTGGAAATTCCAAATGATATTCGCAAAAAAATAGCCCTTTTTTGCAATGTTCGTCCCGAAAATGTCATTCCAAATTTGACGGCTGATAATTTATATGAAGTTCCGCTATTGCTTGAAAAAGAAGGTTTGGCAAAAGCGGTTTGCAAAAAGTTGAATTTAGAAAAACAAGAGCCACAAAACCAAGAATGGGAAAAAATGATTGAAAATATCAAAGATTTAAAAGGACAGGTTAAAGTTGCTTTAGTTGGGAAATATATGCAATTGCAAGATTCGTATTTGTCGGTTGCGGAAAGTTTGCGTCATGGTGGATTTGCAAATGGTGTTAATGTAGAAATTGGATTTATCGATTCTGAAGGAATTAATGACGAAAATGTCCAAGAAATTTTAGGCGAATATGACGGAATTTTAGTTCCCGGAGGTTTTGGAAATCGAGGAATTCAAGGAAAAATTTCTGCTATAAAATATGCCAGAGAAAATAATGTGCCATTTTTGGGAATTTGTTTGGGTATGCAAATGGCAGTTGTTGAATTTGCTAAAAATGTGCTTGGTATAGAAGACGCTGATTCGGCGGAATTTAATATCAATACTCAAAATCCAATCATACATATTATGGAAACGCAAAAGGGCGTCACAAGTAAAGGTGGAACCATGCGTTTAGGAACCTATCCATGCAAAATCAAAAAAGGTACTTTAGCTTACCAAATTTATGGACAAGAAAATATACAAGAACGTCATAGACACAGATTTGAATATAATAATGATTATAAGGAAAAACTAGAAGAAGCAGGGCTAATTTGTTCTGGAACATCGCCTGATGGGAATTTAGTAGAAATTGTAGAATATAAAAATCATCCGTTTTTTATTGCAGGACAATTCCATCCAGAATTTAAGTCTAGACCAGACAGACCAGCGCCATTATTTGTCGCATTGATTAAAGCTACGAAAGAAAATAAGTGTTAAGAAAAAAGTAAGCGAAAATTTAAATGAATAAAAGTGGTGAGAAAATGGAAATAGATGTGCAAAATAGAGTAAGTTTTGAAACAGAATTTAATCCAAGACAGTATTTACAAAAGAAAGTAAGTTACAAAACAACATTGAAGCAAAGACAGCGAATGATACAAGAAGAAAATTTGCATATAGCTCAAGAAATTTCAAAGGAGCAGTTTCAAAAGTTATATAAAAAATATGGTATGGGACTTGAACAAACACAATTTGCTAGGTGTTTTTTAGATATTGATTATGATTCTTGTTATAATTTGCGAGAGGGAAAGATTAAGAAAGCTAGAATTTTATCAAAAGAATATGTTCCCTATCAAGAATTTTTAAAGGTTCAACAAAAAGTGCAAGAAACATATGCAGTAGTGTCAGGTGAATCAGTAAACTATGATAAAATCATGGAAATGTACGATAATACAGCTGGAAAATTGTCTTTAAGGATGTTTGTTGAAGAAGTTTTAAATATCACACAGCATCAGCTTGATTGTATCAAATCAAATAGAACAAAGAACAGAAAGATATTAAGACCGCTATCTTTTGATTGGCAAGAGATTTTTGAAATACAAACAAAAGTAGTTCAAGAATCAGGAAGACATATGGATGAAAGAATTACTTTAGCAGAATTTGAGGAATTATACAATCAATTTGGAAAAAATCTAGATAAAAGGCTATTTGCAATGAAAGTTTTACAAATACCATCTTATCAAGTAAATTCATTTTTTTTAGGAAGATGTAAAACAACAAGAATCTTTACAGAATATAATATGAATCCAGATGCTATTTGTAAGTTAAGAGAAGAAGTAATTTTAAATGAAAATCTTCATTTGGAAGATTCAATTTCAATTGAAGATTTTGAAAGACTGTATCAAAAATATGGTGGAATTTTGTCAGAGGAAATTTTTGCTGAGGAAATTTTAGATATTAGTATAAATTCTGTAAAAAATATGAAAAACGGTGGAGAGGCGCCTATATTAACTGATGTAGAAATTCCACAAGAATATTTAGCAGCTATTCGAGAAAAAATTATTCTCGAATATAATTTTGAACAAAATGATATGATAACAATTGAACAGGTTAGAAATCTATATGAAAGACTTGGAAATAGATTGTCAGAAAAACAATTTATTCAGAAAGTATTAGATACTAAAGAATATGTTTATGGATATTATAAAGAGAACTTGGAGAAAGGAAATTTAGAAAGCAAAATTTCTATATTAAAAAATCACCAAACAACAGATTTTGAAGAATTAAGGAAACGAGTGATTGAAAAAGAGCACCTGCATTATGGTGATATAAAGAGTTATAAGGAAATAGAGAAATTACATTAAAAATATGCACCTAATGTAAAAGGAAGCTTATTTGCTCAAAAGGTTTTAGATATATGCTCAGATATTTATTCAAAATTGAAATCTCCTAAGGCAAAAAAATATCAAAGAACACAAATACTTTTAAATGAAAAATTACCAACCGATGAAGAAATTGAAAAAATAAAAGCAACTATGATTATAAACAATAATTTACATACAAACGGTAAAATGCAATATCCTGAATTTACAAAATATTATTTAAAATATGGTGGAGTTATGCCAGAAGATATGTTTGCGCAAAGAACTTTAGACATTGAAAGAGTAGCATTATGTGAAATGAGAGAAGATGAGAATAATGAAATACCTATTTTATTAGATACAACAGAAGATGAAATTCAAAAGTTAAAGGAGAAAATGCAAAAAGATAGCACAAAAACAATAGCAAGACTTCAAAAAAGAGTAGAAGATATTATAGAAAAATATAGCTATACTGAACTAAATGTAGGAATTGTAAAAAAATATTTAGATATGGTTCAAGAAAATGTTGTTCCAAAGAATTTTGATAAATCAAAATTAGATTTCCTAAAAGAAAGCATAGAATTTGCTCAAGGAGGAAGAAAAGACATTGAATATTTTGCTCAAGTGTGCATAGCTTTTCGTCAATACCAAAAAGCAAATCGATTTATATCAGAAAATATTGATAATGCTACTGTAAAAAAAGAAGAAAGAGCTAAATTGAGAGAATTGCAAAAAAGTATTACTCATACAATCAAAAGAGAAAAAGCTATCAATATGATTTATGAAGATGGGGTTACGGACATCCCGCTAATCATGAAAGAAACAGGACTTCCAGAGACAGAAATATTACAAATAAGAAAAATAAAAACGATAGAAAAGGAGAAATTACAAAATCCTGTTTCTAAGAGAAATGGCGATAATAAGGAGGAAAAATAAAATGCATTTTTCAAAACGACTAGAAGAAGATGCCGAATATCAAATTATCGAATGTACCAAGCTTGATAATAACATATTAGTATACAAACAAAAGCTAGATGAAAACCAACCTTATTTTGTGAAACTAAAAAATAATCAATATGCCGTTCTTTTTGAAAAAGGGCAAATTTTTGACATTATCAAAGAAGAAGGCATTTATACCATCAGAACCGAGCCTAATACTTCTTTTCCTGAAGAATTGAACGATTACAAAATCAAAAATAATCAAGACAATTTATGCCTTCTATTTTTTAATATGGACATCATAACAGCTAACAAATTTTATATCAAAAAGAAGCACAAAAACAACTTTTATGGCGAAGGAACCTTTGATTTTCAAATCGAAAATCCACTCAAATTATTCAATAAAGTCATCGAAGTCAGAAATTATTATTCCAGAGAAGAATTGCTTGAGCAAATTCGTGAAAGAATATCTAAAATTGTAACATCCGTCATAAAAAATCACACAAACACGTATATCATAGAGGAAGAAAATTTAAACTCTAGTGTGAATATTTTCAAAGAATATGGCATAAAAATTGTAGCATCTAATATAAAAAATATTCAATTTAAGAAAAAATGACAAAAAACTATTGACATTTTTTCAAAATGGGTATAAAGTATTAGCAGTCGGATATATTGACTGCTAATTTATTTGAAAAAGGAGGGATTATTTATGATAAAACCATTAGAAGATCGAGTTTTATTAAAAATGAAAGATGCGGAAGAAACCACCAAAAGTGGTATCATATTATCTGCTGGTTCACAAGAAAAACCACAAATTGCAGAGGTTATAGAAGTTGGACCAGGAAAAATAGAAGATGGAAAGAAAATAGAAATGAGTATAAAAGTAGGTGATAAAGTCATCACAAGCAAATATTCAGGAACAGAAATAAAATATGAAGGGGAAGAATACATCATTGTCAAACAATCAGACATCCTAGCAATTGTCCAATAAAACTGTAGGGCTCAAAGTTCACATCGATTCAACAAACAAAATGAACTCAAAAAATAAAATCCAAAAAAATTAGGAGGTAAAAAAATGGCAAAAGAAATCATTTATGGCGAAGATGCCAGAAAAAAATTATTAGACGGTGTTAACAAACTAGCGGACACAGTCAAAGTAACCTTAGGTCCAAAGGGACGAAATGTCGTATTAGACAAAAGTTTTGGAGCTCCTTTAATCACAAACGATGGAGTAACCATTGCAAAAGAAATCGAATTAGAAGACGCTTTTGAAAACATGGGAGCTTCTTTAGTCAAAGAAGTTTCTACTAAAACTAATGACATCGCAGGAGACGGAACAACAACAGCAACTGTTTTAGCACAAGTTATGTTAAAAGAAGGCGTAAAAAACGTAGCAGCAGGTGGAGACGTTTTAGCCATCAAAAGAGGAATGGATAAAGCATTAGAAGTCGCTGTAAAAAATCTTAAAGAAATCAGTTCTCCAATCAACGGAAAAGAAGACATTGCAAGAGTTGCCAGCATTTCTGCAAACGACACTGAAATTGGTAATTTAATTGCAGATGCAATGGAAAAAGTATCCAAAGATGGAGTTATTACAATTGAAGAATCCAAAACATCATCAACAGAAGTAAATGTGGTAGAAGGAATGCAATTTGATAAAGGTTACGTTTCACCTTACATGGTAACAGACACCGAAAAAATGGAAGCAGTGATGGATAATCCATACATTTTATTAACCGATAAAAAAATCTCTAACATTCAAGAAATATTGCCTTTATTAGAAGAATTAACACAAGCTGGCGGGAAATTAGTGATTATCGCAGATGATGTAGAATCAGAAGCCTTATCAACTTTGATTTTAAACAAATTAAGAGGTGTATTAAATGTAGTAGCTGTCAAGGCTCCGGGATTTGGAGATAAAAGAAAAGATATGTTGCAAGATTTAGCCATTTTAACAGGTGGAGAAGTTATCACATCTGATTTAGGATTGGAATTAAAAGATACGAGCTTAGCACAATTAGGTCAAGCGAAACAAGTTAAAATCGGTAAGGAAAATACCATTATTGTTGATGGCATGGGTGATAAATCAGCAATCACTGAAAGAGTAAGATTAATCAAAGCTCAATTAGAAGATGAAAAAAGTGAATACGAAAAAGAAAAATTACAAGAACGTTTAGCAAAAATTGCTGGAGGAGTTGCTGTCATCGAAGTGGGAGCTGCAACAGAAGTCGAAATGAAAGAAAAGAAATTAAGAATTGAAGATGCATTATCTGCTACAAAAGCGGCTGTTGAAGAAGGAATCTTACCAGGTGGTGGAACTGCCTATGTAAATACAATTCCAGCTGTTGAAAAATTATTAGCAGATGTCAAATCAGATGGTGAGAAAATTGGTATAAAAATCATTTTAAAAGCTCTAGAAGAACCAGTTAGACAAATTGCTACAAATGCAGGTTTAGAAGGAGCGGTTATCTTAGAAAAAGTAAAGAAAAGCGAAGCAGGTATAGGATTTGACGCTGCCAAAGAAGAATATGTTGACATGAAAAAAGCAGGTGTAGTTGACCCAACCAAAGTAACGCGTTCAGCTTTGCAAAACGCAGAAAGTGTTGCTTCCATGATTTTGACAACAGAAAGCATTATGACTGAGAAAAAAGAGAAAGATTGCCACTGTGGTGGAGGAGCGCCAGCGATGCCAGATATGGGAGGCATGTACTAAGAATAATAAAAAATCGCCTTTGGGTAACCCCTTTGGCGATTTTTTAGTTAAGCGTGGAATTATGTCCAATAACTAAGAGGACTTCTCCACTTTGGATAATTGGTATCCAAAAAATTTTCGGCTTTTTCTCTTAGTATTTCCGGATCCCCACAAGCAGGTAGAAAGTAAATAATTTTGTTATTCTGGCAGTCCTTGACATGAAGATCACCAGTAGGATAATCATGAAATATATCATACCTTCTCAACAAATACATTTCTCCACCAGACAGTTTTGAAAAGAGATACCTGCCACGTTCAAGACCTTTTTCGTCTATGAAACTGTTCCATAAGCCTTCTGACCGAACAGTTCTCCAAGAGAATGGTAAAATGGCATGCAAAATCTGCTCATGACCACAATCTAAAAAATTGAAACCTAATAATTCAAAGGTTCGTTTGTCTGGTAACATTTTTTTTGGTAGTAAACAAGCAATTGGTCGTTCTTTCATAGTGTTAACCTCCTTATTATTGTGTTTTAAACAATGCTCATGCAAGCATGATTGTAATCATACAAGGCACGTTTTTGACCGTTTTGGTCAAGAATGTCAATGGAGCCAATATGGACTTTGAAATTCCAGCCACTTGGCAAACTTGCCCAATAAAGTGCTTCATTTTTGGGCTTTGCAAAGGTGAAGCCTAGCGCTTCGAACGCTTCCCGAGTAGGTAGCATTTTTTGGGGTAAAGTACATAAATTATTCATTGTAAAACCTCCTATTTTGTTTTATAAGTTAATATGTTTTTCTTTATTATACCATATTTTACATAAAAAGTCAACAGAAATTTAAAAAGGAGTGTTGGATGTGGAGTGAATGTATTAAAAACACAAAGGAATGTTCAAAAAAATACATAAAAAAACGGAAATTTTTAAAAATTTCCGTTTTTTGCATTTTAAGCGTATGGATTAGCAACATCCTCTGTCGTTTCCACCACAGCAACAGCATAAGATTAAGATAAGAACGATTATCCAAATGCAGTCACCGCCGAAACCGAATCCGCATCCACATCCGCATCCTCTGTTTTCTGGCATAGTATTTCCCCCCTTTTTAATTTGATCTCTTTTGAAAAATCATTTGTATGTTATATAGTATTCTAAATCATAAAATTGGTTACAAAATGAATTAAAAAATTTTAAATTTTATAAAAAAGACTAAATTTCTAGTAAAATCACTTGAAAATTTAATTTAGATATTATAAAATAAACAAAAAATAAAGGAGGAAAAACATGAAATACAAATGTACTATTTGCGGCTATATTTATGATGAAGAAAAAGAAGGCGTAAAATTTGAAGATTTACCAGAAGATTGGGCTTGTCCATTATGTAATGTCGGAAAAGAACTGTTTGAAAAGGTAGAACAATAACCGTAGAGGCACAAGGCATCGTGCCCTTATTTTTATACAAAGCCAAAAAATAAAATCCCACCTTAATTTGTTAGGTGGGATTTTGTTTTAAGATTTTGTTAAAACGAAAAAATAAACTCCGCAATGTAATAACCCAATACAACTAAAAAATGTAGCTGCAGGAGGGTCATTATTCAAAAGAGCAATAAAACTTAGTATAAGGTATAGAATTGCTCCCAATTTCAGTCGCCGAAGTTTGTTTTCTTTCATAAAATTACTTCCTTTCTAAGTAAGGTGAAAATGTCTATTATGGACTACTGTATAGTTTCTACTTATATTATACAATATTTTACATAAAAAGTCAAAAAAATTTCAAAATATCTTGAAAATTTTGATGTAGTATTATAAAATGAATAAAAGTAAAAGGAGGAAAACATGAAAGACACAACTATTTCAAATGATATTATTTATATTGGAGCAGATGACAAAGAAATTGATTTATTTGAAAGTCAATACAACGTACCAAATGGAATTTCCTATAATTCTTATTTCATCAAAGATGAAAAAAATGTTATTATGGACACCATTGACAAACGAAAAACAGATGAATGGCTAACCAATTTGGAAAACGCTTTAGCGGGTGAAAATCCAGATTATTTGGTAATTTCACATTTAGAGCCAGACCACGCCTACAATATTGAGCTTTTAGCCAGAAAATATCCAGAAATGAAATTAATTGGAAATGATAAAACATTTGCTTTTTTGCCACAGTTTTTTGATATTCCTAACTTAGAAGAGAGAAAAATAGTCGTAAAAGAAGGGGACGAAATTAGTATTGGAAAACATACTTTACAATTTTTTATGGCACCAATGGTGCATTGGCCAGAAGTTATGGTAACTTATGAAAAAACAGAGAAAATTGTATTTTCAGCAGATGGTTTTGGCAAATTCGGAAGCTTAGATACCGAAGAAGATTGGGATTGCGAAGCGCGAAGATATTATTTTAATATTGTAGGAAAATATGGTTTGCAAGTACAAGCTTTGCTAAAAAAATTAGCCACTTTGGAGGTTAAAATGATTTGTCCATTGCATGGACCGATTTTAAAAGAAAATTTAGCGCATTATATTGAAAAATATGACATTTGGAGCAGTTATCAGCCAGAAAATGATGGTATTTTGATTGCGTATGCTTCGATTCATGGAAATACAGCAGATGCGGTTAGAGAACTTGCTAAAATGTTGGAAGAAAAAGGCGCCAAAAAAGTGGTGCTAACCGATTTAGCGCGAGATGATATGGCAGAAGCAATTGAAGATGCTTTTCGTTATGATAAAATGATTGTGGCAGCTTCGAGTTATAATTTTGGCGTTTTTCCGCCAATGGAGCAATTTTTGAATCATTTGGCTGGGAAAAACTATCAAAATCGCAAAATTGGAATTGTAGAAAATGGAACGTGGGCGCCAACGGCTGGAAAATGCATGAGAGAAATTTTGGAAACCATGAAAGATGTAAAAATTTGTGAGACGCAAGTGACCATTCGTTCACGCTTAAATGAGGAATCAAGAGCAAAATTGGAAGAATTGGCAGGGGAGATTTTGGGAAAATAGAAAAATGAACAATTAAGGATTTCTTAATTGTTGGATTTTGGCAAAATTTAAGTAAAATAGGAGGAAAGAAAAGTGAAATTGGTAAAATTTACTCAAGCGGAGAAATTTGCAAATAGTGATAAATGTGAAGTTTTAGAATATCCATTAAATGATAAAGATATTAATTGTGCGACAGCGGTTATTACAGGCAGATATCCAGATAGTGGATATTGCATGAATGAGAAATGTAAGGAATTAATTTATGTAATAGATGGAAAAGGAACGCTTAATAAAAAAGATGAAGTGCTTGAATTTGCTAAAGGAGATGTCATTTTAATTGACAAAGGAGAAAGTTATTATTGGGATGCTAGATGTACTATTGTGATGCCTTGTACACCTGCTTGGTATGCTGAACAACATAAATTAGTGGAGGAATAAAAAATGGAAAATTATTTTATCATTCATGGCTCATTTAGTAGCCCCTACTCAAACTGGCTTCCATGGCTACATGAGTTTCTTGAAAGCGAAGGAAAACAAGTGTATACACCAGACTTTCCAATTGGAGTAGGTTATCAAAATTATGAAAATTGGAGCCGTTTGTTGAAATATTATTTGGATTTAGGGTTTATTAATGAAAACACAGTTATGATTGGTCACAGCATTGCGCCAGTGTTTATGGCTAAATTTTTGGTGGAATATAAAGTGAAAATCAAAAAACTGATTTGTGTTTGTGGATTTAACCATTATTTGGGAATTAATGAAGAATATGATGCAGTAAATCGAACCATGTATTTTGACAATTTAAAAGATGTAAGACAATATGCAAATGAAATTATTTGCTTTTATTCGGATAATGACCCATACGTAAAACTCGAAGCAGAAAAAGAATTTGCAGATACGATTGCCACAGAGCAAGTTTTTGTTCCAAAAGCAGGACACATCAACAGCGAAAGCGGATTTGATACTTTGGAAGACATCATACAATACTTATAAGTAAAGGAAAAATGAACGATTAGGAATTTCTTAATCGTTCAAAATTAAGTTGAAATTTAAAGGAGAAGCAAATGGACAAAATTGTTTTTGTAACACATAACAAAGGCAAAGCAAAATCTGCTGAAAAATATTTTAAAAATATAAAATTTACAACTTATGATTTTGAGCTTGATGAGCCAAGAAGTGACGATTTAAAGAAAATCGCAACTGCTAAAGTCAAACAAGCCTATAGCCTTGTTAAAAAACCATGTATTGCATTGGATACAGGATTTTTTATTGACGCTTTAAATGGTTTTCCAAAAACATTTGTGAATTTTTCGTTGGAAACAATTGGAATTGAAGGAATTTTGAAGTTAATGGAAAATCAGGAAAAGCGAGATTGCCGATTTGAAGAGGTTTTGGCGTATTATGATGGAAACGAAATTCGTTATTTTTATGGAAAACATCCCGGAAAAGTGGCTTACCAAATAGAAGGGCAGGACAGAAAAGAAAAATGGTCTGATTTGTGGTATATTTTTAAGCCAAATCATTTTGAAAAAACATTGGCTGGCATGAATGAAAACGAAAGAGAACAAAGACGAAAAATTGATGGTTCTAAAGAAGCGTTGAAAGAGTTTGCTCAGTGGTTTGAAGGGAAAAATAGCGATTAACGAGGTTTAGTCGTTTGATTTTAAGCTAAATTTAAAGGAGAGGGGAATATGAAGCTAAAAGAACAAATTCAAAATTACAAACCATACAATGAACAAGAAGAAAAAGATAAGCAAACAATGTTAAAATACATAGATACATTTGACGACGTACTTACTAGAAAGAATGAATTTGCTCATTTTACAGCGTCTTGCTGGGCAGTTAATCGAGAGAAAACTAAAGTGCTTATGATTTATCATAATATTTATCAATCTTGGGCGTGGACTGGCGGTCACGCAGATGGCGAAAGTGATTTATTAGAAGTTGCGATTCGAGAGTTGAAGGAAGAAACTGGTGTGAAAAATGTAAAAATTGTAAATCCAGATATTTTTTCATTGGAGATTTTGACGGTAGATGGACATGTGAAAAAAGGAAATTATGTGTCGTCTCATTTGCATTTGAATGTGACTTATCTTTTGGAAGTGGATGAGAATGAAGTCTTGAAAATAAAAGAAGATGAAAATAGTGGCGTAAAATGGGTGAAGTTAGAAGAGGTTAAAAAGGTTGCGAATGAGAAATGGATTTGTGAGATGATTTATGGGAAGTTGAATGAGAAGTTATTAAAAATAAAATGAGGAGAAGGATTATGAATAATTTTATTTACGAAATTCCTACAAAAGTATATTTTGGAGAAAATCAATTATGTTATTTAGGAGAAGAACTGAAAAAATATGGAAAACGTGTACTACTAACTTATGGTGGAGGTTCTATTAAAAAAATTGGATTGTATGATAAAGTAGTAGAAGAAATTAAAAAGGAGAACTTGGAATTATTTGAGTTTGGCGGAATTGAGCCAAATCCAAGACATACTTCTATAAATATGGCAGCTGAAATTTGCAAGAAAGAAAAAATAGATGTCTTATTGGCTGTTGGTGGTGGCTCAACGATTGATGCTACAAAAGTAATTGGTGTAGCGAATTATTATGATGGAGATTGTTGGGATTTAGTGATGAAAAAAGCGCCAATTATAAACTGTTTGCCGATTGTAACGGTTTTGACTTTATCTGCAACTGGCTCAGAAATGAATTTTGGTAGTGTTATTAGTAATGTAGAAACTAAGGATAAAAAAGGCTTACAAAATCCAATCATGCGTCCGAAAGTGTCATTTTTAGACCCAACGAATACTTATACAGTAAATGCTTTCCAAACAGCCTGTGGCTCGGCAGATATTTTGTCACATCTGATAGAAATTTATTTTAACATGAAAGAAGATATGTATATGCTAGATACTTTTATGGAAGGTATGATGAAAACTGTTATAAGATATACGCCACTAGCTTTGAAGGAGCCAGAAAATTATGAAGCGCGAGCGAATTTAATGTGGGCTTCTTCATGGGCGCTAAATGGATTTGTAAGATGTGGAAAAACACAGAGTTGGAGTTGCCATGCTATGGAACATCAATTGTCTGCTTATTACGATATTACGCATGGTTTAGGTTTGGCGATTTTGACGCCGCGTTGGATGGAATATGTATTAGATAAAACGACAGTTTCAAAGTTTTACCAATTTGGCACTAATGTTTTTAATATTGATAAAAATCTTTCTGAAATGGAAGTTGCCCAAAAAGCAATTAAAAAGTTATCGGATTTCTTGTTTAATGAATTAAAATTAAATAAAACCTTAACAGAAATAGGAATTGATGATTCAAAATTTGAGATAATGGCTAAGAAAGCTTGTGGCGGAAGTGTTATTCCAGCGTTTAAGCCATTGGGGCAGAAAGATATTGAAATGATTTATAAAATGTGTTTATAAAATCAAAAAGGGAAGCTGTAAAAACTCTATCTGTTAATGCAATATATTGAGTTTTTATAGCTCCTTTTTTTACTTTTTACTCAAATTTCGAATGACATTAATGAGCTGAATTTTTTCTGCAGCTTTTACCTTTTCTGCTACATCATCTGCCGTATCAGTCGGTAAAACATCGATTTTGGTTTGTGCAAGGATGTTTCCTTCGTCGTAATTGTTGTTCACATAATGAACGGTTGCACCACTGATTTTTTCTCCTGCGTTTACCACTGCTTCATGCACTTTCATGCCATACATTCCTTTTCCACAAAACTTGGGAATTAGGGAAGGATGGGTGTTAATTATTGTATATTTGTCTACCAATTTGGGACCGATTTTCTTCAAATAGCCAGCTAAAACAATTAAATCAATTTGGTATTTGTTTAAGAAAGTTTCTAGTTCCAAATCAACAGCGTCTGCTTTTTTATTTTGGATAACATAAGTTTCAATCCCAGCATTTTTTGCGCGTTCTAAGGCGTATGCATCTGGCGAATTGGAAATGACTAAAGAAATTTCGCAATCTAGTTCTTTTTTTTGGATTGCATTAATAATGGCTTGCAATGTTGTACCGCCCCCTGAGGCGAAAACGATTAGATGATACATAGATTTTCTCCTTAAATTTTATGATAGAGGCACGGTGCTCCATACCCCTACCAGTTTATTTTTTGAATTTTTTGCCAGTGATTAATTCAAAGGCTTCTGCATATTTGTCAGCGGTTGTTTGAATGACGTCTTCTGGGATGGGTGCGCCACTTTCTGGGTTGTAGCCACTGGTTTTAATCCAATTACGTAAATATTGTTTGTCAAAACTTTTTTGTGAGCGTCCGATTTGGTAATCATCGGCTGGCCAAAATCGGCTTGAATCAGGTGTTAAAACTTCGTCTGCTAAGACAAGTTCGCCATTTTCGTCTAAACCAAATTCAAATTTTGTATCTGCAATGATAACACCTTTTTGTTTAGCATATTCAGCGCATTTTGAATAAATTTCTAACGTTTTGTCGCGTAGCTTTGTTGCTAATTCTAAGCCTAAAATTTGGACTACTTTTTCAAATGAAATATTTTCATCGTGTTCACCAATTTGAGCTTTTGTAGAAGGCGTAAAAATCGCTTCTGGTAATTTTTCTGATTCTTGTAGACCTTTGGGAAGGGAAATTGCGCAAACAGTTCCATTTTCTTGATAACTTTTCCAGCCAGAACCAGTAATATAGCCTCTTACGATGCATTCAACAGGAAGCATTTTTAGTTTTTTGACAAGCATCGAACGGCCTTCAAATTCGGGTTTTTGGAATTCTTCTGGAAAGTCGTTTATATTTGTTGAAATAATATGATTTGGCACAATATCTTGTACAAAATCAAACCAGAATTTGGAGATTTGGTTTAAAATTTTTCCTTTGTTTGGAATTGTAGAAGGGAGAATGTAGTCAAAGGCGGAAATTCTGTCCGATACAACCAACAATAATTTATCTGTGTCAATTTCATAAATTTCGCGGACTTTTCCGCTACTTAATTTTTTTATCATTTTTTTATTTCCTTTCAAAATTTACATAATATTTACATATTTTTCATATATTCTTCATATCCATGTGCTTGTAATTTTTCGTCTTTGGCTAAAACAGCGTCTTTTAAAGAAGCTTTGTAGTCGATAATTTTTTGTTTGATGGTTTCATTAGAAGTTCCTAAAATAGTTGTTGCCAAAATGGCTGCATTTTTGGCTCCATTGATGGCAACGGTTGCAACGGGAATTCCAGATGGCATTTGTACGATTGAATAAAGGGAATCTATACCGTTTAATGTTTTGGTGTGAATTGGCACGCCGATAACTGGAACAGGAACTAAAGCTGCAATTACACCAGGTAAATGAGCGGCTCCACCAGCTCCACCAATGATGACTTTTACATTACGTTTTTTTAAGTTTTCTGCGTATTCGATTGCTTTTTCGGGTGTTCTGTGAACCGATAGAATTTTTACCTCATAGGTAATTCCCATTTCGTTTAAAAATTTCATTGCGTCTTTCATGACAGGTAAATCAGAATCGCTTCCCATAATGATGGCAACGTCAAGGTTTTCCATAAATAAAATCCTCCTTTTATTTCTTATTTTAATACAAAAATTATATATGATTTTGTCATATTTTGCAAGAGTTTTTAATATAAAGAATTAATTTGATATTTTACAGATAGTAATAGATAGTAATTGATAATAATTTGGGAATTAATTTTTGATTTTGGGAATAATTGGGGGACGTATGTAATTGGCGTAATTGGTAATTGGGGACGGGAACACTCTTCAAGTCTCTTTTTCTCTTTTTTTCTCTCATTTACTCTCTTTTTCTTATCAACTATGAGTGTCCCCGTCCCCAATTAAACCCAATTAAAAAAATATAATTTTTAGTTCTAAAAATTTTTTCTTAGCATATATATTAATAAATATACATGGAAAGGATTGTAAAATTTGAATCATATTCTAAAATATTTTCCAGATAAAATTGAGAAAAAGATTGCAGAAGAAATTTTGGACAAGTTAGACACTTTAGAGGAAATTAGAATTCGTGCGCAAAGACCAATTATTCTAAAATTTAATGATTGTGAAAAAATTATTAAATATACAGTAACTACTGATGAGATTTTGTCTTGTTTACAAATGATATGTGAGAATTCAATTTATACGTATCAAAATCAGATTTCGGAAGGATTTATTACGATTAAAGGTGGTCATCGCGTTGGAATTACGGGTTCATGTGTGATTGAACAGGGAAAAGTAATTAATATTAATTATATTTATAGCTTGAATTTTAGGATTGCTAGGCAAGTTGTTGGTTGTAGTAATAAACTTTTGAAGCATATTGTGAATTTAGAGGATAATAGTATTTCAAATACGTTGCTAATTGCTCCGCCAGGAGCAGGAAAAACAACAATTTTGAGAGATTTAATTAGGCAGATATCTAGTGGAATTAAAGAAATGAAGTTTAAGGCAATTAATGTTGGTGTGGTGGATGAAAGAGGCGAGATTTCAGCGCTTTATAAAGGAATTCCGCAAAATGATATGGGGGTAAAAACAGATGTGATTGAAAATGTTCATAAAAGTATTGGTATCCGAATGCTTATTCGTTCGATGGCTCCTAAAGTGATTGTGGCAGATGAGATTGGAAATAAGGATGATATAGAGGCAATTCATTATGCGGTTTGTTCTGGGTGCAAAGGGATTTTTACGGCACATGGGGGGAGTATTGAAGATGTTTTGCTTAATCCTGTTTTGAAGAATTTGCTAAATATGCATGTGTTTGAAAAGTTGATTTTTTTGGATATGAATCAAAAGGGAAATATTAGAGAAATTTATGAGATAAATAAAAAAAATATGACGTATGAAAAAGTAGGAGATAAATAATGTTGGGAGTTTTAAAAATATTTTTGCTAATTTTGATTTTGGGAATTTGTACAAGTATTGGAATTTTGAAAGCTAAGGCGTATGAGAATCGAGTAGTGGAATTAAAAAAAATGAAAAATGCTTTGGGAGTTCTGAAAAGTAAAATGGAGTTTACGTATGAACCAATTAAGGATATTTTTTTGGAGATTTCTAAAATCGTATTTTTGAAAGAAGTAAACGTTTTTTTGGAGACTGTCAATGGGATGGAAGCTTATGGATTGACAGAAAGTTGGAATAGGGCGGTTGAGAAAAATGTGAATTTGAATGATGAGGATAAATCGACAATTAAGATGTTTGGTAAGTTGTTGGGGAAAACGGACAAAGCGGGACAAATTAATGAAATTAATGTTACGAATCAATTGATTGATAGTTTGATTGACAAAGCGGAGAGGGAGAAAAATAAGAATTATAAATTGTTTAGAACTTTGGGAAGCGTTGTTGGAATTGGGATATGTATTATTTTGATTTAGTTTGAGGTTGAAAGGAAAATAAAATATGGATGTAAATTTATTATTTAAAATAGCTGGTATTGGAATTGTGGTTGCAGTTTTGCATCAGATTTTGAGCAAAGCTGGCAGGGAAGATCAAGCGATGATGACAACTTTGGCGGGAATGGTAATTGTACTTACGATTGTAATTAAAGAAATTAGTGAACTTTTCGATACAGTAAGGACGGTGTTTGATTTATAATGGAAATTATTAAGATTATAGGAATTCGGGTTTATCACTTTAATTATAACAATTATTTTAAAAGAATATAGAAAAGATTTTGCGATATTTGCTGTTCTTATTGGCGGTGCTATTATTCTTTATATGGCTTTGGATACTTTGAGTCGGAGTTATTAGTTTTATTAAGGATTTGAGCAATCGTTGTAATACTCAATTTATTTCGGTTTTGCTGAAGATTACTGGTATTTCTATTTTGACGGAATATGCGGTTAGTATTTGCAAGGATAGTGGGGAAAGTAGTATTGCCAATAAAATTGATTTGGGTGGAAAGGTAATTGTAATATCGATGTCAATTCCTGTAATATCAACTGCCTTAGAATCGTTGACAAAATTGTTGCCATGATGAAGAAATAGATGAAGAAGTAAAAAGAAGGAAGAAGGAACAAGGAAAAATAAAAAATGGAAAAAAATAGAAAGTGGGGACGGGGACACTCATAGTTAATAAGAAAAAAAGAGTAAATAAAAGAAAAGAGGAGAAAAAAGGAGTTCAAGACTGTCCCCGTCCCCAAATTAACAAATTAAAATTAAAATAAAAACAAAAAGAAAGGAAACCACATGAATGAATTCATGAATTCGCAAAAAAATCTTCTGGGAATCTCTGATTTTTTACAAAGTGCTTCAAACTATACTAAAGAAAATTTCCCCCAATTAAACGTAGATGACCTTTTCACAAGTGCAATTAGTGGAAGTATTTCAACCAATTTTTGGACAAACAGTATTTTGGATTTGGCGCGGTCAAGAAGTAAAATTCGCTATACAGCTCATGATAACTGTTTTAATTGTTATTATTATTCATAGCATTTTTAAAGCGATTATTGAAAATTTGGGAAACCATGCAAGTAGTAAAATGATTTATTTTATCCAATATTTAATCATTGTCACACTCATTACAGACAGTTTTGTTTCTGTTATTGATTTAACCCGAAATTCGATTGGAGAAATTATTAATTTTATGAATTTGCTTATTCCACTATTATCAACCTTAATGCTAACGACAGGTTCTATTACAACAACAGGAATTGTTCAGCCAATCATTCTTTTTATGATAAGTTTTATTGGAAATTTTATCTCTAATTTTATCATACCTATGCTACTGATTTCTATTACGTTTGGTATTATTTCCAATCTTTCGGATAAAGTACAAATAGACAGATTATCCAAATTTTTAAAATCTTCAATTGTGTGGATTTTAGGAATTATTCTTACCATTTTTGTGTGTACTTTATCTATTGAAGGCACACTGAGTAGTTCGGTGGATGGAATGACAGCTAAAACGGCAAAAGTCGCTGTTTCCAATTTTATACCAGTTGTTGGAAAAATATTAGGCGATTCGGTTGATAGTATTATTGGCTGTGGAAATGTCTTGAAAAATGCGGTTGGTGTTATTGGAGTGATTATTTTGATGCGGAATTGTCATTTTGCCAATTTTAAAACTTGGTATTTTGTGGGTTTCGTTTTATATATTGTCTGGAGTTTGTGAAGTGGTGGCAGATGAGAAAATTGTAAAATTAATTGTGCAAATTTCGGATAGTTATAAAATTTTATTGGCGATTTTATTTTCTGTGTCAAGTATGTTTATCATTGGTGTGACGCTTGTTTTGAAAATTACAAATAGTAGTTTAATGTATCGATAAAGGGATGAAGAAATGATTGATTTTTGTAAGAATTGGTGTGAAGGAATTATTGTTGCAGTTATGATTTCAATGATAATAGAGGCGATTTTGCCAGATGGAAATCATAAAAAATATGTCAAAGTAGTTATTGGAATTTATATTATTTTTACCATATTAAATCCGTTTTTGGGAAAAATAAATACAAAAATGGAGTTTTCCAATTTAATAGATTTGCCTACAGTAGAGACTTCAATTGTTGCTACAGAAGATATTCAGCAATTATATGCAAATGGAATTGAGCAAAATTTGAAAAATGCGATTGAGGAAGAGTTTGGTTATGTTGTTGAAGATATTCAAATAATTTATGATGAAAATTATGAGAATATTGAAAATATAAAATTAGAATTGGGAGAAAGTGGTGTTTCTAAAATTGAAAAAGTAGAGATTGGAAAAGAGGGGAAAAGTGAGGAAAATTTAAAGGATTATAAGGAAGTTAAAAATTATATTTCAGAAAATTATGATTTGGGGGAAAATAGAATTATTGTGAATTAAATTGGTTGAATTGGTGTAATTGGTAATTGGTGGTAATTGGGGACGGGGACACTCATAGTTGATAAGAAAAAAAGAATAAAAAAGAGAAAATGAGAGAAAAAAGGAGTGCAAGACTGTCCCCGTCCCTCGAAAATCCCTGAAAAAATAGAAAATAGAAAATAAAAGAATAAAGAATAAAAAATAAAATATAAGGAATAAAAATTAAGAAAAAAGTAAAAAAGAAATTGGAAAAATTGGGGACGGGGACACTCATAGTTGATAAGAAAAAAAGAATAAAAAAGAGAAAATGAGAGAAAAAAGGAGTGCAAGACTGTCCCCGTCCCTCGAAAATCCCTGAAAAAATAGAAAATAGAAAATAAAAGAATAAAGAATAAAAAATAAAATATAAGGAATAAAAATTAAGAAAAAAGTAAAAAAGAAATTGGAAAAATTGGGGACGGGGACACTCATAGTTAATAAGAAAAAAAGAATAAAAAAGAGAAAATGAGAGAAAAAAGAAGCTCAAGACTGTCCCCGTCCCCAAAAATCTCCCAGCCCCCTAAAAAAATTCTCCCCCCAAAAATTCCCTAAAAATTCTCCCCAAAATCCCAAAAAAAATTCCCTAAAAAATCCCTCAAAAATTCTCAAAAAAAACTCCCGAGAATCCTTCCCTCAATCCCCAAAAAATCCCACAAAAATAAAAAATTACCGCCAAAAAACAAAAAGAAAACTCCCCAAAACCAAGAAAATAAATCTTAATAATTAAAATAAATTTATTTTTAAATTAAAAATAAATGAAAAAAAGTAAAAATAAAAAAGGAGAAAAAGCATGGAAAAATTAAAAAAAATGTTAAAAGACAAAAATAGAAAGATTGAAAATTTAGTAGTATTTTTGAGTATTTTAGTCATAACTTTAATTATTATCAATAATATTATAAAAGAAGAACCCAAAAAATCTACTCCCAATTATTCAAATGCAGAGTTAGCAAGTACTTCAGCAAATGAAATTAATTCAGATAATTTGGAAAAACGTTTGGAAAATATCCTATCAAAAATGGATGGAGTTGGAGAAGTTTCTGTACTTGTTACATACTCGCAAAGTAGTCAAGTAATTCCTATGTACAATGAAAGCACCAGTAAAAGTGTCACAGAAGAGACCGATACATCAGGTGGTATCAGAACTATTCAAGCTGAAGATAACGAAAAAAGTGTAATCACAGGTTCGGATTCAAATCCAGTAACAGAAAAGACAGTTTATCCAAAGATAGAAGGTGCAATTGTAACAGCACAAGGTTCCAGTAATTCAAATGTCAAAGCCAACATTATTTCCGCTGTAGAAGCTGTAACGGGCTTATCCGCACATAAAATTCAAGTTTTTGAAATGAAAAATTAGAAAGGAAGGAAATTTATGAAAAAAGAAAATATTAAACATATTATTTTGGTCATTGTGGCAGTTACTTTAATTGGAGTTGGTTATTTAAATTATGATTATGAACCCACAATAGAAGTCGCATCTATAGAAAATCAAATCGATGAAAGTACACTTCGGAGATGCACAATTGGTAAATGCTAATATAGTAAAATCGGATATTGTTCCAAATGATGAAAACCAAACAACTACCACAAATTCTAATACCAATAACGACCAATATTTTTCAGCTACTCGACTAGAACGTGAAACCATGTATTCACAAATGTTAGAAACCTACCAAAAAATGGTAGACAGCAATGAAATTTCCAATGATCAAAAAGCCATTGCTATACAAGAAATTAATCATATTACAAGCACAAAAAATGCCATCATGATTGCTGAAAATTTAATAAAAAACAAAAATTTTGAAGATGTGGTAATTTTAGTTAGCAATAATAATGCAAGTGTAATTGTAAAATCCAGCAATTTAAATCCAGAGCAAATCGCACAAATTCAAAATATTGTTTGTCGAGAATTAGGAATCAAATCGGAAAATATCAATATTAGTCAAAAATAGGAAGAAAGCAAAAATTTTTCTAGCATATTTCGTATCAAAAAATGCAAAATAAAATTATAAAGTTTTAAAAACTTTGTATGACAAAACAACTTTTAGGAGGTTAAAAATGGCAAAGAAAATATTCATTTCTTTTGCTATGATAATCCTATGTCTTTGTTGTTCAGTTTGTTTTGCAGCCCAAGAAAATTCAAATGTAAATTTAGGAGAAGAAATTACTGACTCCTTAGATAAAACAGGAGATAGTGTACGAAATGTAGCAGATGATGTCATGAATGGTGTCAATGGAAACACAAGAAATGATCGAAATAACGATAAGAATAACAATAACAATACACGAAACAATCATATGGATAACAATGTATTTACAAACGGATATAATGCAGTTAGAACATCTGTAGATGATGTAGCAACAGGAAACATGTCTACGACAACATGGATTTGGATTATTTTAGCAGTCGCAGCTATTATCATTGTAGCAATGGTTTGGTATTATGCGGTACAAGATAATAATCGAGACTAACCAATACAAAAAATCACTAAATTTTTAGTGATTTTTTGTGTTTGAAAAAAGAAAACCCGCCCCGAAGAAATTTAGGTTCTTGTGGGGTGGGTAAATTTTAAGAAAAGATAGATGCCAGAAATTCCATGTCTGCAAAATCCTTCAGTTCAGATGGAGTTGTAGGAATTTCTTCTTTTGGTGTAAAACACCAGACACGATTTGGAAGTGCTATTTCTTTTAGAAAGCCAATATGTTCATTTGAAGAAAGTTTTTCACCAGATATTTCATACAAAAAAGTTTTCAAAAATTTTTGCAAAATCGTATCCTTATAATTTTTATGAGCGGAACTTCCATTTTCTGCATTGTCATGCATGCGAAATGTCCGAACTTGTATTTCAGTTAGCATTTCGAGAATTTCTACCCGAAAATGGAAAGACTGGTATTTATTTGCTTTAGGATTTTTGATGTAATCTTTACTTTCCAGAATGTCAAAACCTCTTTCATTGAAGAAACTTTTTGAAAAAGGAACAAAATCGTAGATAAACGCAATCAAGTCTTCTTCCAAAATGGAGGTGTTATAAGAATTTACAATAATTCGATAACCACTTAAATCGCGAATTGGATTATCCATTTTATTTTTTTCAATTAATTTTTCAAGATACTTTTTTGCTTCTGTTAGTTCTTCTGGTTGGAATTGCCAGTATTTTGTGTTCAAAATAGCTTCTGCATTTTCCAGAAGTTCTAGCAGAATTTCTGATGTGGCGATTTTTGTTCTTAACTTACATTCGAAACTGCGAAAAGATTTTAATCTGCCAACAGTTTTGCAAATTAAATAATCATATTTTTCTTGAGCTTTATCTTCAAGTTTTTCAAAACATGTATCGACAAACTTCTGATTTTTTTTGTTTGTATACACATTCAAATAGGAAATCAGACGATTAGCATGCTTCATGTCATTTGGATTATGCGTATAAATGTAGCCAGATTTTAACATTTCAGCATATGTCCGTACAATACATGGAATAGAAGAATGATGTTCAACTGCATACTTCAGATATTGATTTTTGTAATATTTTTTGTTGCATGTTTTCTTTATTTTTTTCTTTAGTTTTATTGTAAAAATAAAATCAATAACATCCGCTATTTGTTCTGGTGTTAGTAAGTAAGTTTTGTTGTTTTCAATGTTTGACATAATTATCCCTTCTGCCCTAATTGGGCACCTTTCTTTATTTTTTCAATGTACTTTTCTTATTTCTATTATATAATATTTTACATAATTTGTCAACTTTTAAGAAAAAACGTTTGTTAAATTCCATACATAAAATTCTTTCATTTGCCAATACTAACAAAAATAGCAAAAAGGAGGAATTATATGGAAAATAACTATTCGATTTGGCAAAAAAATAGGGAAAATGAGAGAGAATTTAGAAGTTTGGAACAGAACATTGAAGTGGATGTTTGCGTGATTGGTGGCGGAATTACGGGAATTTCTACAGCGTATTATTTGGCAAAAGAAGGAAAAAAAGTGGCAGTTTTAGAAAAAGACAAAATTTGTTCTAAAACAAGTGGTGGAACAACAGGAAAAATTACCAGTCAGCATCATTTATTTTATGATTATTTAATTCAATCACAAAATAAAGAATTTGCTAAAAAATACTGGAAAGCCAATGAACAAGCAATTGATAACATAGAAAAAATCA
This sequence comes from uncultured Clostridium sp., assembly GCA_947648495.1. Taxonomy (GTDB): domain Bacteria; phylum Bacillota; class Clostridia; order TANB77; family CAG-508; genus Scatovivens. The sequence continues at coordinate 53,086 of CANSOA010000009.1, forward strand.
TTCAAACAGAGAAAATAGAGTGTGATTTTGAACGAAAAAGTGCCTTTGTTTTTACCAAAGATTGTGCGAAGTTGCATCAAATACAAACCGAAGTAGAAAGCGTGAAATCCTTAGGAATTAAAGCAAAATTTACAAATGAAATTGAAGTTTTAGGAAAAATAGAAGGTGCCATTGAATTTGAAAATCAAGCCCAATTTAATCCATTAAAATATAGTATGGGACTTGCTAAATCTATTTTAGAAAATGGCGGAGAAATTTACGAAAATACAAAAGTTGTGAAATATGAAAAAGAGGGCGATACCTTTATTGTTTTTGCGCAAGTGGATGAAAAAATAAGAAAAATAAAAGCTCAAGATGTGGTTGTGGCAACTCGTTATCCGATTTTTAATGTACCAGGATTTTATTTTATTAAAATGTATCAAGAATTGGAATATGGAATTGCGCTAAAAAGTGACGTTCGTTTGAATGGAATGTATGTTTCAAACGAAGTGCCGACGATTTCATTTCGTGATTATTCAGAAGGACAAGATAATTATATTTTAATAGTAGGAAATGGGCATAAGACAGGAGAAAACACGTCTAATAATGGATTTGGAGTTTTGGAAGATTTTGCCAAGACATATTTTCCAGAAAGTCAGATTGTGTATAAGTGGAATGCCGAAGATTCAGTCGGACTGGATAAAATTCCCTATATTGGAGAATATTCGGAAGTGCGTGAGAATATGTATGTTGCAACTGGCTTTAAAAAATGGGGCATGACAAGTTCCAACGTTGCTGCCAATTTGATTACAGATAAAATTGTGGGAAGAAACAATCCCTATGAAGAAATTTTTGATAGCACAAGATTAGAACCTATTAAAAATCGAGAAGAAATGAAAAATCTGTTAAAAGAAGTAGGACAATCTATGATTATGCCACATTTAAAAGGCGAAAAAGGCAAAAAATATTGTGCGCATTTAGGGTGTGAAGTGAGTTGGAATGATGTTACTAAAACGTGGGATTGCCCTTGTCATGGAAGCCGTTATGAAGCAGATGGAAAACTGCTGGAAGGACCAAGTGTTCATGATTTGCATTAAAGCGAAAATTCTTTGCCATTTAAATATTCCAAAATGCCACTTTCTGTTGAAAAATTAAATTTTAGTTTGTAACTACAAAGCATTTGCGTGGATTTTTTAAATTTTTTATTGATTTCATTAATTCCATATTTACCATCTCCGATAATGGGATGATTAATATGAGCTAGATGCGCGCGGATTTGGTGCGTTTTCCCTGTGTGTAAAAGAATGTCAAGTTCACTCGTATTGTTTTGAGGATTTTCTGAAATAACTGTGTATTCAGTAATAATTTTTACGTAATTTTTTTGTGGTGTGTCAGAAATGTAGACAAGACTTTTTTTACTGTCTTTAAAAAGATAGGCAGTCAAAATAGCGTGTTTTTTGGGCAAAAGACCAATAACAGTTGTTTTATAATGTTTCTCAATTTCACGATTTTTGAATTTTTGTAATAATAAATCTAAAGTCGTGGAATTTTTGGCGTAAAGAATTAATCCATTGGTATTACGGTCCAAACGATGACAAGGCTCGCAAGAACTTCCAAACTGTTTTTTCACAAGTGTTGTTAAAGTAGTCTCTAGATGTGCATTTTCGGTAACAGAAATACCACTTGGTTTGTTAACTATGACAATATTTTCATCTTCATAAACGATGAACAAAGTTGGAGCAGGACCAAAAAGCAAAGAATCCGCTATGAAAATACAAATTTCATCGTTGGTATGAATGACAAGATTTTCATGAATTTTTTTGCCATTTATGCGAATATCTTTTTGACGAAGTGCTTTATATAGAGTGTTTGGACTTAATTTTGGAAACATATTCAAAAGAAACGTATTTAATTTTTTATGATGATATTTTTCATTTACAATTATTTTTTTCATGAGAATATTATACTTGACTTAAACGAAAAACGCAAGGGAATTGACAAATTTATGTAAATGTGATAAAATAAAAGTATCAAAATTTTATAAGAAAGGGGACAACAAGGAATGGACAGTAAAAAATTTCCACAATTCTTTAAACTAAATGGGGAAGGAGTGAAAGAGGATTTTTTGTATTTACAAGAGGATGGAAAAACTCGTATTCTCATGAGGGCAAGCCAGAAAGGAATTGAAAGGGAAATACAATCCCCAAGAGGGGAATTTCCAATTTATAGAAGATTGTGGAATACGTGCCATTTCATTCAAGAAGTGGTGAGCATGTAGCCGATTGGCAAAATGAAACAGAGAGGATAGTAATTTTGTTCTCTCTGTTTTGCATTTTATAGAAATTTCAATAATCTGGTAATTTATACTTGAAACGTATTTTTTTTTGTGATACAATACAACTGTCTAAGTTTTAGGCGAATCAAAAATTACAAGGAGGTAAATATGATTTATTCAGAAGAAGTAGAACATATGTGTAAGGTTGCAAAGGGTGCAAAACACGACCCAGCACCAATTCCAGAAGAGGGAAAATGGGTAAAAGCTAAAGAAATTAAAGATATTTCAGGTTTAACACACGGAATCGGTTGGTGTGCGCCACAGCAAGGAGCTTGCAAGCTTACTTTAAATATTAAAGAAGGAATCATACAAGAAGCATTAATCGAAACAATTGGCTGTTCAGGAATGACACATTCAGCAGCAATGGCAGGGGAAATATTAGTCGGAAAAACAATTTTAGAAGCCTTGAACACAGACTTGGTTTGCGATGCAATTAATACAGCTATGAGAGAGTTATTTTTACAAATTGTTTATGGTAGAAGCCAATCAGCTTTTTCGGAAGGAGGACTTCCAGTAGGAGCAGGACTAGAAGATTTAGGAAAAGGACACAGATCACAAGTTGGAACGATTTATTCAACCAATATTAAAGGACCAAGATATTTAGAATTAGCAGAAGGTTACATAACAGAAATCGGTTTAGATAAAAACGATGAAATTATCGGATATAAATATGTTAATTTAGGTAAAATGATGGAAAATATTAAAAAAGGAATTGAGCCAATGGAAGCGATTGAAAAAGCTTCTGGTCAATATGGAAGATTTGATGAAGCAGTCAAGAAGATTGATCCAAGAAAAGAATAAGATTTAAATTAACAAAAATCAAAAAATAGGAGGAAATAAAAATGGCTTTATTTGAAAGTTATGAAAGAAGAATTGACCAAATCAATAAGGTTTTAAGTGACAATGGCATTTCTTCTTTAGAAGAAGCAAAGAAAATTTGTGAAGATAAAGGGCTTAATGTTGCCGAAATGGTAAGAAACATTCAACCAATATGTTTCGACAATGCTTGTTGGGCTTATACAGTAGGAGCTGCAATTGCGATCAAAAGAGGAGTAAAAACAGCTTCAGAAGTTGCAAAATGTATTGGAGAAGGGTTACAAAGTTTTTGTATTCCAGCCTCTGTTGCTGATGACAGAAAAGTTGGTTTAGGACATGGAAATTTAGGAGCTATGCTTTTATCAGAAGAAACTGACTGTTTTGCTTTTTTAGCAGGACATGAAAGTTTTGCTGCTGCAGAAGGTGCTATTGGTATTGCGAACAATGCTAATAAAGCGAGAAAAAAACCATTGCGTGTTATCCTAAATGGTTTAGGAAAAGATGCTTCTCAAGTGATTTCAAGAATTAATGGTTTTACTCATGTAGAAACAGAATTTGATTTCTTTACAGGAAAATTAAAAATCGTAAAAGAAACACCATATTCAGATGGACCAAGAGCAAAAGTAAAATGCTATGGAGCGGATGAAGTAAGAGAAGGTGTAGCGATTATGCATCATGAGAAAGTAGATGTTTCAATCACAGGAAATTCAACAAATCCAACAAGATTTCAACATCCAGTTGCAGGAACTTACAAAAAAGAATGCATCGAGCAAGGTAAAAAATACTTCTCAGTTGCATCTGGCGGAGGAACTGGAAGAACGCTTCACCCAGATAACATGGGAGCTGGACCATCTTCATATGGTATGACAGATACAATGGGAAGAATGCACTCAGATGCACAATTTGCAGGAAGTTCTTCTGTTCCAGCACACGTTGAAATGATGGGATTGATTGGCATGGGTAACAACCCTATGGTTGGTGCCACTGTTGCTGTTTCAGTCGCTGTTTTTGAGGCGATGAAATAGTTGCAAATGCTATTTTATCATATGAGAAGTTAGAATAGACGCTCCCGTTAAAGTTCAGATTTTGGATGTTTTTAAATTTTATTTTTTAAAAAGTTAAAAGTTAAAATGAAAAAAGTTCTCGCTAGAATTATCCAACGAGAACTTTTTTTATTTACCCTGTAACGTTAGCCAAACAGTAAAACAGCATATTGTACCAGTTAAAACTACAATCATTCCGATTATAAATAAAATGTTACGAATACTACCATTTGTTGTTTTTTCGCTTTTCTGCAAAATTTTTTCTCCAATCGGTATTAAGATAAGTCCAAAGATTAATCTAATAAATACTTCCATTGTCATTGTTGTCTACCTCCATTGTTTTTGTATTTTTCAAAATAGGTTCTAATGATATTATAGCATATTTTAAAATATCAGACAAGTATTTATGTTAACTTTTTACATTTTAATCTATAATTTTTAAAAGGGATTTATAAGTTTTTTCTTGTCTAATTTATTTTATTAATACATAGTTTGTTAATACTAGAAAGCAAATATATTGTTATAATACTATTGTCAAAAGTAAATTAATAAAAACAAATTTTGAAGATACATTACAAAAGTAACTAACAGTCACAAACTACATTGGCTTATTTGAAGCGTTTTAGTGTGTCGATTTTTGTCGCAAAAGAGCCTACGAAATATAAAAATATTGAAAAAACCTCTTGCAAATTTGGAAAAAAAATAATATACTTACATTCGTAATGCAAAACGCATTACGAATTTTATCAAAAGAAAAATAAGGAGGGATTATTTTGAGCGAGAAAATCAAAATATTTATAGCGGATGATAACACTGAATTTGTTTCAACATTAGTTACATATCTTGAGCGTCAAGAAGACATGGAAGTAGTTGGCACAGCCAGAGATGGGTCAGAGGCGATAGACAAAATTGTAGATAGTAATCCAGATGTTGCTATCTTAGACGTAATTATGCCACAACTAGATGGTTTAGGAGTCTTGGAAGAGATGAATGAAAAACTTGATTTATTACCAATATGTATTATGTTATCTGCTGTTGGACAAGATAAAGTAACATCAAAAGCAATGAGTCTAGGTGCTCAATATTATGTGATAAAACCCTTTGAAATGGATGTACTAGCGAAAAGAATTAGAGAATTAGTAAGGAACCAAGTACCTGTAGCGGTGACGACTGGAGTAAAAGAAGTAAAAAATACGTATGTCAAATTAGAAGATAACAAACTAAATTTAGAAGTAGAAGTCACAAATATTATTCATGACGTTGGCGTTCCAGCTCACATTAAAGGGTATCAGTATTTGCGTGATGGAATTATGATGGCAGTAAAAAATTCTGACATTATCAATCAAGTTACAAAACAGTTATATCCAGATTTAGCAAAAAAATATAAGACGACTCCATCTCGTGTTGAACGTGCTATTAGGCATGCGATTGAAGTAGCTTGGAATAGAGGTCAAATCGAAGCAATGGAAAGCATTTTTGGTTATACAATAAGCTCTAATAGAGGGAAACCAACCAATTCAGAATTTATTGCAATGATTGCAGATAAATTAAGACTAGAAATTAGAACTGCATAAATTAAAATAAGAGCTGTAAACTTTTTCAATCGATACACAGATATTGATTGAAAAAGTTTATTTTTTATGATAAGATACAAAAAAAGGAGGATAATTATGGCGATTCATAATGAAGCAAAAGAAGGAGAAATAGCCAAAGTAGTATTGATGCCGGGAGACCCTCTGCGAGCAAAATATATTGCAGAGAATTTTTTGGAAAATTATCAATTAGTTAATCAAGCAAGAAATATGTTTGCCTATACAGGAATTTATAAAGGTAAAGAAATTACAGTTATGGCATCAGGAATGGGAATGCCAAGTATGGGAATTTATGCATATGAATTATATCAATTTTATGGGGTTGATAGTATTATTCGAATTGGTTCTTGTGGTTCGTATGTGGAGGAGTTGAATTTGCTGGATATTGTGCTAGTTCAAGAAAGTTATACAAAAGGAAATTTTGCAGAGCATATGAGTGGAGAAAAATGTGATATAGTAGAGTCTTCTGCGTTAATCAATAGTAAAATTGAAGAAACTGCAAAAGAGCAACAAATCAAATGTGTGAAAACAAATGTTGCTTGTACAGAATGTTTTGATGCTTACATGATAAATCCAAAAGAATATGTGGAAAAATTGCCCAAAGAAAAACAGATTACGTGTTCAGAAATGGAAGCTTTTGCGTTATTTTATACAGCTAAAATGTTGGACAAAAAAGCAGCATGTTTACTTACAGTTGTGGATTCCAATTGCAAAAAAGAAGTTTTGACGGCAAAGCAAAGGGAAAAATCGTTAAATGATATGATAAAATTAGCATTAGAGACAACATTAAAAATTTAGAAAAAATACTGACCTTGTAGAGGCGCGAGTGGTCGTTCGCTCTTGCAAATTGAAACAGTGGAATTTTTAAGGTTTGAGTTTTTTCAAAATACCAAAACTTAAATTGTAAAAAACATTGCAATAAGAACACATTTATAATATAATAATGAAAACTAACAGGAGGTACAAAAATGGATTCCACAATATTGGTCGTAGATGATGAACTAAGAATGAGAAAATTAGTCAAGGATTTTTTGAAACAAAAAAATTATAAGATTATGGAAGCGGAAGATGGAGAAAAAGCCTTAAATATTTTTCAGGAAAATAAAAATAGGATAAATTTGGTGTTGCTAGATGTGATGATGCCAAAACTGGACGGTTGGTCAGTTTTAAGGCAAATTAGACAAATGGACAAAAATGTTCCAATCATCATGCTAACCGCGCGAGCAGAAGAACAAGATGAACTTTTTGGCTTTGAATTGGGTGTTGATGAATATATCACAAAGCCTTTTAGCCCTAAAATTTTAGTTGCCAGAGTGGAAGCCATTTTGAAACGTGCCAATCCAACCAAAAAAGAACTAAAAAGTCATGATGGAATTGTGATTGACAACGAGGCAAGAACTGTTACAGTTGATGGTAAAAATGTTGAATTGAGTTTTCGCGAATATGAATTGTTGAAATATTTGATTGAAAATGAAAACATTGCGTTATCACGTGATAAAATTTTAAATACAGTTTGGAATTATGATTATTATGGCGACTCAAGAACTATTGATAGTCACATCAAAAAAATTCGCCACAAACTTGGTAAAAAAGGAAAATACATTCAAACAATTCGCGGAATTGGATATAAATTTGAGGTGAAATAAAATGAAAAAAATGTTTCAATCTGTTAGAGTAAAGCTATTTTTGACATTATGTGTTGTAATTCTGATGTTGATTGCATTTTTGGTAATTATCAATCGTTCTGTGTTGGAAAGTTTTTATTATTACTCAAAAAAAAATGCGTCCTTAGAAACATTTGATTATATCAATGAAACAATTGAGAATCGTCATAATGAAGATTTCCTTTTAGAATTAGAGAAATTATCTTTAACGAACAATTTTGATATTATCATAAAAAAAAGTCAGCAAGAAATTTATGCGACGAATAAAGATTTTTCGGGTGATTTTGGGGAAATTCCAGAAGTGAAATATTCTGTAGAATATAATGTTTTTAGGCAAGATGATATTATGTATTCTAACGAAAAAGTAACCATTCGTAAAATTCAAGATAAGAAAAATGGAATTAATTTTATTTTGCTTTCTGGAACGTTAAACAATGGAGCGGAAATTTTGATTCGTATGCCAATTACGTTAATTAAGGAAAGTGTGGAAATTTCCAATAAATTTTTATATTTAATCGCTTTGATGGCAGTTGTTTTAGGTGGAATTGCTATTACTTGGATTACAGAAAGATTTACCAAACCTATTGAAGAATTAAATGATATTGCCAACAAAATGGCTAAATTAGATTTTACTAAAAAATACAGAATTCACGATAACAATGATGAAATAGACGAACTTGGGAAAAGCATTAATACTATGTCTGTGAAACTAGAAGAAACCATTGAAAAATTGAGGCGAAACAATATGGAATTAGAACGTGATATCGAAGAAAAATCCAAAATTGATGAAATGCGAAAACAGTTTATTTCTGATGTTTCTCATGAATTAAAAACACCAATTGCTTTGATACAAGGATATTCAGAAGGCTTGATTGAAAATGTCAATTCAGATGAAGAAAGTCGAAAGTTTTATGCAGATGTTATTTTGGATGAAGCAGGTAAAATGGATATTTTGGTAAAGAAATTGTTAGAGCTGATGAAGTTAGAATATGGCGAAAGGGAATTTCATGATGCCAAATTTGATGTTGTTGAACTAATTCATGAAATTATTCGAAATTCGAAAGTTATGTTAGAAGAGCAAAAGATTAAAGTAGAATTTAAAGAAAAAGAGCCAGTTTATGTGTTCGCTGATAATTTCTACATTGAGCAAGTGATTCGCAATTATTTTACAAATGCAATAAAAAATATCCAAAAAGTAAAAGGGCAGAAGAAAATTAAGATTTCACTTCAAGAACAACTGGAAAAAGAAACGGTAAAAGTGGCTGTTTTTAATTCTGGACAGCCAATTTCAGAAGAAAATTTGAATCGAATTTGGAATCGATTTTATAAAGTTGACAAATCACGCAATCGAAATAGTGGAGGAACTGGAATCGGTCTGGCTTTGGTCAAAGCGATTATGAATCAGTATGGGACTGATTTTGGTGTGCAAAATAAAAAAGATGGGGTAGAGTTTTATTTTGAAGTGAAACTCACAAAAGAATAAAAGAAAAGCAAAACTACTAGGTTAATCTAGTAGTTTTGCTAGGATTAGGTATTATTTTGTTTTAGTCCGATAGGTTACAATAGACCAAAATAAAGAATAAGTACCAATAATTGCTTGTAATGTCAAATAGAACGTTCCTCGTTTTCGTGAAGTGGACCATCGCAGGCAAGAGTAAGTTCTTGGCTAGGTGAGATGTCGGATTCGCCAACATAGAAAATAAAATTATGCTCTACTTTAAAGAAGCAAGTTGGCATTAGTTCTCTTAATTTATCATAATATTGTGAGAATTGTTTCATTTTTGATGCAATTACAGCAGAATCAAGCTTGCTTGCTTCAATACCGTACCATTTTGTTTGCCTCCAAATACGAACAACATAATGCTGAATAGGCTGTTGAGATAAATTTTGAAGCTGGCTCAGAAACAGATTGTGTTGTTTGCCTATTTTCAGAATCTAGCAAGATAAAATCTGTTTTATAGACAGGCTTAGAAGAGTTTGGGTGGTCATAAGAAATATGCATATCTAGTATTTTTTTGTGTTCTTTCGCAAAAGCTTGTTCAAATTTACTCATGCCTAAAGCCATTGTAAAATCCATAAATTGTGCTGAAAAATCCTTGAATTGTTCAACAGAAATAGACTGTGAAGGAAATTTACGAAATAAGTTTCCTAACGCACTTAGGTATTTTTCTTCATTTTGGCTTAGATAATTTTGGGCAGAGTTTTGTTCTGTTTCTTCTTCTAATTCCTTCAAATTTTTTGTTTTATCAAAAGACATCAAATCTTCATTTCCTTTGTAAAATGCCTTTTTTAAATTATTGAAATCTGTTTGAGAATACGCATTATTTTGTCTCATAAGTGTTTCGGTTAGTCTCATATATTCTTCTGCAATATCGGTAGCAGATGTTGAAAGAATATGGTGATTAAACGCAAGATATTTTTCTTTCAAAGTAAAATCTTTTAAAGTAGCCATTAATTTTTCAATATCATCCGATTTTAAAATTTGATAAAGATTAAAATAATAACTAAGTTCATCTTGAATTTCTGGTGTTTCTTCTGCCAGTTTTAGTTCATGTCGTTTCACAACCATGCAATTTTTTAATAAAATTCTATTTTTTGGTGAATGTAAGTCCATAAATTTCACATCCTTTTCACAGGCATAAATTAGTTAATTTTTTAAATTTTGCCTAAAACTTATAATCGTTGGCAAAGAATACATAATATCCCTACCATAACAAATTATACCATATAAATTTGGATTTGTGTTAAATGTTACCAAAATGTAATAAAAAAAAGAAAATATTACTAATCCAGTCAGAATTTATAAAAAAATCCTAATCTATGCAAAAAGCTATTGACAAAAGTAGAAGGTTAATAATATAATAACTATATTAATTTGAGACAAAAGATTTTTAGAAAAAAATACAAAGGAGGAATATATCATGTATATATTCAACAAAATTACAGTCGTTCCACAATTACCACAAAGTATCAATCGTTTAAACGAAATTGCAAACAATTTATGGTGGTCTTGGAACACCGAATTTTTAAGATTATTCAAAATTATTGATTGTGATTTATGGGAGAGAACCAAAAATCCTATCAAATTCTTAAAATTAGTTAGCCAAGAAAAAATCGAAAAAATATCAAAAGACTATGATTTTTTGCAAGTCTATAATCAAATGGTTAAAAATTTTGATAATTATATGACAAGTCAAGATACTTGGTTTAACAAAAATCATCCCAATAATAAAAATGACTTAATTGCCTATTTTTCAGCGGAATATGGATTAGATGAAACCATTCCAATTTATTCAGGAGGATTGGGAATTTTATCAGGTGACCATTTAAAGTCTGCCAGTGACTTAGGTTTGCCATTTGTTGCTGTTGGTTTATTGTATAAAAATGGATATTTTCACCAAAAAATCAATGTGTATGGGGAACAATGTTCTGAATACCACAACATTGATTTATATAACTTGCCAATTAATCCTGTTAAAAATAGTACAGATGAGGATTTAATCATAGATGTTGATTTAGGAGACAGAAAAATATTCTTAAAATTATGGCAAATCAATGTTGGAAGAATCAAACTATATTTAATGGATTCTGATATTGAACAAAATGATGAAGATTTAAGAAATGTAACGGCAACTCTTTATGGTGGTGACAAAGAAATGAGAATTCGCCAAGAAATTGTACTAGGAATGGCTGGCGTAAAAGCCCTAAAAGCTTTAGGGTTAAAGCCTACTTTATATCATATGAACGAAGGACATTCTTCTTTCTTAATTTTAGAATTAATCAAAAATATTATGAAAGAAAAACAAGTTTCATTTGAAATGGCAAAAGAAATTACGAGTGTACAAACGGTATTTACCACACACACACCAGTTCCAGCAGGAAATGATATATTCGATATTAGTTTAGTTGATCGATATTTCAAAAATTTGTGTGAAAAATTGGGAATTTCTAGGGATGAATTCTTAAAATTAGGTATGAAAGAATGTAATCACTTAGAACCAGGTTTCAATATGGGAATGTTAGCTTTAAAAATTGCGGGTAAGAAAAATGGTGTGAGTAAACTTCATGGAGAAGTTTCACGTGAATTATTTAGCGAAGTTTGGCCAGAAATTGCAGAAGATGAATCGCCAATTACATATGTTACCAACGGAATTCACACATGTACTTGGCTTGCACCAAAATTAAAAGAGCTTTACAATGAATATTTACCAGCTTATTGGCAAGATAACATTCACTTAGATTCGACATGGGAAAAAATCGACGACATTCCAAACGATAAATTATGGGAAGTTCATGTAGAACGCAAAAGAAAATTAATTCAATTAATCAAGCAAAATCTTGTGAGTCGATTTGAAAATAGTGAAATTGGATATGATAAAATCATGGAAATGGTAAATGCCTTAAATCCAGAGGCATTGACAATTGGTTTTGCCAGAAGATTTGCAACCTACAAAAGGGCTACTTTAATGTTTAAAGACATTAGCAGATTAACTCAAATTTTAAGTGACGAAAAACATCCAGTCCAAATTATCTTTGCTGGGAAAGCACATCCAGCCGACAAAGAAGGACAAGATTTAATTAAATATATTCACGAGATGTCATTAATGCCACAATTTAAAGGAAAAATATTCATTTTAGAAAACTATAATATCGGGATTGCAAGATATTTAGTAAGCCGGAGTTGACGTATGGCTTAACAATCCACGTAGACCAATGGAAGCTTCTGGTACAAGTGGAGAAAAAGCATCTGTCAATGGTGTGTTAAATTGCAGTATTTTAGATGGTTGGTGGGCAGAAGGCTACACAGGAACTAATGGTTGGGCGATTGGCACAAATGCTACCTATAATTCATATGAAGAACAAGATAAAGCAGATAGTACAAGTTTTTACCACATTTTAGAGGACAAAATTATTCCAGCTTATTATAAAAGAAACGAAAAAGGAATTTCAGACGAATGGATAAAACTGATGAAAAATTCCATAAAGACAACGGGTGGAAAATACAGTACATCAAGAATGGTTGTAGATTACATCAACAATTTGTATATGCCGTTATGCAATTTAAATAAAGAATATTTTCAAGATTTGCAAAAAGTAGCAGATTTTGAAGCTTGGAAAAAGAATACTAAAATGAATTGGCAACAGATTTCAATTTCACAAGATAGGAATGTTGACAACGCAAGGTTTGTAGCGGGAAGTGAAATTACTGTAAGATGTGAGGTAAAATTACCCAATATTGAAGAAGATAATGTAGAAGTGCAAGTGTATTTTGGACAAATTCAAGAAAGTGGAACTGTTAGAAATGTGTATACGCAAGCCATGCAAAAAGTGAGCGAAGATAGAGAGCAACATTTGTATGTATATGAAGCAACACTTAAATTAACCACAGGTGGAAATTTTGGATATACATTTAGAGTTGTTCCAAAACATGAAATGCTGTTGGATCAAGAAAATTTGAATTTGGTGAAGTGGATAGAACAATAGAATTTTTAGAAAAATTAGAGATAAATGACTAAAAAATGAAAAATGACATGATTTTGCATGCCAAAAGATTATGAAACAGAAAGAACAGGTAGTTGCGCGACCTGTTCTTTCTGTTTATAAGAAAGCTGATTTTTGGAAATTTCAAAACATATTTTTTACGAATAGACCTTGACTATTTTTCCTAAAAATTATATGATAAACTTGTACTAAAAATAAAGGAGAAATATATGGAAAAAAATAGATATAATACGCCACTTAGTGGAAGATATCCCAGTCAAGAAATGAACTATATTTGGTCAGACGACAGCAAATATTCGACTTGGAGAAAATTGTGGGTAGCACTAGCTCAAACAGAAAAAGAGCTTGGAATTGATATAACGGAAGAACAAATTAATCAAATGAAAGAACATATTTTTGATATCGATTATGACGTAGTTGCCAAAAGAGAGTCAGAATGTAGACATGATGTCATGGCTCATGTCTATGAATTTGGTATGAAATGTCCACTTGCCAAACCAATAATTCATTTAGGAGCGACTTCATGTTATGTAACCGATAATACAGATGTTATTTTAATGTTTGAAGCGTTGAAATTAATCAAACAAAAATTGGTAGTTGTTATCAACAATTTAAAGAATTTTGCTGAAAAATATAAAGGAACCACCTGTTTAGGTTATACCCATTTTCAACCTGCTCAATTGACAACTGTGGGGAAAAGAGCGACTTTATGGCTACAAGACTTAATCGAAGATTTGGAAGAGTTAGAATTTGTTCAAAGCCACATGAAATTATTGGGATGCAAAGGCACAACAGGAACTCAAGAAAGTTTTATGAAATTATTCAAAGACGAAGAAAAAGTTAAACAAATTGATAGCAAAATTGCAGAAAAAATGGGATTTGACAAAGTTTTTGCTGTTTCAGGACAAACCTATACGAGAAAATTAGACAGCAGAGTTCTAAATATACTTTCTGGGATTGCGCAAAGTGCATCAAAGTTTGCCAATGATATGCGTTTATTGCAACATGAAAAAGAATTAGAAGAACCATTTGAGACAGGACAAATTGGCTCATCGGCTATGGCATATAAAAGAAATCCAATGAGAAGTGAGCGCATCAATTCGCTAGCCAGACACGTTATTGCCCTTTCGATGGATCCGAACATGACGGCTAGCACACAATGGCTAGAAAGAACTTTAGACGATTCTGCCAACAAAAGAATTTGTATTCCAGAAGCCTTTTTAGCAGTCGATTCAATTCTAATTTTGTATGCGAACATCACAAATGGAATTGTAGTTTATGAAAATGTCATCAAAACCAACATGATGCAAGAATTACCATTTATGGGAACCGAAGAAATTTTGATGAACGCTGTTTTAAAGGGCGGAGACAGGCAGGAATTGCATGAAAAAATTCGTATTTATTCCATGGAAGCAGGCAAAGAAGTCAAAGAATTTGGAAAACCAAATGATTTAGTAGATAGAATTGCAAAAGATAGCGCATTTGGAATGACAAAAGCAGAAATCCTATCAGCTCTAAATCCAGACAATTTATGTGGTAGAGCCCAAAATCAAGTCACCGATTTCATCCAAACAATCGTAAATCCTATTTTAGAAAAGCATAAAAACGATTTAAAAATTGAAATGGGAAATGTAAACGTATAATGCAAGGGGGCACGGGGCACCGTGCCTAAAACAGTTGCAGGTAAATTATAGTTGAGAAAAATGAGAAAGGAATAAAAATATGGCAAAAGTAAATGTAGTATTAGGAACATTTTATGGAGACGAAGGCAAAGGAAAAATCATTGATTTTCTATCCAAAGATGCAGATTTTGCAGTACGTTGTACAGGTGGAAATAACGCAGGTCATACCATTTGTGTAGATGGTCAAAAATATGCGTTTCATTTAATTCCTTCAGGAATTTTGAACCCTGCTACAAAAGCGATAATCGGAAATGGCGTTGTGGTCGACCCAAAAGTTCTAATCGAAGAAATTGAAAATTTGAAAAAAAATGGTCACAAGGTAGATAATTTATACATAAGCGACAAAGCTCATGTGATTTTTCCATACCATATTGAGTTTGACCAATTATTAGAAGATTTAAGGGATAAAAATGACAAAATCGGGACCACAAAACGAGGCATTGGTCCTGCCTATTGTGACAAATTTGAACGAAGTGGTATTCGATTTGAAGATTTTATGTCAGAGAGATTTGAAAGTTTGCTTAAAAGAAATGTAGGACAAAGAAATAAAATTTTGGAATTGTATGGTTGTGAACAATTTGATAGTGATAAAATTTTTCAAGAATACAAAGAATATGCACAAACCTTAAAAAAATATGTCACAGATACGGTCAGCTTGCTACATGAGGCTTTAGACCAAGACAAAACGATATTATGTGAAGGCGCACAAGCAACATTATTAGATATTGATTTTGGAAGTTATCCCTTTGTAACATCGTCAAATCCAACAATAGGCGGTATTTTGACAGGAAGTGGAATTGGCAGTAAATATATTGGTGAGGTATATGGCGTTTTAAAAGGCTATTCTTCTCGTGTAGGTAGTGGACCATATATGACAGAAGAAGATAATGAAATGGGGGATAAAATCAGGGAACTGGGACACGAATATGGAACCACAACCAAAAGACCACGTCGTTGTGGTTGGCTTGACGCAGTTGCTTTAAAATATGCAGTTATGGTAAATGGCATAACTGGCTTGGCGATTAATCATGTAGATACTATTGGAAAGTTGGATAAAATAAAATTATGTGTAGCCTATCAGCACGATGGAATTCAAGATATGAGATTTTCAACCAATCCAGATTATATGGCAAAATGTGAGCCTGTATATGAAGAATTTGAAGGCAATTTTGGCGAAATTTCAAATATTAAAAATCGTGCAGATTTGCCTGAAACTGCAAAAAAATATTTAGCAAGAATTGAAGAATTAGTAGGCGTACCAGTAAAATTTATTGGAACAGGTGGCGGAAGAGAAGAATTGATTGTAGATTAAGTCTTACAAAAATAGTTCAACAATTTATAAAAAAGCACTAAAAAGATGAATTTTAGTGCTTTTAAAATAAATAAATTTTTTAATGTTTAAAATGTCTCATATGCGTAAAAATCATAGTCATACCATATTCGTTGCATTTATCAATCGAAAGCTGGTCTTTTTTTGCGCCACCTGGTTGAATAATGGCTGTAATTCCTGCAGCATGCGCAGCTTCAACACAATCATCAAATGGGAAAAAGGCATCTGAAGCTAAAACAGCTGATGTTGTCGCGTCTTTTCCAATCAATTCTTGGGCATGTTCCATGCATTGTTTTGTTGCCCAAATACGATTTACTTGTCCAGGTCCAATTCCTACAGTTTGTCTATCTTTTGCAAGAGCGATTCCGTTCGATTTTACAAATTTAACAACTTTCCAAGCAAACATTAAATCTTCTAATTCTTTTTCAGTTGGCATTCTATCAGTTACAACTTCATAATCCTCTAATAATTTTGAATCGATGGTTTGAACAATCATTCCACCATTAATTTTTTTGATATCGTAAGCATTTTCTGGTTGTTTAACTGTAATGCTAGGCAATTCCAAAACACGAACATTTTTCTTCTTTCTTAAAATTTCCAAAGCTTTTTCCGTATAAGAAGGCGCTACAATCACTTCCAGAAACATTTCTGACATTTCTTTTGCAATAGCTTCATTAATTTCACGATTGGTCACTACAATTCCACCAAAAATAGACATTTTATCTGCTAAATAAGCTTTTTGCCAAGCTTTGTAAATATCTTCATCACTACCAACACCGCAAGGATTTCCATGTTTACAGGCAACAACAGTTGGTTCTTCAAATTCCTTCAATAATTCCAAAGCTCCGTTTGTATCATTGATATTATTAAAAGATAATTCTTTTCCATTTAGCTGTTTTGCGGTTACCAAAGAACCTTCGCATTTTCCTACTTCTTTATATAAACAACCTGTTTGATGTGGATTTTCTCCATAACGCATTTCTTGCACCTTTTCAAATGTCAAAGAAAGTGTATCTGGATACGAAGTATCTTCACGCTGATTTTTTATGTAATCACAAATCATAGAATCATAATTGGCTGTATGTTCAAAAACTTTTTGCATCAAATAAAATTTTGTCTCAAGACAGACCTGTCCATTTGACTTTAATTCCTCTAAAACTTTTTCATAGTCCTTTGGATCAGTCACGACAGTAACATCTTGATAATTTTTTGCGGCAGAGCGAAGCATCGTAGGACCACCAATATCAATATTTTCAACACATTCTTCACGAGAAACATTTTCCTTTGTCATTGTCTGTTTAAAAGGATACAAATTAACCACAACAAAGTCAATCGTATCAATTTTCAAATCTGCCAACTGTTTCATATGTTCTGGCTGATTTCGCATAGCTAAAATTCCAGCATGTACTTTTGGGTGAAGCGTTTTCACACGTCCATCTAAACATTCTGGAAATCCCGTCAAATCCGAAATCTCAATTGCGTTTACATTTTCTTCCTTCAATATTTTAAACGTGCCACCAGTTGAAATAATTTCAATTCCTAATTGCTCTAATTTTTTTGCAAATTCTACAATACCAGTTTTATCTGATACACTAATTAAAGCTTTCATTCAAAAATCCTCCTATTATAATATTCTTCTATTATATAATAAAAAATGAAGAATGTAAAGCACAAATTAATGTTATGTAAATTTTTTTCGTAAAAAGGGTTGAAAAAGCTGTAAAAATATGGTAAAATAAAAATGAGAAAAAATTTTAGGAGGTATCAAAGTGAAAAGAAAGGCACGGAAAAAAGAGTTAGACCTAAATCTAACGAGAAAAAGGAGAAGTCGGAATGACTGGAGCAAAGAGGAAAGAAGACGAAGAAATCGAAAAAATGAAAGTTTGAAAACTGGAATTTTGATTGGAATTATAATCACAATTATAATCGAAACTCTGATTGGACTAGGCTTTGCAGCATTTAAACATTGTCGATCTTCGATGAAAGTTTCGGATGTAGACGTTTCTCAAGAAAATAAAAAAGAAACGCAGATGGAAACAATAGAAGTAGAGGAAGAGAGAGTTGTATATGAGGAAGTATTAATCGCTGAGTATATGATAGACAATCCTGCTTCAAATGCAAACAGGAATAACAATTTAGCGCAAGCGGCTAGAGATATAAACTGTGCTAATAATCCGATTTTCAAAGATGGATATATTCTAAAAACAGGAGAGAAATTTTCTTGGTTGGAGATAGTAGGAGATCCAACAGAAGAAAGAGGATATCTGAAAGCAGGAGAAATGGAAAATGGCGGACAAAGTACGACAGGAATTGGTGGAGGAATATGCCAAGATGCCATAAGTGTGTATAATGCTATACTGCAGACGGAGCAAAGTTTGGATCCTCTATATTTTCATGTAGAACATCATTCAGGCAAAGTTAGCTATGTAAAACCTGAACGAGGTGATAAAGAGCTTACAGTCACGTACAAAGGAAACAGAGATTTTTACTTTATCAGCACTCTGCCAAATACAATAAGAATTTACCTTATAGCCGAAGGAGGTAAAGTTCATACCCAAATTTATGAATTTCGGCCAGTAATTAGAAAAATAAAGAGAAGAGTGAGGGTACCAAAAAAGGGGGCGTAATGCCTCTTTTTTCTATTATTAATACTATTTTAGAAAAAAATTAAAAAACTAATAAAAAAACTATTGACAAGGAGAAAAAAAAGTGCTAAAATAAAAAACACTGACGCAA
>CANSOA010000010.1 GCA_947648495.1 uncultured Clostridium sp.
TGTCAAATATTTACATTTATATGTTTTTCAAATATTCTTCTAACTCTGATAATTTTATCTTTTTAGTTAAGTTAGAGATATACACATCATTAGAATAATTAAAAACTAAAAAGGTAATGTTTTTAATTATCACTCTATGTGGCTCTATATATGTAAGATTAGTTTTATCTAATTTTCTAATACTACCATTGATAAAGGTAGGAGTAGCTTTTGAAAACTCACATATAAATTCAAGCCTTTGTTTTAGACATTCCTCAAACTCTAGTTCTTGCTTAATTATCTGCATATCAAACACCATCCTTTCATTTGGATGATTTTTATATTGTTTTTAAGCAACAAAAAAATCAACCAGATTTTATTTTCTGATTGATTTCATATCAATTCTGTTCTATAAAGTTCGAACAGATACATCGTTGGTGCGTCTGGAGGGATTTGAACCCCCGATCTCCGAGTTCGTAGCCCGGTATTCTATCCAGCTAAACTACAGACGCATGATACAATTATTATAACTAAATTTTTGAAAAAAGTCAATTGTTTTTTTAAATTAAATGTTTTTTTGAAAAAAGAGAATGTTTTTCTTGTCAAAAAACAGTAAAATAAAAATAGGAATTATTTGCAATTATCTATAAAATCATATATAAAACAATAGTAAAATGAGATAAATTGATAAAATTGTAACATAAATGTAATATAATTTTTTTATATATTAGCCAAAGCTTACAGAATGAATATGTTTAGGATTTGACCAAATTTTTAGCATTTTAAAATTACAAAATGAAATTTTTGAAAGTAATTGAAAATGCCTAATTTCAATGTTCGGAGTACATAAAAGGTAAGCATTTGACATTACTTTTTTTAGTGGTAAAATAAATGCATAACAAACAACAAAGATAATGTAAGGGGGATACATTTGATGAAAGTAATCAAAAGAGATGGAAGAAAAGTAGAATACGATAGTGACAAAATCGTTATAGCGATTAGTCAAGCCAACAAAGAAGTTGGAGGAAAAGATAAAATTTCAAGAGAGTCAATTGAATTTATTACAAAATACATTGAAAGTTTGAATAAAGCGACCATGTCAGTAGAAGACATTCAAGACATTATTGAACGTAAATTAATGGAATTTGGAAAATTTACATTAGCCAAAAAATATATTTTATACAGAGATAGACACGATTTAATTCGTAAAGCAAACTCAACCGATGATAGCATTTTATCATTAGTTCGAAACGCAAATAAAGAAACTATGGAAGAAAACAGCAACAAAAATGCAACTTTAGTTTCAACCCAAAGAGATTTGATTGCAGGTGAATGTTCCAAAGATTTAGCGGACAGAGTGATGCTTCCAGAAAGAATTGTTAAAGCGCACAATGACGGTGTTTTACATTTTCACGACAAAGATTATTTTGTTCAACCAATGCACAACTGTATGTTAGTCAATATCAAAGATATGTTAGATAACGGAACGGTTATGAATGGAAAAATGATTGAAAGTCCAAAAAGTTTCCAAGTAGCTTGCACGATTATGACACAAATTATTGCCGCTGTAGCAAGTAGCCAATATGGTGGACAATCTGTTGATATTCGTCATTTAGGAAAATATTTAAGAAAAACGTATGACAAAGCATACAAAAAAAGTTTCCTAAGATATATCGAAAAAGGCTTTACCAAAGAAGAGGCTGATGAAAGAGCCAAAGAAGATGCTATGATTAGAAGAGAAGAAGAATTAGCTTCTGGAGTGCAAACCATCCAATATCAAATCAACACTTTAATGACAACAAATGGTCAAAGTCCTTTTGTAACAATTTTCATGTTTTTAGATGAAAAAGATGAATATATTGAAGAAAATGCATTAATTATCGAAGAAATTTTAAAACAAAGATTACAAGGAATCAAAAATGAAAAAGGTGTTTATGTAACACCAGCTTTTCCTAAATTAATCTACGTTTTAGATGAGAATAATTGTTTACAAGGCGGAAAATATGACTACTTGACAAGATTAGCAGTTGAATGTTCTTCAAAAAGATTATATCCAGATTATATCTCTGCTAAAATTATGCGTGAAAACTATGAAGGAAACGTGTTTAGTCCAATGGGATGTCGTTCTTTCTTATCGCCTTGGAAAAACGAAAAGGGAGAATATGTTTTTGAATCTCGTTTCAATCAAGGTGTTGTCAGCATAAACTTGCCACAAATCGGAATTATTGCCAATGGAGACGAGAAAAAATTCTGGAAATTGTTAGACGAAAGATTAGAATTATGTTTTGATGCTTTAATGTGCAGACACAATGCACTTTTAGGAACCATGTCAGATGCTTCACCAATTCACTGGCAATATGGCGGAATTGCGAGATTACAAAAAGGTGAGACGATTGATAAATTATTAAATAGCTGTTTTTCAACGATTTCATTAGGTTATATTGGCTTATATGAAGTAACCAAATTAATGAAAGGTGTCAGCCACACGGATTCGGTTGGAGAAGAATTTTCCGTTCGCTTAATGGAACATTTAAGACAAACAACAGACACATGGAAACAAGAAACTGGTTTAGGTTTTGCTCTATATGGAACACCAGCGGAAAGTCTATGTTATCGTTTTGCACGAATTGATAAAGAACGTTTTGGAGACATTGAAGATATTACAGACAAAGGTTATTATACAAATTCATATCATGTTGATGTACGTGAAAAAATCAATGCATTTGACAAATTGAAATTTGAAAGCAAATATCAACCAATTTCTTCAGGCGGAGCAATTTCGTATGTGGAAATACCAAATATGAAAAATAATTTAAAAGCGATGGAAGAAGTAGTAAAATTCATTTACGACAATATCCAATATGCAGAATTCAACACAAAATCTGATTATTGTCAATGTTGCGGATTTGATGGCGAAATCACCATCAACGAGCAATATGAATGGGAATGCCCAAACTGCGGAAACAAAGACCACAGCAAAATGAACGTAACCAGAAGAACCTGCGGTTATTTAGGAGAAAATTTCTGGAACGTTGGCAAAACCAAAGAAATAAAAAGTAGAGTATTACATTTATAATTAATATTTTTGGAAGTAACAAAATACGTGCCAGCCAAACGTTCGTGAAAATTTTTATGAAATAAAAATTTTCTAGACCCAAAGGCAAAACCAAAGAAATAAAAAGTAGAGTATTACATTTATAATTAATATTTTTGGAAGTAACAAAATACGTGCCAGCCAAACGTTCGTGAAAATTTTTATGAAATAAAAATTTTCTAGACCCAAAGGCAAAACCAAAGAAATAAAAAGTAGAGTATTACATTTATAATTAATATTTTTGGAAGTAACAAAATACGTGCCAGCCAAACGTTCGTGAAAATTTTTATTTCATAAAAATTTTCTAGACCCAAAGGCAAAACTAAAAAAATAAAAAGTAGAGACGATTATCGATTGCCAGCTACAAATTTCCAAATACGCTACAAAATAACACACAAAAAATAGGGGGAAAAAATGAACTATGCAGATATAAAATATCCAGATATCCAAGATGGAGAAGGAATTCGTGTCGCAATTTATGTGAGCGGATGCCATTTTCATTGCAAAGAATGTCACAATCCAGAAGCGTGGGATTTTAATTATGGAAAAAAATTTACTAATGAAACAATCGAATATATCATGAATTTATTGAAAAAATCCTATGTCAATGGCTTATCTTTACTTGGCGGAGAACCTTTAGAGCCAAGCAATCAAGAAGGACTCTTGCCATTAGTAAAAAGAGTCAAAGAAGAATTGCCAGAAAAAACAATCTGGTGTTGGACAGGCTATAATTTTGATACGGATGTATTAGAAAAAATGTATCATCAAAGTGAAGTTACAAAGGAGTTGTTAAATTATATAGATATTATCGTAGATGGACAATTTGAACTTGACAACAAACTTGCAGATTTAGCCTTTCGAGGTTCGACCAATCAGCGAAAGATTGATGTACAAGAAAGTTTGAAGCAAGGAAAAATGATAACGCTCAAATTTGGAGATGAACATAGGTATGAAACGAAAAATCCAAAAATCATGTATTTTGAAGAATTTAAAAAGCCAGCCAAAGACTTGACAAACTCTTCTAAAAATAATACAATACCAATGAATATCAATCCAATCAATATTTTAGGAGATAACACTAAACCACAAGAGCCAATCACAATCCAAGAAGAGCAAGAAACAATCGCAGCAAAAAGTATCGATTAAAAGAAACAAAAATAGGAGGAATTTATGGACGATATCAAAATTTTTGCATGTAGCAAATCAGCCGAGAAATTCACAAATGAAATTTGTAATACATTAAAAATAGAGGCTGGAAAAATGCATCGTCAGAAATTTAAAAATGATAACAATTTTGTGCAAATCTTAGAAACGGTTAGAGAAAAAGATGTATATTTGGTTCAAACAACCGAGCCACCAGTAAACGAAAGAATTATGGAATTATTAATTGCAGTTGATGCTGCTAAAAGAGCAACAGCTAGAAGAATTGTAGTTGTGTTGCCATATTTTATGTATTCAAGGTCAGATAAAAAAGATCAGCCACGTATTCCAGTAACTGCTAAATTATTTGCTCAATTAATTGAAGCGGCAGGAGTTGACAGAGTTATTACGTGTGATTTACACAATCCAGCTATTCAAGCCTATTTTAACATTAATTGTGATGTATTAACAGGAAGATTTATTTTACAAAAATACTTTGATTTAAAACAAATCGAGAATATGGTAGTTGTTGCAACTGATGCAGGAAGTTCAAAGAAAGCCTATAAATATGCAGAACATTTCAAATGTCCAATTTGTCTAGTGGATAAAAGAAGAGATGGCAATGACGACAAAGCCATTGCAACAAGCGTGATTGGTGACATACAAGGCAAAAATGCGTTAGTTTTTGATGATGAAGTTGATACAGCGGGTTCTATTATTGAAACTGCTGAAGTTGTTAAAAAATTTGGTGCGAAAGATATTTATGTTGGTTGTACACATGGTGTACTTTCAGGACCAGCAATTGAGCGTATTCAGAATTCAGAAATTAAAGAATTGGTGATGACAAATACAGTTCCATTGCCACCAGAAAAACAAATTGATAAAATCGTTGTTGTATCCATTTCAGAGTTATTTGCAGAAGCAATTAAGAGAATTAATGAAGCGACTTCAATAGGAGAACTATTTGAAACAAATTAGCTATTGACAAGTTGCCAATTGTGAGGTATAATAAAAACAGTTAAGCGAGGGTATCAAGAGGATTTTCAGGAATCCCACAAAATGATGTTTTTAGCTTCGGAAGGAGGGGGAAAAGAAATGTCAGAGGTTAAAGTAAATGGAGACTTAGAAGATGCGCTAAGAAGATTTAAAAGACAATGTGCTAGAAATAACGTACTTCAAGAAGTTAGAAAAAGAGAGCATTATGAAAAACCAAGCGTAAGGAGAAAGAAAAAGTCAGAGGCTGCAAGAAAAAGAAAATTTTAAGATAGGAAAAAAGATAGTATAAAAGCTATCTTTTTTTGTATATAAAATTAATGGGCATCATACATAAAGTGTGATGCCCGTTTTTTATTTCGCCACAAAAATCTCCACAAAAACTTTCCCCCAATCTACACTATTTACCACAGCGATTCCTGTATAATTAAAATTCTCACTCAAAATATTTTTCTTATGTGATTCCGAATTCATCAAACTTTGAATGGCTCCATCAGCATTCAAATTACGAGCGATATTTTCACTTGCTTTGCTATAAGAAATATTATTATTATGAAGCATTTCAAAAATCGTGCCGTAAGTTGGGGAGGTATGAGAAAAATATTTATTTTCTACAATATCTTGAGCCTTTAGGCGCGCAATATTTAGCAAGGTTTCATCAATTTGAAGTTCTGATAAGTTGTTTTCAATACGTTTATTATTAATTAAATTGAAAAATATTTGTTCATCTTGAGAAAGTTGTGTGTTAGGGACATTTTCAGCAGTTTCAATATTAGCTGAAGTTTCAATTGTCTCAGTATTTTCATATGAAGCGTCAATATAATCAGCAAAGACTGCACCAACTAAATTATTTTCTGTTTTCACAATATACCAATTATCTACTTTTGCGTAGATATGTACATTTTCTCCTTTTGAAAGTAAGCCAATCGAATCATTTTGTGTACTTAAACCAGAGCGTATTCTAAGTGAATCCACAGTCGCTGTTCCGAATATTAGAAGCAGATGGCATCTCCGATGTTTGATTTTCTTCATTTCCAAATGAAGTTGAGAAAATGCCAATAGCAATAAATCCTAAAATAACCATAAAAATAATCCAAAATTTCTTCATGAAAACCTCCTTTTTATAAAAGAATTCTACCCAATAAAAAAAAGAAATATACCTATCATAAAATAACAGCTCCAGTTTCTTGACTTTTTATGAAATTTGTGCTATACTATATGTTCATTGTTCGTATATTCGAACAAAAAAATTACAAACAGGAGGAACAAAGAAATGGAAAAGAGGTTACGGAGTGCATGTTGTTTAGTGGTGGTTGTAGGTTTGTTGATTGTTATAAGTCAATTAGCCAGCAAGAATCAGCAATTGATAAGCAAGAATCAACAGTTGTCACATAACAATGATGAACTCGAATTATTCTTGTTCTCAAGGGGAAGATTGGTACAACTTTTTGAAGAAGGAATTTCTGAAGATGGAGTGCCAATTGTTGTCACAGAAATGAAGGGAATTCCGATGTTTGAGTGTCAGGATAAAGTGGAAGCTGCCATGCGGGAAGTGCCTGTTTTGCTCTACTATCCAGAAAGTAATCAGGTAAGACTTCATTTTGAGATGAACTTAAGTGAGCGATTGGAGAAATGGGAGTTGTATGTCACTTTTCCAAATGAAGAAGAGGAAGTTTTAGTGCCTCCTGATCCAGATAAAAGTTATTATTATTTTCTGGAGTTGAAAGCAAAAGGAACTTATATCATACATGTAAGAGATTTAAAAAATGGAAATGATATATTTTTTCCAATTAGCTGGTAAGAAGAAAAGCCATATACTGTAAAGTATATGGCTTTTTGCTTATTTTTTAGTAAGAAAAACTGCGATTGAATTCTCCTAATGTTTTTCTAAAATAGAAAAACCAGTCATTGGGTTGGAGTTCATTAGTTAGAATAATGTCAGTTGAACATAAAATTTTGTTTTCGTAATAAATCGTCATACAGCCGATTTTATCATTTGGTTTGATGTGAGAAGAAAGTTCTTTCAATGTATAAAACTTGGTACTTAAACTATTGACGGAATTTAACTTTAGGGGAAAATCGTAGTTGTCAAGTTTGGAACAATCTATGGTTGGTTTTGTGACAGTTTTATATAAATGTACATTTTTTTCATAATAGGTTTGATAGTTCGAAAAACTTTCTTGTATGTAATTGGAAAGATTAACGTATTCAAAATTATCATAAATATAATGGATGATATTGATGCTATCGCGCGTTCTTTGATTTTTGGTATCAGCTCCTAAAACAACAACGATCATATCCATATCATTTTGCTTGCAACTTGAAACCAAACAACGTCCAGCGTTAAAGGTAAATCCAGTTTTGACGCCATAGACGCCGTTTAGATTGCCTAATAGTTCATTTGTGTTGGAAATTGTGCGAGGCTGACCATTTACATGAATGGTTGTAGTTTTAGTGGCAACAATATTCTTAAACTTCTCGTTTTTTAAGGCATAATCTGTCAAGAGGGCAAGTTCGTAGGCAGTTGTATAGTGATTTTGGTCGTCTAAACCGTGTGGTGTGACAAAGTGAGTGTGCTTTAGGTTTAACTTTTCGGCTTTTTGGTTCATCAGTTCTGCAAAGCCTTCTACGGAACCTGCGATATGCTCTGAAATTGCAATGGCACAATCATTTCCCGATCTTAGCATAAGTCCATAAAGAACATCATTCATCGACATTTTGGCGCCAGTCGAAACCTTTAGACAAGAACCACGTACGTTTGCTGCTGTTTTTGAAAATTCGACTGTTTCATTTAAGTCACAATTTTCTAAAACGAGAATAGCTGTCATAATTTTTGTAGTAGACGCCATGGCAACTTGTTTGTAAGCATTTTTTTCATACAAAACTGTCAGACTTTTTCTGTCAAGTGCAACAATATTTTTAGAATTTGTGATTGGTTCTTTAGCAGAATTTGTCACTTCATTAGACACTTCAAGAAAGTTGTCAAGTTCGGTTTCTTCTAAAAAATCATCTGCAAAGCAAAGAGTAGGAAGGATTATGGATAGTATAATAAAAGTCATTAAAATTTTTTTCATCATTATTTTTTCACCTGTTTTAAGTATATACGGTGATTTTGAAAATATGAGTTGAAATGGAAGAAAAAATATGTTAAATTGAGCGACTTGTGATTTTTTATATAAAAGCGTTTAAAAATTTTAAAATTCGGGTATCCTCTAAATAATGGTAACATTTTAAAAATGAGAAAAATATAATATAAAAGTTTTTTAGAAAATGACTTGAAAATAAAAAAAATTATCGATATAATTTTAATAATATAAAAATAAAGGAGGAACGTTTTTTATGGCGGAAATGACAGAAGAAGAAAAAAGAGAAGCTGAGGAAATGGTAAACAGTTTAGTAGCAAGAGCAAGAAAAGCTTCAGATGAATTTAAGAAATTAGACCAAGAAACTGTTGACAAAATTGTCAAAAGAATGTCAATGGCAGGTTTAGACAATCACATGAAACTAGCAAAACATGCAGTAGAGGAAACCAAAAGAGGAATTTATGAAGACAAAATCACGAAAAATATGTTTGCAACTGAATATATTTTTCACAGCATAAAATATGATAAAACCGTTGGTGTTGTTGAAGATAACGAGGAAGAAGGATATGTCACAATTGCTGAGCCAATTGGTGTTATTGCAGGTGTAACACCAGTTACCAACCCAACTTCAACGGTTATGTTCAAATCTATGATTTCAGCCAAAACAAGAAATGTCATCGTTTTTGGATTTCATCCATCAGCACAAGAATCAAGTAGGGCGGCGGCAGAAGTTATGCGTGAGGCAGCTGTTTCAGAAGGGGCACCTGAAGATTGTATTTTGTGGATAGAAAAACCATCTGTTTTGGCAACGAGTCTGCTTATGAATCATCCTGATGTTGATTTGATTTTGGCAACTGGTGGTTCTGGCATGGTAAAAGCTGCGTATTCAAGCGGAAAACCAGCATTAGGTGTAGGACCGGGAAATGTACCATGCTATATTGACAAAACAGCTAATTTAAAAACTTCTGTTACGGATTTAGTCTTGTCAAAGTCTTTTGATAATGGTATGATTTGTGCTTCAGAACAATCTGTTATCATTGATTGTGAAATCAAAGATGAATTTGAAACATTAATGAAACAGGCAGGTTGCTATTTTGTAAATGACGAAGAAAGAGAAAAATTAAAAGCTACGATGTTTGTTAGTGACCAAAATAACAAATTAAATCCAGCGGTTGTTGGGCAAAGTCCAAAAACAATTGCCAATTGGTCAGGATTTGATGTGCCAGAACACACCAAAGTTTTAGTAGCCAATGAATATGGCGTGGGAGAAGATTTCCCATTTTCAAAAGAAAAATTAAGTCCTGTTTTAGCGTATTATGTTGTACAAAATAGCGATGAAGGAATTGATATGGCTGACCGTTTAATCAAATTTGGTGGAATGGGACATTCAGCAGTCATTCATTCTGAAAATAATGAAACGATTACCACATTTTCAAATACTGTAAAAGTAGGAAGAATTATAGTCAATTCTCCATCAACTCATGGCGCAATTGGTGATATTTATAATACCAATATGCCATCACTAACACTTGGTTGTGGTACATTTGGAGGAAATTCAACCACCTCAAATGTATCATCAGCGAATTTGATCAATTTAAAACGAGTTGCAAAAAGGAGGGTTAATATGCAATGGTTTAAAGTTCCAGAAAAAATTTATTTTGAAGCAGGTTCAATTGGCTATTTAGAAAAAATGCCAAATATTTCAAAAGCCTTTATCGTAACGGATCCATCGATGGTACAATTTGGTTATGTGGATAAAATTTTATATCATTTAAGAAATAGAGAACAATATGTGCATAGTGAAATATTTTCAGAAGTAGAGCCAGATCCATCTTTTGACACGATTAAAAAAGGTGTAGCAGCCATGAATGCTTATCAGCCAGATGTAATTATCGCTCTAGGTGGTGGAAGTGCAATGGACGCTGCCAAAGGAATGTGGTTATTCTACGAGCATCCAGATGCTGATGTTGAAGGCTTAAAATTAAAGTTTATGGACATTAGAAAACGTACCTACAAATTTCCAAAACTTGGCGAAAAATGCAAAATGGTTGCGATTCCAACCACTTCAGGAACTGGTTCAGAAGTAACGTCATTTTCAGTTATTACAGACAAAGAAAAAAATATCAAATATCCTTTAGCAGATTATGAATTGACACCAGATGTTGCCATTGTTGACCCAGAATTGGTTATGACACTTCCTGCCAAACTGACTGCCGATACAGGAATGGACGTTTTAACACATGCATTAGAAGCTTATGTTTCTGTTATGGCTTCTGATTATACAGATGGTTTGGCGGAAAAAGCTATTGAGCTTGTATTTAAGTATTTGCCACAAGCGTATGAAGATGGAACCAATCGTAAAGCAAGAGAAAAAATGCACAATGCAAGTACTATTGCAGGTATGGCATTTACCAATGCATTTTTAGGATTAAACCATTCGATTGCACATAAATTGGGGGGAGATTATCATATTCCGCATGGTAGAGCTAATGCAGTTATTTTGCCATATATTATCAAATATAATGGAAGTGCACCAACGAAATTTGTATCTTGGCCAAAATATGAAAGTTTTGTGGCAGATCAAAGATATGCTGAAATTGCAAAAAGACTAGGTTTACCAGCGAATACGAAAGAAGAAGGTGTTAATTCTTTGGTAAAAGCTGTTCAAGAATTGATAGAAAAATTAAATATGCCAAAATCTTTAAAAGAATGTGGCATTGATGAGCAAGAATTTATGGCAAATTTAGATACACTAGCAGACAAAGCTTTTTCTGACCAATGTACAGGAGTTAATCCACGTGTACCATTGGTGGAAGAAATTAAGCAAATTTTGATTGATAGTTTTTATGGAAATCCAATTCAGATGTAAAATAAAAAAGGGACTATGTGAGTATAGTCTCTTTTTGTTAGCAGTCTAACAGTTTTTGTTATCAAGAACAGTAATATATGCAATTAAAAACAATAAACAGATTGACAAAAAAGGGAGGTTGTGGTAAAATAATATAAAATATAAATAAAAACTAAGAAAAGGACACGATACATAACACTAACTTTTAGAGAGCCAAAGGATGGTGAAATTTTGGTAAGAATAGATTATGTGTTATCACCTTAGAGTTGATTGGCTGAAAAGGGAAGTAGGCTAATTCGTAAATCTTGCGTTAAAAGAAAAATGAGAGAGAAATTTATTCAAATTTCTAATTTAGGTGGTATCGCGGAGTAGCAGCATTTCGTCCTATGGAGGAAGTGCTGTTTATTTTTGTAGTTTTAAACAAGTAAAATCTATGATAAAATTTATAAGGAGGAATTTTTATGAGTGAGGAAAAAGTAGATTATGGTAAAACTTTAA
Source organism: uncultured Clostridium sp. (assembly GCA_947648495.1). GTDB lineage: Bacteria > Bacillota > Clostridia > TANB77 > CAG-508 > Scatovivens. The sequence continues at coordinate 11,636 of CANSOA010000010.1, forward strand.
ATTTACCTAAAACGGATTTTCCAATGAGAGGAAATTTGCCAGAGAATGAGCCAAAGACATTGGAGAACGTTTTTGAGCAAAATTTGTACGAGAAAATGCTTAAAAAAAATGAAGGAAAAAAGCCATTTGTATTACATGATGGTCCGCCATACGCCAATGGAGAAATTCATTTAGGTCATGCTTTAAACAAAATTTTAAAAGATACAATTGTACGTTATAAAAATCTGCAAGGTTTTTATACGCCTTATATTCCGGGATTTGACACACATGGTATGCCAACTGAAAAAAAAGCCATTGAGAAATTAGGTTTAAATCGAGATGAAATTCCGGTTTCAAAATTTAGAGATACATGCAAACAATTTACCAGTCAATACAAAGATAAACAAATTGAAGGATTTAAAAGATTGGGTGTTTTAGGAGATTGGAAAAATCCATATATTACGTATCAGCCAGAAATGGAGGCAAAACAAATTGGTGTTTTTGGTGATATGTTTAAAAAAGGTTATATTTATAAGGGGTTAAAGCCAGTTTATTGGTGTACGGATTGTGAAACTGCGTTAGCAGAAGCAGAAATCGAGTATAAAGATGTAGATTCGCTAACTGCTTATGTCAAATTTCCAGTCAAAGAGTCACAAGGTAAATTTGACGAAAAAGATACGTTTATCGTGATTTGGACCACAACGCCTTGGACGCTTCCAGGAAATATGGGAATTACAATCGGTGGAGATTTCAAATATAGTTTAGTTGATATTGGAAAAGAAAAAGTAATTATCGCCAGTGAATTGGTCCCAAAAGTAATGGAAATAGCTGGAATTGAGAATTATAAAACGATTCAAGAATTTGAAGGAAAAGAATTAGAAGGTGTGATTTGTAAACATCCATTTTTGGAGCGAGACTCGAAAGTAGTTTTAGGTTCGGATGATACCATTGTAGTTGAACTAGAAACAGGTACAGGCGCTGTTCATACGGCTCCTGGTTATGGTAAGGAAGATTATTTGTGTGGCTTGAAAAATGGTTTGGAAATTGTAGTTTGTGTGGATAGCAAAGGTCATCAAATGATTGATGCAGGACCATTTGAGGGACAATATTATGCCAAATCTAATAAAACGATTATAGCGTGGTTAGAAGAAAATGGACTGTTGTTAGCAAGCCAAAAAGTAAATCACTCGTATCCACATTGTTGGAGATGTAAAAAACCAGTTATTTTCCGTGCGACAAGTCAATGGTTTGCTTCTGTTGACGGATTTCGAAAACAAACATTAGAAGCGATTAAAGGTGTAAAATGGTATCCAGCTTGGGGGCAAGAGAGAATTACAAAAATGGTGGAAGATAGAAATGATTGGTGTATTTCTCGTCAGCGTACTTGGGGTGTTCCAATTCCAGTGTTTTATTGTAAAGATTGCGAAAAAGAATATGTAACGCCTGAATCTTTGGAAAAAATCCAAAGAATATTTGCCCAAGAAGGTTCTAACAGCTGGTTTGATATGGAAACCAAAGAATTGATGCCAGAAGGTGCTAAATGTGAATGTGGTTGCAGAGAATTTGTGAAAGAAACGGATATTATGGATGTATGGTTTGATTCTGGTTCCACGCATGAGTCTGTTTTGGCGGAACGTGGCTTACCAGAAGCCAATTTATATTTGGAAGGAAGTGACCAATATCGTGGTTGGTTTCAATCTTCGATTTTAACGTCTGTTGCAACAAAAGGAAAAGCACCATATAAAGAAGTTTTGACGCATGGTTATACTGTCGATGAAAAGGGAAGGAAAATGTCCAAGTCAATTGGCAATGGAATTGATCCATTAGACGTGATTAAAACTTCTGGGGCAGATGTTTTGAGACTTTGGGTTTTGGCTTCTGATTATAAATCTGATATTAGTGTTTCTAAAGAGATTATCAAACAGGTAACAGAAGTTTATCGTAAAATTAGAAACACAGCTAGATATATTTTGGGTAATATTTTTGATTTTGATGTGAACAATCCTGTGCCATATGAGGATTTAATGGAGATTGATAAATGGGCACTTACAAAATTAAATCGTTTGATTCAGGATTGTACAAGAGCCTATAATACGTATGATTTTCATATTGCGTATCGTGCATTAAATCAGTTTTGTGTGGTGGATATGAGTTCGTTCTATTTGGATATTATTAAAGATAGGTTATACACATGTCGTGCAGAATCTGTGGAAAGAAGAGCGGCACAAACAGCGATGTATGAGATTTTGTCTGCTTTGGTTAGAATTTTGGCACCGATGACGTGTTTTACAGCAGAAGAGATTTGGAAATATATGCCTCATAGAAATGGTGAAAATACAGAAAGTGTAATGTTAAATGATTATCCCAAAATAAATAGCAAGTTTGAAAATCAAGCTTTAGAATTAAAATGGGAAAGGTTGATTAAAATAAAAGAGGCGGTTGCTAAAAAATTAGAAAATGCAAGAGCAGAGAAGAAAATTGGGCTATCGTTGGAGGCAAAAGTTATTTTGTATGCAGAGGCTGAGGAGTTTGATTTTATACAGGATAAGGTAGAATTGCTAAAGGAAATTTGTATGGTTTCTCAGTTAGAGGTAAGTGAAAATAGAAGAAATCAGGATGAAGAGGTTGGAATTGGAATAGAAGTTGTAAAAGCGGAAGGCGAAAAGTGCGAAAGATGCTGGAAATATTCAACTTCTGTTGGAGAAGATAGTCAGGTTCCGACTTTGTGCAAGGAATGTAGAAAAGCAATTTCTGAATAATATTAAAAAATAAAAGGAAAACTCATGTTTTTTGAATAACATGAGTTTTTTTGGATTACATTTTTCGAAATACACCAGTTACTTTACCCAAAATTTCACAGTTTGGAACAATAATTGGCTCCATTGTTGAGTTTTCTGGCTGCAAACGAATATGATCTTTTTCTTTGTAAAAAGTTTTAACAGTTGCTTCATCTTCAATCAAAGCTACTACAATTTCTCCATTGATCGCTGTATTTTGTTTTCTGACTAAAATATAATCTCCACTTAAAATTCCAGCTTCAATCATACTTTCGCCCCTTACAACTAACATAAAACTTTCGCTATTTCCCACAAAATCTAATGGAATGGGGAAGGTATCTGTTATATTTTCAACTGCCAAAATCGGCTCGCCCGCTGTAATTTTTCCGATGATGGGAACATCTACCATTTCTCTGTTTGAATAAAATTCTTTATCAAATGTTTCTTGGGCTTGATTGTCTGCTCCTCCTTTTAATAGTTTTAAGGTTCTACCTTTTTGACTTTCCTTTTTAATGTATCCTTTTTTCTCCAGTGCGGCTAAATATCCATGCACTGTCGCTGTGGATTTTAGGCCAACTGCTTTTCCAATTTCTCGAACAGATGGTGGATAACCATTTGCTTTGATGTTTTTTTCGATAAATTTTAAAATCGCTTTTTCTCGTTTATTGATGCTATTGGGGTCCTTTTTCTTCATATTCATCACTCCTTTTCTTCATTTTATAGGAAAACTTTTATTCGTAAAATAATTTTATCACAAAACATTTGATTTGTCAAACAAAAGTTTTTGTTTTTTGAAAATTTTCTTTTATCATATATTTTTGTTTTTTTAATAAATTTAAATAGGTGATTTATATGAATTCTTGTAATTGTCTTTCTGGTTGCGAATTAGTAACTTTAGCAAGTACACTATCTTGCATTATTGCCCAGAATTTGTCTCCTGATGATATTGGTACATTAGGTAATTTTTTTCTGCTATTGGCGCCAATTTATCTGTTATTGCCGATATGCAATCTTCATGTTCCAATCAGACCTCTTAAAAAATGATGTAGTTTCTTAAAATTCTATACCATTTTTCTAATTTTCACAACCACAACTTGCATATTTTTCTTTCAGCATTTTGAAAATCTGGACATGACTTTCTTCGTCCATAATAATTCTAGCAAGCACCGATTTTATAGTACTATTTTGGCATATTTCAATCAAATGCTGATACCCTTCAATTGCACCTTTTTCCATTTCTATATTAAAATTCAACATTTCTTCTAAACTATGAAATGTTGATTTCACATTATCGGAACACCATTTATTTCCATATGTACTCATATAATATGGCTCTAAACCAAGACATACTAATATTTCTCCTAACAATTCTAAATGTTTCATTTCTTGCTTTGAAATCATTTTTAGAAAACTAACTACTTCCTCATAATCTTTATTTGTCAAATACTCAAAAACATAACTCAAAATGGTTGTTAACTCACTTTTTGAACCACTATACGCGTCATAAAGCATTCTTCCAAAGTGATAATCTGGACTAATATTTTCTACTTTTGGATACGGAATGCGACTTAGTTCCTTTAGCATAAAATTTAATTCTTGATAATTCATAAAAAAACCTCCCTTTTGCATATAATATGCAAAAAGAAGGCTTTTGTGAAATACTTAGTCATACCATTCAAATTCCCAATCCACTAACACAACACTATCTCCATCTTTAATTCCTTTTGCTCGTAAAGCATCATCAATTCCAATTTTTTTCAGACTACGTTGCAAATACGCAAATGATTCATTATCCTCTACATTGATTCTTCTCATAATTCTTTCAGCAGCAGGACCCTGTACAACAAATTCTCCCTTTACGATTTCAACAGTAAAAGGTTCTTCTTCCTCTTCCAACGTATACACAATTCGATCCTCAATGTCTATGATTTCTTCTTTAGGAAGGGTGTTGAGTATTTCCGCTACTTGGGTAAATAATTCTGTTAAACCTTCTCCTGTTATTGCTGAAATTTGATATAATTCTAAATTATTCTCTTTCGCTAGTTTTTTAATGTCTTTTAAATTTTGTTCATTCTGTATACTATCTATTTTATTAGCTACAATGATTTGTTTACGATTTGCTAATTTTTCGCTATATTTCTTTAATTCATCATTGATTTTATGAAAGTCTTCGACTGGATTTCTGCCTTCTGTTCCTGCAATATCTAAAACATGTAAAAGTAAACGAGTTCTTTCCACATGTCTTAAAAATTGTGTTCCAAGCCCAATGCCATCACTTGCACCTTCGATAATTCCGGGTATATCTGCTATTACGAAACTATCACCATATTGTGTTTTGACAACGCCAAGATTGGGGTCAATGGTTGTGAAATGATAATCCGCAATTTTTGGAGTAGCAGCTGTTACTTTGGATAAAATCGTAGATTTTCCAACGTTTGGAAATCCAACTAATCCAACATCAGCTAGTGATTTAAGTTCTAAAATAACTTCTTTTTCTTTGCCTTTTTCACCATTGATTGAGAAGTTTGGAGCTTGTCTAGTAGAAGTGGCAAAATGAGTGTTACCTTTTCCGCCTCGACCGCCCTTTAAAACTAGCTCTTTTTGACCTTTTTTAGATAAATCCACAATTACTTTTCCTGTGGCAAAATCTTTAACAACTGTTCCAGCAGGAACTTTTATATAACAATCCTCGCCACTTTTTCCATAACAATTATTGCCCCTGCCGTTTTCTCCGTTTTGAGCTTTGAATTTTTTATTAAAGCGAAAATCAATTAAAGTGTTGCTATCTGGGTCAACGATAAAATAAATATCGCCACCATTTCCGCCGTCTCCACCATCAGGACCACCAGCTGCTACATATTTTTCACGCCTAAAAGAGGTCGCTCCATTTCCACCATCTCCTGATTTTATGATGATTTTTGCGTAATCAATAAACATCGTTTTCTCCTATTTTCATTATCTATTTTGTGAACGTCCTTGCATGTTATTTTGGTAGGCTTGTTGTTGTAATGTGTTAATGTTGTCATTTATAATTTGTGAATTATCGTTTCCATTAGTAATATTTCCATATCTATCCAAACCACCAATATAGTTCATATATCCATTATTATTTCTAAAATTTTCTTCTTGAGAGAATAATGTCAATAAAGTATGCATCTCTTGTGAAGTTCCTTGTGTGATAATATCTTCTACTCTTTTATCAGATGTGAAACAAACAGGACTTCCTAATGGTATTTGATCAAGTGCCTCAGGAGAAGACTCATTAAATGTATTTTGAATATAACCGTGTATATAAATATCTTCCACTTGCTGGATCCATTCCAACTTTATTTAACTTTCTAATTTTTAAAATATCTCCTGATTTTACATTGACAGCATTATAATCATTATAAGTTTTTCCATCTTGTGCAACATAATTTTGAGTTCCATGTTGGTGTATATAAGGATGATTAATTCTATTTAGTCTGACTTCATTTTGTTTTTCAAACTTAGAAAAATTTCTGTTGAAAAAGTCCTCTTCTTGTTGACGATGCAAGTTATCAATTTTAATTTGTTCTAATTGTCTTTTTTGGTTTTCTTCCTCTTGAAATTGTTTGATTTGTATTCCAATGTTGGTATCTACGTAATCTTGCATGCTTTGCATATATTCTACTGTATTGGTTCTAGGGTTACTTGGGTTACCGATAAATAGACAGTCTTTTTGAGTAGCTGATTGTTTTTGCTGTGAATAATCCAATACAACATTATGTAATAGAGTTGTCTCATTTGGCGAAATGTTGGATGGCATTTCAAAAGCAATGTAATGAGCTATTCCTGAAAAACAGATCTTTTCGCCATTTTGATGTGCTCTTAAAAGGGAAGCGACCATTAATTTACTTAATGTTCCATCTTGTGCTACATAATCTTGCCCAAATTGATTTAAAGCAGTTATTATTTCGTAGCTTCCATCATTAGGAGTAGGAAGCGTTACTGGATGTTCTATGTATCCATTTTCGTCAAACCAATTAGACGCTGGCTCTGGTGCTTGAAGTTTTCTACGTGTAACTTTTTCAAACATTTCCTGTATTTTATTTTTTAAATTATTAAATAATCCCATAAATATCTCCGTGTATACTTTTTAATTTCTTGTGTGTTTATAAATTTACAATTAAGCCTACTTTTTCATAAACTTCTTGAATGATTTTATTTGCCCTTTGACTTGCTTTTTTTGCACCTTTTTCATAAATTAGTTTTAGCTTGTCTGGGTTTTGTAGTAATTCGTTGTATTTTTCTTGCAATGGCTGTAACTTCTTGACAACTGCTTCTGCAGTTGAGTTTTTAAAATCACCATAGCCAGTTCCTGCAAATTCTTTTTCAATTTCGTCCATCGATTTTTTTTCAATTAATCCATAAATTGTCATTAAATTACTGACACCAGGCTTGTTTTCTTTGTCATATCTGACACAGTTTTCAGAATCGGTAACAGCTTTTTTAAATTTTTTTCTAATATCTTCTGGTGAATCGGTCAAAAATATGACGTCATTTAAATTGGTTGTACTTTTACTCATTTTGGCAGTTGGGTCTTGCAATCCCATGATTCTAGCACCTTGTTTTCCAATAAAGGGTTCTGGAATGACAAAAGTTTCTCCATAAATGGAATTGAATCGTTGTGCAATATCACGTGTAATTTCGAGATGTTGCCTTTGGTCTTCACCAACTGGCACTAAATCAGCATGATATACCAAAATATCGGCTGCCATTAAAACAGGATAGGTAAATAATCCACTGTTGATATTGTCTGCATGTTTGGCTGATTTATCTTTAAATTGTGTCATGCGGTTTAGTTCACCCATATAGGTGTAACAGTTTAAAATCCAAGATAATTTTGTATGAGCGTCTACATGAGATTGTAAAAATATTGTGTTTTTATCTGGATCCAAACCTGCTGCAATATAAATTGCTAAGACTTGCATAGCTCTTTTTCGTAAAGTTTCTGGGTCATTTCGAACGGTTAAAGAATGTAAATCTGCAATCATATAGTAGCAGTCATATTCGTCTTGCATTTTGATCCAGTTATGAATGGCACCTAAATAATTGCCAAGTGTTAAATTTCCTGTGGATTGAATACCACTTAATATAGTTTTTTTGTTTTTCATAATTTTCTCCTTATTATACCATATATTATAACATATTTTATTATAATTTGCAAGTGTAAATATTTTAAATTTTTACGTCTAATTAATCATCTAGTATTTTTTTGCAATACAAGAATATATATAATACAGATTTGGAGGAAAGTATGGAATTATTAGAGATTATTTTAATTAGTATTGCACTTGGTATGGATGCCTTTGCGGTAGCTGTATGTAAAGGATTGTCGCTTAGAAAAATGAGTTGGAAGAAAGCGTTTGTTATAGCTCTTTATTTTGGCGGATTTCAAGCTGTTATGCCTATTTTAGGATTTTGTTTGGGCAATCGATTTGAAGTTATTGTAACAAGTATCGACCATTGGATTGCGTTTGTTTTGTTGTCAATCATTGGCACAAATATGATAAAAGAGGCTTTTGGCAAGAAAGAAGAGAATTGTAATGATGATACACGTTTTCAAACTATGTTAATACTAGCGATTGCAACAAGTATTGATGCTTTGGCAGTAGGAATTACGTTTGCTTTTTTGAGAGTAAATTTGATTTTTGCTGTTAGTTTGATTGGAAGTATTACATTTGTGTTATCAATGATGGGCGTAAAAATAGGCAATCAATTTGGAGATAAGTATGAGAGAAAAGCAGAACTGGTTGGGCGGTTGCATTTTAATTGTAATGGGAGTTAAAATTTTGTTGGAACATTTGGAAATTTTGAGTATATAGGTGTTAGCAAAGGAGGTAAAAATGCAAAATAATATTTTAAAATTGAAAAGACGTATGTTGATTATTTTAATTGGTGTTTTGGTTGCAAGTGTTATCTTAATTGTACATACGGCTTATATTCAATTTGTGCAAGGCAAAGAATTGCAAGCCAAAGCCTATGGACAACAAAGTTCAGAAAGAACTGTTACAGCAGGCAGAGGAACAATTTATGATCGAACAGGAGAAAATATTTTGGCTAAAAGTAGCACGGTTGAAACGGTGACGGTAAATCCAGTTAATATTTCGACAGAAAATAAGGAAAAAGTGGCACATGTTTTGGCAGATATTTTTGAACTTGATTATGAAAAAGTATTAAAAAAAGTAAGCAAAAACAGCTCGATTGAAACCATTATTAAAAGAGTAGAAAAAGCAAAAACAGACGAATTGAGGGTTTGGATGCAGGCAAATAATATTTATGCTGGAATTAATATTGATGAAGATACGAAAAGGTTCTATCCACAGGCGAGTTTGGCGTCGCATGTGATTGGATTTTGTGGAAGTGATAATCAAGGGTTAGATGGCATTGAAGCACGCTATAATGATATTTTGACTGGTCAAAACGGCTCGATTTCTAAAATGATTGACGCCAAAGGGAATAATTTTGGGGACGAAGGAGAAAATTATGAACAACCAGCAATGGGAAATGACCTTATTTTGAGTATTGATATGAACATTCAGGCAATTGTCGAAAAATATTTGGAAGACGCTTGTATTGATAATGTTTGTACAGATGGTGGGAATGTTATTATGATGGATCCGAGAAATGGCGATATTTTGGCAATGGCAACGTATCCATTTTATGATTTGAATCAACCATATGAAATTAGCAATGAGGAATTAAAGCAAGTTTGGGATTTGTTGGATCAAAAACAAAAGTCAGAAAGTTTGCAAGGAATGTGGAGAAATAAAGCAATTGCTGATACTTACGAACCAGGTTCGACGTTTAAATTGGTAACAGCTTCTGCTTCTTTGGAAGAAGGTATTGCAGAAACAGATAAAGCAGGAGCGTATTGTTGTACAGGTGGTATTGAAATTGCGGGAGTAAGAATTAAGTGTTGGCGCTATTATAGACCACATGGTTCAGAAAGTTTGAGAGAAGCTTTGATGAATTCGTGTAATCCAGTATTTATTGGGTTGGGACAAAAAATTGGAGTGGAAAAATATTATGGTTATTTAGAGAAATTTGGTTTTTTGAAAAAAACGGGAATTGATTTGTATGGTGAAGCCAAAAGTATTTTCTTGGCAAAGGAAAAAGTTGGTCCAGTAGAACTTGCGACGATTAGTTTTGGGCAAAGATTTGAGGTAACGCCAATTCAAATGATTGCAATGGTGTCAACAATTGCTAATAAAGGACAGTATGTTCAGCCACGTTTGGTGAAGCAAATCAAGAATTCGGAAACTGGTGAAATGCAAGATATTCAGCCAATATATGGAGAAAGAGCAATTTCAGAGGAAACAGCGAACAATGTGCTAAGCATGATGACTTCAGTTGTTAGTGAAGGAACAGGAAAAAATGCAAAAGTGCTAGGTTATAATGTTGGTGGAAAGACAGGAACTTCAGAGGATGGAGTCAATACGAATAAATATGTTACTTCATTTATTGGCGTTGCGCCAACGGATGATCCGCAGGTTACAATTTTGGTGACTTTGTATAATCCGACTGGCGAAGGAGGACATCAACGGAGGTGGAGTGGCTGCACCAGTGGCAGGGAAGATTTTGAATGAGGTGATTCAGTATTTGGAAATAGAGGCAACGGAAGAAATTGAGGAGGAGAGCGATTAAAGTCGCTTTCTTTTTGCGTTAGAGAATTAGATGTGAATTTTGGAAGTTTTTCTAATAATTTCTATTGCCAAATGTCGAAAAATAAAATATAATGGAGAAAAATAGATAAGGAGGAAATATGAAAAGAACAAAAGAAGTTTTCAAAATTTTTTCATTAATATTAATTTTTATTTTCATCTTTAGTTATCATACGTCATTTGCTGATGTCGGAAGTTTTGAAAGTTATGATAGTTATGATAGTGATTCTAGCTGGAGCGGTTCAACTTGGGATGGTGATTCTTCTTATTCAGATTCAAATTTAGGCTTAAGTTTTATCTTAGGAGCTACTTCTGGTTCTGGTTTTCTTACATTTATAATAGGACTTTGCATCATTTTTGCTATCATTTATAAAGCTTCTCAAAATCAGTCTTCACCAATGCATCATACAATGCCAAATATAAATCTTCAAACTAAATCAGACGAAGCGGTTGAAGCACAAGTTAAAGCAACTGATGAGATGTTTAACAAAGAAGAATTTATTGCATGGGCAAAAGATTTATTTGTTAAATTACAAGAAGCATGGACAGCGAGGGATTGGAGTACGATTCGAACATTTGAGACAAATGAATTATTTGAGCAACACCAAAAGCAATTGCAAGGCTATATTAATATGAAGCAAATTAATGTATTGGAAAGAATTTGTGTAAGGTCAGCTCAGTTATGTGATTTTAGACAAAGTGGTGATAAGGATATACTAAGCATAACGTTAAAGTCAAAAATGGTAGATTACATTATGGATGAAGATACAAAACAAGTCATCAAAGGGGACAAAGTAACGGATCGTTATAGCACTTACAAATTAGTATTTATTAGAAAAACAGGTGTAAAAACAAAACCAGGAACGAGTCAGGTTAATACAACAAATTGTCCAAATTGCGGCGCACCAACGCAAATTGCGTCTTCTGGAAAATGTGAATATTGTGGAAGTGTTGTTACAACTGGTGAGTATAATTGGGTATTATCTGATTTATCAAAAATAGGATAAAAAATTTAGGAGGTAAAATAATTATGGGATTAATAAAAGCAACAGCAGGTGCTGTAGGAAGTACGTTGCATGATCAATGGAAAGAAGCTATTCGATGTGAGGATATGAAAAATGATATTTTAATGATGAAAAAAACAACGGATACAGGGGTCATTTCAAATAAAAGTACAATTATTGTAGCACCAGGACAATGTGCAGTTATTTATGATAATGGTAAAATTATTGATGCTACTGCAGAAGATGGAGTTTATACTTACGATTCTTCTTCAACACCATCCTTTTTTGCTGGACAATTTGGAGCTGTTTTCAAAGAAATGTGGCAACGTTTTACATACAATGGAGCAACGGCTAAAGAGCAAGCGGTATTTTTCTTCAACTTGAAAGAAATTATCGATAACAAATTTGGGACGCCAGCTCCCATTCCATTTCAAGATTGGTCACATCCAATACCAAATCAAATGACCAATACATTAACTCCGCTTAGAGTTGAAATTAAATGTTTTGGAAAATATACATTTAGAATTTCAAATCCAGCTTTGTTTATGTCAAAAATAGCAGGAACAGCAAATGTTTATAAAAAGGATGATTTAGTAGAACAATTTAGAACAGAAGTAGTAGCTGTTTTTCAAAATATTACCAATGAGTTGGGGACTTCAAAATATAAAGTTCCTGTCTTAGAAATGCCTAGCCAAACAGATGAAATTAAACAAATGATGGATGAAAAAGTTTTCGATGCACCGATTCGTGAAAGAGGAATTGAAATTGTTGGTTTTGCAGTTGAATCAGTAACGTTGGATGAAGATTCAGAGAAAAAAATTGATGATTATGAATTAAGCTCAAATTCTTTCATGCAACAAGGAAGAATGGTGGGAAGTTATGCCAATGCTATGGAAACGGCAGCAGGTAATGCCAATGGAGCAGCGAATGGATTTATGGGAATTGGTATGATGAATATGGCAGGAGGAATGGGAGTTGCAAATGGTGCTTGGAATCAAAATAATTCAGCAAATACAATGGATTTATCACAAAAACAAGAACCTGCTACAGCCGAAAGTTGGACATGTGCTTGTGGACAATCGAATCCAAATACTGCAAAGTTCTGTAACGAATGTGGCAAACCAAAAGCCGATAAAAAAGCATGTTCAAAGTGTCAAACACCAAATGATTCTAACAGTAAATTTTGTAATAATTGTGGAGAAAAACTTTTGTAATTTTATAAAATGCAAAATCTTAGGTAAATTTGCCTAAGATTTTTTTATTATTGATTTTATCAACTAAGAATGTTATAATTATCAAAAATTATGGGAGGAAAACATGTCTTTAATTAATGTAACAAATTTGAGTTTTGGCTATGATGGAGCTATCCATAACGTATTTGAAAATGTTTCTTTTTCCATTGATACAGATTGGAAATTAGGTTTAATCGGCAGAAATGGTAAAGGAAAAACTACTTTTTTAAAATTATTATTAGGTGAATTCAAATATCAAGGAACGATAACTAAAAACGTTGAATTTGATTATTTTCCATTTGATGTAAAAGATAAAGAAAAAATGGCTATTGAAATTGTCAATGAAATTGTTCCTAAGGTGGAAGATTGGGAGATTATAAAAGAACTTAGTTTGCTTCAAGCACAACCAGAAATTCTTTATCGAAATTTTAGTTTGCTAAGTGGTGGTGAACAAGTAAAAATTCTTTTAATTAGTTTGTTTTTGAAGGAAAATCATTTCTTGCTAATTGACGAACCCACCAATCATTTGGACCATGAAACGAGAAAACATTTGGTAGAATATTTGAAAAAGAAAAAAAGTTTTATCGTAGTTTCTCATGACAGAGATTTTTTAGACCAAATTGTCGATCACATCCTTGCGATTAATAATACGAATATTCAGATACAAAAAGGCAATTTTTCTACTTGGCAACAAAATAAAAATGCACAAGAGCATTTTGAATTAACCCAAAATGAAAAATTAAAAAAAGAAATAGAGCGTTTAGAAATCGCCTCAAAAAACACAGCTAATTGGTCTGACAAAGTTGAAAAATCAAAATACAATACCACCAATTCGGGCTCTAGTATAGATCGAGGTTATGTAGGACACAAGTCCGCTAAAATGATGAAAAAGTCAAAAGTAATGGAAAAAAGGACACAAAAATCAATCCAAGAAAAATCTAATTTACTAAAAAATTTAGAGCGAAATGATAACCTAAAAATTGTTCCATTAGAAACCAAACAAAACCCAATTATGTTTATGCATAATTTTCAAATAACCTACAATGAAAAACCACTGTTTGCGCCAATTTCAGTTGATATAAAAACTGGTGATAGACTTGCTATTACTGGCAAAAATGGAATTGGAAAATCCAGTATCTTAAAATTCATAATAGGCAGTCAAATAAACTATAAAGGAAATTATCAAATAGCAAAAAATTTAAAAATATCCTATGTTTCGCAAACAACGGAAATGTTGAAAGGAACTTTGAAAGAATTTGCTAAACAACAAAAAATAGAAGAAAGTATTTTCAAAGCGATGCTTTCAAAAATGGGAATTTCCAAGCAGGAATTTGAAAAAGAGATTAGCCAAATGAGCGAAGGACAGAAGAAAAAGGTCCTAATTGCTAAAAGTATTTCAGAAGACGCCAATCTCTATATTTGGGATGAACCCCTAAATTATATTGATATTTTAACCAGAATACAAATTGAACAGGCGCTTTTAAACGCTAAACCAACCATGATTTTCATAGAGCATGATGAAACTTTTGTAAAAAATATAGCTACAAAAGTGCTTCATCTAAAAAGTGAAAATGAGTGAAAAAAGGATGCATTTTATGAAAAAATGCATCCTTTTTGATAAAATTAAAAAAGTTGAAAAAATTCGTGGAAAATATTTACATAAATTGAATTTTATGATATAATGATAATAAGGGAGACTAGAAAAAAATGGAGGTTTATATGAAAAAGAATATTAAAAGTAATAAAGACAAAGCTAACGTTTTATTCAAAATAGAAATTTGTTTAGCTCTATTATTCGTGATGTTTTTATCAATGGACACTTCGTATCTTTCTTATGCAAAAGAAAATGAGGAATTTTGCTATTTATCAGATATTCCTTATGTAGAAGAACAATCGTCCGTAGGCTGGAGAGAAATTTCTTTAGATAAAACACCAGACAATACTGCAATTTCTATGAAAGTAGAAGGCTCGAATTATACTTTTGAAAAAGGAATTTTTGCACATGCAACATCAACAGTCGTTTATGATTTAACAAATTATGCAGACTATGACTATTTTACAGCCTATATAGGTTTAAACACAACTTCAACTAGAGGAGATGGTGTTATATTTGATATTTTTACATCACAAGATGGAACCAATTGGGCATCTCAAATAGGAGGAGAACCAATTGATAAACAACCGGGTCAAAATGCAACATTCGTAAAAATTAATATCAAAAATGTAAAATTTTTAAAACTCTGTGCGGATGATAAGGCATCTAATGCAAGTGATCATTCTGTTTATGCAGATGCAAAGTTAATCAAACAGGGTTATGATGATAGTAATGGAATTAAAACACTTGCTCAATATGATGAAATGATAAAAAATTATGAAGGTCAAGAAATAACTGGAGATTATGAATTAGCATTATTACAAAGAGAATTAGTCAAAAGAGCAGGAGAATATGCTTTAAAACGTTTTTCCAATGAAAGTCAAGCCAATAAACAAACGCTTTCATGGTTAATGAATGATTTAGAAACACTTCGTCTTTACATGATGGGAGGAACACCAGATGGCGGAAGTTATTATAATTCACTAAAAATTTTGTCTGAATTGTATAATACCTATAAAACAGATTTTGACATCACACAAACTACAAAATATGGGACTGTATTAGGTGATTTATATAAAAAAATGGCTATTACGCTTTCTTTAACACACTCACAACGAGTTGCATTGTGGATGCAACCAAGCAATCCAGGTAATCAATCTAATGCGGTAACACGTTATCAAATTTTCAAAGATTTGCATAAAAATGGAAAATTTATAGTTTCTTCTAGCATTGATATTACGCAATGGTTTGAAAGTTATAATGTAGAAGAAATGCGTTTTGTTTTTAATAATCTTATAGATGATGAAGAAATTCTATGGTTAAATGAATATACACAAAAACAAATTGATGCTCATCCAAATCAAACTTGGAGTTATTTAACCCCACATCCTTATATGGCTTATGTAACTCCAAATTATGGCAATCCGATATTTCATGACCCAGCTAAAAAAGATTATTGGGATCAGAAGTTTGATGGAATATTTTCTAAATATGGAGTGACTTATAGCACAGAAGAAAATAAAATCTATAAAGTATGGATGAATTTTAGAAATGAATTTGGAACAGGAGCAGTTTGTGGAGGAATATCTAAAACTGGTTCAAATATTCGTACAGTACATGGAATACCAGCAGCTGTTATTGGTCAACCGGGACACGCAGCGATTATCTACTATAGTCAAGATACCAATGGAAACGGTTATTGGAATCTTGATAATGACGTAAGTGGATGGACCTTGTCAGAAAAAGGCGAGAGATTATTACTTGGTTGGGGAAATGCTAATACAAATTATGCAAAAGGTTCCTATCAAGTAGTCTATATGGCACTTGCCCAAGAAGCATTAAATGATTATGAAAATTTTGAAAAATGTGAAGAAACTGTAATGCTTGCAAACGCATATCAAGGTGATTTAGAAAAACAAGAAGAAATTTATAGAAAAGCCTTAAAAATACAACCAATCAATATTGATGCTTGGCTTGGATTAATTAATGTTTATAATGCCAATACCAATAAAACAGAAAATGAATATTTTGAATTGGCAAAAGAAGTAGCGGAAAATTTAAAATATTTCCCATTACCAATGCAACAATTGACGAATTTGATTAAACCACACTTAACAAGTATGCAAAACTTATATCGATTTACACTTTTACAAACAAGAATTTTAACACAGGCAAGTCAAACACCGAATAATTCAGCAGAGCATTATTATGTATATCAGCCAAGTCTTACAAGATTAGAAGCTAACTTTTTATTAGGAAAATTAGATAAAACAATTGCTACTTTCTCATTTGATGGAGAAGATGCAGGTAAAATTGTATTGTCAAGTCGTTTTGATGGAAATGGTGTGCGTTGGGATTATAGTATTGACGGAAAACAAAACTGGAAAGAAGTTTCTTTTACAGCAGAAGAGGAACATAAATTGCAATTAACACCAGAAGAAATAAACAGTATTACTGCTGAAAATGATATTTATGTTCATATTGTTGGTGTGAATTATGATGAAGAAAATTTATATAAAATTGATATAAAGGAGTCAACAGGTTTGCCACAAACCCTATATGCGAATGATTTAGAAAATCGATTTATTGGTGCAACACCTACGATACAATGGAAATTCAAAGAAGGTGATGATTGGAAATTTTACAGTGAAAAAGAACCAGATTTAACAGGTGATAAAACAGTTATTCTTAGAATGGGTGCGACGGGTGAGTATTTAGCGAGTACAACAAGTTCAATATATACTTTTACACAAAATAATTTGCCAGAAAATAGACAATATATTCCAATTTCGCATTTATCGATTCATGGTGTTTCATCAGAGGCAACGAATAATCAAGGAGCAGCTGTTAATGCAATTGATGGAAATGCGAATACGAGATATCATTCAGCTTGGAATGGTAGTGACACTCAGCGTTATATGATTGTTAAATTAGATGAGCCAGTTTATTTATCGGCTGTTGAGTATATTCCTGCAGGTGGTGGAAATGGTAAAATATTAGATGGCACAATTTATGGAAGTATGGATGGCGAGAATTGGGAAATATTATCACAGCAAAAAAATTTAACCTACACCAATCAAGCCAATACGGTTGGGCAAGCGATTGAAAATACAAAAGCTTTTGAAATTGAAAATCTTTCTAAAGTACAATATATAAAAATTGTGGCTGACCGTGCTTCTAATGGAAATTGGTTTTGTGCGAGAATGTTTAATTTTTATGAAAATAAAGAGATAAAAACATCTGTGAAATTTTCTTTTGATGGAGAAGAAGCTGGAAGAATTATTTTAGAGGATGAATTTGAGAATGCAGATTGGAGTTATAGTATTGATGGCGGAGCAACTTGGAAGGCAGGAAGAGGAAGGAAATATCAATTAACGGATGTAGAAATAAATCAAATTAATGAAAATGATAAAATCAGGGTTCGTTTTAGACAAAGTGGTATTGAGTGTACAGTTAATATAAAAAAAGGAGAAGCTCCTAAAATTAGACCATATGTGAATGATTTGGAAAATCGTTTGATTGGATTAGATAAGGTGGATTTGTTAGAGTGGAAATTATTAGGTGAAAATGTTTGGAAATCTTATGAAGAGCAAGAACCAGTGGTAATTGGAACTCAAAAGCTGTTGGTTAGAAATAAGGCGACAGGGTTTTATACGGCAAGTGATTGGATTGAATATGAATTTACAGAGGATAATCAACCAGATACAGCCAAATATGTTCCAATTAAACATTTGTCGGTTCATGAATTTTCTACCCAATCGGTTGATGCTAGTAGACCATTTTATGCACTAAATGCAATCGATGGAAATAGGAATACAATCTGGCATACAGACTTTAGAGATAATGTTTTACAACAAAAAGAAAAACCGTTTATTACAATAAAATTAGATGAACCAAAATATATTTCTGCGTTGGAATTTGTTCAGAAAAAATATAAGGCAAATGATCCAGATGCGATCAAAAATGGAATTGTATATGTTAGCATGGATGGTGAAAACTGGGTTGAGGCAGGTAGAAAAGAAAATTGTGAGCAAAATGAGGAGTTTAAGCGAATTGAATTTGGCGAGAGTAGGCAGGCACAATATGTGAAATTTGAAATGGAAACGTATGGTATGTTTGCGTCAGTAGCGATGATAAATTTATATGAAGATGTCACTAAAATAGAAACTCCAGAACCAATTATTCCAACTGCTGACTTGCAATATGACAGAACAGAATTAACAAATCAAGATGTAACTGTAACATTGGTTAACCCAAGCACAAAAATCACGGTGACGAATAATAGTGGAAATATTTCTTATGTTTTTACAGAAAATGGAGAATTTACATTTGAGTTTGAAGATAAAGCAGGAAATAAAGGAACCGCGACAGCGAAAGTTGATTGGATTGATAAAGTGGCTCCAATAGCAACTATTACGTATAGTACATTAGAGGAAACAACAGAAAAGGTAACAGCAAGGATAACATTTGACAAAGAAAATGTAATAATTACAAATAATGAAGGAAAAGATGTCTATACATTTAAAGAAAATGGAGAATTCACATTTGAGTTTGAGGATAAAGCAGGAAATAAAGGAACAGCGACAGCAAAGGTTGATTGGATAAAGAAAGAAGAGGAAAAACCAGAAGAGCCAGAAAAACCAGCAAAAGCAACGATTGAATATAGCACGCTGGAAGAAACGACAGAAGAAGTAACAGCAACGATTAAATTTGATAAAGAAGACGTAAAAATCACGAATAATGAGGGAAAAAATACGTATGTTTTTGCGGAGAATGGAGAATTCACATTTGAGTTTGAGGATAAAGCAGGAAATAAAGGAACAGCGACAGCAAAGGTTGATTGGATAAAGAAAGAAGAGGAGAAACCAGAAGAGCCAGAAAAACCAGAAGGAATTATTTCTAAAGTATATAAAATAGAAGAAAAACATATTTCAAAAGTTCTACCAAAAACAACGGTAAATCAATTTATGAGAAATGTGGAAACGAAACAACAAATGGTATTTTTAGATGAAACTGGAAATCCATTAAAACAAGATGATGTTTTAGGAACGGGTACAATATTAAAACTAGGTTCTACTTTACAATATACAATTATTGTTACAGGAGATACAGATGGGAATGGAAAAATTACAATGACAGATCTTGCCAGCTTAAGATTGCATTATATTGGAAAAGAACAATTAACAGGGAATGCCTTAAAGGCAGGTGATATTGACGAAAATGGAAAAATCACAATTACGGATTTGGCACAAGTTAGATTGGTTTTGGTTGAAAAGTAGAAATGAAATATTGATTTAAATATAAGATAAAGAGCCTATTTTTAAGGCTCTTTTTAAATGAAAAAATATTTCTATTTTACTTCGTTTATACAACTTCCAGTAGTTAAAATATCATAAATATTTTGACAAGTATCACTTGCAATTTTATTGAGTGCTTCTGATGTGAAAAAGGCTTGATGTGAAGTAATTAGCACATTTGGCATCGAAATTAGTAATGATAAATTTTTGTCTCTTTCGTAAGAATTTGACATGTCTTTTAGAAAGAAGTCGGCTTCATTATCGTAAACGTCTAAGCCAACACCACCAATTTTTCCAGAAGAAAGATAATCGATTAAGTCGTTGGTATGGATTAAATTTCCTCTGCTACAATTGATAATAATAACATCAGTTTTCATTTTTTCTAAGGAATCTTTATTAATAATATTTTCAGTTTCTGGCGTAAGTGGACAGTGAAGTGAGATAATATCCGATTTTTCACATAATTCATTTAATTCAACGTAGGTAAATCCAAGTTCTTGGCTGGCTTTTTCATCTTGAAATAAATCGTAGGCAATAATGTTTGTGCCAAAACCATGCATAATTTCGATAAAAGCTTTTCCAATTTTGCCAGTTCCAATTACACCAACTGTTTTATTGTGTAAGTCGAAACCAAGAAGTCCGTCTAAAGAAAAGTTATATTTTTTTACACGTTGATATGCTTTATAAATTTTTCGATTAATGTTTAATAATAGAGCAGTAGCGTGTTCTGCTACAGCATAAGGGGAATATTGAGGAACTCGGACCAATTTTATGTTGCCGAGATGTTCTAAATCAACATTATTAAATCCAGCACAGCGTAGTGCAATTAATTGAATTCCATATTCGTTTAGTTTGTCTAAGGTTGGTTTGTCCACGATGTCATTTACAAAAATACAGATGGCGTCAAAACCTTTGGCAAGTTGGACGGTTTCGGAATTTAATTTTGATTCAAAGTAAGTAATGTTGTAATTGTATTGTTTGTTGTATTCTTCAAAAAAAGTTTTATCATAATCTTTGGTATCAAAAAAAGCTATTTTTATCATAAATATTTCTCCTTTACATAACTTTATAATTATATAACAAAATATGGTAAAAAGCAACAAAATATTAAAAAAAGAATAAAAAACAAATTTTCACAAAAAATAATAGAAAAATGAAAAAGAGGAGATAAAATGTTATATGAAATAATGTTAATGATAATTGGTTTTATTTTGCTTATAAAAGGTGCAGATTTTGTGGTAAAAGGAGCGAGTAATATTGCGAAAAAGTTTCATTTGTCTGAAATGCTAATTGGAATTGTTATTGTTGGAATTGGAACATCGCTTCCAGAAATTATTGTGACGGTTAAGTCAAGTTTGACGGGCAATCCAGATATTATTATTGGAAATTCTATTGGAAGTTGTATTTGCAATTTACTTTTAGTGATTGGAGTTGCGAGTGTTTGTAATCCGCTTAAATTAGATAAGCGAATTTTACAAGTGCATTTGCCAGTTTCTGTATTTAGCATTTTAATGCTTGCCATATTTTGCAATTTTGGAACAGGAAATCAGATAATTAGTCAAACAGAAAGCTGGATTTTATTAGCTTTTGCGATTGTCTATATTTTGTATACAGTATATGAGGGAAAGTCTGAGGTTCAAGAAAATAATGGTACGCAAACATCAGAAATAACATTTATATGGATTTTGATTTATATTGTATTGGGCGTAGTTGGCTTGAAATTTGGAGCGGATTTTGTAGTAAATGGCGCAATTGCGATAGCGGAAGCTTTTGGTGTAAGTGAAAGTATCATTAGTATGACGATTGTTTCTTTGGGAACTTCTTTGCCAGAAATTGTAACATGCATTATTGCTACGATAAAAAAAGAAAGCGATTTAGCAATTGGCAACGTTATTGGTTCTAATATATTTAACATTTGCTTATTACCTGCTGTAGGAGCGATGATAAAACCAATTCATTATGATTTAGAATTTAATCGCTCTTTATTGTTTTTATTAATGATAACCATTTATTTGCTTATTTTTGATTTATTTAGAAATAGAAGAATGATTAGTAGAAATCATGGCATTATTTTTATTTTGCTGTTTTGTTTGTATGTGAGTTGTTTGTTTTAGAAAGGTTGAAATTTATTTGAAACGATTTTTGCATAATTTAATTACACATTTTTATGAAAAAACTCTTGCATTTTGGTACAATATATATTAAAATATATAAGATAAATAAAGATAAGAGGTTACAATAAAAATGAAAAAGGGAAAATTCAATAATAGAATAGCGAAAAATGATAGAAAAAAATCTATTATTAGTACCTTGTTTTCTTTTTTAATCAATCGTAATTTTATGGATAAACACTAGATTTTATTTAGTGTTTATTTTTTAAGCATAACAGAAAGGATGGATAATTTATGATAGGCTATTTAGTACTAGAAAATGGAGAAATATTTGAAGGAGAAAGAATTGGAGCAACGACGGTTGATACGGCATGTGAAGTGGTATTTAATACAGGAATGGCTGGCTATTTGGAAACCTTCACTGACCCATCTTATGCGGGACAAGGCATTGTTATGACCTATCCATTAATTGGAAATTATGGTGTTATTCCAGACGATTTCGAATCAGAGCAAATTTGGGCCAAAGCGGTTTTTGTTCACGAACTTGCGGAATTTGAAAGCAATTTCCGTAAAAAAGACAGCTTAAATAAGTTTTTAAGAGACTATAAAATTCCAGGTCTTACGAATATTAATACAAGAAAACTAACCAAATTGCTAAGAGAAACAGGAACAATGAAAGGCTATATTACTTCTTCGATTGATAATATGGCAGAAATTAAGCAGAAAATCAAAGAATATGAAGTAGGAAAAGTAGTCAGACAAGTATCAACAAAAGAATTTAGGGCTTATGGAAGAGCGAAAGAAAAACAAATTGTTTTAATGGATTATGGATTTAAGCATAATATTGTCAATTCTTTTTTAAAAAGGGATGTTGGTGTTACAGTTTGTCCATGCAATACGCCAATAGATCGAGTTTTAGCATTAAAACCAGATGGGATTTTACTTTCAAATGGACCAGGAGATCCTGAAAATGCACAAGAAGAAATTAATATTATTAAAGATTTGAGCAAAACGAATCTTCCAATTTTAGGAATTTGTTTGGGACATCAGTTGATGGCGTTGGCGCATGGATTTAAAACGGCGAAGTTAAAATATGGGCATCGAGGACCAAATCATCCAGTTAAAGATTTAGAAAATGGAAAAGTGTATATTACATCGCAAAATCATGGTTACTATGTAGTAGCGGACAGCGTAAAACCAGAAATTGCTGAGGTTTCGCATATTAATTTAAATGATAATACTGTTGAAGGAATTCGTTATAAAAACAAAAACATATTCACGGTACAATTCCATCCAGAAGCGTGTCCTGGACCAGAAGATACGAATGAAATATTTGACAAATTTGTCAAACAGCTTTAAGGGACTATCCGTTGCCTAATTGGATTGTAGAAAATCTGGTAAGCGAATGTGAGTTAATCATGTGAATAAATAATTATAAAAATTAGGAGAAAGGAAACAAAACAATGCCAAAAAATAACCAAATTAAAAAAGTATTAGTCATCGGATCACGGACCAATCATCATTGGACAAGCCGCTGAATTTGATTATGCGGGAACACAAGCATGTCGTGAATTAAAAAAAGAAGGAATCGAAGTTGTTCTCATCAATTCCAATCCTGCCACAATTATGACAGACAAAAATATGGCAGATAAAATTTACATAGAGCCACTAAGCGTTACTACCGTAAAAAAAGTAATTGAAAAAGAACAGCCAGACAGCATTTTACCAAACTTAGGTGGGCAAACTGGATTGAATTTGGCAATGGAACTTGCAGAAAGTGGATTTTTGCAAGAACACAATGTACGTCTTTTAGGAACAGGAACACAAGGAATCAAAAATGCTGAAGATAGGCAAGCCTTTAAAGATATGATGGAATCCATTCATGAACCCTGCATTGCCAGTAAAGTAGTAGAAACCGTTGACGATGCTATAGAATTCACACGAGAAATTGGACTTCCTGTTATTATTCGACCTGCTTATACCTTAGGGGGGACTGGAGGCGGAATTGCAACCACTTTTGAAGAATTAGAAGAAATTGCAGGAAGTGGACTTCGTATGTCGCGTGTACATCAAATTTTAGTAGAAAAATGCATCACTGGCTGGAAAGAAGTTGAATACGAAGTCATGCGTGATAGTGCAGGAAATTGCATCACCATCTGTAATATGGAAAATATCGATCCAGTAGGGGTTCACACAGGAGACAGCATTGTTGTTGCACCTTCGCAAACTTTGGCAGATAAGGAATATCAGATGCTTCGAACCTCTGCCATTAAAATCATATCTGCCCTTAAAATTGAAGGTGGATGCAATGTGCAATTTGCTTTAAACCCAAATAGCTTTGAATATGCTGTCATTGAAGTAAATCCTAGAGTAAGCCGTTCATCTGCTTTAGCATCCAAAGCAACAGGTTACCCAATCGCAAAAGTAGCGACCAAAATTGCGTTAGGTTATACATTAGATGAAATCAAAAATGAAGTAACAGGCAAAACATATGCTTGTTTTGAGCCCGTTTTAGATTATGTGGTTGTTAAAATTCCAAAATGGCCATTTAAGAAATTTTTGACAGCTAATCGAACACTTGGTACGCAAATGAAAGCAACAGGCGAAGTTATGGCAATTGCACCAAATTTAGAGGCAGGACTTATGAAAGCCATTCGTTCGTTAGAAGAAAATATGGATAGTTTTATCATGCCAGGTTTACAAAATTTGGAAAAAGAGGAAATTTTAGAAAAACTAAAAGAGGTTGACAATGACAGAATATTCGTTATTGCAGAAGCTATCAGACGCGAAATTTCAGTTGACCAAATCCATGAAATTACCACAATTGACCGATTTTTTATAGGAGCGATTTATAAAATTGTTCGTATGGAAAACGAACTTAGCGTTAATGAAATGAACAGCAGGTTGCTTTTAAAAGCAAAAAAATTAGGATTTACAGACAAAGTAATTGCCAAATTAAGTGGGAAAACTGAAAATGAAATTTTGAAAATACGCGAAGAAAATCGAATTACAGCAAATTTTAAAATGGTTGACACTTGCGCTGCTG
This sequence comes from uncultured Clostridium sp., assembly GCA_947648495.1. Taxonomy (GTDB): domain Bacteria; phylum Bacillota; class Clostridia; order TANB77; family CAG-508; genus Scatovivens. Next base: position 36,361 of record CANSOA010000010.1, read on the forward strand.
AATTTGAAGCGAGGACGCCCTATTATTACTCAAGTTATGATGATGAAAATGAAGCCAAACAGACCGCTAAAAAGAAAATTATGGTGTTAGGTTCTGGACCTATTCGCATTGGACAAGGAATTGAGTTCGATTATTGTAGTGTGCATGGTGTCTGGGCTTTGAAAGAATTGGGCTATGAAACCATTATTGTAAATAACAATCCAGAAACGGTTAGCACGGATTTTGATATTGCAGATAAATTATATTTTGAGCCATTAACAGCCGAAGATGTGAAAAATATTATCGATGTTGAAAAGCCAGAAGGTGCAATTGTACAATTTGGTGGACAAACAGCGATTAAATTGACCAAAGCTTTGTCGGATATGGGCGTGAGAATTATCGGCACCAGCGAAAAAGACATGGATAGAGCAGAAGATAGAAAAGAATTTGATGAAGCTTTAAATCATTGTGAAATTTTGCGTCCAAAAGGAAGTACGATTTATACAGTAGAGGAAGCAAAGGAAGTGGCAAATCGACTTGGTTATCCTGTTTTAGTACGTCCGTCATATGTTTTAGGTGGGCAAGGAATGGCGATTGCTTATGATGATCATGAAATGGAAGAATACATCAATGAAATTAACACGATTGCGCAAGAACATCCAATTTTGGTGGATAAATATATGCTAGGAAAAGAGTTGGAAGTGGATGCAATTTGCGATGGGGAAGATGTATTAATTCCAGGAATTATGGAGCATTTGGAAAGAGCGGGTGTTCATTCAGGAGACAGTATTTCGGTATACCCAACACAGAGTATTGCGCAAAAGCATCAAGAGAAAATCATTGAGTATACAGAAAAAATTGCAAAAGAATTGAATATTATTGGCATGATAAATATTCAGTTTATTATTTCAAATGATGAAGTGTATATTATTGAAGTCAATCCACGTTCGAGCCGAACGGTTCCTTATATTAGCAAAGTCACAAATTTGCCGATGATTGATATTGCAACACGTGTGATGTTTGGGGAAAAACTAAAAGAAATTGGCTATGGAACAGGTGTATATAAGAAAAGTGATTATGTTTGTGTGAAAATGCCAGTATTTTCATTTGAAAAGATTAAAAATGCGGATACGAGTTTGGGACCAGAAATGAAGTCTACAGGCGAGGTTTTGGGCGTTTCAAAGGAATTTCATAAAGCAACTTTGAAAGCTTTTATCGCAAGTGGAGCGAATGTATCGAGCAAAGGAAGCATTTTGATTACAGTTCGCAACAAAGATAAAGAGGAAATGCTTCCGATTGCGCAGAAATTTTTTAGTAAAGGTTTTGAAATTTATGCAACCTCTGGAACAGCAAGTTTTTTAGCATCAAACGGTATTGGGGCAAATGTTGTGGAGAAAATCTGGGAAGGAAAAAATAGCATTATTGATTTAATTCAGTCTGGCAAAATTAATTTTGTCATTAATACACCAACAAAAGGAAAAGAATCCAATCGAGATGGATTTAAAATCCGTAGAATGGCAGTTGAATGCAAAATCCCTTGTTTTACATCATTAGATACAGTCAATGCATTATATGATGCCATTGAAAATAATGTAAGAGAAGAACAATTAGATGTTGTCAATATTGTGGAAATATAAATTAGTCATAGAAAAATAGGGAGAAAAAATGCAGAATTTAAAAATCTTATACGAAGATAATCATATCATCGTTGTACGAAAACCAAACAATGTACCATCTCAAGCGGATAAAACAGGTGATATTGATATGCTAACAATCGTAAAATCCTATTTAAAAGAAAAATATCACAAACCGGGAGATGTCTATTTAGGATTAGTTCACAGATTAGATCGCCCAACAGGTGGTGTTATGGTGTTCGCTAGAACTTCAAAAGCCGCGTCTCGACTAAGTGAGCAAATTCGCACCAAACAAATACAGAAAAAATATTTAGCAACTTGTGATGGAAAATTGGAAAAAGAAAAAGACACTTGGCACGATTTTTTACTAAAAACCGAACGAACCAACACGAGCAAAGTTGTGCCAGAAGGAACGAAAAATGAAAAAGAAGCCAGTTTGGATTATGAAGTAATCAAATATAATGAAAAAACAGACTTATCAATTGTTAAAGTGAATTTGCATACAGGTAGACATCATCAAATTCGTGTACAATTTGCATCACGAGGGCATAGTTTGTATGGAGACCAGAAATATGGAACACGTGGCAGACGGAAAACAATTGAGACTTTGGGCGTATTACTTAAGTTTTGCGCATCCAGTTACAAAAGAAAAAATGGAATTTGAAGATAAGCCAGACTTTTTTTAATGAATTTGTCATAAAATTTCCAAAATTGAATATATAGTAATAAATGCTATTTTTCAAAGGAGGAAATATATGAAAAAATTTTTAATTGGAATGTTAATTATAGGGACAACCATTAGTATAGCTGTTTTAATTGGGTTATTATACAATTTTATAACAGTTTTGCAAACCTTAGGTGGTGGATAAAAAAGACAAGGAAGGGAAAAATGGAAATTGCAAGAGATTGGAAAGATTACGAAATATTAGATATGGCAAATGGCGAAAAATTAGAAAGTTGGAAAAATATTAAATTAATTCGCCCAGATCCACAAATTATTTGGAAAGAGAAAACAAATCCCGATTTGTGGAATACGGCAGATGCACGATATAACCGAAGTAATTCTGGAGGTGGTGGATGGAAATTTTCCAAAAAAATTCCTCAAAATTGGCAAATTCATTATAAAAATTTGACCTTTAACATTAAGCCGATGGGATTTAAACATACAGGACTTTTCCCAGAACAAGCGGTCAATTGGGATTGGATGATTGCGAAAATCAAACAAGAAAAACGTCCCATTAAAGTATTGAATTTATTCGCTTATACAGGTGGTGCAACAGTTGCGTGTTTGTCAGCAGGAGCTTCCGTTTGTCATGTGGATAGTTCAAAAGGGATGACCGATTGGGCCAAAGAAAATGTCAAATCTTCAGGATTAAGTGATAGACCAGTCCGCTTTTTGATTGATGATGTGGTAAAATTCGTACAAAGAGAAATTAGGCGTGGCAACCAATATGACGCCATTATTATGGATCCGCCTTCTTATGGAAGAGGCAAAAACGGCGAAGTTTGGCAGTTTGAAAACGGACTTGCAGATTTGGTGGAATTGTGTGAAAAAGTTTTATCGGATAATCCGCTTTTTTTCTTGATTAATTCGTATACAACTGGAATTTCAAGTAAAGTTTTGGAAAATATTTTGCATTTGAAATTAAAGAAAAGAGTGGGAAAAGTATCTTCTGGAGAAGTTGGACTTCCTATGAAAAATTCGGAAATTGTGTTACCATGTGGTATTTTTGGGAGATGGGAAAAATAAAAACGGTTGTAGCCTCTTGCTTTTTAAGAAAAAATGTGTTATACTATATAAGTTAATTTATTTTTTGAATTAAGAAAGGAGTCTATAATGGACGTAATAGTGGGAAATGCAGTAGTCAGAGCAAAAAAGGTAAATACTTCAATGGGAAAGAAAAATGTCATGTGTTTGTATCGCAAGATAGATGGGAAGGGGTGCAGTGGATGTCCCTTTTTACAAGTTAATAATCTTTGTGCTCGACCACCTCGAAATAATCCTTCGGCAGTATTAATCGAAGGCGCCCATTAGTTTGATAATTGTACTGATTTAGCAGAAATTTAAGCAAATCAGTACAATTTTTTTGTAAAAAAACAGCTGTAACCTCTTGCAATTTATGTAAATTTGTGGTATAATATAAATCATAAAATTATAGAAAAACAGGAGGAAGATTATGACAGTAGAGCAAATTGAAAAAATGGACGAAGAAAACCAAAGATTTTGGCGGGGTGAGATGGAAAGAGAAGAACAAAGATGTGCCAGCCATCTTGCAACCGGATTTCCATGTGATACATGTAAATTAAAAAGTTGCATTCATCCAGAAAAGCGTATTTGGGGTCCAAAAAGACTTTAATTTTTAGACTGTCTTGTTGCATGGTAATTAACATGTAACAGGCAGTTTTTTCTTTTTTAAAAGAAACTTTCTTGACTTTATTGCTCAATTTTTATATAATAACAAAAGAGAAATTTTGAAATAATAGGAGAAAAAAATGAGTTTTATAGACGATATAAAAAATAGAGCAAAAACACAAATTAAAACAATTGTATTGCCAGAGGCTTCTGATAAAAGAATAATTGAAGCGACTGCTATTGCCTTAAAAGAGGGATATGCTAATATTATTTTGTTAGGAGACGAGAAAAAAATTGAGCGAATCGCACAAGAAAATCAGTTTGATATTTCAAAAGCGAGAATTATCAATCCTAAAACTTCAGAAAAACTAGAGCAATATGCGAATGATTTATATGAATTGCGAAAAAATAAAGGAATGACCATTGAAAAAGCTAAAGAACTCGTTTTAGATGAAGTTTATTTTGGTATGATGATGGTGAAAAAAGAAGAAGCAGATGGTTTAGTTTCGCGGAGCGATTCATTCGACTTCAGATACACTTCGTCCTGCTCTTCAAATTCTAAAAACTGCGCCAGATACAAAATTGGTTTCAGCCTTTTTTGTAATGGTTGTTCCAAATTGTGAATATGGAGAAAATGGAATTTTTGTTTTTGGCGATTGTGGACTAAATGAAAATCCTGAAGCGCAGGAATTGGCTGAGATTGCAAAATCTTCTAGTGAAAGTTTTGAAAAATTAGTTGGTAAATCTGCTAAAATTGGAATGCTTTCGTATTCAACCTATGGAAGTGCGAAATCAGAAATGACGCAAAAAGTGATTGATGCAACTAATATTATAAAAGAAACTTATCCAGAACTTAAAGTAGAGGGAGAATTGCAGTTGGATAGTGCAATTGTACCAGAAGTAGCAAAGTCAAAAGCGCCGAATAGCGAAATTGCAGGACAATGTAATACATTAATCTTTCCTAATTTGGAAGCTGGAAATATTGGTTATAAATTAACGCAAAGACTTGCTAAAGCAGAGGCTTATGGACCACTTTGTCAAGGAATTAGCAAACCCATTAATGATTTGTCAAGAGGGTGTTCGGCAAAAGATGTGGCAGGTGTGATTGCGATTACTTGTGTACAGGCACAAAAAATTTGATAAATACTTCTACACATTTAGAATGGGAGATAATTTCTTTAGTATTTTTTGTAATTCAATTACTAATTTATTATTTATGCATTTATGGTAATTTAGCAAATCAAGAGACTAAAAAATTGTCTTGCTATGGTGTTTTTTCGTTAATTATTTTTTATGTATGTATTATTTTAAGTAGAAGAAAGAGTGAAATGATCATTAAGATGGTTAATTAATAAATTTTAGGAGGAAAAGTATGAAAATTTTAGTTTTAAATTGTGGAAGTAGTTCCTTAAAATATCAGTTGCTTGATATGGAAAGGGAAGAAGTGATTACAAAAGGAACATATGAAAGAATTGGGCAAAATAATTCTTTTGTGACAATTAAGCAAAAGGGACAGAAAGTTAGAATTGAGCATCCTGTAGAAAATCATGATTTGGCGTTGAAATTTGTAATGGAAGATTTGCTAACAGGTGAAGAATATGGCGTAATTCAAGATTTGAATGAAATTGACGCAGTAGGACATCGTTTGGTTCATGGGGGAGAAAAGTTTAGTAGCTCAGTTTTAATTACAGATGAAGTTATTGAACAAATCAAAGAATGTATTCCACTTGCACCACTTCATAATCCTGCTTGTTTATTAGGAATTGAGGCTTGCAAAAAACAAATTAAAAACACGCCGATGGTCGCTGTTTTCGATACAGCTTTTCATCAAACCATGCCAAAAGAAAATTATATTTATCCGCTTCCTTATGAATATTATGAAAAATATAAAATTCGTAAATATGGTTTCCATGGAACAAGTCATAAATTTGTATCACAAAGAGTGGCACAAGTGATGGGAAAAGACGTGAAAGATTTGAGAATTGTGACTTGTCATTTGGGGCAAGGAGCGTCACTTTGTGCGATAGATGGAGGAAAATCAGTTAATACCAGTATGGGATTGACACCACTAGGAGGTATTGCCATGTGTGCAAGATGTGGTGATATGGATCCTTCTTTGCCGGGTTATTTGATGGAGACTTTGGGCAAGACGAAGGAGGAAGTCAATCAGATTTTGAATAAAGAATCTGGTGTTCTTGGTATTTCTGGCATTAGTCCTGATTTTAGAGATGTGGAAGCGGCCAAAGCAGAGGGAAACGAAAGGGCAGCTTTAGCAATTGATTTTTATAATCATACGGTCGCAGAATATATTGCGCGTTACGCCGTTTCAATGCAAGGAATTGATGTAATAGTGTTTACAGCAGGAATTGGTGAGAATCAAATTAATATTAGAAAAGGGATTTGTGAAAAATTGAAATTCATGGGAGTTGAGATTGACGAAAAGGCAAATGATTGCAGAGGTGAAGAAATTGAAATTTCAACAGCTAGCTCAAAAATAAAAGTTTTTGTAATTCCAACGGATGAAGAATTGATGATTGCACGTGATACAAAAGAAATTGTGGAAAGATTAAATTTTCAACGAAGTGCTAGAAATATTGGTATTGTACGCAAAAAAGAAGGTATAACGTTAATTGCGTTGGTAGTAACAATTATCGTATTATTAATTTTAGCAGGAGTCACGATTGCTTTAATATCAGGAGAAAACGGCATATTAAAAAGAGCGACAAATGCAGTAGATGTTAATGAAAAGGCTTCAGCACAAGAGGAAGCGAATTTGCTAATAGCAGATTTTGCTACGCAGTATTATGAAGGGAAATATGTCAATCATAAAGCGGAGTTTGAAAATGTAGATGAATATATCAAGACAAAGTTGAGAACGGAAAAAGAGACAGAAGGAGGCTATAAGGTAAAATATGATGAAGAAACAGGAGAAATAGAAGTTTCTAAAAATGACAAACCAATTTCTTCAGGACCAATTGTAAATGGAAAAGTAGATTGGTCAGAAGAAAATCTAGGAGAAGATGTAGGTGGTAGCACAGGAGGAAATGACCAAAACTATGAAGATTATATAGATGAGCGAATAGAAGTGGATCAGAAAATTTATATTAATTCACAAATTGGAAATGATGAAACAGGAGATGGAAGCCAGAAAAATCCATATGCAACATTGGATAAAATTGCAGACGCAGGAATTATTCAAAATGGATATCGTTATGCGATTGTTTTAATGGATGGAGAGTACCAGTTGACAACAAAGATGTTTCAATTGAATTGTAATCAAGAGATAAATATAATTGGGAATAAAGAAAAAACAATCCTCAATGTTGGAACACTGTATGGTGTTGAAGGAAATTCAACTGGAGGAGGTAGTCAAGCATATTTAGTTAATATCTATAGATTAATATGGAAAGGAGACGTTGAAGGTCCAAATACAATTTTTTTGCATACAAAATTAAGTTTGTATAATGTTGTTTTTGATTTTAATTTTTCTTCTGCTATTTATAGTTATTTTATTAGTTGTGGTTTGGGATGTTATTTTGACAACTGTACTTTGCCACAATCAATAAATCAATTTTTAAGGTCATGGAATGGAGGAGTTGTTCGATTAACAAACTGTTATGGAGGATTTACGTCTGGATATGGTACAACTGATTCCATGTGGGATTACCAAACCAATCATATAACGCAAGAGCCACAAGTGGATGAACGTTACAGAATCACAGAAGATGCAAGCGTGTGGAAAAATGTAGGCACAGGAACCAATCCAGATGGAACACAAGCAAATTTGGGTGTGTATGGTGGAGAATTCTCTTGGGACAAATAAGAAGTCAAATTGGATTGAACTTGAAAAAAAATCCAGCGTATGATAAAATCATTTTACAAAAAATAATAATTTGTTTTTTTATCCATATAATCATATAAAGAGAGGTAAAATATGATTAAAATTAATGAGAATTTTTTAAAATTGCAAGACAGCTATTTATTTTCTACAATAGCCAAAAAAGTAGCGGATTTTCAAGAGAAAAATCCAGATAGAAAAATCATCAAATTAGGAATAGGAGATGTTACAAGACCAATTGTGCCAGCCGTTGTCGAAGCTATGAAAAAGGCGATTGATGAACAAGGAAAAAGTGAGACATTTCGAGGCTATGGTCCTGAACAGGGGTATTTATTTTTAAGAGAAAAAATTATAGAATTTGACTATAAAAAACGTGGAGTGAATATTTCACCAGATGAAGTTTTTGTCTCAGATGGCGCTAAATGTGACTGTGGCAATATTGGTGATATTTTTGGAAACGATAATGTTGTTGCCATCACGGACCCAGTTTATCCCGTTTATTTAGATACCAATGTGATGGCAGGAAGAGCAGGAAATTATCAGCCAGAAAAAGGAGTGTATGAAAATATTATTTATATGCCAGCTACCGCAGAAAACGGATTTGTACCAGATTTTCCAACCAAAGTTCCAGATATGATTTATTTATGTTTGCCGAACAATCCAACAGGAACGACGCTCACAAAGGCGGATTTAAAAAAATGGGTAGATTATGCTAAAGAAAATAAAGCGATTCTTTTATTTGACTCAGCTTACGAAGCATTTATTAGCGAAAAAGACGTTCCACATACGATTTATGAAATTGAAGGGGCAAAAGAGGTTGCGATTGAATTTAGGAGTTTTTCAAAAACGGCAGGATTTACAGGAATTCGCTGTGCTTATACAGTGGTTCCGAAAGCATTAAAAGGATATACCAAATCTGGGGAAGAGGTTGGTTTAAATGCCTTATGGAACAGGCGTCATGGAACCAAATTCAATGGTGTTTCGTATCCTGTACAACGTGCAGCAGAGGCGGTTTATTCCGAAGAAGGGCAAAAACAGATTAGGGAAAATATACAGTATTATATGGAAAATGCGAAAATTATTAAAGAAGGCTTAAAAGAGGCTGGTTATAAAGTGTTTGGTGGAGAAAATGCACCATATATTTGGTTAAAAGTGCCAGCTGGAATGAGTTCTTGGGAATTTTTTGATGAATTGCTAAATCAAGCGAATGTGGTAGGAACGCCGGGAGTAGGTTTTGGACCAAGTGGAGAAGGCTATTTCCGATTGACCGCTTTTGGTACAAGGGAAAATACAATTGAGGCGATGGAAAGAATTAAGAAAATGTAGAAATTTATTTTGGTATAACCTTTTATTATATCATATTTTGGGCAAAAAGTCAACTTGACATAATGTGAAAAATGTACTGTAATCAAACATAGAGTGATTTTAGAGAAATAATCTTTTTTTAGAAGAGATTATTTCTTTTTTGTATAAAACGACCACTTTTTGGAAATAATTAGGTTAGTTCTTAAAATTCGGTAGAATTTTTTAGAAATAACTTAAAAATTAAAATTTATTTTAATTTCTAGTTTTCAAAAAGGGGGTTTTCATTTTGATTAATAAAGTTGAAATCAGTAACGTAAACACCTCTAAATTAAAAGTATTAACAAATGCAGAAAACAAAGAATTATTCAAGCAAATGAAGGATGGGGACGAAAGTGCCAGAGAAAAGATTATTGCAGGAAATTTAAGATTAGTATTAAGTGTCATTCAAAGATTTGGGGGACGCCGGAGAAAATTCGGATGATTTATTTCAAGTAGGTTGTGTTGGTTTGATTAAAGCAATTGATAATTTTGATATTACATTAGATATTCAATTAAGTACGTATGCTGTTCCGATGATTATTGGGGAAATTCGTAGGTATTTGCGCGATAATAATATGGTTCGTGTGAGTCGTTCCATTCGAGATTTGGCGTATAAAGTGTTGCAGGCGAAAGAACGAATTATGAAGGAAACTGGCAAAGAGGCGACTATTGACCAAATTGCCAAGGAGTTAGATGTGGACCGAGAAGATATTGTCATGAGTTTGGATGCAATTCAAGATCCGCTATCTTTGCAAGAACCAGTTTATAATGATGGAAGTGACAGTATTTATATTATGGATCAAGTCAAAGACAAGAAAAATACGGATGAAATGTGGGCAGAAAATATTACCATTGCTGAAGCGCTTAAAAAGTTAAATGACAAAGAACAAATGATTATTAACAAACGATTTTTTGCGGGAAGAACGCAAATGGAGGTCGCTGAGGAAATTGGTATTTCGCAGGCGCAAGTTTCTCGTTTGGAAAAAACGGCAATTGACCATATTCGTAGATTATATAAATAGCGTGAAAATTTTTGATAATTAAAAATCGACTAAGATTATGTCATCACCAATGCAAGTAATGTTTTCCCAAGGAATGATGATGTCATCTCCAGCAGAGAAAATGCTAAAAAATTTGGAATTTCCGGGTACAATTATGGATGTAATTGTACCCGTTTTTAAATCTGCGGTGACATCTTGCACGTGTCCTAGACGTTTTGCATTTTTAATGTTGATGACTTCTTTATGCCTGAAATCAAGACCTTTATCGTTTTCCATGTTTATTTTCCTTTCTTTTTGTTTTTTAATTTTTTTGAGGGGACGGTTTTTTTGTTTTTTGAGGTTGTTTTTGGTGTTTTTGTTTTTGGGGACGGGGACACTCTTGAATTTCGTTTTTCTCGTTTTTTCTTCTATTTTCTTTTGTTTACTATATGATTAAGAGTGTCCCCGTCCCCAATTTTTCCAATTTTTTTAAGTTTTTTTTTTATTTTCTAACAGTTGTTTTATTAAATTATATGAAAAAATTTTAAGAAAAGAATAAATTCCTAAATTTTGGAAAAAACTAAGGAAAATAAAATTCCAGATTTTAGGAGGAAAGTTATGCAATTGAGTAAAATGAAAAATATTATTGTTTTAAAAGGAATGGCTTCAAATGTTGTAGATGAGGCGATTGTGGTTTTGAAACCACATGTGAAGTTAAAACAAAGTGAATATAATCATAAGACAAAGCGTACTTTGCATGATAAAAATAAAAAAATGATTGTAGTAAAAGAAGCAGAAAGTACGATTAATGCATATGTGAGAAAATTACAAAAAGATGTTAAAAAAGTAGAAGATAAAAGATTGAAAATGAAATATAAATTTTTGCAAATATGCAATATTGGTCTTATTTTAACAATTATCATAGCGAGCTTAATCGTGTTTTAATAAAAAATTGGACATAAAATTCTTTTCGAAGAATATATTAGAGTTATACAAGAGAGGTGAAGGATTTTGGAAAGAATTTTGAATGATAATGAGAAAATTAGAAGAGCCGAAGAAATTTATTATCGAAGAAATCATAGAAATGTTTCCATTTCTCAAAGGGAGCCCAGAAGGCAAAAAACGTATTTGGGAAGCAAGATTTTGCTGGAAATGCTTATTTTGGTATTGCTTGCTATGGCTGTGTTTGCTGTGAAAAATAAAGATTATATTTTTACGGAAAACTTTTTGAATAATTTTGCACAATATAATATAAATCTTACTGAAAAATTTAATAATTTATTAGCCTATTTTAAAGAGGAAGAAAATACAAATGACGTTTTTATTAATCATGAACAGACTGAAAATAACCCAGACGACCAGCAAGAAAGTCAAGCACAGCCTGTACAAACACAGGGAAGTCAAGTACAGCAAGAAGCCCCACAAAGTGTTGTAACAGATGTACCATCTCTTAAAAATTTGGTTCATTTTATTAAACCAATTGAAGGAATTGTTAGTTCTGGATTTGGCAGTCGAGAATCTCAATATCAAAATGTAACAGGGGCGCATACGGGAATTGATATAGCTGCACCAAATGGCACAAAAATAAAATCTGCTATGACAGGAACAGTAACACAAGTGTCAACAGAAGGTGATTATGGAAATCATATTCGAATTACAAAAGAAAATGTAACAACCTTATATGCCCATTGCTCTGAAATGTATGTTTCTGAGGGGCAAGAAATAGTAGAGGGACAAGAAATAGCAAGTGTTGGAAGTACTGGAAATAGTACTGGTCCACATTTGCATTTTGAAATCAGAATTGATAACAATCCAATTAATCCAGCTGAAGTAATACAATTTTAGGAGGTTATTTTGAAGGTAGAGATTAATTTAAAAATCATTTTGCTTGCTATTTTGTTCCTCATTTTGAAACAATTTGATGTTTATATGATATTTATTATTTTCATAATTTTACATGAATTAGCCCATGTGGCAATTGGAATGATAATGCGGTTTGCGACCAAAGGTATTTTCGATTAATCCACTTGGAGTATCTGCTGAATTTTATATGTATAAAGACGGAAAAAGTAGCACAAAGATTATTACATATTTAGCAGGACCAATTATGAATTTATGTATGGCAGTAATATTTGTATGTGTGCCAATTGTAGATGAGATAAGAATGAAAATTGTTTATACTAATTTATTATTAGCAATTTTTAATTTAATGCCAATTATGCCATTAGATGGTGGAAAAATTTTAAAGGAAATATTAGTTAAAAAAGTAGGAAACAAAAAGGCTACTATTTTTATGAGTCAATTGACACAAGTTATTTTAGTTGCTATTACGTTATTGTATAGCATCGCTATATTGCATATGAGAAATTTTGCATTGTTTTTGCTGATTATTTATTTGTGGTATTTGAAGCATGTGGAAGATAGAAAGATTAAGAGTATGATTCGAGCCTATGAGGTGTTGGAGAGTAAAGGAGGATAAAAATATTACATTTATGTTACTTTTCTGTTATCTCTTGCAAAAAAAAAGTTTTATAGAATATAATGTTTTTAGAGAAATTATTTATAATGGACAAATTAAAAAATGGAAAACTTAGAATGCTAAGAGTGTTGGCGCTGTATATACATGTAGTTATAAAAGGATAAAAGTACGAATGTAAATATAGGAGGAATAAAAATGTTAAAAAAGAATAAAGGTATTACGTTAATAGCGTTAGTGGTAACTATAATTGTATTATTGATTTTAGCTGGAGTAACACTAAGTTTGGTAGCAGGCGAAAATGGAATTTTGAAAAGAGCAACCAATGCGGTAAATGTAAATGAAAAGGAAAGTGCAAAGGTAGAAGTTTCTTTAAAAATAACTGAATATCAGACAGAATATTATGAGAAAAAGTATCTTAATCAGGAAGCAAAATTAGAAATGTCCATAGGAGAATGGATTTATGAAACTTATGGGGGAACAAACGAAACAGAAAATTATATTTTTACAATTAAATTGCCAAGTACAGGCGAACCCACAGAGGAGAATCCTTATGTAATAACAATTAATAAAAATGATAAATTGAATTCAAACATAACAGGAACATTAACGACCAATGGAAAATTAAGTTGGGATAGTGATACAAAAGAACCTTCTCAAGAAGAGCCTTCCAATTCAAAAATAGATCAAGAACTAAAAGATTTATTAGAAGTAGGAAAAATAGAAATAACAGTAGAAAATATTTTAGACAATCCAGAAATAGCGGATAAAATTCTTGATTCTTACGGAGTGACAACAAAAGAAGAGTTATTACAAAGTGATAAAACTTTAGAAGAAGTTTTAGACACTGCCAAGATAGATGAAATAAAAATAGAAGATATTTTAGATAGTGAAGAATTGTTAAACAAGATATTTTCCAATAATGATGTGACAGAATATTTAAAACAACCTGAAAATAAAGAGGTTTTTGATAAACTAACTTCAACAGAGAATGCTAAAGATATATTAAAAGAAACGAACAAACCACTATATTATGAGACACAAAGAGTGACATTAAATTTTGTGCCAAGCGCACATAACACAGGAACAGTGGAGGATTCAGATGGAGTATACACATTAAAAGGTTTAGCGTCGTTGGAATCACAAGAAATAATGAATTTGACAAATTTCACAATTTATTTAGAAGCAAAAGATTTAGTTTGTTATTATAATGGGTCTTCTACTGATACTTCTACCAAAACGTTTGGAACTATTTTTGGTATGGGAACTTCTGCTGCAGGAGCAGAGAATAAACAGTTAGGCATGGGCTTTTGGGGAGATAAAAGACTAACTGCTTATTCAGGGACAGGAGGCTTGGGAAAAATTGGATATGGTCTTTTAGGAGAAGATTGGAATAAATTGGCTATGACATATGATGGCAATAAACTTAGATTATTTATTAATGGTTCAGAGGTTTGGACGTATGGTTCGGCTAAAACATTTGGAACAAATTTTTATATCGGCGGATTACCAGATGCTCCTTATTATAGGTCTCCATCTTATGTAGCACTTGTGAATGGATCGTATAGAAATATAAAAGTATATAATATCGCAATTGACCCGAGTGAATTATAGAAAAAATATAAATAAAAAAATGCAAAATCTCTTGCATTTTTTTTTATTTATGATACAATAACCGAAAATATGTTTGAATATTATTTGAAAAGGAGAAGAAAATGTTTGCTTATATAAAAGGAAAATTAGAAGAGAAGTTAAGCAATTATGTTGTTGTAGAAACAATGGGAATTGGGTATAAAATTTTTATGTCAGAGACAGCGATTTCAAAGATTGGTGAAATTGGAGAAAATGTAAAAATACATACCCATTATCATGTACGAGAAGATGACATTAGTTTGTATGGATTTTTAAGTAATGAAGAATTAAAAATGTTTGAATTGTTGTTATCCGTTAGTGGAATTGGAGCAAAATCAGCAATTACAATGCTTTCAAATATCAGTCCTTCCGAATTTGCGATGAGTATTATCACAAATGATATTTCAAAACTTACAAAAGTTCCCGGAATTGGACCAAAATCAGCACAACGTATGGTTTTAGAATTAAAAGATAAATTAAAAACTGAGCAATCTATTGCCAAAACGAAAGAAGTCGAAGCAGTACTTGATTTGAATGATAATACGAACGAAGCTATTTCGGCTCTGCAAATTTTAGGTTATCATCGAAAAGAAATTGAAAAAGTGTTTGAAAAATTTGAATACCAATCTATGGGAGTGGAAGATATGATTCGAAATGGATTGAAGTATTTGGGAAAATAGGGAAAAGAAGGGGAAAAGTCATGGATTTAAACAAACCACTAGCCTACCGCATGCGTCCAAAAAGTTTAGAAGAATTTGTTGGACAGGAACACATTGTTGGAAAAGATAAATTATTATACCGAACCATACAAGCGGATCGTTTGTCAAGCATTATTTTATGGGGACCGCCAGGTTGCGGAAAAACGTCGCTTGCTAAGGTGATTAGTGAAACAACAAAATATAAATTTACCAAGATTAATGCAGTAACTTCAGGTGTTTCGGATATTAAAAAAGCAGTAGAAGAGGCAGATAATCTACTTTTAAATCCAAGTGGAAAATGTATTTTATTTATTGACGAAATTCATCGATTTAATAAGCTTCAGCAAGATGCGCTTTTGCCCTATGTTGAAGATGGAACTGTGATTTTAATTGGTGCTACAACGGAAAATCCATATTTTGAAGTGAATAAAGCTTTAATTTCACGCTCGATGGTGATTAAGTTAGAACCGCTGAAAAAAGAAGATATTATCCAAATTTTAAAAAATGCGATTACGAGCAAAGATGGGTTAGGAAATTATAAAATAAAAATAGAAGATAGTACTATTGATACCATAGCAGAAATCTCAAATGGTGACGTTCGAACAGCTTTAAATGGATTGGAAATTGCAGTGTTGACAACTAAAATGAATGCAGATGGTGTGATTGAAATTACAAACGAAATTGCCAGCCAAAGCATGAATACCAAAAAAGCCATGTTTGACAAAACTGGAGATAGTCATTATGACAATATTAGTGCGATGATAAAATCCATGCGTGGAGGTGACCCAGACGCTGCCATTTTTTATTTAGCAAGAGCGCTAAATGCAGGCGAAGATCCCGTTTTCTTGGCAAGGCGAATAGCCATTTGCTCATCAGAGGATGTTGGTATGGCAAACCCGAATGCGTTGGTTGTTGCAACTTCAGCAATGGAGGCGGTTCGTATGATTGGCATGCCAGAAGCCAGAATTATTTTGGCAGAGGCTGCGACGTATGTTGCCATTTCCAAAAAGTCAAATGCGACGTATTTAGGCATCAATCGAGCTTTGGAAGATGTGAAAACCAAAAATACAGGAAGTATTCCAATGCATATTCGAAATGCGCCTGCAGAAGGAATGAAAGAATTTGGCTATGGCAATGGATACAAATATCCGCATGATTTTCCAGGACATTGGTGTGAGCAACAATATTTGCCAGATGAGATGTTGGGAACGAAATATTATGTAAAAGATGAAAATTGTATCGAAGAATAGGAAAATCGGTTTAAATCGCTATAAATCGCCAAAAATAAAACTTGACATAAAAACAAAAATGTGGTATAATACGCACTATATTTAAGCCTACTGGAACACCGAAAGGTTAGGCAACCCAAAAAGGAGGGGTTTTTATGGCGGAATATTTAAGGTATAAAGATTGTGCTAAGATTTTATACAATCTTTATCAGGACTGCTTTAATCGGTATGTAGAGATAGCTGTGCCGATGGAAGTAGAAGAAAATGAGAGAAAAAAATTTTTTCTTTTGTGTAGTAATGGCAGGATAAGTGATGAGGAAATTTGGGCTTATTCTAAAAAGGTGATGGACTTGTCAACTTACGATTCAGAAACATTCACCTACACAAACATTCAGGATTTAAAAAGAGAATGGAAAGTGGAAAAACGTGAGTTTTTGAGTGTCATATTTTCACCAGTTTGTAGATTCTTTTTGAATAAGAAGCAAGTCTATACAAAAGAACAAGTTATCGAATTCATTCTTGCCAAAAATCTAGGAGAAGGCATTTTTGAAAATAAAGGTTACCTGCGTGAGTGGTTGCGCCAGTCTAAATATATTGAGATAGACGACGCAGAAAAGTTAGCAAGTAACATAAAAAAATTTTTTGAAAATTTGTAACAATGAATTAAAATCCCTGTCGTTCCAGCAGGGAGTTTTTTTGTATAAAAATTTGAAAAAGGTAAATCCTATTAGCATGAAAAGCAAGGATTTTTGGAAAAACATGCTAATTGGATTTCTTCGGTGGCATGATTAGTGGATTTTTTAGTAGTGGTGGCGGTTTAATTTTAGTGCCATATATGACATCCATTTTGAAAATGGATGAAGTCAGAGCGCGCGCGACTACGATTTTTTGTATATTTTTTATGGTGTTTACAAGTCGGGTGTTTTTATTTTAGACAAGATTATATTGATTTTTCGATGGCGATAAAATGTGCGATTGGCGGAGTTGCGGGTGGCTATATTGGCTCAAAAGTGTTGTGGAATGTAAATAAAAAAGTTTTGGAGATTTCGTTTATTATTTTTTTGATGTACGCTGGAATTAAGATGATAATGGGTTGAAAGGAATTGTATGAAAGAGATTATTTTTGGTGTAATTTCTGGAATTGTTGCTGCAACTGGAATGGGTGGTGGAACAATTTTGATTTTGCTTTTAAATTTGTTTGGAAATGTGGAACAACATATGGTGCAGGGAATTAATCTTGTGTTTTTTATTCCCACTTCAATTGTGGCAATTTATATGAATATAAAACATAAAACAGTTGATTATAAAATTGCTTGGATGATTGTAATTTTTGGGATTATTGGAGCTGTTTGTGGAAGTTTGTTATCTTTTAAAATTAATAATCAAAATTTAAAAAAATATTTTGGAATTTTTTTACTAATTATCGCTTTTTTTCAAATTTATTCATTTTTTAGACAGTATAGATTAGAAAAAAAAGAAAATAATAAGTAATATAAGTTTTGAAAATTTTATTTAATAAAATATAAGGAAAGGTGGTAAAAAATATGAGATTTACAAAAGGTTTAATGTTAGGAACTTTAATTACAGCTGGAGCTATGATGATGTATTCTGAAGGAGTGGACAATAGTAAAAAGAAGATGGTGAAAAAGGGAAAACAGTTTATGAGAAAAATTGGTATGTAAAGTAAAAGAACGTAATTAATAGTTTAATTGCGTTCTTTTTATGTATTTTCTTCTCCAAAAATCATTTTTGGTATTTTTACTAAGGCTTTATAAAAGGCTAATTTTAATCTTTTTTTGAATAAATAAAATTTGCTTAATTGGCGAGGACTAATCATAAAAGCGTCTTCCAAAGGAATTAATGATTTTTGGGTTGAATCTTCATGAATTTCTTCGGTTGTATTTTGGGAAGTTTCTTGTGAAATTGACATATTTTTGATTAATTCATTAACAACTTCATCAAGTCCAGCTGTTTCTTCTTCAAATAATTCCACTGGTTTTTGGTCAATCACAGAACAGGTAAGGATTTCATCTAAAGTAGAATATTCGATTAATTCTTCCGAAGTAGGATTTTCTACAATTTGTGATAATACATTGCTAATTTCTATACCTAAATCGATTGGTTGGGTAGAAATTTGTACAGGTATATCTGATGTTTGTTCTTCGGTAGATTGGATTAAAATCGGTTCTAATATTTCTTCGATTAATTCGTTAATATCAAAAGTTTTTGTCGTTTTTTCTTCTTTTTCTGGAGTGGTAAGTTCATCAAATAAGAATTGCACTTTTTCGTCGATACAAGGTAGAACTGGTGAAATATAATTGCAATTACAGTTATTATCCCATTCATTGTAAGAATTTTTAAAACAGAAATTAAATGTGTCAAAGTCTAACATTTTAATTTTGGCAGTAAATCCATTTTGAAATTTTTCCATTTTGGTTTCTGAAGTAAATTCCCAAGATTCACCAAAACCATATACAATGGACAATTCAGAGGAATTGCTTAAAAATCCACTATAATCAATGGTTACCGATTTGTTAACCGTTGGGCTATTATTAAATTGAATGTCTTTGGTAAATTCCATTTTTTTACTCCTTTTTATCATTATTTATATTATACAGATAATAAAAAAAAATAGCAACTATAATTTAACAAAAAATTGTAAAATTTTTATTACAAATTAATTACAAAATGATTACATTGAAAAAATGGAGTATTTTCAATGTTTTATAAAAAATGCATGCATACAATTGCCTGATTTGGAAAAAATAGGGTAAATAGGAGGTAAAAATGAAAAAGAATAAATATGTAATTGGTATCATTTGTGTTTGTGTGATTTTATATTTGATTTTGTCAAGATTGCCAATGGCGTATGCGATTTCACAATATGGTTCGAGTGGAGAAGAAGTAAAACAAATACAGACCAAATTAAGAGATTGGGGATATTATAAAGGAGATGTGGACGGAGTTTATGGTTCACAAACTTATGAAGCAGTGAAAGCTTTTCAAAGTAGCAACGGATTAAGTGCGGATGGAATTGCGGGTTCGCAGACTTTATCTGCATTGGGAATTAATTCTGGTTCATCGTCTGGTGGCGGGGCGACGAGTAATAATAGTGATTTGAATTTGCTAAGTCATTTGGTGTATGGAGAAGCAAGAGGGGAACCATATAATGGAATGGTTGCTGTTGCAGCAACGGTTATGAATCGAGTTTCTGACTCGAGATTTCCAAATTCGGTATCTGGTGTGATTTATCAATCAGGAGCTTATACTTGTGTTTCGGATGGACAAATTAATTTAGGATATGATGACAATAGCAAAAGAGCAGCACAAGATGCAATTAATGGTTGGGATCCAACTTCAGGCTGTATTTATTATTTTAATCCAAATACAGCGACTTCAAGCTGGATTTGGAGCAGACCACAGGTTATGACAATTGGAAAACATATCTTTTGTAAATAATTGAAAATATATCATATAGTAAAGAATACTTGTCATAAAGTAAAAAATATTGTATAATATTATATATAAAAAATTGAAAGGAGGAATCACCCATGACAGAAAGTGATTTCTTAAAAGTTATGGAATCTTTTCCAGGAAGATGTGAGTTGCAACGGACTTCAGAAAAAGAATTGGTTTTAAAGTACAAGAATTTTGATTTTAAACCAATTTGTACCATTGCAAAAAGTAGAAAGCGTTTTGTGAACATACCGAATCATGAGGAGATGTGGTTCAAATTTCTTTCATTTTTGGTGCTTTCTGCAGAGTATGAAGAAAATGGTCTTGAAGCAGAAAAATTTTTGAAAGTTGCTTCTAAAAGAACAGCGAATCAAATTTGTAGTAAATTTAATAGACTTTTCTATGGGTCTGGCAACATCATTTTAGATGTTGCAGGAATTGAAATTGGAGAGCTAGTTGAATTTGCTAAAAGTGGAGAGCCATTAGTGTAAAAAAATCAAAAACCTTAATTACATTCTATATTGAAGTAATTGAGGTTTTTATTTTGGGAATAAAATTTAGATTTTAGCCAATAATAAATATATGAATCAAATTATGCTTACTAAACAAGTTAATCAATTACATAAAAGTTTTTTTAAAGTGCAGTTAATAGTGTCAATTTTGACATTGACTTTTTTGTTTTGCTATACGATAACAATTTGGAAAGAAGAGCAGGAAATGCAAAAGGTATCCCAAATTATTAATCAAGCGTTTGAGGTTGAGACAGTATATCAAGCGCAAAAAGCGGATATCGAACAGAGGATGACGCAAAATAAATATTTGGGCAAGATTGTAATTCCCAAAATTAATTTAGAATATAGTGTATTTAATGAGTGCAGTGATGAATTGCTCAAAATTCTTCCATGCAAATTTTATGGTGTTAATCTTAACGAAAAGGGAAATATTTGTATTGCAGGACACAATTACAATGATACTCGTTTTTTTAGTAAATTAGATAAATTAAAAAAAGGAGATACAGTCTATTTAGGAGATTTGAATGGGCTTAATTACAAATATGTTGTTTATGATAAATACAAAGTTCAGCCAAATGATTTTGAATGCCTAAAACCAATGAAAAAATATGATTTAACCCTTGTTACCTGTGATAATTCAAACGGAAAACGTTTGGTAATACGAGCAGGCAGAACCTAATGATTGTCTGCTCATGATAGAATGATATTTGGAAGAACGAGAAAATTTCCATAAAACATTGAAAAAAATTTCATTTAGTGATAAAATGCCATCAAAGTAAAATTGAGGAGGAAAATATGAGTAGTATTTTATTAAAAAATGGAATTGTAATTGATTATGCAAGCAAAACAGAAGAAAAGTTAGATGTTTTAATTGAAGATAGCAAAATTTCTAAACTTGGAAAAAAGATTGACATACAAGCGGACAAGAGCGTAGATTGTGAAGGATTATATATCATGCCGGGAATGATAGATATGCATTGTCATTTAAGACAGCCGGGAGGGGAACATAAAGAGACCATAGAAACTGGCTCGAAAA
This sequence comes from uncultured Clostridium sp., assembly GCA_947648495.1. Classification (GTDB taxonomy): domain Bacteria; phylum Bacillota; class Clostridia; order TANB77; family CAG-508; genus Scatovivens. The sequence goes on from CANSOA010000010.1 coordinate 57,528, forward strand.
GTGCAGTAAAGGGAGGATTTACAACCATTTGCCCAATGCCAAATACCAATCCAACACCAGATAATCCAGAAGTTCTAAAAAGCATAATTGATGAAGCAAAACGTGTAAATTTGTGTAATGTACTTCCATATTCAAGTGTTACTAAGGGAGAAAAAGGTGAAGAATTAGTTGATATGCCAGCACAATTAGAATCGGGAGCTATTGCTTTTTCCGATGATGGAATTCCTCTTACCAATTCTTTGCACATGAGAAATGCAATTATTGAAGCAGATAAATTAGGAACTTTTGTGTCATCGCATTGTGAAGACAAATTTGTTGGAACAGGTGCTATTAATGCAGGAAAAATAGCAGAAGAACTTGGCGTACAAGGTGTTTATCCTGAAGCAGAAGAGATTATGGCAGCTCGTGAAATTGTGATCGCTAGTACCAATAATAGTCATGCTCATATTTGTCATATTAGTACAAAAGGAACGGTTGCTTTGGTAAGAGATGCGAAAGCGCGAGGTGTTAAAGTAACGTGTGAAACATGTCCACATTATTATAGTTTTACAGTCGAAGAAGTAAAAACTTCAGGTGTAAATGCGAAAATGAATCCACCTTTAAGAGAGGAAGAAGATCGTCAAGCTATTATTGGGGCACTAAAAGATGGCACAATTGATAATATTATCACAGACCATGCGCCACATGCTAAAGAAGAAAAAGCTAAAGGATTGGCTACGGCACCAAATGGAATTATCGGGTTTGAGACAGCACTGGCTGCGACAATTACAAATTTAGTTAGTGTAGGGCACATTTCGTATTTAGATATGGTAAAATTAATGTCTTATAATCCAGCTAAAATACTAAAGATTGATCGAGGAGAAATCAAAGAAGGAGCGATTGCAGATTTGACGATTTTTGATCCAAATAAAGTATATACTTATGAAGAAACAAGTATTGTTTCAAAATCAAAAAATACACCTTGGATTGGAAAAAAATTGCAAGGCAAAGTGCAATATACAATTGTATCTGGAGATATAAAATATGACGCCAATGATATGGAAATTGCGTAAAATAAATAGCGATAAAAAGAATTTTAACATGAGAAAAGCAGGTAAATAGTAATTACCTGTTTTTCTAGTTTTAAATTTTATTTCAAAAATACAAAAAAAGTCCCCAAAATATAAAATATGTGATATAATAAGAAAAATTAAATTTAGGAGTTATAAATAAATGAAGGAAGAAAAACTTGATAAAATGCGAAATATAATTTTTAATCTAATTGTGATAATAAGTATTGTGTTATTTGCGATAGCGATATCACCCAAAAGATTGCAAAATGATACTTTTTATACGATAAAAATTGGAGAATATATTGCCCAAAATGGAATTTCAAATTTGACGGAAGACCTATATTCATGGCACGAATTGCCCTACACATATCCACATTGGCTGTATGATTTGGGAATTTATTTGATTTATCATTTGACTGGACAACTGGGGATTTATGTTTCAACCATTTTATTGGTTGCGGTTTTGGGGTGGACAATTTTCTTGTCAAGTAGCAAATTTTCCAAAAATAAGCCAGTGTCGTTTGTCATTACCATTCTTGCCATGTATTTGCTAAAACCGTATTTGGCTGCCAGAGCACAATTGGTGACATTTATATTATTTTCCCTAACGGTATATTTTATCGAAATGTTTTTACAAACGCATAAAAAAAGATATGCAGTTCCACTATTTATCATACCAATTTTGATTACGAATTTGCATTGTGCTGTTTTTCCATTTTATTTTGTATTATTTTTACCCTATATTGGAGAATATTTGTGGATAACTGTTCTGGATTGGGATTTGGATTATCGAATGATTGGCTTAATTTTAAAATTAATGTTGAAACTTCCGATTAAAAAAAGTATAAAAGAAAATTGCGAAGCAAAATTACAAAGAATTCCACTTGTTATTCAAACCAAAAGAGAAAAAAGGGAAATAAGAAGAGAAAAACCATATAAAATTAAAGTAAAAAAAGATGCGTTTGTCAAGTGGCTAATTGTGATTGCCATTCTGGCTGGATTTACTGGATTTATCAATCCAACGGGAACAGGAGCGTACACGTATACGTATAAAATTTATCAAGGAAATACAACTGATTCGATTAATGAACATTTGCCAGTTACTTTGATTGATAGCAAAGAATTTTTATGTGCTTTATGCCTATTTTTAGCCATTTTGGTTTTTACAGATACTAAAATTAAATTATCTGATTTATTTATGTTGGGTGGGTTGGTTACTCTTGCATTAATTTCACGACGACAAATATCCATGTTTGCAATATTTTGTGCGCCAATACTTGTCAAATTAATTGCACAAATGTTTGAAAAATACGATAAAAATACTTGCTATAAATTGTTTAAATTTGCTACATCAGTACTTGGAGCAATCCTTATATTACTTATATTTTCCATTTATACAGTTGATAAACTAAAAGATATGAAAAGGAGAAATTTGCAATATATTGATGAGGGCACCTATCCTGTACAGGCTTCGGATTGGATGTTGGAAAATTTAGAGATGGAAAATTTAAAACTTTACAATGAATACAATTATGGAAGTTATTTATTGTTTAGAGGAATTCCGGTTTTTATTGATTCAAGATGCGATTTGTATTCTCCAGAATTTAATGAAAACAAAGAAAGTGGGATTGAGGGAAAAGATATTTTTTCTGATGCTCTAAATATTGCGGGAATTTCTTTGGATTATGAGAAAAAATTTGAAGAATATGGGGTAACACATGTTATTTCTTATTCAAATTCCAAATTAGTCATGTTATTAAAAGAAAATAAGGCGTATGAAAATATTTATGAAGATGACCATTTTACGCTATTTGAAAGGTTAAAAACGAATGAAAAAAAATAAAATAGTAAAATTAATATGGGGAATTTCAATCGTTTTAATATTGATTGACCAAATTAGCAAATTTGTAGTACAATATTATGCTCAAGAACCAATCGGAGATGGAATATTTTCAATTACTTTAATTGAAAATACAGGAATGGCCTTTGGATTGAGCACAGGTAATACCAAAAATATTGTCTTAACAATGATTATATTACTAATCATTGCCAATTTTATACGAAATCAAAAAGACAGAATTGACACCAAAACAGCGATTGCGATTAGCATGATTTTAGCAGGTGGAGTTAGCAATTTAATTGACCGAATTATACAGGGAGGCGTAATTGATTTTATCAAAATTAAAGGTTTCGCTATTTTTAATTTGGCGGATTGCTATATTGTAATTGGTTGGGTGTTATTAGTTGTATTTTTAATCAAATATAATCGAGAAATAGTAGGGGGAAAAGATTGCGAAAAACAGTAAAAATATTAGGCGTAGAAATTGATAATATTACATTAGACGAAGCGGGAGAAATCACGAAGAATCTCATTGAAAACAGTCACAAAGCTTGTGAATTAATTGTTGCACCAAATGTAGAGTTTATTATGCGTGCCCAAAAAGATAAACCGTTTTTTGATATTTTAAATTCTGCCAAATTGGCAACACCAGATAGCATTGGTGTTGAAATAGGAGTGAAACTTCAAAAAAAGCAGTTAAAACAGAGAATTCCGGGACAAGCGTATTTCCGAAAAGTGCTTGAAATAGGTGAGCAAGAAGGCTGGACATTTTATTTTTTAGGTGGAAAAGGAAATACGGTGCGAGAGGCGGTAGATAATATAAAAAAGATTTATCCAAATGTAAAGATTGTAGGGTTTCATGAGGGATTTTTTGAAGAAAATTCAGAAGAAGAAGTCATACAAGAAATCAATTTGCTAAAACCAAATGTCTTGTTTGTAGCTATGGGAGCGCCAAGACAGGAAAATTGGATTGCTTCTCACAAAGATGAATTGCAGGTTGATGTAGCCGCAGGACAAGGTGGTACTTTTGATTATGAAGCAGGAAATATTCCAAGAGCACCTCAATTCATGCAAAAATGTGGCTTAGAATGGTTGTGGCGATTAGTTTTGCAACCAAAGAGAATTGGAAGAATGGCAGTTTTGCCAATTTATTTAGTTAAGATTATTTTTACAAAAGATAGGACAAAAGGAAAATGGAGTAAATAAAATGAGTTTAAAAAAATATTTAATTGATTCTGAATTGGCCCAAATGAGGCTTGATAAGGCAATAGCACAAAAAGAAAATGATTTGTCAAGAGCTACCATTCAAAGGTTAATGGAAGAGGAGAAAATTTTGGTGAATGGGAAAAAAGTCAAAGCGTCTTACAAAACGCAATTACAAGACGAAATCACGATTTTGTCAGATCCACCAAAAGAAATAGAATTAAAGGCAGAAAATATTCCACTAGATATTGTATATGAAGATAATGATATTTTAGTCGTAAATAAGCAGAAAGGTTTGGTGGTTCATCCAGGAAATGGAAATCTAAATGGAACTTTGGTTAATGCAGTAATGGCGTATTGTAAAGACAGTCTTTCTGGTATTGGAGGCAAAATTAGACCCGGAATTGTCCACAGAATTGACAAAGACACGTCAGGTTTGCTAATAATTGCTAAAAACGATAAAGCGCATGTTAAGGTGAGTGAGCAAATTAAGAATCACGAAGTGAAAAAAACGTATATTGCGCTTGTACGAGGTCGTATGAAAGAAAATAAAGCAACAATTGATATGCCAATTGCACGTAGTGATAGAGAAAGAACTAAAATGGCGGTATCAAAACGAGGTAAACATGCAGTGACACATCTTACAGTGATTGAGAAATTTGAGAATTTTACGTTGATAGAAGTTGTGATAGAAACAGGAAGAACGCATCAGATACGTGTTCATTTGGCAGAAATTGGGTATCCGATTGTGGGAGATTATGTGTATTCTAATGGAAAAAATCCATTCGGGGTAGAAGGGCAGATGTTGCATAGTAGCAAATTAGAATTTATACATCCAGAAACAGGTCAAAGTATGAAATTAGAAGCAAAATTGCCAGCGTATTTTGAGAAAATTTTGAGGCAATTGGAGAAAGAAGACGTATAATATTAAAAAATTCCTTTCGTTAAAGAAAGGAATTTTTTAGGATTAATACAATTCATTAAATTTTATATCCGAGTCAGAATATTCTTCTGGTTTTAACCCAACACGCGATTTCATATAAGATAGAACAATAAGTAGAGCGATAGTAAATATAATGCCAAGAAGCAAAGTTGAATATCCACTAGAAAGATGATTGGTTAAGTACGAAACTAAGAAAGAAATTACAGTACGAGTAATGCTCTCAATGAAAAATGTGGCAGATAATATTTTTGTTCGCATAGAGCTGGTTGAAAAACTTCCCAAATATTGTTTGATTAGTGTATAATATGGTCCAGTTATGACAGAATGGATGGTAAACAAAGTTAATATTAAAAAGTAAACCAAAAAAGGTGGTAATTCTGTAAGCACGGCAACAAGTCCAGCAAAAATGATAGATAAACCGTAAGTTAATCCCAAAAAGCCCAAGGTATGATTTCCGTGTGATTTTTGAATTCGCTGTGCTGAAGTAGAGGCAAATCCAGCAATCAATCCCCAAATAGCAAAGATAATGCCAAAATAGGTATCTGGTACATTCAATTCTGTTAAAACACTACGACGGAAAGTTATGATGAGACATACAAAACTGACGAATATAGCGTTAAACATAATTAAAGCGCGTAGACGATTTGATTTTGAAATAAATCGAAAAGCCTGTTTTAAATCAGCAAGATAAAATTTGAATTGTTCTAGCATTGATGAATTTGCTTTTGTGTTGGGATTTTCTGGGGTATCAGTAACTGTAATTTCTTTAAACTTATAAGATAATACAACTGATAATACGGTAAATGCTAAGCAAAGAATCATAGGAATGTAAGGATTGATAACAAATAAAAACCCAGAACTAATAGCGGTAATGGCATCAAAATAATAATATAAAGAAGAGCCAGCTCCATCTATTTTAAAAAAAATAATACGTTTGTTTTCTGAGTTTTTAATTGAATCGTAAAGCAAATTAGATTCTGATACGCCTTTTATGGTATATCCTAAAGCACAAAATATATTCGCTATGATGAGTCCTAAAGTCGAAGATAGTCCCATGACAATTAAAGCATAAGCAACAAGTGATAAATTGGCCAATATAAGTGAACCACGATTTCCTAATTTTTCAATTAAAATGGTAGATGGAATTTGGAATACGATTTTAAACAATGGGTAAAAAGCATCTGCCAAAATGATTTGCGAAGTAGAAAGCCCTTTTTCTTGTGTTAAAAACAAGAAAGAAACAGCATAATAAAAAAGTAAATCCCAAGAAATCATTTTATAGATTTTATATAAATTTTGATTGTAAATTCTATCTTGTTCTTCTTTTAAATTTTGCATTTTTTCCTCCATTAAAATGACGAATTATTAAAATTTTATTACTAAAAAAATTATAACAATAAAAAAATATTTTGTAAATAAATTTGTACAATTTTTTCATAACTCAATATTACAAATAGATTACAAATAAAGAAGAATACTTGTCAAAAGTAAAAAGATAAAGTATAATAAAAGAAAGGAATAAAAGGAGAAAAACAAATGAAAACAAGAAAAGCGCTCAAAACGTTGAAACTGTACACACACACACACACACACACACACACACACACACACACACACACACA
>CANSOA010000011.1 GCA_947648495.1 uncultured Clostridium sp.
GACAAGAATTCAAATCTGATATTGACGACCTAAGACAAGAATTCAAATCCGATATCGACGACCTAAGACAAGAATTCAAATCCGACATTGACGACCTAAGACAAGAATTCAAATCTGATATTGACGACCTAAGACAAGAATTCAAATCCGATATTGACGACCTAAGACAAGAATTCAAATCCGACATTGACGACCTAAGGCAAGAATTCAAATCCGATATCGCAGATTTAAAACAAGAAACAACTAACCGATTTTTTATATTCGAAAATGATTTTGGTCGAAAAATTGATATTATGTATGATTACATGATGCTTCAAAGAGAGATTTATCAACAAAAATTTGAAAGCCTACGCAATTTAGATAAACGTATGGACATTGGTGAAATTCGAAATTTGGATTATGAAAAAAGAATCTCTATCTTAGAAAGAAAATAATCTTGTTCTATTAGATTATTTTATTATCAAAAACAAGAGAGCCTATCTATTATTTCTATTGCTAAAAATAATAGATAGGCTCTCTTTTCTTATTAAAATATCTTTTCAAACTTTTCTTTATGTATTTCATTTGGCACTTCAATTGGATATTTTCTTGTAAAACATCCTTCACAGAAACTTTTCATATTTGAATTTTCAGCGATTTTTCTTAAGTTTTCCAAACTCAAATATTCCAAAGAATCCACACCAATTTGCTCACGAATTTCTTCTACTGTTTTATGCCTAGCTAGTAGACCATCTTCATTCGTCACATCTGTTCCAAAATAGCACATTCCAACAAACGGCGGGGCTGCAATTCTTAAATGGATTTCTTTGACGTCCGCTTTCCTCAAAAGTTGAACCAATCGTGTAATCGTTGTGCCTCGCACAATCGAATCATCAATCAAAACAATTCGTTTGCCTTTGATATTTTGCTTTAATGGATTTAACTTTAATACAACTTGTTTTTTTCTCTCACTTTGTGTCGATTGAATAAACGTTCTGCCAATATATTTACTTTTTACAAAAGCCATACCATATGGAATTTTCGAAGCTTTGGAATAACCGAAGTGCCGCATCTAATCCAGAATCTGGAACCCCTGCCACAAAATCTGCTTCTACTGGTGCTTGCATACTCAAATATCTCCCAGTTTCTTCTCTAAATTTATGGACACTATATCCATCTACAACGGAATCAGGTCTTGAAAAATACACATATTCAAAAATACATAATCCATCTTTTTGAGTTGTTCTAAAATTCTTGACAGAAACTTCATTGTTATAAATCGTAACCACTTCACCTGGCTGAATATCTCTTTCAAATTCAGCTCCTAAAATATCTAAGGCACAGCTTTCAGAAGAAAATACATAGTCCCCATCTAATTTCCCCATACATAGTGGTCTAAAACCATATGGATCACGCACTGCGATTAGTTTTTGAGAACTCATAATCAAAAGTGAATACGCACCTTTGATGTATTTCATAGCATTAAAAACCGCATCTTCTATAGAATGCGTTTTTAATCTTTCTCGTGCGATAATATAGGCTATAACTTCGGTATCGCTTGTGGAATTAAAGATAGCGCCATTTTCTTCTAATTCTGCACGCAATTGAGCAGTGTTCGTTAAATTTCCATTGTGAGCAATACATAAATTTCCTTTTTTATAGCGGGAAAAAATTGGTTGTGCATTTTCTTTTCTAGGACAACCTGTTGTTGAATAACGAACATGTCCAATTCCTATTTTTCCTTTTGGTAAATCTCGAATAACCGAATTCGTAAATACGTCAGAAACCAGACCTACATCTTTATGACAAGTAATAATTCCCCCATTATTGATTGCCATTCCACACGCTTCTTCCCCCCTATGTTGCAAACTAGATAACCCTACACATATTGGAAACACTAAATCTTCTTCATTTTTCATGGAATAAATTCCAAAAATTCCACACTCTTCTTTCATCTATTTCTCCCAAAAATAAATTTAGAAACCAAACCAAATGCCTAGTTTCTAAATTTATTATACCTGTTTTTTTCTCGTTAGTCAATACAAAATTTGACCTATTTTACCATATCATTCAAATATTTTGTTCCCTCTTCTTTGTCTAAAACCTTCATGTTGAATTTTTCTCTTTCAAGTTTATGTAAAATTTCCATTGTATCATCTTGAGATTCCATATCAATGACAACTAAATTATTATAAAAATTGCGTCCATATGTTAATTCTCGAATGTACTCTTCAATGCCATTTTCCACATTTTTTACAGTCATGACAAATTTTATGTTTTCCTCTAATTTTTTGTAAGTATTAAAATTTACACAGTCTTGAATAACGCTAAATAAGCCATATATACACAAAATCCAAATGACTAATTGTATCAAAAAATCAAACATAATATTCACTCCTTTTGTATATATTATGTCAATTTCTAAGGTTTGTGACAAATAAATTAATCAATCTTTTTGTAGTAAAGCATACAATGACAATATCCCTCAAAATTAGGATCTTTAATCTGATTTTTAAATTCTTTGCATATACATTTGGTATCATCTGTCCTTTCTACTCTGCAAGGGCAATAACCTCCTGTTTTTTTCAAGCCTTCTTTTATTAGGTTTACAACTTTTTCATCTGGATTTAATATTACTGCCAAATTTTTTCCTCCTTTGAATTCACTCTATCGTATTTTATAATAACATTTTATTTTCTATTTTGGTGGAGGTGGCGAGAGTCGAACTCGCGTCCAATAACCCTTCCACATAGATTTCTCCGAGTGCAGTTTGTTCTTAAAAATTCCCGCAAATCGCTTGAACAAACAAAATAAATTTGCAGTAGTCTTCTAAAATCCCACAAATTGCAAAGACAACAATTTGCTTTGTTTCCTACTTAGTTTGACACCTATTTTTTAGCCGTAGGTTGCTAAAAGTAGATGACGCGCACTTAGGCAGCGTATGCTAATTCATTATTATCAGCGTTTATATTTTTTTATGCCTTTTATAGTGGCCAGGCATCTCCACTACTCGCTATCTATGCTTCATGGTTACTGTCGAAACCAAATACACCCCCGTGTTTTAATTGAGCTATTTATGATTATACAGCATTTTTAACAACTTTGCAATACCATATTTTTCAAAATAGCCTAACCTTTTATTATAAATCGTGCTCTCACTTGATATTAGAAAGTTTTAAAGTTTTCTTATAAAAATCGCAATATCCATTAATGGGACATCCCTCGCAATTTGGTTTTCGCGCCACACAAATATTTCTTCCATGCCACACCAACAAATGATTGACATCAAAATAATATTCTTTTGGCAGTAGATTTAATAAATCTTGCTCAATTTTAATGGGGTCTTCTTCTTTTGAAAAACCAACTTTGTTAGAAATCCTCTTCGCATGTGTGTCTACTGCAATTCCAACTGGATTTTGAAACGCCTCCAACATAATGACATTCGCACTTTTGCGTCCTACACCTGGCAGAGTTTGCAATAATTCCATATCATTTGGCACAATTCCTCCAAAATCGGCTAATAATTTCTGACTGCCAGCCTTAATGTTTTTTGCTTTATTTTTATAAAATCCGCATGGATGAATAATTTCTTCTAACTCCTTTAAGTCAATTTCCGCCAATGCTTCTGGTGTATTATATTTAGAAAATAAATCTGGCGTTGTTTTGTTAACTCTCTCATCTGTACATTGGGCTGATAACATAACTGCAATCATCATTTCAAATGGAGTTGTGAAATCCAGACTGCAGGTGCAGTCTGGATAATATTCTTTTAAAATTTGTATGATTTTAGTCGCTTGCTTTTTCGTTTTCATTTACTTCTTCCTTTTTATTTCGTTGAAATATTAATGAACTTATGATGCCAAGTCCGATTAAAACTAGAATAAATCTTACAATTCCACCTATAACTGGAATAAATCTAATCGCCCAAATCACCAAAGAAACCAAGATTGAAATTCCAATCCATACGCCTTTTTTTACATTTTCCTTTTTAGCTAAAATGCGATGGGCAATTTCTACTGAGCTAACTGGAATCGCAACACACAATCCAATGATATATAATACTAATACGATTAATCCAAATCCAATACCTATTACAGAAAGCATTAACACAATGGAAAGAATCGGTACGAAGATTAACATCAAAGCTCCTTTTCCAGTCGATTTCAAGAAGTCTATTCCAATATTATCTGTTCTTTTTAGCATTTTAAATTTATTTACTAAAAATACGATAATTAATGCAATAATCAAAGTTTGGAAAGCTACATTTGCAATTTCAAAAGCATAATTTACGCCATTTGACGTTTCGTTTTCTTCCTCCTCATCTTGTATGAATTGCACATCTTGAATTTGTGCTTTTTCGGAAATGTTAGCTTCTTTGTTTGAAAAATAATGCAATATGCCTTCGATTTGTGCATGTTCTCCAACAACAAGTTGATTAACTCCAACATCAAAATTTCTTCCTACATTTCCATCTATATTGATGGTCTCTCCTGCTACTTTAGCATTTCTCCATATATAAGAACCTGCTGCCATATTTACTTTTGAGCCACATGCATATAAATCATTTGTCATTCCTGAAAAGTCTACGTTTTCTCCCATTGCAAAAATGGAACCTGCAATTTCTGAATCGACAATTTGAATGTTTTCCGCCATTACAAATAAGTTTCCATAAATGACTGCATTTTCTACTTTTACATCTCTAGCCATAACATAAACATTTCCGTCAATCACTTGATTGATTGTCACTTGATTTTCCATTTTGTAGACATCATCGTAAATCATTTCGTAGCCATTATCGTCTGTGTCTACTGGCATTTGTGAAATAGGCATGATACCATCTTCTTGATTTTCTGTTTGTGGTATGCCTAAATCGATTGTTTCTGTTGCTAATGAGAATGTGGCAAACATCATAAAAATTAAACATAAAATTCCAATTCTCTTTTTCATTTTAATCCCCCTTTAAATTTTTTACCGATTCAGAAAAATTTTCTGAATTCGTTATATAACTTCCTGAAACCAATCTGTCACATCCAGCTTCTTTGACACTTTGTACGGTGTCGTAATTGATTCCGCCGTCTGCTTCAATATCAATTTCTAGGTCATTATCAAGAGTATATTTTTTTAATTCTTTTATTTTTTCTAGTGTATCTGGCATTAGTTTTTGACCACCTTTTCCGGGAACAACTGTCATAATCAGCACTTGATGAATGTAAGGTAAAAATTCTTTTATGCTTTCTACTGGTGTTTCTGGACAAATCGAAATTCCAACTTGAATTCCATTGTTTTTTATGTCGTTTATGATTTCCATGATTCTTGGTTTTTCTTTGATTGCTTCATAATGGAACGTAATGATTTTGGGTTCTAATGGAATGTATTCGTCCATGATTTCTTCGACGTTTTCGACCATTAAATGGACATCTAGACCAACATTGCTAATATGTGAAATCGTTAGAGCATATTCTTTCATAAGTTCTAAATTATTTTTTTCTACAAACTTTCCGTCCATGACATCGATGTGAAAATAATCTACTTTTGCAGTTTCAAGGTTATAAAAGGTTGAAACCGCATTTTCTTTTTCTACAGTTAAAATGGATACTGATATTTCTGGCATATTTTTCTCCTTTTGTAATGTTTTTATAAGAGAGGGCGTTGATAATCGCCCCTACAATTTATTCTACCGTTACAGTTTGATCTCCATTTGAAAAATCGACGGATTTGTTGTGTTTTACGACGTCATCTACATATACTTTGACGTCTTTGACGCCTGACGCTGTGTAGGTCGCTGTGATGTCGGTCGTGGTTAGTTTCTTGGTCTCTGAATAAATTGTGTCTTCCCCAACTTTTATGACTACTTTTGCTGATTTGATTTCTGGTGTTGTGGTAGTTGCTGTTGTATTCGTATCGTTGGAAGTTGTATTCGTCTCTGGTTCTGGCTCTGTGTAATTCATTAAAGATTTTAGGTTGACATTGACCGTTACTTTTGATTTGGTTGGCAATTTGTTGACTGTGATTGCGATTGTAGTTCCTTCTTTAACAGTTTTGTTGCTATTGATGCTTTGTGAAAGGACAACCCCGTCACTTTTATTCGTATTTTCGTCATACGTTACATCTACTTTTAAGCCTAATCCAGTTAATAGGCTTTTGGCATCTGCTTCCGATTTATTGACAACACTTGGAACTGTGACATCTTTGTATTGACTCCCTTTGCTGACTGTGATATTTAGCGTTGTATCTAACGAAATTTCTTCTCCGCCTTCTTGATCAACTTCGGTTACAATTCCTGCTTCGACTTCTTCATTAAATTCCTCTTTGATTTCGTATTTCAAGACCAAATCTTCGTTATCTAAATCTTCTGTTAAAGCTTCTAATTCTTTGATTAAATCCTCTTTTTTCTTGCCCACCATTTTCTTTGGCAATTTTACTTTGGTGTTTTTCAATTTTTCGGCTAATGCTTCATCAAGACTTCCTTCACTTATCAATAACTTAATTTCTTCTGTTACATTAATAGTGTAATTCTCTTGATATTCTGGTTTTTGACTGATGACATGTTCTTTTTCAACTTCATCGCTATTGGCATATTCTACAACATAATTTTTAAGACCCAATTCTTCTAACAATGCACGTGCATTTTCTTCCGTTCTGCTATTTCCGTTTTCGTCTTGTACTAAATTTGGAATCTGAATTTGGGATGGTCTTGAAAAAATAGCTAATGTTCCAAACATGGCTCCCATAAATAAGCCGATGCAAAGTAACATAATCAATAATACTTTTATGGCTTTGTGCTCCGCTAAGAATTTTCCAAATTTTCCTTTGTTTTTTGGCTCTTCTTTGCTATTTGACTTTTTGGCTTTTCTTTCTGTATTTTTGTCAATATCATAAATGGTTGGTATTTTTTGAGTTGGTGAATCTCCTGATGTTTTATGAATGACTACAAAATCTTCTTCTGGATTTTTTAAGGCTCGGCTCAAATCTTCCAACATTTCTGTTGCATTTTGGTAACGATAATTCGGATTTTTTTGCATCGCTTTTAAAATAATTTGATTGATACTGACTGGAATTTGGTCATTATATTCAATTGGCTCAATTGGTTCTTCTTGAACTTGTTTTAAAGCTACTGAAACAGGCGTATCTGCATCAAATGGAACACGGGCTGTTAACATTTCATATAATACAATGCCAAGTGAATATAAGTCAGATTTTGCATCGGTAAATCCGCCTTTAGCGTGTTCTGGCGAGAAATAATGGACAGAACCAATTGTTGTTCCAAATGCGGTAATGGTTGAATTTGAAACAGCTTTGGCAATTCCAAAATCTGTGACTTTGGCAATTCCATCTTCGGTTATAATGATGTTATGTGGCTTGATATCTCTATGTATAATGTTATTTTTATGCGCCACTTCCAAAGCAGATGCAATTTGAATGGCAATATTAACAGACCATTTCCAAGACAAAATTCCATCTTCCACAATAATTTCTTTTAAGGTCTTTCCTTGAATGAGTTCCATGACAATATAATATAAATTATCTTCGTTTCCTACATCATAAATCGATACAATATTCGGATGTGCTAAACTTGCCGCCGCTTGTGCTTCTGAGTTGAATTTTTTGATAAAATCGCTGTCTGTGGTGAATTCGTCTTTTAATATTTTTATGGCAACATAACGATTTAAAACATGACATTTCGCTTTGTAAACAGTTGCCATTCCACCATTTCCAATTTTCTCTAAAATTTCATATCGATTATCTAACATTTTTCCTACAAGATTCATTTTAATCTCTCCTTAAAATCTTCCTATTTTTCTATTTCTTCGTTTTGTGGTGCTTTTTCTGGTTCTTTTTCTATATTATCGATGATAATTGCTGTAATATTATCCATTCCGCCTTCTCTGTTGGCACGATTGATTAAGGCTGCTACTGGATTTTCCGAATTTTCTAATAAAACTTTATAAATTTCTTCGTCTTTTAACATATTGGTCAATCCATCAGAACACATAAGCAAAATATCGTCTTGTAAAAAAGCTTTGCATGTTACATCTGGTTCTACCAAAGAATTACAGCCAATAGCTTTGACCAACATGTTTTTCTTTGGATGTGTGTCAGCCTCTTCTTTGGTGATTTTTCCGTCTTCGACCAATTGTTCTACATAACTATGGTCTTTTGTTAATCTTCTCATAAAATTTTTTCGAATACGATAAATTCGGCTGTCTCCAACATGACCAATAAATGCCTTATTATTATATATTAAACACACGTCCAAAGTAGTCCCCATATTTTGTAATTCTTCGTCTTCTTTGGAACGTTCATATACCATTAGATTGGCATATTCAATGCCATCGGCAATTAATTTTAAAATGTCGTCTTTTTCTTTTGGTGTATTTTTAAAATTATTACAAATATAATTTTGCGTGCTATATACGGCTACAGAACTAGCAATTTCGCCACCTTTATAGCCACCCATTCCGTCTGCTAAAATAAATAACTGGATTTGGTCTTCTTCCTTTGCTACATAAAAATTATCTTGATTCATATCACGCGCTTTGCCGATGTCGGATTTAGCTAAAATTCTCAAATTTGTCTCACCTCTTATTTCTTATTCAAACTTTGTCTACGTAGTTGACCACAGGCTGCATTAATGTCTGAACCTAATTCTCTTCGAATGGTTGCTACAATTCCATGCTCGTTTAAATAATCTCTAAACTGCAGGATATTTTCATTTGTACTTTTGCTATATTTTCCATCTTCAATTTCATTAATCGGAATCAAATTGACATGAGCGAGCATTCCTTTTAATAATTTTATCAATTGTTTGGCATCTTCCAAATTATCATTATTTTCCTTTGCTAAAGCATATTCAAAAGAAATTCGCTTATTGGTTTTTTTAATATAATATTTGCATGCTTTTATCAATTCTTCGATTGGATAGGTTTGATTGATTGGCATCATGGCACTTCTTGTCTCATTATTACTGCTATGTAAAGAAATTGATAAGGTACATTGCATTTGCCTATCGGCTAATTCATAAATTTGGGGTACCAAACCACTTGTCGAAATGGAAATATGGCGTGCCCCAATATTTAAGCCTTTGGGTTGATTGATAATTTCAATAGCTTTCATAACATTTTTAAAATTATCCAGTGGTTCCCCAATTCCCATAAAAACAATATTGGAAATGCGGATTTCTTCATCTTGCTCAATGGCAATAATTTGTTCTACAATTTCACCTGCTTCTAAATTTCTCATAAATGCAATTCCTGTTGACGCACAAAATTTGCATCCCATTTTACAACCAATTTGCGAAGAAACACAAACTGTGTAGCCATGATGATATTGCATTAAAACTGTTTCAATCAAATTATTTTCGCTATCACACAAGTTGAATAAATATTTTTTGGTTCCATCTTTGGAAACTAATTTATGCTCTATTTTAAAGTTTCCAATATAATAATTGTCTTGTAATTTTTCTCTCAAGTCAAGCGATAGATTCGTCATTTCGTCAAAACTTTTTACTTTTTCTTTATTTAACCACTGAAAAATTTGCTCTGCTCGAAATGCCTTTTCATCAAGTTTTTTCATTTCTTCTTTTAAATCATCTAAATTATAATTTCGTATGTTTTTTTTCAAAAATCTCTCTCCTATTTTATATCATAAACTTGTTTTTAGTTCAATAGCTATTTTCATTTTTCTTTACAATATAACATCTTTTTGATTGATGCAATACTTCGATTTGATTTTGATTTTCGTTTTGGGCTAAATATTCGTCTAAATCAGCCGTTTCATCCGTCATTCCTATTTTTACAATATATTTCACATTTTCTTTTGCCAAACCATCTTGCAAATAATACTTCGTAGCATCTTCAATAATTTTATTATATTTCATACCATCTGTTTGAAGATTGCCAATAGCTAGCGTCCAAGCTCGTTCATAATTGCTTCCTGTGATGAATAAAACATTTTCTGCTTTCACATCTTCGATAGTTTTCAAAATTTCTGCGGTTTCTATTTGGTCTTTGGCAAAATTGTTAAACGCAAAAATCGAACCTTTGAAAAAATAATTTTGTTCAAAATACACGCCTACATAATTTGGTAAATTTTGTTTTTTTTCTTCTGGCAAAATGGTTCCTGCCTTGAACAAAATTGTCAAAATCACAAGCGACACCCACGCTCCTTCATAAATTGGCAAAATAATTCTGAAATATTTTTTCTGAACATATTGATTGACTAATTTTACCGTAATTGCCAAAATGCAAATCCATAAAACATAATATAGTTTAAAGAAATAATAATCCGAAGCAATTCCCATTCGCATAGCCAACCAAGCGACAACAAAATATGCCCCAAAAATCAAACTAAAAATATCTAAAAATTCTACTTTGTATTGTTTTTTCCTTATTTTTATCACAAGGTCAACTAAATATAATACGCCAAATAATGCATAAAATTCAAAATTTTTATACAATTCTGAATACATACCACCCGAATTTTTCAAAGCATCTACTAAATTGCTTTGGTCCGCTATAAAAAAGGTTGGCACAAATAAATAGCCGATTCCTAAAACTGTGATGAATAATAAAATTCCGGTTACAATCAGCGTTTTTTTCTTAAATAGTTTAAAATATCGTTTACCTTCTTCTTTCCAATCTTTGATAAAAATATAAATACAAATTCCCGCAAAAACGCCTGGTACAAATAAACAATAGGAAAAAATCATACCCAACGCAAGTAATGAAATTAAAGTTATGACAAATGACGTTTTTATTTTTTCAAAAAGCATTGGAACAACGCTAAGCAAGGCAGTTACAAACACTACTCCTAGTGACAAATAGGAAAATCCATACAGATACGAGTTATAAGGATAGGCAAACATAAACAGCCATAATAAAAACATGGTAAGTACAAAGCCTAATTTGCTTTTGATTTTGTCCATTATCAAAACATAAAACGCTAAACTACTTAAGAATAATATGCCTATATCAAACATTTCATATACATAATATTCTGGTATGCCAAATAAACCATGCATAATATTCATGAGCAATCCATCATTGATATAGGCTCCTGTTTGCATGACATTAAAATTAAAAATGGTTTTGTCTGGACAGTTGACAAAAATAATTAAATTGTCCGAAAAATGCTTGGCAGCACGATAATGAATAGCAGAGTCCAATGCCGCATATTTTAAACCACCATCTTGTGGCTGAATTTCTTTTACAACAATCACAGCAAAAATAGCACATAAAATAGCAAATCCAATCAAGTCTTGTTTGCTGAATGTATATTTTTGAAAGTCTTTATTTTTCACTGCTTGATAGCCTAGAAGTACAGCAAAAGCAAGATTTATCACCGATAACAGCCATAAATAACACGTGATTTTTAACAAGCCCAAAATCATACAAATTGCAATATTGTACCCCATTAAACTAAAAATAAAAATCGTTACCCATTTGATGATATTTAATTTTTCGTCTGATTTCTTAAATCCCAAAAATCCTGCGCCTAACGCAATGATGGATAGTATGTATAAAATTCTCATTTTTTCCTCCTCAAAATCCAGCCTTCTTTGACTTCACAAGGGATTTGCAAAATAACTTTCTGCTCCGCTTTTCCCGGATTAACCGTCATAATTTCTTCTCCTGTTTCGTCATGCCATAAATTTTTTATGGTAAATACAATTGGATTAATCTGTCTTGGCACCAATAATTCCAATGTATCTCCAACAGATAATTTATTGCGAATTTCAATTAAAACTTTATCTTCTATTGGTTTGATTATCTTTCCACCAAACTCATATTCACTATTGTATTGACGTCCAGAATAATCCTGAAAATCCTTATTTTCTCGACTGTTAAAATAAAATGTTGTAAGCCCACGCGTTTTGGTTTTTTCTAATTCCTTCAAATATTGTGTATAATCATAAGAATCTGGATTTTCATAAATCGCATCAATAGCATTTCTGTAGCTATTTATTACACTTGCCAAATAATATTCTGTTTTCAGTCTTCCTTCAATTTTTAAACTATTCACACCTAATTCAATAATTTCTGGTAATTCTCGAATCAAGCATAAATCTTTTGAAGAAAAAATATAGGTTCCATTTTCATCTGAATCTAATGGCATCAATTCTCCGGGATTATTTTTCTCTTCTGCATATAAATGAAAGGCCCATCTACAAGGTTGTGCACAATCGCCAAGATTTCCTGAACGATTTGCCAAAAATTCACTTAAAAAACAACGCCCCGAATAGCCAAAACACAAAGCTCCATGTCCAAACATCTCAATTTCCAAATCAGCTGGCTTATGTTTCATAATTTCACGAATCTGATTTTTGTTCAATTCTCTGCCTAGAACAATTCTTTTAGCACCATTTTTATACCAAAAATCACAGGTATGAAAACTCACTGTATTGGCTTGTGTACTAATATGTATTTCAATATCTGGAGCTACCTCTTTAACAGCTTCTACCACACCGCCATCTGAAATAATTACTCCATCCACTTTTAGGTCATTTAAAATACTGGCTTGAGCTTTAATTTCTTCATACGTTTCATCCCACGCAAAAATATTAATGGCTACATATACTTTTTTATTTAATTTCTTCGCATAATTCACTGTTTTGACCAAATCATCATCTTTCATTTGAGAACGCGAACGAAGCGATAATTTGGATGTTCCGTAAATACACTGCATCTGCGCCATATTCAAAAGCGACTTTTGCTTTTTCAAAAGAACCTGCAGGCGCTAATAATTCTATTTTCTTCATCTATTTATCCTTTTTATATCATTTTACAGTTTGCATTATACCACTTGCCTTTATTTTTTTCAATAAAAATCTCAAATTATTTGACTCTACATTTCCTTACTACTCTTTTGTCTTATAATCAACCTTACTGGTGTTCCCTGCAAACCAAAATTATTTCTAAAACAATTTATTAAATAACGTTGATACGAAAAATGGAACAATTCTTTGTTATTGACAAAGATAACAAAAGTCGGTGGACGTGTGGAAGCTTGCGTTCCATACAAAATTTTCAACCTTTTTCCCTTATCACTTGGTGGCTGAACCACTGCAATTGCCTCATTAATGACTTCATTAACCACAGAAGTTGACACTCTAAGCGAATTTTGTTTGTTCACTTCATTAATTAATTCAAATAATTTTTGCACTCTTTGCCCTGTTTTTGCAGAAATAAAAATTATTGGCGCATAGGTCGCATAGGCTAATTTATTATAAATATTTTTCTTAAATTCATTCATGGTTTTATCATTTTTTTCAATTTCATCCCACTTATTGACAACAATAATGATACCCTTTCCTCGCTCATGCGCTTCCCCTAGAATTTTTGCATCTTGGTCCGTTACGCCTTCTGTCGCGTCAATCAAACACAAGCAAACATCGGCTCTATCAATTGCTAAAAGAGTCCTCATAATACTAAACTTTTCGACTCTTTCATTGATTTTGCTTTTTCTTCTAATTCCTGCTGTATCAATCAATACATATTTTCCCCATTGATTGGTGTATTCTGAATCAATAGCGTCTCTGGTGGTTCCTGCTATATCACTGACAATGGAGCGGTCTTCATCTAAAATTTTATTAAGCAGAGAGGATTTGCCTACATTCGGTTTTCCAATAATGGCAACTTTAATTTTTTCCTCTTCGTCATCCTCGTCTGATTTTGGTGGTAATTTTTCATAAATTACATCCAACAAATCTCCAATTCCGATTGCATTAGCTGTTGAAATAGCATGTGGTTCACCAATTCCTAAATGATAAAATTCATATAATTCTGCTGGTGGTTCACCAAATTGATCGGCTTTATTGCAAACTAAAATAATGGGCTTTTTGGCACGTCTTAACATCGTCGCAATCTCCGTATCACTTGCTGTTACGCCTTGTCTGATGTCAGTCATAAATAAAATTACATCTGCTAAATCAATAGCAATACGTGCCTGCTCACGCATTTGAGATACGATAATATCTTCGTTTTCTGGCTCAATCCCTCCTGTATCAATTAAGGTGAATTTTCTGTCACGCCAATTTGTTTCTCCATAGATTCTGTCACGTGTGACACCCGGTGTGTCTTCTACGATAGAAATCCTCTCACCAATGATATAATTAAAAAAACTTGATTTACCAACATTGGGCTTTCCAATAATGGCAACAACTGGTTTGCTCATTTTTTTATTCCTTTCTATTTTAATGCTTTTTCCAGACATAAATTAAATATATTATAAAGGCTAGAATAGAAATAATTTTGGAGCCATTCATTATTTTGGTTCCTGTGTATTTTATTTCTAGTTTTCCTTTTTCTTGTTTTTCGATATGGCAACCGAAGAAATCCATTTTCTGTTTCAAAAGTCGGCAAAATCATTCCGTCAAGTCTTGCGCTGTAACCGGGATAATAAATATAGGGTAATTCTATTTTTGCCTCTTCGTCTTGTGTCGTGATTTTAGCCGTAAAATAACCTCCTATTTTCATTTCTTCTTGTATTTGGCAATTCCCTTCTATGGTCACAATTCCAGTTTTTCTGGTTGCAATATAAAAAGTATTATGATACGCACGTTTTGGTAAATATTCTAATCTTCCCATGCCTGGAAGCCATTCGTTATTTTGTCCAGATACAGTCATTATTTCATATTGTTCCACTATCGGAACATTGTCCGAATATGGTATGACAGAATGTTTTGAAAAAATATACAAAATACAAATAATTCCAACAATCAAAACATCTCTTATTTGAAAATTTCTAATACAAATTGACAAATTAATACTTGCCACTACAGCAAAAAAGAAACTTGAAAATAGCAACATTCTCCAAGGAAACTGAAAAATGTAAAAAGAATCGGGTAGCCATTTCCATACGAAAAGTTTCGTTGCCATAAAACTGCTGATCATTCCTGAAATTAAGAAAAATAAGTATTCTTTTTTATTTTCCTCTAATTTTGAAAAGGTCATAACAGAAAAAGCCAGCATTAAAATAATTGGTAGACCAATTTCAAAAATAAATTGGACATCATTTTGCGTGATGAATAAATCTTTTAAAGTTACAGCATGGCTTAAAAAACTTTCTTGTGTCGCCATTGCACTTGGTTCATATACACGATAATCGGTATAAAATTTCGTTTCTAAAAAGGGGCACCAATAAAAACTGGTTATTAATACAATAAAAATAATATCGATGGTAAGTTCTTTTTTTACGCGTGTAAGAGCTAAATTTTTAATATTCAAAATACAATAAATGCCTGCCCAAAAAATCGTTAAAACTGTAGAAATATTGTGTGAAAGAATAAGTCCACTTGCTCCAAAAATCAAATAATAGTGATTTTTTTCTGTGTTGAATAAATGATACAACCCTAAAAATACCATCGGAATAAATACAAAGGCAAGTAATTCTCCGAACAGCATGTCTTACGAAAATGTCAGTAAAAAAATAGGGTGATGTCATGTAAAGAATGCTCGCTAAACAAGCCGTATTTTTTTGTTGCGTCATTTCTTTTACGAATTTGTACATGAGACTACCTGCCAAAAATAAAATGGCAAACAGCGTGATTTTAAAACCAGTATTAAACGTTCCTACCAGAAGACTTATCACTATAATTCCATACGTTGAAAGTGGTCCATAAAATAAATTCCAAGAATAGCCAAATCTATTTGCAAAATCAAAAATAATATTTCCATTTCCATTTTTCGCAATCGCTTGATACGTTCCATATGCTCGCATTAAATGCTGGCTACCGTCGTCAAAAAATAAATCGATGTTTTTATGAAATAGTGGTATGGATAGCAAAAAAGCGACAAAAAATATCCCTGCAATATCTACTACAACTCTATTTTCTTTTATTGAATGGAACCATTTTTTCAAAATTTTCCCCCTCTAGTATGATAATTTTCCTTCTAAATATTCGTCATTTTCAATCCAATCTTGTACTTTGTATATCACATATTCTCGTTTTTGTTTTCTAACAATCACGTTTTCAATTCCGCTATTAATAATTAATTTTCTACACATTAAGCAAGGCGCTGCACCTTCTTCATAATCATGATTTTCTGTTCGATAACCGACCAAATATAACGTTCCACCTAACATTTCTTGACGTGAGCTACTAATAATCGCATTTTGTTCACTATGAACGGAACGACACGCATCATATCCACCATGACGCGTGTTTGGTAATATTTTTTTCTTCATACAATAGCCTAAGTCCGAGCAATTTACTCTTCCGCGTGGTGCTCCACAATAGCCTGTAGCAATAATTTCATCATGATTGACAATCACTGATCCATATTTTTTTCTAAGACAAGTTGCTCTGCTAGCGACTGTTTCTGCAATATCTAAATAATAATTTTCTTTGTCAATTCGCTCCATACATCCTCTTTCCTCCTTGTGATTATTGCAAGGTATCTCCGCCTTCTAAATCATATTGTCTAAAATAAATTTCTCCATGTATTTTTACGCCTTTGCTAGAAATGACATTTCGCGTTTTAAAATTAATAATAATGTTCATATCTTGATCTTTTAAACCAAGTTTTTTATCTAAATCATCTGGTGTAAAATAATAGTAATTATCTGGATTTGAATCTAATTCTTGGTTCCAAGATTTATTGGTATCAATATTGTACGCTGTGGGGTCTTGTAATATTTTTAAAAATATGTGGTCACTTGCTACTGAAGCATTCAGTTTTCTAAACCCCTTCTGGTTCACATCGTTTTTTTCTTCCGCTATCTGATCAACTTTGCCTTGAATGACACTCATTTTGGCAATAAAATTTTGAACTTTTACCATATGATAGGCATCAAAACTAAGATTAATCGCTATGCTGGAGATAATCATTAAGATTAGAATTGTTACCATTAATGAAATCATTGTTATTCCATCGTTTTTTTTCATGCTTGCCACTTCCCTTTCCTTCTTTTGTGGATTAGTTTGCATAATATTGACTGTATAAATCATTGATATAAGATTGAATATCAAAAGCTTCATGCACTTCTGGTTTGCCATAGTCAATTCCATATTTTTCAACAGTGGCATTTGTGATAATTGGCATTGCTTCAAATTTTTGGATTGTACTTTCTTCTTGTCCTTCTTCTGGTTGCACCGTTTTTGCTTCGTTGTATATTTTTTCTAAAATATCAAGTCCTTCTATGATTTTTCCAAAAGCACAATAAACGCCATTTAAATTTGCGCTATCTTGCATAATAACGGAAAACTGTGCTTTTCCAGAATTATATCCTTCTTCTTTTAGGCCATAAGACGAATAGTCGGAACGATTGAGTGAAATGGTTCCTTTTTCATGTCTAAGCGTGTTTTGTTCAAAATTATTAGCAACAAATTCACCATTGATTTCATATTCATAATCGTTTTCTGAATCAGATTCGATGTTATTATCAATTAAGCTAGCCATTGGACCTTTGCTTTCTTCATCGTTCGCATTTCGTGCTAAGTATAAAGCTATTTCATCTTTTCCATAGATTACTTTGTTGTTATAATATCCTGCTTCAATCAATGCAATCATATTGGTTACTGTGTTTGGAGCATATTCTGGATAGAGTTCTATTTTGATGGTACCATAATCTTGTAGCTCAAAGGTCGCTACAGGATTTACGACTTTATCTTGCATTGCCTTTACTCCATTGTATGCTAAAATTCCTATCAAACCAATTAAAACCACCATCATTATAAGTAGTAAACTTAATTTTATTTTTTCTTTCATTTATTTCCAATCCTTTCTATTTTAAGTTTAAAAACTTCAAAGCTTCCATCACATTCTTGACACCTATTATATCTAATTTATAATTTTCTTTCAATACTTTTTTATTAGTTTCTGGAATTACGATTTTTTTATAACCTAATTTTTCAACTTCTTTGACCCTTTTTTCTATCATATTAACACTTCTGACTTCTCCCGTCAAGCCAACTTCGCCAATGACAGCAATTTCTTTTGGAATTTCGATATTTTTAAAACTCGAAGCAACAGCCAAAACAACTCCTAAATCCAAAGCAGGTTCATTTACTTTCATGCCACCTACAATATTTAAATAGACATCTTGCGAACCTAAATTCATTCCTGCTCTTTTTTCCAAAACAGCCATAAGCAAAACCAAACGATTATAATCCATACCACCAGCGGTTCTTCTTGGCAACCCAAAAACAGTTGGCGTCGATAAAGCTTGTAATTCTAGCAAAATTGGTCTTGTTCCTTCCAAACTTGCCACAATCACAGACCCAAAAGTTCCCTCTTCTCTTTCCGAAATCAAAACAGAAGATGGATCGGTAATTTCTTGTAATCCTTCATTTTGCATTTCAAACATGCCAATTTCGTTGGTAGAACCAAATCGATTTTTGACACCTCTCAAGATTCGATAGGCAAAATATCTTTCTCCTTCTAAATACAAAACCGTATCTACCATGTGTTCCAAAACACGCGGTCCTGCTATATTTCCATCTTTGGTAACATGTCCAATCAGAATAGTTGTAATTTGTTTTTGTTTGCACATTTTCATAATTCTGGCAGTAATTTCTCTGACTTGACTAACGCTTCCTGGTGCAGATGTGATTTCATCTGCATACATGGTTTGTACTGAATCGATAATCACAAAATCTGGTTCATTTTTTTCAATCGCATTTTCGACATTGTCAATATCGGTTTCGGATAAAAATAGCAAATTTTCATTATGAATTTTTAATCGGTCAGCTCGTAATTTGATTTGCTCAGCGGATTCTTCGCCAGATACATACAAAATTTTCCCCTCCACTTTGACACTATTGCAAATTTGCAAAATCAAAGTGGATTTTCCAATTCCTGGTTCGCCACCGCAGAAGCGTCAGTGAGCCTTTGACAAAACCACCACCTAAAACACGGTCTAGTTCTGTTACATCTGTCTGTATACGAATAGTTGTTTTTTCTTGCACTTCATTTAGTTTTATTACTTCGCTTCTGGGTTTATTTTTATCTTTTGCTGATTGATTTCCTACGATTTTTTCTTCAACAAATGTATTCCAGTTATTACATGCTGGGCATTTTCCTAGCCATTTTGAAGATTCGTAACCACATTCATTGCAGAAAAATACGGTCGTTTGTTTTTTTGCCATTATTCCATCCTTTCTTTAAATCAATCCTTTTTTCTTCAATTTTTCTAATACTAGAATATACATTGCATGACTCCAAGTCAGTCCAATAATCCAAGCTGGCTTCATCGTTTTATTATTGACTTGTTCGCCTAAAAAGCCATGTTCTGAACAAGAATTTGTTACAAATTCAAAGTTTTCCAAAGCTTTTTTACTTTCCCCTACTTCTAAATTATAACAAGCCATCCACAAATTCGCTATCGGCCATGGATTGTAGCCTCCCATATAGCCATCTTCTTCATAACGCACATAACCGGCCTGTGTATGTACGTAAAGTCATATTAATTCGTTCTATCGTGTTTCGGATATTTTTGTCGTCTGGTGAGAACATTTCAAATGGCGTGATTGCGCCTAAAATGCTAATATCGATTTTTTTATCTTCTGCATTTCTGACAAATGTTTTTTTGGTGTCATCATAAAATGTTTTTAAAACGTATTCTTTTATCTCTAACATTCCTTGTTCTAAAGATTTTGTCTTCTTATGAATGGCTTCTATTTTTAAGCGATTATTTTCAAAAACAGGTTTTAAACTTTTGTAGATTTTAAGCATTGCATGAAAACTTGAAAAAATACTTGCCATAGAATACAGAGAAACTCCTTCATATTCTTCCCATAAATCATAACTTGGCAAAAATTTTCCTTTTTCACTCATCACATCATTTACATATTTTTGTAAATAGTTAATCGCATTTTCACACATTTTTAAATTGTTTTTCAAAAATGTTTTATCTTTATATTTTTTGTAATGTTCATACACACCAAACACAACACTTGCAGTTTCGTCAATTTGGTAGCCCCAACATGGCGCTAGTCTTCCATCTGTATAAAAACGTTGTTGCCATCTACCAGATTTGCTTTGTGTTATTTTACAAAAAATGTTGTAAAACTTCTCCACTTCTGTTTTCATTCCTAAAATATCCATGGCACGTGTTACAAAAACGGCATCTCTTGTCCAACAATAGGAATATCTTCCACATTTGGTTTTGTCTTCGTCAACTTCCATTCCGGCTGAAATTCCGCCTGTTTCGTTATTGGTAAGCAAAGCAAATAGTAAAATACTTCTTTTATATATCTTTTTGATGCGTTCATCTGTGTCACTTTTTTCAAGGTTTAATTTGTCATAATCTTTGATGTATTTTCTCCAATATTTTTTGGTGTCTTCAAATTCTTTGACAATGTCAATTTTGCGAATACGATTGATTTCGGTATCTAGTTCGTTTAATAAACATTTTTCTTTGTTGTCATTGATATAAATATATAAATTAAGATTGACTTCTTCGCCTGATTTTATGGTTTGCAAATCATAACTAATGGCAGAATCTGATGACATTCCAATATAATCTTTTCCCCCAATTATGCCTTCCATGATGTTTGCTTGTACATTATTAATTTGATAAGAAAGAGGCTTTTCTTTGGCAAAAATACAAAAAGAATAATCATGATTATATTGAATTAAGCAATCGTCTTTGAAAAATCCGCAAGTATCATTGTTGATGTTGGTAAGTACCTTTGAATAAGCCAACAAATTCACTTTCAAATCAATATTACTTTGATTAATAAAGCGATAATTTCGAACCAAAATATTTTCTGAAATGGGCACAAAATCAGTTTGAATAATTTGCAAATTAAAATAGGTATTTAATATTTCGGTTTGCAAAATGTTGGTATCTTTTATGTATTTTTGATCGTAGAGATTATTAATGTCATTATGTAAATATATCATGGCAGAATCATTTACTTTTACGCCTACATCAAATTGTTCTATAAATTGTTTATAGTCAACTGAACCATAAAACAGTCTAAGCAATTCGCCTGTTTTACTAAAACTTGCGGTTATCCTTCCATTTCCTACAATTCCATCATTAAAATATTTTTCTTTCATTTGTATTTCTCCTTTTATTTTGAATGTGTGCTATTTAAGATAAGGGCGAGTTAAGACCGCGCCCTTACGGTTTATTTTTTCTTTTTGTCTTTTATGGTTTGGCGTTCTCTTGCAATAGCCATTTTTCCATCTGGTACATCTTCTGTAATCGTTGAACCCGCTGCAACTAAAACATCCTCCCCAATTTTGACTGGTGCAACCAGATTGACATTGGAACCAATGAAGCTATTATCTCCAATTTTGGTTTTGTGCTTATTTTTGCCATCATAATTGCAGGTAATGGTTCCACAACCAACGTTTACATGGCTTCCCACTTCGCAATCTCCTAAATAGGTCAAATGTGGTACTTTTGAACCATCTGCAATCTTAACTTTTTTTAGTTCTACACAATTTCCAACTTTTACCTGATTTCCAATTTTGCAACCTTCTCGAATATACGCATTTGGTCCAATTTCACAATTTTCCCCAATGGTTACACCACTTTTGATAATCGTATTGGGATGAATCACCGTATCCATACCAATTTTGACATCATCATAAATATATGTTGTGCTAGCATCTTCAATGGTAACTCCTTTTTTCATGTGATAGCTATTGATTCGCATACGAAGCACACGTGTCAACAATTCTAATTGTGCTCGATCATTAACACCTAAAATTTCTGTATTGTCTTCCACAATTACGGCACCTGTTTTTAAGCCCGCATCATTCATGATTTTGATTACATCGGTTAAATAATATTCGCCTTGTGCATTGTTTGGCTTGATTTTGTCAATCGCATTTAACAATTCTTCAATATCAAAACAGTAAATTCCTGAATTGATTTCTTTGATGTGCTTCTTTTGAAGCGGATCCGCATCTTTTTCTTCCACAATGCCTTTAATATTGCCACCTTCGTCACGAATAATTCTTCCATAACCTGTTGGATTTTCATAAATGGCTGTCAGTAAGGTAGCATATTCTTTATTTTTGATACTTTTGGAAATTAGATTTTTTAGTGTTTCTGGTCTAATAATCGGAACATCTCCATATAAAATAACAACTTTTCCTTTTTTTCCTTTTAAAAATGGTTTTGCTTGCATGACAGCATGCCCTGTACCCAATAATTCGTCTTGAAACGCATAATTTACTTCATCTCCAAGCACCTCTTTGACTTGTTCTTTTAAATGCCCAACTACGGCAACGATTTCATCTGAACCAATTTTTTTGGCTAAATCAACAACTCTTAGAACCAATTCTTTATCATAAATTTTATGTACTAATTTTGACTTATTGCTGTTCATTCTTGTGCCTTTTCCTGCAGCCATAATCAGTGTCATAACATATTCCTCTGTATTATCTACTTTCATAATTTTCCACCTTTTCTTTTCTATTTTTCGATAAACTAAGTTACAAATTTCTTTTCTGTGCTAATATATTATATTTTTACATTTTTCATAGTGTGACGACATTTTATTACAGATTTGGTTTTTCGTCAATTATTTTTTTACGTAGCTTACGGCTAATCCATCTCCAACTTCCAAAATTCTCGTTTCCAATCTATCATCTTCTTGTGCCAACTGAATGTATTCTCTCAAATGTTTGACCGCTGTTCGCTGTTTATGCTTATTATAGTCACCTAAGACATATCCTTTGTATAGAATATTGTCAGCAATAATAATTCCGCCTTTTTTGACAAGCCTGATTCCTTCTTTTAAAAAAATTGGATATTTTCCCTTGTTGGCATCTATGAAAATGATGTCATATTCCTCTTGCAAAGTTGGTAAAATTTCAACTGCATTTCCAATTAAAATATTAACCTGATTTTCAATGCCAATATTTTTCACATTTTCCCTTGCTTGTTTGGCTCTATTTTCGTCTAATTCAATTGTATCAACCGTTGCATTTGGTGCAAAATGTACAAATTGACTTGCTGAATAACCAACTGCAGTTCCTATTTCCAGAATTTTCTTTGGATTCTCTTTTTCTAAAATCTGCTTAATTGTCTCCAAAGTCTCGTCCATAAGAATAGGAATATGGTCTTGCAATGCTTTTGTTTTTACTTTTTCTAATTCGTTTTGATGAAACATTTTTTCCTCCAAATTTTGGAATGATTTCTTTGAGAATTAGTATAGCATACCATAAGAAAAAATTCAACCATTTTAAAACAAATTTCAAGGTTATGATTTGAACTTACCAAAAATAAAAGTTTCATATTATTTGAAATTGTAATTTATTTAACTTTTACATAAATATTTTCACAAGATTTACAAGTAATTTTCATTTCATAACTAGCTACTTTTTTATCTAAAATTGTAATTAAAGGCTCATTATCTTTTGGGCAACAAAATCTATTTTTTATGATAACTAATTCCTCCTGAGAATTTTGACCTATTTTACTATCTTCAAAATCTAATAACGCACTCCCTTGACTTCCACAATTACATTGATATTTTAATTCTAATCTATCATAAGTTGAATAACACAAATAGCCTATATTTTCATTACATTTATCGCAATACATCCACCCTCCATAATTAGTCGCTAATCTTGTATTTACTAATTCTTTATTTTTTAATACTCTTGCCACAATTTTATCTCCTTTCAAAATTGTAAATTTCTATAATAAGTTTATTGCACAAACAACAACTACACCAATTAGAATTATTATCCATCCAATTGTTTTTTTATGTTCTTTAAACCATTTTTTTATTTTTTCCATTATATAATACTCCTTTCTATAAATTGTAAGTTGTGTTACTCTTTATTCAATAGCTCCTGCTATCACTTTGTTAAAAAAATACATTGTACTAGATATAATTTTTTGATTTTCTACCTTGTCAATTTCAATTCTATAACCTAAACCTTTATATACTTCTTTACTATAATTTTCATAATCTCTTAATTCACTTGATATAGCAAAAATTGGCTCTCTAAAACTATTTACTCTATTCATATCAATAGATATAGCAATGCAATATAATGTTGTTAAAATAATTATAATCGATAATACAATTTTTAATGTTTTCTTACAAAATTTTACTACTAGCAACATTGCTATAATTAATAAAATAAAAATTCCTAACATATTTTATCCTCCATAAATTACTATTTAACTTTCTTTCTCTACAATAGCATTCTAGATTTTCACAAGTACACTTTGGATTATCCCCACTAGCACATTCATCAGTACAAGTACATTTCCATCTTTTTAAAGTAGAAAATAATTTCGTACAATATTCTTTCATTTCTTCATTCGTCTATTCAACTGCTTATTCTCATTTCCTATAAAAAATATTATATAACATTTTTTGGAAAAACACAAGCAACCAAAACAAAATTTTGCATATTTTTAAACTTAAATAAAGGAATAAATTTAATTACTGTAATAATCTATAATAAGTAAATGATATAAATAAAAAATACTCCCTTTTGAAAGAAAGTATTTCTGCATTTTGACTTTTCATTTAAAAATATGAATATTGGAGGCGAGTATCGGAATCGAACCGATGATCAGAGTTTTGCAGACTCGTGCCTTACCGCTTGGCTAACCCGCCATATTTTACATGTTAACGCTTAATTATTATAGCCTATATTCCATTGTATGTCAAGGCAAAATAAAAAATTCCTATTTTTTTTATTTTTTTATAAAAAAATATTCAAAGCCCCCAAAACCAAACCAATCAAAGCTCCCAAATTAACAATTGCACCCAATTCCTTTTTCATAACCGTCAGCAACAATTTTTCCAAATCAAGCACATCCATTCGCTCTACTTTTTCTTCTACAATCTTTGAAATATCCAATTTCTCTAGCAAAATAGGAACATATTGTAACACAAAATTTTGATATAAACACCTCACTCCATCTTCTAATCGATTTTCATCCAAATCATGCATTAAATCTTTTACAGAACAATTTTCCAAACAATTCATTTCCTGCTCCACCATTGGAATAATTCTTTCCTGACCATGCTCCCCAATATATTTTTCAATCTCTTCTCCCATAGGATTTACAATCGAATCAATCAATCCATCTGTCACAAACATTTTGAGCATACTACTATTTACCTTTTTACGAATAATCTGTCCGCCTTCTTTTGCAACAATTGTGCCGACTTTCGCCTGTAGCAACGCATTTTTCACTTTTTTACTAACTAATAATTTCAGATTTTCTCTAACCTGTAAATAATATTCTTCATCAACATAATTTGCCAATATACTTTTCAAACTTTTCTCACTTCTAAAACTCGCTAAAATTCCATTTATTATTTCTTCCTCCATCTTTCCCGTCAAAAATACCTCTTGTATATCGTTTCTTGTAAACAAATTATCTCCCACCATTTGACCAATTGCTTTTGCCAACTTTTCCTTTCGTTTTGGAATAATACCCGGTGTAAAAGGCATCGTAAATCTCCCAATTTTAATTGGTTTACTTGGTCTAAATAACATTTTTATCGCAATCCAATTGGTCCCATATCCAATCAGCGCGCCAAGAATTGGTCCTTTTAAAACTGATATATCCATTTTTTCTCCTTAAACTACAATAAATTTTTCTCCCACAATTTTAGATTCTACTATCTTAAAATTCAAATTCTCCCTCTGTTGTAATATCTCATCCCAATTTTCTTGCGTAATTTCTACTGTCACAGTCACATTTTCCCCGTACTGGATGCTGGACATATTGATTTTCTTGTGTTTTAAAAAATATTTCATTTTGTCCAAATCCGCATAATTAACCATCAATTGGGCTTCTTTTCCATACTCTTTATTCACAATTTTAGCCTGTTTTAACGCTTCCATAGTTGCTTCTGTATAGGCTCTTACCAATCCTCCAGTCCCTAACAAAATTCCGCCAAAATAACGTGTAACCACAACCAATACATTGGATAAATTTTGCGTAGTCAAAATATTTAACATCGGGCTACCCGCCGTACCAGACGGTTCCCCATCATCACTAAATCGATTAACCCTTCCATTTTTCGTAGCAATACAAAAAGCATAACAATTGTGCCTAGCATCAAAATATTTCTGATTGATTTTCTTGATCACATTTTCCGCTTCTTCTACTGATTCAACATAACACAAATGGCTAATAAACTTCGACTTTTTTTCTACCACTTGAGCACTTACATTTTCTGCAATACTTTTAAACATCTTTTTCTCCCCAATCAATTTTTCCCTGCAACAAATCCAGTAGAATACGCAATTTGCAGATTAAATCCACCTGTATAACTATCTACATCAATGATTTCTCCTGCGAAATAGACGCCATCAACCAATTTGGATTCCATTGTTTTGGGATTAATTTCCTTGACAGAAACTCCGCCCGCTGTCACAATTGCCTCATCAATTGGGCGAAATCCCGTTATCGTAATTTCAAAACACTTCAGCAATTTGACAAGTTTTCTTCTTTCTTCTTTCGTAATTTCATTTACTTTCTTAGCGGGATTTATTTGGGACAATGCCACCACTGTTTCAATTATTTTTTTGGGTAATAATTTTTCTAAACTATTTTTAAATTCCTTGTTTTTAAATTCTTGGAAATCACGTCTAATTCTGTTATCTAGTTCTTCTTCTAAAAGAGCTGGTTTCAAATCTATACTTAAATTTATTTTTCCCTCTTCCAACAATCTTTCTACATTTTTCACACGTAATAAATGCGCAGAAGAACTCAAAATAGTAGGTCCACTGACACCAAAATGCGTAAATACCATTTCCCCAAAATCTTCATAGATTTTTTTATGCGATTCCCTATTTTGTAAAACAATTTTGACGTTCTTCAAAGATAAACCTTGCAAATTTTGGCACAAAGTCCTATCTGCCTCCAATGGTACAATTGATGCCTTTGGGTCGATAATCGTATGCCCTAATTCTTCCGCCAATTTATAACCAGAGCCATTGGAACCCGTTTTGGGATAACTTTTCCCTCCTGTGCCTATTATTACCTTTTCGCAGGTCAAAACTTCCCCTGTGGTCATTTTAACGCCAACTACAGCCTTTTTATCTGCTGTCTGAGCCTTTTTTACTAAAATTTTACTAACTTCTTGATTGGTTCTGATTTCAACCTTATTTTTTTTGAGTTCTTTTATAAAACAATCTAATACACTTTGTGCACGGTCCGTGACAGGAAAAATTCGATTACCTCGCTCTTTCTTGACTTCTAAACCATTTTCTTTTAACATTTGAATCATATCTTGATTGGTAAATTGCTCAAAAACACTGTATAAAAATTTCCCATTTCCCGGTGTATGATGGATAAATTCACTCATTTCCAAAGAACTTGTAATATTACATCTTCCTTTTCCTGTAATTAACAGTTTTCGACCTAATGTATGATTCTTTTCTAATAAAATTACTTCATTATTTTGTTTCGCAGAAGAGATGGCAGCCATCATGCCTGCTGGTCCTGCGCCAATTACGATTACTTTCATATTTTTCCCTTTTCATTTTAATCCATCGTCTGAAATTCTTGTTTCAATCTCACATATCCCAATTCTTCCCAGAAATTATACGCCAAATTCAATCGAAATAGCAATCTTGGTTTTGCGCCTGCCCTGTTTTTATCAACAACACAAGCATAATATCTTACATCAGGATCATCAAAACTTTCCAAATCTTGATATTCTTTTGCTTCTTCAATTGGTGAATATTCATATTTTGAAAGTGTTTGAGGATTGATTTGTTTTATCAAACACAATGTATCCAAAACCTCTTTTACGGTTCTACTGGCTGACATATCATTAATTGTTAAATTAACTGGCAACGTACTACTTTCCAGCAACTGCATAGACGAACCAATAAAAATCTCAAACTTTTGCGCCAAATTGGACAAAATTGTAGCTGTCTTTTTAATTTCTTCCCCATTTCCGATATTATCGGTATCTGCCTTTAACGTATCATAAAAAATATATTCTATATTTTCTCGGTAATAATAATTCATAATAATTTTTCTTAAATCTTCATTGGTATGCTCAGTTATGTGAATAAAATAAATGGAATTTTCCAACTGTTCATCTAGCCACTGTGTTGTCGCAAGGGTTTGATTAAATTCCGTCGAAATTTGAGAAAGCCTTTGTACAAAATCGTCAATTGTTTCATTGTCTTCTCTCAAAATAAATCCCTTATCATCTAATTTTACCCCTTTTTTCTTATCTGGTCTAAATTTCAATTCCAATAATTCGCCTTCCGTTTTATGTAAATCTTGTTTGTGCAAATTTTGGTAAGCTTTATTGTTCAAAATCGTAGTAATCAAACAAAGTTTCATTTTCTCTACTGACATTTCATTTGAAACAATTAGTACTTTTTTCTTTTCCACAAACGCTAAATAACTGGCAATATTAATCGTAAATCTACTTTTTCCAGAGTTAGAAGGCATCGCATAGACAAATGTTTCCCCTTTTCTAATTCCTTTGAAAACACTCGATAAAATTGGAAATGGCAAATCAAGTCCTGTTGCTAATGTACTTTCATCGTTTAATAAAAAATTGGTTGCATCATTGTTCAATCTTCCTTGACTTAGTCCACTAGTAACACCAATTTGCTCAATCGCATTTTCAACTTCTTCTACCGTCATTTCATTATACAATTTGTAATTGACAATATCTAAAATGCTCTCTCGAATGAGTTTTGTAGGCGCTAATAAATAATTCTTTTTCAAAATAAACAATTTTTTTAAGATGGTATAGACCATTTCTATATCATAATTTTTTTCGTTCGCTATTTCTTGCAACTGAATTTTCAAACTATACGAATCGCCTGCTTCCATTGGAAGCTTAAAGCCTTCTTTGGCAACTGCTGGAGCATACTGTTCTGACTCACGAAATAGGATAATGCGGTACATGTTGTCCAAATCTTTATCCGAAAAATGACAGTCTTCATACAAAAAATAGTATCTGGAAATTGCTTTTGGATTGTTCAACAATAACCCTAAAAAGATATATTCGACTTTCAAGCTTGTTAATTGTTCTAATTCTTCTTCCTCAATGCTTTTTTGTGCCTGACTACTTTCTTCACCTTCCTCTACTTCTTCTATTTCTTCGTATTGTTCTTCTTCTGATATTTCCTCAAGAGTTTCGACCTCATCTACTTCTTGGTATTCGTCTTCTTCTGGCACTTCCTCATATTCTTGGTTTTCCTCTATTTCTTCGTACTCTTCCTCCTCTGATATTGGCTGATATTCTTCTGCTTCGTCTATTTCTTCATATTCCTCTTCGTACTCTGCGTCTTCTTCTAATTCTGGCAATTCTTCATACTCCTCAAGTTCTTCCTCTTCTATGATTTCAAAATCTTCTAAATCATCCAAATCCTCAAGTTCATATAAAATATCATTCTCCTGATCCTCTTTAAAATCCATATCTTTTCCTCCGTTTCCTTCGTATCTTAAATAAAATTATATAGTTTATCGGTTTTATTGTCAACATGGTTTCTATATTTTAGTCGACAAATCTGATTTCACATGATATAATTGTTTTATTAAAACAGAAAGGAAAAACAAATGAATAACAAAACATTAGAAAAACTAGAATTTAAGAAAATTTGTAAAATCGTATCAGATTTTGCTATCACATATCTTGGAAAAAATCTGGCAAATGAACTTATGCCAATGTCCACTAAAAAGGAAATTGAAAAAGCGCTTATGCAAACGAGTGAAGCAGAAACTCTTTTATATCGTCTTTCAAATGCTCCCATTTCCGAAATTGCCGATTTAACAATCCACCTAAAACAATTAGAAAATAGCAATTGCCTAACCCCAAAACAATTGCTCGATTTAGCAATGCTTTTACAAATTTCTCAAAACCTCAAAACCTACTTTCATACTGATATTATCAAAAACAGTGATTTTCCAAACCTAACCAATTTGTTTGAAAATTTATACACAAATGCTAGCCTTGTCCAATCCATCCAAACTGCAATCATAGACGAAAACACAATAGAAGACACAGCTTCCCCACTTTTAAAAAAAATTCGTAATCATTTGCGCCAAAAAGAAAGCGAAATTCAAACGAAATTACAATCGCTTTTGCACTCAAAACACATCCAAGAACCGATTGTAACTATTCGTAACAACCGTTTTGTTATTCCTGTCAAAAGTGAATATCGTTCTACTGTAAAAGGGTTTGTGCATGGCACTTCTACCAGCGGTTCTACGGTTTTCATTGAGCCAATTGCTATTTTTGAGTTAAACAATGAAATCAGTCATTTGCAAAATGAAGAAACAATTGAAATTGAAAAAATCTTAATGGCATTATCGTCTCTTTTCTTTGATAAAATCGATGATTTATCGAACACGAAAAATCTCATTGGAATGATTGATTTTCTTTTTGCAAAAGCCAAATTTTCCAAAGAATTTGCCTGCACAATTCCACAATTCAATCACGATAAAAGCCTTCATTTAGTAGATTGCTACCATCCCTTAATTCCTCGTGAAAAAGCGGTCAAAAATTCCATTGAATTAGGCAAAGATTTTACAAGTTTGGTGATTACTGGTCCAAACACAGGCGGAAAAACGGTTGTCCTAAAAACCGTAGGATTACTTGTTTTAATGGGAATGAGTGGACTTCCTATTCCAGCAAAATCAGGAAGCAGTATTTTTTTATTTGATAATATTTTTGCCGATATTGGAGATGAGCAAAGTATTGCTGATTCGCTTAGCACTTTTTCGTCACATATGACAAATATTTCTTTTATTTTAAAAAATGCTACATCAAACAGTCTTGTTTTGGTGGACGAATTAGGCGCTGGAACAGATCCAATTGAAGGTTCCAGTTTAGCTATTAGTATTCTTGAGTCTTTAAATCAAGCCAATATTTTAACAATAGCTACCACACATTATCACGAAATCAAAAATTATGCTTTGTTTACAAAAGGATTTGAAAATGCTAGCGTTGCTTTTGATTTTGATACATTATCGCCTACTTATAAGCTTTTCATTGGCGTTCCCGGACGCAGTAATGCTTTTATTATTAGTGAAAAATTAGGGATTTCTGAGAAAATTATCGAGCGTGCTAAAGAATTGATTCCAAAGGATACGGTCAACATCGAAGAACTCTTAAATAATTTGTATGAAGATACACGCATATTAGAGGAAGAAAAATCCCAGATTGAGGCAAATTTGAGCGAAATTGAGGCACTTAAAAAGACGTATCAAACCAATTCTGAAGAATTGGAGAAAAAAGAAAGTGAAATTTTGGAGAATGCTAAAATAAAGGCACGCGAAATTTTGCTTTCTGCCAAAGAAGATGCCAATGAAATGATAAAAGCATTAGAAATGAAACCAAATGTCAAAAAATCAAATCAGCTTAGAAATGAATTGAATAAAAAAATCGAAAATTTATCAACTGTCAAAAACAAAAAAGCAGTTTCTATACCTCTTGAAAAGGCCGCTATCAAAATTGGGCTAGAAGTTGAAATTCCAAGTCTTAAACAGGTTGGAACCATTCTTTCAGATGTGACGAAAAATGATACAGTCCAAGTCCAAATCGGAAGCTTAAAAACCTATTTTAAGATTTCTGACCTTGCTCCTAGTACACAAAAACCACAAAAGCAAGTAACAAATTCTTCTCAAAAACGAGATTTTAAAGTCTCAAGCCTGTCACCGCAAATCAATGTGATTGGGCAAAATGTAGAAGAAGCCTGTTTTGTGATTGATAAATATCTGGATAATTGCGTTTTAAATGGCTTGTCTACGGCTCGCATTGTTCATGGAAAAGGCACTGGAATTTTGAGAAATGGCATTCAGCAATTTTTAAAAAACCACCCTCACATCAAAAGTTTTCGTCTTGGTACTTTTGGTGAAGGTGAAGATGGTGTCACGATTGTAGAATTGAAATAAGAATTATTGATAAAAACTTAAATCTACATTCTCATAATCAAGCGGAACGGTAAAATAATAATCGTCCGCTACTTTCTTGCCACGCGAACAATAAATCGTGTGGCTTGTTTTGTCGATATAATATTCTGTGGTTTTGAGTGATAAATTCTTTAATTTACTCAAATCAATTTGATACAAAATTCCGTCTTCACTATTATTGGGATTATAATTTGGATTGCTTTCTCCATAATTACTGATTAATTCGCTTATTTGCTTCGTTTGTGTAGAAATTGGCAAGGCTTTATTTTCTAAATAATAAAGCGCAATTTTCTCATCTAATAATTCAATATCCGCACACATATTATAGTACGATCTCATTCTCGTACTGGCAATTGAGCGATAGGCAATGGTGCCAGTAATGATTGTCATAATGACAACAGTTGAAATAAGGATCATTAACGTGATTCCTTTTTGATTTTTCATAAAAAATCTCTCCTTTTCATTTGTTTTTTCTATTTTTATATTCGTCTAGCAAATCTGCAAAATGTCTTGGTGTTTTAAAAGCAAATACATAATTAATTTTCTCTTTACGTCTTTCTTGGCCTTCTCGAATACTGTTTTTCAATTCTTCAAATTTGACTAAGATTTCATTTTCCTTTGCAAATTTCTTGATTTTAAAGACTAAATTCATAGAATGTGCAATATCTAAAGTTAAAACGCCAAAGAAAAATCCTATCACAAACGAAAACGCCAAATTATTTGACAACCAAATCACCTCATTTACCATATGTTTCTGAATAAAAAAATAATAAACAGCTCCTAATAAGCCCCCAAAAAACGTATACAATGGACAAATAAATCCCACCCCATAAATTGGCAAATAGGGACCTGTTAAAAATCCAGGATTAATCCCATTTCTTTGTAATGGCATGTCTAAAAAACAATTCCAAAAACCAGCCAAATAAACTCCCATTATAAAATAAAAATGCTAAAACTAATGCTACATTCATAACTTTTTATCTCCTTTGTTTTATAAATGACTCTAGTATAATAATTTTGAAAATTTACAATTCTTCTTTTAAATTTTCTATTTGTTTTCTACTTAAACTCGTGCATTTTATAATCATTTCCATATCGATGTTATTTTTTAACATTTCTTTGGCTATTTCTTCTGCTTTTTCTAGTTTTCCTTCTTCCAAGCCTTGTCTAAACCCCGTTTGCCTGATATTATTCGTATCCAAAATATGCTTCATTCTAAGTTCGGCTAAATATTGTTCTTTTCCGTCTTGTTTTAAGCTGTCAAATTCTTCTTTAGCTTTTTTAATTGCTTCATCATTTTCCATTTCCATTACCTCCAATTCTTCTGGAGTTAGCAAAAATTTGCTCCATATCTCTAGTTCTTCTTGCGATTGCCCCCCTTTTACTAACTTCTTTAATTTTGGTAACTCAATTATATGAATTTCGCATGCTTCTGTCAAGACCATTTGCGAAAAATCCTTTTCTCTTAATTCCCATTTGGTATGCCCTTTTGCAATGTTTTTTAAACTTTTCAGCTCAAAATTTCCAATTAATATTACAATACACTTTTTTAAAACATCATAATTTTCCCCTTTATGTATGTTGCTGATGTACATTTTACTCCAATAAAACATCAGTCTTTCTTCTAAATTATTTTGTCCTACCATTTGCATCTCAATATCACATGTAATCTCATTATTTAGCGTCGCTTTGATGTCTAAAATCCCTATTTTTTCGTCTCTTATATCTTTTTCTTCCAAAATCGTATTTTCATTTAGTTTTATCTCTTTCACTTTTGTATCCAAAATTGCATTGAGCAATCCTTTTGTAATTGTTTCGTTCCCAACTCGCCCGAAAATGCGCTTAAATACATAATCGTTGGTTGGGACAAATGCGTTTAACTCTTCGATAATAACTCCTCCTTTTCTTGATTTAAAAACTTTTTGATTGTTTCGGCAGATTCGCCTAGAACTTTTTATACAGACAGGAAATATCCATATGATAATTTCTTTATATCATATGAATTTACATTTGTCAATACCTTTTTAACCATTTTAGTGCTCATATAAAAATCTATTTTTTCAGGTATGTTTTTTCATGCACTCAAACAGCCAATTTTTGACGTTCTTTTAAGTTTTTAGTCATTTATCTCTAAATTTTTAAAAAATGCCTTAAATTACATTTTTCCACATCTTCCACAATCCGAGCAACCATTACACAACATCTTACTTCCACAAAACTCACATTTTTCCCTAAACTTTTTCTCATAAAAATCATTCTCAAAAAGCCCAATTTGTGCTTCTGGAATCTCCAGTTTAAACTCAATTTTCTTGCCAGCATAATTCAATCCAGATTGATACGCCATTTTACTTTGCAACTGCTTGTCTGGCATTTCATACAACTTGCCATCCTTGATAAAACGTGTCCCTGTTTCAAAAAAGTGAAATGTTACATCATTTTCTGCACATTGTTCATACAAACTTTTCACCCATTCATAACGAAGTGGTCTTGCACCATCATAGTTTTCACCACCAGCTATCACTTGCTCGATTCTATTTTGTTTCAAATATGACTCAATCTCTACCCTTCCAATAAACGGAGCGACCATAATTCCCTTATGCTTAAACGGTAAATCAAATAAAATTGGAATTCTTTCATCTGCCCTTTTTTGATTTTCACAAGTCACATGAAAAAAGATATTTTCCCAGCCATCTCCCCAATCTTTAGGCAAACATTTTTCCACTCTTTGTGGGCGTTTTGTAAGTAAGAAAAAGACAACATCACTTCGCTTTTTCATAATTTCCCACGCCTCACTACGCCACTTATCCGCCTCTTCTAAGAAAAAATCGGATGTCATGCAAACACGCAATTGTTCCCCACTTTTTACTTTATACGAACCATCTCGATTTTTCTTTAAAGGATACTTAAAATTATTTTTCACTTTATAAATATGGCTTCCATCTTGCTGGCGCATCGTATCTAAAAAATACATATAACAATGCGCACAACCCTCACTAACTTTTCGACAGCCATGCCATGGATTCCAGATATCATGCATGATTTTTTTCCTTATTTCTTCTTCGTCGTTTTCTTCTTGGTTGTTGTCTTTTTCTTAGTCGCTGTTTTCTTAGTTTCTGCCGTCTTTTTCGTCTCTTTTTCTATTTCAGAAATATCTTCACCTTCTACAAATTCCTCTCCCAGTTTTGGTTTATTCCATGAAATATAATCACAACGATTTTCATTGCCTTCAAAATTATTTTCACAAATATAATAATTACGCTTTTTCTTCGTTTTTCTAACTTGTACAACGCCTCCACATTTTGGACAAGGTACATCAATTGTTTCAATAATTGGTTTCGCATTTTGACATTCTGGATAACCCGGACACGCCAAAAATTTCCCGTATTTCCCATATTTGATAACCATCATCCTACCGCATTTTTCGCATGGTACATCAGAGACCTCATATTCTAATTTTACATGCTCTAATTCTTTTTCTACTTTTTCCACAACTTTTTCAAATGGTGTGTAAAACTCACGAATAACTCGTTTCCAAGTCTGATTTCCTTCGGCTACTTTATCAAATTCTTCTTCCATTTTCGCTGTAAATTGAACATTGATAACATCTGAAAAATTTTCGATTAATAATTTATTGACAATTTTTCCTAAATCCGTAGGCGTCAATTGTTTTTGGATTTTCTCGATGTATCTTCTAGCTAAAATCGTTGTAATCGTAGGTGCATACGTACTTGGTCTTCCGATTCCTTTTTCTTCTAATGTTTTGACCAAACTTGCTTCTGTATAACGTGGTGGTGGTTCTGTGAAGCTTTGTTTTGGCTCGATTGCTTCTTTTTTGACTTCTTCTCCGACTTCCAAGTGTGGAATTTTCGTAAAGTCTTCTTCCTGCTTTTTATCTTCCCCTTCTACATAAACACTCATAAACCCTTTAAATTTCATCGTTTGTCCATTTGCTCTAAAATTGTAGTCATTTCCATTGATGGAAACCGCTAGTGTATCATAAACAGCTGCTGCCATTTGACTAGCAATAAAACGATTGTAAATTAAACGATACAATTTATATTGGTCTGGTGTTAAATGCTCTTTTACTTTTTCTGGTGATAATTCTACATAAGTTGGACGAATTGCTTCATGAGCATCTTGCGCATCTTGTTTGGTTTTGAAAAATCTGTTTTCGTAATAATTTTCTCCATATTGATTGACAATATATTCTTTCGACGCTGTTCTTGCCTCATTTGAAATTCGAGTAGAATCGGTTCTCATGTAAGTAATCAAACCAGTTGTCCCTTTTTCGGGAAGCTTGACTCCTTCATACAAACCGCTGAGCTACTGACATCGTTTTTTTAATAGCAAAATTCAATTTTCTAGAAGCTTCTTGTTGCATGGTACTGGTTGTAAAAGGAGGCGCAGGATTTCTCTTTTTTTCTCCTTTTTTTATATCAACGACTTGATATTTGGCGCCTTCTAAATCGGCTAAAATCTTGTCCACTTCTTCTTTTGTGTGAAGTTCCATTTTTTTGCCATTTTTACCGATAAATTTACAATCAAATTTGGTTTTTGTTTTTTTATCAGAAGCCTTCAAATTAATATTCCAATATTCTTCTGGAATGAATTTTTCAATTTCTTCTTCGCGCTCAACAATTAGTTTCACCGCAACAGACTGAACCCTACCTGCTGACAAACCACGTTTTACTTTTTTCCATAAAACAGGACTGATTTTATAACCAACAATTCTATCTAATACACGTCTTGCTTGCTGGGCATC
Source organism: uncultured Clostridium sp. (assembly GCA_947648495.1). Classification (GTDB taxonomy): domain Bacteria; phylum Bacillota; class Clostridia; order TANB77; family CAG-508; genus Scatovivens. Next base: position 36,575 of record CANSOA010000011.1, read on the forward strand.
TGTCAAATTCAAATCAATTTTTCGTGGGTTTTGAATGGAATTTTTGACAGCTTCTTTTGTAATTTCATTAAACGTTACACGACATACAGAATCTTGTTCAATTCCCAAAAGATAGGCTAAATGCCATGCAATTGCTTCTCCTTCACGATCAGGGTCAGTTGCCAGATAAACTTTTTTGGCATTTTTCGCTTCCTTTTTTAGGGAATTAATCAGTGGCGCTTTTCCACGTATATTGATATATTGTGGCTCAAAATCATGTTCGATGTCAACTCCCATTTTTGATTTTGGCAAATCTCGAATATGCCCCATAGAAGCCACTACTTTGCTTTTTCCGCCTAAAAATTTTTTTATTGTATTTGCTTTGGCTGGTGATTCAACAATTACTAATTTATCAATCATTTGGTTTTCTCCTCTTTTAAATATTCGCTATACGGGCGATTATTAATTGCCCCTATCTTTTTTTATTCAATCATTCATTTTATTGTTCACAATTTTTAAAATCTCATCATAAATTTTCTCTTCGACATCGCTGGGCGCTATTGTTGTAGCTGAATTTCCCATTTTTTGAAGTTTGGCTTTATCGTGTATCATACTATCAATTTGGGTAGCTAATTTTTCACCTGTTAATTCATGATTTAATATAACTTTTGCACTTCCCAATTTTTCTAAAACACGTGCATTATCCTCTTGCCTATTAGCCGACTTTGAAGGAAGTGGAATAAAAATCGCTGGTTTACCACAAATAGCAAGTTCTGTAATTGTCATAGCTCCACTTCGACAAATCACTAAATCAGCAATATTAATTAATTCTTCCATATTATAAATATAAGAAACCACTTTTACATCTTTGATATTTTTAATCGAAATCATTGCTTTTTCAAAGCTTTCTTTTACAATATCATACTGATTTCGTCCCGTTGCCCAAATAATTTGATAATCTTTGTTTAATTTCGCTTTTATCAATTCAACAGTTGCTTCATTAATCGCTTGTGCTCCTTGACTTCCACCAAATATTAGTACAATAGGCAAATGATTTTTAATTCCTAAATCAGCCAAAATCTTTTCTTTCTGATTTTGTGCAATATTTAGCTTCTTAATCTTCGTTGGATTTCCTGTAACTACTATTTTTTGAGCATCCTTTAACCAATTTTTTGCCTCTTCAAAACCAACCAAAACACAATCTACTTTTTTGGCAAACATTTTTACTGCTTTTCCCGGATAAGCATTGCTCTCATGTAGAACAGCAGGAATTTTCTTAGCTGTTGCCGCTGCAATAACTGGACCACAAATATATCCACCTGTTCCGTACTACCAAATCTGGTTGAAATTCTTCCATGATTTTTTTAACTTCTTTTACACTTCGAATCGTTTTGAGCACATGCTTTAAATTACGAATGGATAATTCTTTTTTCAAACCATACGCTTCGATTCTTTTTAATTCATAACCTGCTCTTGGCACTAAATCATTTTCCAATCCACGATTGGTACCAATAAATAGGATTTTTGAATCTGGCTCTTTTTCACGTATTTTATTTGCAATTGCAAGGGCTGGATTAATATGTCCTGCTGTTCCTGCCGCTGAAATAATCGCTTTCATAATTTATGTTCCTTTCTGGTTTAGTTTTTGAGGGAGGGCAAACCAAACTGACCCCTACTTGGCTGTTCTGGAAATATTGAGTAAGATTCCAACTGCCATTAAATTTGCAATGAGCGATGTTCCTCCATAACTAAAAAATGGTAAAGGCATTCCTGTTACTGGAATTGTTCCTGTTACAACCGCAATATTAATCATTGCTTGAAGTCCCAACATTGTTACAATTCCAATAGCAATGATACACCCAAAATTATCTTTTGCCTTCATCGATATGACAACACCTCTCCACACAAAAAGTGTAAATAATAAAATCACTGCTACACAACCTACAAATCCTAATTCTTCTGCCAAAACAGAAAAAATAAAATCATTATGTGGTTCTGGCAAATATAAATATTTTTGCTTACTATTTCCCAATCCTACCCCAAATAATCCTCCAGAACCAATAGCATACAAACTCTGAATAATTTGCCAACCATCTCCTGTCGGGTCTGAAAATGGATCTAACCAAGTTTGAATTCTAGAACTTCTAAAATCTGTACCAAGTGTTAATCCACCATTTTTCACCATAATGGCTCCTGCACCACATATTCCACCAATCAAGCCAGTCACTAAAAAATGTGTAATTCTTGTACCTGCTACAAACATCTGTACAACTGTTACAACTGCAATAATAAAAGTAGCACTAAAATGGTTTTGCAAAATTAAAATCGAACCAACAATTGGTGCCATAAACACAATTGGATAAAAAAATCCATATTTATATTCTTTTATTTTGCCATGTTCTTTTACATCAGATAAAATAGATGCAAAAAACAAAATAAACCCAATTTTAGCAAATTCAGAAGGTTGAAAATTAAAACCTGCAATAATAATCCAACGTCTAGCACCGATTTGCGCCTGTTCCAATAAATCCAACTAGCACAAGTAAAACAATAAAAAACAAATAAATAATCCATTTTAATTTTCGGAAAATATGATAATCTACTTTGGAACATGCCATCATCGCCACTAATCCTATTACAGCCGAAATCGCTTGTTTTCTTATGTATTTATAACTGTCTCCTTCTTGCGCTAGGGCTGAAGGAGCACTTGCCGATAAGACCATAATCAAACCAAAAGCCACTAAAATCATGACTGTAATCCAAATGATATAGTCTACTGAACCTTTTGTAAAAAGATAAAACTTCTTTTTTCCTGTTTTTTTCGCCATTTGTCTCAAGAATCCTTTCTTAGCTTTTAAATCGCTAAAATTCCGATTATGGAAAATAGAAATGTAACCAGTGAAAACACACCAACAACACGATTTTCTCGCCAACCTGTTAATTCAAAATGATGGTGCAATGGTGACATTCTAAAAAGCCTTTTTCCTGTTTTTCTAAAATATAACACTTGTAAAATAACAGAGAGTGTTTCCAAAACTGGAATAATTGCTATTATAATCAAAAAAATAGGAATTTGTAAATAAATTGCCACACTCGAAATAAAACCACCTAATAAAAGTGAACCCGTATCTCCCATCATAACCTTTGCTTTGTGGAAATTATACATCAAAAATCCTGAACAACTTCCAATAACAATACTTCCTAAAATTGAAACTTGCATCGCTCCCAATTTCATAGCGATAATAGACAAAGCCGTTATCATAATGGCAGAAACACTTGCTGCTAAACCATCAATTCCATCTGTCAAATTCACGGCATTTGTTGCACTTAACATAACTAATATAGTAAATGGAATAAACAGCCAAGTTGGCAAAGTTAACCTAAAATCGGTAAATGGAAGAATAAGTTGGGTGGAAAGATTGGTATATTTGATTAAAAATGTTGTATAAATACTTGCTACTACTAGCAAACCCAACATTTTTAATTTGGGATTTAATCCTTCTGTATTATGCAAAACTACTTTTTTGAAATCGTCCACAAATCCAACAATTCCAAACCCTAAACTAGCAATGGATATGAAGAGCACTGGCTTGACAAATTCGGCATCGTGATTTTGTAAGCAAATAATCGCAGTAAAAATAAGGATTGTAAGCATCATCATAATTCCACCCATTGTTGGGGTTCCTTGTTTTTTTAAATGGGAACGTGGACCGTCTTCACGTTCACTTTGCCCTACTTTTAATTTTCTTAAAATCGGTATAATTAGTTTTCCTAAAATTGTCGTAAAGATAAAAGATAACATTAAATATATTATTTGTACACTCATAAAATCTCCTATTTATTTTTCAAAATTTCACTCACAATTTTACGTTCATCAAACTCATTTTTTACACCATTTATTTCTTGATAGGTTTCATGACCTTTTCCTGCTAAAATTACAATATCCTGCCTATTTGCCATATAAATAGCTTCTTCAATTGCTTGTTTTCTGTCAACCACAATCTTGTAATTTCCTTTTGTTTTGGCTATTCCTTCCTCAATATCATGAATAATATCTTCTGGCTTTTCCGTTCGCGGATTATCGGTTGTAACAATTGAGAAATTGGCTAATCTTCCTGCTACTTCTCCCATTTGAGGACGTTTCGTTTTGTCTCGGTCGCCTCCACAACCAAAAACACAAATAATTCTACCGTGTTGTATAGGCTTTGATTGAATTTAACAAATTCTCTAAACTCTCTGGCGTATGAGCATAATCAATCATAATCGTTACATCTTTGTCATTTAAAATTAATTCATTTCTTCCTGGTATCACAATATTGGCTAAACCTTCTTTAATTTTTTCCGTATCAATTCCTAAAGAAACCGCAACAGATATAGCCGCTAAACTATTATATACACTATATCTTCCCGGAATATTGACTTTCACTCTTTCATTTTTTTGCCCTAATTTTACCTTAAAATCAACACTTGCATTTGTGATGGTAATATCTTTTGCTATTAAATTTGAACTATTGTCAATCGAATACGTTTTAATGCTACAATTTTTAGCCTCATACATTAATCTTTCACATTTGAAATCATCCGAATTGGCAAAGCCTTTTGGCGTATTTTGAAATAATTTTAGTTTGGAATTGAAATAATCTTCCATATCTCTATGTTCTTTCAAACTGATGTGATCTTTGGAAAAATTCGTAAATACTGCCATATCAAATTCCGAACCATCCACGCGGTGCAATTTCAGACTCTGCGAAGAAACTTCCATGACGACAAAATCCACTTTTTCCAATGCCATTTTATAGAACAATTCCTGTAATTCCAAACTTTCTGGCGTTGTACGATTACTTTCGCAAATCATATCTTCTCCAATGTAATTGGCAATGGTTCCAATTAAACCAACTTTATAGCCTGCTTTTTCTAAAATTGATTTAATCATATATGTGGTTGTGGTTTTTCCTTTTGTTCCTGTAACACCAATCAATTTGAAATGTCTAGATGGATTTTTGTAGAAATTACATGCCAATTTTGCCAAATCTGCTCTTGTATCTGTACTTAAAATAACCGTCATTTCTTTGGGTAATTTGATTGATTTTAAATCAGCCGAAATATCCAACATAACTGCTACTGCTCCATTTTCAATCGCCTGTTCTACAAACTGATGCCCATCAAAATCAAATCCTTTAATAGCAACAAAAAGCGAGCCTTGTTTTATATGTTTTGAATTATTTTCGATAGACTTTATTTCTAATTCTACATCACCTTTTATCTTAAAATTCTCGATTCCCACTAATAATTCCTTTAATTTCATAAAAGTCTCCATCCTTTCTTCTTTACATTTCTGTTATTATATATCAAAAAATACAATTTGTATAGCAAAATATGAAATTTTTATCTCTTTTCTTTTATCCTATTATAATTTTAGTAAATTTATGCTGAAAATACGCAATTTATTTATACAAATTGCCATTGGTATAAATCTTACCACTTAACTTTTGCCCTGCATTAACAGTACAAATGATATTTTCGATTTCTTCCTGTGTTTCATTGAGCACATCAATTCTTACAAAATCAACCGCCAAGCCTGCATTTTCAATCGATAAAATTTTTGAATTATAAATTTTAGAATGACAATTAATACAATCTGAAACAACTGGAAACCAAAAATCCTTTCTATCTTTTAACACATATTCGCCTTGTTTACAAGCATTTTTGCAATTTCCATTTTTCCCAATTGGACAATATTTGGACGTCATCAAACAAGTTCTCCCATACACCACCAATTCTTTTTCTAAATCATTGGTAAAAAGATGAATCGCTTTTTTGTCAAGTTCTGGTGAAATGGTAAATCGCTTTATTCCCAAATCTTTGATTACTTTTTGCGAAAAACAATTTGTAATATTTAAAGAATAATCAGCCACAATTTTTTTGTTTAACTCTAGTTTTTCTAATAACTCAATTTGAGAAATATGCGCTATCATAACTGCTTTTGCTTGCTCCAATACTTGTCTATTTTCTAAAATTAATGTTTCATAATTTTCCTCCACAATATTAGGCAAAACCGCTATACAATCCCTCATTTTCACACCATTTATTAATTCTGCAAAAGGTACATAAATTTCGTTATAATTTAATTTTGAATAATCAATTTGGGAACTAAACTTTTGCAAAAATAAATTAATTTTAGGATTTTGCTGTTTTCTAGCAGGCTGAATTTGAAAATCAAGTTTAATTTCTTTTTCATAACTTCTTTGAATTCTATTTTCTAAAGCTTTTTCAAACTTGTCAATCGTCTCTCTTCTCAAATGATTGAGCGCGCTAACTGGAATTTTCAAATTTTCGACCAAAATATCCACGTTTTTTATACGAAAAATTGTATTTCCTGTTTTTTGAATTTGACATAGAATTCTATTTTTGTCAATTTCGTTTATCTCGTGTTTTTCATACTTTATTGTTGACTTTACTTGAATGTCGTCATTAAATAAATCCAGGCATAGATTTTCTCCGCTTTTGATATAATTTGCATGAAATATCTACCTTCTTGATTTCCCTTTTGTAATTTTCCCATTGTTTTTTATTCAGTAACTGAGCGACAATTTTATAAACTTTGTCATTTTTCTTAATTTCTTTAATATTTTTGATTTCCCCAACGGTATTTTCATTTTGAATTTGGGAAATATAAGAAGTATTTTCGCCAATACGAATAACATCCCCCATTGAAATTTTCTCTTTTAAATTTAGGGTTACTTGTTTTTTGGCAGGATTGATAGATTTTATGTTACCAATATGAATTCCCAAATGATTTGGTTTTTGGGGATAAACAATATTTTTTCTATTTTCAAAATAGCCTGTGCCCATGCCACCTCGATTGTAAATTTGTAAAATTTGTTTTAAATCGTCCTCCTCTACTTGATATTTTTTAGTTTTATCTTTGGCTAAATCCAGATATTTTCTATACATTTTCGTTACAATGCAAACATATTCATAGGATTTTTTTCTTCCTTCTATTTTTAAACTATCGATTCCTAAATCCATTAATTCTGGCAAAATTTGCAAGGTGCAAATATCTTTTGGGCTTAATAAATAACCGCTATCAATATTATTTCCATTTTTTAGTAAATTATAATGCAACCTACATGGACCTGCACATAATCCTCTGTTTCCACTTCTTTGACCAACCATACTGCTAAATAAACATTGACCAGAATAGGAAATACACAATGCACCATGCCCAAAACATTCAAGCTCCATTTTGGTATTTTTTCGAATGTTCTCGATTTGTTTTAAAGATAATTCTCGGGCTAAAACAACTCGTTTTAAGCCTAATTTTTCCATTAATTTTACGCCATCTAGATTTGAAACCGTCATTTGCGTACTTGCATGAATTGGCAAATCTGGAAAATGTTTTACAAGTTCCACTGCCAAGCCAATATCTTGCACAATCAAGCTTGAGATTCCACATTCATAGGCAAATTTAGCAAGATTTAGTGCCTCTTTTAGTTCATGATTGAACAGCAAAATATTTAAAGTTAGATGTACATCAACCCCTCTTTTTCTGGCATACAAAATCGCTTCTTTTAATTCTTCTGGCTTAAAATTTTGTGCACCTGCACGCGCATTAAAATTGCTTGCACCCAGATATACAGCTTCAGCACCATTTTGAACTGCTCCTATTAAATGATCAAAATTGCCCACTGGCGATAATAGTTCCATTTTATTTCTCCATCTTTAATTTTGTTTATTATATCGTATTTGATTTGTTTTTTCAAGGGATATAGTGTCAACTTTTGAGGAACTGTTTACCTTGACTTTTGACCTGAATTATAGTATAATATTATTAATAAAAACTTGAAAGGGGGAGCATGCTATGAATATAACTATACCAAAGCATGTCGAAATTACTAACAATGGAATTATCTTTTATTCCAATCGGAAACCACGTGAGTTTATTCACGCTTATATTGAAGGAAAGGAAATAAAATTAGAAAAAAATCTATTCTCTTCTGAGCAAACCAAAAACAAGGTATTTTTCAAATTAAGTATTGCTATTGCTTTTATGTTTTTTGCATTTGTTTTTCAAAAGCGGTCTTCTTTTAATATAACAGGTGCAAGTGTTATGTTCTTGCTTTGTTGCTATGGGAATTTCTTTCATTTATGTGAAGAATTTTTCTATACACATATAAGCAAGAAAAAAAGAAGGCATCAGAAAATCTACACTTCTAAAATTATGCTTTTCAATACCTATAAAAAATTAAATGGAATTCCAAATTTGTGGGAAATCAATAACAAATTTGATGATGAATTACATGAAAAAATCATTCTTACTTTGCGTAATTTGCTTTTTTCCGTGTCTTTTATTTTTTACACCTACAAAAACATATTCCAATTCTTGGAATTTTATTTTCTCTCGACAATCATTACTTCAACAGTAGCACAACTTCTAGGCAAAACAAGAATTCATCTACAATGGCTGTTTTTTTCAGAACCAACCAACCTCGAATTACAATGCGTATTAGATGGTTTCTGTAAATGGATTCAATCAGAATCTGAAATTGAAGATGAAGAAGAAATTCAGTGACAAACCGTTTATAACCACTTTGTGTAATGTCATAAAAAAGCGAAAGCACAAACTTTCGCTTTTTTTATGGATTTATTTTTCAAACGCCTGCACAAACAGTCCCATTCTTACATATAGTCCATTATGCGCTTGCTTGAAGTAAAGAGCTCTTGGGTCATTGTCTATATCTGTTGCAATTTCTTCATTTCTTGGCAATGGATGCAAAACAATGGTGTTTTGTGAAAACTGATTTAATATTTTTTGATTAATGATATATTCTTCTTTTCCAAAATTCCCTTCAAATCTTTCTGATTGAATTCTGGTATGATACATCACATCTACATCTTTTGGAAGTTGCTCAAAGCTTGTACATTTTTTATACTCAATTCCTCTTTCTTTTAGCATTTCGACATATTCTTGTGGAAGAGCAAAACATTCCTTACTCAATCCATATACTTCCACATTATCATACAAACTAACCAATTTTAAAAGAGAATGAATCGTTCTACCATATAATAAATCGCCTAAAATCGCTACTTTTACACCATCTAAAGTTTTTCTATGTTCTCGTATGGTATAAACATCCAACAAAGCTTGGGTTGGATGTTCTCCTTTTCCTGCTCCGCCATTTAAAATTGGAACTGTGGCAATTTTAGAAGCTTCTTGTGGCCAAATATCGCTTGAATGTCTAATCACAATGCCATCTGCATATCCTTGAAGAATTTTGATAGTATCTTCTAGGCTTTCTCCCTTTTTTCCAGAAGAATTTGAAGATGCATTTTCTGTTGCAATAACCTTACCGCCTAATTTTAATACAGCTGTCTCAAAGGATAATCTGGTTCTCGTACTTGGTTCGTAAAACATAACTGCTATTATTTTTTCGTCTAATGTTTTCGCATATTTTTGTGGATTGTTTTTGATATCATCTGTTAATTGAAATAATTCTTCTAGTGAATTTCGATCGTATTGTTCTGCGGTTAATACATGTTTCATAAAGACTCTCCTTTTTATTTTCTTATAACTTCATTTCATGCTCAATAATTGTTTTAATAATTTCTACCGTTTTTTCTAAATTATCATTTTTTAAAACATAGTCATAATTTGCAATTTTGGATTCTTCATAATCAAATCGATTTAATCTTAAAATAATTTCTTCACGTGGTAATCTATCAATTCGGTTTTCAAGCCTATGTTGCAATTCTTGTTTTGGAACTCTTAAAAAGATTGTTACTACTTTTGTATTAGTTAATGTCTTTTTTAATACTTCTGTTCCATTAACCTCAATATCTTTTATCACAAGTCCCGTTTTGGCTTTTTCGTCTAAAATTTTCTTAGAAGTTCCATAATAATTGTTATGATGAATATCATATTCATAAAATTCACCCTCGTCTATTTTTTTCTCAAATTCTTCTTTTGTTATAAAATTATACGTTATTCCTGGAATATCGTCTGCTCTAGGCTCTCTCGTCGTATAGGAAGGAATAGAAGTTGCTCCTTCTATTTTTTTCATTAATTCTTTTCTTACAGTATCTTTTCCAGCCCCTGCAACACCTGATAAAATAACTAGCATATTTCTTGCTTCCTTTCTATTACAAATACAGAATTATTCTGCTTCTTCATGATTGGTTTCATCTGTATTTTCATCCGTTAAACGATACACTTTATTTTCATAAATTTCGTTGACAGCAAGTGTTACTGGCGATTTTTCTTTTGCGTCTGTCATCGGAACCTCTCCTTGTGCAATTTGCCTTGCTCTTTTGGCAGTCATAATCACTAAGGAATAGCGATTATCCACCTTTTTTAATAAATCTGTTACTGCTGGTTTTACCATCATTTTAACATTCCCCCTTTTCTAAATCATTTTGGTTATTATTCATTCTTCCTGCAATGGTTTCAGGCTGTACTGCTGATAAAATAACATGACCTGAATCCATAATGATAACAGCTCTTGTACGTCTTCCAAAAGTCGCATCAATAGCCTTTTTTTCGTCTTTGGCTTCTTGTACAATTCTCTTTAGTGGAGCCGATTCTGGACTTACAATTGAGACAATTTTCTGGCTCGCTACCATATTTCCAAATCCAATATTAATCAGTTGCATTTTTTAAGTCCTTTCTCATTATTCTATATTTTGAACTTGTTCTCTGATGTTTTCTATTTCTGTTTTTAATTCAATCACACAGTTGGTAATTTCTAAGCAATTGGCTTTGGAACCAATGGTATTGACTTCTCGGTTCATTTCTTGAATTAAAAAATCCATTTTTTTGCCAATTGGTGAAATTCCTCTTTCTAAAAAATCTTGAAATTGCTGGATATGACTATGCAATCTCGTTAATTCTTCCTCAATCGAAGATTTATCAGAAAAAATCACAATTTCTTGTGCCAAACGATTTTCATCCACCATTTGTGGCTTCATCAATTCCTTGACTCTTGCTTCTAATTTTTCCATATATTCGTTTACTAACGTACTAGAAAATTTTTCAATTTCTTGTATTTTCTCTTCGATTAAAACGATTCTTTTTTTCATATCTTCTGCCAACTTTTGTCCTTCATATTGCCTCATTTCCACAAAATTTTGAAGTGCCTCTTCTAAAGCAATCAGCAATTCTGTTCCAATTAACTCTTCATTTTCCTCTTCTTCTACTTTCAAAATCTCTGGCATTTTAGCAAGGTCCATAAGTTTTATATCATATTCAATACCTGTTTGTTTGGCAAGATTTTCTAAACCTTTTACATATTCCTTAGCAAGTTCTATGTTAAAATGAATTTGATTGCCTTGACTACTATAATTTTCAAAATTAACAAACACATCCACTTTACCACGTGAAATATTCTCAGCAATTCTCTTTCTAATTTTGTCTTCAAATCCATTTAAAAATCTTGGCATTCGAATCGATATATCGTTATATTTATGATTGACTGATTTTATTTCAAGCGTATAAAAACGCCCATCTTTTTCATATTTTCCACGACCAAAACCTGTCATGCTTTTTATCATATTCTTAAATTCCTTTACTTTTTAAATTTCATCTTTGACAATTTCTTTGACATCACTCAAATTATTTTGATATTCTTTCTCTGTTTTGATATAAATGAGAATTGATTTTGCTATATAATACACCCCGCAAAAGATTGGTGTAAATAACAGTACTTGACAAAACAGTTTATCTAAATTGACATAGATTTGAGGAATGTATAAAACAATGACGCTAAACATCAATAATTCAATCCCTACAATCGCCAACTTTCCACTTTCTTTTCGGTAAGAAACTTCAAAAACACCAATGGTTAACATCATCAAAAACATAGCAAATACTTTCAAAGCAAGCGAAATCATTTCTTGTTTCGCATAAATATACACAACATCAATCGCACAAATATACAACATAACACCAATTGCGACTAAGCAATTGTGAAATATCCTTTGATTTAGCCCATCTTTTACTTCCTCTGTCATCTTTCGTTTTTTCGTAATTTCTTCTACCATTTTTGTAGACTTTTTCAAATATGTTTCCTCCTACTTTTCTAGTTCATACATAATGATGGAACAAGTTTGAAGGGCAACGGTTTCTGTCCTTAAAATCCTTTTTCCTAAACTGACTACTTTTGCTCCTGCCTTTTTTAAAACCAATACTTCTTCTTCCTCAATTCCGCCTTCTGGTCCAATGATAACTGCAATTTTCAAATTTTTTTTGGTATTTTTTATTTTCAATAATTCATTTTTAATATGATTTTCAGTTTCCTTTTCATAAGCAAGTAATATTATATCATATTCTTGTACCAAATGACAAATGTTTTTTACAGAACTTACATTTTTCACTCTTGGCACCAAATCTCTCTGACTTTGCTTTGCGGAAACCTCTGCAATTTTCTGCCAACGTTCTACTTTTTTTATGGCATCTTTTTCAGATAATTTCACTATGCTTCTTTTAAATGCAACTGGTATAAATTCTGACGCACCAAGCTCTGTTCCTTTTTGAATGATTAGTTCCATTTTGTCCGCTTTTGGAAGTCCTTGAAAAATATGAAGTTCAACATTACTTTCCGTAGATGTCTCTATTTCTTGAACAATTTTTGCTTGCACGGCCTGTCTGTCAACTTTCGTAATCTCACAAATATAATTTTGACTTGTATCTTCATTGCAGATTTGTATTTCATCTCCCTGCTTCAATCTTAATACATTTTTAATATGATTGACATCACTGCCTAGAATTTGAATTTCGTCTTCTTGTATGCTTTCCTTTTTTACAAAAAATTTTCTCATTTTATTTTTTCCATTACTTAATAAAAGTATTGTACATACCTTTTTTTCATTATACCATATTTTTCACAAAAAAGAAAGAGATTTTGGAAAAAATTTACAATTTCTTATTTTCTTTTTGGATTTTCCACTTTCACATTCTATTTTTGAAAAGCAAACTAATCGGCAAAAATTAAAACAAAAAGAACCTCTTTCGAGATTCTTTTTGTTTTAAAAATAACTTCACAGTAAACTTAACTCAATCATAGTCGCCCACTCCCGCATAACTTCATCAAGCTCATTATCTAATTCATCGCCATATTTCCAGATTGCCTTTAAAACAAACAGCATAGCAACGCGTTCTATAGATGACATTCCTATTGCTTCGGCACTCATATCTTTAACATCAGCAATGGGCTTTCCATATTTACTGGACAAATATTGCATCAATTTTGCCCAGTTACAACTTTTGGTAACAATTTGTGGAATTTTCGTTTCTTTTATCTCCTGCTCAGAAATTTCTGGTCTCCGCAAAAATTCAATTGAAGCAAGAATCTCATTTATATTTTTGAGATCCGCCTTCATCTTTGCCTTCTTTTTTACTTCATCCAGCAATCCCTTTGCCCATTTTTCACAGATTTCATCACAAGTGTCTTCTGTTACTGAAACTTTTACTCACGAAACTCAAATTCTATCGCTTTGACTTTTTCTTCCCTTTTTGGGAAAATACTCCCAATAGCTTCTGGAAATCCAGATTCTGGTTTAAATAATTGGGGTAACATTGCGGAAATATCGTCTATATCACCTTTTGGGAATTCAAGTGTAACAATTCCCTCTCTGAAGTCTTTAGCAATTAGATGATCTATTAATTCATCATCTGTCCAAAGGATCTTCTCATTGTCATTATCCCGTGTTTCTCCAAACTCAATTCGTGTTTTCATAAGTGTTTCCTCCTTTAGATTTTCTAAAATTTTTTTACAATTTTATTATACTATATTTTACATAAAATGTCAATAACATAGCATAAAATCAAATCATTTTCACCTTAAAATCCAAATAATCACTACTTACCAACGCAAAATCAACCTCTTTTAACTCTCCTTCAAAAGCCTCTCTATGCGCCTCTCCATGCAAATGCGCATAATAACATTTATGAATTCCATATTGTTTCATTGTCTCCATAAAATCAATCTCTTCTGGCACATTTTCTTTAAAAAATGGCGGATAATGCATAAAACAAAAAATTTGTTTATCTGTTCCAAACTTCTTCAAACCATCTTCAATCGATAATTTCAATCGTTCTTTTTCACGTTTCAAAATTTTGTAATTTTCCTCTGAATTCCAGCTATTCGTCGCCCAACCACGCGTTCCAACAATAATTTTATTTTCCACTAAAAAACTATTATTTTGTAAAAACTGGATTTTTTCAAAATGATTTTCCTGTAAAAACTTTGTCATTTTCGCAAGCGTATTCCACCAATAATCATGATTTCCTTTGCTCAGAATTTTTTGACCTGGCAAACTATTTAAAAATTCAAAATCTTGATAGGCTTCTTCTAATGCCATTGCCCAAGAAAAATCTCCGGGAATAATGACGGTATCTTGCTCTTTTACATTTTTTATCCAATTTTGTTTTATTTTTTCGCTGTGATTTCCCCAACCGAAAATATCCATTGGCTTGTCTGTGCCAAAGGACAGGTGCAAATCACCGATGGTATAAATTGCCATTTTGTTTCCTTTCGTAGGGGCGATTAGCAATCGCCCACTATTTTTTTATGGTTTATTTCCTTGTAAATTCTTTTCTATCCTGTTTTTATGATAATTTTGGGATGCATAATTTGATTTTTATAAATTTTTTGTGCATACATTTGGATTTATTTTTAGGTACATTTTAGGTATATGTTTTGATTTTTGGGGGTGGATTTTTTATCGCCTATTTTAGGCGAAGCGGGCGATTAATCATCGCCCCTACATTAGTTTCAAATTTGGTACAGCATTCAAATGCAAATCTGCTGTTTTTCCTGCTAAATAGTCATAATACCCTTGCGCCGCAATCATCGCAGCATTGTCTGTACACAAAATTGGTTCTGGATAATAGACTTTGATTTTTTGGCTTTCTGCTAATTTATCAAACTCATTTCTGATGTAAGAATTTCTAGAAACTCCTCCTGCCAAAACAATTTTATCTGTTTTATATTCTTTAATTGCCTTTTCAACGTTAAAAATCAACATTTCTGTAACTGCTTTTTCAAAACTCGCACATAAATCAGATTTATCTAAATCTGGTGTTTTGTGATTTAAGTTGATGACAGCAGTTTTGATTCCACTAAAACTAAAATCAAATCCATCTAAATGCGTTAGTGGTAATCCTATATTAGGCGTACCGTTTCTTCGCCATTTGGTCGATTTTTGGGCCTCCAGGATAGCCTAGACCGACTACTCTTGCTACTTTATCAAAGGCTTCTCCGATGGCATCATCTCGTGTTTTGCCTAAAATTTCGTAATCGTTGTAAGTTTTGACATTTACTAAGTGGGTATGCCCTCCTGAAATAATTAAACATAAAAATGGTGGTTCTAAATCTGGATGTGTCAAGTAATTGGCTGATACATGTCCTGCTATGTGATTGACTGCAATGAGTGGTTTTTTCACAGCAAAACTCAAACCTTTTGCATACGAAACACCAACCAACAATGCACCAACTAATCCCGGACCTTGTGTTACAGCAATGGCATCAACTTCTTCTAAGCTTAAATTTGCCTCTTTTAAGGCTTGTTTCATGATTTGATTAATCACTTCTGTGTGACATCTGGAAGCGATTTCTGGCACAACTCCGCCATATTCTTCATGAATTTTTATTTGCGAATTGATAATATTGGATAAAACCTCTCTGCCATTTTTTACGACAGCAACAGAGGTTTCATCACAACTTGATTCAATTCCTAAAATAACAATATCTTTCATTTCTATATTCCTTTTCATTAAAACATTCCAAATACTGCTCCAACTATATTAAATAAAGCGTTGGATAGAATACCTACGACAGGGCTTACAATATAGCCTAAAAATCCCGTAATCCATAAAATCATGAAAATTAGTTGTAATGTGTTGGAATTTCTATCTAGCCATTCGATTGCTTGGTAGGGCAAAATATTACGGAAGATTTTTTCGCCATCTAATGGTGGTAGTGGAATTAAATTAAATACACCTAAACCAATATTAATCGAAATCGTATATAAAACTAGCAACATAAGAATTCCAACAAGTTGTGTAGCTGGCGCAAAATTTCCTAATACATAATAAATGATTGTAAAAATAATCGCTAAAATAAAATTTGTCAACGGACCTGCAAGTGAAACTAACGCTTCGCAAGTTGCTCTTGATTTGTTGCTTGTGAAGTTGTTTGGGTTAATCATAACGGGTTTTCCCCAACCGACACCAGCAAATAAAAGTAGTATAAATCCAAATGGGTCTAAATGAGCAGTTGGGTTTAAGGTCAGCCTGCCTTGTGCTCTTGGTGTGGTGTCACCAAATCTGTCAGCTGCCCAAGCGTGAGCATATTCGTGAAAAGAAATCGCAATAACAACAGCTGGCAAGGTTAAAAGTGTCTCAATCCAAAATCCGCTTCCTGCGCTTACAAGCGAAACTACGACTAAAACTCCTAAAATAATATATAACATTTTTCGGTCAATGCCGTTTCCAAAAAAGAACATCTTGTCTCCTTTCTATTTTTCTGATTTCTCTATTCATTTCCCTCTTCTGCTACTTGCTTTATTGCTTCTTTATAATTACACATTTTTTCATCCAGTCTTGCTTGACATTTTTGTAATACTTGAACTAACTTATCTACATTTGCCATTGTTTGTGCTTCATATAAAGCATTTCTATACGTTTTATTATATTCCTCATCAATAGCAATCAAATCAATTGAATTTTCAATGCATTGCCTTAACATAATGAATCTTCCTATCCTTCCATTTCCATCTTGAAAAGGATGAATTTGTTCAAATTTTTGGTGAAAATCCGCTATATCAGACAAACTTTTTATTTTATTTTTTAATAAACTTTCCATTAATTCAGCAACTTCATATGGCTGTGCTAATTGAATATCTACACTTCTTAATTGATTTGGAATTTTTTTATACACTCCTGCTAAGCTGTATTTTTCGTCACTTGTATTCTTTTTTAAAACAGAATGATATTCTCTTACTAACCTTGCTTTTAATGGTTCTTTTAATGTATTAACCACAAAATCAAATAATTCTAACGAATTAATCGTTTCTTGTACATCATCAATGGAATGTTCTCCTGTTACTATATTTTCTTCTAAAAGAATATTTAATTGTTGTATACTAAATGTACTGCCTTCTAGTTTATTTGAATGATACAAATATTCTATTTTCAAAGCATCATAGAGTGAATTTTTTATTTTGGATAATTTTTGCATCGTATTAATTGATATTTTCATATTTTTCTCCTATCTCATACAATATCATTATGAAACTGGTTTCATCGTTGGAAACAACAACACATCTCTAATCGACGCACAATCCGTAAATAACATAATCATTCTGTCTACCCCAATTCCCAAACCGCCTGTTGGTGGTAAACCATATTCTAAGCTATGCACAAAATCCTCGTCCATCATGTTGGCTTCGTCATCGCCTGCTTCACGTTGTTTGACTTGTGCCAAAAAGCGCTCGTATTGGTCAATTGGGTCATTTAATTCAGAATAAGCATTTCCATATTCGCGCTTGTCAATAAAAAATTCAAATCTTTCTGTTAAGCGCCCATCTGATGGTTTCTTTTTGGTAAGCGGAGATACTTCAATCGGATAATCGTAAATAAACGTTGGCTGAATCAAGGTTTCTTCCACAAATTCTTCAAAAAACTCATTGATTATATAGCCTCTTGTTTGCTTGCTTTTTTCTATTTCAATGCCTTTTTCTTTGGCAATCGTAAGTGCTTCTTCATCAGAATTGATGGTATTGAAGTCAATTCCAGTTACTTCTTTTATGCTATCTATCATACTAATTCTTTTCCACTTCGCCCCTAAATCAATCTCTGTGCCTTGATACGAAATCTTGGTTGTATTTAACAATTTTTTAGCAATCGTTTGAAACATTTCTTCTACTAAATCCATCATATCGTTGTAATCTTGATAAGCGGCATACAATTCCATTGAAGTAAATTCTGGATTATGACGAATATCAATTCCTTCATTTCGAAAGTTTTTTCCGATTTCATAAACACGGTCAAATCCACCAACAATCAATCTCTTCAAGTACAACTCTGGCGCGATTCTCAAATACATATCCAAATTCAATGCATTATGATAAGTTTCAAATGGTTTTGCAGTCGCACCACCTGCTATCGTGCTCAAAGATGGTGTTTCTACTTCCATATAATTTCTTGCGTCCAAAAAATTTCTCATTTCTTTAATAATTTTACTTCTCATCTCAAACGTATCTTTTACCTCTGGATTGACAATTAAATCCACATATCGTTGACGATAACGAAGTTCCGTATCTTTCAAACCATGAAACTTTTCTGGCAAATCGCGCAAAGATTTGGCAAGCAAAACAACTTCTTTGGCATGAATAGAAATCTCCTCTGTTTTGGTCTTAAAAACAAATCCTTTTAAACCAATAATATCTCCTATATCATATGTTTTAAAGGCTTTATAACTTTCTTCTCCTAAATCATTAATACTTACATAACTTTGGATTTTTCCTGTACTATCTTGGATGGTGCAAAAAGAAGCTTTTCCCATAATTCTTTTTGCCATAATTCTTCCTGCCACAGAAACATCTTTATTTTCAAAATCCGCATAATTTTCTTTAATTTGCTTGCTAAATTCCGTTCGATCATATTTTGTAATTTGAAAAGGGTCTTTCCCTGCTTCTTGCAATTCTTTTAGTTTATCTTTTCTGATTTGCATCAATCGATTTAATTCTAATTCTTCGTTTTGTGTTTCGTCCATACAATCACTCCTTTTTGTTTATTTTATCTATTATATACCAAAAATTGATTATTGTAAACAGGTATTTTTATTTTTACAAAAAAACAGGTAGTTTCTACTACCCATTTTCATTTTATTTTGCCTTCTTCTTTCTACAAAATAAATCATACAACACAGGAACCAAGAACAACGTAAGTAAAGTCGCATATACCAATCCGCCAATAGCAACAATTCCCAAAGGCTGTGTCATTTCACTTCCTTCACCAATTCCTAGCGCCATTGATAACAAACCTAAAATGGTTGTTAAAGCTGTCATTAAAATTGGTCTCAAACGCAATTTTCCAGTTAATTGAATGGCTTCTACTCTTTCCATTCCTTCTTCCACCAACTGGTTAACACAATCAATAAACACAATTCCGTTATTGACAACAATTCCCGCCAAAACCAAAAATCCCAAAATCGCAATAATACTAATTGGTGTACCTGTCATAAATAATCCAAAAATTCCTCCTGTAAAGGCTAAAGGCATCGTAAACATAACTATAAATGGCAATTTAAACGATTGAAATTGTGCTACCATAATCAAATAAATAAACAATATCGCAACTGCAATCATCAACAGCAAATCCCCTACGTATTCCATCGTACTATCCATTTCACCTTGTATTTCAACGCGATAACCTTCTGGCGCTTCATAATCTTTAAAGTTGTTTTCTACTTCTCTACTGACTTGCGTCATGCTTGCATCATCTTTTATGTTAGCTGTAACAGTTACATAACGATTATTTTTTTCTCTCGTGATGCTTTCCAAACCAGTTGCCTCTTCAACATTTGCAATTTCTGATAACGAAATGGTGGTTTCTTCATTATTTAATTTTCCTTCTAATTCAATTTGCATTAAATTATCTGCATTTACAACATCTGCATCCGATTTTTGAAGAATGACTTGATATTCCTTATTGTCAATCTCAATTTTCGTTCCTTCTAGCTCTGTTTTAATTTCACCCGAAATCGTTCCATAGACTTGCGCAATCGTCAAACCATATTTCATGGCTTTGTTTTTATCCACTTTAATTCTCCTCTCTTTGGCAGAATTTTCTGTTATGCCTTCTACTTCAGCAATTCCGTTAATACTTTTTAATTTATTTTCAACATCTGTTGCAATTTCTTTCAGTCTATCTAAATTATTTCCTGTTATTTTAAGTGAAATTCCAGAGGCCATCATGGCTGACATATCCATATTGGACGTGCTAATTTCTAATTCGCAATTCAAGTCGGCTGTCAATTCTTTGATTTTGGTTGCAATTTCGTCACTTGTCATGGTTCTTTCTTCACCTAGTAAAATATACATACTACTTCCTGAAGAAGCCAAACTTCCCATCGCACTAGCAGTTGCATTATCAATTGCACCAATTTTTTGTATATCACTAATTTGCAAAATTCTTTCAATTACTGTATCCGATATATTTTTCATTTCTTCTGTTGTAGTATTTTGAGGCATTATAATTGAAATCGACATTTCATCACTTGCCACATTTGGAATAAATTCAATATCCATTCTCGTCATGAAATAAACACTTGTTCCCAATAAAACAATCACCAAAATAATGACAACTGCTTTAAATTTCAAAGCGCCACCTAATAATCTTGCATATATCTCACTGACCTTATGAATAAACTTATTTTCTTTTTCAGTCACTTTTCCAAACATTTTTGAAGCCATCGCTGGCACAACCGTTAGTGCAATAATTAAACTAGCAATTAATGAATACGCAATCGTCAACCCAATATCCTCAAACAATTGTCTTGACATACCTTGCACAAACACAATGGGCAAAAATACACAAACTGTCGTAAGAGTGGACGCAATAATAGCACCAGTTACCTTTTTAGCCCCTTCTATTGCTGCTTCTTTGGTGTTCTTTCCTTCTTTTCGAAGACGATAAATATTTTCAATCACGACAATTGAATTATCTACCAACATTCCAACTCCCAAAGCCAAACCTGATAGAGACATAATATTAATCGTAACTCCTGTAAAATACATCATGCTAATAGCAAATACGAGACTGACTGGAATGGATATCGCAATAATAATGGTTGGTTTTATTTCCTTCAAAAATAAAAATAATATCACAATTGCCAAAATTCCGCCAACGACCAAACTTTGCATCACAGAGCCAATAATCATATCAATATAAATGCCTTGATCCATCAAATTGGTAAAGGAAATCTCTTGATATTTTTGTTCTAACTCACTTATTTTTTTCTGAATCGCCTCTGATACATTTTTGGTTGACGCTGTACTTTGCTTTGAAAAAGCTAGCACAATACCATTATTTTGGTTTACTTTAGCATAAACTTCATCACGATTATTTGTAAATTCAACGCTTGCTAAATCCGATAATTTTATTTCTTCCAAACCTTCCATATCAAATGTAAACAAAATTAGGTTTTGGATTTCTTCCAAACTTGCAAATTTTTCCCCTACTTTGACTGTAATACCATCATTTATATAGCCTGCTGGCATCGAAAAATTCTCAGCTGTCAAAATTTGAGAGACTAAATCAGTTGTGATAATTCCATCTAAAGAGGCGTTTTTGTAGGCTTCTTCTCGTGCATCTTCAAATTGCTCTTTCCCTATTTTTAACTCTTTTTGGGCAGTTTCTAATTGAGTTTCTGCCTTTGTTGTTTCACTAATCAACGTACTTTGCGCCACTTGCAACATAGAACTGGTGGTTTCTAATTCTGTTTTTTTGGTGTTAATGGTATTTTTTGCTTCATTCATTTGAGACAAGCCAGCTGTAATTTGTGATAAACCTGAAGTTAGTTTCTCTTTTCCAGCGATTACTTCTTCTTGTTTTTGATTGATTTGTTCCAGACCTGCTGTTAAAGCAACATAATTTTCATTGGATTGAAGAGCCTTAATCGCCGAATCCAATTTCATAATATTGTTCGTCGCTTCCATTAATTCAATCAATTCTGCTCCTGTGATTTCACCTGATGCCTGTTTTGCTTCTAATTCTACTTTTCGGGTTTCTAACGTTGTTTTTTGCGTTTGCAAATCATTGATTTGTGCATTAAAAGCCGTCAAAGCGGTTTCTAATTCTTGCTTTTTCGTTGTTATTTCTGTTTCAGCAGTTGTTATTTGGGCTAGATTTCCTTCCAATTCTGTTTTCGTTGCATTTAACTGTGTTTCTTTGGAATTTAGCTCAATTTCTGCTTTTGTGATTTCATTTCTCCCACTTTCGATAGCAGATAAACCATCTGCTATTTCTTTGGTTTTTTCGTTTTTCGTAGCTTCTAATTGTGCTTTTCCGTTATTGATTTCTTTTTGCGCTTGATCTAAATCTTTTTTATTTTTGGCTAATTCTTTACTCACATTTTCAAGCATTTTATCATTGATTTCATCTATTTTTGCTTGGTCTAATTTTATAGTAATTTCATCTTGAATCGCACCATACGTATCAACTGAGGCTACGCCTTCAATACTTTCTAATTCTGGAATTAACGTATTTTCTACAAATTGTGTAATCTGGCTACTATCCGCATTTTCCATGTCAACGGCACTCATCAAAACTGGCATCATATCTGGATTGATTTGCATGACAGTTGGGGTTCCGACTCCTTCTTCCAAATTCGCCTCTAATACATCGAGTTCTTGGCTGATTTCTATCATAACTGAATCCATATTGCTATCACCAGAAAATTCCAAAAGTACCATAGAATAATTTTCTGACGAAGTGGAAGTTACATTTTCAATATTACTAATTCCCATCATACCTTGTTCAATCACTTTGCTGACCGATTCTTCCACCTTTTCTGGACTACTTCCCGGATAGGTTGTAATAATTGCGACATAGGGTAATTCCATGCTTGGCAACAAATCTGTTGTCAAATTTAGAAAGGAAACCATCCCTAACACAAAAATTATAACCACTCCTACAAAAATTGTATATGGTTTTTTTACACTAAAACCTGACATTTCAACATCCCTCCATTTTTCATTGACCAATGGTCAATATTATACAATAATTTCTACCATTTGTCAATTTCCATTTTAATCTTTTTTCTCTAATTCTCCCAACAAATCATACTCTCTCACTCCAATAATTTTACATTTTACAAATTCTCCCACCTTGATTTCTCCATTATTTTTCATATAAATCACACCATCCTCATCTGGAATGTCCATATAACTTCTTGCCAGCGCAAATTTTCCATCTTCCGTAAATCCGTCAATCAAGACAGTATATGTATTTCCGACTTTCTGTTGCAACTTTTGCGTTGAAATTTGTTTTTGCTTACTCATAATCAAATTCCAACGTTTGCGTTTGGTTTTATAGTGAATTTGTTCTGGTAGACGTTCAGCTGGCGTTCCCTCTTCTTTGGAATACGCAAAAGCGCCCAATTTTTCAAATTTTGCCCTTTCCACAAATTGATATAATGCCTCAAAATCCTCTTCTGTCTCACCTGGAAATCCTACCAACATAGTGGTTCGTATCATCACATCTGGAATTTCTTGACGTAGTTTTTTTATCAACTTTTCAATAGATTTTGCATCACTTTTTCGATTCATTCGTTTTAAAACTTTATCCGAAAAATGTTGCAATGGAATATCAAAGTAAGAGCAAATTTTCTCATTTTTCTGAACCACTTCAATCAACTCATCTGTAATACTTTCTGGATACGCATACAAAAATCGAATCCAATTGAAACCTTCTATTTTACAAAGTTCTTCCAAAAGAGTAGCCAGTTTTGGCTCTCCATACAAATCAATGCCATATTTCGTTGTATCTTGTGCAATTACAATAATTTCCTTATAACCCATCTTACTTAACTGCTCTGCCTCTTTTAAAATATCCTCCATTGGTCTGCTCACATAACGACCACGAATATTCGGAATCGCACAATATGTACAATGATTGCTACAACCTTCCGCAATTTTCAAATAAGCAGTTGTCTTTCCTGTTGTGATGACACGTTCCATATAATCCAATGTATTTTGGGATTTTTTTTCATTACCAAGCATTGTTTCAATCTTATTCAACAACATATCATATTCCTCAATTGATACAAATAAATCTACTTCTGGTAAAGCTTTTTCAAGCTCTTTTTTGTATCTTTTGACAAGACAGCCTGTCACCACCAAATATTGACATTTTCCTACTTCTTTAAACTCCGCCATCTCCAAAATAGTATCAATTGCCTCTTGTTTGGCGCTTTCAATAAATCCACACGTATTAATTACAATTATTTGCGCCTGTGCTGGATTGTGCACAATGTCAAAATTCTCCTTTTTAAAAAGTCCAATCAACATTTCGGTATCCACCAAATTTTTGCTACACCCTAACGATACAAATCCTACTTTCATATTTTCCAACCTTTTTCCTTAATTAAATTGATTCATCGATGCGTCAATTCCATTTTTTAATAATTCTATTATTGCCTTTTTTGCCTTTTCTACGCCTTCTTCTAATGCTTTTTTTCCCTCTTTTGGAATCGCGCCAATAACATATTCTATAACATTTTCTTCATCCTTTGGTTTACCAATTCCCACACGAACACGTGGAAAATCCTCACTTTTCAAAAAATGTACAACCGATTCCATACCATTATGGCTACCTGCTGACCCACTTTTTCTAATTCTAATTTTGCTAGGCTCAATATCCATATCATCATAAACAATCAAGACTTTATCTAGTTCTATTTTATAAAAATTGACAAACTCAATAACCGCCTGACCACTTGCATTCATAAAAGTTTGCGGTTTCACCAAAATGACTTTTTTCCCTTCTATTATAGAACTTCCATATTCGCTATTAAATTTTTTTCTTGCCATATCGATTTGATATTCTTTGGCCAACTGATTTATTACCTTAAAACCCATATTATGCCTTGTATTGGCGTAATCTGTTTCTGGATTTCCCAGTCCCACAATCAAATACATATTTTCCTCCGTTTACTTAAAATTCTATATAATTATATCCGCAACTTCTTAACAATCTATTCATAATCGCAAGTCCAATACCTTCTTTTTTTACTCCTTCTATGAGTATCAACTGACTCTTTAATTTATCCGCTTTTCTCAAAGCAGAATACATATTCTTAGCAATTTCATCCAAGTTATTTGCACTTCCTAAACAAATAAATCTATTTTCAGACACAATAATTTTATCTCTATGCTCTTCAAATCCTAATACAACAACATCACCTTTATAGGTTTTTATAACATGATTCATTTGAAAAACCAAATATTGCTCATCTTCTGAATAGAGGATTTGGGCTGGTGTTTCTGGAGCATAATGTTTGTGTTTAACACCTGGACTTTCTACTTTTTCATGTTCGTCAACAGGAGCAAAAATTCCATTTCCAAAATCAACTGTTCCAATCACACTTACAATCTCTTCTGCCGTTACTTTTCCCGGTCTCAAAATACAAGGAACTTCATCAATAACTTTTACAACTGTTGATTCCAAACCAATTTGTGATTCTCCTCCATCTACAATTGCTGAAACTTTGCCTTCTAATTCTTTGCGAATATCTTCTATCGTTGTTCCACTCGGTCTTCCAGAAATATTGGCACTTGGTGCAACAATTGGCACACCAGAAAATGTGATAATCCCTCTAGCGATTACATTTTCTGGCATTCTAATTGCAACCGTATCCAATCCAGCAGAGACAATATCTGGAATTTTATCTGTTTTATTTAAAATTAAAGTAAATGGTCCAGGCATAAAATGGTCTATTAATTTTTGCTCGACTTCGGATATATCTTTTGCAATTTCCTTAATTATTTTCTTGTCAGCAATATGAACAATTAAAGGATTATCTGAAGGTCTTCCTTTAGCCATAAAAATTTTGCCAACTGCCTTTTCGTCAAATGCATTCGCGCCAATTCCATAAACTGTTTCTGTAGGAAATATCACAATCTCTCCATTTTTTATTAAATTACATACAACTTTTAATTCTTCGGTGTTTGTATTTTCTTTCCAATTATAATACATAATAAATCCTCGCGAACTTTATTATATCACATGCACCCAAATTATGTCAATTTCTTTTTAAAAATTTCGCCTAATTTTCAAACAAAAAATCCCTCCACATCAAACTTTTCGTTTAATATCTAGAGAGATTTTTCATTATTTTTGAATTAATACATCCAAGCCTGCCATAACCAACCACTTACTGCTGGTCCATATGAAAATATATTATAAGAAAAATAATAATTTCCTTGCTTCTTAATTTCACATTCTAATGAGTGTAATCCTTTAGATAGCCTTATAGAACCTGCTTCATTACCACTTCCCATATCAGTTCTAGAAAGTAATCCTAAAGAACAATCTGTTCCACTAACACCTGAAGTCCATGAGTAGTTTGACTGAGAATGAGCGACCAATTTACTAAAGCCTGTTGTATTAATTGGATTTCCTGTTCGCACACCAGCCGCCCATGAACTATTAATAGCATTTGGTATAATAAGATATCCTATTGTTCCACTATCTCCTTGACGAAAATACGCTGTCGTTCCATTACATCCATTTCCTGATACCCAACCGTTAAAATATCCATTAGTATTTTGAGTATTAGCTATAAAGAAAGGCAATCCTGCATTATAATTTTCTAAATTTTTAGTTCTATCTACTGATAATAAACAAAAAGCCATACTTGTTCCATTTAGTCCAGAAGTTGAACCAGTTCCATAATCAGTTGTTGCTTTCAAACTACTAATCAAACTAGAGTTTGATAACAAGAAAGTTCTTGCCTCTGCAGAATTTCCACCTATTTTTTTCTTTTCCTCTAATGTACTATTACTTACAAAACTATTCAACGAAGTATATTTACTATCATTACTTACTCCACCTAATCGCAACCATTTATGCCAATCTTGTTCTTCCCATACTGCATACAACGTATTGCTTGCATTGTTTGTATACGTTCCTCCTGCACTCCAGGTTGCGCTTGTCGCTGTACTGCTTGTTGACCAGCCTTTGAATGTATATCCTGTTTTTGTTGGTTTTGTACTACTTAACGTCAAATTTACTCCATAATATTTATTTTGACTTGTTGGCGCTCCACTTCCCCCGTTTGCATTGTAACTTACTGTGTATGTTGATGTTGTAAATGTTAGTGGACTACTTGATGAATAACTCGTTTTTGCATTTCCTGCTACGTCATACGCTACCGCGTAGGCACTTACGGTTCCTCCTTTGCTTAGTCCTGTAATTTCTTTTGTTTTTGTTACACTTCCTGTTGTTCCTGCTGTGCTTCCATTCATTGTTGTGTATGAACTTGTAGTACTTAACCATGTAGTTTCTCCTGGTTTTTTGTAGTACCATGTGATTTTTGATAGCCCTGAACTTGCATCGTTAAAGTTCGCTGATAGTGTAAATGAGTTGTTGCCTGTACTTGATTTTGTTAGGGTAAACGTGCTTGGCGCGGTTTTGTCGATTTTACTTACTGTATACGATGTGTTATTGGTATTTCCTGCTTCGTCTTTTACCCAGAAATACTTCGTTCCATTTGCACTTACGGTTGTTTCCTTTGTGATTTGTGCTGTTGTTTTTGTTATGCTTGTCCAGCTTGTTGGGGTTGTCGCTGTGTCTGTCCATGCATAGCCAGTTATTCCGCTTCCTGTGTCTTGGGCTTTTGCTGTTAATGTTACATTTGCGTTGGTCCAACTTGTTGGATTTGCTGTTATGCTTATCATGCTTGGTCTTGTTTCATCTTTCCATACCGCATACAACGTATTGCTTGCATTGCTTGTATACGTTCCTCCTGCACTCCAGGTTGCGCTTGTCGCTGTACTGCTTGTTGA
>CANSOA010000012.1 GCA_947648495.1 uncultured Clostridium sp.
TCTTTTTACTTTTGACAAGTATTCTTCTTTATTTGTAATCTATTTGTAATATTGACTATTTTTTCTTAGAATATTTCTCGTTAATTGCTTTCTTCTTCACGAATTTTCCTCTCTTTCATATTCTATTTTAAAGGAGGTTTTTATGAAAAAATTTTTATGTTGTAGCTTGATTCTTTTAAGCATTTTACTAATTCCACTATCTTGTTTTGCAACCAATTATTCTCGGAATTGACGTCAGTCATTGGCAGGGTCATATTGATTATGCACAAGTAAAAAATTCTGGAATTGACATTGTTTATATTAAAGCAAGTCAAGGAAATTCGATTGTGGATTCTTATTTTCGTACCAATTACGAAAATAGTAAAGCAAATGGTCTAAAAGTAGGTTTGTACCATTTTTTAACTGCTAGAAGCGTTTCAGAAGCAGAACAACAAGCGACTTATTTTGCATCTGTTATTTCTGGGACTTCGCCAGATTGCAAATTGGCAATGGATTTTGAAGTATTTGGAGATTTGAATGTACAGCAAATCAATGAAATTTCGCTTGCTTTTTTGCAAAAAGTTCAGCAACTAACTGGCAAAGAAGTTATTATTTATAGTGATGCTTCCAACGCAAATAACACTTTCAATAGTCAGCTTGCAAGTATGTATCCACTTTGGGTTGCAGAATATGGGGTTAGAACTCCAAATACTGGCAACTGGTCTTCTTATGAAGGATTTCAATATAGCGATTCTGGAAGAGTGTCTGGAATTAGTAATTATACCGATTTAGATACTTTTACAGAACAAATCTTTTTGAGTTCTTCTGAAAATATTTCAACACCAGAAAATACGACTAATCAAATTCAAACCTATACCGTTCAACCAGGCGATACTTTGAGTCAAATTGCCTCAAAATATAATACCACTGTTAGTGAAATTGCTGGATTAAACGGAATTTCAAATCCAAATTTAATTTATGTAGGTCAGGTTTTAAAGATTGACACAACCAATCACATTTCTGTTGTTACCAGTGATAAATACGAAACTAATCACATTATTTATACGATTCAATCTGGTGATACTTTAACTTCAATTGCGCAAAAATACGATGTTACAATTGCAAGTATTGTACAATTGAACAACATTCAAAATCCGAATTTGATTTATGCAGGAGAGCTTCTGAAAATTAATTTGAATTAGAATTTTTACTTAGGGCGACTAATAGTCGTCCTTATGTTTTTAGATTTCTAAAAGATTGATTTTGTGGCAAATACCTTAAATCGCATTTTTGGTGTTTTACATATTGAAATCTAAATGCTTGACAATCTTATCCAACGATTGTATAATTCTTACATAATTTATATGTTTAGTAACCATAATTAATCACTTTTATCGGGAGGAAATTAGGATGAAAAAAAGACCGATTGTCGTTATGACAGCAATGAAAATTGAAGCAAGTTCGCTCATTGAAAAATTAAGCAATGTCACATGTAAAACTGTTCATCAGTATACTTTTTATGAGGGATTTATCAATAGCTATCCTGTCGTCATTTGCCATTGCCAAGTTATGAGCATACATGCTTCTGTGGCAACTTACATGGCAATTGAGAAATACAATCCGATCGCTATTATTAGTCAAGGAACCGCTGGCGCGCATGGAAAAAATATCCATAAAGGAGATATTATTATTGGTGAAAAGTGCGTCAATATCGTTTCTATGCAAACTCCTTTGAAACGTGAGGGAGAAGGAAGTAATCCTTTAACTTGGAATTTGCTTACTTTTATTGATGGCGAAGAAAACAGATTTGAATATCAATCTGGAGATGCGCATTTGGTGGAAGTTGCAAAAAAAGTGACTTATTTAGGTGGAAATGTTCATTTTGGAAATATTGGAAGTGGCGATGTTTGGAATCGAGAAGCTGATAAAATTTTGTGGCTTCATGAAAATTATGGTACACTTTGCGAAGAAATGGAAGGCATTGCAGTGTATACGGTTGCCAATAATTTTGACATTCCAGTTCTTGGTATTCGCGTGATTTCCGATAATGAGATTTTGGGTGAGCCTTATGACCGAAGTATTGCTTTAAAATCACAGGAATTCACGTATGAGTTTATTTTGCAATTTATACTAGAACTTTCTTAAATGACAAAAAGGCTTGAAAATTGGATTTTCAAGCCTTCCATTATTTTTTTCTCCAATTTAAAATCTGATTATTTACAAACTCGTCTTCTTCTATTTCAATAATATCCTCTATGACTGGTTTTTTCTTAAAAAAGTGGAGCTTTTTCTTCTCTTTCGGGATTTCATCCTCTTCTGCTCTAGCTATTGCTTCTTCTACTGATAATGTCTTTTCATAATCCACAATATTGTTGACAGGTTGTGAATAAATTCCTTCTGTGTATACGTCTTTTTTGGGTAGTTTTGATTCACTGATAAAATCAATATATTTGTGAATAATTTGTTGATCTTTTCTGGCAAAAAGCTGTAAATCTGGCTTTAAATAGAGATAGCGCCAAATGACATGTCTTTGATAAGAATCAAATTTTGACGTGTTTAAATCCTGATAATCATATTCAATTTTAAATTGATAATTTTCAATGGAGATTGTTAAATTCGTCCACTTTTTACCGTGTTTTGTGAAACCAAATTTGCCTTAATTGTTTGATGTGATTGTACAAATCAGCAATTAGTTTGGAATACTCATCTTCATCAATATTAAATACATTGGGAATTTCATAACCGATTGACTGCCTTTTTCTTGATAATTCCTTTGGGGAAATAGTAAAAATACATTTCCCCATTTAACCTTTTGTTTGGCATGTCAACGCTGGATGCGTATAAATAAATGCTTTCCCATTTTTCTGGTATAAGGTAAAATAATCTCCTTTGTATCTGTGCATAAATTTCTTTTTCTTCTGATAAGCTCATCGTAAAATTTCTCCTATGTTAGTTTTGGCTTAGCAAACTTTCTCCTGTCATTTCTTCTGGTTTTTCTAATCCCATCAAATCTAGCATGGTTGGTGCTAAATCTGCTAATCTTCCTTCTTTTAGTTTTGTATTTCCAATTCCAACAATGGCAAGTGGTACAGGATTTGTTGTGTGTGCTGTGTGTGGTTCTCCTGTTTTGTAATCAATCATTTGTTCCGCATTTCCATGATCGGCTGTGATTAACAATGTTCCATTGACCTTTTCGATTGCTTCGACTACTTGACTTACACATTCATCAATGGTTTCTAATGCTTTTTTGGCAGATTCTATATTTCCAGTATGCCCTACCATGTCTGGGTTAGCATAATTTAAAATGATACAATCGTATTTTTGGGATTCAATTGCTTCAACTACTTTTTCTGTCACTTCATACGCACTCATTTCTGGTTTTAAATCATAGGTTTCTACTTTGGGTGAAGGTACTAATATTCTGTCTTCCCCTTGATATTGCTTTTCTTCACCACCATTGAAGAAAAACGTAACATGTGCATATTTTTCAGTTTCTGCAATACGCAGTTGTGTTTTTCCTTTTTGGCTAATATATTCTCCAAATGTATTTTTTATTTCGTGTTTTTTGAAGGCAATTTCAACATTTGGCATAGTTTCATCATAAGGAGTCATACATACAAAATAGGTATCGATTTTTTCTGTTTGAAATCCATCAAATTCTTTGTCAACAATGCTTCTGGTTATTTCTCTTGCACGGTCTGGTCTGAAATTAAAAAAGATAACAGAATCGTTGTTTTCTATTTTAGCAATTGGTTCTCCATTTTTATTCGTAATGACAGTTGGAACAACAAATTCGTCAAATACTTCTTTTTGGTAAGATTCTTCAATAGCTGATGTTGCTGTTAGTGCTTTTTCACCTTCGCCTCTGACAATAGCATTATAAGCTTTCTCAACTCTTTCCCATCTTTTGTCCCTGTCCATGCTATAAAATCTTCCAGAAATCGTTGCAATTTCGCCGATTCCTTTTTCTTTGATTTTATTTTCTAAGTCTGAAATATAGTTTTCTCCTGAAGCTGGTGGTGTATCTCTACCGTCTAAAAAGCAGTGAATATACACGTTTTCAAAATCTTTTCTTTTAGCCATTTCAAGCAAACCAAATAAGTGCCTAATGTGGCTGTGAACACCACCATCAGACAATAAGCCCATAATATGTAGCTTAGAATTATGTTTTTTACAATTTTCAATGGCTGTTAGAAATTCTGGCTTGCTAAAAAATTCACCATCTTCAATTGATTTTGTAATTTTGGCTAAATCTTGATAAATAATTCTTCCAGCACCAATATTGGTATGCCCTACTTCTGAATTTCCCATTTGACCTTCTGGCAGACCAACATCTGCTCCACTTGTGTGAATTACGGTGTTTGGATTTTCTGTAAGAATCCTATTTAAATTTGGAATATTGGCCATTTTGACTGTATTTCCTTCTTGTTTTTCGTTCATTCCAAAACCGTCTAATATCATTAGCATTGTTAATTTTTTGTCCATTTCTTTTACTCCTTTTCACAATAATAGATTTTTCTATTATTCCTTTACTATATCTTATTCAAAATTTACGATTTTTGAGAATTCTTCTGGTTTTAAACTTGCTCCACCGACTAAGCCACCGTCAATGTCTGACATTGAAAATAATTCTTTTGCATTGGAAGATTTAACACTTCCTCCATATTGAATAATGACTTCATTTGCGACGTCTTTTCCATAATTTTTTTCAATCTCATGACGAATTTCTTTGATGCTATTGTTGGCATCTTCGGCAGTTGCTGTCTTACCAGTTCCAATCGCCCAAATTGGCTCGTAGGCAATGATTGTATTTTTGACTTGATTTTCGCTTAATCCTTCTAAAGCAAGGCGTGTTTGGTTGGTAATGATTTCGGCAGTTTTTCCTGCTTCTCTTTGTTCTAACGTTTCGCCAACACATACAATTGGTTTTAAGTCGTTTTCAAAGGCTACTTTTACTTTTTTATTGACTGTTTCATCGGTTTCTGCAAAATATTGTCTTCTTTCTGAATGACCAATTATGACATATTCTACGCCAATTGATTTTAGCATTTGACCTGATACTTCTCCTGTGTAAGCGCCATTTTCTGCCCAATGCATATTTTGTGCGCCAATTTTGATGTTGGTTCCTTGTGCACAATTTAGGCAATAGAACAAATCTGTGTAGGGAACGCATAAAATCACTTCATTTTGTGTGTTTTTTACCAAACTTTCAAAAGTTTCAATATATTCAATTGCTTCATTGGGAAGCATATTCATTTTCCAGTTTCCTGCAATTACTTTCTTGCGCATGTTTTTTCCTCCTCATTTTTATTTTTGTAGATTTTCTAAAATCTCTGCCACATCTGAAATTTCGCAAAGTTGAGAATTTTTAAATCTTACATCAAATGTCACATCTTTGCCAAACCAGTCTGGTGGACTAAATTCGTTGGCATCTTCTTCTGAGTTAAACTCAACTTCCACCACTTCTAATCCTTTTAAAAAGCCTTCAAATATGTCTATTTCGGCGGTCAATTCATCCTTTAATGGAACTAAATAGCGATTTTTTTCAATCATTCTTCCATCGATTTTTGTTTTTAAATGTTGATAGGATTCTTCCGTTAATGGCAATTCTATTTCTTTATTAACACTTGCTACTTGCTGTTGTGTTTTCATTTTGAATTTATAACATAATATATATTCTTGATTGTACTTTCTTATTCGCAAAGCTGGTGCACTCGAAGTATTTAAATAGCCTTGCTCAATACGTACTTTTTCATATTTTTCTAAATTTTTTGGCAAATTTTTTATTAAATATTTTTTCTCAATTTCCATTATTTTTACACCTTTTATCGTTTATTTGTATTCATTTTTTGTTTTACAATTTCTAGTAATTTTTTTTGAGATATTTCTGTATAATCATTAATTAATACGCAATCGAATTGTTTTTGCAAATTTGGATTACTCGAATATTCTTTTATATGTTCATGAATTTCAGCTAGTCTTTTTTGATAAACTTCTTCTGGAAGATTTCGTTTTTGTAATTCTAATTTGGCTCTTTCTAGGTCATAGGGAACCAAGTAAATGGCAAACATATCTTTTACGCATTTTTTGAGTTTGTAAATGTTACTGAGTTCTGCTTCTGTCACTCTATTTTCAGGTGATTGCAAATATTCTTTTCGATAGGCATATCTTACTCCCAAAAATTCAAAGTCAATTTGCGTAATGCCTGCTTGCTTCATTTTTTGAAATTCCTCTTGTGTGACAAATTCCTTATCAATTCCATTGATTTCACCCGTTCTTTTTTCCCTTGTTGTCACAATTGGCAAATTTTTAAACCCCAATTCCTGCGCAATCAGCTTCTTAAAAAACGATTTTCCTACTCCTGTGACACCAAATAATGTTACTAACATTTTATAATTCTCCATTATTATCTTATATATTCTTTTTTTTCTTTTTCCAAACTTTTTTTATAAAACAATTCTACTTTTCTAAATATGTTCTCGAATATCTCTTCGTTTCCAGTATAAGGAAATTTAGTCAAATTCTTTCTAATTAAATCAAATCCTTCTTGCATTGGCATTACAATCACGTCTTCTACTTCTTTCTTTTGCAATTTAAATTTTTTATTTTTTTTTCTCAATTCACTAACAAAAAAACTAATAAAAAAATTTCTTTCTCCACTAAATCTTAATGGTACATTAGTCGCTATTTTTTTTACTTTTGTTATATTTTTCTTTTTAATTCCTAATTCCTCTTTTGCCTCTCGATATACTGTTTTTTTGCTTTTTTCATGATTGTCACAATGACCAGAAATCGCATCAAGAGCTCCCGATGTAAGTCTCGTATTTTTGTCTCTCTTTTCCAGTATTAAATCTCCCTCACGAGTTAGTAAAAATAAAGTCACTCCTTTTAAATAATTAAATTGTGTTTTTTCATAAATTGGATCAATCCAACCTATTTCTTTTCCTAATTCATTATATAATCTATAATATTTTCGCCCATGATTATAAAATGCCTTTTTTGATTTCTTCATTTCAACATCCTTTACTATTCAATAATATTATCCTAAAATCTATGCATCAAGATTCTCCAAAACCTCAATTCCCGGCAATTTCTTACCTTCTAAAAATTCCAAACTTGCTCCGCCACCAGTTGAAATATGCGTGAATTTTTCTGCTAATCCTGCTTTTTCAACAGCTGCTGCAGAATCACCACCACCAATAATTTTGACTGCATCCACATTTGCCAATGTTTTTGCAATTTCATTCGTTCCAACAGCGAATTGTTCAAATTCAAATAAACCCAAAGGTCCATTCCATACAACTGTTTTTGCATTTTTTAATTCTTCACTATATCGTTTTATCGTTTCTTCACCAATGTCAAATCCTTCCCAGCCATCTGGAATTTCTGTATATTTTACAGTTTTACTTTCCGTGTCGGCTGAAAACTCCTTTCCGATTTTAGTATCAACTGGTAACATAAATTTTACGCCTTTAGATTTTGCCTTTTCCATCAGTTCTTTTGCTAAATCTAATTTATCTTCTTCGCAAATGGAATCTCCAACATTATATCCCATTGATTTAAAGAAAGTATAAGCCATCGCACCACCAATTAACAAAGTATCGACTTTTTCCAATAAACTGTTGATAACACCAATTTTGTCAGAAACTTTTTTACCTCCTAATATAGCAACAAAAGGTCTTTGAGGTTTTTCTAAAGCTGTTCCTAGAAAGTTTAATTCTTTTTCAATTAAAAAGCCTGACACTGCTGGTAAAAAGCTAGCAACACCTGTTGTTGAGCTGTGCGCTCTATGTGCTGTTCCGAAAGCATCATTAACAAAAATTTCTGCTAAAGAAGCGAATTTTTTAGATAAGGCTTCGTCATTTTTTTCTTCTCCGCTTTCAAATCTTACATTTTCAAGAAGCATGACTTCTCCTTCTTTTAATTCAGACGCAAGTTTCCCTGCATCTTCTCCAACAACATCTTTGGCTAATTTTACTTCTTTTCCTAATAATTTAGAAAGCTCTTTTGCTACAATGTCTAAGGAAAATTCTGGTTTTACTTCTCCTTTTGGACGTCCTAAATGCGAACATAAAATAACTTTGCAATTGTTTTGTATTAAATATTGAATGGTAGGTAAAGCTGCAACAATTCTTCGGTTGTCTGTGATGTTTCTGTTTTCATCGTATGGAACATTAAAATCACATCTGACTAATACTTTTTTATTTTTTATGTCAATGTCTTTTATTGTTTTTTTGTTCATTATTATTTTCTCCTTCTTCAAAAATATACAAATGGGCGGGTCTTTGGCCACGCCCCTATATGATTTTAATTTAATTCTGCAAAATATTTGATGGTTCTTACCATTTGGCTAGTGTACGAATTTTCGTTGTCATACCAAGCTACTACCTGAACCTGATATAGGTCTTCGTCTATTTTGGTTACCATCGTTTGTGTTGCATCAAATAATGAACCATTTGTAATTCCTATAATATCTGAAGACACTAATGGCTCTTCTGTATAACCAAATGATGCACTTTCTTTGGCTTTCATGGCTGCGTTAATTGAATCGACCGTTACATCTTTTCCTTTTACAACGGCAATTAGAATAGTGGTAGAACCTGTTGGAACAGGAACCCTTTGTGCAGAACCAATTAATTTTCCGTTTAATTCTGGAATAACTAATCCAATTGCTTTGGCCGCTCCTGTTGAGTTTGGTACAATGTTAACAGCTGCCGCTCTAGCTCTTCTTAAATCTGCTTTTCTGTGTGGTCCATCTAGTACCATTTGGTCACCTGTATAGGCATGAACAGTTGTCATGATTCCTGATTGGATTGGTGCATAATCATTTAATGTTTTTGCCATTGGTGCCAAACAATTTGTGGTACAAGAAGCTGCTGAAATGATAGTATCTTGTGGTGTTAAAATATTTTCGTTAACCCCAAATACTACAGTTGGTAAGTCGTTTCCTGCTGGTGCAGATATAACAACTTTTTTAGCTCCTGCTTGTATATGAGCAGATGCTTTTTCTTTGGTTGTATAGAAACCAGTACATTCTAATACAACATCTACTCCAATTTTTCCCCAAGGTAAATCCTTTGCATCTTTTTCTGCATATATTTTTATCGTTTTTCCATCAACTGTGATAGAATCTTCTCCTGCTACTACTGTATCTGCCTTTTCATATCTTTTTTGGGCAGAATCATATTTTAATAAATGGGCAAGCATACTTGGGCTTGTTAAATCATTGATGGCAACTATTTCATACCCTTCTGCTCCAAACATTTGTCTAAAAGCAAGACGTCCAATACGTCCAAAACCGTTAATCGCTACTTTTACTGACATAATTTCCTCCTATTCTGATGTTTCTTTACATCAATTACATTTTAGTTTTTACAACTGTTGTCATTTTATACCAGTTTGTAATTTTTTTCAATAGATTTTTTAAAATTTATTTTACTTTTATTTCATAAAGTGTCTCATTCCCTGCTAAATCACTTACTATAATTTGATAATTTCCACTTTGGGTTAAGTTATATGGGTCAATTTTAGGATTGGTTGGTTTATAATTGGTAGTAAAGTCAAATGAAAATCCTAAAACATCTAATTCATGATTATTACTATCATACATGTAGGCATGAATAACATAAGAGCCATGATAGTTGGTGTTAAAATGTGTACCTTCAATTACTGCTGTCTGATTGGTAACATCTATTTCATACCATCGTACATCAGCTGGAACATAATAATTCCATATAGCATATCGAATCTTTTTTACAGAACTATCTAAATGATTTAGTGTTGCTGAAAATTTGTTGTTAGCTTTTGTAGAAGTGATAGATTCATAAAAACTGGTATAACCTGTCTGCGTTTTTTCTTCTAGTATATTTCCTAATTCGTCAATTGCCTGTACCTTTAGTTCATAAGTGGTTCCTTTGTTTAAACCAGTAAATGTGTAGGATGTATCTGTGGTGGTAGCATATAGTTTATTGTTGGCATAATATTTATATTTTCTTGTGTTTTTCGGATGACTTGTGACTCGGATGGTTAGCGTGGAGTTTGTTCTATCTACTCCATAATAGTAGAAACTATCCAGATAGGAGTTAGCATAGTCAAGAGTTAAGGCATCGTCGTATCGGTCAACATAAATATTTTTTATTTCGACATTATCAGAGTAATCTAATGCTAATGGTTTGTCATAAATCCCTCCGTTTTGGCAACCGATAATTTGTGGGGCTTCTTTGTCAATGTTGCTTACATTATATTCAACTTCTGTAATATTTCCTGAAAAATCTCTTATTTTTATAATACCATATTCGTTTTGACTGACTTCTTTTGTTAAAACTTTTTTGTCTTCTGATAGCGTAAATCCACTGACTTGCTCAATTTCTTTATTGGAAGTAATGGTGATAATGACATTTCCATTTGTCCATTCTTCTGTCGAATATGTGACATTACAACTTGGAGCATTTGTATCTCTTGTTAATTCAATGACGGTCTCGTCAATATGATAGGCATATTTTGCATAGACTTTGGCATTGCAAAATATTAGTAGGAATAGCAAAATTGCTATGATTTTTCTTCTTTTCATTCTGATTCCTCCTTGCTTTGAATTGCATTCATTTTTAATTTTATTTCTATGTCTGGAGCTAACGCAACATCTAGTTCTCTCCATTGTAAATATAGTTTGAATTTCCTGCTTTGTTTTTCAAATTTTTGAAGATGCATTTTTTGTGTTTTTCCTTCTGTTAGTTGTATTTGTGTGTTGTTATCACAATCAAATAAAACATAGCTTACTGGAAAATTGGGCTCATTTGTTTCTATTTCTATGTTATATTCAAGGTTTACTTCATTGATTTTATCCCCTTCATAATTATTAATCGTAAAATTGTATTC
The DNA here is from genome assembly GCA_947648495.1 of uncultured Clostridium sp. Classification (GTDB taxonomy): domain Bacteria; phylum Bacillota; class Clostridia; order TANB77; family CAG-508; genus Scatovivens. The sequence continues at coordinate 10,855 of CANSOA010000012.1, forward strand.
TAGTGGAAATGAATTTTGGTCAATTTGTTTTTTTATTATTTCATCTTTTTCTACTATAAAAATCGCTTTTGCAATTTGTGCTTGCGCATTGCCATTTGCAACATAATCATATTTAGATAATGAAACCGTGTTGATGCCAATAATTAGGATACTCACTATTATCATTCGTAAATCACGTTTGCTCTTCTTCATTTTTCTTCTCCCTTCTCAATTTTTCTTGCAAATATACTAGAAACATTATTGCAATATAAATACACACTACAAATTTCAAATAATACAAATAAAAAATTCCTAAGGTTTTTGAGTGAAAAATCACTTTTCCTTGTATGTTATGAATGTTTGTAGTTTCGTCTGAAATCTCGTTGCTGTCTCCTTTTGTAGTAAAATTGTTCTCATCAATTTGTAAAATTCGATGTGTGATTAAATTATCGTATACATCTAAATAAGTGGCAATATCGTTTATATGATAAGTTTGACATTCTTTTATTAAAATAAACTCATTTTTTTCAATTGTTGGTTCCATACTGCCTGTCATGACAATTAAAAATCCATATCCGCCAATTTTTACAACACAATCTTTACGAATAAATTTGGCATAACATACATATAACAACACTATCACTAAACATAATAAGAAGATTTGATTTAAAATATGTAAAAACTTCTTTATTTTTTGCTCCTTTCTTTTAGCTTTCTACTAAAAATACTTAATTTTAATATTCTTAGCAGAGAGCTATATTCTCCCTGCTAAATTTTATATAAGGTTTTTAAATTGGATATAATTTTTATAGTTTGTGTCTTTTCTTTCTAGGTCGTAACTTTGGCTTGTGTTCCAACGACTTTCAAAGAAAATGAATAATCAAATACATCTTCTTGACCTGCAACACTACCAGTTCCTACTGCAGTATCTTCTCCATCTTCAAGAGCAATTTGCTCATTGTTTTCACCTGTTTCATAAGGCCAATTCCAAACGATTGTTAAGTTTTCAATTTGAGTGCTATCCGATTTTGCTATTACTCCACTTAATTCTGCCTCTGCTAATTCTTGAACAGATGAATATTGATTTTCTGCTAGGATACCATCTTTCTTCAAGCTAAATAATAAATTAGATGGCTTGTTTCCAGATTCGACTGCTTCAATATAATATTTTACATCTACTTCTGAATTTCGTGCATCTAGCTCAATTTCAAACTCTCCACTGGCTCCGGGTGCAATCTTCCCGTCTTCTAAACTAACTTCATTGGCTGTGTTTATTAAAGAAATTTTTTCAGTTTCTGATGTGCTCCAGTCAGTTACCTTAAAACTCCATTTTGCAATTCTTGCACTTCCCATTCCTTGATAACTAGAATAATATTTAGCAAAGGTATAACCTGCAATGAATACAATCAGTAATAATAGAATTAATATTGAAACAAACATTGTCTTTTGTTTTTTGTCTACTGCTTTTTTATCTGCCGTTTTTTGGTCCATAGCCTCCCTCCTTTCTTATAAAAATAAAGTTAAATATTTTTAACGTATTTTTATTTGTTTATTAAATCGCTGGGGGCCATTTAAATGAACTATAGAAAATTTGTACATTAAAAACTATTAGTTTGTATATTATCTTGGGGGATATAATACCTAAAACTACGATAAATCTATTTTTTATAACTTTTCTGGGAAAATATAAATTTCAGAAAGAAATTTATTTCTCAAGATTAAAAGATACGTTAAAAAATATTTAACTTGAATGCATTATAGCATCATAAATTTCATTTGTAAAGTATTTTTTGAAAAAAATTTTGTTTTTCATTCGACATTTTTCGTCAAATCTATGTTAAACCTTTGAAAATTCTACTAATTTTCTCATCAAAAAAGGAACTGCAACTCCAAAAAAGTTCACAGCTCTTTTGCTTATTTTAAAGTGTCAGCAATATTTTCGCATAATTTTATATATAATTCTTTATTGTCTTTTGACAAAGTTCCTAGTATCTCTGAGAAAGTATTATCAGCATTTTGATCATTGATTCCTTTGACTAATGCATCTAAATTCATGTCTAGAATAGTAGCCAAATTGGCAATAACTGCTAAACTACAAATACTGGTTCCTCTTTCTATTTCACCGATATGTGATGGACTAATTTCAGCCATTTCAGCAAGTTTTTCTTGGGTAAGTCCCAATTCTAATCTTTTGGCACGTATACGTTGTCCCATTGCTTTGTAATCTATATTATACATATTTTAGACCCTCCTTGCTATTATTTTATACCGATAAAAAATTTTTATTAAGCATCTAAAAATGTTGAATATTGTTTATAACTGTGATATAATATAAATAATGTATATTATTTATAGGAGGATTTTATTATGAAATATTGTGAAAGATGTGGAAAAGAAATCAAAAAAGGACATGAAAATCCACATGGATTATGCAGTAATTGTTTGTATAACTATATCTTAAAAAAAATTGATAGAGAATTTGAAAAAAGAAAAAAACCTATTATTTATGAAGAGAAATTATCCAAAAAAATTATTAATTTTATAAGATATTGGCTAAAAAAATTATTTCAATAAAAATAAAAGTAGACTTTTACTTTCTACTTTTATGATTTTTCTAATAATTCTAAAATTTTCGGATTTTGTTTTAAACTTTCGCTTAAAAATTCAAAACACTTTTTATCTTGTGTCACAGCCACAATACCCACATCTATGTCATTTTTCAAGCGACTACTGGCATATTTTACAATAATCCCTTTGTTTTTTACGGCTTCTAAAACGACTTCTTTATCATCTCGCATTGGTTTGTTTGCAAAATACAAAATTTGCCCTGTACATTTCAAACCTGCCATCAATAATTCTTTGTCGTTTAACAAATTTTCTTTTGCATAGCAATAAGTCCAGCCAATTTGACGCACAGATTCATAAACAATTTCTCGATCTTGTTTTAATAAATCACTTGCAAACTCTAAGCTTTCAGGATTATTCTTGATAGCTTGTAAAACAACTTCTTTATCATTTTTTAACTCATCTGATGCAAATTCTAACAAAGCTCCTTTTTGAGCGACCTGTTTTAGTACATATTCTCGATTGGTAGCATTTTTTTCCATCTCTATTACTTCTTGTTCTTTGGCCATTTGTTTCCTTTCTACTTTTTTATATAATCTTGTATTTCTTGTGCAATATCGGTTGAAATTCGATTTGATTCATTGTTTAGTTTGACCGTATATAAAATGTCTTTTTGTTTATAAAACTCAATTAAGTTCTCTGAAATATTGTGATAATTTTCTAATCTTTTTCGAACAGTAATTTCATTGTCATCTTCTCGAATCATAAGCTCTGTTCCACATTTATCGCAGATATTTTCTTTTTTAGGTTTTTTAAATTCCAAATTATAAATTTCCCTACAATCTACATTCGGACAACTTCTTCTTTTTGAAATTCGGTCCACAATTTCATCATCTGATAAACTTAAATTTACCGCTACTTTAACTTTTCTATTTTGATTTGCTAATAGTCTATCCAAACTTTCTGCTTGTACAACAGTTCTTGGATAACCGTCTAAAATATAGCCATTTTTTGTATCTTCTTCTGTTAACCTTTTTTCTAAAATTTTTATGGTAAGTTCATCAGGAACTAATTTGCCTTCCGAAATATATTTTTTGGCTTCATGACCAATTTCGTCCTCATCTTTAATATAACTTCTAAAAATTTCTCCACTTGAAATATGTGGAATTTTTAATTCTTGTGCTAATAAATTTCCAACTGTACCTTTTCCTGTGCCTGGCGCACCTAACATTATTATTATCATTGGCAATCTCCTTTACTTTTATTATACCCAAAAAGTTATATCATATATTTTTTATTTTGCCAATAGATTGCGTTAGAATTTTTTGTTTTTGCTTTTGTATATGCCGTAAAATTAGCAAAATAAGAGTAAAAACTCTAAATGTCATAAACACTTAGAGTTTTTACTTAAAGACAGTATTATTTCGTGAATGTTTCAGACTTACAGAACTTCATAAAACTCATTTTCACCGACCAGAAGAATTGTTTCTCTTTGATAATCAGGCTTATTTTCATCTTTCTGCCAAAACAAATCGATTCTCAAGGTTTCTTTTGCTGATAAATATACATTTTGTAGAAAATGCTGTCTAATCAAAGTAACATCATCTTCACAAAAGATTGATTCTTTAATCTTCCCATTCTCTAGCCACTTTACTTGGAATATTACTCTTCTGTCTTCTGGACAAATAGCTACAACTTCATGGTAAAACCATTTTCCCATGTCTCCATTATCCCCAACAATGATTACCCTAACATTAGTTTCCCAAACGTTTAAAAATTCATTCCATTTCATATTGCTTCCTCCTTGCCAATTGGCGCTGTTTTTAGTTCAAAATTTATATACTACATTTATATTATGTTTACATAAAATTGTCAAGTTTTTACAAAAAAACACAATAAAAAAGCCATTATACTAGACCTTTTTCTAATACAATGACTTTTCTAATGCAGCAGGTAATTCGGTTGTAGGTCCTTACAAGTTCTCTATTTCTGCTTTAAGAATTCTATACTACTAGAACTACAACGCATTTACAAGGTATTTTTTCCAAATTTTTATGCAATTTTGACTTAAAACCCTAATTATTTCTCGTATCATGCGGAATTTAAGCCATATGCATTTTGTATGCATCACGAATGCATTCTATAATTTTGAGTGGTAGAAAGGGATTTTTGATTTGGTTACTCCCCATACGATTGATTATCTATATTGAGGTTAATTTTTATTAACTAAATGAATAATATGCAGTTGGTTATTTATTGAGTAAAATCATACTAAAATTGAGTAATAAACCATATTGAAATATTATATATGATAGAACTTCACTCTTTTGACTTACAAACAAGTTTTTTTGATTTTTAAATAATGCATAATTTTGAGTAAGTATTTGAGTGTTAGTCATAACAAAAAAGCCATCATACTAACTACTTTCTAATACAATGACTTATTTAATGGAGCAGGTAACGAGAATCGAACTCGTAACTAAACCTTGGCAAGGTTTTATTTTACCACTAAACTATACCTGCATAAAATATGGATTTTTAAAAGTTTCCTCAGAGATTTCTCCTACGTTTTCAATAAAGTATTATTATAATACCAAAATAAATTCAAAAAGTCAATACTTATTTTGAAAAAAATCAATCTTTTACTTGATAATAATTCCCATTAACCCCGCAAGATTTACTGCCTGATACTGCGTTACAATCATTCCCTTCAAATCTTCTAGCATCACCAAAATACCTTCTATATTGGAAGTTCTAAAATCAATTCCACTTAATTTCGTTCGGAAAAATTGCGCTTGCATTAAATCACAATTTTCATATTCTACAGATTTTAACGTAACTTCTTGAAAACTTGCATTTTTAAATAAGTTTTCTATGAATTTCGTTTTTTCCAAAATAGCATTTGAAAAATTTGCATAGGAAAACAAACTATTTTTCATAGAAACTTGATAAAATCTTGACTCCATAAAATTGCTTCCCATTCCTTTACAATTTTCAAATTGGCATCTGATAAATACACCTTTTTCAAAAGAAGTATTGGAAAAATCACAATGACTAAATTTGGAATCCGTAAAACTTATTTTTTCCATTGAACACGCCATCATTGTACAATTCACAAATTCGCAATTTTCAAATTCTACTGCTTCCAAAACTTCTTCTGTTAGGTCTATGTTTTCAAATTTTCTGTCTTTAATATCTAGCTTTTCTTCATAACTGTTCTTCACAAGTTCCACAAAATCTTCTAGCATATATTTTCCTTCTCTCGTTTTTTCTTTAATCTTTGATTAACATCATTTTTCAAAATGGTATATAATACAGAAACCGTTGGAAGTCCTATTATTAAGCCAAACATGCCACCTAAACTCCCTCCTACTGCCACTGCCATTAAAACCCACATTCCCGGAAGTCCAACCGATGTCCCAACAACTCTTGGATAAATAACATTTGTTTCAAACTGTTGCAAAATTACCAAAAATACAATAAATATAAGCGCTTTAATTGGTACAATCGATAAAATTAATATTGCCCCTACAATAATTCCTAAAAATGCTCCCACAATTGGTATTAATGCTGTCACACCAACTAAAATTGAAATCGTTGCTGCAAATGGTAATCTTAATATTAACATACCAATAAAACATAAACTTCCTAATATGATAGCTTCGATAAATTGACCTGTCAAAAAATTGTTAAATGTATTTTTAGATAATGCACAAATTTCCAATATGTATTTTGCCTTTTCCTGTGATAAATAGGCTCGAATTATTTTGGTTAGTTGTTCAGCTAATTTTTCTTTACTCATCAAAATGTAAATCGCAAAAACAATGGAAATAATCGCATTAAAAATGCCACCAATTAAGCCAACCATAAAGCCAATCGATGATGTTACCAAACTGCTTGCCAAATTGCTCACAAATGTTATTATATCATTGACAATGCTGTTCCAGTCCATTTCCATGTTTTGAATTTGATTGCTAATGTCTGGATACTGTTTCGTAAGCTCTATTGCCCATTCCTTCATATCATAGGCAAGCGCTGGAATTTCGCGTATAAACATAAACACAACGCTAATCAATTGTGGTATGACTAATTTTATAACAAAACTAATAACCAATAGGACAATAATAATCGCCAAAACAATGCAAATCGGTCTTTTTAATCGATGTTGCCTAATTTTTCCATTTTTCATTTTTTTGGGTTTAAACAGCCTTTTTTCCAAACCACTCATTGGAATATTCAAAACAAACGCCAAACCTGCTCCAATCAAAAATGGTGATAATATTTCTAAAACATTAGCTAATCCATTTTTTATCAATGCAATATTTTGTAACCCCCAATATAATATAATTCCAGAAAAAACAATTCCCATTATTTTTTTCCTATTTTCTTTATTAAATTCCATATATTTCTCTCCATAATTAATTTTTATAAAATCAATATTTTTACACCAACATACCTCATTTTTATAATAACAATGAAGCTGTCAGCGAACAATCGCTCTACAGGTTTATTTTTGAGCCTGTAATGCTGTTACAATAATAGTTCCAACAATTCCATCTACCGAACAGCCTCTGGATAAATCATTAATTGGTTTTTCTAATCCCTGACAAATCGGTCCAAACATCTCCGCTTTTGCCAACCTTTCAACTAATTTACAACCAATATTTCCTGCATTAATATCTGGAAAAATCAACACATTTGCATCACCATGAAGAACAGAATTTGGTGCTTTTGTCTTAGCCACTTCTGGCACAATTGCGCTATCTAACTGTAACTCTCCATCAATCAATAAATCGGGACATTTGCTTTTCGCCCTTTGTGTCGCTTTGATTACTTTTTCTGTCATTTCGGATTTAGCACTTCCGAATGTCGAATATGAAAGCATTGCCACTTTGGCTTGTTTTCCAGTAAATTTTTCATAAGTTTTAGCAGATGTCATAGCAATTTCTGATAAGGCCAAATATCCCGGATTTTCATTTAATGCACAATCTGAAAAAATATATACTCCATCTTTTGCTCCATAGTCATAATTTGGAACGACCATTAATTGCACCGTTGATAAAATTTTGGTTCCTTCTTTTTTGAAAATTCGCATAGCCGTTTTCAAAATATCTTTTGTTGTATTCATGGCACCTGAAACATAACCATCTGCATCTTCTAATTTTACCATCATCATTCCAAAATAAACGGGATCTTTGACTAAATTCCTTGCTTCTTCTATACAAACCGTTGAATCAATTTGCGCTAAAAAATTGGCATATTGCTCTGTTTTTTCCGTTTGTTCAGGATCCATGATTTCAACATTTTCTAAGCTGATCGCTTGTTCTTTAGCTTTATTTCTTATTGCATCTTCCTTCCCCAATAATACAATTCTTACAATATCTTCTGACACCAAAATTTCCGTCGCCTTTAAAACTCGAATATCCATCGCCTCAGGTAAAACGATTGTTTTTTTATTCGCTTTTGCCCTTGCCTTTATCTCCTCTATAAATGACATTTTTCCTCCTTTATCAAACTGTTATTCAGCCTTTCAACTTCTTAATATTTATATTACATTTTATTCATTTTGTCAACTTTTACCACAATTCTAAGGTTGGTCCTTTTCTATCGATTTGTGATTTATCTCTAGTTATTTTGTCAAGGCTTTTTAATTTTGAATCAAATGTAGCGATCGCATCTTGTTCATTAGAAAACCTATAAAAATTCATGTTTCCTTTTTGTGTTTCCTCAATAATTTGATTTTTCAATGCCATATTTTCTTGTTTAAAATATTCTGTTTGTGCTTTTGTTTTCCCAAAAAATCTTGGTCTATTGGTTGTTTGTATTGGAAGATTATTTTGTTGTCTCATTATTTTTTCATCTGCTAATTGTGCTATTTGTTCATCTGGAATTGTGAGATTATAACCTTGCTTTATGGTTATATACAAATTATTCATTTCTTCCGTGAATCCTCCAGCAAATTCTGTTTTAGCACATGCATATAAATCTGCTAACATGTTTGTTACACTATAACTTTCTTTTTCTTCTGGTTGGGTTGTTCTTGCTAATTGCATTTTTAAATTTATGTGATTTAGTTTTTCTTGTTGTAATTCTTGTTTTCCTGTTAATCTGCCTAAAAAGCCGATTTTCTCAGATAGTACTTGTTCTTTTTCTTGCTCACACTTTTGCATTTTAGCACATTGAACTACCTGTTGGACTTTGTGATATAAATTTCTTTTTAATTCATGCTCTGATTGTGTTACATGCAAATTGACAATTTCTGATAAAGCTTGTGCTTGTATCGCGCCAAATTCTATTCCATCCACAAGTGGAACAAGTTCTTTGGAAATTTGTTCTAGTACTTCTTGTGGAGTATTTTCTTCAATTGTAGTATCTTTTACCTTTTCTTGGACTTGTTTTATCGTATCTTGAATGGTTGTAACTCGTTTTGCAATTTGGGTATGAGAAACCGTTTTGGTATACGATACACCTAGCATATTTGCTTTTTCTCGATAGAAGCTTTCATGTCGTAATAATTTTTCATAAGAATTCATGATTTGAGCACTTAACTTTTGTGCCTGTTCTGGATTTTTTTCCATTTTAGCAATGATTTCTAACGCTTTAGATTTCCTGATTTCTTCTTCTTTTTTGATTTTTTCTTCTTCTCTTCTTTTTTCTTCCTCGTTTGCTCGTCTAGTCTCCTCTTTGGTTATTGTCTCTTTGACTAAATCAATTTCCTTTTCTTTTTGTTTGCAAAGTCCTTTTAATAAAGTTTGTAATTTTTGTCTAAAATTATCTGTTTTTTCTTTATTTTCTTCTATTTGGTTATTTACCTTATCAATTTCTTGATCAATTTCCTTTTTCTCTTCCAAACTTGCATTGAATGATTGACTCCTTAATCGACCTATTTTTCCAGTCAAATATTCATATTCTTGCATCTGTTTAACATTTTGCTCAAATCCTTGTGTTACTTCTTCCATCATTTTATCTAACTCTTCTGGCGGTATATCTTGTAAATTAGGAGCTCCAACCTTGATTCTATAACGCCTAATTTTATCACTATCAGAAGCTATTGCTTCTTTATTCTGAATGCTACAAAACGGCGCTAATATAATTTCCTTTTCTGACTCACTATTTTCCTCTCTATAATCCTCTGCATTTAAAAACGGCACTCCCTCTTCCAAATTAAAATGAATCAAAGCACTATCTTTTGCATCCATGAATCTTTTTGCAATATTTTGAGTGCTAGAAGTCGAGATAATTCGATTGAATTCTCCATTTAGATTTTCAGCACTTCTGCTACTCGTTCCTCTTATCAATTCCCTACCAGAATACTTTACAGAATTTTTACACATCGCAGAATATATATTTACAAAATCCTCTATCAATCCTTTAATTTCTGCTGGTTTAGAAGGCAAATTCCATTTCCTATCTAATAATTTTTGGTACTCTCTTGGTTTTAAATCCGCCAAAATATTAATCGCTACATGATTGAATCCCAAATATCTTTTAATCGACTTTTCCTCTTCATCTGTCACATACATTTTTGAATAAGCTTCTCTTAATTCCATAAAATCCCCTTTTTTCGTTTCTATTTATTATGTAATTTTTATCATTATAATCATAAATAAAAAAAAATACAAGTTTTTTTATTGATTTTTCCTAAGTATTTTCATATAATATATTACAAATTTCAAAAAACGGAGGTTTCTATGGATACGAAATTTAAAGCTATCAAAAATGCTGGAATTTGGGGCATATTGGGGAATATTTTTTTGCTAATCATCAAAGGATTGATTGGTTTTGCCAGCCATAGCCAATCTATGATTGCTGACGCTTTTAACAGTGCTTCTGACATTCTGGCTTCTCTTATGACATTTATTGGCAATAAAATTGCCAGTGAACCAGAAGACCAAAATCATCATTTTGGGCATGGTAAAGCAGAATATATTTTCTCTTTATTTATTAGCATTACCATGTTAATTGTATCCATCAAACTTTTCATCGACTCTTTGCTTAGCTTAATCAATCATGGAACCTTTACATTTTCTTGGCTTTTAATTATCGTATGCCTCATTACTATACTAACAAAATCTTTTCTTTACTTTTTCACCAAAAATGCCTACAAAAAGCATAACAGTATTTTGCTAAAATCGGCATATCAAGACCATCGCAACGACTGCATTGTCACAACCTTTACGCTCATTTCTATCCTATTTGGTAAATTTGGCATTTTTTATGTCGATGGCATGATTGGAATTGGAATTTCACTTTGGATCTTTATTTCTGGATTTTCAATTTTTCTTGAAAGTTATAATGTCTTAATGGATATTTCGCTGGATGAAAACACAAAAACTTTTATCTTAGACCTCGTCGCACAACATGACAAAATCAAACATGTTAGCAATTTATATACAGTTCCAACTGGTTATCATTATGTTGTCATTTTAACAATTTCGGTCGATGGGAATATGAGTACTTTTGATAGTCATCATTTAGCCGATCATTTGGAAAAAGATATTGAAAATTTGGAAAAAGTCAACAAAGCAATTATTCATGTAAATCCCATCTAAAAAAGCCATTTGAATTTTCAAATGACTTTCTTTTCTATTACATTGCACCTTTTTTCTTAATCGTAACCAATGTTGTAATTAATAAAATTTTAATATCGTTTTTCAATGATTTTTTATAATGATATTTGAAATCAAGATCCACTCTATTTTCAAATGTCACATCATTTCTACCGCTAATTTGCCAATAACCAGTAATGCCTGGTTTGTGCTGAATTATGTACTCGTAATATTTTCCCATGTCTTCTTTTTCCCTTGGCAAATATGGTCTTGGTCCTACTAAACTCATTTCGCCTTTTAAAACATTAATAAATTGTGGAAATTCATCTAAGCTTGTCTTTCTCAAAAAATCGCCAAATTTTGTCACACGCGGATCATTTTTTAGTTTTTTATAGCGCCTATACTCTTGTCTCGCTTTTTCGTCTCTTTCTAATAAATCGTCCAGTTTTTTATCCGCATCTTTAACCATTGTTCTAAATTTATACATTTTGAACAATTTTCCATCTTTTCCAATTCTCTTTTGCGTATAAAATATCGGGCCGAAATCTTTATTTTTTATATTATTTATCAATGTAGCTAGCATAATTGGTATAATAAATAAACATCCCACTAATCCACCTAATATATCAATCATCCTCGTCGCAAATGCTATCACATACTTTTTAAATTTTGTATTGGTGTTTTCTTCCATTAATTGCTTGGTATCTGATATATTAAATAGAAGTGTTATTTGATTCTCTTCCAAAAATAAACCCCCCCTATTTTTATTTTTCTTCCGACTACTTTGTTGTTAAATCTATTTTACCATATTTTTCATAACATTTCAATAGTTTTTTTAAAATTTTACATAATTTTTTTACATAAACTCAATTACATTTTATCTGGCATTTGAATTCCTAACAATCGACAGCCTATTTTTAATACAATTCCTACACTTTTTGTTAAATACAATCTTGCATTAGTCAATTCTTTATTTTCACTTATAATTTTATTTTCATGATAAAAATTACTATAACTTTGACTTAAATTTATCAAATATCTAGCTAAAAGTGATGGTTCACTTTTTTCGACTACGGCTCGCAGAATCTCTTGAAATTCATACAGATTTGAAATCACTTTGTGGCTTTCTTCATCGGTCAATAATTCAAATTTTACATCTTGAAGCAAAGGAACATAGCCTGCCTTTTCAAGAACGCTATTGGTACGCACATATACATATTGAATATATGGTCCTGTTTCCCCGTTAAAACTAAGCGCTGTATCCCAATCGAAAATTTGGTCTTTTATAATATTCGTACACAAATTATTGAAAATAACAGCTCCAATCCCAATTTTTTTCGCCTCTTCTTTCTTATTTGGCATTTCTGGATTTTTCTCGTCTATGACTTTTTCGACTCTTGCTATCGCTTCTTTTAGCAAATCCTCTACTTTTATAGCAGTTCCTTCTCGTGTGGACATTTTTCCACTTGCTAATCTTGTCATTCCATAACGTACATGTTCTAAGCCATTGACGCATTTTTCTGGTATACCTAACGATTTGGCAACTTCAAATATTTGGCGAAAATGCAGATTTTGCTCATAAGCAACCACATACAAACATTTATCAAAATCATACGTTTGAGCTCGATACAAAATCGCAGCTAAATCTCTTGTAGCATAAATGGTTGAACCATTGGCTTTGCGAATCATGCACGCACCAAGTCCTTTGTCCTCTAAATCAACAATTTGAGCTCCTTCTGATTCAGTTATTATCCCTGCTTTTTGTAGTCTTATCTCAACTTCTGGTATTTTGTCGACATAAAAGGATTCTCCATTCCAAGAATCAAATTTAACCTCTAATAAATCATAGATTTTTTGAAATTCTTTTAAACTTAATTCTCTAAATCGATTCCATAAATCAATGCAAGCGCTATCACCTTGCTCTAATTTTCTAAAATTTTCGCGTGCCTGTTCTAAAACCGTTTCATCTTGCTTACATAAATCACTAATTCGAATGTAAATTTGAGTCAAATCTTCAATAGGATTTTCATCCAATGGATATTCATTTGCCCATCTTTTATAGCCTTCAATTAATTTTCCAAATTGGGTTCCATAATCTCCCAAATGATTGATACCAATTGTATGATAGCCTAAAAATTGATAAATTTTGTATAAACTACTTCCAATAATCGTATTTCTTAAATGCCCTATATGAAATGGTTTTGCAATATTTGGAGAAGAATATTCTACAATGATGTTTTTTTGGCTTCCTTCATTGGAAGCTCCATAATTTTCCTGTTTTTCGTCAATCTCTGTTAACACATTTTCCACCAAAGTAACAGGATTGAGCGTAAAATTCAAATAACCCCCCACCATTTTTACTTCTTGAATTTCATCTCCATTTTCAAAGTTTTCTTTGATTTGAGAAGCAATTTCTTGTGGTGATTTTTTCAAAGTTTTTGCCAATCGAAAACATGGAAAAGCATAATCTCCCATCTCTAAATTTGGTGGAATTTCTATATAATTTTGTATTTCTTCGCATTTTGCATCAACGGTTTTTGCAATTTTTTGCGCTATTATTTTTTTGAAATGAATCATATTCTTTTTTCCTCTTTTCCCATTTATGATAAATTTTCTGGCAAAACTGAACATTCATAAAAGCCAAAATTACGCCAGTAATCACACCGAATCGTATCAATTACGACATCTAAAAAACCCGGTCCCCTATTTAAGGAATACAGCTGATGAAATTCGTCTGCACAGGCAAATAAAAGTCCTAGAAAAATAGATATGATTAGCCTGTGTTTGATACAAAAACATTCTAATATTAAATAAATAACCAGTCCGCCTGAAGCAAACAGTAAGTAATGTGCAAATTTTCTAACTGGAATCTTCCATCGCTCCATTCTTGCATTTGTGATTGGATTGATTTCAATTCCGTTTTAAAACAATTTCATTGGTATGTTCATAATTTTCTATGACAATTGCTAGGGTATCTTTGATTTGCAACAATTTTTTCGTCACTTGATTGCTAAGTTTCGTTGATTCCGCCCCTGTTTGGCTCGAAAACAAGTAAACAATGACAAACCAAATAATAAAAATAATCCCCAACATGCTTCCAATCCATCTATTCTTGCTTATTGAAAACGCCATCCTTTCTTGTGTTTAATATTTTGCTTACAATTTTATACAAAAGCATTGCTAAGCAAATCCCAATGGAAATTCCAATGGTATCAATCAAAACATCTGTTATTTTTCCTGCTCTTCCTTCAATAAATAATTGATGAATTTCGTCTAATGATGCATACTCTATTCCAATTAATAGCGAAAATAACATTTTCTTGCATTCGGAAAATGAGTAAGTTAAAAAGAAAAATAAAAACAACATGCCACCAATGGTATATTCTGACAAATGCGCTAATTTTCGAATGTATGGTTCTATCATTTTTATGGTTTCTTCATCGACTACAAATAGACTGGCAACTTTTTGACTTAAATTACTCGATTCGCCACCACTCTGATTTGAAAGCTTGAAAATTAACAGAGTCCATATTATTATTAATGCTAAAATAATTGCTCTTAGAACTGTTTTCTTGTGCATTTTGCTTCCTTTCTTCTTTTAAATTTTGTGTTTAGTTGATAATTTTATGATTTGGTCCATATCGTCATCTTCTGCCATTTTGTTTTTGGTAATTTTTCCACACTTTTGGCACTGAAAGAGGATGATATATCCTTTTTTCGAATCGACTTCTAAACCAATTGGCTCTAATATTCCATGACATTCTTCACTTCGATCACCCGGATTTTGGTCAACATGTTTGGAATGTAAACAATAGGGACAATGATTTCTGCAAGAATAACCAAGTTTTGAGACATGTTTTCCACAATTTTCACATTCAAATTCTTCATCAATCACAGTAAATTTTCGCATGTTTGGCTATCCTTTCTTGCATTATTCATAAATACTTCCACCAATAAATTCTCGTAATAACGAATTATTCGGGATTAAATCGATTTCTTCTACGGATTCAAAATATTGAAGCATGTCAATTAAACGTCTTGCGTCACTGTATTCAGGATTAGTGTCGTCAATTTGTTCTAATAGTGGCACTACAAAATCCTTTAATACCGCTAATTCGTAAATAATTGAGGAATTAAACATGCAGTCCGCTTGTTCTTGGTACGGAAAAATGTATTTTTTCTCGCCTCTTCCTACAGAATCCCACATTTTTAAGGTATGCAAGGCAGAATAATTCCTAAATTGATAATCTCGTGCAATTCTTCGGATTAAACGTGTATCCGTAGTTGAAATTCGGTTGTAATAATCAATATTTAGCACCGTTAAATCACTGATATAAATTTTGAATTTGTTTTCTTTTGCAATTTGATTGGTGAGCTCATCATTTAGGCAATGAATTCCTTCTACGACTAGGATTTGGTCTTCTTCTAGTCTTAGTTTATTTCCTAGATACTGTTTATGTCCTGTCGTAAAATCAAAGGTTGGAAGTTCTACTTCTTTTCCTGCTAATAAATCAACTAATTGTGCATTAAACAAATCCACATCAATGGCTTCCATACATTCAAAATCATAATTTCCATTTTCGTCAACTGGATTTTGTTCGCGTTCGACAAAATAATTGTCGACTGAAATTGTCACTGGTTTGATTCCTTGCACACGAAGCGCCATTCCTAATTTGCCAGCGAATGTCGTTTTTCCAGAAGACGTTGGTCCTGCAATTAAAATCATACGTACATTTTTTCTTTGCTTGATTTGATTGGCAATTTCGGCAATTTTTTTCTCGTGAATGGCTTCTGAAAATAGAATTAATTCTTTGATTTTTCCTTCTTTGATTTTTTTATTTAAGCGATACACAGTATTGATTTTCATTAATTTATAAAGTTCGTCATACTCATCCATCGCAGATACTAATTTTAAGGATTCTTTATTTTGGTGAACTATTTGCGTTTCAGAAGTTCTTGGATATTCTAATAAAAAACCATGTCTGAATTTAGTCAAATCAAAGGCTTTGGCAAATCCTGTTGAAATTGGCATCGTTCCGTAAAAATAATGATAATAATCTTCACAATAATATAACGAAACTTTTTTCTTGCTAATATCGGTTTGAAGTCTTCCACGCAAGGTTTCTTCCTTTTGGTAAAATGCTTCGGCTTCCTCTTTGGTCATTTCGACTTTGCGAATTGGTAAATCTTTGTCAATGATTTCTTGCATTTTACGTTTTACGTTATCTATCATTTCTTGGGTAATTTTCCTATTTTCTATTTCACAAAACATCGCACTGGATAATTGATAATTCACGGTTAAATGTGCTTCTGGATACATTTCATAAAACGCTTTGCTCATTAAATAGAGTAATCCGCGAATATAGATAATTCTACCGTCTTTTTCCGTTCGTTTTATTGGACAAATCGTTCCTTCTCGTTTGAGTGGGTGATTTAAAGAAGCAATAAAATTATTGTATTTTACTGCAATTACATGCTCTAAATCTATTTTATCACCAAGTGCTTCTTTTACTGTTTGATTTGGTTCTACCTCATATATTTGATTTTCAAAAGTTATTTTCATCTTTGGTTCCTTTCTAAAAATTAAAATATAGTAATATGCCTCCTATGATGGCAAAAATAAATCCTAGTATTTTCATTCCTATTGTCGCTTCATTTTCGTCACCAAAACTAAAATACATTTTCACAATAGGACGTGCATCATAAATCATTTTTACGCCTAACATGATTGCAATTACACCGATTGCTAGTAAAACTTTGTTCATTTCTACTTCCTCTTTTTCTAAAATTCCTACTTTTAATCCTTATTTGCTAAACCACTCACTTTTTCAAAAATTTCTGGAAATTGTCTTTTTAGGTTAATTGGTTTTAAATCTCGCCCAACCCAAGCATGAACTGTACTTCCCGTGTTAATTGGTTTTTCAACCCCTTCTTTAAAAATTTGATAATTAAAGACAATTCGAGCTGGTGTTAATTTTGATATTTCAACCGTAATGCGCAAAATATCTTCATATTCTGCGGGGAAAATATATTTACAATTTAATTCAACAAGTGGTGTCATAATTCCGTTTTTTTCTAAGGCAGAATAGGTAATTCCTATTTTTTTGATAGCTTCTGTTCTAGCTGCCTCATACCAAATTGGATAAACAGAATGATGTACAATTCCCATTTGGTCGGTTTCGGCATATCGAACTGTTATTTTTGTTTCTGAAATCATAAAATTCCTTCCTTAACATTATTTTTTCTGATTATTTTTCTTCTTCTCTAATTTTTCTTTTGCTTTTTGTTCTTTCTTTTTTTGCTTTTCCATTTCTTTTTCGTATTTTTGCTGAATTCTAAGCATTTTTTTAGATTGTTTTACCGTTTTTTCTTCGATTACACGATCAACTATTTGTTCTTGCATTTCTTCATTGGCATCACTCAAAGTTTCTTCTATTGGTTCAAACATTTCCATTGGTTCTACAATATTTTCTTCAAAATCACGATTTTCTTCTGGAAAGATTTCGGTTATTGGCTCTTGATAGGCTTGTTCAAATTCTTCTTGTGATTCTTGTTCGCTTGGTTGCATTTCTTCGTTTTTTTGAGTATTAACTGAAAAATCTAGGTTTGGAATCTCTGGGTTAAATTCATTAAAGTCTTTCATTGGAATCGCCTCTAATTCAACCTCTGTTGGTTCAATTTGCGTTTTTTCTCCTTTTAAAAACACATCATATTCATATACAAAAATGTCTTTGCATTTCGGATTTTTCAAATCATGTTCTGAAAAATATAAGTTTGTTCGGAATTTGGTTTTGTTGACTAAAGAAAATTCTAATCTTCTATTATCAACTAAAACTTTTGAAGACAAATTCATACCAATTGGCAAGGTTTTGTTTGTGTTGTCATAAAACATGGCGTTTGTATAATACAAAAGTGGCATGCCTTCTTTGTAATTTAAGCAAATTAAATTATAGGCACCTTCTGTATCTGAAGCAAACTGCTCTAGCTCGTTTTCAAGATTAATATTAAATAAGTCAAACTCCTCTTCTTCAATATTTTTTGAAATTGGTACTAACTGATAAAGTGGCATATCGTATAACGAACCAATTTTGGGCATAGCGCCTTCTAAGTAATTGACAATACTTTGCATTTTTTCGGTAAAATCAAATACATCAATTTTTTTGTTTACATTCATGATTTTGAATTTACTTTTTTCCGCTTCACGATGGCTTCTACTTCCAATATAACGCACTTTGGTGTTGTTATTTTCTTCGATGTTTCCAAAAATGTCAAAGGTTTCACTATCAATGACTAATCGGTCTTCATTAAATTCTTCTTTTAATTTATCTAATACACTTTCTAAGTCATATTTTATAATTTCGTCCGAACGAACCATATTAATAAAATACAACAATTCCGTTTGGGCAATAAATACACTATCTGTTTCTTCATGCGACAATTTTTTTCTTTGCATCGCATCTACTTCTTCGCCTAATTTTTCAAAATCCATTTCCAAATCAAACGATTTCCTGAAGTTCTTGGAATCGCTGTCATTGTCCTTATCTTCTCCCATTTCAATGGCTAACTTTTCGTCTTTATTGGCAAATTTCCAAAATTCAAAAATACTTTTTTTATGTTTATCAATTTCTTCTATGTACTGATTGGCATTTCTAACTTTCGATTTTAAATTTTCTAATTTTAATTCTAAGGCTTTTATATCCTGTTTTAACGCTTTATACTGTTTTCCTGCTTTTTCATGAAGCGCATAAATCGTGACTAAATCTTCAATGGTATAAAAATTTTTTTCTTTTATATAAGTATTCAAAGGCTGTGTATCAATCTTGATGTCTTGTGTTTGCACCATGTCTTCGGCTGGCTGGCTGACTTTTCTTCTTTCCTTTTTCTTTTTCTCTGACTTAAAAAAATATTTTACTTTTCCAATAAAAGTTTTTTTACATTCTAAATAAGTCGAAATTTCCTTTTGTTTTTGCAAATATTCTTCTTCTTTTTCTTTGACTTCCGTTTTTAATTTTGCTAACTTTTTCTCGATTTCTTCCATTTCCTTATTCTGATTTTTAATTTCATAATCTGCTAGCAAATATTCATTTTTAATAAAATTCGTCAACGAATCAAACGTGATTTCGACTTTTGATAAATACATACTCAAGCCATTACCACTATCAATTTTCGTCTCAAAATTATACTGTCCCTTGATTTCTGTCTGCAAAATGAACAACGCTTTTAACAATTTATAAAACTTAATCGCCTCTTCTGTTGACTGCAAAATGACCTTATAACTACTTTTTATATTTCGATAGACAAATGTCTCCCCCACAATTTGAATTGACAATTGTTCTTTGTTATCATAAACTTCAAAAATCAATGGCCAATTTTTCGTAAACAACCATAAATAATTTTCAATATCTGTAATTTCATTTTTCTGCAATATTTGCTCGCTAAAACTTAAGTAATTGATTGGGACATAGATTTTAGGTGAATCTTTTTTTCTACGTTTACTAAAATCCACCTGTTCTTTTAATAAATACAAAAATTCCGAAAAAGTTTCTTCTTTGGTGCATACCAACATAAAATATTTGTCCTCTTCTTCCGAATAATAAATCTGCCATAAATGATCTCGATTATATTTTACTTTAAATGGAACTTCGCCTCCCAAGTCTTCTTGCATTTTTTCTATTTTTTCAATTTCTTGTGTGGACATATTACGAACAATTTTGGAAAATGTTTTGTAGAGCATCATTTCTTCTTCGTCGCCATCTTCGTTTAGGAAAAGTTTTAGTGGCATTGCCTCTGCATATTTTTTTTGGATATTGTCACTTCTTAAACAAGGAGTCAGCAAGATTTCAATCTGATTAATTGGTACAAATCGATAGATTTTCAAATCTTTGTCATTATTTAGTCTTGACACATTAAAATTAGGTACACTTGAATCTGTAATAAATTTAGGCAATTTGTCTAAATTCAAGCCCAAAAAATCAAGTTTTTCTAGTAGTTCATCACTTTCGACCCTCTTCAATCTATTCTCCTCCTGACAATTTTTACAATATTTGTCAATAGTATAACATAAATTTGATTTTAAATCAATTGTTTTTTATGAAATTTATCATTTCCTTTTTTACCCCCAAAAAATAATATCCCCTTTATAACAAATAACGTTATAAAAGGGATATTCAGACATCAAAATAAAATTTTATTTTCCAAATAATTTGAAAATTCCTCTTCTTGAAGAAGAACTATTACTTGTATATTGAGGCGTTGAATTTATTTGTGATAAAAATTCTTCCCAACTCTTTTTTCTGTTTAAAAGACTGGCATATTTTCCTTGAACAATATCAATCATCTCAGAGATGTCCTTCACCCGCACTGGTTCTCCAATTATCCGAAACTCCCATCCTTGCTCTTGCTTATAGAACTCTCCAACAATTATACCCGTCTTATTTTCAAATTTAGGCAAATTCTCGATTTGATATTCTACCAAATCTTTTCTCGAGTCTATATCCCAAAGATGAATATACGCGTCTTTTACCATACACAAATCCTGCATTTTGCTAAAAGCCTGAAAAATATTCACGACGACAATTATCCGGTCACACTGAGAATTCAAGGCAGAAAAAGTAATATCGATTCTCTTATCATCAGAATCTCCACCACTTCCGCCAGTTACATCATCACCATGATAATAAAATTCACCAGATTTTTCTTTTTTCCTATAAGAGACCTGTTTTACATATCCTCCATTTTCATCCAATACAATGAGCGACTGGTCCAAGTCCAATGTCTCGCCGTCTTTATTGGGTTTCCACTTCATACCACAACTTAAACACCGCAATTGATTCTCTGCAATTTTAGCCAATTGCACTTTTTGATTTTTTAGTAATCTTACTGCCATTTAATCCTCCTAGAAATCAAATTATTGAGTTACTAAATATTAATTATCTCACTCCCTTCAACATCACATTCATCATGTGTTTATTACGTTTTATATTATATCATGCAAATATGCTACTGTCAACGTAATTTATCTATTCACAAAACATTTAACGTACTCTTTAAGCAATTTCACCGTATTTTCAATTCCAAGCTTTGAAGAATCCACCAATAAATCATAACTATCTCTTGCTCCCCAAATTTGATTGGTATAATAATTATAATAGGTAGCTCTTTCTTTATCTTTTTTGTGCATCAATTTCAACGCTTTTTTGGCGTCTAATCCTGCAAATTCTACTTTTCTATCAATTTTAAATTTTTCATTAGAACTGTAGACAAAAATATTGAAAACATTTTTTCGTTCCTTTAAAATCACATTTGAACATCTTCCAATGATAATAGCATTTCCCTCATCC
Source organism: uncultured Clostridium sp. (assembly GCA_947648495.1). Lineage (GTDB taxonomy): Bacteria > Bacillota > Clostridia > TANB77 > CAG-508 > Scatovivens. Next base: position 32,288 of record CANSOA010000012.1, read on the forward strand.
GCAATTTCTTCAATAATTTTTGCTTGCTCAATAAAATATTTGTCATCTGATGGCAATTCTGTCAACGAATTCACGCTATCTGACATCGACATAGACGCCATTGCCAATGTATACCAAAAACTCTTTTTATGTTTTTCGTCATTTTCATTTAATAAATTAATATCAATATTGCGCTCTTTTGAAACTCTTTGGATTAACTCTGCATCATACAATTTCATGTTCAATTCTTCCGCTAATTTTTCTCCAATATATTTTCCGCCACTTCCAAATTCTCTACCAATCGTTATAATCATCTACTTTACCTCCACATTCATTTTCTTTATTTTTTTCACTTCAATTTGAACCAATATCACTGCTAACACAAATGCCAAACAATCGGCTGTTGGTCCTGCATACAAAATTCCATTGATACCAAAAAACATTGGCAATATTAGCATTGCTGGTACCAAAAATCCAATTTGTCTTGACAGAGACAATATTGCAGCTTTCACTGGATTTCCAATCGCTTGAAAGAATATACCTGACGTAATTTGAAAAGAATTAAACACAACCAAAGCAATAAAAATTCTAAAACACAACTTAGCAAATTCATTATATAACTCATTTTCCTGTCCAAACAAATTAATAATTACTTGTGGGCATAATTGGAAAATTAAAGTTCCAATCGCTGTAATAATTAATCCCACTTTTACTGCTAAACCATAAGTTTGTAAAACTCGCTCGTATTTTTTCGCGCCAAAATTAAAACCTATAATCGGCTGTGCCCCCGCTGCCAAACCAATTACAATTGAATTTACAATCTGATTTACCTTCATAACAATTCCCAAAGCGGACAATGGTATATCGCTTCCATACTTAGACTCTGCACCATATTTGGTCAACATTTGATTAATCACAATCAATACCACTGTAATTGCAATTTGTGTTATAAAACTTGAAATTCCCAAACTGCAAATCTTCTTCAATGTTTTTCCTTCTATTTTCAAACTCTCTTTTGTAATGCTAACCGATTTAAACTTTTTAATGTACAAAATCGACATAATTCCAGAGACAATTTGTCCAATAATTGTCGCAATTGCAGCGCCTTTTACGCCCATATGTAAAACAAAAATCGCAATTGGGTCCAAAATCATATTTAAAATCGCTCCAACCAACATCGTTGCCATTGCATAGCCAGGCGCTCCGTCTGCTCTTATCATGGAATTAAGAGCAGTTGTAAATACAAAAAACGGCATTCCAAACACAATATAAGTCATATAAGTTTTTGCGTATTCATAGGAACTTTCTGTCACACCAAATAATTTTAGTAAACCTTCTTGAAACACCAAACCTATGATTAAAAATATAATTCCCAATAAAGCGGATACGATAATCCCATTGCTAACGCCTTTATTTGCACTTTCTTTATCCTTTTTCCCCAAACTCAAACTTAAATAAGCAGATGTTCCATCCCCTATCATAAGCGAGAATGCCATTGTTACAACTGTAAACGGAAACACAATATTGGTTGCCGCATTTCCTAAATAACCAACACCTTGCCCAATAAAAATCTGGTCAACAATATTATACAATGAACTCACTAGCAACGATATAATACAAGGTATTGCAAATTGTTTAATTAATTTTCCGATTTTTTCGGTTCCTAGTGGATTTTTATTTTCTTGATTTTCTACCTTTTCTTTTTCATTAATTTCTTCTGTTTTTCTATTTTCTATATTTTCCATTTTTCCTCCTTAATTTCATCATTCTCACCCACATTCCTCAAACTGGCTATTATATAACTTCTCATAAAATCCTTTTTTTGCCAATAATTCCTCATGAGTGCCTTGTTCCACAATATCTCCTTCATTAATAACCAAAATTAAATCCGCATCTCTTATGGTTGACAAACGATGAGCAATCACAAAACTGGTTCTGCCTTTCATTAAACGATCCATTGCCTTCTGGATTTGCATTTCCGTGCGAGTATCAACAGATGATGTTGCTTCATCCAATATCAAGATTTTGGGATTGACCAAAAACGCCCTTGCAATAGTTAATAACTGCTTTTGCCCTTGCGAAATATTTGTCGAATCTTCATTTAACACAGTTTGATAGCCTTCTGAAAACGTGCTTATAAAATGATGTGCCTGTGCTACTTTCGACGCTTCAATAACTTCCTCATCTGTTGCCTCTAAATTTCCATAACGAATATTTTCCATAATCGTTCCATTAAAAGCCCACGTATCTTGTAATACCATAGCGAACAGACTTCGCAAATCATCTCTTTTAAAATCTTTAATGTTAATTCCATCAATTTTAATTTCTCCAGACTGAATATCATAATAACGCATCAATAATTTCACAAGTGTTGTTTTTCCAGCGCCTGTTGGACCTACAATGGCAATCTTTTTACCTTGCTCAATTTGGGCTGTAAAATCTTTGATGACTTGTTTTTCTTCATTGTAACCAAATTTCACATTTTCAAATGTCACATTTCCCTTGATATCTTCTACCGAATGGGGATTTTTCGTATCTGGAACTTCCTCTTCTTCCTCCAAAAATTCAAACACTCTCTCACAAGCCGCTATCATGGATTGTAGCATATTGCTCACATTAGCAAGTTGAGTAATCGGTTGCATAAATCTTCTCATATATTGAATAAAACTTTGAATATTTCCAACCGTTATCACGCCACGACTCGCATAAAATCCTCCCATAATACACACAATAACATAACCTACATTTCCTACAAATCCCATAATCGGTTGCATCAAACCAGACAAAAATTGCGCCTTCCAAGTTGATTGATACAATGTATCATTATATTTCGTAAACTGCTCAATCGACTTTTTCTCACCATTAAAGACTTTCACAAGATCATGATTAGAATACATTTCCTCAATATGCCCGATTTACATGCCCCAAATATTCTTGTTGATTTTTAAAATATTTCTGAGATTTACTTATCACAAGCATGATAAATAGTAGTGAAACAGGCAACACCAAAACTGCCACAACTGCCATTTTCCACGAAATGGAAATCATCATAATCAAGATTCCAACAACCGTTGTAATTGATGTAATCAATTGTGTAACGCTTTGGTTTAAATTTTGTGCAATGGTATCCACATCATTTGTAATATAGGATAACACCTCTCCATGCGTCTTTTGATCAAAATATTTAATAGGAAGTTTGTTGATTTTCTGGCTAATTCCTTTTCTCAGGCTATACGTAAATTTTTGTCCTATACCAACCATTACAAAAGATTGAATATACGAAAATGCCACACTAATGATATAAATACTAAGCAAAACTACCACCGTTTTTTGAATGGCACCAAAATCAATTTCGCCAGTTCCTGCAATCATTTTCATGACACCAGCATAAATTTCTGTTGTGATATTTCCTAATATTTTCGGTCCCACAATATTAAAGATTGTCGAAATAATGGCACAAACAATGACGACTGCTATCAAAAATTTGAATTTTGCCAAATGGCCTAAAAGTTTTTTCAAAGTGCCTCTAAAATTCTTCGCTTTTTCTATAGGCCCCCTACCAGGTCCTCCTCCCATCGGTCCACGTTTTGGTTTATGATTGACTGCCATTTTTTAATTCCTCCTCACTTAATTGAGATGATGCAATTTCATAGTAAGTTTCGCAATTTTTTAGAAGTTCCTCATGTGTCCCAATCCCAACCATTTTCCCTTCATTTAACACAATGATTTGTTCTGCATTCATAATCGTACTAACTCTTTGTGCTACAATAATTAAGGTACTGTTTTTGCTATGAAATTTTAGTGCTTTTCTTAAATTACTATCTGTTTTAAAATCCAAAGCAGAAAAACTATCATCAAATATATAAATCGGACTATTTTTCACCAAAGCTCGCGCAATGGATAATCGTTGTTTTTGTCCACCAGACACATTTTTAGCTCCTTGTGAAATCGGTGCTTCAAAAGATTCTTCTTTACTTTGAATAAATTCGGTTGCCTGTGCTACATCAGCACAAATTTTTATCCATTCTTGTGTCGCTTCTTCATTTCCATATTTTAAATTAGATTCAATCGTTCCAGAAAGCAGATTTCCTTTTTGCGGAATATAACCAATTTGATTGTGTAAATCATCTTGGTTCATATCTTTGACATTGACACCATTTACCAAAACTTCCCCATCAGTTACATCAAAAAGTCTTGGAATAAGATTTACAATGGTGGTTTTACCACTTCCAGTGGCTCCAATAATGGCTGTGGTTTGGCTTGGTTTTGCTACAAAACTAATGTCTTCTAATATTTTTTCATCTGCATTTGGATAGTGAAATGATACTTTTTTAAATTCTACATAACCCATTTTGGAAGAATCAAATTTTTGTGGATTTTTAGGGTCATTGATTGTATTTTGCGTTTCTAAAACTTCGGCAATACGGTTAGCAGAAACACTTGCTCTTGGAAACATAATAAAAATCATCGAAACAAACAAAAAGCTCATAACTACTTCAATGCCATACTGCATCACTGCCATTAAATCACCTACTTGAATACTGGATTGTGCTATAGATTCTGCTCCAACCCATAAAATAAGAAGATTTAACCCATTCATAATAAACATCATGGTTGGCATCATCATTCCCATTGAACGGTTGATAAATTTATTGATTTTCATCACATTACGATTGACTTCATCAAATCGATTTTCTTCATACATTTGGGTTCCAAAACTCCTGACTACCATTAAACCAGATAAATTTTCTTTGGCAACCAAATTAATTTGATCGGTTAATTTCTGTACCATTTTTATTCTTGGAAAAACCATTTTAAATAAAAATACAATTATTAAAACAATCAATCCACACGCCACTGCAATTGTCCAAACAAGTTGGGTAGTTTTTTGTGCCATCATAATCAAAGAGCCAATTCCCATAATAGGAGCATAAGCCAACATTCTTATCATCATGACAACAAAATTTTGCACTTGTGTAATATCATTGGTGGTACGCGTAATTAAAGAAGCTGAGGAAAAATTGTTAAATTCTGCTGAAGAAAAACTTTGTACTTTTTGAAATACATCATTTCGCATATTTCTACCAATTTTACCACCAATTTTTGAGCCCAAATAGCCAACCAAAATTGCCGCTATAATTCCGATAACACATATGGTAAGCATTTTTAGTCCTGTTTTTACAATAAATTCATTTTGTATGCTAGCAAGATCCATTTCCAATTCTTGATAGAAACTTTGAGTAAAGGCCAAACCAACTGAATTTAGTATGCTTTCTGGTGTTCGATTGGCGTTTTGTCTTGCTTTTGTGAAACTCTCTTCTGGAAAATTGACTAGAATTGGCAATATTTCATGCATTTTGCTTAAATCGATTTTTTCTGTTTCCTTTTCCTGTTCTATGACTTGGTCTGTATGGCTTGAAATTTCGGATATTACATTCATCATGGTTCTACTGGAGATAGCAAAAATGTGATTTAATTTTTGAATATCTTCTTCTGTTACATCATTATTTTGTACGTAAATATTCTTTTTTTCTACGGCTGGATATTGTTTTACATATTCGATATCTTCTTGATTAACTTTTGTGTAGTTTTGTTCCACATAGGAAATTTCGTCTTCTAACATAAATTTTTCCATTAATTGCAAACTTGTTTCTGAAATTGCTTCTGGCGCAACTTGTTCCAAACCATTTGACTGAATCCCGATGTTGACAATATCAGACATATAATCTGGCAATTTTAAATCACACATGGCTTGTGTAAATAATAAAAGCATGGCAATCAATATGGATAAAATAAATGGTTTATAATATTTCCTTAATTTTAACATTTAACACGCTCCTTTTTATTTGGAAATTCCTTTTTTTAAGATTTGTACTTCTCGCACAAATCTAGCTCTGGCACGCTCTGGAGTAACCTTTTTGGTAATCGCATCTAACAAATTAACACGCATAGCATAATTTAAAATCTTCATTAAATTAATCAAATCGTCATCTTCTATTAAATCTAAATTTTGCGTATTGACAATATGTTTTGTTTCCTCAATGAGATTATCGCCTGGTTCTTTGTGCAAGCATTTTTCTTCATTTGTAATCAGATTTTTGAAAATATTTGCCATTAAATCTTTCTCAGTTTTGTTAATTTTGCATTTGGCAAGATAATCATAAATTTCAATATAACTTTGAAATAAATCTCCTTTATTTTTTAGGAAAATTTGTTTTGATTTTTTTCGTTCCTTTTCTAAATGCGTCTCAATCAAATATTCGATTGCTTCTTCTTTGCTTTTAAAATACACCCAAAAACTACCTTTTGAAATTTTCGCCTCTTCCACGATTCGGTTAACAGAAGCCTCATGAAATGGAACACGACTAAATTCCTTTTTCATGGCATCTACAATTTTCTTTCGTTTAGTCGAATCAAGTTTGTAGAAACTTTCTGTTGGCATATAAATTTCCTCCTTAATTGTATTAATAGCATAATGGTCTAATTATTATAAATGACCAGTGGTCATTTGTCAAGAGTTTTTTGAAATTTTTCAGAAAGATTTCCCGTATAAATTTAAAAAGGCCACAGTTCGTGACCCTTTTTCCACACATTTAATTAATCTTCTTCCGTTTCATGATGAATTACTTCTTCAAAACATAAATCAAAAAATCCATAATTGACTGTCCCATCCCAGATTTCTTCTGACCCTTTATAAACCGTCAGATAAAGTGAATCCATTCCTTCTCTTTGCACATAGAATTTTATTCTTGATTTTTTTATGATTTTCTCAAAAATTCTGGAAACAATTCGAAGGTTAAGTTGTAATTCAACTTCCATTTTTTTCTCTCCAAGATACTGAAAAAACTCTTCTTTCCGTAATAACCGTAATAACTTTTCAAATTCATCGATTTTTTCTTCCGTTTTCTTTCTTTCACCCTTCCTAATATAGTACACATTTACTAGAGCAAGACTTACTGCCACTGCTGGCAGTACAATTTCGACAATCGTCTCCCCTACTGACTGTATTACTCCTCCTTCTATTATTTCTCTAGTTAGTATTTTAAAAAGATACCATCCTCCAAGAATTACGAAAAATAGTGCCACGACATTAAATGCAAATTTTTTTATACTCTGCCGTCTCCTTACTTTTTTCACATACTCCATTTCTCTTAAAACTTTACTTTCTTTACTCATTCGTTGTCCTCTCTTTCCTGTATACAAAATTATTTGTTTTACTCTTGTTTCTAACGCTCCTTTCCGAGTATTTATAAAAATATTATATCATATTTTATGTAATACGTCAAGTAAGAAAGATTTCCCATATAAATTTAAAAAGGTCACAGTTCGTGACCCTTTTTCCACACATTTAATTAATCTTCTTCCGTTTCATGATGAATTACTTCTTCAAAACATAAATCAAAAAATCCATAATTGACTGTCCCATCCCAGATTTCTTCTGACCCTTTATAAACCGTCAGATAAAGTGAATCCATTCCTTCTCTTTGCACATAGAATTTTATTCTTGATTTTTTTATGATTTTCTCAAAAATTCTGGAAACAATTCGAAGGTTAAGTTGTAATTCAACTTCCATTTTTTTCTCTCCAAGATACTGAAAAAACTCTTCTTCCCGTAATAACTTTTTAAATTCATCGATTTTTTCTTCCGTTTTCTCTCTAATATACATCTTACTAACGCACACAATTAATAAAACGAAAACTACTACCAGTCCTAGCATAAAAGTTTCGAACTTTTGCTCCCATACTGACTGTATTACTCCTCCTTCTATTATTTCTCTAGTTAGTATTTTCCTCAAATACCATACTTCAAGAATTACAGAGAATAGTGCCACGACATTAAATGCAAATTTTTTTATACTCTGCCGTCTCCTCACTTTTTTCACATACTCCATTTCTCTTAAAACTTTACTTTCTTTACTCATTCGTTGTCCTCTCTTTCCTGTATACAAAATTATTTGTTTTACTCTTGTTTCTAACGCTCCTTTCCGAGTATTTATAAAAATATTATATCATATTTTATGTAATATGTCAAGTAAATAGGTAAAAATTGCCTAAATCGCAGAAAAATCCAACTTTTTATGTTGAGTTGGATTTTTAACTTTTATCCTTATTTATTTTCCCTCTTCAATATCCATCTGTCCTTCAATCTGTTCTTCCTCTTCGATTTCATTTTCCCCTAACAATCTTTGTTTGAAAAACTCCTTATAGCCCATCGCAATAATAACAATAATAATTAATGCAAACGACAACGCTTTCCAAATTCCACTTTCTAAAAGAATAATGGCAAACATTCCAAAAGTAGCACTCAAACCATAAAGTATCAAAACCGCCTGTTTTTGCGTAAAACCTTTGCGAAGCATTTTATGATGCAAATGTTCTGCATCTGGCTCAATGATTGCTTTTAAGGATTTGCCATGAATAAGGCGCCTAAAAATCGCAAAAATCGTGTCAAATAAAGGCAAAGCAAGAACAATTAAGGGCGCTACAATCACAATTGCTGTATACGTTTTTGCAATTCCTAAAATGGATATGATGGACATACAATATCCTAAAAAATTGGAACCTGTATCCCCAATAAACGTTTTAGCTGGATTAAAATTATACGGCAAAAAACCAACCAATGAGCCACACAAAGCCGTTATCAAAATAATAGATATGACTGGTGAACCATTCAACGAAAAAATAATCAAAAGTGATACACAAGATATGATTGAGATTCCCGTTGAAAGTCCATCTAAACCATCAATTAAATTCATGGCATTGGTAATTCCAATAATCCAAAAAATCGTCAAAATTTGATAGAATAATTCATTTTCGCTATCAATTTTGATAAACGGAATGTCAATAGAATCAATGATAATCCCAGATTTTACTACCACCATTGCTCCTAAAATCTGAGCGAACAGTTTAACAATGGCTTTGACCCCTTTTACATCATCGTAAAAACAGACCAAACAGATAATTAGTCCTCCTCCAGCAAAACCAATCAATTTGGAATGATAATTTTCTTGTGCTAAATTAATATTTCCTTCTATTGTCATCACAATAAGCAAATATACAATTGACATCAAAAATCCTGCAATGACTGCTAAACCACCAAGTCTTGGCATAGGGACTTTATTGATTCGTCTTTCGTCTTTTGGTGTATCCACCGCACCTAATTTTTTTGCTATTTTAATGGTTTGCGGTGTCATCATAAACGATGTCATAAATGCTATCATAAAAGCGATTGCTATGTCTCCCCACATCTCTACAACCTTTCTATTTCATATTCTCTTTTTCAATTTCTTCTATCATTTGTAATCTTTGTGTGTGTCTCCCCTCCATAAATTCTGTTCCAAGCCAAGCTCTTAAAATAGTTACTGCTTGAGATATATTGATAAATCTTCCTGGTAAAGCAATAATATTGGCATCATTGTGCGCTTTAAGCAGTTTGGCAACTTCTTCATTCCAGCAAGAGGCACATCGAATTCCTCTAAATTTATTCGCCAAAATTGTCATTCCAAAACCAGTTCCGCAAACTAAAATGCCTTTGTCATATTCTTTGCTCTGAACCGCTTTGATGACTGGCTTCCCAAAAATTGGATAATCTGTCCTTTCCTCGCTATTTGTCCCAAAATCTTTGTATTCAATCCCTTTTTCTTCTAAATATTTTTTGATTTCTTCTTTTAACTGGTATCCACCATGGTCGGCACCGATTGCTATCATTTTTTTCTCCTCTCGTTTTTATTTTTTTACTATATCATAAAATCATTTCTAAATTATTGTGTTTTTGTGAATTTTGTGTGAAAAGTTCGTTTTTTCATACAAAATAACCACTACTTAAAAAATAGTGGTTAACTTGTTTTTCTATATTATTCTGCTGATTCAACAGTTTCAGCATCTGGCGCATCATAAGCTTCCAAGATTGCTTTTTGAACTTTTTCTCTTGTTTCAGCATTGATTGGATGAGCTATATCTTTGAATTCTCCGTTTGGAGTTTTTCTACTTGGCATAGCTATAAATAATCCATTTGCGCTTTCGATAACTTTAATATCGTGGATTACGAATTCATTATCGAATGTTACAGAAGCAACAGCTTTCATTCTGTTCTCTGAATTTACTTTTCTTAAACGTACATCTGTTATTTGCATTTTAGCACCTCTTTCTATTGTTTATATTAATACATATATTTATTTTGTATGTATTTAATTATATTATTCTCCAAAGATAAAAAAAATCCTTCTAATTTTTACAATATTTTTTTATTTTTTACAATTCCTTATTTTTACTGCCATTTAATGTCATTTATCATACATTTTTCGACATTTGCTTTTGACATTTGGGCTTTTTTTTTTGACCTTTTCCATAAAATCACAGTTGTGGCTTCTTGACTTTTTTATATGAATATATAATAAATAAGGTTTATCATACATATTTTCTGAAAATTTTATCATAATAAATATTAACAATCTACTTGAAAATCGCATATTTTAATTGTATAATACTTTTATGAGGAAGGGGAAAAAAATGGATTTTGAAATAAAGGATTTAACCAAATATCAACATATACATTTAATTGGAATTGGCGGAATTAGCATGAGTGCCATCGCAGAAACGCTACATAATTGGAAACATACGGTGACTGGCTCTGATTTAAATCAAAGTGCCATTACTGACACTTTAAATTCTCACCATATTGAAGTTACTATTGGTCATGATTTGGAAAACGCCAAAAAAGCGGATTTGATTATTTATTCTGCTGCGGTTAAAGAAGATGACCCTGAAATTGTGATTGCCAAAGAAAATGCTGTTCCACTTATCACGCGTGGCAAATTTGTTGGTTATTTGACGAAACGTTACGAAGAATCCATTTGTATCGCTGGTACACACGGAAAAACGACCACCACTTCTATGATTTCTATTTGTTTTTTGAAGGCGCAAAAAGATCCCTCTATTCAAGTAGGAGCTATTTTGAAAAATATTAATGGAAATTACCGTGTTGGAAATAGTGACTATTTTATTTTGGAATCTTGCGAATATCAGGCAAATTTTCTAAACTTCTTTCCAAAAACAGAAATTATTTTAAATATTGATAACGATCATTTAGATTTTTATAAAACATTTGATCACATTATAAAAGCGTTTCAAGATTTTACAAAACTTTTGAAAAAGGACGGTTTGCTGGTAACTAATGGCGATGATGAAAATTGTCTTGCTTTAAAAAATATCACAAAGTCAAAATTTATTTGCTACGGAATTGAAAATGAAAATGCTGATTTTGTGGCAAAAAATATCTCATATGATTCCAACGGTTTTGCTTGTTTTGATGTTTATAAAAGAAACGAATTTTTCCATCATTTTGATTTATCTGTTACAGGAAAACATAATGTTTTGAATGCTTTGGCGTGTATTGCAGTTTGTGATTATTATGGAATTGATACAGAAATTATCGCTGAATCTTTAAAGAGTTTTACTGGTGCTGAGCGTAGATTAGAATATAAAGGTTCTTTTAATGAAATCTCTGTATTTGACGATTATGCGCATCATCCAACCGAAATATTAGCAACTGCGAAGGCGATTAAAAATAAAACCTATCATGAGTCTTGGGTGATTTACCAGCCTCACACGTATAGTCGAACTGCTTCTCATTTGGAACATTTTGCAGAATCACTTGCAGAATTTGACCATATTATTTTACTGGATATTTATGCTGCTAGAGAAAAAAATACAGTGGGAATCTCTTCTCAAGATTTGGCTGATAAAATTCATGCACTTGGAAAAAACGTTGTTTATATCAAAGATTTTGATGAAGTGGTAAATTATATCCGAGCAAATACCAAACCACAGGATTTAGTCTTAACATTGGGAGCTGGAACTGTGACGGAAATTGGACCAAAATTGATAAAATAAAACTGGTAGAAACTACCAGTTTATCTATTTTTATTTTCTTGACTCTATAATCAACTTGATACCAGTTCTATCTTCGCCTTCTACTTGAACTTCTGCAAAGGCTGGTATACAAACTAAATCAACACCTGCTGGTGCAACAAAACCTCTTGCTATTGCCACTGCCTTAATTGCTTGATTTAATGCTCCTGCTCCTATTGCTTGCATTTCTGCTCTCGTACTTTCTTTTACCAATCCAGCAATTGCTCCTGCAACTGAATTTGGATTTGATTTTGATGAAATTTTTAAAACTTCCATTTTTTTCCTCCTATTATTTTAATTTTTCTTGTGTTTTGCATGGAAAATCTTATTAAAAATAAAATTTTGCTTGCACATAAAAAGTACTTTCATTTTTTGCTTTTTGGTACTCTTTTTTTGAACAATTTTATTTTACACCAAAATTACAATTGTGTCTATAGGAAATAAGTAATTTTTCAAAAATTTCATTGTGGATTTTCGACAGTGTTTTAAATGTGTTGTCGATTTATGTAGTAAAATGTTGAATTATATTTACATTAGTAGTCTGTATATATTTTAAGGGGAAGAACAAATTGCTCTCCCCCTTTATTTTATTTATGGCATTTACAACTATAACTTCCACACATTGATTCGTCTTGTGGTTTTCCATCTGAACAGTCAGGACAAGCCTGCACTTTGATTTGTTGTAATTCACATAAGTTATGAGCGCAATCATTGAATTTACAACTTTCTACTGTACAATTAATTTTTTGATTATTCTCTTCCATATCAAAACCTCCAATTTTTTCATATTCTCAAGCCAAATTTATTTTGCTTTATATTGATAGTATAGGCAATTTTTCATTTTTTAAACGCAATTTAATCAGTATAAGCTTCATAAAATTTATCACCTACAAAATGGAATTCAATATCTTTTAAATTTTTCAAAAATTGTTCGTATCTGGTAACATATGGTATGGTTTTATCGTTGGAAATTTGGTAATAATTTCCATAAATTTGTTCAATGCCATCTAGTATGGTTTCTCCTTTTTCATTTAGTAATTTCCAATTCATTTTGGCAAAACTGTAATCGTTAAAATCAATGGCTTCATTGGTGTTGGCACAAATATAGATTCCGTACTGTGTTAAATACGGATCGATTACATCAAATTCTGGTTCCAAAATTTTCTGAAATTCTTTGTTAATTACCATATATTTATGCTCGCTATTTTTTACGATGTATTGATTTTGCATAAGATAGATGTCTTTGTAAACATCGGATAAAATGTTGCCTTGTGCATCGATAAAATAGATGGTATCATTGTTATAATTTCGGATTAAGATTTTGTCATCAATGAAATCTAAAATTTGAGCTTTGCCTGTCATGCTATTTTTTTTGCCATATCCAGTAAACCAGCCTTGTTCTTTGGAAGAAACATCAAAAAATGGTATGTTTCCATTGCTATATAGATATACATTGTCTTCATCATAATCAAGATTACTGCAATCTAAATTCATTCGTATGTTTAGATTATCTTTTTTGGCTAATTCATATTTATCACCTAATCCTAAATTGGATTGGGTTATGAGGATATCGTATTGATCATTGTAGTCATAACGATAGGTATACTTGTCTGATAATTCTTCATAACACACCGCTTTTTGCATTTGGTCTGTTTTCTTTTCAATTTCGGTTTGCATGGTGCCACCTTGTCCTAATGTATTGGTGTAAATATCTTGTAATTCTTGCATTTTAGCTTCGTAATTGTCGTTTGCGGACTCGGCGCGATAAGACATGACTTTTCTTTGATTTTTTAAAATAATATATGAGGTTTTGCCTTCGCAAACAAGCGCTATTTGAAAGTCTTTGTTAAAGGCTGTAATGGTTACAAATGGACTGGCATAATCATAGATAAAGTCAATGACGATTTCTCCTTTGGGATTGATATAACCATATTTTCCATCTTTTTTGATATTGATATAAACGTCCGTTATTTCCAGTTCTGTGATGTATTTAAAATAATCGGTTGTGTATTCTTGATTGTCTTTATTTTCCTTGTTTTTAATGGTCTGTGCAATTATTTCATAAAAAAATGATACGCCTATTAAAATTACAATGCTTACCATAATCAAACCTATGAAGGATATAGCTGTTGTGCTATCCATATTGACACTGTTATCTTTCAAGGTCTGAACGATAATAATTATACCTGAGACAATGGGAAAACTGGCAATTAGTGGTTCTTTGATAAAAATAAAACTAATTGCAAAAATCCCCAATAAATAACCAGTTTTCATTCTGCTATTGTCTTGATTATGACGATACTCAAATAAATCTATGCCAATGAGCAAGACTAAAATGATATAAATTGCGTTTCGTATGATTTTTGTAACGCTTAATTCTTGTACTGTAAGCTCGAGTATTTCTTGTGGTATGTAAATTGTGTAAACCAAAATCAAAAGCCCAAATAGGATGTTCATACCACCCATACATAAATTAACAATTTTTCCTTTCATGATTACCTCATTTATATAAATTCTTTTGTTTAATATATTCAGCGACTTGATTTGGAACCAAATCTTCAATGGTTTTATTTCGCTTTACTTTTTGTCTTACTAGACTAGAACTAATATGCTTGGTATTTCCAGTTTCACGGTCAAATACAATGTAATGATAATTTTTAATTAAGTCTTGAGCACTTTTCCATTCTAATATTTTTTGATAATTATCACTTCCCATGATAAAAAATCTGTCTGATTGTGGGAACATTTTGTCAATCGTTTGAAATGTGTCAATGGCGTACATTTTTTCTTTTTTATTGGAAATATCTAATATTTCAAACCTCATTTCTTCGCTAAAAGCTAACGTTAACATATTGATTCTATGTTCTAAAGAAATTAAATCTTTTTTGGGATACAAATCTCCCATTGGTACAAAATATATTTTTCCCAAATTTTCCAGTTTCATTGCCTGTTTTGCCAGTTCTATATGTGCTTTTGTTACTGGATTAAAACAGCCTCCGAAAAAACCAATTCTATTTTTCACTAATTAAGTTCCTTCTTTACTTCTTCATAAATTTCTTCATGGATTTGTTCAATTGTTTTTAATTGATTATCTTTTACACACTCAATTTCGTACCAATCATATTTTTTGGCAACACTGCAAGCTGCTTGATAACTCTCAATTAAGTGCTTATGATTTCGCTCATGAATGTCTTTTTCTTGAGTGTGTGTGAATTTATTTTCTCTATTTTGGATAAGTTCTTCTGCTTTTTCTGGTGGCATATTTAAGAAAAACACTTTGGTTGGTTTTGGAATTCCATACAAATTAAACTCTAAATCAAATAACCAATTAATAAATTTTTCTCTTTCCTTTTCATCATCAATTTTTCCCGCTTGATGTACCATGTTGGCTGTTGTATAGCGATCTGCCAAAATAATTCCACCATTTTCATAATATTGCTCAAGTTCTTTTTTATAAGTTGCATAGCGATCCACTGCATAAAAAGTGGATGCAATATAGGGACTAACTTGCTTCGGATCTTCTCCAAATTCACCAGACAAATACATTTTTACTAAACTCGAAGATGAGCTATCATAATTCGGGAAGGAAACTATTTTATAGTCAATTTTATCGTGTGTTAAATGCTTTTGTAATTGTTCAAATTGCGTCTGTTTTCCACTTCCATCTGTTCCATCTATTACAAATAATTTTCCCATATTTCCTCCATTTTTTTCGTTATTTAGGGCAGATGTTGGTATCTTCTGTCCTAATGTTATTTCTTCATTGCATTTTTGATGTATTCGATTTCTTCTTCTTTGTCTTTTCTCATAAATAATGGTTCACCTTTTTCCACAACTTTTGCACCTTTTGGGATTAAATTATAGGATTTTAATGAATCCCAAGATTTTAGATTTTCGTCTTGTAAGCCTAATTGAGAGAGCATATTTTCTGCTGTGTTTGGCATAAATGGTGTTAACAAAATGGCAATTTTTCTCAAGTTTTCCACTAAATGATACATCACAGATTGCAATTTTTCGTTTTTTTCTTCTTTTGCTAAAACCCAAGGCGCTGTTTCGTCAATATATTTGTTTGTTCTTGCGATTAAATTCCAAATTTCTGCCAAACTATTGCTGATATGAAAATCATCCATACATTGTTCAACCAATTGGCATTGCTTATTAGCAAATTCTTCTAACTCTGCATCTGGCTCATTTTTTTGAGAAAATTCAGTTGGTATTACGCCTTCAAAATATTTATTCATCATACCAATGGTTCGATTTAAAAGATTTCCTAAATCATTACACAAATCAAAATTGTATCGTTCTATGAAATTTTCTGGTGTAAAGGTTGAATCTTGTCCAAATGACAATTCGCGTAGTAAATAATATCTGGTTGCATCCAAACCATATTGCTCAATCAAATGTTCTGGATAAATTACGTTTCCTTTTGATTTTGACATTTTACCATCTTTCATGACAATAAATCCATGTGAATAAATTTGTTTTGGAAGTTCCAAACCAAGCGCCATTAAGAAGATTGGCCAATAAATACCATGAAATCGAATAATATCTTTAGCCACAATCTGCAAATCCGCTGGCCAATATTTCTGAAATAAAGTATCATCATCAGACAAATAGCCTAATGCTGTGATATAATTCGTCAACGCATCCACCCAAACATACAAAACATGTTTTGGGTCATTTTTCATTTTAATACCCCAATCAAATGTTGTTCGGCTGATGCACAAATCTTCCAAACCTGGCTTGATAAAGTTGTTGAAAATTTCATTTCGTCTTGCTTCGGGTTTTACAAAATCGGGACGTTCTTCGTATAATTTTATCAATTGGTCTTGGTATTTTTTCATATTAAAAAAGTACGATTCTTCTTGCATTTTTTTCACTTCTCGCCCACAATCTGGACATTTTCCGTCCACTAACTGAGTTTGCGTAAAATAGGTCTCACAAGGCATACAATACCAGCCTTCATAAGTTCCTTTGTAAACATCGCCATTTTCAATGAATTTTTCAATAATTTTTTCCACCGCTTTTTCATGACGTTCTTCTGTTGTTCGAATAAAATCGTCATATTGAATGTCCATTTTTTTCCATAATTCTTTTGCTTGATGAGCCATTTCGTCGACATGTTCTTGAGGCGTCATTCCTTTTGCTTCAGCAACAGTTTGGATTTTTTGACCATGTTCGTCTAATCCAGTTAGCAAATAAGCTTCATATCCTCTTAAACTTTTATATCTTTTAATACAATCTGCAAGTGTGGTTGTATAAGCTGTTCCAATATGAAATTTTCCACTTGGGTAATAAATTGGTGTTGTTAGATAAAATTTTTTGTTATTCATTTTTCTTTTCCTTTCTAGTAAGTTTTATAACTTGTCCCAGAACCATGAAAGTGGATCTCCATAGCTTTTTAGATTTTTATTTTTGGCTACGATATTATCTACCCACAAATACGTGATAAATCCCAAAAATAGCATAACCAAATCTACAGCAATTGAAAAATAGTATGGTGACAAATCAATGCTACTTGCTTGATTTAATGATACTGTATGATACGTAAGAAATCCTAACCCATACAAAACCACAACGACTGGTAACTGTGGCAGTTCCAATTTTCTTCCTAAAATAATTAGAGCTACTGTAACAATCGTAAGCATCAATATCATGATTGGTTCTGATGTAAAAAATATGTTTTCCATTTTAATTCCTCCTTTGTATTTTTTAATTTATTTAACCGTGTAATGGTTTTCCTCTCTCATCTAATCCGTCATCTGATTCTTTTTCTTCGTTTACTTTATCTTCCGTTTTTTTATCTGTTGCCAAATTAATTGATTTGACATTGTCCATATGAATTCCAAATTCTTGGGCTAATTTTTCGCTGTTTGTATTAAATCTTTTATTTGCTTCTATATATAATTCATCTCTTTGGGCATCGTTTAAAAATGGTGCGTTTTCTATTTGATAAAGTTCTTCAGAATATTTTTCTAGTTCTATTTGAATTTCTTTTTTGTATCGCTCTAAATCTTCAACAGATAAATTCATACTTTCTGCCAATTTTTCTTTTATATCAAGTCCTTGACTATCTTCATATTCAACATATTGTTCTTCATCATCAATTTCTACTGGCTTGATTAGGTTTCCATTTTTTGAATTTTGTGTTGACTTTCTAGCTACTTGATCGATTTGTTCGTCTTTGTTGCCTGGAACACATAATCTTCCATCTTGGAATACAAAATAGCGATCCGTACCTTTTATAGCTTCTTCACTTTTGGCTCGTATAATCAAAACATTTCCGCCATTTTTATTGATATATGGTATATCTGTTTTTGTCGCAAATTCGTTTCCATTGGCATACATAAAAGCTTTGATATTTGTAATTCCTAATTGGGCACAAGCTTTAGCAACATCTTCTGGTATTTCTTGGTTATTTTCTGTCTCCTTCTCTTCTGCTATTGTTATTTGTTCTTTTTTCTTGCTTTCCTGTTCTAAGGCATTCCTTTGTTCTTTGGTTTTGCCATTTTCTGTATTTTTTTCATCGATTTTTTTATCGACTGCATTTCGTACTTTTTCGTTTATATTTTTTTCGCCCATTGTAACAATTTTATCAATATCTTCTAAATTTTTAGGCATCACTTCTTGTAGCATTTGTTCTTTTTCTTGTTCAGTTATGGTGTCTTTGGCATATTTTTCAATCTGACCTTTTATCTTTTCTTTGATTTTTTCATTGGTAAGCGTAAATTCATGATTTTCTAAATCATACGTACCAAATTCGCCTTCTGGTAATTTGCCTTCTTGATTGGTATTTAGCATAATAGCTGTGTTTTTTTCTGGGTCAATTATCGCATATATGTTTTGTAACTCTTTGCTATTTTCATATTTTTGGAAAATTTCAGGATATTTCTTTAATAAATTTTGCTTAATATAATTTGCTTTTTCTGGATTATTTTCGTAATTTTTTTGCATTGTTTTCCCCTTTTATTTTAATTTTTGCTCAATTAAATCCGCTAATTCTTGTGCTTTTTGCGTTATGTATTCTTGATTTTCCCCCTCAATCATAACCCTGATTTTGGGTTCTGTTCCAGAAGGACGAATTAAAACTCTACCATTGCCTGAAAATTCTTTTTCTAATTGCTCAATTTTTTGTTTGATTTCAGGTTCTGTTTCATAAGCTTGTTTCTTTTCATTTGAAACTTTGCTATTGATTAAAACTTGAGGATAAATTTTAACTGTTTTTCGTACTTCTGATGCTTTCATTTTTTTGGCTAAAATCGCCTGAATTAACATAAGTGAAGTCAAAATTCCGTCTCCTGTTGGATTGTAATCTAACATAATCACATGACCTGACTGCTCTCCTCCTAGATTATAGCCACTTTTGAGCATTTCTTCTAGAACATAACGGTCTCCTACTTTGGTGGTAACCATATGAATATCTTGTTTTTGCGCATATTTTTTCAGGCCAAGATTGCTCATAACCGTCACTACCAAAGCGTTTTGTTTTAAAGCATTTTGGGTTTTAAAATAATCTGCTAATGTTGCCATGATAATATCTCCATCCATGACATCACCATTTTCATCAACTGCCAAACAGCGATCTCCGTCTCCATCATAGGCAATTCCTAAATCAAATCCATTCTTTGTTACATAATTTGAAATTGTCTCTAAGCAAGTAGAACCGCAATTTTCGTTTATATTGACTCCATTTGGATTATTATTGATAATCTCAAAATTAATTCCTAATTCCGAAAAAACTTTTTCTGCTATTTGATAGGTCGCTCCATTTGCCGTGTCGATTACTACTTTTAATGAACTATTTCGTAGTTTATCGCCAAAAATATTTTTGAAAAATTGAACATATTCTTGTGCATAATAATCCGCATTTTCTGCAACTCCAATTTTGTCTCCAACCGCTGTCAATGTTGACAATTTCTCGGAATCAATAATTTCTTCGATTTCTTCTTCGATTTCATCTGAAATTTTCATTCCTTTATTACTAAAATATTTTACCCCATTAAACTCAAAAGTATTATGAGAGGCTGAAATGACAACACTAGCATCGGCATTTAATTTTTTGGTTAAATACGCAACAGCTGGTGTTGGTAAAACGCCAACTAATTTTACATTTGCTCCATAACTTAAAAATCCTGCTGTCATGGCACTCTCAATTAATGTTCCAGAAATTCTTGTGTCTCTACCAATCAAAATGGTTGGGACATGATTGGTGTGTTTTGTCATAACATATGCGCCTGCTTTTGCGACACGAAAAACCAAGTCTGGCGTAAGCTCTAAGTTTGCAATTCTTCTAATTCCGTCAGTTCCAAAATATTTTCTCAAAAGTCTTCCTCCTTTAAATCTCATTCATATTATTTTTTATTATATCTATATCTTAATCGAATTTCAAGTTTTTTGCTACAATTTTTTGAAAAAATTTATGGTTAAGTATTTTCACTCTTTTCGCAATATATTCTTTTTACTTTCAAAAAGAGTACATTTTTTATTTTACAAAACCCAATTTCTATGTTATAATATAAAAAATAAAAGGAGGTGCCTGCTTTGAATTCTGATTTTGATAAACAAACTACTTTAGCAGAAGATAAAATCTTAATTTTATATATCTTAAAAAAAGTTGGTAAACCACTTTCTCACAAAGAATTATTAGAATTAATTTTGATGGTTGCAGATATTAATTATTTTTACTTCCAACAATTTTTAAGCGATTTAACAGAAGATAATTATATTATAAAACATGAAGGAGAAATCGAATTGTACGAATTAACACAAGAAGGCACAGATGCATTGAATCTTACAATTGACCTAATTCCTGGCATTGCCAAGCTTAAAATTGATAGTCAATTGAAACAAAGTTTGGATACTATTGAGAATAAATTTTCAATTTCAGCCGAATATAACCCTATTTCTGAAAAAGATTTTATTGTAACTTGTAAAATTATTGAAAATCATACGGTTGTATTTAGATTAGAAACACAAGTTGGTTCAAAAAAACAAGCTAGTCTTTTGGTAAACAATTGGAATAAAAAAGCTTCTTGTATTTATCCAGAAATTTTGAATTTATTAAATACTACAGAAAAATAAAAAAATCTCTATTGTAAAATTAAAATACAATAGAGATTTTCGCTTACACAGTGAAAAAAACATAAAGTTGAATAATTCCCATTATAAAATGAAATAATCCCCCAAATACAATCAAGCGAAAAGTCCATTTTAATATGGTTTTCATGACTGCTTTAATCCCAAAGCACTGAACCCCTTTCACAATTGCACATAAAATGCCTATTATGAAAATCCACTTGAAAACGTTGAACAGTAAAGCTAATATGGAAAACCGTACTGCAAGATTAATTAAAAAAGCTACTAAAACGATTAATAAAATAATCACTACTACAAAAAACATAGGAATTCCCCCTTTTCTTTTTGCTTCTATTGTTACTTTTCATACTTATATTTTACCATATTTTGCTATCTTTTTCAAGTCTTTTTACAATTTTCTTCGATTCATTTCATACAAAATTATTCCTGTTGCAACTGCTGCATTTAAACTTTCGGTTTTCCCTGACATTGGAATTTTGATTTTTTCATCCACCAAATCTAACACATTTGGTGACACGCCGTTTGCTTCATTTCCAATAATGACAGCACTTTTGCTATAATCTACATCATAAATGGTTTTATCTGTTTTTAAATCGGTACCATAGATTTTTATCCCACGTTTTTCCATTTCTTTGATGACTTTTTCCAAATCGCGCTCGATGACATTCACACGAAAAATCGCCCCCATCGTTGAACGCACAACTTTGGAATTATAACAATCCGCTGTACCAGCCGATACAATAATTTGTTTCATATTTAAGCTGTCTGCAGTTCTTAAAATGGTTCCCATATTTCCGGGATCTTGAATATTGTCCAAAAGTAAAAAGTGATTTGCTCTATAATCAATTTTATTTTCACTTTTCATTGGTTTTTCTACAATCGCCATAATTCCTTGTGGTGCTACAACATCAGTTATGCTAACTAATATTTTTTCAGTTACATAAATACATTCCTGTTTTGCAATGTCGTACAATTGCTCTGGTGTCATGGAATTCTCGGTTTTGCAATCATCACAAATAAGGATATATTTTATTTTGGCATTTTCTTTGATTGCCTCTTCTATCATTTTGATGCCTTCTATAACAAATTCGCCGAATTCATCACGATATTTCTTTTCTTTCAATTTTCGAATGTGTTTGATTAAATCATTATCTTTACTTGTAATTAACATGATATTTCCTTTCTGGGATATTTTTCCGAGTGCATCATACCCATTTTCTCATTTTATAAATTATTTAAAAATTCCTTGCATTCTTTCAAAATCTCAAAATCGTTTGCAATCTTGATTGTAATGTATGGGCTGGTTTTAGATGGCGAAAATTTTATTTTGGCTTTGTAAATTTTCATTAATTTTTCGACCACATCAACATTAAAATTTTTTTCGTCAAAGTAATATATAATATTATTTCCCCTTTGATTGATTTTTAGTACAAATTTTTCACGCGCCAAATTTTTAATTCTTGCAATTTCTAATAAATTCTCAATCTCTCTTGGAAATTGACCATATCTGTCAATAATCTCATCAATGACATTTTGAAGGTCTTCTTCGTTTTTGCAACTTGCAATATTTTGATAAATCTCAATTTTTTCACTTGAATTTTCAATAAACTCATCTGGAATAAAACTTGAAACATTCAAATCAATTTGAATATCAATTTCGTCTTCAATCGTCTGTCCTTGTATTTCTTTTACAACTTCGTCAAGCAATTTGCAATACATATCATACCCAACTTGTTCCATATGACCATGCTGAATCTCGCCCATAATACTTCCTGCACCACGAATTTCCAAATCACGCATCGCAATTTTAAAACCAGAACCAAATTCTGTGAACTCTTTAATCGCCTTCAAACGTTTATCTGCATCTTCAGAAAGCATTTTGTCTTTGCGATATGTAATATAAGCATATGCTTGTGTCTCAGAACGTCCCACACGACCGCGAATTTGATATAATTGCGCAAGACCCAATCTGTCTGCATTTTCTACAATAATTGTATTGGCATTTGGAATATCAATTCCCGATTCTAAAATTGTTGTGCAAACCAAAACATTTGTCTTTTTGTCAATAAAATCTTGCATGATATTTTCCAATTCTGAACTGCTCATTTGTCCATGCGCAAAATCCACTTTGGCTTCTGGCACAAGATTTGAAATATCACTTGCTTTTTTGATGATATTTTGTACATTATTATACAAATAAAATACTTGTCCGACCACGTTCCAATTCCTTCAAAACCGCTTCACGGATAACCTCTGTATCGTATTCTAAAACGTAAGTTCGAACTGGTTTTCGATTTTGTGGTGGTTCATAAATCACGGACATATCACGCATGCCAACAACAGACATATGTAAGGTTCTAGGGATTGGAGTTGCTGTCATGGTTAAAACATCGATACTTTCTTTCATTTGTTTAATCAGTTCTTTGGCTTTTACTCCAAATCGATGTTCTTCATCAATAATAAGCAATCCCAAATTTTTAAATTTGACGTCTTTGCTTAAAATTCTGTGTGTTCCAACCAAAATATCAACTTCACCAGTTTCGAGTTTTTGCAAAATTTCTTTTTGCTGTTTTGCTGTTCGAAATCGGCTTAAACCTTCTACTCGTATGGGATATTCTTTTAATCTTTCTTTAAAACTGGCATATTGTTGTTCTGCTAAAATTGTGGTTGGCACTAAATAAGCGACCTGTTTCTGATCCATGCACGACTTAAAGGCCGCACGAATGGCAACTTCTGTTTTTCCATAGCCAACATCACCACATAATAGTCTGTCCATTGGGCGCAGATTTTCCATGTCTTTTTTGATTTCTTCAATACAACGCAATTGGTCTTCTGTTTCGGTATATTCAAAACTTTCTTCAAATTCGTGTTGCCACAGCGTATCTTTTGAAAACGCAAATCCTTGCATTTTCTGTCTTTTAGCATATAATTTGATTAATTCTTCTGCCACTTCTCGTAAATTCTTTTTGACTTTTTCTTTGGCTCTTTTCCATTCATTAGAACCTAATTTATTTAAGCTTAAATTTGTGATTTCAGGTCCAATATATTTTCGGACATTATCCAAAGAATCGGTGGGAACATATAAAATATCATTTCCTTTGTATTTCAATTTGATATAATCTTTTGTCACACCATCCGCTGTTATCGTATTTACACCAATATATTGCCCGATTCCATGTGTTTTGTGGACAATAAAATCATTTTCCTTCAAATCAGCAAAAACGATTTTTTCGCCTTCTTTAAATGCAGAAGGAGTCTTTTTTCTTTTCTGTTTTATTTCAAAAACTTCCTGTGTTGAAATAACAATCAACCCAAATTCATCACATTCAACCCCTGCTGATAGACTTCCTTGCATAATATTGACAATTCCTAATTTTATATCATCTTCGTTTTTTTGAATTAAGTTGCTTGGAATTTCTTTTTCTTGCAAAATTCCAGCTATTTTCTTGCAATTATCGACGTTTCCGCCGTAGGACTACTGTTTGCTTGGAGGTATTAATCTCTTTTTGTAATTTCTGAAACAGTAAATCCACTGAACTACGAAAAAAGTTGGCCTCCCTATAGCTAAAGCTATATCCGTTTCTTTTTGCATGCATACTTTGTTTATCCACAAACCCAATATCTTGCTTTTCCAAATAAATGGTTTGTTTGGATTTTATTTTATCTAAAAATGCTAAATAATCTTCTTTATGAATAAAGCCAGTTGGAACTTGTTTACTTTTTTCAATCAAATCTTGCACTAGATTTTCGTTATCTTTTGAAACGGCTTCTGCTCGATTTTTAATTTTTCCAATTTCGTCCAAAAATACAATACAATCTTCGTCTAAATAATCCAATAATGTATTGGTTTGTTCATAAAAAGAGCTAAAATATCTGTCAATTTTGTTAATAAACTCTCCATTTTTAATTTGTTCAATATCATCGGCTACTTTTTCTTCTACAGATTTTGCATAAGTTTTATTGGCAATTCTTTCACAAATTGTTGGCAAATCTGTCTCTAATAAAAATTCATAAGCAGGAAAAATTTCCACTTCTTCTAACATTTGAGTAGTTCGCTGACTCATGATACTAAATTTTCTAATTGAATCGATTTCATCTCCCCAAAATTCAATTCTGACGCCATTTGTTTCCGAAGTTCCAATATCCACAATTCCGCCACGTACACTAAATTGCCCTTTTCCTTCGATTAAATCATATCGTTCATAGCCGAAGAGCAACCAATCTTTCTTTTAGGTTATTTAAAGAAATGGTATCTCCATTTTTTAATTTCATAACATACTTGTACAAATTCTCTTTGGTAATCATTTTTTGCATCACAGCTTCAATGGTTGTTATAACAATCTTACTTTCCTTTTTGACCATACGATTGAGTACGTTAATACGTTCAAACAACGCTTCTTTACTTTCTGCTAGATAGTCAAATGTGATAATTTCACGTTTGGGAAAAAAGTCAATTTTTTCGCCGAAAAATTTTAAATCTTTCATAAGTTTTTTTGCTTGTAATTCATTATACGTTACCATACAAATTGGCTTTTCGCTGTAAAATCTGGTCGAATACGCCATATGGACCTTACCTAAATCGGTAAGGCCAGATAACATAAGAGGCGATTTATTTGACTTTACATCAGACATGTACTCATTAAACTTTTTGACATTCGGCATATTTTTTATTAGTGGGTTCATTTTTATACCTCATTTGCTTTTTATTTATCGGTTATTATATCATAATTTTTCTTTTAATTCAATACATAAAACTAAAATATATTCTTTAATTTCAATTGATTTTTTTCCTCAATATGATCTAACATAAATTTTAGATCTGCAATATTTTCCAAAACTTTGTCTGTTTCATCTGTTTCAAAACTGGATTGTATAATCACAATATCATTGCTGACTTTTTCCAATTCATTATGTTCTACAAATAGCGCCAATTGGTCGCTTTTGTCTTTCCAATTTTTTTCTAATTCATAAAATTGTTTCTGTGCTTCTTCTTGATTTTCATTGACTTGTTCTTCAATTTTTACGATTTCCTCCTTCATCCAACCAACCGCTTCTTTTAAATTTTTACTCGTAAAATATTCCAGACAAAACACAATGATTAATATGATTAAGATGATTAAATATTCTCTTAAAAATCTCATTTTTATTTCTCCTCTTTACGTTGACAAAACATGCTTCCATCCCCACTCAAAACGACTACTAACGCTTCTTCTGGGCGCATATGGAATTGTCCTACTTGTTTTTTTAGCCAATTGTAATCTTTGCCAAGTTTTACTAAATTATCGGTTAAAACTTTTCCATCAATAACCAAATCGTACGACATTCCAACATATTCTGGCTCAATTCCAAAATCTTCTGGCGTGGTTCCTCTCTTGTTTGGCTTTGGAATAACGGTAATTTGCCCACTTGTTTCTAAAATGGCATATTCGACATCTTCTAAATTGTAGGCCCCATTTACGCGTAATCTTGCTTCCAATTCAGTAATCGTAAAATTCTCTTTTTGCATTGCTTTTTCATCAATTCTTCCGCGAAATATCAGAATTCTTGGCTTACCACAAATAATTTCTCGGATGCGAATACTTTTTAAATTAATAATGGATATGATAATATGCATCATAAGTAGGCCCAAAATGGGAATAATACCGTATAAAATGGGAATTCCTGTTTCGGACATGGGCGTTGTTGCTAAATCTGCAATCATGATGGAAATTACTAACTCAAATGGTTGTAATTGGCTGATTTCTCGTTTTCCCATAAAACGCATAACAATTAAAACAAGCAAATATAGAAAAATTGTCCTAACTAAAATAAGTATCATTTTTTTACAAAAACCTCTCTTGAAAAATTTATATGAATATTTTTTGCAAAAATTCTCAAAATATACTTATATAATATTTATTTTAATTTTAAATAAATATTTTATTGAAATAATTTAGTCGTAAGTTAGACGATTTAATTTTCCTAAGGAGGTTCAAAAAATGGAGAACAATCAAACGCAGTCTAGCAATACAACCATGGGAGCCATCGGTCAAGTGATCGGTAGATTTATAGTAGCAGCCATTATACTTGGAATTACTGCATTTTTTACACCAAATTTCACAATTAATAATGTGTGGTCTTTAGGTGTTGCTGCAATTGTTTTAAGTGTTATGGACTACTTGATTGTAAAATTTACAGGTTTACACGCAATGGCTTTTGGTAAAGGTTTTGTTGGATTTGTATTAGCGGTTGTTACATTATATGTAACACAATTTTTAGTTGCTGGTTACTCAATTACTTGGATGGCAGCCATTATTGGTGCTTTAATTTATGGTGTAATTGATTATATATTGCCTGGTGAACAGGGTGTATAGTAATTAGCAGGAAAAATAACATGGGTGGTATTTTTGCTATCTGTGTTATTTTTTTAGTTTTGATAAAAAATTTTTGTTTTTTGGAATTTTTGTTGTGAGGAAGAGGAATTTAGGGAGGATTTTTGGGGGGAAATTTTGGGGACGGGGACAGTCTTAGTTATATAGAAAAACGAAGGAAAACGGAGAAAACTGGAGAAAAAAAGAGTTGAAGACTGTCCCCGTCCCCATTTTTTCCTTTTTTCTTTTTATCCTATTGTATTTTATGTAAATTTATGGTAAAATAACAACATCATAGCTTTTGGGACATTCTTTATAGAATAGCTAAATAAAATATTAGGAGGAATAGATATGAGTATATCTAGCGATACTTTAACAGTAAAACGGTGGTCTGAGATGCTTTATGAGTTATATGATAGCACTCTTAAACACCTACCAAACCCGAAAATAACTTCACCCGATGGTCGATATTATTACGAACTTCGGAAAGAAGTTTTTTCAGATGATCTGCCAGAAAAAGAGCAACTTTTCTTAAGAAAAAAATACGAGATAGAAATAGAAACTAAAGCAGAAAGATTTGCCTATCAAAATCGTTTTCTATATCTACATTATGACAAGACTTATGACAAATACTACTGGCTTCCCAACAAACCAATAGAAAAATCTACGGTTATAAAAAATATTTCTAATCTCATTTTTCCTTACCAGAGTGCTTCTCTTTTTTTCAATATGTTGGCTGATTTTACAACTACAAAAAGCTATTCGATGTATATTACTTTATTATTACAAACTGGCATCTTTGATGGAATCTCCACCACCTTTATTAACCAATGGTTAAATGAGGATTGGTCTATTACTATTACAGATGCCAAAATTCTGGTAGAAAACACAAAAAAATTCTTCAGTCAGTATTTGGCTTGAAGTTTCAATTTCATTTGCGTAGTCCCAACGCAAAAAGTGGCTTATCATTTTAATGATAAGCCACTTTTTAAAATATTTCATAAAAATTTTTAAAAGTATACCCCTGCTCACGCAAATACGCAATCACCATTGGCAATGTCTCTAATGTGTACGATTTATCACTCGCATCATGCATCAGAACAATAATACTTCCATCTCCTTGCATCGTCTGTTGCAAACAGCCCATTAATTCTTCTGGCGTTGTTTTTCCTTCTGCATCCCCTGTTAGACAATTCCAATTGGTATAATTGACACCATAATTATGCAATAATTCTTTTGCTTGTGCTTTTACATCTGCATATCGTCCACCACTCGAACCGCCAGGAAAACGAAATAAATACGTATTATATGTCGAATTTCCTAACGCATTTCGAATCGAATTTTCGCATTTAATATATTCGTCAAAAACGGTATCTGCAGATTGATAAATTTGCGAATATTGATGTGAATACCCATGATTTGCAATATAATGTCCTTCATCCAATTCTCTTTTTAACAAATCGGGATTGAGCTCCACCCTACTTCCTAATACAAAAAATGTAGCAGGCACATTTTCTTGTTTTAAAATATCCAAAATTTGGGGTGTTATATTCTTTGATGGTCCATCATCAAACGTAAGATATGCAACTTTTTCTTCAGAATAATAAATATTAGTAATTTGCTCTTGTGCATTTGGATTTTGTTTCGGGACAAATTTCGATTTAATTTGCTTTAAATCATGTTTTTGGATTTGCAAATGTTGTTTTTTCTCCGATTGGCTTAATTTCTTGCTAGAACCGATTGCTTCATTTTGAATTTGCAAAGAATCTATTTTATTTTTATTTCTAAACGATATCCAAATACTAATTGACATAATAAAAAAGCAACATGCAATAATGATGCCACATATGATTGCCTTTTTTCTTAAACGAGATTTGTTTATTTCTTCTTTTTCTATCTCTTGTTTTTCATCATCTATATCATATAACATTTTTTTACCTCATCATTATTATATTACATTTTTTTTATTTTTCAATACTAATTTTATAAAATTAATTTTTTTTACATTTTTTATTGAAATTTAAAAAGTTATGTGTTACAATTCTAATACTAAAAAACAAGGAGGTGAAACTATGGAAAGTATTGTAGAACAATTAAAAGAATTCATTGTTGAGGAAAATAAGAAATTAGCATTAGAAATTAAAGAAGACATCAAACAGGATATTAATCAAAATATTGATAATCTAAGACAAGAATTCAAATCCGACATTGAAAACCTAAGACAAGAATTCAAATCTGATATTGAAAACCTAAGACAAGAATTCAAATCCGACATTGAAAACCTAAGACAAGAATTCAAATCTG
>CANSOA010000013.1 GCA_947648495.1 uncultured Clostridium sp.
TTATTGTAGTCAAAATGCTTTTCAAGTTTTTTACCCCAACTATTGACATTGAACCTAAAAAATAACAACTCCCATAAAAGAGTTGTTATTCCTTATTTTCCCCATTTTTTGGTGGGCAGGGTTGGATTCGAACCAACGTAGACTCTCGTCGCCAGATTTACAGTCTGGTGCCATTAACCACTCGACCACCTACCCATGTTTCTATATGGTGCACCATCAAGGATTCGAACCTTGGACCCACCGGTTATGAGCCGGTTGCTCTGACCAACTGAGCTAATGGTGCGTTTGCTTAACGCAATTTTTATTATAAACTATCCATCACAAGATGTCAAGTCTAAAATTTAATTTTTTATCATTTTTCTGTATTTATTTTCAAATTTGTTTAAAAATTCTACTATTATCTGCTCTTTGCTAAATTCCTTTTTCTTTTCTATTTTCAAAGAAGTTGCAATGTCGGCTAAATTGCCAGGAAATTTTTCCTGATTTACATTTAGCCCAATTCCAATGTACATTTTGTTTATATTTTCTCCCTTGCAAATTGTTTGTGTTAAAATTCCTCCAACTTTCTTATCTCTAAAAAATAAATCATTCGGCTCTTTTATCTCAAGTTCCACATCACACAGTTTTTTCACCACTTCTACCATACATTCTGCAATTGAAATCGTTATCCTTTCAACTTTTTGAATCGGACAATCTGGAAACAGCACAAAAGACATAGCAATATTTTGTCCATTTCCTGTATACCACTTTCTCTCATGTGTCCCAACACCAGCGACCTGATTATCAGCAATTACAAGGCTTCCATCAAGTGGCTGTTTTAATGATTTTATTTTGGTTTGGGTCGAATCAATGGATTGGAAAAACAGGCAGTTTCTCCCCAAAAATTCCGTTTTTAGTCCATGTAATTCCATATTTCTTACTTCCCTTAAAAATTTTTATTTTTCCAAACGATTTACTATTTTTAACACTTCTGATACACTCCACGCCTGCGCACAAGTTCCACCCGGTTTATAGGGTGACTCTGAATCATACAATTCCGATATACTTCCGAATGCATTCTTTATCATAGAATTCTTTTTTAAATGTCTGGTAAACATTTTCTACTAATTTTTCTTTCTCAATGATATATTTTTCCTTCTCAATTCTATCTTTTTCACTATCAATGATATTTTCCAAACTATCAGCATATAACCCTAAAAGCCATACCCAACTGATTCCTTGATGATAACTCTTGTCACGTTTCAAACTGTCTCCAAAGTATTGCGCAATGTAACCTTCTTCTTTTTTCGCCAATGTTCTAAGCCCACATTTGGTGACCAATTTCTTTTTCGCTGTTTCAAAAATCTTTTTCCCCATATCAGAAGCAGGATTAATAATTGGATAAGTTGTCGCTATACTAAATAATTGATTTGGTCTGATTTTATCGTCTCCTAATACATCATAAAGCGACTTTTTAGCAGGATTATAAAATTTCTCTTCAAATGTTTTCTGATGCTTTTTTGCCATTTTTTTATAAAAATCCGCTAACTCTTTTTCACCAAATTTTTTCGCCAAATGCTCCATTGTTTTTAGCGCATTATACCACAAACTGTTTAATTCCACAACTTTTCCATTTCTCGGAGTTACAACATAGTCCCCAATCTTGGCATCCATCCAAGTATTCTGCGTTTGTGGTGTACCAGATACCAACAATCCATCTGTATCTATATAAATATTATTATCATCTAACTCAATTCCATTTTGATAATTTTCCACAATATTTTTTAATTTGTCATACATATTTTCTTTGATAAATTCATAATCTTTTGTATATTTGACAAATTTATTGATTTGCTCAATTAATAATAAAGAACTATCAGCACTGTTATAAAGCGGTTTTCCGTCAGTTTCCGAATAGCCATTTGGCACCAAACCACATTGGATATCTCGTGTCAAAGTCAGCAAAATTTCTCTTGCTAAATCATATCTTTTGGTAATGAGTAACAAGCCTTCAAACGAAATGGCTGTGTCTCTTCCCCAATCTAAAAACCAAGGAAAACCTGCTAAAATCGAGTGGGTTTTAAATTCAGGACGGTATACAATAAAATTATCTGTACTAATTACTAAATCTCTTAAAAAATCATTGTGCTCTTTTTCCTCTTTTGTTAGATTAGATTTTGCAGAAACCAATTTCGACTGTTTTATGATTTGTTCTAATCTTTGCGTTTCAGCCTCAAAAACTTCATCCTCATTCAAAATTTCTAAATCATCTTCTAAGGAAATAGCTATTGTGATTTCTTTTTTCTTTTTAGGCTCTACAATAATTTCATATCTTCCTGGCACGCACAAATCTTCCTCTGGGAAAAATCCTCTTTCTTCTTCTTTTAGATAATACATATTTTTAAAAATATCATGATTGTGTGCAATATAATTTCCTTCGTTACTTATCATAAAAATAGGAATATTTTCATCTAACTTAATTTGCGTTTTTTGATTCGCTGTATTTTGTTCCATTTGAAAATCATGATTTGTCGTCATATGATGAAAATCTCTAAAATTCAAAACTGGCGCAATGGTTAGTTTGGCTTCTTCTGCATTATTATTTTTAATTTGATAATTTACAACAACCGTGTTTTTCCCATAAACTAATGAAATTTTTTTATTCACTTTTACATTGGCAACTTTATATCCAAACTCTGGTAATGGATTTTTCTCAAAACTTTCTAAATTTTTATATCCTTCTGAAAGATAATTTTTACACACATTTGTATATAAATCATATTTTTCATGATTTACCCAAACACTCTCGTCCAACTTTGCTACAATCAAATGTCTCTTAGCAGGTGACTTTAAAGGCGCAATCAGCAATCCATGATAACGTCTTGTATTGGCTCCAATTACGCTGCTTGATGCATATCCTCCAATTCCGTTTGTAATGAGCCATTCTTTTTCTAGCGCATTTTTTATTTCTAATTGTTTTTTTGTTAATTTCATTTGTACTTTCTCCTATTTTTCTATTGTGTATTTTTTGTCTCTTTTGCATTTTTGGTGTTTTTCTGTTTTGGCTTATTTACAGCCTTTTCTTTAACACTTTTGTTTGTTTCTTTACTATCTTTTTTTGGTTCACTGCTTTTTTTATTTACTTTGTTTTCTTTTTTCTGTTTATCTTTTTCTAGTCTTTCAATTTCTTTTGCTATTGCTCTATTTTCCTTAATCTTAGCCTCTGCACTTTGAATTGATTCAACTCTTTCTTTATATTTTTCACTAAATTTGCTTTTTCTATTATGATTTTTATTTTTCACATTTTGAGTTGCCTTTTTGACAATATCTTTATGTTGTTTTTCCGCCTTTTGATTTTTCTTAATTCCTTTATTTTCTTCTTTTAAAATAGAATTTAACAGTAAAAATTCGGTACCATTTTGCTGATCTTTAAATTTTAATTCATTGCAAATAAGTTCAATTATCGTTGACGCAATCATGGCTGAATTATGCCTAATTTTATCATTTTTGATGCAAGACATATCTTTTTGAATCATCTTAACGCCTAAACTTGCCGCTTCCACAATATTGGCTTCTACCAATTCTGAGCCTTCTTTATTGTAACGTCTTACATATTCTGGCACAACTTCGCCAGTATCTACCAAACAATAATCAAAAACACCTTTTCCAACATGCTCTTGAATCGCTTTAATATGTTCGGCTAATGTATAATTATCCGTCTGTCCAAATTCTGTCATAATATTGGATATGTACATTTTTACTGCTTTGCTTTCTTTAATCGCTTTAGCAACTTTTTTTACCAACAAATTAGGAATTACATTTGTATATAAACTTCCTGGTCCAATAATAATTGCCTCTGCATTTTCAATGGCTTCAATAACACCGGGCGCTGGTTTACAATTTGATGGATTAATAAAAATTCGATGGATAACTTCTACCTTTTCAGAAACTACTTCTGGAATTTTATCTTTTTTCTCAACTACGGTTCCATCTGTCAATTCGGCACAAATCATGATTTCGTCTAATGTCACAGGAAGCACTCGTCCGTTGATATTTAAAACTTCTGTACTTTTTTGAATAGCTTCTGAGATATTGCCATATAGTTCATTCATGGCAGTCAAATAAATATCTCCAAAATTTAAACCTTTTAATTTTTTATTTTGAAAATTTAAATTCATGAGTTGCCCCATTAAATCCTCTTTGTCAGACATCGCTATAATACTGCTTTTTATGTCTTCCAAAGGCAATGTGTCCAATGCTTTTCTAGAAGCGGTTGGAACATTTCCATAGTCAGACATGGTAACAATGGCAGTAATATTGTTCGTATATTTTCTTAAGCCTTCAATGACTGTATTTAAGCCTTGTCCGCCACCAATTACAACAATTTTTGGACCTTCGTCATAAACTTTTCGGTTAAAAATCAAAGATTTGATATTGACTTTTGCCTTTTTACCTTTGGCAGAATCTTGGTCATTTGCCTCAATAATAATTTCCAAATTTCGTTTTTGAATAAATATAATTCCAACAACAACGAATACAAATCCAATGACAAATGCACCAATAATTTTTCCT
Source organism: uncultured Clostridium sp. (assembly GCA_947648495.1). Lineage (GTDB taxonomy): Bacteria > Bacillota > Clostridia > TANB77 > CAG-508 > Scatovivens. The sequence continues at coordinate 4,552 of CANSOA010000013.1, forward strand.
AATTCTTGAAAACTCATCTCTTCTGCCACTAATACTTTCGTAAAACCATAGCAAGCAAGAGCTATTCCAATAAGAATCAAAAAAATCCATCTTTTAATTCTTGCGCTTGATTTAAACCATTCTAAAAAAGATTTTATTTTATTTTGTTTCATGACTGTTCCCCCATTTCTAGTCAATTTACTGTAATTGTAAATTATTGCATTCATAAATTTATTGCATTTGTAAATTTACCATATTTTATACATCTGCGAGCGATTGATAATCGCCTCCTACCCTTATATTTTTTCACCAATTACTAGGATTTCTAGTTCAATATTTTGCTCAAATTTTTGTTTGACTTTTGTTTTTATTTCTTGAATTAATTGTAGAACGTCTGTAGCTGTTGCTTTTCCTGTGTTGACAATAAATCCAGCGTGTTTATTTGAAATTTGTGCATCCCCTTTGCAATAGCCTTTTAGTCCACATTCGTCAATTAGTTTGGCAACTGGGACATCCATATTTCGCTTGAAAACACTACCTGCATTAGGAAATTCCAATGGCTGATTTTTCCTTCTTAAACTTTTACATTCTTCCATTTTTTGCTTGATTTTCTCTTTTTCAGCATAAATTAATTTTATGGTTGTTTCTAAAATAATCAATCCATTTTCAGCAAAAGCACTTTTTCGATAATCAAAATCATGTTCTTGTAAACTCAATTCTTGAATTTGACCATTTTCGTCCATTGCTTTTGAGAAAACAACGACGTCTTTCATTTCTCGACCAAATGCACCTGCATTCATTCGGATTGCTCCACCTACAGTTCCAGGTATTCCAGCCATACATTCTAATCCAGAAAGTCCATTTTCTAAGGCAATTAAGGCTAAATTGGAAAGTGGTAAACCCGCACCTACTGTTATGTAGGCAAATTCTTCCTGTTTTCCTACCACACATTCCTTTAGCTCCAATTTGATAACAATCCCACGAATACCACCTTCACGAACCAATAAATTCGTTCCATTTCCAATTATTTGATATGGTATTTCTTCTTTTTTAGCTAATTCTAATAATTTTCTTAAATTTTCTACATTTTCCACTTTTACGAAATAATCTGCTATTCCGCCTATTTTGAAGGAAGTATGTTTGCTCATTGGTTCATTTTTTAGAACATTTTCTTTTTTTAGCATATTTTCTAACTTTTCGGTTATATCTTTCATAGTGTCAAAACCCCTATACTTTTAATTTTTAGCATGATTTTACCAATCATTAAAACTGTGTGTGTCTTCTTTTGTTTCTTCTTCAGAAGTATATTTGGCTGGTAAATATAATAAATTCAAATCTCGATCGATCTTTTTGGTTTCATTATATACCTCACCTGTTTTATAATTAACAACATACGTATAATTTGCATGAGCAATTCCAATTTTTTCTAAATCATCTGGTGTTAATCGATAATAAAATTCTTCTTGATATGAATGATAATAATTACCACATTTTGAGTAAAACTCTTCTACCTCCTGATTGGAGATAATTTCTGTTCTTTCTGGCAACATGATTGGATTTGACGCCTCCACTTTCTCACCTACCCAAAATGAAACTGATGGTTCTGAAACAGAAATGTTCGCTTTATTGACCGCAACTGCCATGGAATAACGCTCTGTAATCGCTTGTCTGACCATACCCAATTCTGTATTTAATCGATTATTTCTAACATCTTTGATGGTTATATAACTTACATTTAATCCCATACCTGCCAAAACCAATAGCAAAATTACTGTTATAGTTAAGGATACTAGCGTAATTCCCTCATTTTTTTTCATCATTTGCATTTGCTCCTATCAAAAAAATTATAGTTTTATCCTATCATTTTTTTGATTAATTTACAAGGCTTTTTATCGAATTTCTATAATTTATTGACTAGAATCTTTCATGACACAATCTAACACATCTGCCAAATATTTCATGCTTCCATTGCATTGCTCAATTGTATTTCCTGTTGCTCCAACTTCAATAATCATCGCACCTTTGGTGACATGTTGGTTGTACCTTGAATTTCTCAAAATAATTGGTTTGAATAAACCGGGATACATTTCGTTGGCTTTTTCTTGTATTTTAATAGCTAATTTTAGATTTTGGTTCCAATTGGAATGTTCCAGTCCGACCTCCGTCAGTTCCAATGACAAACATTAACTGAGCAACGGTTTCTTCCCCAATTTTTACACAAGGTGCATAATTGCTATTGCTTCCGAAGGGCATCTCGGTGAACATCAAAAACGGCTTCTACTGTGTTGTATGTGTTTAATAAATTTTTGATTGTCGTTCTGGCTCGCGTATAAGAACCTGTGTAGGCTGGATAATCGTGGTAAGTTTTGTCGTGAATAGCTGTATAGCCTTTACCTGCTAAATAATTGGCTAGTTCGCTTCCAACTTTTACGACAGAATAATTAGCATCTGTCGTTCGATAATTTCCTGTTTCAACGTATTGGGAATTGCTTTGTGGTGTATAACTCTCACATGTATGCGTATGATAAATGATAAAATCTTTAGCATTACCATATCTTATATCTGGTGTAACCATAGCTTCTGTAAGAGAATATTGGGATTCGTTTTTGATTTTTACGGTTTTATAAGTATCTGTGTAAACGTCTTTTTTGTTATTGTTTTCCACTATAGCAGTTTGTACAGAAACATTTTGTGATGGCTGTTCTTGGGGCTTAATTTCTTCTTGTTCTGGTGGTTGTTGTCCTTCTTCTGATTTTGGTTCTGGCTTTTGCGCAGTTACTGTTTCGTCTATTTTTTGAAATTCTAGCACTTCTTCTTGATTTTCTTGTTCCATAATTTCCTCTTCTGCTCCAGAAAACACTGCAAGTTGTGCAACTAAAATTTTTTTAAGTTCACTGTCTTTGTTTATTTTCTGTTTTTCAAAACTTTTCGCAATAACAACATTATTTTTTATCATTTCAACATGACTCGTTAATTTTATATTTTCCAAATCAAAATTTTTGACAAAACCATAAACCATTCTAACAAATTTAATCATCATTGCAATCACAAGGATTACAAGAATGATTTTCATTATTTTTTTGAACAATGTTTTCAAATTGATAACCGCTAAATTAATCATAACCGAACTCTCCTTCTAAATTATATGGTGAATCGTTCGTTTTATGACCAAAAACATACAGACTATTTGACTAAAATATTTCTCTCTTATTTTCCATTTTGTGTGTCTTTTTTCAATGTTTTTTAGCGTTTTTAACGCAAAATTTCCTTCTTCCTTTTCTTATTTTTTTAACTTTTTTGATTTTCTTGGGCTGATTTGCTTAGATTTTTTATAGGGATAGAAATTATCCATAAGATATTATAATATTTACATTTGCCAATATTTTTCAAATAAAAGGCGGAAATAATCGAAATTATTTCCGCAAAACCCTCACTATTGATTCATAAATAGCCAAAAACCTATTCTTTATTGCAATAATTCAATTGCTTTATTTAACTGTTCATCGACTTCTTGTGCACCTTCTGGCTCTTCAATTTCATCTACTTGAATATCTGGTTCAATTCCTTTTTTGTTAATTTTCACTTCATTTGGTGTAAAATATTCAGCAGTTGTCAGTTTTAATACACTTCCATCAGAAAGTGAAAATACATTTTGAATAACACCTTTTCCATAAGTTTTCGTGCCAACAATGGTTGCTTCTTCGTTATCTTTCAAGGCTCCTACCAATATTTCGGAAGCACTTGCCGAATAATCATTTACTAAAACGACAATTTCCATGTCAATGGCAACATCTTTCTGAGCAATTGTGGTTTCTTTGTGTTCTTTTGAGTCAACTGTAAGTAGCATTGTTTTCCCTTTTGGAATAATCATATCCGCTATATTTAACGCCTCATCAACTAATCCTCCTGTATTATCGCGTAAGTCAATGATTAATTTTTGCGCATTTTGACCTTTTAATTCTTCAAATGCCTTCTGAAATTCTTCACTACAACCTTCATCAAATGTGGATAATTTAATATAACCGATATTATTTTCTAACATTTGATTTTTCACATGAAAGACTTTAATCGCTTTTCTTTCTACTTCAAAATCCATATATTGATTTTCTCGTACAATTTTTAATTTAACTTTTGAGCCTTCCTCGCCCTTTACTTTTGCTGCGACTGCTGATGTATCCAAGCCTTGAACATTTTCCCCATTAACTTCTATAATAATATCTTTTGATTTCAATCCAGAAGCTTCTGCTGGTGAACCTTCAATTGGTTCAATGATAATAATATTACCTGCTGTATCTTGGCTCATATAAATACCAATTCCTACATAATTTCCTAAAGCATTTACTTGATATTCTTCCCATTCTTCAGCTGTCATATATTCTGAATATTCATCATCTAAGCCGTTGATATAACCTTTTATGGTTTCATCTACTACTTTTTGTTCGTCAATATCTCCTATGTAATATTCGTCAATTAATTTTCTAAAATCTTTTAATGCACTTGATATCGTATTGATATTTTCCTTTGCATCTTTGCTTGCCTCGCCCGCTACTGGAAAACGAGTATTTTCTACTTTCGTAAAAGTTGCATAAAATGTGATAACCGCTGTAATGCAGGCTACAAATACCACACATAAAATAAACTTATAAATTAATTGTTTTTTTTCGTAAGAACTCATTGTTTTTCCTTTCTTTTATGGTAAATATTGCGTTGGATTGACACGTCTTCCATTTACCCAAACTTCAAAATGCAAATGCGGACCTGTCGAATTTCCCGTTGAGCCTACTTGACCAATCACTTGACCTTGTGCAACTTGCGTTCCAGCAGAAACCGTTCTCGAACCTGGTAGCATATGTGCATATAATGTCATCGTTCCATCTCCGTGACTAATAACAATATATTCTCCATAACTTTTATAACTTCCATTCGGACGTTTTAACGCTGTTGATGTTACAACTTTTCCTGCTTTAGCTGCTAATACAGGTTTTCCTTCTACGGCTCCTTTTCCATTTCTAGCAAAATCAACTCCTGTGTGTCCTGAATAACCATAATAACCTGTTGTAATATCACTTCTTGATCTTCCAGACAATGGGCAAATATAGCCCGATGTGCTTGGTGCTGAAGGTACTGCTGCATCTGCTGAACTAGAACCTGAATTTTGATTTTTTTTGGCTAAAGCTGCTTTTCTTTCAGCTTCTTCTTGTGCAGCGATGGCTGCTAATTGTCTTTGAATGTCTCTTTTATCTTGCTCAAATTCTTCTAATTCTGCTTGCAAAGCTTTTTCTTCTTCGGATAAGTTTCCAACTAATGTATTTTTTTCGCCTACTAAAACAGTTAAAGAATTTCTTTTGGTTTCGATTTGTTTTTTGGAGTTTTCGATTTGTTTTTTGGAATCTTCTAATTGATTTTTTTCGGTTTCTATTTGATTTTTGGTATTTTCAATATTTTTTAATAAATCAGTGTCACATTGTGCTAATTGCTCAATAATATAGTATTTTGATATAAAATCTGCTAATCCATCTGAACTAAGCAACATATCTAAATACGAAGTGGTTCCGCTTTCATACATAGCTACTAATCTTTTTTCTAATAAGGCCTGTTGTTCTTCATATTTTTTTTGCTGTTCTTCAATATTGGTTTGTTTTTCTTTGATTTGGGTTTGTAAGGTGGAAATTTGAGTTTGCAAATCACCAATTTCATTTTCATAGGTTCCAATTTGAGAATTGTATTTATTGATTTGATTTAACGCATCTGTCATTTGAGATTTGACACCTGCAATTTCTGAATTGGTTTCTTGAATTTGCTTATCAATGCTATTTTGCTCATTTGTTAAATCCGTTTTTTGACTAGCATATACCATGAATGATTGGGAAATTATCATTACCATTAGTATTATAATACTAATATATTCGATTTTTTTTAAATTATTAATTTTCATTTTATTCTCCTTTTATTTTTATTCTTCACTTGTGCTTTCATCTAATTCGACAGTTTGTACTACTTCATTGTTTGTATTTGGGTCTGTTTCCTTCTGCAAATAGTCAAGTGGATTTACATAGTTTGCATCAACTCTAATTTCAAAATGCGCATGTGGTCCTGTGGAATATCCTGTAGAACCTACTTTTAGAACTGGCGTTCCTTGTGTTACCGTCTGCCCTACTTCTACTAGAATTTCAGAACCATGTGCATACAAAGTAGAAATTCCTCCACCATGATCCAAAATTACCATATTTCCATAAGCGGTATTGAAACTTGCTTTTGTGACAATTCCGTCATTAGCTGCCACAAATGTGGCTCCCTGTGGAGCACTAATATCTGTTCCTGTATGGAGTTTATACACACCTGTGATGGGATGTGTTCTCATGCCAAAAGGGGAACTGATTCGTGTATAACCTGGAACTGGCCAAGCAAAGATGCCACCAACATATTCTGCATTTTGACTAGATAGCGATAATAATCGGATTTCTGTTTCCACCTCTTGAATTTGTCTTTGATATTCTTCCACTTGTTGTTGCAAATTCAATTCCTCTTCGTTTAAATCTTGTACGTGTTGATTTTTAATGATTACCATATTGGAAATCGCAATGGTCGCTTTTTCTAATTCTGATTTTGCTTGATTAAAATCTTTTTCATTTTGTTCTAAATTAGTCATTAAATTTTCTATTTTTTCTTTTTGTTGTTTCACAATTGTAAGTAGTTCTGAATCAGTTGTTGCAATTTCCGAGATGTAATAATAATTTGACAAAAATCCAGAAATACCTTGTGAATTTAGCAATAAATCCAAATAAGATGTTTCTCCCATTTCATACATAGCTACTAATCTTTTTTCTAATAAATTTTTCTGATTTTTATATTCTTGTGTTGCTTCTTGTAACTGCTTTTCTACTTTCTCAATTCGCTGTGATAAAATTTCTGATTTTGCGGTTAGTTCTTCTATTTGTATTTGTTTATCATATATATTTTGCGTCAACTTTGATACTTCCACAACGGTGTTTGATAATTCTTCACTCACAAATTCCAATTGCGAGCTAAATTCTTCTGTTTGATTTTCTAAATCCTGTTTGTGTTGTTCTAATTCCTCTACTTTGTTTTCGTTACTGTTTATTTCTTGATTGGACTGTTGTTCCTCCTGCGCAAAAACTTGTATTACTATGAATGAAAAGATTATTAAAATTACAAGATTAACTTTAATAAATTTTTTCATTAATTCTTAAACCTCCAAATATTTTTTCATCGATATCGAGCTTCCAATTACGCCTACACCAATTCCTAATATGACATAAACAATAGCAATAAGCCTTACAATTTCGGAAAATTGCAATAATGTCACACCCATTGTTTGCAATACATTGGATTGTTCAATACTTTGAATAACAAAATCATAAATGGATCCCACCATCAATATGGTAATTCCTGCTGCTATCATACCAATAATAATGCCTTCTATCACAAATGGCCAGCGAATAAAACGATTGGTCGCTCCAACATATTTCATAATGGAAATTTCTTTTCTTCTACTATGTACGGTAAGTCGAATGGTATTGGCAATTATCGTTATTGAGATAATTAGTAAAATAACAGAAATCACTCCAATTGCAATTTTAATGCCATTGGCAATTTTCATAAGAGTATTGATTGTATCATTATTGCTCGTTATTTTTTTGACATTTTCCATGTTTTCTACTTGTGCTTCGATTTGAGTTGCTAATCCTAAATCGGTTAAAGTGACAATAAATGATGCAGGAAAAATATTATTTTCTCCTTCATATCCTTCTAATAAATCTTGATTATCTTTTAAGTTTTCTTTCATTAAATCTAAGGCTTGTTGCTTACTTTTAAAACTCACTGTATTAATGCCATCTAATGCTTTTATTTGGCTCTCTAATGTGCTGATTTGCTCATCGGTCGCCTCATTTTGAATAAACACTTCCATACCTTGATTTTTCTGGACTTGTTCTAAGACGGAATTAACATTTTCACCAATGGCAAAAAAAGTACCAAATAAAAACATTGCACAAATCATTGTCACAAGTGATATCATTGTAGCTTTTTTATTTTTAAAAACATTTACGATGCCCTCTCGCATCAGATATGTAAAACCATTACTTCCCACTATTATACCCACCTTTTCTATCATCTCTAACAATTACACCATTATTAATTTCGATTACTCTTTTCTTCATTTTATCAACAATATCTTTTGCATGTGTTGCCATAACAACGGTTGTTCCTCTTGCATTGATTTCATTTAACAAATTCATAATATCCCATGCTGTTTCAGGGTCTAAATTACCAGTAGGCTCATCTGCAATAATCATGGATGGATTGTTCACTAAAGCACGTGCAAGTGCTACTCTTTGTTGCTCTCCACCAGATAATTCATTTGGATACATTTTGGCTTTATTACTAAGTCCTACCAAAGACAATACCATTGGAACTTGTCTTCGAATATGTTTTGGCGTAGCCTTTACAATATACATCGCAAAAGCAACATTTTCATAAACGGTTTTATCAGGCAACAATCTAAAATCTTGGAAAACAACGCCCATACTTCTACGCAAAAAGGGAACTCTTTTGGGTTTCAAAAAAGTAATATCTTTTCCATTGATAATAATATTTCCACGCGAAACTTCCTCTTCTTTTAAAATTAATTTGATTAATGTTGACTTCCCAGAACCAGATGTTCCTACCAAAAATGCAAACTCTCCTTTGTCAATTGTAAAAGTCGCATCATGGACCGCTTCTGTTCCTGTATCATATAATTTACTTACATTTTTAAATTCGATCATGATAAAAATTTACCTCTTCAATACTATAATCCTTCTATATCATATCAATTAATTAAAATAATTGCAATACTATATTCTGCCTTTTTTTACGTTTTTTTGCAAAATATTTTCAGCAAATTCCATTTTTCTTTGTTTTTTGCCTTTTTTCATAAATTCAAAAATTTTTATATACTAAATCCATATGGTAATAATTCTGCAATTGAATAAGTTTTTATATTGTTTTTATCAAACGTATAAATCCTAAAATCTTCTTCTACGAATTCACTCATAAATTGTCTGCAATACCCACAAGGCAAACATTTTTCTAAATTTTGCTCATTTTCTCCGCCAACAATCACAATTCGTTCAAAACTATTTTCCCCTTCTGAGATTGCTTTTACAAAAGCGACTCGCTCCGCACAAATCGATTGAATTCCATGATTCGCTATATTGCAACCTGTATATTTTTTCCCTGATTTTGCCTTTAAAACTGCGCCTACTTTATAATTACAATATGGCTCATGGGCTTTTTGCATCACTTTTTTGGCAAGCTCAAAATCTTCCTCTATATCATTCATCTTTTGCTTCCTCCTCTTTATTTTTCTTGTATTTGATACGTAAATCGTTGAGCCATCCTTTTTTATATTTTAGTGAGATATAGCCAATTCCACTAGCAATAAACGCTCCTGCGCCATCGACAATTAAGTCTTCCATCGTATCTTCTAATGCTTCTCTTCCAACCAACTCAGTTGAATCCTGTAATTTGTATTTTTGCATATTCGTTCCAAAAAGTCCATCTGCTGTAAACTCATAAACTTCCCAAATCACACCAACTGTTATGGCAAAAGAAAACGCAAAAAATGCAATAAAAAATGGTGATAAAGTAACACGTTTATTAGTATTATTTAAAATATCCACAAGCGAAAAGCCAAAAAATCCCATCATCAAGCCACTCAAAGTATGCAATACTGTGTCCCAATATGGTATAACATAATAAAAATCACGTACTTCGCCCAAAAATATGGCAGAATATAAAAATAAAACATATAAATAATAAATTTTATCTGGTATTTCCAAACTAAATTTTTTCGTTAGCAAATCTGGCAAACTCATTGCCCAAATGCCTAGCAGACATTCTAACAACATCAAAATATAATCACTTTTCACTCTTTCTCCAATTGTTGCATCTGTCACAACATTCGGAGTTGTCGCGATTCTAAAAATTAAAAATCCAATTGGTGCGATAAAACTAATTAGAACCAAAGTTCCCAATATTTTTCCAATATTTTCTTTTGCATTTTTCAAAAATTCCTTCATATTTTCTCTCCTTTTTAACAATACTTCTTAATTTTGATTACCCATTTATCTGACCTCGTTTTATGTGCCATTTCTTCTACAATAAATTTTCCCTTTCCCCTTACAGTAATACAATTTCCTACATTAATTTTCTTTGAAAATTTGGTTTCTAACTGTCCATTAACAAATACTCTTTGTTCATTCAAAATCTGAATTGCCTTGCTCCTAGAACACTTTGCAAACTCTGCTACAAAATTATCCAAACGCATCGAAGAAACAATCACACTCCAATCCTCAAATTCTTTTTTCTTAGGTTTTATGCTACTTATATCCATAATCTCAATCGTTGCGCTTTTAAATCTGGTCAATTGTGATAAATTATTTTTTAAAAATTCAGCGACTTCATTTAAAACAAGAATATCAGCTCCATTTTCTCGTACTAAAATATCCCCAATTTTTTCACGTTTTACACCCAATTTCATCACAGCTCCCAAATAAATTCGATGCTCATACCTCAAATCTTTTGGCAAAGTCACACAAATGGCAGATATAATCTTACCAAAATTCTTTTCTACCATTTCTGTTTTCAATTTTTCTGGATAAAACAGTAAAATATTTCGCTGTGAATCATCACCATTTCCGCCAAAAAACAGATAATTTTCAATCGCATGCTGATGTAAAAATTTTTCTGCTATTTGTTTTTCAATTTCATTTAAAAAATCTGTATTAGTAATTTTATTTTTGGCATTTGCAAATTTATATTTATCTGCTATTTTCGCCTCTAATAATCGCTTCGTATTTGCCTTTTCCTGTTCGTCTCCTTTGATTTTTCAATCCTCCTTTTTATAAAATAAAATAAGTAACCAAACTGGTTATGACTGGAACCGTTAAGTTATCAGTTCCTTTTACAGAAATAGCTTCCAAAATGGTTGCTAAAATTGATACACCAATCGCTTTTACAAAAAGAAATTCCACATTTGCATACGCAAAAACTGAAATCGTAATAATCAGTGACATACCAAACATCATGCAAGAGCCTGCCAACGTTTTCGTACAGCCTAATATGTTATATTCTTTACTTTTTACACTTTTTCCAACAATAGCAGCAAAACCATCTCCAAAAGTCATGATGAAAAAACCGACTAAGCCAATCAATGGATTCTTCGTTAAGCCAAAGGAAAGAAAGACAAGTGGAATAAGCGAAATTGCAAAATATACTGTTCCTAAACCGTCTTCGCTTTTTTCGTCTCTTTCCATCACTTTTATGACATTGCCTCGATAAGAAACAAAATTAATCACAACAAATGCAATTGGCGGAATTATAGCATATACAATATTGTCAAAAAAAGCTATCGCAATGAGCCACCAATTTGCCAACAAAATATGAATAAATTTTCGACTAGCTTCCTTTTCAAATCTTTCAAAATATTTCGCAGATACCATCAAAATACCAATATAGGCAAATGAAATGACTAATCCTATTATATTTTTCATAATTTTCCCCTTTTTCTAATATTGTGTTATTGTATCACAGATTGTCTTTGGTTGCAAGAAATACACAGAAAATTCACACAAGACCAACAAATTTTAGTCATGTAAAAAAAGCGTAAATCAAACTTTTTAAACTGATTTACGCTTTTACACACAAATTAATATTTTTCTATGCTACTGGATATACACTAACAAATTTTTTGCTAGCTTTTCTTTCAAATTTTACATTTCCATCTACCAAAGCGAACAATGTATCATCACTACCTTTTCCAACATTTGTACCTGGATGTACGTTCGTTCCTCTTTGTCTTACTAATATATTTCCTGCTAGAACAAATTGTCCATCAGCTCTTTTCACACCAAGTCTTTTTGACTCACTATCTCTTCCATTTTTTACATTACCTTGACCTTTTTTATGTGCCATCCTAAAGTCACTCCTTTCTCTTCTAAATTTTTTCTATATCTCTTTTTTTAACTACTTTGTTTTAATTGAAGTAATCTCAACTTTAGTATAGTCTTGTCTATGTCCTCTGGTTTTTCTTTCATTCTTTTTTGGTTTGTATTTGAATACAAGAATTTTTTTACCTCTTCCGTTAGACACTACTTTACCTTCAACTTTCGCCCCTGTAACATAAGGAGTTCCGACTTGTACTTTTCCTTCATCAGAAACTAGAATTACTTTATCAAAAGAAACTTTTTTTCCTTCTTCTTCTCCTAATTTCTCAAAAAATACAGTATTTCCTTCTTCTACTTTATATTGTCTTCCACAGCTTTCGATTATTGCGTACATAAAAATGCACCTCCCTTTCGTAATACTCGCTAACTTCCAACTTGGTAGTCGTTTTTATAAACAACATTTTTAACCATAGTTAAGCAGTTTACAGATATTTATTTTAACATAATTTAAAACCGATGTCAAGATTTTTTTAAGAAAATTTGTCTGTTTCATAATCGATTCAATTTTACTATAAAAACTGTCCCTTTGGGTTTATTGTGCATTGCTTTTAAGCTTCCATTATGTACCTTGACGATCATCGTTGCAATGGAAAGTCCTAAACCACTTCCTCCTGTTTGTCTATTTCTGGCTTTGTCTTCTCGATAGAATCGATCAAAAATTCTGTTCAAACCTTCATCACTAATACCAATTCCTGTGTCCGCAACTTCAAGTACATATTTGTTATCCTTCAAAAAAGTACGAATTTCAATGCTGTCCCCACTTTCCGTATATTTTATCGCATTATCTAATAAAATAACTATTAATTGATGAATTTTACTTGTATCAATACTAATATCCTTATTAAAATTTAGATTTAACACTATTTTTTTTCCTTGTTGTACTGCTATTTCTTTGTATGGCGTAACTAGATGTTCCAAAAATTCATCAATGTAGACTTCTTCTTTTTGTAATTTAAGATTGGAACCTCTGACTAATATCATTAAATCTTTGGTTAATTTAGACAAGCGTTTCGTTTCATTTAAAGTAAGACTGATTTCCTCTGATTTATCAATAATTTTAGCATTTGGTTCTTGTAATAATAATTCTTGTTTTGCCTGAATAATAGTAAGTGGCGTCCTAAGTTCATGAGAAGCATTTTGAACAAATTCTGTTTGTTTTTTTAACGTTTGTTCAATCGGTCTCAAAGTTTTTCTTGATAAAATTAAACTTGCAATCCCTGAAAGAAATACACCTAAAAATACAGCATATAAAATAATTTTCATATAGTTTCCCAACAAACTGACTTCGCTATCTACATTAATTAATAACTGAACATATCTATCTTTAGAATTTTCAGAAGGCTGAATTATAAAATTTAAACTTCTATAGTTGTATTTATCCTGTAATTTGAATTTGTAAACTTTATTTAAATTACAACTATCAAATTCTGTGTTAGATAAATATTCACTCATTCTCCCCAACTCATCCGCATTTAAAATTCGCCCTTGTTGGTCTCTTACAACCAACATAATTTGTGGATTATCTATTCTTTTGGATAAATTGTAATCTGTAAAATGATTGATGTCATTTTCCATCATTCCCAAACTTTCTAACTCAAATATTTGATACAAAATTTCCAATTTCACATTGATTTCAGAAAATTGTTTTTGAGCATCTTTCAACTGTTTGTCAACCGAAGAAAAAGCCAAATTATGAATCATAAAAAACATAAAACCGCCAAAACACAGTAAAATAACTGCAAAAGCAATCATATTATAAATGCTATGTAAAATAAATTGTTTTTTTAATCCTTTTTGCTCCTCCATTTTTCTCCTCTATTCTGACCAAATATAGCCTACGCCTCGAATGGTTTTTAAATATTTGTCATATCCAATTTTTTTCAGCTCTTTTCGTAATCCGCTTGCATAAACTTCGATGACATTTGTACTGGTTTCAGAATTAAAGCCCCAAATTTTGTCAAAAATCTGCTCTTTGGTAATAATCGTGTTTTGCGAACTTAGTAAATATTCTAAAACATCAAATTGTTTACCTTGTAATAATATCTCTGTGCCTTCACTCGAAACTTTTCTACTGTTTAAATCAAGAACCAATCCTTTAAATTGCAAAATATTTTCATGTGTATAATTGCCACTTGTCCTTCGGATAATAGCGTCTAATCTTGCGAGCAGTTCATCTCGATTAAATGGTTTTATCAAATAATCATCTGCTCCCATTCTAAATCCCTTTACTTTGTCTTCTACGGCGTCTTTTGCTGTTAAAATAAGTACAGGAGTAAAAATTTTTTCACGTCTCAATACACTTAACACTTCATATCCATCCATAATTGGCATCATTAAATCTAAAATAATAGCATCATAAATTTTCTGTTTGGCATATAAAATGCCTTCTTCGCCGTCGTAAGCACAATCGGTATCATAATGACCACGCACACACTGCTCAATTGTTCTGGATAAAATTTTGTCATCTTCCATAATTAAAATTTTCATATCATTCTTCCTTATTTTAATAAATCTATTATAAAGAATAAAACTTAAATTTATCTGAAATTTTTATAAATTAACTTCTAATCCCAAAATTAATGTTGCAATTTTAAAGAAAATCAAAACAGAGCACATATCAGAAATCGTTGTGATAACTGGTGTTGCCATTAATGCTGGATCAATCTTCAATTTTTTGGCAAGCATAGGTAAAGTGCAACCTAAAAATTTAGCCAATATAACCGTTCCTAATAATGACAAAGCCACAATCACAGCTAACTGTACATCTTGATATTGAACTATAATTCGTATTCCATTGGCAACCCCCAACATAATGGCAACTAAAATAGCTACTCTAAATTCTTTCCAAACCGCTTTTAAATAATCTTTCAACTCTACTTCATCATTAGACATTCCGCGTATAATTAAGGTAGATGTTTGAGAACCGCAATTTCCTGTTGTTCCCATAATCATAGGAATGAACGCAACTAAAATAGGAACTGTTGCAAATGCTTCTTCATATTTCGTGATAATCGCTCCTGTAATAATCGAAGATAGCATTAAAACAAGTAGCCAAACAATTCTGTTTTTAGCATGAGTAAATACGCTTGTTTTGAAATAAGTTTCCTCGTTTGGCGTAATAGCAGACATGATTTCAAAATCTTCTGCAACTTCATCTTGCAAAACGTCCATCGCGTCATCAACAGTTATTATCCCAACTAAGCGATTTTCCATATCCACAACGGGAAGTGCCAAAAAATTGTATTTATCAAACATTTTAGCTACCACTTCTTGGTCCTCCAAAGTTGTAACCGTTATGACATTTGTCTCCATAATATTTTTGATAATCGTATCTTTTTCTGCAATCACCAAAGATTTTAAATCAATAATTCCTCGTACTTTTCTGGAAGCGCTTAGCACATAGCAGTTATAAATGGTTTCTTTTTCTAAACCAATTTTTTTGATTTTCGCTAAAGCTTGTTCAACTGTCATGTTTTCTTTTAAGTCAATGAATTCTGTTGTCATAATGCTTCCCGCACTGTCTTCTGGATAATTTAAAAGTTCATTTATAATTTTTCGGTCTACGGAATCAATATTCCTTAAAATTCTTTTGACAACATTCGATGGCATTTCTTCAATCAAATCAACAGTATCATCCATGAACAATTCGTCAATCACGTTTTTCAACTCTTTATCAGAAAATCCATTGATTAATTTTTCTTGTACATCAGGGTCTAATTCCGCAAATACTTCAGCTGCTTTTTCTTTGGTTAATAAACGGTAAACGATTAATTTTTTTTCATCATCTAATTCTTCAAATAAACTCGGCAAGTCGGCAGAATTAACACTTTGTAGATATTTTTTTAAACTATTAAATTTTCTTTTTTTTATGAATTCAATTACTTCATCTTCCATTTTATATTCCACCTTTCCTTGTTTACTTTCAAACACATCAAAAAGAACGAGAAATGGCTTCTCGTTCTTTTTTAGATTAATTTCACATTAATTTTCGTCTGTAAAATTAAATTCGTCTTTGAATTTTTCTTTGAAAATTTCAAAAACTTTGTTTAATACTTCTTCGTCATCAACACTTACATATGATTCTTCTTCATCATTGCCAGAGTCTTCCACTTTTAAAATAACAACTTCGCCATCATCTTCCTCATCTTCTTCTATAACTGGCAATAATACAACATATTCTTCTGAATCATATTCAATTAAATCTAAAAATTCAAATTGTACATCTTCCCCATTTTCATCACTTAAAATTATTATATTACTTAAATCTTCATCTTCAATATCATTAATTGCATCTTCGTCCATAATTTATTCTCCTTTCTTTTGTAAAATTATACAAATTTTCCTTTTGTATAACTTACTTTTTCTTATCATACACTAAATTTTATTTTTTTGCAAGCATTTTTTGAATATTTTTCATTTTTTGTTCATATTCTTTCTGTAGCACATTTTTGTAAAAAAGTCAAGAATCTACAACTGTCAAACAACTGTCTTGGCAATGCAAAAAATCAATATCATAGTTTTACTTTATTCATATACATCTCTAAAATATATACTGCTGCTAACGTATCTTCGATTTCCTTTTTTTTGTGTTTATCCACTTGCAGAAAATTCAATGTTTTATTTGCAGCGACTGTTGTTAATCTTTCATCCATTGTTTCTAATTTGATGTGATTGTATTTGCATTTTAATTTATGTAAAAATTTCTCGGTTATTTCGGCTCTCTCGGATTTCGTGCCATTCATATGATAAGGCATCCCTACCACAATCGTAGAAATTTCATAGTTTTCTATGATTTCGTCAAGCTTTTTTAATAAGATTTTGTCATTTCCCTTATGCATCACAGTTTCCAAACCTTGCGCTGTAATACCTAAAGGGTCTGTGATAGCCAATCCCACTTTTGAACTTCCATAATCAATTCCTAATATTCTCTTCATTCTTCCAATCCTATATAATATTTCACTAATTTTTCTAATAGTTCATCTCTTTCTACTAATCGAATTAAATTTCTTGCATCATTGTGACTTGTAATGTATGTCGGATCACCTGATAAAATGTAGCCAACAATCTGATTAATCGGATTATAGCCTTTTTCCACCAAAGCTTCATATACTTTTTTTAAGATTTCTCTTGTTCGCAAACTTTTATCTCTTTCCACTTTAAAACTCATTGTTTTATCATTCGCCATTTTTCAAGCTCCTTTCTTTTTGAATTTAAATATAATTGATTTGACTTTCCTCTTTTGGTGCATTATCAATATATTCTTCTAGTTTTTTGTTCAATTGTTCCAAGCCTGTTCCTTTGTAATATGTTGAAACAACAAAATTTAATTTTGGTGAGGCAACCTGCCTTTCTTTTATCTCTCGCACTCTTACTTTTTTGCCTTTAATGATGCGTATTTTTTGAATTTCTTGTTCTTCTTCTACCAATTGTAAATCTTCAATTTCTTGTTTTAACGTCTTTAAAAAATCCTCTACGCTTCCTTCTTCTACACCAGAAAAAACAATCATAAATTTAGGTCCCATATACCTCACAAAAATATATTGCGCAGCCATTTTCGATTTGATGACATTGCTAATTTCTGTAATAATATCATTTCCCATTTGACGACTTATCTTTTCGTTAATTTCTTCAATATTGGTAATGCGAAACATGCATACAGCAGAGGTTGGATATTTTGAAAAAATCCTTTTCGCATTCCCGTATAAATATTCCGCAGAATGAAGTCCCGTAAATTGATCCATTCGGTCAATATTTTCAATCGTTTCTTGATAAGCTGTTGTTTGCAAAACTGAAATAATATTGTCTTTTACAACTTCGATAATTGTTGTATCTGTTTTGTCAAAAGCATGCATTTGACCACTTTCCATAATCCAATAGCCAATATAAATATTGTCGATATAAAGTGGGAAAAACATCGCAGATTTAGCTCTTCCCATTTCAACTTTTTGATAAGGCAATTTCTCACTTTCTGAATCAATTGTAACATATTTGGGCGTAGCGGTGGCAACACTATCTTGAAAAATCTCTTCGGTATGCAAATTGGCTAAAGCTTCATGATGTTTGACATCTACATTGGAAGCTTTGACAACATATTCTGCGCCATTGAATACTACAATTGTAGAGTATTTGATGTCATATTTTTCGATGATAATTTCATTGATTTTATTTAGTTTTTGGTCGACTGTTTCTTCCTGACCTGCAATGCTCATAAAATCTTGTAATACACTCAAATTATTAATTTTTTGATTGATATTATTAAATGATTCTATTTTTTTCTGTATATGCACATTATATACGACTAATACACCTATGACCAATAATAAAATGATGATTACTAATATTATCAAACTATTCACCTCTATATTTCGTTTTTAAAATTTTTTCTTCATTTTGTTTAACGTACTGTTCATACTATTTGAAAAACCACCTTGATTTGGCTTGTAGTTTTGTGTTGCTTTTGATGCGTAAGTTTGCCTACTTGTCAAAGGATACACCATATCTCCCAAAACACGCAGTTTGTTCATAAAATTCTTAGAATATCCATTAATCGAAACTTTGCAATTAAGCATTGCTTCTAAATATTTGGAATATGCCATTTCTTCAAATGGAATACTACAATATTTTACAACATCTTTATTAAACAATTCTGTCATAAAAGACATCGCTGGGTCATTATAAAATGACATACCACCAATAATCGCTTTGTTAGTAAGACCTCTTACCTTTAATTCTTTATTGATGACAACTCTTACTTTTTCTGGTTCCAAAACACCTTCTGTTTTTAAATCTCTTAAAAAAGCTGTTAATGGTTGAATGGTTAAAATGTCCATTGATTGAACCAAATAAATTTCCTGTGCGCTTGCAAAATAAGATGGATTTGTATCAAAATCGCAATCAATTAAGATTAAGGAATGATTTTGTACTAAAGTTGACAAAATTGGTTCTGCATTTGCATAATTTTTTCCGTCATTTGGAAGCGCTGTATAAACTGTCAAATTTTGCTTTACTTTGATTCCTTCTGCTGTTCCATTTTGTAATTTTTCTAGTGAAGTATAGGCAATTTTTCTTAAAGCTTCTTCGTTTTGTGTATAAATATAGTAAGAATTTTTATTTTTGGTCATATCCAAAATAGCTGTATCAATTCCAACTGAAGCAAATATTTCAGCCAAATTATTTACCAAGAATGATACACCATTTTTTGGGCTTCCTAAAAATGTGACTATTTTCTTGTCTTTCGTCATCAAGCTATTCAAATTTGACATCGAATAATCAATTGGAGATGCAAGGCTTTCTAATGCTTCATTGCCATAATCAAAATCGGTTTGATTGTCAGTCATTGTGTCTTTTTCTTGTGCAAGATTGTCAGCCATATCAAATAAACTACTATCCTCTTCCATATTTTCTTCTGGATATGGCAATACGTCTTCATTTTCCATTTGTGTTTCTAGGTCTAATGCATCTGCATCTTCTTCAAAATCAACTGCAGATAATAAATCTTCCTCATCATCGAAATCTGTTAGTAAATTATTTTCTGGTTCGCTCACTTCTTCTTCAAAAGTTGGTAATTCGTCGTTATCCTCAAATTCTTCAAATTCAGGTAATTCTAAATCTTCTTGTGAAGTTAAAATATCTTCTTCATACAAATCTTCAATCGGCTCTTGTTTCAAAGATTGCTTCGCTTTTGTTTCATATTCACCATATTCATCATAATCTGAAAATTCGTCAAATGCCTCTTCCGTTAATTCTGGTAATGTATTTTCTTCCTCATCAAAATTAAGGTCGTCTAATTCATCCAATTCTGGAAGAGCTACTTCGTCTGAAAATACTTCTTCTTGTTGAATTTCTTCTGGGCTATCTATGGTATCTTCTATTGGCGTAAATGTATCAAATTCACTTTCATTCCAATCTTCTTCTAAATCAGGTAATATCTCTTCATTTTGAGTTTGCGTCTGAATTTGATGAATTGGTTCTAGTTCTTCTATTTCTTCTGTAAACAAATCCAATTCTTGTTGTGGTATTGGCTCTGGAATTGGATTTTTGCGTGGTCTTCCTCTTTTTCCTTTTGGTTTTGGAGTTGTATCTACTGGATTTTTGCGTGGTCTTCCCCTTCCTCTTTTAGCTGGTTGAATTGGCTGAATTTCTTCTAAATCATTTACATCTGAGAAAGTTTCTTCTGGAAGATTTGGTTTTTCAAACGCAAAATCTGGCAATTCAATATCTTCTAATTCTGAAAATGGATCCTCCCCTTTTTCTTCCATCGTCTGTTTTTCTGGTATATTAGGACTTCTGCGTTCTGGTTTTACAGATTTTGTCTCTAATTCTTCAAGATTGCTTGATTTTTTTAACAAACTCTCTTCATTGTTCACAATTTGTCTTGGTTCTGGTGTTTGGTTCATTTTATTTTCATTTTCTCCTAATACTACTCTCTTTTTCGGCTCCACTCTTTTGGTTAGAAGTTGTTCCTCATCGAATACTACTGGATTTTTTTGAACAACTCTTCTAGTTTGTTCCATATTTTGATTGCTTTGATTATTTTGCGCATTATTTGGAATGGCAATTACCCTTCTGGCTGTATCTGATTTAGCAGTTTTTACTGAATTTGGTATTACGATTGGTTTTGTCATTTTAGTCTGATTCATTTTATTTTCTATTAAATCAATTTTTAATCCCGTTCTTTTTTGGTCTTCTCTTGTTGCTGTACTTGTGCTTCTGACCCCTTTTACCATGCCACCATTCACAGACATAATATCTTGATATTTAGTTGAACTTTCCTCCAATACTGCTTTAACATTCATTGGCAAACAATTAATAATAATCTTCAATTGCTCATCTGTATATTGATTCGCAATATTTTCAAAACTACCTGCGAATTTTTCTGTATTTTTCCCCAATTTTTTAAAATGAGCTATGATATTTTGAATTTCTAATTCACTGACTTCATTTTCACTTTCTGCTCGATAATTCACGTCATCTGTATCAATTTTATAATAGATTTTCGCTTCTTTTTTCGTACGTGGCTTATTGATTAATCGGCAAACTTCTTCCATGCTTCTATCATTGCCTAAAAGTGCATTATATACACCAATTCCAAAAAGCTTTACCAAAAATGAACTTCCCTTTGTATGTCTATCTGAACAAATTAAAATAATAGAAATTTCATTTCCTTGCGCATCATGTGCTTCATCACTGATGCCATCTAGTTTTTCAAAAATAAACTTATCAATTGACTCATAATTATTATTAGAAAATGGCTCTAAATCTTCACTTATGACAATTCGATCATACGATTTATCTTTTTGTATTTCTTTTTGAATTGCATTAAAATAATAAACATTTTTATAAGATAAAATTTCCCTATAATCTTTCTGATACTTTTTAATAATCGCCTCAGAAATGCTTTCACTATTTACTGCAAATAAAACCTTCATTTGTATTACCCCCTCCAGCCGTTTACAACTACGGCAAAAATTAGTGGAAGAACTTGACAAATCAATAAAATTGTTACAACTGTTATGATTAATGCAAATCCTTTATCCCTAACATCTAATTTTCGAATTCCGATTACATATTGGAAAATCGATCCAATTGCAATTCCAATAAAGCAAAATGGTATACTATAAATTCTGACACCATTTAAAATATAGGCTGTTACTCCATATGGTACTGAACCATATTTTTCTATGTATTCATTCATTTTTTCTTTGGTTGATTCTTTCATTTCTACTAATTGCGTCGCTTGGTCTGATTCTAAAACTTCATTTCCAGTAATGGCAAATGTTGCTCCAGAACCAATCATCGTAAAGATTATTACCATCATAATTATTACTTTTTTTAGCATGTTAATCAAAACCCTTCCTTGTGACTGTAAAAAGCTCTATCCTCTCTAAAGAAAAGCAAGTAAAATTAGGGACATTGTCCAAAATTTCTCACATAATATATCGAGTTTTTTACACCCCCCACTTTTTAACTATTCATATCATACAATATATTAGCAAAAATAGCAACCTTTTCTTGAAAAATTTTTCCTAAATTTTGTTATATAAATACTCCATCCATTGATAGACTGCATTTGCCCAATTTTTATCACTCGCATACTTGGCATTGACCGCACTCAAATTTGGCCCACTATAAAATTTTCCACTCGCCAAACTTCCATCATAAATGCTACTTCCTTTCGGATTCAAATAATATTTTACAAACACACGTGCTACCAAATCAATTCCTTCTGCATAATCGCCAAAAGAATATGCCCCACCATATGGATTGCTGTCAACTGCGCCATAGCCAAATAAATTCTTTTTCTGGTTTGCAATTGTAGATTGTCCCCAACCACTTTCATGAATTCCGCACACTGGCCACAAAAATTCCATTAATCCCATATTGCTGTTCTATGTAATAAAAATATTCCGCATTTTGCGCAAAAACATTTTTCTTATCCTTGTTATCTCCTGACAAAACTTTTTTAAATTGCTCTAATGTTAAGCCACTTGGCTTTCTCAAATCCATTCCAAAATTCAAGTTAGCCATAAGCTGTGCTTTGCTATAAGAATTTTGCACATTTTCTACTTGATTTGGATTTTTCGTTGTCACACAATTACTTGGCACATAACCTTTTATTTCAACTGTAGATATAAAATACCAATCTTGCTCAATTTTCATAACTTTAGCAGAATCATCTTGATTTAATGTGCAGATTTTCTCAGCTTTTTCATTTGGTTCCAATCTTACAGCAACTGAAGTTGCCACCACATAAACTGTATCGCCTTCTTTTGCCACATAATGATTCAATTTACTTCCTGTTCCAATTTCCACAATTCTCTCTACTGGCGCTTTTCTAATATTTTCCGCTACTAGCTGTTCACCTATCAAAATATCCTCTTGATATTTTTTAATCACAATGGCATTTTTTTGACCTGCTCGTCCTTCCTGCAAAACCTGTACAACACCACTAGCTAGGTTTGAATTGTTACGATAGCGTGTGGTATACTCCAAATCAATTTCTTCTACCACCATTTCTTCTTTTATATCATTTGCCGTATTTTCCTCCATAATTTTATCCAAATCTAAGGGATTGGCATTTCTAAAAATCGTATCTTCTTTTAGTTCTGTAGCATTTTTGTCATCGTTTGCAAAATTTTTACTCGCAAAAAATAACATGAAAGACATAAAAAATAAGCACAACAAGGCTGTCATACTAACATACAACTTTTTATGAGCCATACTTTTTATCACATGCTTGTGCTTTTTCATTGTAAAATCCTCCAGATTATAAAACTTATTTTTATTTTAATATGAAACTTTTGGTTTGTCAATAACAAAGACTGGAAGTTTTCAAGTAAAAAGAAATAGCTTTTTGCTACTTCTTTTTACTGTACTATTTTGTTCATACCCTCAAAAAATATTCTAAACCGCGTTTTAAGCGTTTTTGGTACCTGTCTAATGGTTTATGTCTACTTTCTTCAAAAGAAGCCCTTTTCGTGACTCCTAGCGCGTCATTCAAAATGTCATTTTTCTGAAGTTTACCCTTTTTATATATCTAAAACGCGCAAAAAAGTACTTTTTACTCGTTTCCCAGAATTTTTAGTCATTTTACTCTAAATTTTCAAAAAATGGCTTAAAATTGACTTTTTTTATTTTTGTACAGTCCAAACATTTCCGTTTTTTGTAGCAGTTGTACTAGTTGGTAAAGAAACCACAGGTCTAACACCATTTATCCTATTATTATTATAATATGCATAATACAAATAGATGACCCCATCTGATTGACAATACATACTGTACAAGGCATCAGCATTATAATTAGAAGTAGTCCAATACCCAAACGTACTACTATCTTTTAAATTAGAAAACAATTCTTCTTGTTTACTACACTCTTCTATTTGTTCCTTTGTTGGTGCACCTTTCACAATTGCTCCATTAATCCCATTTGCCAATCCATTCCATGCTGTGGCATGATTAAGCCCATTTAATAATGCCTCTCCACTAATTGTTGAATATACTGTGGATACATCATATGTTTCCAATCCAGCACTTGCTGCATACCCTGTTGAATTTGGTAAACGATCTACTAAAACTACATATATTCTATCTCCTTCTTTGTTAAATATTCTCCAATTATTCGCACTATTTCCCATTCCTAATGGATCATTTCCTAAATCAATATAATCTCCTATATTCTCATCTGTCACAGAAGCTAAAGTAGGTCGATTTCCCCCTCCTGTCGAATCACTTCCTGTCCATCCCACTTTTCCATCTTCGATTTCTCCTTTAGAAATCTCTTTGTCTCCTTTAGAAACAATTACTTGACTACTATTTTCATCATACTTTACAGTAAATCCTCCTTCTGTTGTTTTTGGTAAGTTTGTTATTATATAAGAATCGATTGTTCCTACCATAGCATTATGATTAACATACTTTTCCTCATAATACTGCGTCACAATCTCCGCAAGCACCAAATTTGCCTGCTCTTCTGCTGACGCTCTTTCATTGACATCTACCGCATCTGTCGCCCTTTTTAAAATCCCATTTTCGCCTGATACAAGGCTTAAACTCACTCCTGCTAAGATTAATAATACAATTATCGTTATTACTAATGCAATTAGCGTAATACCATTTTGCTTTTTTAACTTCATTTTTCTTTTTCCTCCCTTGTTTTTTATTTATTTTCTTTTGTTTATTTTATCACCCCCTCTGATTTTTAAACACAAAAAGACAACTATGTATGAAAATTTCACTTTTCTTACATAAATTGTCTTTCTTCTTTTTTTACATTTGTAAAGCACTTATTTACTTCTATCCTTTTAAAACTACATGTGTGTGTGTGTGTGTGTGTGTGTGTGTGTACTGCGCCAATGGTTTTGGCGGTTTGATTAAATAGATTGTTCATTTTTTTCTCCCTTGTAAAGACGATTATCCATCGCCCTTACGAAATATTATATTCTATAAAATTTTATTTGACAAGAGATTTTCTAAAATGTAATCAATTTGTAATATAACAAAAAACGAACCACCTAAATGATTCGTTTTTCTCTAATATAAATAATTTTCAGGATTTAACGTATTACCATTTTGTCTAATTTCCAAATGTAAGTGTGGTCCTGTTGAATTTCCTGTCGAACCAACAGCGGATATAACCGTATTTCTATCCACAGTTTGCCCTACTGCTGTGTAAATTTTGCTACAATGCGCATAATACGATTCAATTCCATTTCCATGACTTACAATCACTAAATTGCCATACGAACCTTTATATCCTGCATACGTTACCGTCCCAGAAGCAATTGGCGTAATTGGTGTTCCACTTGATGTTGCAATATCTAAGCCTGTATGAGCTCCAGAACGAATGGAACTTCTACTCCCATATCTCGATGTAATACTTCCATTGACTGGTCTTGACAAACTAACTCCTGCAATGGTTCCAACACTTGTGATTGTCTTATTTGAAATAATTTTCTTTTTCGCCTTTTCAACATCTGCCTTACGTTTTTCTTCTTGTTTTGCATTATATTCTATAATTTTTGCAACCTTTATGTTATTTAGAATTCCATTTGCTTCTTCTTGTGTCTGAATATTCAAATCTGTTGTATATTGCTCAATAATTCCTATATTCAAACCAATTACATTTTCATCTACATCTGCTTTTATGTTATCCACAATTGATTTTGCTTCTTCTTCACTTGAAACAGTCGTCTGCGTCATTCCATCTACGGTTACTGCATAGGTTTTATATGTTATAATCGTAGCATCTTCTACCGCCATTAATACTTCTTTTTCTTGCGTTTGTTTATCCCTATTGATTAATTTTAAAGCATACTCTGGCATAGCAGTTTGTTCCTTAAATGCTACGTTTCCAGAAGTATCTTCTCTATCTTTTTTTATTTTTAATTCAATCTTATCTTTATTTTCAATATAACCTAACTTTTCGCCAGATAAACTAACTTCATAGGCTGGTTTATATTTTATCACAACCACAGTCAGTATCATCACACTGCCAAAACTGATTACTTTTAGGGCTTTTGCAATCTCTTTTGTGTAATATTTCACCCACTTTAATAAAATAAACATTCACTCCTTTTTCTTCTTATTCGATATATAGTATATCTTTATTTAGTCACCGAAAAAATACGACAACATATTTTATTATACCATATTTTTTGACTTTTTTCAACTTGCCTTTTTTAGGAATAATTTTATTTTTTTCAATTTTTTGCAAATTTATGCATGATTAGGATTGGAATTTTTATCCATATCTCCATTATGCTCCTTTTTCCTCTTTTTTCCTCCTTTTTTCATTTGTATAGATTTTTAATTTAATTTCATTGACAATAATTTACTAATTCCTTTTTCTTCCATAGTAATTCCATAAACTGTATTGGCAACTTCCATCGTGCCTTTTCGGTGTGTAATGACTAAAAATTGAGTATCGCTACAAAATTTTTTCAAATATTCTGCAAATCGATAAACATTCACATCATCCAAAGCGGCTTCAATTTCGTCCAATACGCAAAATGGCGATGGATTCATTTTTAAAATGGAAAATAGTAAAGCGATAGCTGTAAAAGCGCGTTCTCCACCAGATAATAGAGTCATATTTTGCAATTTTTTTCCTGGTGGTTGAACCTCAATTTCTATGCCACATTCTAAAACATTCTGCTCATCCGACAAAATCAATTCTGCTTTTCCACCACCAAATAATTCCTTAAACACTTCACCAAAATTTTGATTAATTTTCTTAAATTGGTCGGTAAACTGTTTTTTCATCGTATCTGTCATATCTGCGATTACTTTTTTTAGTTTATCCATTGCCTCTTCCAAATCAAACCTTTGCTCACTTAGGAAATCATATCTTTCTTTGGTTTCTTGATAACGTTTTATCGAATCCAAATCCACACTTCCTAAATCGCGAATTTGACTTCTTAGGCTATTTACTTGTTTTTGAACTTCTGCTGGATTTTCAATTTTAGCAACTTCACCTACATTATTTGGGGTTAATTCGTATTCTTCCCACATGCGGTTCATAATTTGATTTTGTTCTAACTCTATTTTGGATTTTTTAATTTCTAACTTTGAAATCTGTTCTTTAATATCCTCTATTTTAGCCGTTTGTTCTTCGATTTCTTGTTCTAATTTTTGCAATCTTTCATTTTTTGAAATACGTTGTTTTTTTAAATTTTCTACATTTTCCGAAGCATTTTCCACTTCTTTTTCAAACGCAACAATTTGCTGTTTTAAATCTTCTATTTTTGCATTTAATTCTTCATTTTCAGCAACCAATTTTTGGTTCAACTCATTTTTTGATTTCATCGATTGTAAATTATTTTGCATTTCCTGCTCAATTCGTCCCATAATTTCATTGATTGAGGTTTCTCCTTCATCAAAAGAAGAAACCGATATTTTTAAGTTTGTAATATTAAAATTCAAATCATCAATGTATTTTTGATTTTCTTGATTCGTATTTGTAAATTCTTCAATCACTTCATTTAATTGTTTATTTTCCTCTTCTATTGTATTCACTTGTGTTTCAAATTGTTCTTGTTTTTGGGAAATTTCCTGTTTTTCTTTTTCTATATTTTCCGCATCTTCACGTAGTTTAGCAAGTTTAGCGTCCAATTTTAAGATTTCTAATTCGATATTTTCTTGTTTTTGTTTCTCTGTCGCATGCAAAATTTCTACTTCTTGAAATTCCTTTTGTTTTTCATCAAACGAATTTAAAATCTCTTTTATGCTATTTTCATAGTCTTCTTTTTCTTTTTCTAAATTTTTAATCTTTTTTTCTAGCTCTTTTAACTCTTCTTCTAATTTCTTAATCTCATTTTCTCTTCCCAAAATGCTAACCGTTTTCTGCGTAGTAGAACCACCAGAAATCATACCAGAAGGATTTACCACATCACCACTTAGAGTCACAATTTTAAAACTATAATGATTTTTCTTTGCCAGCCCAATAGCCGAATCCATATTTTCTACCAGAACCGTTCTACCTAACAAATTAAGCACAATTCCCTCATATTTTTTATCCGCTTTTACCAAATCTGCTGCAATTCCTATGTATCCCTCAATTCCACTAGAATTTACCTGACTTAACTTTTGCCCTTTTACTGAACTAATTGGCAAAAAGGAAGCTCTTCCAATTTTATTTTCTTTCAAATAATTTACTAATTTTTTTGCCTCTTCTTCTGTTTCAGTCACAATATTTTGCAAACTTGCTCCAAGTGTCATTTCCATTGCAGTCTGGTATTTTTCCTCCACTGAAATTAGACTTGCCATAACGCCATGTACACCTTTTGCCAATTCTTTATCTTTTTCCATTGCCTTCATTAAGTTTTTGACACTTTTGTGATAGCCTTCTTTTTCCTTTTCCGTCTCTACTAAAAATTTGTATCTGGCTTCTTTGATTCTATATTCCGATTGACCCTCCTGTATACTTACCTCAAATTTCTTTAATTTCTCAGCACTTTCTGCCTTTTTTTGTTGAATTTGGTCTAAACTTTTTTCTAAATCATTTTTCTTTTTTTCTAATTCATAAAATTGCTTGCCTAAATCGTCTTTTTGAGTACGTGCGCCGTCTAAATCAGAAATAGTATCCTGAATTTGAGTTTTTAGGCTGTTTTCGTGTTTAGTTAAGTTTTCAAAATTGGCTTTTTGCGTGCTTTGTTCATTTAAAATTTCGTATTTTTCATCCGTATTTTGTTCTAATTTTTTCTTTTTGTCTTCAATTTCAAGCGCTTTTTCTGAAAGAGTTTTACTATATTTTGCAAGTTCTTCCTCTTTTTGTTTTAGCTCTTCTTCATATTTTTCTTTATTGGATAACATATCCGTTCTTCGCTCTATTTTCTGTGTTTTTTCCTCTTCTAGTTCCGTATTTCTTTTTTCTAATTCTTCTATATCCAATTTATAGCGTTCCATATTTTCTAAATTATTTGAAATTCTTTCTTGACTAATCCCAATTTCACTATTGATTTGCTCTTTTTTATTCAAAACCTCAAACCCAATATTTTGTACTTTTTCAATTTCTTCAATCAATTTATCAATTGCCTCTTTTACTTCTTCTTTTTCCTGCTGAATTTGGTTTGACTTTTCTTCTTCTTTTACCTTTTGTGTCTCGAAAATATCCATATTTTCTTGCAATTCTTTTATTTTTTGTTTAAAATCTTCAATATTATGTACAAATAAGCCAATTTCAATATTTTTCAATTCATCGCGTAAATTCAAAAACTTTTTCGCTTTTTCGGATTGTGCTTTTAACGGATTCATATTTGCTTCTAATTCTGTTATAATGTCGTTTACTCGAAGTAAATTAAGCTTCGTATTCTCAAGTTTTTTCTCGGATTCTACTTTTCTAGTTCGATACTTGACAATTCCCGCAGCTTCCTCAAAAATATGTCTTCTATCTTCTGATTTATTGCTCAAAATTTCATCAATTTTACCTTGTCCAATAATCGAATAACCATCTTTTCCAATTCCTGTATCCATAAAAAGTTCTTGAATATCTTTTAGACGACATGGCGTTTTATTAATAAAATAGCCAGATTCCCCACTTCGATATATTTTTCTTGTGACTTTCACTTCATTATATTCAATCGGAAGTTTACCATCTGAATTATCAAAAACAAGTGAACTTTCTGCAAATCCCAATGATTTTCGATTTTGTGTTCCCGCAAAAATAATATCTTCTGATTTTGAACCACGCAAAGATTTCATGCTCTGTTCTCCCAAAATCCAGCGAATACAATCTGAAATATTGCTTTTCCCCGAACCATTTGGACCAATCACAGTCGTAATTCCCGGCATAAAATCCAAAACCGTTTTATCCGCAAATGACTTAAATCCATACATTTCTAAGTTTTTTAAATACATTTATTTTTCCCTCTTTGTTTTATTTCGTTTTTTATCATATCGTAAATCCGAAAAAATGGCAAGGGTGTTTTACGATAAAATTACACAAATCTACAAAAAAGGACTGTAAAAACTCCCCTTTCAAAAAAAGCGAGCGAAAATTAGTGCGTTGCACCAATTTTCTCACGCAATATCTTGACTTTTTTACAATCCCTTTTAAAATATCCCCTAACTTTTATTATACCACACTTTTTATTTTATGTCAATTTTACTTTTCCCTAAAAATAGGATATAATAAAGAGTTAACACATAATTTATCTTCTAAGTTCTGCTCCCAAACTGCTTTCCAATTCCTTCAAAATTTCCTCCATCGTGCCATTGATTTCCTCATCTGTCAACGTTCTATCTTTGCTTCTAAACTTTAGGCTATAAGCAACACTTTTCTTGTTTTCGCCCAATTTTTCATTGCGATAAACATCAAACAACATAATCTCTTCTAAAATTTTCTTTCCTTTTTTCTGAATTGCCCTCTCAATATTACCAACTTCAATACTCTCATCAATCACCATTGCAATATCTCTTTCCACTGCTGGAAATTTGGCAACTTCACTATATTTCTTATTCATTTTACCATATTTAACAAGTTTATCCAGCCAAATTTCAGCCACATATACTTCACCTTTCACGCCGTAATTGTCTGCCACTTCTGGATGAATTTCGCCCAAAGTTGCAATAATATCTTTTCCCACCTTAATATTCGCCGTTTTTCCCGGATGATAACTATTATTACACTTTTCACTCACCACATCATAACGCAAAACAGAACTTACTGTCAAAATCTTTTCGACTAATCCTTTTAAAATATAAAAATCCATATTTTCGCCATACATACCAATTGTAACAATCGTCTCTTCCAAAGGAATCTCGCCTTTTTCAATTTGCCCATCCACATTTCGGTAAACTCTTGAAATATCAAATAAGCCAACATTTTTATTTTTCTTGGATTGATTTGTCACAATCGTTTGCATCATACTTGGAAGAGTCGTGGTTCGCATAATCGAACAATCCTCGCTAAGCGGATTTTTCACTGGAATTACTTGCATACGTAAATCGCTATCTTCTGTAATTGCCATTTTATCCAAATCTTTTGGGCTAATCAAACCATAAGTATAAATTTCAGATAATCCTTTATTTACCAAACTTTGACGGATTTTCTCCATTAACTTTTGCGTTTTTGTACGAATTCCCAATGTAGCTTCCGAATTAATCAGTGTACAATCTACTTTATCATACCCATAAAAACGCACAATTTCCTCCGCTAAATCTGCCAAACACTCAATATCAACTCTAAAATATGGTGGAATAACGGTCTGACCTTCTACTTTCATTTCCAGTTTTTCCAAAGTCTTCACCATATCTTCTCTCGAAATTTTGGTTCCTAATAATCGATTTATTTTTTCAGAATCAAACTCCACTTTGTTGAATTTCTGTTTGGTTGGATAAACATCAATTTTTCCATCTACTGCTTTTCCTGCTCCAATCAATTCTACAAGTTGTACAGCTCTGTTAATCGCCCTTTCGGCATTTTCAGCTGGCAAACCTTTTTCGTATCGACTCGAAGCTTCTGTACGAAGACCTACTTTTTTCGCCGTTTTTCTAACACTTCCGCCCTTCAAAAACAGCCGATTCAAATACAACTGTTGTTGTCGTATTCTCTACTTCTGAATTTTGCGCTCCCATCACACCAGCGATTGCAACTGCTTTTTCATCGTCACTAATGACAAGCATTTCATCAGTTAATACTCTTTCTTCGTCATCTAAGGTTGTTATTTTTTCGCCATTTTTAGCACGTCTTACCGTAATATGTTTTCCAGCTATCGAATGAATATCAAAAGCATGCATTGGTTGCCCTAATTCTAACATCACATAATTGGTAATATCTACAATATTATTGATACTTCTAACACCACAAGCTTCCAAACGTCTTTTCATCCAATCTGGCGACTCGCCAACTTTCACATCTTTTACCACTCTTGCTAGATAGCGATAACACAAATCTGGTGCCATAATATCGACTTTTAAGCCTTCGATTTCTGCTTTATTTTCTACATTCATTTTATCCAAATCTTTACGTGGATTTTTAAATTCCGTGTTTAAAGAAATTGCTGTCTCTCGCCCCAAACCTTCGATTGAAAAACAATCTGGACGATTTGAAGTAATCTCAAAATCTAAAATTTCCTCTTCCAATTGCAACACATCAACAATATTTTCACCAATTCTATTTTCCAAAGTAGCAGGCAAAATCATAATGCCATGTTCTATTTGGTTTGGATATCGATCGATTGGAATATTCAATTCTGAACAGGCACACATCATCCCATTTGATTCGATGCCTCGAAGTTCACCTTTTTTAATATTCACCCCATCTGGCAAACTTGAGCCATCTTTCGCAATTGGAACAATATCGCCTACTTTTACATTGTTGGCACCTGTCACAATTTGAAGAATTTCGTCTCCAACATCAACTTTTGTGACAATCAATTTATCCGCATTTGGATGTTTTTCGATTTCTAAAATTTTTCCTATCACTACATTTTTAATGTTTTTTCCACGTTCCTCAATGGTTTCTAATTTAGAACCAGTCATGGTTAGAATATCGCCCAATTCTTTTCCCGAAACTGTAATTTCGCTAAAATCTTTTAGCCATTCAATACTTGCTTTCATATTTTTCCTCCTATCTTATGATAATACTTTTATAATATTTTTCTTGAAAATCCGTCAGAAGTCGGATTTGATTATCTGTAAAATTTTGATGCGCTAGAATTAACTTATCGTCATCATCATTTAAACGATGTATAACTGCAATACATTTTCCCTTATATTCTGTTAGTGGTTTATGTTCTCCTAAAACATAGCAATCCAATTCTTCTCCATCGCCACTTATGGTGTGGGGAATAAACCCATAATTTACTAAATAGATGTGATCTGGATAGTTGGGATGAGAAGTTCCAATGGGTCGATCAATTTTTGCATAAACTTGTTTACCTATATAATCTGTAGGTTTCATACTTTTCTTCCTTTACAATTTTTTATAATAAGCATTTTGCATTCCATACCCCAAACTTTTGTAAAATTCATTCGCCTCAATTGTCTCTACCGCAATCAAACCAATGCAATCTATCTTCATTTTTTTGAGCTCTGTTTCAATAAATCGAAACATTTTTGTTGCCACGCCTTGTCTTTTATATTTTGATCGAACGCTCCAAATTGTAGCAAAATCTTTACACTCTTCAAACATATCCTCATGAATTTTAACATGCACAAAACCAATCAATTCCTCTTCTTTTGTGACAGCAGAATAAAATAAATCATTTGGACTGTTTTTTAATTGAGCAAACTTTTTATACATTTTGGGAATATTCGTTTCTTTACCAAATGCGCTTTTATATAAATCTGGTAATTGCTTTAAATCTTCTGTCGTTGTTTTTCTGATTTCAAAATCCATATTTTTCTCCTTTTGCATGGCATTATATTTTTTATAAATTGTGATATAAATGCGACATACGATTTGCGAAAAGGCACGGTGCCCCTACGACTTAAAACTGTTTTAGAAATCTCACATCATTTTCATATAATAATCTCAAATCATCCATTCCAAATTTGGCCATTGCAATTCTTTCAACTCCAAATCCAAACGCAAATCCAGAATATTCATTTGGATCAATTCCGCAATTTTCTAACACTTTCGGATGTACCATTCCACAACCTAAAAGCTCAATCCAACCTTCCCCTTTACATACTCTACAACCTTTTCCACCACACACAAAACATGAAACATCCGCCTCCGCACTCGGTTCTGTAAATGGAAAATGATGTGGTCTAAAACGTACTTTTGTATTTTCTCCTAAGCAATTTTTCGCAAACATTTCCAAAGTTCCCTTCAAATCTGACATAGTAATATTTTTATCTACCACCAACCCTTCAATCTGATGAAAAACAGGTGAATGTGTCGCATCCAAAGTGTCAGAACGATACACGGCTCCCGGGCAAATTATCTTAATTGGTGGCTTCTGTTTTTCCATCACTCGTGCTTGAACTGGCGAAGTCTGGGTTCTCAAAATCACATCATCTGTGATGTAAAATGTATCTTGCAAATCCCTAGCTGGGTGATTTAGTGGCGTATTTAATTTATCAAAATTATAAATTGCCGTTTCGACTTCTGGTCCGTCTGCAATGCTATATCCCATTCCTAAAAAAATTTCTTCTACTTCTTGAATAACTTGTGTTATCGGATGAACTGACCCAAGCTCAATATTTTTTCCAGGCATCGTCACATCAATTTTTTCTTTTTGCAATCTTTGCTCTAGTAATCTTTCTTTCACATCTTGCTCACGTCTTTCCATCATTTTTTCCAATTCTTCGCGTAAAGCATTTACTTTCTGTCCAAAAACTGGTCGTTCCTCAGGTTTCATACCTCCCAAGCCTTTTAACATCGAAGTCACTTCACCTTTTTTACCCAAATATTTTACTTTTAACTCTTGTAACTCCTGCAATGTTTTAATTTCGCTAAGTTTTTTCTTAACTGCCTCTGTCATTTCTGAAATCTTATCTCCCATAAAAACCTCCTACAAACAAAATTTTCCCAAAACAAAAAACATTTCATCCAACATAGGACGAAATGCTCGTGGTACCACCTAATTTCATTAAAATTTCTTTTAACCTTATTTTAGTTATAACGCAACCAACGCTTGCACCTACTCAAAATTTTCAATACAAGAACCATCAAAAGTGAAATTTCAATAAGGAAATATTAAGCAAGCTCTCAACTAAAACTTACTCTCTCTTTAACATTTAACCCTTATCTACTTTGCTTTTTCAAACGGTTATCATTTATTAGATATATTGTAACACATTCCATATTCAAATGCAATACATTACCAAAAAATATTTAATCTTCATCAACTCGGTTTTTCTGTTTTTCAGCTTTTTCTCTTGGCTTAACGGAATTTTTAATCGCTTTTTCTTCTGATACTTCAGCTTTTACACGGTTTGTTACTTTATCTTCAATTTCGTTATAACCATCTTTATCTTTACCATTTAATTCTATTCCAAAAGTACGAGAAGTATCAAATTGTGCTTTTACTTTTTCTTCTAAAACTTTTTGACTGATTTCATTAATTGGTATAAATTTCTCTAATTCTTTGCTGTCTTGTGGATTTTCTTTTATCGTTTCCCTTATAGCTTCTTCAACTGATTCTTCCAGTTCTTGAACAGAATTTACCATTTCTTTTAATAAATCCCAAGCTGGTAATAACATTAATTTTACTATATTTTGTCTTTTCTCATACTCAATTTCTTCATTTTTTGCAAGTGGTTCCATTTGGTTATCACTTTCCTTTCTTACAATAATTTGTATACTATTTATATAATTATAACATAAAAAAACGAAAAAATCAAGAGTTTTTCCGTTTTTTTATAATTATTTTACATTTGTGGTATTTTTACCCAAAAATTCCTCTTTTTTTGACTGGTGGTTGTTCATTCATGGTTTTTGCTAATTCTGTGACTAATTTTCTTTGTTCTGCCGTTAATTTTTTTGGAATTTGTACATTAACGGTAAACACAAAATCACCTTTCCAAGTTCCATTTACACTTTTGAATCCTTTATTTTTAATAACAAATCGCGTTCCTGTTTGGGTTCCTTCTGGAATTTTGTATTTTTCTTTTTTGCCATCAACCATTGGAATTTCTAATTCTGTTCCAAGCGTTGCACCTGTAAATGTAATCGGAATTTCACAAAGGACATGTTCTCCTTGTCTTGTGTAAATGCTATGCTTTTTTAAGTGAACTACAATGTATAAATTTCCTTTTGGTCCGCCGTTTGCGCCTGGTTCTCCTTCACTTTTTAGAACAACCGTTTGACCTTCATCAATTCCTTCTGGAATTTTGACTTTTATTTTTACTGACTTACGCTGGATTCCTTTTCCATGACAACTCGAACATGGATTTTTAATGACTTTTCCTGTTCCACCACATGTGTTACATGCTTTTTGTGTCGACATTTGACCAAATGGTGTTGTAACTACTTGTTTAATTTTACCTTTTCCGCCACAAACACCGCATGTTTCTGGCGAAGAACCCTTTTCAGCTCCTGTTCCATTGCAGGATTTACAGGTTTCATTTCGGTTTAAAGTAATTTCCTTTTCAACGCCAGAATAGGCTTCCTCAAAAGTAATGTTCAAATTGACACGCAAATCAGCACCTTTTCGTGGGGAATTGCTATTTCTTGAACGTGTGGAACCGCCACCAAAAAACGATGAAAAGATGTCACCCAAATCACCAAAATCGCCAAAATCGCTAAAGCCACCAAATCCGTCAAATCCTGAACCATACGAATAGTAGCCTCCACCGCTGTCCGCCACCGTATTGTGGTCCGTCAAAACCAAATTGGTCGTACATCTGGCGTTTTTGTTTGTCAGATAATACTTCATAGGCTTCATTGATTTCTTTGAATTTCTTTTCGGCTTCTTCTTTGTTATCTGGGTTAGCGTCTGGATGGTGTTGTTTTGCCAATCTTCGATAGGCTTTTTTTAATTCATCATCTGTAGCGTTTTTATTTACACCTAAGACTTCGTAATAATCTCTTTTATTTGCCATTTTTACTCCTCTTTTCTATTATTTTTGTAGGGATTCAATACTTACATTCCCCCCTCATATATTTGGGTCGATGCAAACATCGACTTCTACAATTTAATGAATAACGATTATTTTATTTTGTAAATAATTTTTAAAATCTTTTAAAATCAATCTATCTCCATTATCTAATTGTTCTGGTAAATTTTCTATCTCAAACCATTGCAAATCAGTCACTTCTTCATTATCCATTTGCAAATTTCCCTCATATTCTTCTACTAAAAAAACACATAAGGAATCATATATCTTATCTCCATTTGGATATTCAAAATAAAAGTCTTTTCCTGAATAAATTCCAATTAATTGTGGGTCAATCGGCTTAATATTAATTTCTTCTTTTAATTCTCTTTCTAGTGCTTGTGCATAATTTTCTCCCAATTCTAAAGCGCCACCATGAATTGACCACTTACCATTATCTGCTCTCTTTTGTAATAATACTTTGCCTTGCTTATAAACAACGGCTCCACTACCTGGGCAAAAGATTGCATCGTGACCTATCTTTTGTCTGATATTTTTTATATAATCTATCATAATTTTTACCTCTATATTTCTTCTGTTCTTACATATCTATATCTTTTTTATATGGATATGTAAAAACAGATGCCTAACCTTTTATTATAACATATTTTTAGATATTTGTCAACTTGACAAACTACTATTTTTATGCTCTATTCCAATTATTGGTTTTGGCGTTTTTTTATGAGATTTTATTGTAAGGGCACAGGTAGACCCGTGCCCCTACAATTGATTTTTTATTCTTTGTTGTCGTCGCCATCTTGTACTTCGTAATCTGCGTCTACTACGTTGTCGCCTTCGGCGGTCGCTGTGTCTTCTGTGGTTGCTCCTGTTGGTCCGTTTTGGGCTCCTGCTTGAGAATATAGTTTTTCAGATAGTTCATAGAAGACTTTGGTTAGTTTGTCGGTTGCTTCTTTGATTGTGTCAACGTTGTTGGTTTCTAAAGCTTTTTTGGTGTTTTCAATTTCGGTTTCGACTTTGGCTTTTTCTTCTCCGCTGATTTTGTCTCCTAATTCTTCTAATGTTTTTTCACTGTTGTAAACTAAACTTTCTGCATTATTTTTCACTTCAATTTCTTCTTTTCTCTTTTTGTCTTCTGTTGCATGTGCTTCTGCATCTTTGATAGCTTGGTTGATGTCGTCTTCTGACAAGTTTGTGCTCGCTGTGATAACTACTTTTTGCTCATTTCCTGTTCCTTGATCTTTGGCAGAGACATGAACAATACCATTTGCATCAATGTCAAAAGTTACTTCGATTTGTGGAACACCTCTTGGTGCCGCTGGAATTCCTGTTAATTGGAATCTTCCTAATGTTTTGTTGTAAGCGGCCATTTCTCTTTCACCTTGTAAAACGTGAACTTCAACTGATGTTTGACCATCTCCTGCTGTTGAGAAAATTTGTGATTTTTTGGTTGGAATTGTGGTATTTCTTTCAATTAATTTGGTAAATACGCCACCATATGTCTCAATTCCTAATGATAATGGTGTTACATCCAATAAGACTAAATCTTTTACATCACCAGACAATACTCCACCTTGAATACCTGCACCAATCGCAACACATTCATCTGGGTTAATGCCTTTGTCTGCATCTTTTCCAGTAATTCTTTTTACTACTTCTTGCACAGCTGGAACTCTGGTAGAACCACCAACTAATAATACTTTATGCAAATCATTTGCTGAAATTCCTGCATCTTTTAAGGCTTGATTTACTGGTGTTGCTGTTGCTTCTACTAAATCGTGAATTAATTCTTCAAATTTTGCTCTTGTTAATGTAATATCTAAGTGTTTTGGTCCTGTGCTATCAGCTGTAATGAATGGCAAATTGATTTGGGTTTGTTGTACACCTGATAATTCAATTTTTGCTTTTTCGGCTGCTTCTTTTAGACGTTGCATTGCCATTTTGTCTGCTTTTAAGTCGATTCCATTTGATTTTTTGAACTCATCTACTAAATAATCGATAATGGCATTATCAAAATCGTCTCCACCTAAGTGTGTGTTACCATTGGTTGATAGTACTTCAAATACACCATCTCCGATTTCAAGAATAGAAACGTCAAATGTTCCTCCACCTAAGTCATAAATCATAATTTTTTGGTCTTGTGCTTCTTTATCCATTCCATAAGCTAACGCTGCAGCTGTTGGCTCATTAATAATTCTTAATACTTCCAAACCTGCAATTCTACCTGCGTCTTTGGTTGCTTGTCTTTCGCTATCGCTAAAGTAAGCTGGAACAGTGATAACGGCTTGTGTTACTTTAGTTCCTAAATAATTTTCTGCGTCTAGCTTTAATTTTTGTAAAATCATGGCTGAAATTTCTTGTGGTGAAAATTCGTCTCCTTCGATTTTTACTTTTTCACTGGTTCCCATTTTTCTTTTGATGGAAATAACAGTATTTTCTGGATTTGTAACGGCTTGACGTTTCGCAATTTGTCCTACCAATCTTTCCCCATTTTTTGAAAAAGCTACGACACTAGGTGTTGTTCTGTTTCCTTCGCTATTTGGGATAACAACTGGATCTCCTCCTTCCATAACGGATACACATGAGTTTGTTGTTCCTAAGTCAATTCCTATAATTTTTCCCATTTTAAAAACCTCCTAAAATAATTTATTTGAATATTGCAACTGTAGTTGCTAAGCTATCTGTAACTCGCTGCTCGCTCGAACAGCATCTTATCTTTTGTTTAAATTTATAATAATTTTTAATTATTAACAAATTATTAATTTTAACAGAAAAGCAGTTTTTCTAAGGATTATAAATCGCTATCGCTCGAATAGCTGTGTTAATTCGCTACAACAACCAATGCGTGGCGGATGACCTTGTTTCCGATTTGGTAACCTTTACGGTATTCTTCGATGATTTCTTGCTCGTCTTTGGTGCTATCTTCAATATGGCTGACTGCTTCGTGTAATTCTGGGTCAAATCGTTTACCGACTGTTTCAATTTCTTTTAAGCCAAATTTTTCTAATGCCATAGCATATTGTTTTACTACCATGTTGACACCTTCTTGGTAACCTTTGTCAGTTGTTTCAGCTGATGCTGCTTTTTCTAAATTATCCATAATTGGCAACATCACCAATAACACTTCGCCTGTAATCATATTGTATAGATTTTCTCTTTCTTTGGCACTTCTTTTTTTGAAATTTTCAAATTCCGCATAGAGACGTTTGTATCTGTCTTCTAGTTCCTCTAATTCTGTTTTTGGCGTTTCTACTGCTTCGTTTTCAATTTCCATATCGCCTTGCACTTCGTTTTTTTCTATTTCATTTCCTTCTTCCACAAAAAAACCTCCTTTTATTTAATGTTTACAACTCCGCTTTGCTTCGTTGCA
Organism: uncultured Clostridium sp.; assembly: GCA_947648495.1. Lineage (GTDB taxonomy): Bacteria > Bacillota > Clostridia > TANB77 > CAG-508 > Scatovivens. The sequence goes on from CANSOA010000013.1 coordinate 44,410, forward strand.
TCGGTTATCTGTAAAGCTCGCTTGCTCGCTAACAGCTAACTTAAATTTTTCCATTTTTAAAATCTTCATTTAATTTTTTACTAATATATTTCATCACTGAAATGACTTTGGAATAATCCATTCTGGTTGGTCCAATAATACCAATTGTTCCAATATCTTTGTCTTCTAATAAATGATTAAAGGTTACAATGCTAAAATTTTTGAGTTCTTCGTGTTCGGATTCTTCGCCAATGTAAACGTTGATGTTATCCGCTATTCCAGTGTTTAGGATGTCTGCGACCAAATCTTTGGCATCTAGTACATTTAGGAAATCTTTGGCAACATCTACTTTTTTGAATTCTGGCATATCTACTACTTTGCCTGCGCCTTCTAAATAGATTTGTTTTGATTCGTCTAATATTTTGTTGATTTCTTCAATGATTTTTCGGATAATTTCAATTCCAGTGCTTACTTCTGCCATGATAAATTCTTCGATTGGTCCCTCAAATTTTTCAAGTGGTTTACCAACTAATTTATTTTTGAAAATATAGGTTAAATCTTCGACTTGCGTTTGATTTAAGTCATCATCAAATTTGATGACGGATTCTCGGATAATTCCTGAATCGGTCAGAATAACTGCCATCAGAACTCGACTTCCGTAGTAATACAAATTTAATATCAATGATGGTGTGTTTGTTCATGTCTGGTCCTACTGCAACTGTTGTATAATGCGTTATTTCAGAAAGGGTTGTCGTGGCAATTCTGGCTAATTCTTCTAAACCATTTACTTTGGTTTCTAAACGTGCTTTGATGATTTCCATTTCTTGTTTGGTAAGATTGTCGTCTCGAATGAGTTGGTCAACATAGTAACGATAACCTTTTTGCGATGGAACTCGACCGACTTGAGGTGTGCGTTTTTTCTAAAAAACCAATGTGCTCCAGTTCTGCCATTTCATTTCGAATAGTGGCACTACTACAATCCAATTCTTTAACGAGATTTCCTGAACTAACTGGTTCGGCAGTTTCGATGTATTCTTCAACAATGGCTTGTAATATTTTCTTTTTACGATTATCTAAATCATCTGCCATTTTTATCTCCTTTATATAAATTAGCAGTCTTTAACTTAGACTGCTAATATAGTATACCCATTTTTTTATTTTGTCAATAGTTTTTTGAAAATTTCTAAAATTTCTCTTATTTTATATCTATTTTAATTCCATATTTTCTTTGCCTACAATTTGCTCAAATTGCTCTAAAATCGCATTTGTCATGAAAATTGCCCCACATGGTTTTACAACTTCATCTTGTACAATTTCTAACCTTACATTGGCTCTATCTCCTGAAAAAAACTTGATAGCTCCACGTAATTTTTCTTTTGTTTCTTCCGGCAAATCGGTAATATTAAGCAATATTTTGTTGATTTTACCATTTTCACCTTCTTGACATTGACTACCAGCTTTCAAATCTTTAATACTGCTTGCCACAATTTTTACTGGCTCTTCTTCACGAATCGATAAACGCCCTTCCACAAGGACAACATTTTCCTCTAGCAATGAATTTTGTGAATCATGATATACACGGTCAAATACAATGAGTTCTACGCTTCCAAATAAATCTTCAATGGTCAGAAATGCCATAATGGTGTTATTTTTGGTGAATTTCTTTTTAATTTTTGTGATAACACCTGCATATTTGACATTTTGATTGTCACGATATTCTATTGTTTTGCCATATTCTTCTAGGTCTTGGTTGATTTTTAGCATATTTAATGTGTTAATATTGGTGGTTTTTTCAATTAAATCACGATATTTTTCTAATGGATGACCTGAAATATAGATTCCAATCATTTCTTTTTCAAAACTCAATAATTCTTTTTCTTCCACTTCTTCTTTTTCGATAAATGTATATTTTTTTGTCTCAATTGGTTCTTCGTTTTCTTCCATTAAATCAAACATAGAAACCTGATTTTCCATGACTTTTCGGTCTGCATTATTAATAATATCAATGATGCCTTCAAAAGATGCCAAAAGGGTAGCTCGTGTTTTTCCAAAATCGTCAAAACTTCCTGCTTTAATCAAACTTTCAATACATTTTTTGTTAATGCCTTTGTCTTTAATTCTTTCACAAAAGGAAGTAAAATTTTCAAATTCGCCATTTTGATTTCGTTCTTCTACAATGCTATTAATCGCTGGGATTCCAACATTTTTGATGCTTCCGAAGGCCAAAACGAATTTTGGTTTCATCAACTGTAAATTTGGTTTCACTCTTGTTGATATTTGGTGGCAAAATTTCAATATTCATTTTTTTGCAGTCATTGATATAAATTGGAATTTTGTCTAAGTTTCCTAAAAAACTATTTAAGGTCGCTGCCATTAATTCTTCTTTATAATATGCTTTCAAATAAGCTGTTCTGTAAGAGACAACCGCATAGGCAGCTGCGTGAGATTTGTTGAAGGCATATTTGGCAAATTCAATCATTTCGTCAAATATCTGGTTGGCTGAATGAGCGTCAATTCCATTTCGAACACAGCCTGGAACAACGATTTCTCCTTTTTCATCGGTTTGTCCATGAATGAAGACTTCCCTTTCTTTTGCCATAACATCTAACTTTTTCTTTCCCATTGCACGACGCACTAAATCTGCACGACTCAAAGAATAACCTGCTAAATCACGTACAATTTGCATGACTTGTTCTTGATATACCATACAACCATATGTAACATTCAAAATTGGTTCTAAGGCTGGATGGGTGTATTCATTGTGACCTGGATTTAGTTTTCCTTTGATGTAACGTGGAATTTGGTCCATCGGACCAGGTCGATAAAGCGAAACACCAGCGATGATGTCTTCTAAGCAGTCTGGCTTTAGTTCTTTCATGAAAGAAGTCATGCCTGCACTTTCAAATTGGAAAATTCCAAAGGTGTTTCCTTCTTGCCAAAGTTTGTAGACTTTGGGGTCATTCATGGCTTCGTCAAATACGACATTGATTCCTCTATTTTTTTTGACAAGTTGTTTGCAATCTTCGATTACGGTTAAAGTTCTAAGTCCTAAAAAGTCCATTTTTAATAGACCTAATTCTTCTAATAATGTCATGGTATATTGGGCAACTGGTGTACCGTCATTGACGTATAATGGTACATAGGTGTCCACTGGATTTTTGGTGATGACAACACCGCAAGCATGTGTGGATGCATTTCTTGGCATTCCTTCTAAACCTTGTGCTATATCAATGATTTTCTTGACGGTTTCATCGCTTTCGTATAAATTTTTGAGTTCGATATTTTCTACCAATGCTTTGGCAATGGTAATATGTAATTCAAATGGTATCATTTTGGCTAATTTATCCACTTCATGATAGGGAACATCCAAAACTCTTCCGACATCACGAATGACACTTCTAGCTGACATAGTACCAAATGTTATGATTTGGGAAACATGGTCTGCGCCGTATTTTCTTGCAACATAATCAATGACTTCTCCGACGTCTTTCGTAGCAAAAATCGACATCGAAATCAGGCATACTGATGCGGTCTGGATTTAAGAATCTTTCAAAAAGTAAATTGTATTTGATGGGGTCAATATCAGTTATTCCGATTGCGTAGGCTACAATCGAACCTGCTCCAGAACCACGTCCAGGACCTACTGCGATTCCTACGCTTTTGGCATAATGAATAAAATCCCAAACAATCAAGTAATAATCAACATATCCCATTTTGGAAATAATACTCATTTCATATTCGGCTCTATCTAAAATTTCTTGTGATGGATTTTCGCCATAGCGTTCTTTGATTCCATCTGCACATAATTTTCGGAAGTAGGCTTCATGTGTTTGAAATTCTTCTGGCACATCATAATTGGGCAATTTTGTGACCCCAAATTCAAAGTCAAAATTACATTTTTCTGCAATTTTGACGGTGTTTTCGATGGCTTCTGGTACGTTTGAGAAATAGTCCATCATTTCTTCTGTAGATTTGATATATAATTCATCTGTCTCAAAGCGCATACGGTTTTCATCTGTCATTTTTTTGCCTGTTTGAATACAGAGTAAAATTTCATGATTGTAACTGTCTTCTTTTTTTAAATAGTGGGCGTCGTTTGTGGCGACTAATGGAATGTCTAGCTCTTTGGATAACTCGATTAATTTTTGATTGACCATGACTTGTTTGGCAAGACCGTTGTTCTGAATTTCTAAGTAATAATCTTCACCAAAAACACGTTTGTGCCATAGGGCAATTTCTTTGGCTTTTTCTATATTATCTTGCAAAATAGCTTGGTTGATACTACCAGCTAAACACGCGCTTAGGCAGATTAAACCTTCGCTGTATTGTTCTAAAATTTCGGTGTCAATGCGGGGTTTGTAATAATAGCCTTCGGTGAAAGAATGCGATACTAATTTGATTAAGTTTTCGTATCCAGTTTGATTTTTGGCAAGAAGAATGAGATGTGAATATCTGTCGTCGATGCCAGTTTGTTTATCAGTTCGACTGCGTGGTGCAACGTAGACTTCACAACCAATGATTGGTTTGATACCGTTTGCTTTACATTCTTTATAAAAATTGACTGCGCCAAACATGACGCCATGATCGGTGATGGCGATTGCTTCCATACCAAGTTCTTTGGCGCGTTTGGGTAAATCTTTAATTCGGCACATGCCATCTAACAGACTGTATTCGCTGTGGACGTGTAGGTGAACAAATTTTGACATGAATTTTTCTCCTTATAAAACTTTCGCCAAAGTTCTTTGTATTTATTACAAGAAATTTGACGAAGACTCTTTTTGGCTCGGGTGGTAAGATTCGAACTTACGCATGTCGGAGTCAGAGTCCGATGCCTTACCGCTTGGCGACACCCGAATATATGATAGATGAAGACATTCGCTATATTGACACTGTATTGCTCATTCTTCGCAAACAGTCTCAAAAGCTTGGCAACATCCAAATATAGAAGACACTCTTATAAGTACCTTTATCTTTTTATCACAAAATTTTCTAATTGTCCATATCTAAAACAATTTTTTTGATTTTCTCTACACTTAATCCAAAATAATCTAACAATTCCTGTGGCTTACCTGACTTTCCAAAAACATCACGAACGCCAAGTCTTATAAGTTTTACTGGATATTCTTCTGTTAAAACTTCTGCAATAGCAGTTCCTAAACCTCCTATAATACTGTGGTCTTCTATGGAAATTAATTTTGGGGTCTCTTTGGCACATTTAATAATCATTTCTCTATCAATTGGTTTGATTGTATGAAAATCAACAACTCTAATCGCCTTTCCCTGTTTTTCTAATTCTTCTTTTGCTTGCAAAGCGATATACGTCATATCTCCTGTGACAAAGATAGTGGCATCTGTTCCATTTCCATGCATAACAGCTTTTCCAAATTCAAAATTTTGATTATCATAAATAACAGGCGTCGCTAGTCTGCATAGTCTAATATAAACAGGACCATTTATTTTTGCTGCCTCTTCTACTGCCCATTTGGTTTGTAAATCGTCTGATGGATACATGACTTTCATGTTTGGTAAACCTCGCATTAGTCCAATATCCTCCAGCATTTGATGTGTTGCGCCATCTTCTCCAACTGTAAGTCCACTGTGGGTTCCGATAATTTTTACATTTAAATTTGGATAGCATACACTATTTCGTATTTGGTCATAAGCTCTTCCTGTTGCAAACATGGCAAAAGTCGCTGCAAATGGTATTTTTCCGCATGTGGCAAGACCACTGGCTGTGGAAATCATGTCTTGTTCTGCAATTCCCATATCAAAAAAACGGTCTGGAAATTCTTTAGCAAATAGACTGGTTTTCGTCGCTGCCGATAAATCAGCGTCTAATACAACAATATTTTTGTTTTCTTTTCCTAATTCTAATAATTTCTCTCCAAAACTTTGTCTGGTAGCTATTTTTTTATCTAAATTCATACGTTTCTCCTTGTATCCTAAAATGCTCTTTTTAGTGTAATTAAATTTATTTTTTTAAATTATATGTTTCGGTGTTGTAGGCAATTGCCAATCGCCCCTACATTTGTTGTAATTGTCCAATTGCAATTCCGTATTCTTCTTCATTTGGCGCTTTTCCATGCCAGCTAGCTTGATTTTCCATAAAATCGATGCCTTTTCCTTTTATGGTTTTGGCAATGATTGCTGTTGGTTTTCCTTTGGTATTTCTGGCTTCTTCAAAAGCTCTTTTGATTTCCTGTAAATTATGTCCATCAATACTTATCACATGGAATCCAAAACTTTTAAATTTTTCGTCAATTGGTGTTACATTCATAACATCTGTGATTTTTCCATCAATTTGCAAATTATTGTAGTCAATTATTGCACATAAATTGTCTAATTTATAATGACTTGCTGTCATTGCCGCTTCCCAAATTTGACCTTCTTGAATTTCTCCGTCTCCTATAACGCAATAAACTCTGTAATCTTTCTGATCCAACTTTCCAGCAATTGCCATGCCATTGGCACTTGACAAACCTTGTCCTAGTGAACCTGTACTCATATCAACACCAGAAATTTGTCTCATGTCTGGATGTCCTTGCAACATACGATTGAGCTTGCGAAAACCTTTCAATTCTTCTTTTGCAAAAAAACCTTTTTCAGCTAAAGTAGCATATAATGCACCTGATGCATGTCCTTTTGATAAAACTAAACGATCTCGATTTTCATCTTTGGGACAATCAACATTAATTTTCATTTCAGAAAAGTACAATACTGTTAATAAATCCGCACAAGATAAGGCACCTCCCGGATGTCCTGATTGGGCTGTATAAATCATTTCTAGTATATTTTTTCTAATATTGAAAGCTTTGTTCTGCAAATTTTCCATATTTTTATTTTCCTTTCTTTTCTTTAGCTTCTAAATAATAAAGAATAGTGCTACAAAATAAGCCCAACCTGGCACACCTTTGATGGTTATGAGTAGCCATTCCCAAAAACTTTGACCTGTTGATACTATGTTATTCCAAGTAAATAAATCAGCTAATCGAGTTCCAAAAATAGTTACATTACTCAAATCAATTCCAAGTCCGAAAACATTGGTTAAGTCAATTTCCCAACCTAAAATATTGATAATATTGGTTTTATCTGGTGTGTTTTGTACTATTGAAACATTGAATTTTTCGATATTGTTAGCTTTAAATTTTATGCGAATTGGTTTGGTAGCTTCTGATTGCATTCCCACAATTTTTATGTATTCTGTATCAGCTAATAGTTTCTGTTCATTGTATAAATTCACTTTTAAATAGCACTGGTCAACAAATTCTCCTGTTGTGTTGATTAAATCGAAACTTAAATATCCGTTCACGTTACAGGCAGTTGCCGAAGCATTTTTGATGTTAAAACGACTATTGGTTCCTGCATAATAGCCATCAAATTCACCTGAAATTGGCGCATACATGGCCATTAATAAACCATTTTCTAATACTAAAGATACTGCAAAAAATCCAATAATTAATAGTGCATATGTAAGAAATGTTTTCATTCTATCCATTTTATTTTACCATTCCTTCCAAAACATACGTCTGTTCTATTTTATCTTATTATACACCTAAAACACTGCTTTGTAAATGTTTTTGCCTAAATTTCTACAAAATCTTTACAGCTAAAAACTTCTCGAACTTCCGTCCACCGCCAGAAGAGCCTCCGCCTCCACTAGAAAAACCTCTAGATGAAGAACTCCCGTCCACCACCAGAAGAACCTCCACCCAAGAAGAAATCGCCAACTAGTCCCATGATAAATCCTAGTATGGAACTACAGGCAGAAATTTGTAGATAACCACTCATATTTTTCCCTATAAATTTTAGAAAAATCAGAATCGCTATAAAAAATATTATATAGATTAGACCAAATTTGATATGAATCCATCTTGTAAGAAGACCTAAAATAATTGAAATAGCAAGTATTACAAAAATAATCTTCAAATCTTCGTCAGTATTTAAATCTGCAAGTCCAACTTGCGAATTGATATTTTCTGCACTTTCAATATGGACGCCATATTCTTCCGAAACTTCCTGCAAAATCGCATTAAAACCATTTCGTATGCCTTCATTCCAATTGTCATTTTTCAAATATGGTATGATATATTGGTCTTGTATTCTTCCTGTTTTGGCATCATTTAACCTGCCTTCTAAGCCATACCCTACTTCTACTCTAAATTGCCTTTCTTCTAATGCTAATAACAAAAGCACACCATTGTTTTTTGTTTTATCTCCAATTCCAAATTTTCTAAAAAGCGCTGTTGCATATTCTTCTAAGGAATCGCCTTCTAGATTGGGAACTGTAACGACTACAATTTGTGCTCCTGTTTTGGCATATAATTTTTGGTTGATATCGACTATATAATTTTTTGTGTTAAAATTCAATAACCCTGCATAATCATTAACATAAAACTCTTTTGTTGGCTGAACCATTGCAAACGTTTTTATACTAAAAATAGGAATGAATATAGCAATACCAATTAATATTTTGATAATTCTATTTTTAGTTAAAAGTAACACTCGGCACCTCCGTACTTCCTTCACTTGCTTGAAAATATTCTGCCTGTTCAAATCCCAATATACCTGATAAAAGGTTGTTTGGAAATTTTTTGATACTTGTATTGAACGCTTTTACAGCTTCATTATAATCTTTTCTTGCAACAGCAATGCGATTCTCTGTACCTGCCAATTCGTCGGATAATTGAGTAAAATTTGGAGAAGCTTTCAAATCTGGATAGTTTTCTATCACTAACATTAAGGCATTAAGCGAACTGGTAAGTTCTGCATTAGCTTCTGATTTTTCAGCCATACCATTTGCATTTACTAATTTTGCTCTAGCCTGTGTTATTTTGTCGATAACTTCTGTTTCATGTTGCGTGTATCCTTTTACTGTACTGACTAAATTAGGAATTAAATCAGCTCTTCTTTGCAACATAACATCCAAATTAGAAGCCATACTTTCTATATTTTCTTGCTTTGTAACTAGCCCATTGTAGCCATTTATTAGCATCATTCCTATGATTACAATAACAACAATAATAATTATACTTATATTTCCTTTTTTCATTTTTTCTCCTACTTTCTTTTTATTTTAGTATAAATAATAAATCATATTTTTGTCAACCGATTTCCAATTTTTTTTTGTAATTTTTGCTTTTTTCATTTTTTTTCAATTTGTACTTGACATTAAACGTCACTACTGTTATACTATATTTGTGTGTGAAGAAAATTTTGTTTAAATTTTTTCTTTTGTTTTTCTTCTTAGCATGTAAATGTCAAAACGACATTTACATGCTTGTTATTTATTAATTTTTCTGTGCAAATCGCACAAATTTTTCAAACAAATGAACAAACAATTTTTATTTAGGAGGTTTTATGAAAAAAATTTTTTTAATTTCATTTATTTTATTATATTTATATTTTTTATTTCTTGCATAACTACATTTGTGGTCTATTCTGGGCAGTCTTTTATGAGTTCTTCGACTGAATATTCTTTTTCTAATTGTGACTATTCTTGGCCTTTGCCTACTTATCATACTGTATCTTCATATTTTGGTTTTCGCATTTCCCCAACCTCTGGCGCTTCAAACTATCACTCTGGAATTGATATTCCTGCACCTGAGCGGTACAAATATTTATTCGGCATCAGCTGGCATTGTTTCTTACTTGGATTTTCAAGGCGCAAATGGTTATACCATTCAAATTAAACAGCAAAATACAGTTTTTTCTTATTCTCATGTTTCTCCAAATTTTATCGTCAATCTTAATGACTCAATTTGCAAAAATCAGTTAATCGGTAATGTTGGCCCCAAATATATTGATACAATGCCTAATAATCCTTTTCTAGATTCGACTGGTCAGCAAACAAATGGTGCAACAACAGGATGTCATTTGCATTTTGGTGTAAAAATCGATGGCAAAGCCATCGACCCCCTAGTATTATTTGATTAAAGTTACATATCATCTTCAAAATTTCCCCAGTCTAATTCAATGATATTTTTACAATCTGGACACTTGATTTCTTTTTTTGAATTATCGAACTCAATAAAAAAATTAGTATTGCAATACGGACATTTAATTGGTTCTAAATCGGTGTCTTCTTCCTCTTCTTCACCATCTTGAAAAATCTCAGTATCTAACTTTTGCATGGCAACTTCTAAACTATCCAATCGGTGTTCACAAATTGCAACTTTTTCTTTATACACATTCTCTAGTCTATCTAATTCATCCAAGTATAACATGGTCAATTCCATAACTTGTGCCTTAGCATAAGCTAAATCCTTTTTATTTTCAATATTTCCTTCTAAATTTTTAATGACTTCTTTAAATTTATTATTTAACATTCAAAGCTTCCTTCCTCTCTGTCTTACAAAATCCATCCCCAAACTAGATTCTTTCCATATATTCTCCAGTTCTAGTGTCAATTCGAATTACATCACCTATATTGACAAATAATGGAACTGAAATTTCCAATCCATTTTCTAATGTTGCTGGTTTTCCAGAAGTGGTTGTAGTGTTTCCACTAAAGCCAGGTTCTGTATAGGTAACCTCTAACTCTACAAACATTGGTGGCTCAACAGCAAATACTTTTCCTTTAAAAGCTAGCATGCTAACATTCATATTTTCTTTTATATATTTTAACGCATCACCAATTTGTTCTTTATTCAATGGCATTTGGTCGTATGTATTATTGTCCATAAAATAATATAGTTCTCCATCATTGTATAAATATTGCATATCTCTTTTTTCAATTTCAGCTCCTTGCAATTTTTCTGATGGATTAAACGTTCTTTCTAAAACAGCTCCAGTAATAACATTTTTCATTTTTACACGAACAAACGCCGCTCCTTTTCCTGGTTTTACATGTTGAAATTCTACTACTTTAAATACATTATTATCTAATTCAAATGTTGTTCCATTTCTTAAATCTCCTGCCATATAAACATCAGCCATAATTTTTACCTCATTTCTTTCATTTTATTATTAACCTTGCTATTATACCACAGATTGTTATAAAAAGCAAGTGTTTTTTATTTACTATCTTTTAAATTTACTATATTATAGTCTTTTCCAGATTTTGTTAAATTTATACATGAATTTTTACGAATTAAATACGTATCTTCTATTCTGATGCCAAATCTGCCCGGTTTATAGACACCCGGCTCAATAGCAAGCACCGAATTTTCTTTTAAATATAAATCCATTTTGGAGTTTAAAATGGGCTCTTCATGAATGCACAAACCAACTCCATGCCCAAAAGCATGCATAATATCAAAGTTTTTCAAACGATAATCGGTTTCTCGATTTTTGATGATTGGTTTGACATTTGTACCATCTCTAAAACTTTCTGCAATTTTCTGCTGTTGCTCTAGAACAAACTGATAACTATCTTCATATTCATTTTTCACAAAATCCACAAAAATAACTCTCGAAAAATCCGAACAATAGCCTTTATATTTGGCGCCTATATCCAATTGAATGATGTCTCCTGATTCCAATTTTCGATTGCTTGGAACGGCATGTGGCATGGAAGTGTTTTCACCAAATGCTACGACTGATTCAAAGGCTACACCATCTGCTCCATTTTCTAACATGAACTTTTCGATTTCAAAGCTAAGCTCTTTTTCTGTCATGCCATATTGCAAAATTTTTTTGACGTATTCAAATGTATTATCTGTGATTTGACACGCTTTTTGAATTTTCTCAATCTCGTCTTCTTCTTTTACAATTCGGTGGTTTTCAATAATGCCTTCTGTTTCTACAAGATTGACTTGATATTTTTGTAAATATTTTTTATAAGTTTCATAAGTTACGTATTTTTCTTCAAACCCAATATCATTTGAACACATAAAAAATCCTTCGTAATCGAATTTACTTAAATTGCGCACATCATAGGCAACAATTTCGTCATCAATGGTTAGTTTGTTGTTGACACTTTCAATATAGCGTGTATCTGTAATAAAAACGTTTTCCTTTGGCGCAATAATAAAAATTCCTTCTTCTTCTAAACCTGTCAAATAGCGAACATTGATTGGATTCGATACTATCATGCCTTCTAATTCCATCGATTTTAGTTGATCTCTTAGCCATTTTATTCGTATATTCATAAAACACCTCCTTTTTTATAGTATACGCAAAATTTGGTCACTAATTCCTTTGCACATTGCCATAAACAAAACAAATACCGTATTAGCTGGCAAAAAGATACACGCAATAGCACTTATTACCAAAAACGGACCAAATGGCATATATTCATCATCGCTTTTCAAAATTAGATTTCGCACCAATAAAACAACAACTGACACAATGGCACCAACGAAAAATGCAAGTAGTGAAATCTGCGCAATTTGACTTACGCCAAAATATAAACCAATCGCTCCCATAAATTTTACGTCTCCTAATCCCATTGCTTCTTTCCCAGCGATTAAACCTCCTAACAAGGTAATTGCGCCAAAAATTCCAACACCCGTCAACATACCAAGTAACATATCTTTTGCTAGGTTTATATTATTAATTCCATACAAAAAAGTGAATAGCAATCCAATTTCAAATATAGTCAAATTTAATCGATTTGGCAAAATTCTGTGTTTTAAATCAATCATAAAGGAGCTGACTAACATGGGCATTAAAATCATAAATTTGATTAATTCTAAATTTTGCATAAACGTTTGTCCAATCCCAAATTTATTTAAAAGGGCAACATATAAAATCACCATAATAATCATACAAATATAATTTTTTTCCAACCCTTTTTTGTTTCTTGCGAAAAATTCTTTGGAAACAATTTTTTGTTCTTCTGGCAAACGAACATTGAGCCAAGCCACCAATTTTCCTACTAATAAAGCGATTATTCCGAATATTACATAAACTAAAACATGTGTATTATTACGATCGTACATTTTTATTCCTCTTTCTTCTTTTGTTTTCTTACATAAGATTTGACAATGAGTTCTTCCACTGGTCTTTTTAATTTTGTTACCCAAATATCTTTTTTGGCAATTGGATTGACAAGAATGGAGAACATTTGGCTACGATTAGCTCCAATTATATCCGTAAAAATTTGGTCTCCTACAACAGCAATTTTATCATTTTCCAACCCTAATTGGATTCTTGCTTTTTCGAATCCTCTTTTGAGTGGTTTTGTGGCAAAATAAATATAGGGAATTTGCAAAATATCGGCTACCATTTTCACTTTTTGGGCTTTATTGCTATTGGACAAAATGATACATTGAATGCCTACTTGCTTCATTTGTTCAACCCATTGTCTAGCACCTTCTAGTAGATTTTGGTTAAAATCAATGAGTGTATTGTCTACATCTAATATCATTCCTTTTATATCATTTTCTTTTAATAAATCAATCGTTATATCTGTGACCCTGTCACAATAATAATCTGGATAAAAAAACATAAACATTTCCTTTCTTTCATTTATATATTACCAATATGTTTTTATTTTGTCAAATTTATTTACCAATTTTTAGAAAAAAATCGAGATAATTTTATCCCGATTTTTTCTATATTATCTATCAAGTTCTATCAGAGTAACTAAACCAATATCTACATAACTTGATCCTGTAGATACTCTGCTTGCTCTAAATTCAAATCCTGAATAGGTAGATGTAGTCGTAAACTGTACTAAACCCTTTCTAGTTGGACTTGTCGCTTGAGATGGTATTAAGGACTCGTTCTGAACATCAAATTTACATTGGTCAATATAATTACCATCCCATTGAACTGTATAAGTTCCGTGCTTTTAAAGTAACATATGGTCCATATTGAGTAGATCCTGCTCCACCAGGAGTTCCTTTAATTCTTAATGCCGTTGGCTCATATGTGCTTGGTGGATTAACCAATAAACCTCTTGTATTCGGATTATAACTAGCACTAGCCCTGAAAACATATTTCAATAACAAATTATTAACTGTGACTGTTTTCACACTTTCATTTCCTACATTATCTTTTGCATAAATTGTATACTTCACTGGCACAGACATATCTGCTTGAAACATTTTCGTATAAATATTGTCAAAATAATCCTGCGTATTTACCGCTAAACTCTTACTACTACCGCTAATAACAGTTCCACTCGTTTTAAAATAAGCCTTATCTTTTTCTCCATATTCATATTTCAATGTTGCAAGTCCTGAGCCCGAATCAGAGGCAGAAATACTTAAGGTTTTATCAATTGTTTTTGTATTTGGACTTGTCTGACTTGTTGTTATAGTAGGAGCTGTCTTATCAATTTTCACTGTATAACTTCTTGTCGCTGTATTTCCCGCATTATCTGTTGTTGTCACTGTTATTGTATATGTTCCTGCGGTTGTCAACGTTTTGGCTACAGTTTGGTTGCTCGCTGTTGTTGCTCCTGTTATACTATATACTGTTGATTTATGTCCACTTCCGCTATCAGAGCCGTTGTTTAATGCTATATATACGCTTTGATTTGTCCAAGTGTTGTTCGTGTATGCAGAACCTGTGCTACTTCCTAATTTCATTGTTAATGTTCCTGCTGTTGGATTTGTTTCATCTTTCCATACCGCATACAATGTATTGCTTG
>CANSOA010000014.1 GCA_947648495.1 uncultured Clostridium sp.
TAAATGCACTATTTTTTTATCTTTTTGTATACACCCCAACTAATATTATAGAACCTTTTATGTAAATGTGATATAATAATGATATAGAAAATTGTTGAAATAGTATACATCGCATTTGCGAAAGGAGAGACAGAAAATATGAGAAATTGTTTAGAAATTCTAAAAGAACAGAAAATTTGTGTAACAATTAGATATCAGAATGGAGACAAGACAAATGGATATGTAAAAGACTATGATGAATTGGGATTTGTCTTTACTATGGGGATTGAAGATGCGGGTCCGTCCAACCAAGCACATTTTGTTCCATGGGCAGCAATCAAAGAAATTACGATGTAATTCTGTACCTCACTCGAAAGAGTGAGGTTTTCTCATAGATAGCATAAAAATCAAATCTTATTACTCCGTTTTAACTCATTTTTTCCAATAACTAACCGCATAGTTTATTATTCATTTAGTTAGTAAAAATTAACCCCAATATAGATAATCAATCCTATGGGGAGTAACTACTCTCAAAATTCCTTTTCTACCATTCAAAATTATAGAATGTATTCGTGATGCATACAAAATGCATATGGCTTAAATTCCGTATGATACGAGAAATAATTAGGGTTTTAAGTCAAAATTACCTAAAAATTTAAGAAAAATACCTTGTAAATGCGTTGTAGTTCTGTTATATATGAATTCTTAAAGCAGAAATAGAGAACTTGTAATGACCTACAACCGAATTACCTGCTCCATTAAATAAGTCATTGTATTAGAAAGTAGTCTAGTATGATGGCTTTTTTGTTATGACTAACACTCAAATACTTACTCAAAATTATGCATTATTTAAAAATCAAAAAAACTTGTTTGTAAGTCAAAAGAGTGAAGTTCTATCATATATAATATTTCAATATGGTTTATTACTCAATTTTAGTATGATTTTACTCAATAAATACTCCACTGAATATTATTCATTTAGTTAGTAAAAATTAACCCCAATATAGATAATCAATTCTATGGGAAGTAATTACATCAAAAATTCGCTTGCTACCACTCAAAATCGTTAAATGCTATTTGTAATGCATACAAAATGCATGTGACTCAAATTCCGTATGATACGAGAATTAATTAGGGTTTTCATTCAAAATTGCATAAAATTTTTGCAAAAATACCTTGTAAATGCGTTGTAATTCTAGTAGCATAATCTTCTTTAAAGCAGAAATAGCAAGGCTTTGATGTCCTACGAACAAATTACCTGCTCCAATAGAGAAGTCATTGTATTAGAAAAAGGTCTAATACAATGGCTTTTTAGTTGTGGTTTTCTGTAAAAACTTGACGATTTTATGTAAATGTGGTAAAATAAATATAAGAAATTATTTGAACTAAAAATCAACCGCATTTGCGAAAGGAGTAACATTATGAATAGCCAAATATTACAAAAAATACAAATGGATATTCGGAATAATTTTGGGAAGATTGTAGACTGGGATTCTTTACCGAAAGGAAATTTCAATTGCTTTATGTTTGCTGTTTCAAACACAGTGCCTACGGAGATATTAGCCTTTAAGGAAGATGGTCAGATTTTTCTTGAAAGTCTTATAAATGAAAAAGTTTCTTATTTTGGAGATATTGGACAAATTTCTGGTAAAGTTCATTACACAAGTGTTTCTGAATTAATTGAAGCAGTTAAAAGTGATTTTGAAACTTTAGGAATTTTGGCAGAAGAGTGTTCTTCAAAGGAAATTGTATCGAATGAATGTATAAAGATTGCTTTTTATTATAATACAGAAGATTTGTTAAAGGGAATACATTCTGATTTTCATTTTGTAAGACAAGATGGAAATAAGTGGGTACATAAAACAGGATGGTATGGAGATATAAAACAATTAGAATATCCTATTGAAGAAATCTCATTTGCAGGACTTGAACTAATTGGATATTTTCGATTAAGTTTAAAAGCATAACTACTGATAGAGTATGCAGTTATGTCTTTAAAGTTTATAACTTTAGAGAGAAGTCGAAGGGACTTCTCTTTTTCATATTCTAAAATATTTTCCCAAAAACAATTGAAAAATCCAAAATAATATTATATAATATACCCACAATTTTGAAAAGAAAAATTTTCAAAATAAATATGGGGAGAAATTGAAATGAAAAATCAATATAGAACACATAACTGTGGTGAATTAAATAGCAAAAATATAGGCGAAGAAGTACGTTTAGCGGGCTTTGTGCAAACCATTCGTAATTTAGGAAAAATGATGTTTATTGATTTACGTGATGAAAATGGCATCACACAAATTGTCATTCAGAATGAAAATACTCTGGCAGAAAAATGCCAAGATTTAAACAAAGAATGTACATTAACAGTTTGTGGCAAAGTTTTGGAAAGAAGTAGTAAAAATCCAAAGCTTCCAACAGGGGAAATTGAAGTTGTGGCAAACGACATTACAATTCTTGGAAAATGCAAAGCTAATCTTCCATTTGAGATAAATGTAGAAGGGCAAAATGTCCGTGAAGATTTGCGTTTAGAATATCGTTTTTTAGACTTACGAAATGAAAAAATTCATCAAAATATAAAACTTCGTGCTAAAATTTTAAAGGATTTTAGAAAGGCAATGGATGAATTGGATTTTACTGAAATTCAAACACCCATTTTAGCGAATTCTTCACCAGAAGGAGCTCGTGACTTTTTAGTACCAAGTAGACTTCATGCGGGTGAATTTTACGCGCTACCACAAGCGCCACAGCAGTTCAAACAATTGTTAATGGTTTCAGGTTTTGAAAAATATTATCAAATTGCGCCATGTTTTCGTGATGAAGATCCACGAGCTGACCGTTCTCCAGGCGAATTTTATCAATTGGATTTTGAAATGGCATTTGCAACCCAAGAAGATGTGTTTGAGGTAATTGAAAATGTTGTACCAAAAGTATTTAAAGCGAATTCAGATTGGAAAGTTGACGATGGACCTTTTATGAGAATTCCTTATCAAGAGGCAATGGAAAAATATGGAACAGATAAGCCAGATTTAAGAAATCCGCTTACGATTTGTGATGTAACAGAGATTTTTGAAGGAACAGAATTTAAGGCTTTTCAAAATAAAACAGTTAAGGCGATTGTAGTAGAAAAGGCAGAGGAAAAAACGCGCAAATTTTTTGATAACTTATCAGAGTTCGCTGTTCAAGAGTTGGAAGCCAAAGGATTAGCTTGGGTAAAAGTTGATCAAGAAATGAATTTAAATGGAGGAATTAGCAAATTTATAGAAGATAACAGAAAAGCAAAAATCTTTGAAAAAATGAAAGTAAAATCTGGTTCAGCTATTTTTTTTATTGCAGATGAAAAAACGAAAGCAGAAAAAATCGCTGGTGGCGTTCGTATCAAACTAGGAGAGGAGTTTGATTTACTTGAGAAAGATGTCTATAAATTTTGCTTTATTGTGGATTTTCCAATGTATGAATTGTCAGACGAAGGAACTATTGATTTTAACCATAATCCATTTTCGATGCCACAAGGCGCTATGGACGCTTTAGAAAGCCAAAATCCGTTAAACATTTATGCCTATCAATATGATTTTGTAGGAAATGGCTATGAACTGGCATCTGGAGCTGTTAGAAATCACAATCAGGAAATTATGATTAAGGCATTTGAGATAGCAGGTTATACCAAAGAAGATGTGGAAAAACGTTTTGGCGCTTTATTTAAAGCTTTTCAGTTTGGAACACCACCACATGCAGGAGCGGCCGCAGGAATTGACAGAATTATTATGTTGCTTGCCAAAGAAGATTCCATTCGTGAAGTCATTGCATTTCCGAAAAATAAAAAAGCATGTGATGTGATGATGGGAGCGCCAGCACAAGTATTTCCAAAACAATTAGAAGATGTGCATATCCGATTAATCTAAAAGGTAGGCGCGCCCCTTACAAGGAGGAAAAAAGTCAACAATGTCATAGATAATTATATCATCCATTTATATAATTATTTACAAAGGTTTATGGGTAACCTTTTAAAAACCTAAATATAGGATACAAGGATGTAAAAAATGAAAAAGATAATTTTATCGTGCATCGTAATTTTTATGATTTTAACGATAAATCAGTATTGTTTTGGTGTTACGGCTACTGTAAATGTGACAGCTGTACGCATTAGAGAGTCCGCTTCTACAGAAGCAAATATTGTAACCAATATTTATCAAGAAGATGAAGTGGAAATTTTAGAAGAAAATGGAGAATGGTATAAAGTAAAATACAGAGAAAATATAGGTTATGCAAAAGCAGAATTTTTTACCAAGAAAGGTGAAGCAACACAAAACACAACGGCAAATGAGCAGATACCACAAGAACCGCAAAATACCACAGAAAATGGTGACTCAACAGAGAAAAATCTTGTACCAAATCAAGAAAATGAGCAAACTGCGCCAGTGCAATTAAAAGTCGGAGAAACATTTGCTTTGTCAAATACTATAAAACTTAGAGTAATACCGAATTTATCAACCATTGCTAAAATGCAAATTGCGCAAGGGGCGAACGTAACGATTGAAACTAAATTAGGAAATTGGTATAAAGTAACTTGTCAAAATACATCTGGATGGATAACAGAGTCAAAATTGACGACAAAATCAGCACCAAATGCGTCACCAGTTGCAACACAACTACCAGCTCAACCAGAACCACAAGTTCCAACAACTCCACAAAATACAACAGAGCCTAAAGAAGTTACGCCAGAGCCAACAGAGGAAAAACCACAAGAAACCGAGCAACCAAAAGAAGAAAAACCAGCTACCAATAAAACAGCAATTGTTATTGTAGAAACAGCAAGAGTAAGAAAAACGGCATCAACCAATGC
Source organism: uncultured Clostridium sp. (assembly GCA_947648495.1). Lineage (GTDB taxonomy): Bacteria > Bacillota > Clostridia > TANB77 > CAG-508 > Scatovivens. The sequence continues at coordinate 4,826 of CANSOA010000014.1, forward strand.
TGACATTGTGGATGTATTAGACGAAGACGATATTGTGACCATTACAGGAGAAGAGGGAAATTTCTATAAAATTACATCAGATAAAATTGGCTCTGGCTATATTAGCAAATCTTTGGTAAGGCAGAAAGATGTAAGCGCAAGAAGCACAGCAGAAGAGCGAGAAAATACTGTTAGTAAAGAAACAGAAGAAGAAAACAAGTCTATATCACAAGAGAAAAATTCAGCTGTTACAGGAAATGATGTTGTAGGATTTGCAAAACAGTTTTTGGGGTATCCTTATGTGTTGGGGGCAAGTTCTCCAGAAAAAGGATTTGACTGTTCAGGATTTACCCGTTATGTTTATGGGCATTTCGATTTTGTTTTAGGGCAAGTTGCAGCAAGTCAGACGTCATTGGGAGCAGTTGTAGAAAGAGAAAATTTGCAAATTGGTGATTTAATTTTGTTTTACAACGATGGAAAAACAAAAATTGGACATTGTGGAATTTTTATTGGTGGAGGAGATTTTATCCATAGTGCTAATCCACAAAGAGGTGTTGTGATTGATAATTTGAATTCAAATTCATATTATTCACAAAGATTTGTAACGGCGCGAAGGATAGTGGAATAAACAGCTGGGGGCTAAATTTTTAAGAAAAGGAGATTTAGCCATGAAACAATTCATAAAAATAGGAATTATAATTTTAATAGGATGGGGGCTTTGTTTTAATATTGCTCTCATTTTTTCTTTTGATAAAAAATATCCAGAAGAGTGTGAACTTACAGCAGTTGCAGAAATTGTCAGTATGAAAACAGAAAAAGCACGTTCAAATAGCTATATCGTAAAAATTGTGCAAGCTAATATTCAAAATGTGAAAAATACAAAAATAATCGTATATATACCAAAAGAAGAAAATTTGAAATTTGGGGATATTGTACAGATTTCAGGCAGTTTTTCAAAAGGCGATGTGGCGAGAAATTATAAGGGATTTAGTTATCGAAATTATTTAAAACAAAGCAAAATTTATGGAAGTATGTATGTAAAAAGTGTTCAAATTTTGACACATAAAAATAGCCTAACAGAGAAAATATTTGCCATAAAGACAAAGTTGTTTGAAACACTAGATAACATCTATGCAGAAAATACGAATGCTTTTCTGAAAGGAATTTTGTTGGGTGACAGTAGTACATTAGATGATGAAATTAAGGAAAATTTTAAAGACAGCAGTATGTCACATGTGCTGGCTATTTCAGGAATGCATGTTTCGTATGTGATAATTGGTGTGCAAGTGGTTTTAGATAAATTTGTCAATCACAGAAAATTCAAAAATTATCTAATCCTTGCTGTATTGGGATTTTTTGTTGTGATTACTGGTGGCGCACCTTCGTGTATGCGAGCCTGCATCATGAATGGGATGCTTTTGATTAGTCAAAATTTTTACCGAAAAAATAATGTGTATGTGACAATTTTGTTTACGCTGGTTGTGCTACTTTTCATCAATCCGTATAACATTTTTGCAGTAGGAATGTGGTTGTCGTTTGGCGGAACATTGGGAATTGTGTTGTTTCACCAGTTTTTGAGAAGATTTTTGGAATGTAAATTTGCGATAAAATCGGCGTTTATAAAATCGTTTTTGGGAGTATTTTTGGTGAGTTTTTCGGCACAAATTTTAATTGTGCCCATCATGATTTATTGTTTTAATACTATTTCGCTGACTTTTTTTATTTCTAATTTGCTCATTTATTTTCTTGTTGGACCAATGCTGGCTTTAGGGTATATCAGTTTGATTTTAGGAGTATTTTTACCTCAAATTCGGTGCAGGTATTGCCATATTTGAAAACTTTTTAGTGATGATTTTATTCAAAATTGCGGAAATTTGCAGTAAATTGCCATTTTCTAAAATCTATTTAGCGACGCCAGATTTTTGGTTTCTGATTTTGTATTATGTTGCCATAGCTGGAATTGTGTATTTCTTTTCTAAGAAGAAAATCCGATTTTTAAAATTTATTTTGAGTGATGGAGTGACACAATTTTGCAAAAAATATTGGCAAAGAATAATGGCTGTAACCAGTATGATGGTTATACTATTTTGTGTTATTCGAGCAGTTCCTAGTGATTTGAGAATTTATTTTGTAGATGTAGGACAGCGGTGATTGCTGTGTGATAAAAAGTCCAATGGGCAAAAATATTATAATAGATGGCGGAAATAATCGAGATTATGATTATGGAGAAAATGTTGTAATTCCGTATTTGTTGGATCGAAAAGTTACGAGAATTGATTTTTTGATGGTCTCGCATTTTGATGCGGACCACTGCCGGACGGATTGTTTGCGGTGTTGGAAAATTTGAAAGTGGAGAATATTATCATCGGAAAGCAAGATAGTGAGTATGACAATTGCAAAAAATTTCTGGAACTTGCAAAATCTAAAAAAGTAAATGTAATTTCAGTCAAGGCAGGTGATTTTGTAAAAATTGATAAGTATTCGTGTTTTCAAATCTTATGGCCTGATGTAAATAAAATGATTGCAGATAATGGAATTAATAATAATTCGATTTTGGCAAAATTGGTTTATGGCGATTTTAGCATGTTATTTACTGGTGATATTGAAGAAAAAGCGGAGAAGGAAATTTTAGAAAAATATAAAGATACAGATGTTTTAAATTGTGATATTTTAAAAGTAGCGCATCATGGGTCGAAATCGTCTTCTATTCAAGAAATGTTGGAAAAAAACACACCGAAAATTGCTGTTATTGGGGTTGGAGAAAATAAATATGGTCATCCAAATGTAGATATTATTTCGAGATTAGAAAGTTTGCGGAAGTAGAGTTTTTAGAACAGATGAGAATGGGGAAATTACGATAAAGACAAATGGCAGGAATATTAAGACTGGAAAAATGTTAGATTAAAAAGTGAATATTTGATTAAAGAAAGCTAATTATATTTAAAAGTAGAGAATATTGACAATATCAACATAATGTTGTATAATTAAATTGAAAAAACAATTCTTGTTTTTAGTAAAAACCGTTGAAAACAAATTTTTTTAGTTAAGGAGGAAAACATTATGATTGGATTTGGAGAATGTGGAGGATTTGCTAAGCAACGGAATTTGGAAATCACTAGCTTGTCAGACAAACGTCTGATGTTGATTGACCCAACTGTTGATGGTTTCTATGACAACGTTCTGCAGTTCTCAACTGGAAGATCTGAGAAAATTAATTTATTTATCGAGGCAGTTCGCGAAGTGCAAGAGGAAAAGCTTACTCCGTTTTGGAGACCTGTTATGGATCCTTCAGAGATAAACGGAAAGATTGTCTATATGAAAGGGGAGCCACCAGCAGCGGGACATTCTTACAATTGGTGGAAGGCAGAAGCCGAGAAGATGCCTTCTGTTGAAGGAAACATTTGGCTTCTAGGAAATGAGTGTCAATACTATGCTGATGAAGTGGCTCTGATAAATCAATATGTTGCAGAAGGACATGACTTGTATGAAGCGATTTATAATGTTGTCATCAAGTCAGCAGAATTTGGGTACTATATTGATTCAAAAAGAGAAACAAGAGGTTTGGAGGTAACAGGTTCTCGTGAAATATGCGGGCGTTACGATTTAGGAAATACGACTAAAATCCTGAGTTGCTCGAGTGAAAGATATGGTGGTTTTTGGAAAGCTGGTGGTGAATGGGATTTCAATAGCGTCGAATCTCCGTTGGCCGACCTTAGCCATCGCAATAGTGTAGATAAAGACAACGATGATAGTGTGGGATGGCTTGTGCTTCCATGTAGATCAGTTCACTGAAAATGATTTCTAAAAGAGATAGGACTTGCTTATTGGCAGGTTCTATTTCAATTTTAAGAAAGGATATAAAGGAATATGGAGAAAAACAATTATTAAAAAATTATTTAGACTAGATTATGTTTTAGAGAAATTAGATTAAAAAATCTTCTCAATATTGCGAAAAATTTTACTTTTTGAAAAGAAGTGAGGACATGAAACATGTGACAACATTAAACGAAAAAGACGGTGGTGATTGAGTTCGTTAATTAATCAAGTAAAAAGAAAACCTAATTTTCAAAATTAGGTTTTCTTTTTGCTTGCTATTTTTTGCAACTAATGCTATAATAATATCAGTTTTATTTTGAGGTGAGAAAAATGAAAAGAGCGATACGAAAATTTGTAAGTCATTTAAATGGAAGAAATAAATATCTATTTTTTATGGCATTAATTTTAATTTGTATAGTAGCTTTGAGTTTAAGTATCTATGTTCAATTTTTCTATAAATACTCCGACACTGACCCATTTATGATTGGAATTAATATTGGGGCCAAAAAAACGGCTGAAGAATATGATTTATTAAAAAGCAGTTTTAATGAATTATTCCAAAATAATGTCAAAATTAATTCCAAAGAACTTAGAGTAAGAAAATTAGAAAATAATGAAGAAATTGTGTATACAGCTTATAATTTAGTAAATCAAGACGAAACATTCTATAGTGTAGATGCCCAAATTCCCATCTTAAATATTGACTCAGAAATTGCCAAAAAAATAAATCAAGAAATAAAAAATGAATATTACAACAAAGCGAATTCCATTATGAGACAAAACGAAGGAAATACAATTTATAAAGTTTCGTATAAAGCATATGTTAATTCAGATGTTTTATCATTGGTTATCAAAGCTTCTCTAAAAGAAGAGGGAAAATCAGAAAGAGTTTTCATTCAGACTTATAACTACAGCTTTTCAAAGGAAGAATTAATTTCGTTAAAAGATTTAATTGAACTTAAAAAAACTACGATTGAATCTGTTCAAAACAGTATTCAAACTGAAATAAAAAAGGCATATGACAATGCAAAAATTATAGCGGTAGAATATGGTAATTTGTATGAACGAGATTTATCAAATGAAATGTATCAAGTAGAAAAAACTCCAAATTATTTTTTGACAGATGATGGTTATGTCTATCTTGTATATGCCTATGGAAACAACGATTATACAAATGAAATGGATATTGTAATTTTTTAAAATAAGAGGAGGAACAAACCTTGAAAAAACTGATGTTATGTATGGCTGTATTTATACTAATAATGAGTTTTACCGCAAAAATCTATGCGACAACAGAAGACAGTTCTCTTCTTTCAGAAGCGGAAACGCAAATGCAAGAAGAAGCAAGTACGCAAATCGACTGTGAAGCAATTGTTGTCAAGGTGGGCGATGTTAAAGAAATAGAGACAGGTTCTATTACTGATACGATACAAGAAGTTACCATAGAAATATTAGATGGAGCCTATGAGGCAGAAGAATTTACCACTAATTATGTTTTGTCTTATGATATGGAAGGGAAAATCAAAGCTTACGAATTGGAAGTAGGGGACAAAGTTAGTGTGCAGTTGATTGAAGATGAAAAAGGAGATGTCACAGCAACGGTTCAAAATGTAATTCGAGATGGTTATATTTTTATCATGTTTGGGCTATTTTTATTGAGTATTCTTTTAATTGGTGGAAAACAAGGAATTAAGGCTATTGTAGGATTATTAATCACAATTTTAGCTGTTTACTTTGTCTTAATCAAAGGAATTTATTTAGGATATGATGCAGTATTGATGACAATTGTTACATCAGCAATAATTATTGTACTTACATTTATTATTATTGGCGGATTTAGCAAAAAAATATTGACAGCAGCTTTGGGGACATTAGGTGGCGTTATTTCAAGTGGAATTGTGGCTGTTATTTTCAGTCATTTAGCCAAGCTTTCAGGTGGATGCGAAGATGCAATACAACTTAGTATGAATATCAATACGGTTAATTTTAATTTTAGAGATTTAATATTTGCAGGAATTGTCATTTCTGCGTTAGGTGCTTGTATGGATGTTGGAATGTCAATTGCCTCAAGTTTGGACGAGATAAAAAACAAAACAAAAGATATTTCTTGGAAAGAACTGTTCAAAAGTGGAATGAATATTGGCAAAGATGTCATTGGAACTATGACAAATACGCTAATACTAGCCTATGTAGGTGGAGCTTTAACATTAATTTTACTATTTTTAGCTTGTGATATGGGATTAACCGAAATTCTAAACAAAGAGACCATTTCAGAAGAAATTATATCCGCGATTGCAGGAAGTATGGGAGTTGTATTTACTGTTCCGATAACAGCGATTATTTATGCTATTTTAAATCGAAGAAAGACAGTTTATAAAACTATTTCGGAAAATAAAGTAGAGGGAAATAGAAGTTTGAAATTATAATATGATAAAAAAGACTTGCTAAACTAAAATTTATAGAATATAATATACAGTAGGGGCGATTATTAATCGCCCGTTGACGGAATGAAAACAGATAGAGGGGTATTAAATAGATAGAAAATTATAAAAAAATAAACTAATTACAAAAATATCTTTAAGCGGGCGATTGATAATCGCCCTTACGAAGGAGGAAAAATGAACCAAACAAAAATAAAATTAAGAAAATCCATCAAAACGTTGGAACTGTACACACACACACACACACACACACACACACACACACACACACACACACACACATGTAGTTTTAAAAGGATAAAAGTAAAAACATATAATTTACAAACGTAAATAAAGAAGAGAAACAGTTTATAATAAAGATGTAATGAAATAGTATCTTTTTATAAATTGTTTTTATTTTTGAAAAGGAAAGAAGGTGAGTGAATAAAAAATTGAGCAAAAGAAAAAAATAAGTAGAAAGAAAGGGAGAAATAAAATGTTAAAGGAAAAAGAAGGTATTACTTTAATTGCTTTAGTAATTACCATTATAGTATTATTAATCTTAGCAGGTATAACACTAGCTTTAGTTTCTGGAGAGAATGGAATTTTAAAAAGAGCAGAACAATCCGTTATAGTAACAGAGCAAGAGAAATTCAAAGAGAATTTTGAATTGGATATGGAAGCCAAAAAAATAGAATATTATGAAAATAAATATGTAGCAGGAGAATTTACCGAAAATTTCTATGATTATTTGGAAAAAGAACTGGAAGGAAAAGACTACATAGAAACTGACAGCGGAGGAAAAATTTACAAAGATGAAGAAGGAAAATTACACTATTCTGATAAAAATGGAAATACGGCAACTATAATAATAGATAAAGAAGGAAATATTACGCTAGATGATATAAAAATAAATGGAACACAAGATAAGCAAGATGATGAAAATGGCGAAGATAAGGAAGATGAAGAAGATACAAGCAGTCAGAATTTATTGTTATATAGTTCTTTTGAAGAAAAAAAAGATGACTCTATCTTTAAAGATAAAGTCACAAATCAGATGGCACAAGTTATAAATGATACAATACAATATAAAAATAAACAAGGACAAATAGGATATGGGTGTGCCTATTTTCCAGCAATTAATGGAGATGATAGACTATATCAGAATAATCCAGAATTGAATTTTGGAACAAAAGATTTTACAATTGAATTTTGGGCTAATTATGGTGAACAAGTTACAGCATATACAATGTTTTGTTCAGATAACAACAATAATCAATTGCAATTTTTAATAAATGATGCAGCGAGCGACGGAAAAATAACTGTTGCAATAACAGGTTATAGTAGAATTATCAATACAGGATTGAGTTATAAAGATAGCATGAATCAATGGATGCATTATGCTTTAGTAAGAAAAGATGGAGTATTTACGATTTACCAAAACGGAAAAAATGTAGGTCAATCAACAGGATATGAACACATAGGAATTGATTTATCTCAATTTTCAATTGGTGGAAATGGTGATGGAAAAACAGCCTATAAAGGATATATTGATAATTTTGCCATTTATAATATGGCAAAATATACAGCGGATTTCGTACCAAGTAAAACAATAGAAAATAATAATCTAATTTCCTATTTTGACTTCGAATCTGAAAACAAAGATGAAGCTGAAATTAGAAATATTTATAATCGAATAAATGATAAAGAATATATCAATATAGGAAAGGTATATACAACGCCTGAAAATAAAAAAATAGGAAACAGAAGTGCCTATTTTCCTGCTACAGTAACCAATAATCGTTTAATAGAAAATAATCCAGAATTGAATTTTGGAACAGAAGATTTTACAATTGAATTTTGGGCTAATTATGGTGAACAAGTTACAACATTTACAATGTTTTGTTCAGATAATAACAATAGTCAATTACAATTTTTTATGAATGATGCAGCGAGCAATGGAAAAATAACGGTTGCTATAATGAGTAATTATACTAGAATTATCAATACAGGATTGAGTTATAAAGATAGCATGAATCAATGGGTGCATTATGCTTTAGTAAGAAAAGATGGAGTATTTACGATTTACCAAAACGGGAAGAATGTAGGTCAAGCAACAGGATATGAGCAGATAGGAATTGATTTATCTCAATTTTCAATTGGTGGAAATGGTGATGGTAAGTCAGGTTATAAAGGATATATTGATGATTTTGCGATTTATAATATAGCAAAATATACGACAGATTTTGTGCCGAAGGAAAAACCATTAAAAAATGATTAAAAAATCAATCAAAGCATATTTTTATCAAATTGTCAAGTTGACAATTTGCATAAAATATGATATAATAAAAAATGAGGGTATTTTATTAAAATTCCCTCATCTTTTATTGAAAAATTCTAAATTTCTAAAATATTTTTTGCTTTTTTAATTTCCTCATCAGTAGGAGATTTGACATTTTCCAATTCATAGCGAACGCCTAACTCTTCCCATTTGAATTTTCCTAAATTGTGATATGGCAAAATTTCGACTTTTTCCACTGTTTTTAAAGTAGAAATAAATTCTTTTAATTTTTTTAAATCGCTTTCCTCATCTGTAAAATTAGGAATTAAAACTTGTCGAATCCACATGGGAATCGAGTTTTCACTTAAATATTTAGCAAAATTTAAAGTATTTGTATTAGGTGCACCAGTTAAATTGATGCATTTTTGATTGTCAATGTGCTTGATGTCCAGCAAAACAAGGTCTGTGAATTTGAGAAGTTCTTTGATTTTGTCCGTTAATGGCAGACTTCCAGAAGTGTCTAACGCCGTGTGAATTTTTTTATCTTTTAAATTTTTAAAAAGTTCTGTTACAAAATCAGTTTGCAATAATGGTTCGCCACCAGAAACAGTAACACCTCCATTAGATACATCAATATAAGGCTTTAGACGTTTTGCTTTTTTTAAAATCTCATGAACCGAATAAGCAGTTCCACCAGAAGCTTCCCAAGTATCACGATTATGACAATATTTACATTTTAAAGGACAGCCTTGCATAAAAATGACAAAACGTATACCCGGTCCATCCACTGTCCCAAATGATTCAAAAGAATGAATTCTACCCATCTTATTTTCTATATTTTCCATTTTTTTTCCTTTTCTATCCATTATAAAAGGCACGGGCAACCCGTGCCTTTAGTTATTTATAAAGATTCGTGAATGGTACGATGGATGACATCCAATTGTTGTTCACGTGTTAATTTTGTAAAGTTTACCGCATATCCAGAAACACGAATGGTAAGTTGTGGATATTTTTCAGGGTGTTCCATAGCATCTTCTAGTAAACTTCTATCAAAAACATTGACATTAATGTGATGACTGTGTTGCACAAAATAGCCATCTAACAAAGAAACCAAATTATGAACACGAGTTTGTTCATCTTTTCCTAACGTTTTTGGTGTAACCGCAAAAGTATACGAAATACCATCTTCTGCGTGTTTGTAAGGCAATTTTGCAATCGTATTTAAAACAGCAACAGAACCATTGGTATCACGTCCATGAATTGGATTGGCACCAGGTCCAAATGGACTACCAGCGCGTCTTCCGTCAGGTGTACTACCAGTTGCTTTTCCATAGACAACATTAGACGTAATCGTTAAAATAGACATGGTTGGTTTTGAATTTCGGTATGTTTTTTGACTGCGTAGTTTTGCCATAAATGTTTTTACAATTTCAACGGCTATGCTATCTACTCGGTCGTCGTCGTTTCCGTATTTTGGAAAATCGCCTTCAATTTCGTAATCAACCGCTAATCCAGTTTCGTCACGAATTACTTTTACTTTGGCGTATTTCATAGCAGAAAAAGAGTCGGCAACAATAGAAAGTCCTGCAATACCGCATGCCATCGTACGAAGAATTTCACGGTCATGAAGAGACATTGCTAGACTTTCATAGCAGTATTTGTCATGCATATAATGAATGATATTTAATGCTTCAATATAAGTTTTGGCAACCCAATCCATCATACAATCGAATTTTTGCCATACTTCATTGTAATCTAAATATTCGGAAGTGACTGGTTCGAATCTTGAGGTAATTTGTTTGCCAGAAATTTCATCACGTCCACCATTGATGGCATATAACAAGGTTTTTGCTAAATTAGCACGAGCGCCGAAAAATTGCATTTGCTTTCCAATACGCATAGCAGAGACGCAACAAGCGATTCCATAATCGTCGCCCCAATATTCTCGCATTAAGTCATCATTTTCATATTGGATGGAACTTGTGTTGATTGATAATTTGGCGGTATAATCCTTAAAACCTTGTGGTAAATTATTTGACCAAAGCACGGTTAAATTTGGCTCTGGTGCAGGACCTAAAGTTTCTAATGTGTGCAACATTCGAAAAGAGTTTTTGGTGACTAAAGTACGTCCATCAATTCCTTGCCCAGCAATGCTTTCTGTTACCCAAACAGGATCTCCACTGAATAACTCATCGTATTCTGGTGTACGTAAGAAACGAATCATACGTAATTTCATAACGAAATGGTCCATGATTTCTTGAGCTTCTTCCTCTGTGATGACCTTGTTTTTTAAATCTCTTTCAAAGTAGATGTCTAAGAAAGTAGAAGTACGACCAATACTCATAGCTGCTCCGTTTTGTTGTTTCGTTGTACCTAAATAAGCAAAGTATAGCCATTGTACAGCTTCTTTTGCATTAGAAGCTGGTTTTGAAATATCGAAACCGTATTTTTGAGCTAAGACTTTTAATTCTTCTAAAGCAATGATTTGATCATGCATTTCTTCGCGTTCTCGAATGATGTCTGATGTGAAATCGCTGGATGTAGTGTTGGCAAATTCTTGCTTTTTCTCGTCAATTAGCGCATCGACACCATAAAGGGCAACACGACGAAAATCTCCGATGATACGACCACGACCATAACCATCTGGTAAACCTGTGATTAGATGTGAACTACGTGCTGCACGAATGTCTGGTGTATAGGCAGTAAATACGCCGTCATTGTGAGAACGACGGTAATTATGGTAGATATCTTCGATTTTATCAGATACTTTGACATCATAAGCAGCGCAAGATTTTTCAACAATACGAATTCCACCATTTGGCATAATGGCACGTTTTAAAGGCTTCTCGGTTTGAAGTCCGACGATTTGTTCTAAGTCTTTATTGATATAGCCTGCTTCGTGGCTTGTAATTGTAGATGCGATGTCGTTTGAAATTTCTAAAACGCCACCATTTTCTTTTTCTTGTTTATATAAATCTAAAACCGTATTCCAAAGATTTTGGGTTCTTTGTGTTGCATTTGCTAAAAAGGAGCTATCACCTTCATACGGAGTATAATTTTTTTGAATAAAATTTCTGACATTAATTTCCTGTGTCCAATCTCCTTCATTAAAATTGTTCCATTGATCAAATTTCATTTTTATTTCCTCCTATCATTATTTTTTCCTTAAATAAATTTATTATTACTTGAAGATAATATCATAAAATATAAAAAATGACAAGTGTGTAAATACAAATCTATAAAATTGTATGAAAAATGAAAAAAATTGTGATTTACATTAAGAAAAATTTAAAAATAAACTTGTTATTTTTTTCAATATGATATAAAATAAAAAAAATTAGCACTAAAAATGAGGTAAAAGATGTTAGAAAAACGAGAAGAAGAAAAAATAGTAGAAATAAAGGAATATTGTAATGTTTTTAATTATTTTCATGAGGAATATACAGAAATGTTAAAAAATTTTTTGCAAAGACATGAAATTGCAGTTAAAGAAGATGATTGTTTGATTGATTATATTGTTAAAACAAGATTTTTTATGCCAAACTATTCCTTTTATACGATTCCCATTACAAATGCGATGTACAATGAAGAAGTTCCAGAAGATATGAAATATGCCTTATTGATGAATAGTTATCAAATGGTTAAAAAAGCTTTTAATCAATAAAAGAAAGGAGAATGATATGAATAGAACGATTAAAGGATTAGCATACGAAGGAAAAGTCAGTGTGATTGCGACAGATACGACAGCGCTTACTGAACAAATCCGAAATCTGCATGATTTGACGCCAACAACGACTGCTGTATTAGGCAGAGTCGCTACGATTACAGGTATGATGGGCTTGACAGAAATCAAAGAAAAAGAAGATAGCATCACAATTCAAATCAATGGTCGCGGACCAATTGGTTCAATTGTTTCTACTGTAAAAAGAGAAAATAACAAATCGATTCTAAAAATTTATGCACAAAATCCGAAAGTGGAATTGCCACTGAATAAAAATGGGAAAATTGCTGTCGGAGAAGCGGTTGGAAAAGATGGATTTTTGAATATTATCCGAGAAAACGAATTTACAAAAAAAGCATATAATGGTTTGGTGCCATTAGTTTCTGGGGAGATTGCAGAAGATTTTACAGAGTATTTTGCGAGGTCTCAACAAAAGCCAACGGTTTTAGCCTTGGGGGTTTTGATTAATCAAAATGGCGTTAAAAGAAGTGGTGGCTATATGATTCAATTAATGCCAGATGCAACTGAGAATGAAATAACTAAAATTGAACAGGCAATTTCAGAAGCTAAGAGTATGAGTGAAATGTTAGCACAAGATATGAGTTTAGAAGAAATTGTTAGAACCGTTACAGGAGATTCAAATGCTCTATTTTTAATCGACGATTTAGAAATTGACTTTAAGTGTGATTGCTCGAAAAAGCGATTTGCAAAAGGATTGGCTTGCATTGGAAAAGTGGAATTAGACAAAATAATTGAAGAAGATGGAAAAGCAAATACGAAATGTCATTTTTGTGAAAAAGAATATGATTTTTCAAAAGAAGAGTTGGAAGAAATACGAAATCATTTAGAAAATTAAGAGGAATGTATGAAAAAATTTGAAAATATAGCAACTGTTAAAAATAGTGAAAAATGGAGGAATTCGGTCAAACGTGAGAAAAATTTATATTCGCATGTGTATGGGCTTTCGACAATGAGAACAGAATTTGACAGAGATTATACAAGAATTATAAATTGTAATGCATATAAAAGGTTAAAACATAAAACGCAAGTCTTTTTCTCACCAGAAAATGATCATATATGTACTCGAATCGAACATGTAAATTTGGTGGAGTCAGTAAGTTATACGATTGCAAATTATTTGGGACTAAATACAGAGCTTACGAAAGCGATTTCAGTTGCACATGATTTGGGGCATAGTCCATTTGGTCATCAAGGGGAGAAAATTTTGTCTGCTATTTCGGAAAAAGAATGTGGCGAAACGTTTTGGCATGAGAAAAATGGTCTCCATTTTGTAGATGATATAGAATTGCTTATGGATTTTGAAAATAAAAAAAGAAACTTAAGTTTGACGTATGCTGTCCGAGATGGGATTATTTCGCATTGTGGCGAGATTGACGAAACATGTCTCAAACCACGAAATGAATGGATTGATTTGTATGATTACAAAGAGCCAAACCAATATGCACCTTATACTTGGGAGGCTTGTGTGGTAAAAATTGCAGATAAAATATCGTACATAGGACGTGACATAGAAGATGCAAAAACAATGAAATTAGTGACAGATAAGGAACTTGAAAAAATAGATTCTTTGATTGAAAAAATTGATATGAATAACACAAATTTAATTAATTATTTAACGGTTGATTTATGCAAAAATAGTTTGCCAGAAAAAGGTTTGAGGTTTTCCAAACAAGCGATAGAAATCATGAAATTGATAAAAGATTTTAATTATGAAAAAATTTATCAAAATGAAAAAATTTTACCAAGTATTCGCTATTTTAAAGTGGTAATCAATGAGATTTTTTATCTTTTAAAGAATGAATTTAATGGAAAACGTACAATATATAACTTAAAGAAACTTAGTAGATATTATCCAAAACTTGCCAATGAGTTTGTGAGTTGGTTAGCCAATTATGCGCTAACAGAAGAGCGAGTGGAACAAAATTATCATAACAAAATTATTTATGATTTAGAAAACAAAGAAAGTTATTGCAAAGCGATTATTGATTATATTTCTGGAATGACGGATTCATATATGATAGAAATATATAATGAAATTGTTCGCTTTTAGAAAATAAAAAAGGAGGAAATGAAAATGGAATACAGATTTAAACCGGAAGGGGTATGTTCAAGAGAAATGGCAGTTGATATTGAAAATGGAAAAATAAAAAAAGCAGAAATTATTGGAGGTTGTGCGGGAAATACCGTAGGACTTGCGAATTTATTAGAGGGAATGACAATAGAAGAAGCTATTAAACGATTAAAAGGAATTCCATGTGGTTATCGAAAAACATCGTGTCCAGACCAGTTTGCTAAAGGGTTAGAGGAAATTCAGAAGAAAGTTAGGGCTTAGATTAATCTAAGAACGATGATTGTTGCCTAAACTTTAATTATAGCACATTTTTAGAATTTTGTCAAGTTGACAAAACAACAAAAATGTGCTATAAAAGTTTTATTTAAAAAATACTTGATTTTTGTGAAATTTATGATATAATAAAAAAACTGTGTGAAATTTAAAAATTTTGGAGGAAATAAAATGAGTGTTAAAGTTGAAAAAACAGACAACAAAAATGAGTTAAAATTAGAATTTACAGTAGAAGCCAAAACATTTGAAGAAGGAATGAAAACGGTTTATAAAAAAAATGCAAAATATTTTAGTATACCGGGCTTTAGAAAAGGTAAAGTTCCAATGAATATGGTAGAAAAATTTTATGGAGCGCAAATCTTTTACGAAGATACCTTTAATGAAATTGTTCCTGAAATATATGATGAGGCAATCAAGGAAGAAAAATTAGAAGTCGTTAGTCGTCCTGAAATTGATATTGTTCAAATGGAAAAAGGAAAAGATTTGATTTTTACGGCGCTTGTACAAACAAAACCTGACGTAAAACTTGGAAAGTATGAAGGAATTGCATTAGAAAAAAATAAATATGAAGTAACAGAGCAGATGATAGAACATGAATTAGAGCATATGGCTGATAGAAATTCAAGAATGGTAACGGTAGAAAACAGACCTGCTAAATTGGAAGATACAGTTGTTATTGATTTTTGTGGTTCAATCGATGGCAAAGAATTTGAAGGTGGAAAAGCAGAAAATCATGAATTAAAATTAGGAAGTAATACATTTATTCCAGGATTTGAGGACCAAGTTGTTGGTATGAAAACAGAACAAGAAAAAGATATTAACGTAAAGTTCCCAGATGAATATTTTTCAAAAGAATTAGCTGGAAAAGAAGCTGTATTTAAAGTAAAAGTTCATGAAATCAAAGAAAAAGAATTGCCTAAAATTGATGACGAATTTGCTAAAGATGTCAGCGAATTTGATACATTAAAAGAACTAAAAGCAGATATCAAAGCAAAAAAAGAAAAGCAAAATGATGAACGTTCTAAAAATGAATTACAAGAAACAGCTGTAAAAGCAGTTGCAGAAAAATCAGAGGTAGACATTCCATCTGGCATGATTGAAGCAGAAGTGGACGCTATGGCTGAAGATATGGGACATCGTTTAGCATATCAAGGAATTAGTTTAGAGCAATACTTGAACATGATTGGAAAATCAATGGAAGATTATAAAAAAGAAAATGAAGAGCCTGCTAAAGAATCGGTAAAAATGAGGTTAGTCTTAGAAGCTATTTCAAAAGATGCGAAAATTGAAGTCACAGAAAAAGAAATTGCTGAAAAGATAAAAGAATTAGCTACAGCTTATGGTAGAAAAGAGGAAGAATTAAATAGCAATGAAGAATTAAAGAAAAATATTGAAGCTAGTATCAAATCAGAAAAATCAATTAATTACATAATTGATCATGCTAAAGTCAAAGAAGTAGTTGCAAAATCTGAAGAATGTGAATGTGGACATGACCATGCCCAAAAACAAGAAAAAGCAGAAAAGAAAACTACTAAAAAATCTACTAAAAAAGCGGAAACGACAGAAAAAGAAGATAAGACAGAAAAAAAGACTACTAAAAAAGAAACAAAAAAATAACTAAAAAGACATCTTAAATATTGTAATATTTAAGATGTTTTTTATAAACTGAAAAAATATGTCAAAATTTGCAATAATTTCATTGACGAAAATTTAAAATTCTTCTAAAATGGCTTGAAAAAATAATTAATATGTTATATAGTAATACTATTATAAAAAGAAAAGTAGGAGGAAAAAAATGATAGAAAATAGTTTAGTACCTTATGTAATCGAGCAAACAAGCAGAGGAGAAAGATCGTATGATATTTTTTCCAGATTGTTAAAAGATAGAATTATATTTTTAGCAGAAGATGTAAATTCTGCTTCAGCAAGTTTAGTGGTTGCACAATTGTTGTTTTTGGAATCGGAAGATCCAGATAAAGAAATTTCGTTATATATCAACAGTCCTGGAGGGTCAATCACAGATGGAATGGCGGTTGTTGATACGATTAATTATATTAAATGTCCTGTTTCTACGATTTGTGTAGGAATGGCAGCGAGTATGGGAGCCGTACTTTTGGCGTCTGGTGCAAAAGGAAAACGTTTTGCTACGCCAAATGCAGAAATATTAATCCATCAACCATTAATTGGCGGTGGAGGTTTGTCAGGTCAAACAACAGAAATCAAGATTCATGCAGATCACATGGTTCGAACCAGAGAAAAATTAAACAAATTATTAAGTGACCGAACAGGACAAAGTTTAGAAACCATTGAAAGAGACACAGAAAGAGATAATTACATGACAGCACAAGAAGCTTTAAAATATGGCTTGATTGATGGAATTTTAGATAAAAGGAATTAAGATTTGACAAGAAAATTAGAATTAAGGAGGCTTTAAAATGCCAAAAGCGCAAGATAGAAATGTAAAATGTTCTTTTTGTGGGAAACCACAAGAAGTTGTAAAAAAAATCATTGCTGGACCAGGTGTGTTTATTTGTGATGAATGTGTTGGGTTGTGCCAAGATATTATTGAAGAAGAGATTTACGATGAGGAAGAAATCGTTGAACAAGTTGAAATGCTAACGCCAGCGGAAATCAAAAAAGTACTAGATGAATATGTAATTCGGGCAAGAAGAAGCAAAAAAGACCTTGTCAGTAGCAGTTTATAATCATTATAAAAGAATTAATAATTTGGATTTTATGGATGATGTAGAAGTGCAAAAAAGTAATATTTTATTACTGGGTCCAACTGGTTGCGGAAAAACTTTGCTAGCTCAAACATTGGCTAGAATTTTAAATGTACCATTTGCCATTGCAGATGCCACAACACTTACGGAAGCAGGCTATGTGGGAGAAGACGTTGAAAATATTTTGCTAAAATTATTACAAGCGGCGAATTTTGACACAGAAAAAGCACAAAAAGGAATTATCTACATTGATGAAATTGATAAAATCACAAGGAAGTCAGAAAATCCGTCGATTACAAGAGATGTAAGTGGTGAAGGTGTTCAGCAAGCATTGCTTAAAATTATTGAGGGAACTGTTGCGTCTGTGCCTCCGCAAGGTGGTAGAAAACATCCACATCAAGAATTTTTGCAAATCGATACGTCTAATATTTTGTTTATTTGTGGTGGTGCATTTGAAGGTTTAGAAAATATTATCAAGGATAGAACTGGAAAAAAATCTATGGGATTTGGGGCTACGATTGAAAGCAAAAAAGATATTAATAAATCTGAAATTTTCAAAAGTTTGTTACCACAAGATTTATTAAAATTTGGCTTAATTCCAGAATTTGTAGGAAGATTGCCAATTACAGCGACATTAGATGGCTTGACAAGAGAAGCCTTGATTGATATTGTGACAAAACCAAAAAATGCTTTGGTAAAACAATATAAAAAATTAGTTGAATTAGATGGTGTAGAACTAGAATTTGAGCCAGATGCGTTAGAAGTAATTGTGAATAAAGCGATTGAAAGAAACACAGGAGCAAGAGGCTTGCGTTCGATTATCGAGGAAATTATGCGAGATGTGATGTATGATATTCCTTCTAATCCGAAAATTGCAAAATGTATTATAACAAAGGAAACTGTTGAAGAAAAAAGTCAGCCACAATTGATAATTGATGAAAATAAAAAAAGGGAACCAGTCAAATTAAAGAAAAAGATCAAAAGTGCCAAAACAGAAGAAACGGCATAAGGAGGAAAAATGGATTTTTTACAGCTAGCCCAAAAAAGATATTCTTGCAGAAAGTTTTTGCCAAAAGAAGTGGAAATAGAAATAATTCAAAAAGTTTTAGAAGCAGGAAGGTTAGCGCCAACAGCTTGTAATTTTCAGCCACAAAGAATTTTGGTCATAACAGATGAAAACAAACGCGAAGCGCTAAAAGAATGTACCAAATTTACGTTTGATGCGCCTGTTATTTTAGCGATATGCTACGACAAAGAAGAATCATGGAAAAGAAAATACGATGGGCAAGATGAAGGAATTGTAGATGCTGGAATTGTTTCAACTCATATGATGCTAGAAATTACGCATTTGGGATTAGGTTCGACCTGGGTCGCTTCTTTTGACCCTAATAAAGCCAGACAAATATTGAATATTCCAGAGCATTTGGAGCTTGTTAATTTATTGCCATTTGGCTATCCTGCAGAAAATGATGTACCAAGTGAGATGCATGAGAAAAGAAAGCAAATAGAAGAAATAGCTTTTTGGAATGAATTTTAATTTTATTAGTTTAAAGAAAAAGAGTGTTAACAAACATTTAATTTTGTTAACACTTTAATTTTTATTGCAACATGCCTAAAACTAAAATTCCTAAATTTTCACGATAAATTCCATCAAATTGAGAAATTGGAATTGGATTCGTACCTAGACCGACCTCAATTGTAAATCCAGGACGATTGTAATAATACACAAACCAATCCTTATATCCAGCAAAACTAGATGAAGTTGGGACTTCTTCCACAGTGTAGCCAGAAACTTGTGCAAAAAGGTTTGCTATTTGTGTAGAATTTGGCGGAGTAATGTCTTGATATTTGTAGTAAATCACTCGACCTTGCGTATGATAAGTAATCATTAATTCAAAATTATGGCGTAAAGTAAAATTATAAAGCGCGACAGACTCTGGGGCAGTCAGTGGTCCATAGCCTACAAAATCACGTGGCGCAGGTTTATCAAATCCTTGTGCGTATTTAATTTCTTTGGCTTGTTCCCAACCTGCTGGAAATTGGAGATTTAGGTCAATTCCTTCAATATTTGCCTTCCAGCCACTCGGAAATGGAATATCTGGAAAATTATTGCTAATTGCTTGTGCCTCAGAATATGCACGAGAACCTTCTGTAATTGAACCAGTAACCAAATCCACACCATCTGGATTAACCATTGGAACCAAGTAAAGTGAAACTTCTGAAAATAATTCACGTGGATCTTTTCCATAAATTTGCATACCATTTACATAACTTTTTGATAAATTCTCTAAAAATTTCATCAGAAGCGGTGTTGTTATCCACTCATTTCCGATGTGTCGAAGCACAATAAAATACTTCTTTTGAACCTTCTCCAAAACGAACTACTGGAATGTTTTTCCCTAAAACACTCGTACCAATCAGTGAAATTTCAAGAAACGGATAAATTGTCTTGAGTGCCGATAAATTCATTTCCATAAAATCCGAAGTGTAACTAATATTTGTCGGAACAACGCTACCAAAAGGAACAATAATTTGTTGACCAATTTGAATATTGTCTGGATCAATATCTGGATTGGCAAAAATAATGCTGTCCACTGTCGTAGAAAAATTTCTTGCAATTCGTGTAAGTGTGTCGCCACTTTTTACTGTATAATTGGTATAGCCATTTATGTAGGGAAATAGAGCATTCCAAGTATTGTTTCCAACAATTCCATCACTTGTTAAACCAAAATTTCTTTGAAAATTTTTAACCGCATTTTCTGTTTGTATTCCAAAATTTCCATCAATTGCACTATTGTAAAATCCCAATTTTTTTAAAGTACTTTGCAAAAGTTCAACATAGGGACCAGTTGAATTTAAACGTAAAATAACCATTTTTCAAAAATCCTTTCCTAATTTTGCAAAACATTTGCCTTGCTTTTTTATGTATCATATGAAAAAAAATAAAATGTGTGAATTTTTCTTAAAACACTTGACATTTGAAAATAAACTGTATATACTGTATATATACACACTAATAAAAAAGGAGAAAATATGAATCTTATCATCAGCAACTCAAGTAATATTCCGATTTATCAACAAATTAAAGAGCAAATACGAAATAAAATCATAGCTAACGAATTAAAAAAAGCGGAACAATTGCCCTCCATTCGAAATTTAGCAAAAGACTTAAGAATTAGTGTCATCACTACCAAAAATGCGTATGAAGAACTGGAAAAAGAAGGATTTGTGCACACGATTCCTGGAAAAGGAACGTATGTAACTGGCAAAAATGTAGAAATCATACGAGAAGAGCAGTTGCAAAAAATAGAAAATTTAATGGATACAGCCGTATCCATCGCCAAAATAAGCAATATTTCAAAAGCAGAAATACAAAATATGTTAGATATAATTTATGAGGAGGAATAAAAATGGAAAATGTATTACAAATCAGAAATCTATGCAAAAATTACAAAGGATTTGCCCTAAAAAATATCAATTTAGAATTGCCAAAAGGTATGATTATGGGGCTTATCGGAGAAAATGGAGCAGGAAAATCAACTACCATCAAAGCAATTTTAAATATCATTCATACTGACAGTGGAGAAATCACGATTTTTGGTATGTCAAATCAAAAAGACGAAAAACGAATCAAAGAAGACATCGGTGTTGTTTTAGATGACAGCTTTTTGTCCGAATATTTAAACCCAAATGACCTAAACAAGATTATGACAAAAATGTATAAAAATTGGGACGAAAAACTCTATTTTCAATATATCGAAGATTTTAAATTACCCAAAGACAAAATTGCTAAAGAATATTCCAGTGGCATGAAAATGAAACTAAAAATTGCAGTCGCTTTATCCCATCATCCTAGATTGCTTATTCTAGATGAACCAACGTCAGGACTAGACCCAGTTGCCAGAAATGAAATATTGGATATTTTTCAAGATTTTATACAAGACGAGGAACATTCCATTTTAGTTTCTAGCCATATTACCTCAGATTTAGAGCACATTGCAGACTATATTACGTTTATCAATCAAGGCGAAATGGTTCTTAGCAAAACGCGTGACGAATTATTAGAAAAATATGGAATTGTCAAATGTTCCAAAGAAGATTTTGAAAAAATTCAAAAAACTGATTTTGTAAAATACAAGAAAAACCGCTATGAATATGATGTTTTAGTAGAAGACAAATCTGAATTTGGGCAAAAATATAAAGCTCTTGTAATTGATAAACCAAGTTTAGAAGATATTATGCTAATTTATATAAAGGGGGAAAAATAAAATGAATGCAATCAAAGGATTAATCACAAAAGATTTACTACAACTAAAAAGTTACAAAAAAAGTTTACTTGTTTTTATTATTGTATTTATCGCCACAGCTTTTACAGAGGAAAACGAGCAAGAAATTAATGTTATGCTTGGTATCATGCTTACATTTGGATTTGGTATGTTTAGCATTGCTACTTTTAGTTATGACGAAATGGCAAAAGCTGACAGATTTATTTTAACATTGCCATTAACCAGAAAAGAAATTGTTTTAGCAAAATATATTTTTGTTATAACCTCTACCGTTTTAGGGGGAATATTAGGCATATTAGCCAGTTTTGTAATTGGCTATGCAATGGAACGACAAGTTCCTAATATAGGTGAATTAATGAGCATTGTTTTAGGTGGAATTTTTGGAATTGGACTGATAGAAGCGGTACAAATACCTTGTATTTACAAATGGGGAGCAGAAAAAGGACGTATCCAGATGTTTATCGCAGTTGTGTTGATTGGATTTGTAATTGGTGGAATTTTCTTTCTTGGAGAAAAGTTAAATTTTAAATTTTCAATTGGTGATGTTTTAAATAATTTTACGCCAATTATTCTTTTGTTAGCAACTGTAATCCTTTATTTTGTATCTTACAAAATTGCTTTGAATATTTATGCGAAAAAAGAAATTTAGACAAATTTTAAATATGACATTGTAATGTCATATTTATATGGTATAATCATTTAGGGTGAAAAAATGCAAATTAATCGATTATTTGAAATAATTTATATTTTATTAGAGAAAAAAACGGTCACAGCAAAGGAATTGGCTGAACATTTTGGGGTTTCGATTCGAACGATTTATCGAGATATCGATGTGCTCAGTACAGCGAATATTCCAGTATATACGAACTTAGGAAAAGGCGGTGGAATTTCTTTACTAGAAGATTTTGTGCTTAACAAGTCGCTTT
The DNA here is from genome assembly GCA_947648495.1 of uncultured Clostridium sp. Classification (GTDB taxonomy): domain Bacteria; phylum Bacillota; class Clostridia; order TANB77; family CAG-508; genus Scatovivens. Next base: position 27,343 of record CANSOA010000014.1, read on the forward strand.
TGACAGAAGAAGAGCAAAATCAGATTTTGTTTGCTTTGCAAAGTATGGAAAAAATGAGTTATCAGAGTGAACAAAAGGTTTTGGAGAAGATGAGTATGATATTTCAAAAAAGTAAGGCAAATTGGATTGAAGTAGATTTGTCAAGTTGGGGAAATGGAGAGGAACGCAAGCAGAATTTTCAGATCATTGAAAAAGCAGTTTTAAAGCGAAACGTGTTGGAATTTGTGTATTATAATTCCAATGGGGAAAAAAGAAAAAGGCAAGCGGAACCTTTGCAAATTTATTTTAAAAGTAAAGATTGGTATTTGAAAGCATTTGCGAGGGAAAAACAGGATTATCGTTTGTTCAAAATAACGAGAATGAAAGAAATTAAAATTTTAGAGGAAACGTTTGAACGAGAAGTGCCAGAAATGCTGGAAAAAGAGCCACATTTTAGAATTATAAAGTTGGTGCTAGAAATTTCGCAAAAACAGGCGTATCGAGTGTATGATGAATTTGAGGAAAAACAGATTACGAAAACGCCAAATGGAGATTTTTTAGTCAAAGTAGAATTTCCAGAAACGGATTGGGTTTACAGCTATATTTTGTCTTTCGGGGAAGATGCCAAAGTGATTTTTCCAGAGTTCGTAAAAAATAAGATTAAAAGAAAGTTGAGAAGAAGTTTGGGGAATTATTTGATAATATGACATTAGAATGTCAGGTTTAAAATACTGATTTCGTACACAATAGAAAAAATATTTTTTTAAATATGACATACTGATGTCATATTTAGTTTGTTACAATGACATCAGGAGGTAAAAAAAATGAAATATGAAATTGTTGAATTAGAAGAAAAAATAGTGGAAGGAATTGGACTGAAAACTACCAATGAAAATGGAAAAGCGATGCAGGATATTGGCAAGATGTGGCAAATGTTTTTTGCAGATGGGACGTATGAAAAGATTGAAAACAAAACTAACAAAAAAGCAATTGGTTTGTACACGGATTATGAAGGAGATTCTACCAAACCTTACTATTTTATGGCTGGTTGCGAGGTTGAGAAAAAATCTGTTAAAGGAGAAGGTACGAAAATCATTCCGAAAGGAAAATATGCAAAATTTGTCATAACAGGAGATGTGAAAAATTCTGTTGGCGAAGCTTGGGGCAAGATATGGAATATGGATTTAGATCGAAAATATAGTTGTGATTTTGAGGAATACCAAAATAATTCAGAAGATATGCAAAATCAAGAAATTCATATTTATGTTGCATTAAATTGAAGTTAAATCTTAAATATGACATTGCGATGTCATATTTAAGATTTTTTATATTTGTGCTAAAAATGCTTTTTAATAACTTTCAATATACAAAGCTTTAGCCAAATAAGGAGTGATTTCATCAAGTGCGTACCAACCAGAGCTTTTGCTGTCATGTTTTCCGCCATTTGGGTTGGAAACATAGACTTTTTGGTCGCCATCGGTTGCTAGCAAAACCATATAATGTGATTTTTCTGTCCAGCGATTTTTGTCAGGTTTGTCCCAAACACAAATTAAAATTGGTCGATTGGTTTTCAGATGTGTTAGGATTGCTTCAGTGGATAAATGTTGGCTGTCAAAGTAAAAATCTGAATTTTGAATTTTAAAAGTAGAGGATAATTTACGTGAAATTTGCCCAGTGTTTAAAACAGGATAATATTCTTTTCTAAGGTGTTCTGGTGTAACATCTTTTTTGTAACCACTCAAAATAATGGCTAAAGCCGTAATTCCGCAACCATTTTCTGACATTGTTCCGCCCCAATAGGGCTGATTACTCCAAGAAGAGATGCCATTTTGTTTATATTCTAAATATGTTTTTTGATGGTTTTCTTCTGTTGTAAAAGTTGTAAAGTAACCGTCTTTGTCTGGAATTTCTTTTTGACCAATCCCTGCATAATTGGTGTTTTGTGTTTCGTAAATGATAGGATAACGAGAGGTGTTTTGAATTTTAGAAAAGAAAGGATTATTGCATAAGTAGGTTTTAAAAATGGTATCATAATTTATGAAAAAGTAAAATAAAAATGCAATGATTAGTAATAAAAAAATTCGTTTTAATTTTAGTTTTTTCTTTCTTTTTCTCATGGACAAACCTCCTATGTTTCTATTATACAGGAAAAATACTGAAAAAGTTTTAAGGAAAGATTAAGATTTTCTTAAAACTTTCTTAACAAATTTTAAAAAAACACTTGACTTTTTGCATACCTAGATATACAATGTATAAAAATACATAGATAATCTAGGTATAAGAGGGGGATAAAAATGAAAATTAACAAAGAGTTATTAAAGGGAAGTACCAGTTTGCTGGTTTTACGTTTATTGGAGACAGAAAATATGTATGGTTATGAGATGATTAGGAATTTGAGGGAAAGATCAGAAGGAGTTTTTGAATTAAAGGAAGGAACTTTGTATCCAATTTTACATTCTTTAGAAGAGAATGGATTAATAGATTCTTATTGGGATGAATCGACTGCAAAGAAAAGAAAATATTATACGATTACAAAAGAAGGAAGAAAATATTTAAAGGCGCAAAAAGAGGAGTGGAAGATTTTTAGCAAAGGGATTAATCAAGTAATGGGAGGTGTTTTGTTTGCAGATTAGGGAATTTTTAAATAGTGTGTGTGAACAAATAAAATATGAACCAATTCGAGAAGAAATTGCGCAGGAAATGGAAAATCATTTAATGGAATCAAAGGAAAATTACATGTCAGAAGGTATGTCAGAAAAACAAGCGGAGGAAACGGCGACTAAGCAGATGGGAAATGCGGGGGAGATTGGTAAGAAATTAAACAAAATTCATCGTCCAAAATTGGATTGGAAATTGTTGCTGATTACTTTTGTTTTGGTCATTTTTGGTGGATTAGTAAGTTTTACAAGGGCAGTGAGTTATAATTCAAATGGAAAGATGTATTCTCAATCAATATTTTGCTATGTTTTAACAGTCTTTATGGGGATATTTTTTAGTGTGTGGATTTATTTTTTGGATTATCGAAAAATTTTTAGGAAAGCAAAATATTTGTATGGTTTTGCAAGTTTGTTAATGGTATTTACGTTAATGTTTGGTGGTCAAATTAATGGAACTATGTCCCGTATTTGGATTGGTGGTGTTACAATTTATGCGCCAGCAGTTGCAGTTCCATTGTATATTTTAGCATTTATTGAATTTGTGCAAAAAATTGATTTGAATAAGAATTGGAAAATTGTTTTTTTAGAGAATAAAGAAATTAGAATTAATATTCCTATTTTGAAAATTATTGTTTTGTGTGGTATTTCATTAATTTTATTGGAATTGGCTTCAGCAACAGTTTATATAGTTGTTATGGCGATAGTATATTTGACTTTGGTAACTGTCAAGTTGGGAGAATGCAAGAAAAATAGAAGATTGTATAGAATAATTTTGTGGGGAATTGCAATTGGATTGGGAATATTGTTTGGTATTTTTGTAGTGCCAATGATGTGGCATAGAATAGTAGCGTCATTTATGCCTGAGCAAGATCCGATGGGAAGAGGATGGCTTGGAGTGCAACAAAATATGATTTTGGAATCCGCCAATTTATTTGGTGAGGCAGATAATATGAGTAATGCATTGCATTTATTTGATGAGGGTACAAATTTTGCGTTTATTTCTATTTTGGCGCATTATGGTTGGGCGATAAGTATTGCAATGATAATTGCAATTGTGACGTTTTGTGCTAAATTAATGACAAATGCGATACAAATAAAAGAGATGTATGGAAAATTGCTGATTATTGCAATTTCTGATTTGTTTATTTTGCAGAGTATTTTTAATTTATTAATGAATTTTAATTTGGGGATTAAGTCAAATGTGAATATTCCTTTTATTTCATATGGAAGACAGGATTTAGTGGTGAATATGGTATGTTTAGCGCTTGTGCTTTCGGTGTATCGTAGAAAAGATATTTTAGTTGGTATAGATAAGAAAAAAGAGGTTTTGGAGGATGAGAAATAATTTGTTGGATAGTTACATATTTGGAGTTTTATGAGATTGTGAATTAAAAATTAATAAAATATTTTCAAAAAGACATTGTCTAAATCGGTTTCGTGTGATATAATGCCACCAATGAATTGCTAAAGGGGAAATAAAGGGGGATAGAAAATGCTTGAAAAGATAGCGTTTAATTTGATAGCCTTTTCGATATTCATCATTATATTTTTTAAAATCATTCGAAAAAATGATACCAATTATATTGGAATTCTAATCCTGCAAGCCATTGGAATTACAGTTAGTTTTATTGAAATAAAGATAGGAATCGATGCCAATCCTTTTTTTAAAACGTTACGTTACATTTTTTCGATTATTATTCCATGTTTTATCATTTTAATGGAATTGAATGGATTGAATTTCTCAGAAGTAATCAGCTCAATGTCTGCTAAGGTTTTGATGTTGATAGGAGATAATAAAGCAGCAAAAAATGTTCTCATAAAATTAGTTACCAAATATCCAGAAAGTTATATTGGGCATAAACTATTGGCTAAAATCTACGAAAAAGAAGGTGGTATGAGAAAAGCCATTGATGAATATGTAAAGTTAGTGGATATTAGGAGAAATGACTATAAATCGTATTTTAAAATTGCTGATTTACTAAATGATTTAGGACAAAAAAATGAAGCTATACAAATGCTAGAAAATCTCATAAAAAACAAGCCAGATTTGTATGAATGCTCCATATTATTAGGGGAATTACTGTGCGAACAAGCTAGATTTAAAGAAGCGGAGCGTGTATATCAAGAAGCTCTAAAATTTAAACCAGCTGATTTTGATTTATATTACAATTTAGGAATTGTTTACACTATGCTTAGTGAATTTCAAATGGCAAAAGAAATGTATGCAAAAGCAGCAGAGATAAATCATAGAGCTTATGGGGCAAATTATAATTTAGGACAAATAGCTTTTATTCAGGGGGATTTAGATGTTGCTGAAAAATATTTCAAACATAGTTTATATGGTGAATTGGAAGCAAAAGCCTATTATCAATTAGCCAAAATTTATGTTTTAAAAGGCGAAAAAGATATGGCAATTAATTTTTTGAATAAAGCGATTGAATTAGAACCAGAATTATTGGAAATGGCAAATAAGGAAACGGTATTCCAATCTATTAAACAACATATAACGGTTTCAGTAAAAATGGAAAATGAGCCGTTGCAAAATGAAGAGGACGAAAAGGAAGAGGAAAAAAAGATTTTCAAATTGGAAAAACAAGCAAGGGAATACTTAGAATCAACCAACAGTTTAGTTCGTGATATGAATGAAAATTTTGTAAAACAAAAAGTGGAAGAAAAAGTTGATCGAATTTTTGAAGATACAAAAATGAAAAAGGAAAAGGAAATTGAATTAGAAAAAGAAGAAAATCAAAAAGAGTTAGGCTCTAATTAGCATAAAAATGCTTTACTTTCATATATTTAAATAAAAAATAATTGAAAGGAAGGATAGCGTGGAAAAGAAAATTTCAATGATTGGGGGAGATTTAAGAATCGTAAATCTTGCCAAAATGTTAGCAGAAGATGGATTGGAAGTATACACGTATGCTTTGGAGAAAGCACAAGAATTAGAGAACTTAAAAAATGTTACAAAATGTGATACGATGCAGGAAGTGGTGCAAAAATCGAATGTAATTATGAGTGCTATTCCATTATCACAAGAAGGAGTAAGTGTTACAGCGCCATTTAGTAAGGTAAAGGTAAATTTGGAAGAGTTGCTACCTTATTTAAAAGGTAAAAAATTTATTGCAGGAAAATTAAGTGAAAAACTTAGAACTGATCCAGATATTCAAAGTTATGACATGTTAGAAATTGAAGAATATGCCATATTAAATGCCATTGCAACAGCAGAAGGAGCCATTCAGATTGCGATGGAGGAATTTCCTAAGACGCTTTCTGGTTCAAATATTCTAGTTATGGGATTTGGTCGAATTGGAAAAATTGTCGCAAAAATGCTTCAAGGAATTGGAGCAAATGTGTATTGTGAAGCAAGAAAAAATGAGGATTTAGCGTATATTAAGGCTTATGGTTATACACCAATAAGGTTAGAGGATTTAGACAAAACTTTATCAAAATTTGATATTATCATTAACAACATTCCTGTTCAAATTTTAGATAAAGTGAAGTTAAATTTAGTCAAAAAAGATGTACTTATTATTGATTTAGCCTCAAAACCAGGTGGTGTGGATTTTGAGTATGCCAAACAGAAGGAAATCAAGACTATTTGGGCGTTGGCATTACCAGGAAAAGTAGCACCAGTTAGTGCAGCAGAATACATTAAAACTACCCTATATCACATTCTATAAAACCGTACAGACGATGATTAATCACTTGACACAAAAATGTGAGAATTATGTGAAGGATTGGTAAAAATATCGTAAATAATGACAAATTATAAAACAGAAAAGTAACCAATATAAAAATAAATTTAACAAAAGAAAGGAATTATAAAATGACTATATTACAAGCCTTAATTTTAGGAGTTATTCAAGGATTAACCGAATTATTACCCATCTCAAGTTCAGCGCATTTGGCAGTATTTCCTTGGATTTTTCACTGGAATGAAATTCCAGAATCATTTGACATTGCTTTGCATTTTGGAACTTTGCTTGCGATTTCGCTATTTTTTATCAAAGATTGGTTTGCCTTAATCAAAGGTGGATTTAACCAAACCTTCAAAAAAGAAAAATCTGTAGAAGGCACTATGTTTTGGTATTTAGTGATTGCGACGATCCCAGCGGGAATTTTGAGTTTGTTACTGGATAAATTGTCGGATATGGTATTTAGTGGAAGTATGCTTCCAATCGCAATTGCGCTAATTGTGATGGGAATTGCATTATATTTAGTTGACAAAAACGCGAAATCCGATACGAATTATGAAAACATGTCTTTGCTACAAGCAATTTTAATTGGAATTTCGCAAGCCATTGCGGCAGCATTTCCGGGCGTATCACGTTCTGGCATAACTATGACAGTGGCAAGAGCGTTGGGAGTCGATCGAGAAAGTGCAGCGAAATATTCCTTTTTGTTGTCAACACCCATTATTTTGGCGGCGGTAATTTTTAGTTTAGATGCTTTCGAATTTAGTTTGGCTTTTGTAATTGGGGTGTTAGCGAGTTTTGTAGTTGGCATTGTGGTGATTAAATTTTTATTAGAATATTTAAAAAAAGGTAGTTTTAAAGGATTTGCAATTTACCGAATTGTATTTGGCGTAATTATTTTAGCGTTGTTATTCATAAGATAAAGGAGGAGTCGATATGGGAAGTGGGAAACATTCATCAGATGAGGAAGTAGAGTTCGATTTTGAATATGTAAAAAATTTAATGATAATTGTTGTCATTGTGGCAATTATTGTGGGAATTGTATTTGGAGTGTATTCATTGGTAAATAAAATGAAAGAGACTAAGGTAGAACCAACTTCTGTAAAAGAAAAAGGTATTGCGCAAAGTGATTATAATGTTTTAGGAAAAATTGTAATTGATAAAATTAAAGTCGAACAGCCGATTTTGGATTCGGTAGAAGAAAAAGCTATGGAAAATGGTGTGATTAAATTATATGGAGGAAATTTGAACGAGGAAGGAAACTTCTGTATTGCAGGGCACAATTATGAGAATATCTTTAAAAACTTAGACGAGATGGATTTGGGAAATGAGATTGAAATTGTGGACAATGAGCAAAATTCTACAAAATATAAAATTACGGAAATATCTTCTGTAGAGCCAACGGATTTGAATTTACTGCGAAAAGAAGAAGGAAAAACACAAATTACATTAATTACCTGTGAAAATTATTCGATGAAACGCTTGATTATTAAGGCGGAGATGGACAAGTAATTTGAATTTGTAAAAAGGAGAAAAGTTATGAGAAAATTGACAATGGGAATTTTATTCATAAGTATGATAATTTTAACGTCTCAAGCTTATGCAACAGAAGAAAAAATAGTGGAAAATACAGTAAAAGAGGAAAATATAGTTGAAGAAAAACCAACTGAAACGAAAAAAAATGAAACGATGTATGTCCAAGAAAGATGCAATATACGAGAAAGTTATTCAGTCGATAGTAATCGAGTTGGCGGGCTAGATGTGGGAACAGAAGTTACAGTGATTGCGGAATATAGCAATGGTTGGTATAAAATTAAATACGACGGCGGAGAAGCGTTTATCAAAGCGGGCATTTTAAGAAATACAAAACCAGAGATAGAAGAGGAAGAAAATCCTGAATCAGAGCAAGGAACAGAAAACCAAAACACGCTACCATCAACAGATGGAAGCAATGACGAAGTCGATAATGAATATGCAGAAATGTTAAATGAAATTGGTGTTTTACCAGAAGTGGGGAATAATATAGCAGATTTTTTATTTGTTAGTGTGATTTTGGTAGCGATAGTCGCTGTGCTATATGTAAAATATAAATTTTAGTAAAGGGAGAAATAAAATGGCAGAAATATTAGATGGTAAAAAATTGGCAAAAAAAATACGAATTGGTTTGAAAGAGGAAGTAGAAAAATTAAAACAAGCAGGAATTTGTCCAAAACTTGCGGTTATTATGGTTGGAGATAATAGTAGTTCAGAGGTATATGTGAAAAATAAATCTTCAGCATGTCGAAAAGTTGGGATTGAATTTGAGGAATTTTTGTTGAGCAAAGAAACGACAGAGCAAGAATTATTAGAACTCATTCAAAAATTAAATGATGATAAAAACATTCATGGAATTTTGCTGCAAAGTCCAGTTCCAAAACAAATTGATATTAATAAGGCATTTCGAACGATTTTGCCAGAAAAAGATGTGGATGGTTTTCATCCAATGAATGTTGGGAATCTTGTGATAGGAGAGGATTGCTTTGTTTCTTGTACACCGTTTGGAGTAATGAAATTGTTGGAGGAATATGAGATTGAAATTGAGGGCAAAAATGCGGTCATTTTGGGAAGAAGCAATATTGTTGGAAAGCCGATGGTGCAGTGTTTGTTGGCTGAAAATGCGACGATTACGGTTTGCCATTCTAAAACGCAAAAAATTCAAAATATTGTTAAAAATGCAGATATTGTTATTTCTGCGATTGGAAAACCACATTTTGTAACAAGTGATATGATAAAAGAGGGGGCAGTTGTCATTGATGTGGGAATTAATCGTTTGGGAGATGGAAGCATTGTGGGAGACGTGGATTTTGATTCAGTAAATAGAAAAGCAAGTTACATAACGCCAGTTCCTGGCGGAATTGGTCCGATGACAATTGCAATGTTATTAACAAATGTTGTAAAAGCAACGAAAATACAAAATTAATAAAGATAAATTGGGGGTATATCTTAAAATAGGTATGCTCTTTTTATTTAAAATTAAAGGAGGAAAATATGGAAGAATTATATGATTTATGGTTTGCTAGTTTGGATATTAAAAATTATACGAAACTAGAATTGTTAAATAAGTATGAAACAAAAGATATTTGGGAATTGGAATTTTCCCATTTGGTAGATTGCAAAATTGATGAAAAAGAGATTCGTCAGATTTTGAGCAGTAAAAATTTGGAGCAGGCTAAGCGAGATTTGGAGTATAGGAAACAAAAGAAAATTGAGTTACTGTCGATAAAGGACGAGAAATATCCACACAAATTGCATCAAATTGAGGATAAACCAGCGTTTTTGTATGTAGCGCGGAAACACAGAGGTTTTGGATGGAGATAATGTTGGAATGGTTGGTTGTAGAATGGCGACAAACAATGGAAAGATGTTAGCGCGAACGATAGCTAAGGCTTTGGCTAACCGAAATATCAATATTATTAGTGGTTTGGCGGTAGGAATTGACACTTATGCACATTTAGGAGCTTTGGATTCGGGTATTGGTAAGACTGTAGCGGTATTGGGAAGTTCTGTAGCAGATGAAGAAATTTATCCAATGCGAAATACACGAGTATTTGAGAGAATTTTGGAAAAGGGAGGTGCAATTGTTTCAGAATATGGTTTTGGCTCAAGACCAGAAAAACATCATTTTCCAGCGAGAAATCGAATTATTAGTGGACTTTCGGATAAAGTGATTGTGGTAGAAGCCAAAAAAAGAAGTGGTAGTTTGATAACGGCAAATTGGGCGTTAGAGCAGGGAAAAGATGTTTTTGCTGTGCCGGGAAATATTTTGGTCAAAAATTCGGTTGGGACAAATAATTTGATTAAAGAAGGGGCGTTTTTGCTTTCCAATATAGAAGATATTTTTTGGAAATAATCATAGAAAAATGTTGATTTAAAAAATATTTTGATGTATAATCAAATAAAAGCAGTGAAAAAATGCTAGGTACTCTAGTTTATTTGTGTCTTGCTAAAGAATATATTAGAAAACATAACGTAGAAAAAGAGAAAGAATTTTTTGAAGGGACGTTGTATCCAGATACCGTTCAGCCGAAGAAAATTTCACATTATTCATCATATTGGTTTTCAAATACGAATTTATATCAATTTTTATTAAAATAGGAGGTATTTTAAATGGAGAGTTTTTTGAAAAAAACAGGATGGACGTCTATTATAACGTCTGTGATTATGGCAATTGTTGGTGTGATTATTATTTGTAATCCAACGGTGACAATGAAGATTGTGGCTTATACTTTGGGGGCAGTTTTTATCGCTTTTGGCGTTATCAAATTAATTAACTATTTTGTAGCGAAAGGAACGTATGATTTTTATAATTATGAGATGATTTATGGTTTGTTAGCAGTGATTATAGGAATTATCACGATTGCGTATAGCAATACGATAGCTACGATTTTTCGCATGATTATTGGGGTGTGGATTATTTATAGTGGACTTATGCGATTAGGCTTGGTTATGAAATTAAAAAATTTAGGAATTAACGAATGGAAATATGCACTTGTGATTTCTATTTTGATTTTGATTTGTGGTTTTTATGTTTTAGTCAAAGCAGAAACAATTGGCGTGGCAATTGGAATAGCGGTTTTGATTTATTCGATTATGGACATTATTGAAGGTGTTATCTTTTTACGAAATGTGGATTCGATTTTTTAAAAAAGAGGAGAAAATGAGTTATTTATAGCATAAAATGTAAGAGAATGTTATAATTTGTAAATAAATTGAAAAAAAGACTTGAATATTGCGTATCAATTATGATATACTAATAATCGATTTGAAAAAGGAAAGGGAGATTGTAAAAATGAAAAGTTTAAAGAAAACGAAAATAGTAGGAACTATAGGTCCAGCTAGTGAGAAGAAATTAGAAGAATTATTTGAAGCAGGCTTAAATGTTTGTAGGATTAATTATTCTCATGGAAGTTATGATGAACAAAAAGAAAAAACAGAGGATATTATCCGTTTAAGAAAAGAATTAGATTTACCAATTCCTATGATTTTGGATATGCAAGGACCAGAAATTAGAACTGGTATGCTAGTAACTGGAAAAAATGAAAAAATCAAATTAGAAGATGGACAGAAATTTACGCTTGTATGTGGTGAAGATATTGTTGGAGACAAAGAAAAGGTATCTGTATCATACAAAGATTTATATAAAGATTTAAAAGTAGGAGCAAAAGTTTTAATTGATGATGGCGCAATTGAATTAGTTGTAGATGCAATTAGTGGAACGAATATTGAATGTACTGTTGTTCATGGAAATGGATTAGGAAGCAGAAAAACAATGAATTTGCCAGGAACAGCAATCCGTCTTCCAGCTTTAAAACAAAAAGATATTGATGATTTAATAACAGCTTGCGAGCATGATTATGACTATGTCGCTGTATCTTTTGCAAGAAATGTGGATGATATTAACCAAGTAAGAAAAGTATTAGATGAGCATGGTGGAACTGATGTTAAAATCGTTACAAAAGTTGAAAATGTAGAAGGCTTAAGTAACATGGAAGAAATCGTAGAAAAAGCTGATGTTCAAATGATTGCTCGTGGTGACATGGCAACAGAAACTGACTTTACCGAACCACCAATCATGCAAAAGAAATTTATCAAATTATGTAATATTGCCAATAAACCAGCCATTACTGCAACTCAAATGTTAGAATCTATGACACACCAACCATTACCAACAAGAGCTGAAGCAAGTGATGTTGCTAATGCTGTTTATGACAGAACAAGTGCGATTATGCTTTCTGGAGAGTGCGCAATGGGAGAATTTCCAGTAGAATGTGTTGCAACCATGACAAAAATTTCAACAAGAGTAGAAGGAACTATCGATTATTGGAAAAAATTTGAAGAGAATAAAAATATCAATTTAGAAACATTAGAAGATAACATTGCTTATTCAACTTGTGTAATTGCAAAAAATATGAAAGTAGATGCAATTGTTTGTTATACAAATTCAGGAGATACAGCAAGAAGATTATCTGGAATGGGAGCAGGTTGCCCAATTTTAGCTGTAACAGATAATAGAAGAACATTCAATCAATTAGGAATTGCTTGGAATGTAGAGCCAGTTCTTATAGAAACTGATTCAGATAAATCAAAAGTAATCGAAAAAGGAATTGAGAAGTTAAAAGCAAAAGGAATTTTAGATGCTGGAGATACGGTTATTATTGCAGGTGGAAAAGATTTTATGAATGGTGTTCAAGCGAGCAAACAAATTGGTGGTTATGTAAAAATATAGCAAAAATTTAAAAGTAAAAATAAGTGATACTTTGTGCAAAGTGTCGCTTATTTTTTGTATATCTTTCATTTTTCTGGAAAGAATATCCATAAGAGTTAAAGGAGGTAAAAATGAAAGATTGTTTAAAAATTGTAAGTGTAAAAGCATTGGAAGTTTTGGATTCGAGAGGAAATCCAACTGTGCAAGTGGAAGTCGTAACAGAAGGGGGATTTTGTGGAAAAGCAGTTGTTCCATCAGGTGCCTCAACAGGAGCGTTTGAAGCTTTGGAGCTTAGAGATAATGATGAAAAACGTTTTGGTGGAAAAGGTGTTTTAAATGCGGTTGATAATGTTAACAAAAAGATTGCTAAAAAAATCGAAGGAATGAATGTGTATGACCAAATTAGAATTGACGAAGAATTAATTAATATGGCAGGTGAAAACAAAACAAAATTAGGAGCTAATGCAACCTTAGGAGTTTCTATTGCGGTTTGTAAGGCAGCTGCTGAATCGCTAGGAATGCAATTGTACAATTATATTGGTGGAATTAACGCTAAAATGTTACCAATTCCAATGATGAATATTTTAAATGGAGGGAAACACAGTGACAATAATGTGAATATTCAAGAATTTATGATTATGCCGACTGGAGCTGGAAATATTAAACAGGCTATTCAAATGGGAGCAGAAGTGTATCATGCTTTGAAAAAGATTTTGAAAGTGAATGGATACACGACAAGTGTTGGAGATGAAGGAGGTTTTGCACCAGATTTACAAAATGAAGAAGAAGCTTTTAAATATATTTTAGAAGCTATTAAACATGCTGGATATGAGCCAGGAAAAGAGATTAACTTAGCGGTTGATGTAGCGGCAACAGAAATGTTTGATAGTGCTCAAAAAGGAGGCAAGCAAGGCTATGAATTCTGGAAAACAGGTGAATTTAAAACGACAGATGAAATGATTGCTTATTTAAAAGATTTAACAGAGAAATATCCGATTATTTCAATTGAAGATGGTTTGGCAGAAGAGGATTGGGACGGCTGGAAAAAATTAAGTGATGAGTTGAAAGATAAAATCATGTTGGTTGGAGATGATATTTTTGTTACGAATCGAACGCGTTTTGAAAAAGGCATCAAAAAAGGCGTCGCTAATACAATTTTGATAAAACCAAATCAAATTGGCACCGTAACTGAGACACTAGATTGTATTGAAATGGCTAAGCAAAATGGTTACAAAACAGTCATTTCCCATCGTTCGGGAGAAACAGAAGATACGTTTATTGCAGATTTGGCGGTAGCTGTCAATGGTGGATATATTAAGTCTGGAGCGCCTTGTAGGACGGATAGAGTGGCGAAGTATAATCGTTTGCTTCATATTGAGAGTGAGATTTAGAGGTTTTAAAGGGATAATTTTGGTTATCCCTTTTTATACATAATTTTTTTATAAATTGTGGATATTTCTCTTGAAAAAATCGTATAAATGTAATACAATAATAAATATTTTATAGATAAAGGGGAAATTTTTTATTATGCAAATTATGATATTGATTATTTTAATTTTGATTAATGCCTTTTTTGCTGCCAGTGAAATTGCATTTATATCTTTAAATGATACCAAAATAGATATTATGGTAAAAGAGGGAAATAAAAAGGCAAAGACAATTGCTAAAATGTTAAAAACACCAAGCCGATTTTTGGCTACTATCCAGATTGGAATTACGTTGGCGGGATTTTTGTCAAGTGCTTTTGCTTCCGATTCTTTTGCAGATGATTTAGCGCCAATTTTAGCGAATGCAATTCCTAGCATAAGTTTTGAGACTTGGAAGGGGATTTCGATTATAATTATTACGATTATTTTATCGTATTTTACTTTAATTTTTGGCGAATTGGTACCAAAAAGAATTGCGATGAAAAAGTCTGAGATGATTGCTTTTGCAAGTATTGGAGTAATCAATTTTATTTCGATTGTGACGTCTCCATTTGTACGTTTTTTGGAGTTTTCCACAAATGTTGTATCTAAAATTTTTGGTGTAACAGGAAATGAAGAAGAGGTTGTGACAGAAGAAGAAATCCGAATGATGGTGGATGTTGGAGAAGAAAAGGGAACGATTGAATTTAACGAAAAAGAGATGATTAACAATATTTTTGAATTTAATGATAGAACGGTTTCTGAAATTATGACACCACGTAATGAGATTTTTGCGTTAGATAGCAATTTAGCGATGTCAGATGCTATTTTGCAAATTGCAGAGGATTATAAATATAGTCGAATTCCAGTTTATCAAGATAATATGGATCAGATTATAGGAATTTTGTATATTAAAGATATGCTGTTAGAGCAAAAAAATAAAAATACGAAAATAAAAAATCTTGTGAAAGATGCTTATTTTGTACCAGAGACGAAAAAAATAAATGAATTATTTTCGGAAATGAGAAAAAATAAAAAGCAAATTGCAGTTATCATTGATGAATATGGCGGAACAGCTGGTTTGATTACGATGGAAGATATTTTAGAAGAAATTGTTGGTGATATTTTTGATGAGTTTGATGAATTTGAGAACGAGTATGAAAAAATCGATGATAATACGTACATTTTAGATGGTGGAATTCCGATTTATGAATGTAGAAAAATATTAAATATTGATATTCCAGAAGGAGATTATGAAACCTTGTCTGGTTATCTAATAGAGGGTTTGGGAAGAATTCCTGGAGAAAAGGAAAAGCCTGTATTGGAAATTGAAGATGTGGTTTATAAAATTGAGAAAATCAAAAATAAGCGAATTTTGAAAGTCAAAGTGTGTATTGTAGATGCAAAAAAAGAAGAGGAAGAAGAGGCTTAAAGAAGAAAGTCTCCAGAGGTATTGTATGATGCTTTTGGAGACTTTTTTTTTTATTTGGAATGGGAGATAGAAATAGAAGAATGAGAATATACAGTTGTAAATTTTTATATATTTTTTGGTAGATTTTGTGGAAAAATAGGTGAAGATTATCAAAAAGGAAATAATAAAAATAAAACATCTAGGTTGCTTTCTACAATTGATGATATAATCTTCAGGAGGAAACATGGTGTGGAATGAGGTTTTAAAAAGGGAAATTCTAGAAGGGTGGGAATGACATTCAAAAATGAAAAATAGAGGAAATGCGACTGTTACAAAAGAAATTTGCAAATAAATTTTTGCAAAATGTTGATTATATTAAGATACAGATATTCATTTAAATATGAGTTCTAATCCTTCTATCAAGCGAATACAATTAAGCAAATGTATTTGTTTGGGGGTTTTCTTTATGAAAGATGTTGTTTCACAAAAATTACCGATGACTAGTAGAACTGGTACAGGTAAAAAATCAATTGAAGAAAGAGCAATTAAACTTGCTCAATATATCATAGATACAAAGGACACTGTTCGTGGGGCTGCGAAAAAGTTTGGGGTAAGTAAAAGTACGGTACATAAAGATGTCAGTCAACGCTTACTCAATATCAACTACACTCTAGCCATGCAGGTTCGCAAAGTACTTGATGAAAATAAAGCCGAAAGGCACATTCGAGGCGGAATGGCAACAAAAATGAAATATCGTAATAAAAGCAATGCTTCTTAAAATGAAAAAATACACCTCTTAAAAAATAGAGGTGTATTTTTATAAAATAAAAAAAAACATTGACAAAAGAACGAATGTTTGATATTATTATCAAACATCTAAAAAAAATTAGAGGAGATGTATCATATGGAATATGAAATTTTAAAAGAAAAATATAAAAGATTTTTTTATCACAGTTATAAAATTGAACAAGATGAACAAACTATTTATTTGAAATATCATTTTGAAATAGAAGGTTTGGCAAGTTTTCAGCCAGTTTTAAAAATTCTCAAAAAAGACTTTGAGTGGAAACATTTAGATAGTAATCTTGTAAAAAACATCGCTTTCCATATTGGATTGATTGAAGCAATGAGTTATTGGAAGCCAACTTGCAGTCCATATTTTCAGATTAAATGTGGAAAATTAGAGAAAAAGCAAATCGAATGGTTTAAAAAACTAATGTATTTAGGGCTTGGCGAATTTAGATACAGAAATAAAATCCAAACATCACAAGAAGATTTTGTACAAATGATAACACAAGGCGATGTTTTAAAACCAGAAATATTAAAAGACGGTTTAACAGACATTATTATTCCAATTGGTGGTGGAAAAGATTCTAATGTTACCTTAGAATTATTAAAACAAGCAACGCAAAATCGATTTGGATTTCGCATGAATTTAGAAGAAGTTTCAAGAAAATGTGCCCAAACTGCTGGTTTATCTGAAAATGAAATCATAGAAGTAAAAAGAAACATCGATTCCAATTTACTAACTTTAAATCAAAAAGGATTTTTAAATGGGCATACGCCGTTTTCTGCGCTAATAGCATTTTTAACCTATTTTACAGCGGTCACGCTTGACAAAAAATACATCGCCTTATCCAATGAAGATAGTGCTAACGAATCCAATATCAAAGGGGAAAATATCAATCATCAATATTCAAAAACCATTGAATTTGAAAATGATTTTAGATTTTATGTAAAAAAATATATTTGTCCCAATGGACCAGAATATTTTAGTATGTTACGTCCAATTAATGAAGTACAGATTGCAAAACTATTTTCAGAATTAGAAGCATATCATCCTATTTTCAAAAGCTGTAATATTGGAAGTAAAAATGAGACATGGAAATGGTGCTGTAACTGCGCAAAATGTTTATTTCCATATATCATTTTAAGCCCATTTTTAGACAAAGAAAAACGAATTCGTATTTTTGGCGAAGATTTATTTGAAAAAAAAGAATTGCTCCAAACGTTTATTGAACTTTGCGGATATGCTGAAAATAAACCATTTGAATGTGTTGGTACCTACGAAGAAGTCAGATTCGCTGTTTCAAAAGCAATACAAGATAATAATGGAGAATTACCTTTTTTGCTAAAATATTATCAAGATAATTTCGAAATGCTAGATGGCGATATTTTAAAATATTATAATGAAAACAATAATTTGCCAAAAGAATTTAATCAAATTTTAAGAAGGAAGATTTTTGCATGTTAAAAAAATTATTAGAATTTTTAAAAGACAAAAGAATATTAATTTTAGGCGTTCGGATTAGAGGGAAAATCAACCTATAATTTTTTAAGAAGAAATTTTCCAGAAAAGCCACTTTTTATAGCCGATAAAAATACAAATTTACTTGAAAAATATCCAGAATTTATCGAAGATATCAATTTAGAAATTAGCATGGGAGAGCAATATTTGCAGGGAGTAGAACAATATGATTTAATTATAAAAACACCTGGTCTATCTTTTAAACAGATTAACATAGAAACTTTTCAAGACAAAATAATAAGCCAACTTCAATTATTATTGCAATTTGTTGACGTTTTTACCATTGGAATTACTGGAACCAAAGGAAAAAGTACTACAAGTAGTTTGACATATCAAGTATTAAAAGAGCAAGGAAAAGATGTATTTTTGCTTGGTAATATTGGTGAGCCTATTTTTGACAAAATGGAAAACTTAAAGCAAAATAGCATTGTTATATTAGAATTATCTTCGCACGCTTTGCAATACGTAAAAAATTCTCCCAATATTGGAATTTTGTTAAATTTATATGAAGAACATTTGGACCACTATAATTCTTTTGAACAATACGCAGAAGCGAAATTCAATGTAGCTAAATATCAGAAACCAGAAGATATTTTAATTTACAATTATGATAATGAAATCATAAAAAATCGTATTTTCAAGGAAAATGATTATGCAATCAGTATGCAAACAAAACCAAATACCAAAAATTTAGTCTGGATTAAAGATAACAGCATATATTGTAATAATATGCGTATTATGGACTTAAATTTGGAACTGAAATTAAAAGGAAATCATCATAAAAATAATATCATGTTTGTACTTGCAATATGCGATATTTTAAATCTTGATTTATCAGAAGCCATTCATACCATTCAAAATTTTGAACCATTAGAACACCGCATGGAATTTGTTACTCAAATAAAATCTGTAGACTATTATAATGATTCCATTGCAACCATTCCACAAGCCACGATTCATACAATTGAAGCCTTAAAACAAGTAAATACTTTAATTGTTGGTGGAAAAGATAGGGGCGTTTCTCAAAAAGAATTAATAGATTTCTTAAAAAATTCTAATGTAGAAAATATCATTTGCATGCCTAAAACAGGAGAATATATTTTCAAGGAACTAAAAAATCAAAACGATAAAAATATGTTTATGGTACAAAATTTACAAGAAGCAGTTAAAATTGCAAAAGAAATAACTAAAAAAGATACAATTTGTGTCTTATCTCCAGCGGCATCTAGTTATGGCTATTTTAAAAATTTTGAGGAAAGAGGCAATCTTTTTAAAAATTTAATAGCAGATGACATAAAAAACACTAAAAATAATAATTTGACATAACTGAAATGATATAAAAATGCGATAAAAAGGGTTTAATTTTATCAAAAAAAGCAAAAAATTGTAAAAAAATAGAAAAAAATGAAATTTTATGTAGACAAATGAAAAAATATGTGTTATAATAAAAGTAATAAAATCGAAAAATACGTATATGAAATACATTAGATGAAATTAAGGAGGAATTTAAATTGAATACAAATTATTTAGAAAACAACCACTTAGTGTTGGTTGGAAAGGTTGCAAGTGAAAAAAGATACAGTCATGAAATTTATGGTGAGAAATTTTACATATTTAATTTAGAAGTTGTCAGACTAAGCTCAACTGTAGATATTATCCCAATTACTGTGTCAGAAAGATTGCTTACAAGTGTTAATTTGAATTTAGGAACGAGCTTTAAAGTTGAAGGTCAATTTCGTTCTTACAACAATTATGAAAATGAAAGAAACAGATTAATTCTTACAGTTTTCGCGAAGGAAATTGTAGAGGTGAGCGAAGAGGAAAGCAAAGAACAAGTGTCAAATGAAGTGCAATTAGTGGGGTATATCTGTAAAAGACCAATTTACAGACAAACACCTTTTGGAAGAGAAATTGCAGATATTTTATTGGCTGTTAACAGAGCCTACAATAAATCAGATTACATTCCATGTATTGCGTGGGGACGTAATGCAAGATTTTGTGAAAATATGGAAGTCGGAACAGAAGTAAAAATCACAGGTAGAGTGCAAAGTAGAATGTATGAGAAAAAACATGAAGATGGAAGCGTTGAAGAGCGAGTGGCTTATGAGGTTTCTATTGCTAGTTTAGAAATTGTGGAAAAAGATGACGAAACAGCTCAATTAAATGAAACATCTGAGGAAGTTGTTTAATTAAGTTAGCCATTCAAACGTAAGTGAATTACAGATAACTTATTCAATGAAGTGTAACAAAGTTGTAGAGCTTTGAATACTATAGTATATATTTAATTTAATATATAGATTAAAACGTCTAAGTACGAAGACGAACTTCGTATTTGGGCGTTTTTGTAATTTTTTGCATAAAATTTCAAAAATTATCCATAATACTGGATAAAGGTGAGGATTATGAGAAAAGAATTTTTATATATTATGGTATTAATTGCATGTGTGGCAGGCGTTATATGGGGGATTGTTGGGTTATTAAATAACAATTATAGTGTGCAAGAAGCAAAAAAGAATGATGCAATTGAAGAAATTTATGCGAATAAAACAGCAGTTACAACCGCAAGTGAAGAGAAAAAAGTATCTCCAAATAGCAATTTTGCGTTAAAAAAATATTATGACGAATGTAGTCATTTTGATTATGAAGAAGCTGAGCTTCCAACAGAATTAGTAAATTTGACAAAACAAGAAGTCGAAGATTATTATGCGGATTGGGAAGTAGAAAAGTTTACAGAGGATGATTTGGTATTATCCAAAGAAATAAATGGCTATTGCGATCAGCATTTTTTGATTCGCTTAGATGAGGAAAATGTAAATGTTTACCAAATGGGAACTTTGGGTGAATTGAAGGAATATAAGAAAACCGACATTTCCAGAGATTATTTGCCAGAAGAAGATATTGAGAGTTTGGAAGAGGGAATTACTGTTTTTGGGGAAGGAAAGCTAAGTTCCGCTTTGGAAGATTTTGAGTAAAAGCATTGACATTATTCATAAATTATGATAAGATGCAATTATGTTAAATAATAGGAGGTGTCAGAATGTTTGGGGGAAATTTTCTACAAATCATAAAAACACGGAAAACAAATAGGAAAAAAAGGGTTAAGTTGAATCCGGCTTTTATGATAATTGAGTACTATGTAGCACCAGATTGTAAACGAGAACGCAAAGCTGGTAGTATTTGTTTAAAATGTGGTGAGTGTGGCAGGAAATTTGATGTACATGAAATGGTAGTAGACGAATAGCGAATTTTCAACAAGGAGGTAAGCGCGTATGACAGATTTTAGAAATTTACCAATAAAAAGAACTCAAAATTATCCAGATTTTGAAAATGAATTCAAATATGAACCAGCGAACAATTGCAAACAAGAAGAGGAAATTGAGGAGTGTTTGAAATGCGAAAAATGCGGAAGAGTATTTGGGTGTTGTGGTGTATTAGTAAGTACGAATAAGTAAGCCAAAAGAAAGGTAGTTCTAGTTTTGAGACTACCTTTCTTTTATTTATAAACTAAATTTTAATTCATCTTTCTTACAATCCACATGAATTGTCTGTCCTGCTATAACTTCCGATTTTAAAATCATATCAGATATTTCATCTTCGATGAATCTTTGAATTGAACGACGAAGTGGGCGAGCGCCGTATTTTAAATCGGTTCCTTTGGCAAGTAAGAATTTTTTTGCTTCTAAAGAGATTTCTAATTTTATATCTTTAGCATTTAATGCATCTTGCGTTTTTTCTAAAAGTAAATCCACAATTTGCAATAATTCTTCTTCATTTAATGGGCTAAAAGCTACGATTTCATCCACTCGATTTAAAAATTCAGGGCGGAATAAATCTTTTAAAGCGCCAATCATTTTGTCATTATCCATTATTGATTTGCTACCAAAACCAATCGAATTATTATTTAGGTTTGAACCTGCATTGGAAGTCATGATGATAATTGTATTTTCAAAGTTTACCATATTTCCTTGCGAATCTGTTAATTTTCCATCATCTAATACTTGTAATAGAATGTTGAAAATATCTGGGTGTGCTTTTTCAATTTCGTCTAATAAAATGATGGAATAAGGTTTACGTTTTACTTTTTCAGTAAGTTGTCCAGCGTCATCATAACCAATATAACCTGGAGGTGAACCAATTAGCTTAGAAGTAGAGTGACTTTCCATATATTCTGACATATCAATTCTAATGATGGCATCTTCGCTACCAAACATTTCATATGCCAAAGATTTGGCAAGTTCCGTTTTTCCTACACCAGTTGGTCCAACAAAAATAAAAGATGGCGGACGTTTCGTGCTTTGCAGTCCAGCGCGATTTCTACGAATTGCCTTAGAAACAGCTTCAACAGCAGTATTTTGACCGATAATGTGTTTATGCAAATTGGCTTCTAAATTTAATAATTTTTGCGTTTCAGCTTCTGTAATTTTTGTTACTGGAATTTTTGTCCAACGTTCAATAACTTCCGCAATATCTTGAATACCAAGAATAGAAGGTTTTAACGTACTTTCGATTTCTTCCATTCTTTCGGTTAAAGAACATTCTTTGGTTTTTAAATCAGCAGCTTTTTGGTAATCTTCAATCGAGTCGGAAGAGACGGCTTCTTCTTTTTCCTCGGCTAGTTTTGAAAGCTCGTTTTTGATGATTTCGAGTTCGTATAAATCTTTATTTCCTAAGTTTATTTTAGAACAGGCTTCATCAATTAAATCAATCGCTTTGTCTGGCAAAAATCGGTCATGAATGTATTTTTCAGACATTTTAATTGTTTTTTCAATGACATCATCAGAAATTAACACTTTGTGGAATTCTTCGTAATATTTTTTGATTCCTTTTAGAATTTCAATGGAATCTTCGATAGAAGGCTCTTCTACCATAACGGGTTGAAATCTTCTTTCTAATGCAGTGTCTTTTTCAATATATTTTCGATATTCTCTTAAAGTCGTTGTACCAATTAACTGAATTTCACCATTAGATAAAGCAGGTTTTAAAATATTAGCAGCGTTCATGGAATGTTCTGCATCGCCTGCACCAATGATATTGTGCACTTCGTCAATGACTAAGATAATATTTCCATATGTTTTACATTCATCAATCAGTGATTTCATCCTTGCTTCAAATTGACCTCTAAATTGCGTTCCAGCGATGATAGCTGTAATATCGATTAGATAAACTTCTTTATTTAACAATTTGGCAGGCACTTGTTTATTTGCAATTTTAATTGCTAAACCTTGTGCGATGGCAGTTTTACCTACGCCGGGTTCACCAATCAGGCAAGGATTATTTTTAGAACGTCGATTTAAGATTTGAGTGATACGTTGAATTTCACGTTCTCTACCAACCACTTCATCTAGTAAACCATTTTTGGCTTTTTCGGTTAAGTTGGTTCCGAAAGTATCAAGAAATTTTTTCTTATTATTTTTTGTCTTTTTACTAACTTTAACAGCTTTTTTGGGACTAGATGAAGAATTCGAAGATTCCGAATTCTGATTTGCATTTTTGACTTGACCGCCAAAACTTGTTTTAAATATATTAAAGAAACCATTCAAAGGATTATCTTCTCCTGCAAAATCCTCTGGATTTATACTGTCAATATCTAAGTTACCAGAAACATCCTGCAAAATTTCTTCGAATTGATTTGACATATCTTCTAATTCATCCTGACTTAAATTAGCATTTTTAACAATCACATCTAATGGGTTAATTCCACGTTGTTTTGCACAGTTGTAGCATAAGCCTTCTGTAGAAGATTTACCATTTTCCGTTTTGTTAATAAACACAACAGCAGTATTTTTATTACAATTTGAACATAACATAAGATTTTCTCCTTAAAACTATATAATATATTATCATACAATATTTTTGCAAGTTAGTCAACTGAAAAATAAGGAAAAATGTAATTTTCTTTTGAAATTTATTACTTATTAATATAGGTATGCAATTTTAAGGAGATAATATTAGTATATAAAAAAGTTAAAAATGTAATATAATACAGATTTTAAGAATAGAAAGAAGTATAGGACATATCAAACTTCAGAAGATAATTATAATTAAAAAAGAAAAAATTCGTATAAAAAACTATTGACAAGGAGAAAAAAAAGTGCTAAAATAAAAAACACTGACGCAA
>CANSOA010000015.1 GCA_947648495.1 uncultured Clostridium sp.
AATATTTTTAATTTTGAGGTTTTCGAGGGACGGGGACAGTCTTTCTATCTTTTTTTATATTAATATTTTTTAATTTTTGAGGGACGGGGACAGTCTTCCTATTTTTTTATATTAATATTTTTATTTTTGAGGGACGGGGACAGTCTTCCTATTTTTTTATATTAATATTTTTATTTTTGAGATTTTCGAGGGACGGGGACAGTCTTCCTATCTTTTTTTATATTAAAAAACAAAAAAAATCTCTGAAAAAATTTCTAAAAAATAAAAAATTGATATGAAATAAAAAATAATTAACTATTTTAGTTTCATATCAATGTAATCTATACTTTCTTACTTTTTCGTTTTATTAGATTTCGTCGTACTTCTTTTAGTTGAATTTGTTGTCTTCGATTTTTGGGACGTTGTATTAGTTGTTTTAACTGTATTGGTTTGATTTGTTACATTAGCTGTATTAGAAACTTCATCTATAGATGTTTCAATGCCTTTTATATAATTTACCATATTAGTAACAATTTTGGTTGTTTCTTCTTCATTATACGCAAAAAACCATAGTTTATTGTACTGCTTCGATTCTCCTGCAATTTGATTACTACTAATATTGGCTGTGTCAAAACTGACTGCCCATGGCACATATGGAAATATGTCATCAAGTGTTAAATTAGTTTCTATGTTTTGGAAAATGGTTGTCATAATCGTTTTTATTTTGGTTACATTTTTCAATTTTAGGGTTTGCTTTGCAACTTCCATCATAAATTCTCTTTGGGTTTTCATTCTTCCATAATCGTTGTCACCATATTCAGATGGATAAGAAGTTCCATTGTTGTTATGTCTGAAACGCAATAACTGTTCAGCGTGGTCTCCATCTAATTTTTGGTAACCTTCTTCTAAATGAATGTGTAAATTCTGCGTTTTGTCATCATAATCCATATCAATTGGAACTTCAAAATAGACGCCTCCTATTGTATTAATTAAATCAATTACAACTTGATTGTTTACTACAACATAATATTGAATATTCATCCCAGTTATTTTTTCAACAAGCTCTGTCGCCTCTTCTGGACCTTCTTTTGAGTAAACTGCATTGAGTTTATCAAATCCGTTAGCTTTTTGCTTATTTTTTCCTATGAAAGTATCACGCGGAATGGAAAGCATGGATGCTCTTTGGGTTTTGGGATTGTAGGAACATACCATCATGGTATCAGTCAGTTTGGAATCAAGATCCTCACTAATTCCCAATAATAAAATATTGATTGGGTCAAGATTTTCTAACTTTTCTGCATCTTGCCCCAGAACAGTTGCAAGAAGTCCTTGTAGTCCACCTCCGTTTTTATGGATGGAATACCCCAAATAAGACCCTAATCCTATTACCATAAGTAAAATTAAAATAAATATAATTTTTCCACTACGTTTTTTTCTCTTTTTTTCTTTCTCTTTTTTGTTTCTTCTCAAATTACCATCTCCATTTTTTATACTTATAAAAACTTAAATATTAAATTTAATATAATATTATGATTAAACATTTTGCTACCAATTGGCGCATTTTGTATTGCTGTAAGAATTATCGTGTTGCTTAAAATTGGCATCATTAGTGATATGACTGCAAAGATTATATAAATTATAAAAAATCCTCTTATGACACCATAAATCATGCCACCAGAGCCGTTAATTACTCTGATAATTGGTAAATTTGCTACTAATTCTATATAACTTCTTACAATATATAGTAATAATCTTATGATAGTAAATAATCCAAAAAATATTAGTACACTGATTACTTTATGAGACATTTGAATAGATATGTATTGTATTATACTGTCTGTTGTCTCTTCTACTAAATTTCCTATTTCTTCGCCAATAAATATTTTGAAAATACCATTTACATTTTTATTATTTTGTAATTCTTGTGTATCTTGCACATTATCTTTTTCAAATAAATATTGCAATTTTTCTTGAAAAACGCTTTCTAATTTATAAGATGCATTTGTGTTGTTTATTACATAATTTGTCACTGGTTTATATAATATAAATACCAAAACAATTGCAATAATACTTGAACAAATACTAAATATAACTCTGGCTAAACCTCTTCTATAACCGATTGTTGCATTTCCAGCTAAGATAAAGAAAAGTATTATATCAACGATTATTCCACTGATTGATAATCCGTTCATCCGCTCCTCCTTATAAACTAATTACTTCAATTTTATTATTATATACAATTCCCATAATACTATCACTTACTACAATATCTTGTATTTCACTTTTCGTTATATAACGCTTTAATAGCCAGCCACCTGTATTAATGACACGAACTTCATTTGCTAAATTCATACAAATTAAATTTGAGGTGACTTTTAATCGTTTTGGCAAATCATTGTCTAAAATGTATAAATTCTCATTTTTTCCTACAGTATCTTTGATATTTACTTGATATTGATAAGAAAATAAACCTGAGGTCTCTTTTTCGACAATTACAATATCATCTGCAAGATTAATGTCAACAAAAATATTATCGCTATTGATGTCATACAATCTTTCATCTGACAAAGCAGTAACTTTTTGAATGTAAGAATCAAACATGCAAATTGCCTCGTGTTTATGGTTGAATTTGATGTTATTTAAAATTTTGCTAGATTCGGATTCGTAGGTATATACAATTGAATCTTGCTTACGTTCTTTTACAGCTTCCATTTCTATTAATTTTACAACTGATTTTACAATTGTTCCTGAATAATCAATTTGCCCAATTGCTAAATATTTATTGTTTTGTGATATTTCAGAACACATAGCATAACTTGTTGCTAAGTAACTTCTAAACAATTCTGTCCCATTGGGTGCATATACCACTACAATTGATCGATATGTGGCATTTTTCAAAAGAACACTCACATACCCATTTTTATTGACACTTACTCGATAAATCTCGCCTTCTACATCTTTTTCCCATTTGACACTTGTGTCTTGAATTAAATATAACTTGCTTCCTTCATTTTCGGCAATCACCAAATATTTTTCATTGGAAGTCATGTTCGGGGTTGTAATATTAACATCTAATTCTAAAATATTATTTGCATCTTGGTTATAAATACTCAAAATATTTTTGCTTAAAATTGTTATATATTTTTCATATGCATAAATATAGGGATTACCATCTGAGTTAATTTCAATTACATTCGATGAATTTTCTGTAATTTCCTTTTTTAAAATTTTGGTATCTACCATATTTCTAAAATCATCGTTAATTAAATATCTTGCCATAACAAATATGATGCTAATACCAATGAAAAAGAATAGACAAATTTTCACTATTTTCGTTATTGAACCTATCTTTGGTTTATTTTCCATTTTTTTCACCTATTTTTTATTTTACTATATCATATCAGCTTTATTAATTTTTTTCAAGTGGTAGATGATAATCGTTTAAAAAAATTGTGAAAATTTTAGAAGAAATGTTGTAGAAGAATATATGGAAGAGCAGTTGGGAGAATATTGGAGGGGGAATTTAGGGAAAATGTTGGGAAACTTCGGAAACTTTCGGAAGTCTTTGGAAGTCTTCGGAAATTGGGGGGAATTTTCGGGGAAGGAAGTTTGGGGAAGGAAGTTTGGGAGGAAATTTTGGGGACGGGGACAGTCTTAAAAAAGGAAGAATAAAGTTTCTAAAAAGATACAAACCTTAGCAAATTGCTAACTTTGAAGAATATGAGAATTTAATAAATTAGGAAAATTTTCTGAAAAAATGGAAAAACTGGGACGGGGACACTCTTTACAAAAAAGATTATAAAATTAAAGATAATATAAAATCTCGAAAATTGCGAAATTTTACAAAATGTGTAAATTATAGAATTAGAAAATAATTGGGAAATCTGGAATAATGAGGAATAATTCGGGAATTGGGGAATAGTTTGGTAATTTGTAATTTGAGTAATTGGGGACGGGGACACTCTTATCTAAAATACATTCGTTAAAAACCTTAAAATAATCTGTAAAACAATTATATAAAAAATAAGTTTTTTATTACATTAAAATTAAGAGTGTCCCCGTCCCAGCTTTTTATCTTCTAATATAACTATATATTTAAAACTATAAATACCAATTACTTAACAATTATTAAATATTAAGACTGTCCCCGTCCCCAAATTACATACCAAAGTAAAAATAAAAAATATCCCCAAAATACCCAAATAATAATAAAATAGCTAAAACAGAAATTTTCTAAAATTTTCAAGAATTCTCAAATAATTTTCTAAAAGTATTGTCCTATTTTTTATTATATGATATTATATTTTATATTTATACAAAGGAGAATTTTATGGAAGCAAAACAAACAAATTATAAAAATGCCTTGAAATCTAATATCGTATTATTTTTAACTTACAGCATCCTGATTGGCTTTATTTTTCTATTAGTGAGCATTTTTATTAGAATAACAATTCGTGATGTATCAAGTCCTATTTTAGCAATTTTACTTTCGTTAATTGGCGGAATCTTGTTATTTAATATATTACATTTTATATGTAAAAGTAGTACTTTAGAAAGTTTTAAAAAAATAGGATTGAATGATGAAAACGCCAATCATTTTATTAAAAAAATGAATTTATTTTTTATTATTTGTGTTATTTTTTCGGTATTAATTTGTTTTATCTATATATTGATTGATAATTTTCTATATACAAATGCCATCCATCAAGCTTATGAACAATATGAATTTATCTCTCATGAATTGGCACAAAGAATTGCAAATCATATTTATGAAACACATCAAACTACGTTTTTAAGTAAAGTTTCTTCTATTATAATTATTGAACTTTCATTAGTAATTTCATTTTTTTCATTAATTCCATATCAAAAAAAATTGTTGTTAAAATATAATAAAAGTACAGATTAAAATTCTGTACTTTTTACGTAATAACTTTCGCCAAAATTCCTAATGTAATTCCTAATATATTGCCAAATGAAGAAAATCTGCCTTTATACATTTTATTTGA
Organism: uncultured Clostridium sp.; assembly: GCA_947648495.1. GTDB lineage: Bacteria > Bacillota > Clostridia > TANB77 > CAG-508 > Scatovivens. The sequence continues at coordinate 4,986 of CANSOA010000015.1, forward strand.
TTCGGGAATTAATTCACATGAAACAATATACAGCATTGCTCCTGCTGCAAATGCTAACGAAATACCAATTAATTCTTTGGAAACATTTCCAATAATCGCACCAAAAAACGCACCTATTCCTGTCGTTACTCCTGATAAAGCTGTTAATAAAATCGCCTTGAATTTTCCATAACCACTATTATTGATTGGAAGAGCAATTGAAATTCCGCTCTGGCACATCATGAATAGCAATTGCAATTGCCAAAGATAATCCTAACGTCGTAGAAGCGTCAAATCCAGAACCAATTGCGAGTCCTTCTGGGAAATTATGAACAGCAAGCCCAACACAAATAATCATTCCCGTTTTAAACAACGTGTTATTGTTTACATTTTTTCGCGCAAAATTAATTCGATTAATTATCTCATCACAAATAATCATCACAATAACTCCAATAATAATTCCAATAATACAACCTGTTATATTGGCAAATTCGAGTGCTTCTGGTATTAAATCAAAACAGATAATGGCAGTCATTAATCCTGCGGCAAATTCTAAAACAAAACTTAAAATTTTATTAGAATTTACTTTCAAAAATGCCCCGATAAATCCTCCTAATGTTGTACCTAACATGCCAAATATTAATCCATAAATTGTAATTGTTCCTATGCTTTCCATGTATACTCTCCTTTAAATTTTTATTCCATAAGTATTTGTAATAGGATCTTTAAAATAGTTGATTTGTGGTGGAAAATAAGTAAATAAAATAAAACTAATTAACAAAATTCCTATTATTCCAACATAAATTTTTTCCCTATTTATTGTATCCGATTTCATTATTTGATACGCAATATTTTCACCCAAAATAACTGCTACTACAAATGAACCTATATCTATTATTAAAAAATTACTTCCGATTATTCCAGAATATGTATAAAAAAATACAGTAATAAACGTAATTGCGCTAATAATTCCAATTGCATTTGCTTTCCAAAAATTGTGAATATTTTTCCCAAATAAAAAATATCCTACAATTGCCATAAAAGTCATGGGAAAGAATGCTAATTTCAAGTGTTCCCAAGTACTTTCATTAACTGCACTAAATGCTCCTACCAACATATTTTTTCCAGACCATTTATAGGTAAAATGCAATAAAGTACCAGTTATCAAACAAAATAAAATTGTTATATTTCGCCATTTTTTTATATTCAATTTATCAACTCCTTTAAAAATAATTTTGTTTCAAAATAATAGTATTTCCAATAAAAAAATATATGACAAAAAATATTTATGAATATTTTTTGTCATATATTTTTTATTACTTTTTATTATTTTTTATATTTTGGTATTAGGGGGATATTTGTTGGAACATATGTTGATATTTTATTTTGGTTTATTTTGGGGACGGGGACAGTCTTTAAAACTAACTTTATCTTTCTCACTTTTAGTCCACTCCATTTTTCTATTAGGTAAGAGTGTCCCCTGTCTCCACTTTTTATCCTTTTTATTAATAATATATTATCAAGACTGTCCCCGTCCCCATTTTTTTAATTAAAATATAAACTATACATATAATATATAATTATCCCACAATATAATAGAAAAATTTCCTAAAAATTAACAAAAAACACAATCAGCTTTCATGCCAATTGTGTTTTTTTACATTCATTAATTTAATTATACAAATAATTCTGTGGATTTACCACATTGCCATTTAATCTAATTTCTAAATGCAGATGTGGACCCGTTGAATTTCCTGTTGAGCCAACATAGGCAATAATACTATTCGCATCTACAGTATCTCCAACACTTACATTTAATCTGCTACAATGTGCATAATATGTCTCAACTGTTTGTCCATTCGCATTTTTTCCATGATTTATAATGACTAATTTTCCATACGAACCTTTGTATCCAGCATATGTAACTTTTCCTTCTGTTACTGGTATCATAGGCGTTCCCATTGAAGTAGCAATATCCAATCCTGTGTGAGCAGAAGAACGAATTCTGCTTCGTACTCCGAATCTTGAGGTTATTGAACCAGAAACTGGCTGTTGAATGGCAGCTAGTCCTAAAGTTGAATTATTGTATACAACTGTATTTCTGCCACTTGTCGTTGTCGACGGTACTTTTTTGTTGACTTGTGGCTCTACATAAAGAGAAGCAACTGCAGTTTCTGTATTGATAAAGTCAGATAACTGCGTATCATATTTTACCATATAACTCACAGCATCTTTATTACTACTGTTTTTCTCTTTTAGCCCACGAATAATTGCTTCCGATTCATCATATGTTTGCACAAAACATTTCTCTACACCGTTTTCCATTATAGCATAGTATTTGTAATAAGGAGTTCCAGCGCTAATAACGGTCGACAAAATCTCATCATCATTTGCTGTTAGACCTTTTTTTAGCAAACACATTTTATATTCTGGCAAATCTTCTATTTCCACAAAAGCCATTGTTTTATTATCGCCACTTTTCATATATTCATTTATTTTACTCTGTAATTCACTTTTATCAGATGTATATCCAATAAAATCCCCTTTAAAAGTTACGCTATACATTGGTTTGTACACCACAAAAATAAGAAAAGAAATTATGGCAATACCAATTAACATTAACAAGGAAATTTTAAATCCTGTTCTTAAATGAATTACTGTATTTTTTAATACATTCTTTATTTTAAACACTCCTTTTACTTCTTACGTGATATATATATATTTTACACTTTTTTTCTCTTTTTGGCAAGAGGAAAAATAAATTTTTTTCTAATATTTGACTTTTGTTCTATATTCTTTACTTTAAAATATTATTGGGATTTTGGGGACGGATTTTTTTGTTTTTAGGGTTTTGGGGGACGGGGACACTCTTAGTTATATAGAAAAGACACGGAAAAACGAGAAAACAAAAGAAAACAAGTTCTCAAGAGTGTCCCCGTCCCCATTTTTCTCCTTCACCATTTTCATTTTTACCAATTCTATTTTAAGCAATCTCTGTTTCTAATCATATTTATGTCTACTCGTTTAAAATATCAAAACTTAAATTAATTAAAAATTATAGTTTCATTAATTTGACATAAATCAATTTTTATGCTACTATTTTTATATTGGAGGAATAAAATGAGTGAAAAAGTAATTATAGTGACAGGCGCTTCTCGAGGAATTGGTCGAGAAATTGCAAAAAGTCTGGCAAAACAAGGAAACAAAGTTATTGCAAATTATTATAAATCTGAAAACCACGCTCAAGAACTTCAAAATGAATTGCAACAATTAGGATTTTACATTGATATTTTTAAATGTGATGTTTCCAAACGAGAAGATGTCAAAAAAATGATAGAATTTGTTATAAATCAATATGGAAAAATTGACGTGTTAGTGAATAATGCAGGGATTGACCAAGTTAAACTTTTTACACAAATTACTGATGAAGATTGGAATTATATTATACAAAATAATTTGTATTCTGTATTTTGTTGCACTCAAGAAGCAGTCAAATATATGATAAATCAAAAAAAGGGTTGCATTATTAATATTTCCTCTATTTTTGGAAAAATAGGTGGCGCTTGTGAAGTTCATTATTCTGTAAGTAAAGCTGGAATTGATGGAATGACAAAATCTTTAGCAAAAGAATTAGGTTTATCCAATATACGAGTTAATTCTATTGCACCAGGAATAATTGATACAGATATGAATCAAGATGTAAATTATGATGAAATCAAAAAAGAAATTCCTTTAAATCAAATTGGAAAACCGCAAGATATTGCAAAATGTGTAAAATGGTTAATTGAGGACGAATATACAACAGGACAAGTTATAGAGGTAAATGGCGGATGGAATATGTAAAATGTAAAAATAAACTTAATTTACTGTTGTAGTTTTTTGAAAATATAATACAAAATAAGGCACCAAAAATGTAAGAAATATTACAGAAAAAAATTATAACTTTTAATAATATTTAATTACTTTTATTTAAAATATTTTGACATAAAAATGAACCTAAATTATTAAACTTTTTTGTCTAACAATTTGGGTTCACTTCACTTTGAAATCTGAATTTTTTCTATTTATATATCAGCTCTTTTTTCTTTTCTTTTATAATTCCCCGAAATTAATTTTGGAATAGAAATAATAATTTTGTAAATAGCCAATCGAATTTTTTTAGAAAGCAAATAAGATTTGCGTAATCGATGTGGACGAGCAATTGGAGCTTCTTCAACAACTACTAAAGATGTGTCTGGATGCTCAATTGCAAAAATATAATTTTCTCCATTATTATTATCCCACTCATCTTTTTCATTTTTTAGACAAAAACGGAACGTGTCGCTGTCCAATAATTCGATTTCTATTTGAAAACCTAAATCTGTTTTTCGCATAGATAATTCAGATAAATTTTCCCAATTATTACCAAATCCATAATGAATTTTTACTTCTTCGGAATCGTCTTGAAAAAATTTGCCTGTATATGAAATTTTTACTTTTGTGTTTGATGTTAATTTATCGGTATTAAAAAATATATTCTTGACCAGTTCCATAAAAATCTCCTCTTAAGTAAAATCATAACGGATTTTTCACAAAATCCTTATTAAAATAAATTATAGTATTAAATTAAAAATTTTTCAAGTATAAATGCAAAAAAAAGTCAAATGTAATCAAAATGTAATATTAAATGTATATTTTTCCGATAATTTGAAAATCATCAGAGTTGAAAATGGTAATATCTTTGAATTTTTTGTCGATTGCTTTTAAAATAAGATGATCTTTTCGATAAATTAATTTACGAATTAAAAATTCGCCATTTACTTTAAAAAGCCCGATTTCTTTATGCCTGATAGAACCATTGATTTCAACAAAAGCATAAGAATTTTTCTTTATTGTTGGATCCATTGCATCATCTGGAACTTTGTAGGCAAAAGAAGCATTTGAAAAAGTTGGTGGACAATCGATATAAGAATCAATTGCAGAGATGGCAGGAACTTTATTAAAAGATACATAATTAATATATTTGTATTCATTTTGTTTTTCATCTAATTCTTTATCATAAGTACAAAAAATTGGTTGATATGGAATTCCCAAAGAACGTGTAATACATTTTAAGGATTTATGACTCGGTTTTCTTGTTCCATTTTCAATATGCGTTAAATGACCGATATTAATTCCTGTTTGATTAGCCAATTGTGTCTTTGTAATACCTTTTTCTTTTCTAATTCTTTCGATTAAATTTCCTAACATTTTTTTACCTCACTATTTGTTTTTTTGTCAAATTAATTATAACGATAAATTTTTTTGTTGTCTAGTGTAAATTGAAATAAGTTTAAGAAAATTTAATTAATTTTTAAATTTAGAAATAATTAGAAGAATTGGGGACGGGGACAGTCTTGAAGAAATTAAAAATAAAAAGTATTAATAATACTGTATTATAAAATATTAAGAGAGCTTGAAGAGTGTCCCCGTCCCCAACTTTCTCCGACTTTCCAACCTTTTTCGACTTTTTCTCATTTTTCCCCTTTTTTTGCAATTTTTTCCAATTTTTTGATTTTGAAATTTTCGTAATTTTCTACTTATAATCCTACATTATCTTGAAAAAATATAAATTCTATGTTATATTATAATAAAAACAATTTATTATAATAATCGGAGAGAAAATGAGAATTAATAATGAACCAATTAATATTTTTGATTTTGATGGAACTTTAACAACAGAAACTTGGCCAAAGTTTTGGGTGTGGGTTAAAAAGTTCGGATATTCTGGGGAAAAGAGAAATGAATATTTAGAAAAAGCTCTTGCTGAATATAGAAAAATTAATATTGAAAATAATTTAGAAACATTTTTTGCTTTTTTTAACAATTTATTAGTCAGTAATAATGAAACAATTTCTTACGAAGAACTTATGGAAGGCGAAAATTATATAAAATATAATCTAGGAGTAAAAGATTTCATAAAAAAATCATCTGTTAAAAATTATATCGTTTCTGGTGGATTAAAAGAATTTTTGCAAAATCTTAGCTTAGCAAAATATTTTGCTGGTATTTATGGAACACCTGTATTGCATAATGAAAATAATTTGATTTGTGGAATTGGCGAAGTAATGACAGATGATAAAAAAATATTAGCTATTTGTGATATTTTAAAACAAAATAACAGAAAGAAAAATAATTGTGAAAATGTATATTATATTGGGGACGGCTATAGTGACGCAATAGCAATGGAATTTGTACATAAGAATGGTGGGAAAGCGATATTTATCCATCAATCCAATAATACAGATGATTTATATTCCCACAATAATAAAATTTACGAAAAATTAAATCAAAATGGTATGATTGATTTTTGCTGTGTTGCTGATTTTAGAGACGGAAGTAAACTTTCAAATATTCTTCAAAGAAATAAATAAAAAGCTCACATTTGATAAATGGAAAAAATATTTTTGCAAATAAAAAAACAGGATAAGAAAAATCCTGTTTTTTATTGCCCAACATTTATAATTGTTTTCATAGCTTTATACGTATCATTCGACAACACATCCTTTGAGATAACAGCTCCAGCAAGCCTTTTTTCTATATAAGTAGTAACTTTATATCCACTATGACCCGCTTGTTTTACAACTTGTTGGCCTTGTGCCAAAGTCGGATCGGGAACATATTCTGTTTGATAAGGAATCGTTTGTGTTGTAACTGGAATAATTTTTATTTCATATTCTACTTCTTCTTTTATTCCGTGAACCTTAAATTCCGCAATTCCATTTGCGACATTTGCTTCAATCTTGATAGGATAGGTTCTTGAATTTTTAAATTTAAAATCCTGTGTCCCATAAACTACAGTTGCATCTCTTCCAGCAGGTACATAAGTTGTTGTATAGGAATGATTGCGCCTTTGCGTAACTTCTAAATTAGCAAGTAAAACAGCATTATATAAAGTTGAAGAAATCTGGCAAATTCCGCCTGCTAAACCATCCACAACTTGACCATTTTCATATATTTTCGCATTCGTATACCCTTCCTCAATCGTTCTTTTTCCAACTACTTCATTATAGGAAAATTCTTCACCCGGCATCAACACCGTTCCATTAATTTTATCCGCAGCAATTTTTAAATTTCCACTTCTGTTCGTATTACTTGCATCATATTTCGTGCTATAGGAAGAAATTAAATAAGGAAATGCCTCTGTTCCAATGCTATCAATTGTTTTGGTAGCAGGTGTAATTTTTAAAGGAATAACATATTCTTCTGCAGTTTCGGTGGAAATTTTTGCTTTAGCCTCTTCCATTGTTATAGCAAAATCAACGCCGTTTTCTTCAGGAAACAATTGAAATGGTTCTGCAATATAATAAGCATCTTTTGGTTCTGTATGAATTTCATTGTATACTTTTTCTAAATCAATGTTCTCTGGTTCCACATTTTCAACTTGTATTTGCACGACTTGCGTACTACTATCTTGCATAATTTCCAAAGCATTTCTATTTTTTAAATTTTGCAAAATACTATTTTTTAGTTCGTCTTTTTTAACAGCTATTCCAGATTTTCCCTTATTAATAATTAATTCATTGTTTTCAATATAATAATTGGCTTGCACAACTAAACCTGGAATTTTAGAACTAACATCTTCAATAATTCCATTTAATGAATCCTCATTATAAGTACCATTTATATCTATATTTTTTCCCACAAATGCTGTTAATAACAATGTATAATTATTCATAATTATATTTCCACTTTTTCCAATGCTATACGCTTGCTTAATCGCATCGGTAATAGCATAAGAATATTGAATTTGGTTGGCATCAAAATCAACTTGATAATCCTCATAAATTAAATCCATTTTTAAAGATAATTCTATATTAATAGCTTCATTTATTTTATTGGTTGCCTCTTCTGGCGTAAGATTTGACACATCAATTCCTCTTATTGAAACACCTTTAGCAATTGTTTTTTTTCCCAAATTCAATAACGCAAATGCAGTAGAAAACATCAAACCAATAATTAAAACAGCTGAAATTATAATAATAATCCATAATCTTTTATTGGTAGATTTTTTATTAATTTTATTTTCTTTTTTCTCACTTTTTTCCATCGTATTTTGCTGGCTTGGAATTTTATTTTCAATTTTCTCTTCTTTTTTTGGCTTACTATTATTTACTTTTTTTTCAATTTCTAATATTTCTTTGTTTTTTTGCTCTGACTGTTCATTCTCCTCAGAAGACATTTTTTAATTTCCCCCTTAAATAAATATAGTTTATCTTATCATAAGTAAAAAATTTTAGCAAGAAGATTATTGATTTGATTTTGTATGTTATTTTGAAGCCTTTTATTATTTATTGAAAAATTATTTAGCTGTTCCGCTATTGGGGAATATTGGTGGATTTAGAATATTGGGTATTGTGGGGACGGGGACAGTCTTTGTTATAATTTTTTAATAAATTAACTCTTAAACTTTCCTTAATTTTCTAGCTTTTTTAATATCTTCAATTTCTTATCTTTTCAAGAGTGTCCCCGTCCCCAATTACCCATTAACCCTAATTAAACCTAATTAACCCCGATTAATCAATTAATCTGAGTTTTAACTTTTAATGGTAAAATAATGATAAAATACAAAATACTTTGAGCAAAAATAATAGATAAATGATTAAAACTCCTAATTTGGTATTTTTTTAGATTGTTAACGCTATAAAAGGTATAAAAAGTATGGTATCAAATAAACATCCTTTTACTTTAAATTAAAAAATTAGTCTTTATAAGTTATAGTTTTTATTGATATTAATTTTAGGAATACTTCTACTTTTGGGGACGGGGACACTCTTTATTATTATTTGGAAAAAAACAATTTTAAATTTTCCAAAATTTTCTTGCTTAAAATATTTTTAATCTTTTATTTTTTCAAGACTGTCCCCGTCCCCAAAATTTTCCTCTCCCCAAAAAAATTTTTCCAAGTTTCCCAAAATTTCATAAAAAAACCAAAAGTTGATTTTAAATATTTTATTTGTTATAATATGTTATAATATAAAAGATTTAAGATTCAATTAAAAGGAGAAATTTATATGATTGATTTACATTGTCATATTTTACCTAAAATTGATGATGGCTCAAGGAGTATGGAAGAAACTATTGCAATTTTAAAAGAAGCAGTAAATGCTGGTTTTAATACTATTTGCTTTACTCCACATTACATTGAGCCACAATATGTCAATACAAAAAGCCAAAATGAACAAATTTTGGAGCAAGTTAGAAATTTAGTAAATTCAGAAAATATAAATATTGAATTGTTACTTGGAAATGAAATTTTTATTCATCCAGATATGCAAATATTATTGAAAAATCAGGAAATTACATCATTGGCTAATAGTCGATATGTTCTAATTGAAGTGCCAATGTATCAAGAAATACCACAAGAAATTGTGCACGAAATGCTAAATAGTATAAAACAAGATGGATATCAAATTATTATTGCACACCCCGAAAGATATACATATATTCAGAAAAATCCCAATAAATTACTAGAATATTTTGGCAATGACGTGATTTTTCAAGGAAATTACGGAAGTATTCTGGGAACTTATGGCAAGGAAGCACAAAAAACTATTAAAAAACTTTTAAAAAACAAAGAAATCCACTATTTTTCAACAGATGTGCATCGTATAAGCCGATGTTTCTATGTAGATTTTAATAAAATAAAAAAGAAATTATTAAAATTAGTAGATAATGAATATTATGAAATTTTAACCGAAAAAAATCCTAAATTAGTGATTGAAAATAAAGAAATTATAAAGGAAATAGCAAATGAAAATATTAATGGGAACTAAAAATTCAGGAAAAATTGAAGGCGCCAAACAAGCTTTTTCAAAATATTTTGAAAATATTGAGATAGAAGGAATCTCTGTAAATTCTAACGTCGGAGACCAACCAATAAATCAAGAAATCATGCAAGGAGCTAAAAATAGAGTAAAAAATCTGAAAAAATGGGCACAAGAAAATAAAATAGATGCTGATTTTTACATTGCAAGTGAAGCTGGAATTACGAATTTGTTAGGAGAATGGATGGATTTTAATATTGCTGTTATTGAGAAATCTGATGGGGAACAGAGTGTAGGTTCAAGTTCTGGCTTTTTAATTCCAGAAAAATATGTGGATGAAATTATTCATACAGAACTTGGAAAAGTAATGGATAGACTTTTTAAAACAAATGGATTAAGTAAGCAAAATGGCGGAATTGGAGAATTAACACATCATGAAATTTCCAGAGTAGATTTAACAAAACAAGCATTTATTATGGCTTTGATAAAATTTATAAATGGAGATCTTTGGAGATAACATGGAAGAATCGATAAATGTAAAAAAACAATTAAAAATATCATTACCAATAGCTTTTGAAAGTTTAATCAATATTTTTATGACATTAGTTGACACATTGGTAGTAGCCAAATTAGGAACATCTATTTTAGGTGCTTTGGGTGCCATGACAGTAGTGATAAATATTATGCAAATGAGTATACAAACCATAAACGTTTCTAACAGTACATTAATCGCAAAAGCAATTGGAGAAAAAGATAATGAAAAATTAAGATTAATAACAGGAAATTCAATTCTTATTACGCTAGCAATTTCTATTTTAACGATTATCATTACTTTTTTATACAGCCTATTTTTCCTGTTATATTTATTAAAGTTTTACCGTTACTTTTATTCGAAACCTACGTAACCATGAGCGCAACTTATTATTTTTCTATTTTAAGGGGAATGAGAGATTTTAAATTTTTGGCAAAAAGAAATATCATTAGTTCTGTAATAAAAATTATTGTAGCAACTATATTAGGCTATACAAAACTGGGAATTGTGGGGGTATGGATTGCTTATTTTATATATGGAGTAATTCAAAAATACATGTCAAAAAAGAGGTACGAACAATTGAAAATCTAAAATCAAACAAAAGGAGCTACAATTTGTAGCTCTTTTTGTTTGAAATTTTATAACTCTCGGCTAATTGATAAAAAGTCGGAAAAGAAAGTTCCTTGCGTCAAAAAAACGCATGAATATCTGCGTACTTTTTTATTTCTATCTTTAAAGGTATTGATAGGAATAGAAAAGTTTTCTTTGCAACGTTGTAAAGAACGTTTTGGCAATTTATTGACAGTTTCATCCTCTTTGGTTGAAATCCTAATATCTTCGCCAATGTTTGCTACGAAAATATTATTTTCCTCATCCTGATATCCAACTGCGAAGTTATCGCTAGGCGTTGTAGAAATTAGAAACGCCTCTATTTCTTTTTCCTTTAATTTTGCGATTAAAGCAAGAGAAAAGTTAATTGAAGTTCCTAAGTGGAATGTGTCCACTAACAATTTGCTTTTTTCCAGCATTTCTGATACAGAAACACCGTCAAGCAGGAGTTCGTTGTTGATACGCATACCTACATCGAGGTCATAACGGCACCGTTTTGAAATCTCCCAATAAATTTCCTGAACCTGTTCCTTAATTTTTTTTGTTGTTTCCATAGAAACAATCTCCTTTCATCTTTTCTATTTAGCGTATGCTATTATTCATATTATATTATATTTACATAAAATTGTCAAATTTTTACAGAAATATTAACTCTATTTTAAATCAAAGGATAAAAGTTTTATTATAAATATCTTAGATGTTTATTTTTGTATAAAATAAAAAAATGTAATTGGGGAAATCTCTCGGTGAGATAATTTTTTGGGGGTTGGGGGGATTGGTGGGGACGGGGACAGTCTTGAAACTTTTTTCTTATTTTCGCTGTTTTTTCCCAATCTTTTTATTAAGTAAGAGTGTCCCCGTCCCCAAAATACAAACTAAAAAAATAATTATTAATTTTTTCTAATATTTATTCTGCATAAAAATAAAAAAAATGTACATAATATTTTTAGAATTTTAAGAAAGGGTGGTATAAATGGGAACTTTAAACCAAGCGGAATTACAAAATTTGAGACATTTAATTGGTGCTCAAGAAACAAGTTACGAAAAACTAACAAATTATGCAGATAATGCCGTCGATCCTCAGATTAAACAAATATTAAACAAAGCAGCACAGGATTCGCTAAATACGAAACAAAAATTATTATCATTTTTTAATTAGGAGGAAATATGGAAGAAAAATATATGGTGAACGATATTTTGGAATGTATAAAATCAAGTCTAAAGGATTATCAAGGAGCGATTATCGAAACAGCCAATATGGAACTTAGACAAACTTTCCAAAACTTAAGAAATACAGAAGAAAGTTTTCAATATGAATTATTTAAATTAGCTGAATCAAAAGGTTACTATGTACCAGCAGAAAATGCTAAGCCAGAGGAAATTCAAAAAGTAAAAAGTCAATTATCAAATTAAAAAATAGAGATATAAATCTCTATTTTTTAATTTTCAGAACTGATTTCTCCCTTTAAATATCTATAAAAATTAATATCTGAAGCTATAATATATGGTATTAACCATAAACTTCCAAGACCAAAAGTAAAAATTGAAAGAAATACCCATCCAATAAAGCTTAATTTTAAATAAAAAAGTTTTCCTATATTTCCACTCATTAATTCAGCACTTTTTTGTACAGCTTCTTTTCCAGAAATTTCTGGATTGTCATATAAAATGTAGAATGATAAATTATAAGAAAATTGTTTAAAAATCAAAAAAATGGTAGAAATCAAACTTAAAATAGTTCCTAAATTATATAAAGTTTTATTGAATTGAAATATTCCTACTATTGACAAGGTAAAAGCAATTACAAGTAGTAAAATAGGTAATAATAATTGTAAAAGAATTTGTAATGTAACATTCCAGACTTTTCCAAAATTTGCAAAACCATCTGTAATAAAATCAATATAAGAAATATTTTTATCATCTATTATTTTAAAAATAGAGATTAGCAAACCATAGGATAAAGGTACTGAAATAAATAATGACACAATTCTACCAATACTAGGAAAATAACTTAAAATTTTAGTAATAATTAGTGATATTACAAAATAGATTAATACTTGAATTACAGCTTTTCCCCATTTATTAGCAAGGTTTTGGCAAGCCTGCTTTCTAATTTGTGATGCTGTCATAATTCATTCCTCCTTTTCTTTTATAATATACATATAATTTATTTTTAAATTATATTAATTATATTATTATATTAAACCATAAATATTATATATTAAATTATAAAAAATGGCAAGGAAATTTAAAAAATTGGGAAAAGTTTGGGGACGGGGACAGTCTTTAAAATTGTTAAAATAGGAATTTTAGTAATTTTATTTTTTAGTTTTTATCGAAAATATCCTTATAAATCTATTGACAAAAATAACAATTTGGTAGTATAATGTAAATTATTAATAAAAATAATAGTTTATTACTATTTCTTAATAATTCACATGCGTCATTAGCTCAGTTGGTAGAGCAGCAGACTCTTAATCTGATGGTCGGAGGTTCGACCCCTCTATGACGCACCATTTTTTTACTAATATACTAACATTCTAAAAAGGATTTTTTTTTATTATTCAAAAATTATTATTTGGAGGAAACCTTATGAACAAATTAACCATTCGAGATTTATACAAATCTCCAAAGAACTTTGAAAACCAGAATATTTTAATAGAAGGTTGGGTAAAAACTGTTAGAGATTCAAAAACTTTTGGTTTTATCGAGTTGAACGATGGATCATTTTTTAAAAATTTACAAATTGTTTTTGATAATAATTTAAATAACTTTGACGAAATTTGCAAATTAACGATTATTTCTTCCATTTCCGTTAAAGGAAAATTAATCATTACAGATGGCGCAAAACAACCATTTGAATTGCGTGCAGAATCCATTGAAATTCAGAGTTTAGCGGATAACTCTTACCCCCTTCAAAAGAAAAGACATAGTTTTGAATATTTGAGAACTGTGGCTCATTTGCGTGCTCGAACAAACACATTTAGTGCTGTTTTCCGAGTTCGTAGCGTGCTTTCTTATGCAATACACAAATTTTTTCAAGAACGTGATTTTGTATATGTTCATACACCAATTTTAACTTCTAGTGATGCAGAAGGCGCTGGAGAAATGTTTAATGTCAACTCTTTTGATTTAAATAATGTTCCTAAAAACGAAAATGGTAAAGTTGATTTTTCAAAAGATTTTTTTAATAAATCGGCTCACCTTACCGTTAGTGGACAACTAAACGGTGAAACATTTGCAACAGCTTTTCGAAATATTTATACTTTTGGACCTACTTTTCGTGCAGAAAATTCAAACACAGTAAAACATGCCGCTGAATTTTGGATGATTGAACCAGAAATTTGTTTCGCTGATTTAAAGGATGATATGGATTTAGCAGAGGAAATGATAAAATATATTTTCTCATATGTATTAGAAAAATGTCCTGAAGAAATGGAATTTTTTAACAATTTTGTGGACAAAACATTGCTTGACCGATTAAATAATGTAATCCATTCAGATTTTGTTAGAATTTCTTATACAGATGCTGTGAAAGAACTAGAAAAAGCAAATGATAAATTTGAATATAAAGTTAGTTGGGGAGTTGATTTGCAAACAGAGCATGAAAGACATTTATGTGAAGAAATTTTTAAAAAACCTGTTTTTGTTACAGATTATCCTGCCGATATCAAAGCTTTTTATATGAAACAAAATCCAGATGGAAAAACAGTTGCAGCAAGTGATTTATTGGTTCCCGGAATTGGAGAAATTATTGGCGGGAGCCAAAGGGAAGATAATCTTGAAATATTAACTGCTAAAATAAAAGATTTAGGAATGAATGAAGAAGATTATTGGTGGTATTTAGATTTAAGAAAATATGGAAGTGTGGTTCATTCTGGATTTGGACTTGGTTTTGAAAGAGCAATTATGTATTTAACTGGTATGCAAAATATTCGTGATGTAATTCCTTTTCCTCGAACACCAAATAACTGTGAATTTTAAATTTAATATATTAAAAATAAAAGAAAAAATTAATTAAATATTTTTTTCTTTTATTTTTTTGTATTTTGGGGACGGGGACACTCTTTAATAATATTATTAATATTTATTATATAATAAATAATTTTTATTTTTTATATAATAAAATTTTTTATAAAAATTAAATCATTTTTTATATTTAAATTTTATCTTAAAAAATTATTTTAATAAATTGAAATTATATTACTTTAATTTTTTATAAATTAAAAATTATAAAATAAATAAAATTTTAAATATAATAAATAAAAATAAATAAGACTGTCCCCGTCCCCAAATTTTACTTTATATTTTATAAAAAATAATAAAAAATAAATTAATCACATCTGCTAAAATTAAAAATAAAAGAATAATGCTATAAGCATTATTCTTTTATTTTTTCTTTACATCTAAGTAAAAATTATTCACCATTTTTTTCCAATTTTAATAAACTTTTTTTATCTATACTAAATTTTATTAAATATTTTATTTTCTAAATATCTATTAAAATCAAGATTTTTTATAAAATTAAAATAGTTACTCATTTCAGAGTAACTGCTTTTTTTGGAGCCACTTGTCCGACTTGAACGGACGACCTACTGATTACAAGTCAGTTGC
>CANSOA010000016.1 GCA_947648495.1 uncultured Clostridium sp.
GGTTTTCCTCCCTTTTTTATTTTTCCCGCTTTTTAGGCGCAAAAAGACAACTTATGTCCAAATGCTTTTTCATTTACACATAACTTGTCTTTCTTCTTTTTATTTTTACTTTTTAATATCTCTTTTAAAACTACATGTGTGTGTGTGTGTGTGTGTGTGTGTGTGTGTGTGTACAGTTTCAACGTTTTGAGCGCTTTTCTTGTTTTCATTTGTTTTTCTCCTTTTATTCCTTTCTTTTATTATACTTTATCTTTTTACTTTTGACAAGTACTCTTCTTTATTTGTAATCTATTTGTAATATTTTGTGTATTAAAATAGGACATGTTTCCATGTCCTTAATTTTTTCTACTATTAAATCTAGTTAAAGCTTTTTACTGCAATTGTTTCATAACTTCTTCGGCAAAATTCTCTTCTGCTTTTTCAATTCCTTCGCCTTTTTCAAAACGAACAAATCTATTTAATTTTGCTCCTTTGCTTTTGATTAAATCTCCTACTTTTACATTTGAATCTTTAACAAAAACTTGGTCAACTAAGCAAATTTCTGAATAAAATTTTCCAATTCTTCCTTGTACCATTTTTTCAGCAATTTCAGCTGGTTTTCCTTCATTCATCGCTTGCGCTTTTAAGATTTCCATTTCTTTTTTAGTTCTATCTTCTGGCACTTCTTCTCTACTTAAATATTCTGGATTTGCTGCTGTAATTTGCATACAAACGTCTTTTGCTAATTCGCTGTTTCCGCCTTCAAAGTCAACTAAAACAGCAATTCTTCCATCACCATGCACATAACCTTCTACAAAACCTGCTGATTCAAATCTTGCAAACCTTCTAATTGACATATGTTCACCAATTGTCGCAATTTTGTCTGTCAAAACTTCGTTTACAGTTTTATCTGTTCCTATATATTTTATATTCAATAGAGATTCTACATCCTCTGGATTGCTCTGTGCAACAACTTTAGCGGTTGTATTTACAAATTCCTTGAATTCTTCATTTTTAGAAACAAAGTCTGTTTCGCTATTTACTTCTATAATACTTCCCACTTTTTTGTCTTCTGAAATATAAACTGCAACCAATCCTTCTGCAGCAATTCTTCCTGACTTTTTGGCTGCTTTGGCAATACCTCTCTCACGTAATAATTCTGCTGCTTTTTCCATATCTCCATCTGTTTCAGTTAGGACTTTTTTACAGTCCATCATTCCTGCACCTGTTTTTTCTCTTAATTCTTTTACTAAACCTGCACTTATCATTTTGATTCCTCCCTTGTTGGAGCACGGGGCACCGTGCCCATATTCTATGTTTTGAATGGGCACGGTGCCCCGTGCCCCCTTACATTATTCTTCAGCGTTTTCTACAATCTCTTCCATATCAGTTGTTTCTTCTGGTTCTGCTTCACCAATTGGCATGATGGCATCTTCGCCTTGTCTTCCTTCGATGACTGCATTTGCCATAACATCTGCTATTAATTTTACGGCTCTTATAGCATCATCATTTCCAGGAATTGGGTAATCAACATCTTCTGGACTACAGTTTGTGTCAACTAATCCTACTACTTTAATGCCTAATTTTCTCGCTTCTTTAATCGCATTATATTCTTTCTTAGGGTCCACAACAAACATAACACCTGGCATTTGAGTCATATTTTTGATTCCACCAAGATTCTTTTCTAATTTTTCCATTTCATTTCTTAAACCAATGACTTCTTTTTTAGGTAATACATCAAATGTACCATCTTCACTCATTTCTTCTAATTGTTTTAGACGATTAATTCGCCCTTGAATTGTTTTGAAGTTAGTAAGCATTCCACCTAACCATCTTTGGTCTACATAGTACATATCACATCGGATAGCTGCTTCTTTTACACATTCTTGCGCTTGTTTTTTTGTTCCTACAAAAAGAATATTTTTTCCTTCTTCTGCTTGCTCTTTTATGAAAGCATATGCCTCATCCAATTTTTTTGATGTTTTTTGTAAATCGATAATATGGATTCCGTTTCTAGCTTGGAATATATATTCCGCCATTTTAGGATTCCATCTTCTTGTTTGATGTCCAAAATGAACACCTGCTTCTAATAATTGTTTCATTGCAACTACTGCCATTTTAAAATTCCTCCCTTTTTTGTTTCATTTCACCCATAACATTTCAAACACTTGCAAACACTATCTTGAAATAGCACACGTTTGACAAGCTAATGCTATGTGTTTTTTAGACTTTTGTTATTATAACAAAGTTTTAGAAAAAAAGCAAGTGTTTTTCTAAAGTTTTTCAAAAATATCTATCTATTTTATTGCGAATTATGTCGTTTAATGTCAATGTTTTTCTCTTTCTATTTGTGTCATAATTAGTATATATTTAATTGTGGGGGAATTAAATAATGATAAAGGAAAAACGTATGTCGAAAAAATATACGCAGGAAAAAATGTCTGAAATATTAGGTGTTAGCCTGCGACAGTATGTTCGAATTGACAATGAAGAAGACTTGCCAAGACGCGATATTTTAAAAAAACTCATTTTAGCTTTGGATTTGAGCGACCAAGAACTCGGTCAATATATTCGAGAAATCTCAAATAAAATAGCCTGAAAAAACGATTTGCAACTAATTTACAAATCGTTTTTTATTTTTACCCTGCAATCTTTCCGTTTTAATTTTACTAAAACATTTAAGGCTTCGATTGGAGTTAACTCATTCAAATTGATTTTATCTAGTTCATGCGCAATATCAGCAAATTGAAGATTGTATAAATCAATTTGACCTTCTACCTGTTTTTTGTCTTCCTTTGTTTCCTTGACTTTTACGTCTCCCTTTTCCAGTGAATTCAAAATTTTATTGGCTCTTTTAACAACGTCATTTGGAACACCAGCTAGTTTGGCAACATGAATACCATAACTCTCGTCCGTTCCTCCTTCAATAATTTTTCGCAAGAAAATAATATCTTCTCCTTTTTCTTTGACTGCAATAGAATAATTTTTGATGCCTTCGATTTTCTCCTCTAATTGTACCAATTCATGATAATGCGTTGCAAATAAGGTTTTACAACCAATTTTATTTTTGTCAGCAATGTATTCTGCTACAGCCCAAGCAATGGAAAGTCCGTCATAGGTTGAAGTTCCACGTCCAATTTCGTCTAAAACTACTAGACTATTTTCTGTTGCATCTTTTAGAATATTAGCGACTTCTGCCATTTCGACCATGAAAGTACTTTGCCCCATACTCAAATCGTCAGATGCACCAACTCTGGTAAAAATTTTGTCAATGACACCTAAATGAGCTCGCGTAGCTGGAACAAAACTTCCAATTTGCGCCATCAAACAAATCAAAGCTACTTGACGCATATACGTTGATTTTCCAGCCATATTAGGACCTGTAATGATAGCAACTCGGTTACTACTTTTGTCAAGTTTAGTGTCGTTTTGAACAAAACTTCCACTGTCAATCATCTTTTCAACAACAGGATGGCGTCCTGCCTCAATTTCTATGATACCACTATCGTCTATCTCTGGGCAAACATAATGGTTATTTTCTGCTACAGTTGCTAAACTTGCCAAGACATCAACATGAGCAATGACATTAGCTGTTTTTTGTAATCGTTCAATATTCCTAGCAATTTGTTCTCGAATTTTGACAAACTCATTATATTCATATTGAACGACTTTTTCTTCTGCTCCTAGTATTTTATTTTCCATCTCTTTTAACTCTTGTGTGATAAAACGCTCCGCATTTGTCAAAGTTTGCTTTCTGGAATAATTTTCAGGAACTTGATTTAAAAAAGACTTTGTAATTTCTATATAATAGCCAAAAACTTTTGTATAACCAATTTTCAAATTCTTGATACCACTTTTTTCTCTTTCTCTCGCCTCTAAATTTAAAATCCATTGCTTTCCTTCTGTAGAAGCTTTTTTATATTCATCAATTTCTGGATTATAGCCTAATTTAATCATTCCGCCTTCTTTAATACTAATGGGTGGTTCGTCAACAATTGCTTCTTCAATCAATTGCGCAATATCACTTAAGGCATCTAAATTGGAATATAATTTTTTTAGTAAATCTGAAGTTGCTTCTGATAAACTATTTTTTAAATCAGGAATATGTAACAACGAATTTTTTAGTGAAATCAAATCTCTTCCATTGGCGTTTCCATAAGAAATTTTGCCTGCTAGTCTTTCGATATCGTAAACTTTGTTTAAAATTTCTGTAATGTCACCTCGTAACATTAGATTTTCTTTCAATTCTTTGACAGCTGTATTTCGTGCTTTAATTTCGCTTATATCTAACAAAGGGTCGTTAATCCAACGTCTCAAGAGCCTTCCTCCCATTGAAGTTGAGGTTTTATCTAACACCCACATTAACGTTCCCATTTTGGATTTATCACGCATTCTTTCTGTCAGTTCCAAATTTCGTCTGGCGCTAATGTCAAGTGACATGTATTTTTTTATTTCATAAATTTTTAATGTATTAATATGTTCTAATTTCGTTTTTTGCGTTTCTTCAAAATAATTAAGAATTCCGTTTACACTTGCTATTGCTAATGTTTGATTGGTAATCTTTTTGTCTTTTCCAAAACAATCTACAATTTTATATTGTTCTTCAATTTTCTCCAAATTTTCTTCAAATAACGCTTCATTTCGTACCGTTACAAAAGTATTGTTTCTATCTTTTAAAATTTCTATTTCCTTTTGACTACTTGCCATTGCAGGATTTACCACAATTTCAGAAGGAGTAAATCGGGCATATTCATCCAATAATTTTTCAAAATTACTTTCTGGAAGTCTAATTTCTGTTGCATAAAAATCACCTGTACTAACATCACAAATGGAGATGCCATAATGAATTCCTTTTTTTACAATCGACATAATATAGTTATTTTTCTTTTCCTCCAACATATTATTTTCAATAACAGTTCCTGGTGTCACAACACGAATTACATCTCTTTTAACAATGCCTTTTGCGTTTTTAGCATCTTCTAATTGCTCACATATCGCAACTTTATAACCTTTTGCAATCAATCTTGAAATATAGTTCTCCACTGCATGAAATGGAACACCACACATTGGTGCTTTTTCTGCAGTTCCACATGCTCTGCCTGTAAGAGCAATTTCCAGTTCACGTGAAGCCAAAATTGCATCCTCGTAAAACATTTCATAAAAATCGCCTAATCTGTAAAATAAAATACTGTCTGGATATTCCGCTTTTTTATCCAAATAACTTTGCATCATGGGTGAAAGTTCTGCCATTTTTTTGTTCTCCTTTTCTCCTATTTTTCTTCTATTTTCTTCTAAATTATAATTCCTCTTAAATACCACTTGTGTGTTTGTGTTATTTTTACGTCTACTATTTTTCCAATTTCACAATTCTGATTTGGTTCAAAAATAACGACTTTGTTTGTTTTCGTTCTTCCTGTTAACATTTTATCATCATTTTTGCTATTTCCTTCAATTAAAATTTTGTGAATCGTTCCAATATATTTTTCATTATTTTCATCCACTTTGGCTTCATACAATTCCTTTAATCGGTTAAATCTTTCATGCTTGATTTTCTCTGGAATCTGGTCCTCTCTTCGGGATGCTACTGTTCCTTCTCTTGGCGAATAAATAAACATAAAAATTTGCTCAAAATTCACTTTTCTCACAACATCTAATGTATCTTCAAATTCTTCATCCTTCTCTCCCGGAAATCCAACAATAATATCTGTTGACAAAGATAAATTTGGTATTTTCTTGTACATTTTATCCACCAATTCCAGATATTGCTCTTTCGTATACTTTCGATTCATCTCCTTCAAAACCTTGCTATTTCCAGATTGCAAAGGTAAATGAACAATCCTAGAAATTTTGTCAATCTTCGCAATTGCCTCAATAACATCATCTGTAAAGTCCTTCGGATGTGGTGAAATAAAGTTAATTTTTTCAATGCCATTGATTTTTGAAACGGCATATAATAATTTTGCAAATGAATTAATCTCACTTTTGCAAAGTCCCTTTTCACGTTCCACAACCATATACGAATTCACATTCTGTCCCAAAAGTGTGATTTCTTTATAACCATTTTCAGCTAATTTTTTCACTTCCTGTAAGATTTTCTCTGGTTTTCTACTTCGCTCTCTACCACGCACATATGGCACAATACAATATGTACAAAAATTATTACAGCCATACATAATCGTAACTGAGGCACTAAATTGGCTATTTCTCTTAATCGGCAAATCCTCGTAAATCTCACCATCCATCTGTAAAATATCGCGTACTTTTTCATTCTTTTCCATGTTTTTATAAATATTTTCTGGCAAATTTTGTAGTGTGTGAGTTCCGAAAATAATATCAACATATGGATAACTTTTTTTGATTTTTTCTACCATTAATTCTTCTTGCATCATGCAACCGCCGAATCGCAATAATTAAATCTTTTTGCGTCTTCAAATATTTGATTTCGCCAATTTTCCCAAACAACCTCTCTTCTGCATTTTCGCGAACACAACATGTATTAAAAACAATCAAATCCGCCTTTTTGAAATCCTCTGTTTTCGTATATCCTAACTCTTCCAACATCCCTGCAATTTTTTCCGAATCGTTCTCGTTTAACTGGCAACCAAATGTGATAATATGATAGTTTAAATTCTTATTTGTAATCTTTTCTTTTAATTTTTCAAAATACTCCTTTTTTAGCACGTTTTTTTAGCCTCCTACATTTGTTTCTATTTTATAACATTTTTTGATATTTTTCAAGTTTTTTGACAAATAAAAGTTAATATTCTTGTATTTTTTCCAAATCTACTCTATAATAAAATTATGGAGAAAAAAAATGAATTATTATGAAATTTTAAAAATATCCCAAACTGCAAACGAAAGTGAAATTAAAAGTTCTTATAAAAAACTTGTCAAACAATATCATCCTGATTTATATAGCGGAGACAAAAATTTTGCTGAGCAAAAAATCAAAGAAATCAATGAAGCCTACGATATTTTATCCAATCCAGAAACCAAAACAGAATACGACGAATATCTAAATCTACAACAAACATCTCCCGAAACCCACACCAAGTCTCAACCAACCGCTACTCCTACAGAGTCTCCATCCACAAAATCTTCTCTTAGCCAATTTCTCTTTGAAAAACTCTCAAAACTAGACAAAAAACATCAACTACAGCTCTTCATTGCCGTATTGATTTTTATTTTGTCGTTATTTTTAATCAATTTAATTGAAGTAAAATATTATCTATCAAATCAACAAACAACACCTACAAATTCCACCCAAAATACTACTTCAAACATCACTGAATTCAACGAAATCAACCCTGATACTTTCTATGAAGAAAATGAATTTGAAACACTCGATGATTTGTTCTATCAGTTATTCATGCAATATCAAGGAAATACAATTTATGAAAATCAATTTTAAAATTAGGAAAATTGCAATTTTACGTAAGCTATTGACATTTTATGTAAAATATTATATAATAAATATGTAATCTATTAATATTTTAGAATAAAAAAGGAGGAATTCTATGTTTGTAGTAAACAAAGCAAAAACACTTCTTCGGTACACATCAGATACCGAAATCACCATTCCAGAAGGAGTTGAAACAATTGGGGCTAATGTTTTTCAAAATCATCATGAAATAAAAAAAGTCTCTATTTCAAATGGAACAAAAACAATATCACCATATGCCTTTTCGTGCTGTTCTTCACTTGAAGAACTAACAATAGCAGATACCGTAGAACATATTGGTGAAGGTGCCTTTGATAATTGTCGGCAATTGAAAGATTTGATTCTGCCAAATTCTTTACAATATATTGGCAGGGCTGCCTTCTTTCGGTGTTCCAAATTAAAGAAAATCATTATTCCAGAAGGTACATTACAAATAGCTGATACTGCATTTTTGTACTGTGATTCTGTTGAAGAACTGTTCCTACCAGAAAGTTTAACTATTTTGGGAGATAATGTTTTTTTTCTTTGCGATCATTTGCACACCATTTGGCTTTCAAAAAAATGCAGTCTTTTTGAGAAAGTTATTCTGAATAATATCTTCGATAATACACAAAAAAAAGATTGGGTTGTGGAAGAATTTAACGTTACGAAAGAGGAACTTCAAGAAGCAAAAACACGTGAGCCTCAAGAGGATTGGGGACACATTAAAGTAAATTTTTATTAAGAAGAAGTTTAACTATCAAAAAGCCAGTTCAAACTGAACTGGCTCTTTTTCTTTATTTCTTAACCTCTTCTGGCTGCTCTTTCTCGATCTTTATTATTTAAAATCTTCTTTCTTAAACGAATTGATTTCGGTGTCACTTCCACAAGTTCATCCTCTTGAATAAACTCAATGGCTTGCTCTAAACTCATTTGAATTGGCGGAACCAAACGCAAAGCTTCATCCGAACCAGAAGCTCTCGTATTGGTCAAATGTTTTTCCTTACAAACATTAATTGCCAAATCTTCTCCCCTTGAATTTAACCCAACAATCATTCCTTCATACACTTCCACACCAGGTCCAATAAACAATTCACCCTTATCCTGCGCATTATACAAACCATACGTAATCGATTTACCATTTTCAAATGCTACAATGGTTCCCCTTGTACGCGCTTGAATTTCACCCTTAAATGGTTCATAAGCGTCAAAAATATGATTCATGGTGCCTTCTCCTTTTGTATCTGTCAAAAATTCTGTTCTGTAGCCAATAATACCACGTGCTGGAATACGAAATTCAATTTTGGTGTGTCCGCTTTCAGCTGGCTCCATATTCGTCATTTCGGCTTTTCTTCTGCCCAATTTTTCAATGACATTTCCCACACAATCATCTGGCACATTTACCACCAATAATTCAATTGGCTCACATCTCACACCATCAATTTCCTTGAAAATAACTTTGGGTCTCGAAACAATCAATTCATAGCCTTCTCTTCTCATATTCTCTATCAAAACCGATAAATGCAACTCGCCTCTTCCGTGAGACTTCAAAACTATCCGCCGAATCTGTTTCCTTCACACGAAGGCTGACATTTCTATCCAATTCCTTAAATAATCGGTCACGTAAATGTCTTGACGTAATAAATTCTCCTTCTTTTCCTGCAAATGGACTATTGTTAACACTAAATGTCATAGAAACTGTTGGCTCATCAATATTGACAAATGGAATTTTTTCTGGATTGTTATAATCGCAAATGGTATCTCCAATATTAATATCATTTACGCCAGAAAGCGCAATAATGTCACCTGCTTGCGCGTTTTCAACTTCTATTCTTTTTAATCCTTCATACGTATTTAATTTTGTAACACGACTATTTAAAACTTTCTCTTCATCTTTGCAAATCGCAACTGCTTGCCCAACTTCAATCGTACCTCTTTCCACCCTACCAATCGCGATTCTTCCTACATAATCATCATAATCAATATTAGAAACCAACATTTGCATGGTTCCATCCAAATCACATTTTGGTGGCTCAATGGTAGTAATAATCGTTTCAAATAAACATTTTAAATCTTCACCCGGTTTTTCCAAATCCAATGTTGCAGTTCCATTTTTCGCAGAAGCATAAACAACTGGAAATTCTAATTGGTCGTCATCTGCCCCTAAATCAATAAACAATTCCAAAACATCATCTACCACTTTTAGTGGTTGTGAACCAGGTCGATCGATTTTATTGATTACAACAATTGGTTTTAGTTTCAAAGCAAGTGATTTTTTCAAAACTTCTCTGGTTTGTGGCATAGCTCCTTCAAATGCGTCCACTAGCAAAACAACGCCATCTACCATTTTTAAAACACGTTCTACTTCTCCACCAAAATCAGCATGTCCCGGTGTATCAACAATATTGATTTTAATATCTTTATATTGAACAGCTGTATTCTTAGAAAGAATGGTAATTCCACGCTCTTTTTCCAAGTCATTAGAATCCATAACTCTATCGTGAACTTGCTCATTACTTCTAAAAATTCCGCTTTGTCTTAGCATGGCATCTACCATTGTGGTTTTTCCATGGTCAACGTGCGCAATAATTGCTACATTTCTGATTTTTTCGTTTATTTTCATTTTTTTATTTTTTCCTTTCTTAATTTTCTTTTTTTCTATTTTTAGGCAATTTTTCCTCTACGTGTTGGGTTATAAAGGCACGGTGCCCCGTGCCCCCCTACATATTTAACCTTAATATTATATCTTATATTTTTTGATTTGTCAATGCAATTATGTTTTCTTTTAATTCTTCACTGACTTTATCTTCGATTTCTTTGCCGATTTTACTAGAAGCATATTTTGAAAAATCTAATGGTTTGCCATAAATAATGGTGTTTTTTGTAAATGGTTTGGCTTCGCCTTGAATTCCAATTGGCACAATTGAGGCCCCAGTTTTTAAAGCCATATAAGCTGCACCATTTTTTAATTTACCGTCGTTTTTTTCCATTCCATTGCGTGTTCCTTCTGGAAAGATTCCAATACATCCGCCATTTTTCAAAATTTTCATGGCTGTTTTTAAAGAACCAATATCTTTGCTATCTCGTTTTACCCAAATGCCGTCAAAAGCAAAGCACAAAAAGCTCATAAGCGGATTGCTTTTTAATTCCTCTTTTGCCATAAAACTCATTTTTCTGCCTGCCGTGACAGTAATCAAAGGTGGATCCAAATATGTTCTATGATTTCCACAAAACAGCAACGCACCTTCTTTTGGAATATTTTCTTTTCCCACAATTTTTATTTTATAAACTATTTTGCAATACCAGAAAATGCAAAAAGCTACAACCACTCTACATATTTTTTTGATAACTTCCTTCATAATACCTTCCTTTAAAATTAATTTTCTTTATTCTATAACATATTCTCCAAAATTTCAATACAAAATAAAAAAATACCCCCACAGGCGCAAAATGCTTGCACTCGTGGAGGGTTTTGATTAATTTTTTTTCATACTGATTATAAATCCATCTCGCAATTCTCTTGGCTCAACGTCAAAGTACTTTCTTAGTAAATTTAGCATAAGCACTTCAACATTTCTACTGTAACTTCTATGATTTAGCTGTTCCAGCACTTTACTTAAGTCATCAGAAAGTTCATATTCCCGAAATACTCCGTCGGGCGCCTGTGGTGCAAAAGTAAGTGTACCGTCACTATGTTTTTTTATAAATACAGCTTGAATCTTCAGTCCATCAATGGTATATTTAAAGATATCCATTACTTTTTCGCAGACCTCCAACGCCTCTCCTTGACAGGCGAGTCTATCTCTTAATTCTCCCCGCGCCTCAAGCACTTCTTCAAATTTGTCATCTAATCTTTCTTCTAGAATCATAATTTTCCTCCTTGTATTTAGATTAATCTTTTTCTATAAAAACATATATTTATTATACCACATTTTCCACTTTTTGTCAACTTGAAGTGCACCCTAAAAGTTAGACAACAATACTCTAACCTTTTTTTGTATTGATAATTTTCTCAATTTCCGCTACAACTTCCTCAATTGTCATCTCTGTTGAATCCACTAAAATAGCGTCTTCGGCTTGTCTCAAAGGCGCAATTTCTCTTTCGGTTTCTGCTTTATGTCTTTTTTGAATAGTTTCTAGCACTTCTTCATAGGAAACTTCCACACCTTTTTCCAAATACTCTTTATACCTCCTATTGGCTCTTTCTTCTATGGAACAATCTAAATAAATTTTCACGTCTGCGTCTGGAAATACAACTGTCCCAATATCTCTTCCTTCCATAATAACATTATTGTTTTTACCCATTTTTCTCTGAAGTGGCGTCACTACATCTCTTACACATTTCAAAGAAGCATATTGGGCTACATAATTATCAATTTCAGGTGTTTTTATTAATTTTGATACATTTCTGCCATTCAACCAAGCTTCTTGCCCATCTTCTTTTTTTATTAATTGGATATCTATATTTTCTAATATTTGCAATAATTCATCACACTCTACTGGTTCTACTTTTTTTCTTAAAGCTTCCAATGTAACACATCGATACATTGCACCAGTATCAATATAGACTAATCCTAAATCTTCTGCAATGATTTTTGTCACTGTCCCTTTTCCCGTTCCTGCAGGACCATCAATTGCTACAACAAATGCCATTTTTCTCCTCCTTCTTCACATCCAAATGTAGGGGCAATTATTCGTTATTTACATGAACCCCTTTTGCTACAATTTCTGTGCTTAAAACATTCATAGATGTTAAATGTTCAATATCTTTTATAATTCCTGTTTTCAATTTTTGAATGGCTTCCGAAACTGGATAGCCAAATTCTAAAATGACTTCAATGTATATATATATTCCATCATCAAAGCCTTCGTGTTTCTTGATGATGGCTCGATGTATTTTGTAGACACTTTCTGTTTTTTCTGCTACTACATCTATAATTTGTTTAAAAACTGTATCAGATATTTTAAAGTTTCCTAAATAACTAAAAGTCGGTCTAATAATGGATTTTTCTGCAATATATGGCTTGTTTCCTTTGCCTTTTGATTTGAAAATTTGTAGTGGATCGAGTAAATAGCCAGAAAAATCCTTTTTAATCGCAAATGTTGGCACTGGAATGACATGTTTTCCTTGCGTTATACGAATATTTTTCGCCATTTCCATTTCTTCTGGTGTGGCAACATCTGTTATGTAGGTCGTTCCTAAAATTGGTCCAATTTCTAAACTATCTGCAATTTTGTTTACCATTTCATCTGATGTTCCTAAAATCAAAATTTTGTCTGGTTTATATTTTTTGATAGCTGTTTGCATTTCTTTTCGCTTATCTTCACTGAAAAATATGGCGTTGCGGACAGTTTCTACTTTTGTGGGAGCTTTTTTAGCTGAAATTCCTGCTAAAACTTCGTTTTCACTGACTAATAATCCGTCGTCTATGATATATTTTATACCTTGTTCTCCTGCAACCATCTGCGCTCTGTAACTTTTTCCTGTGCCAGATGGTCCTACAAATGCGTACGATTTTACTTTGTGATTGAATAACATGTTGGTTCCTTTCTGGGGCGATGAAATATCGTTCCCTATTTGAATATTGTTTTGGTGGATAGGCATCAACCCTTATGGTTTGTTTATCGATTTTGGTTGATTAGTTGTTCTAAATCTGGATTGGGTATTTCTTCTCCAACTGCTCGAATTCTAACTGATTTTACGTGGCTTCTTAAATCTTTGTCTCGACAATCCACAACATATGTTCCTAACTGTTCTTTTGGAATGCTGAAACAAATCTCGTCGCTGGCTGTTACAATGCTAATCAATTCTAAGGTGTCTTTATTTAAAATTCCGTAATCCACATTTTCTATAATATCTGTCTCAATTTCTATCAAATAATCAATATCGCTAATAGCGCGGACGCAGTCAAATCCATAATACAATGACAAATACGTATTGACTACACTACTGCTCGATGTTTCGATAAAGAAATTATCGACATTAATTAAATCTTCTCTACAAATTTTGTCCATAAATAAAAACTTGCTTACAATGACATCTTTATCTCCGTTTTTTCTGGCTTCTTCCAACTGCACTGTTACTTTTATTTTGTATGGCAAAATATAGCGAATAGCAGAATACGTACTTGGAAGCATTCTAGCAAAAACGATAACTGTTGCTAACACACAAATGGCAAGTATTGATTTTTTATAGGTTGCAAAATGTAGGAGTAAATAATTTACATTAGCTGTTACAATCATTATCATCAATGCTTCATATGGAACAAAGCATCTTGGTGTAAAATAGCCCATTAGGGCAAATGGCGTTGTTGCAATTACGATTGGTATAATAAAATATATGATTTCTTTTTTGATTAATTCTTTTTGTTTTAGAATTCCAACTCCAATCATTGAAATTATAGTAAGGATTAATTGACCTTTAATATCTTTGTAATTTCCTAAACAGGCAAATAGTGAACCATTTTCATTAACGTCTAATGTACTTCTAGCAAGGTTTCCGGGTGCTATAATGGTAAGAATACTTCCAATTCCAAAAAGTACAATGCTACTTATGAAAAAGATTTTATCTGATTTTGTAGATTTCCACACTTTTTTGATTTGTACTAAAAACAAAACGCTTAAAAAAGAACCGCCGACAAATGCCATGACTTCATGGGAAAATCCAATGAAAAATCCAGCGATTGTTAAGCTTATTTTCTGCCATTTTTTTAAGGGATGATTTTCCACAAAATAGCCATAAATGTTATATAAATAGATAATTAAGGCTGTGCTTGTCCACAAGTAATTTAAACTTCCGCTAATCCAAGCAAATTTTTCGCCAAACATTTTGCCATATACGTAAAATCCAAATGCTAAAATGAGCGATAAGTAGGAAGTTTTGCGTGTTATGAATTTTGAAATATAGTGTAGAAGTACTAAAAATAGTATGGTATTGATGATTTTGAAAAATATTGTGCTGGTTGTCATGAAAACTCCAATTAGGAGGTGTGGTATAATTCGACCTGTCCAGCTTGTGTATAAATAATTTGCGGCTCTTCCAATTTCTGTAAAAGACGTAATTTTTAGGTCGTCTCCTGCCACAACTCTAGCATAGCTGTAATCATCTGGACTAAGTAGGGTAGAAATATTTAAGGTTAACATACAAAACGCGATAGCGATTAGAAGTAGTGCTATCGACCAATTTTTCTTTAACTTTTTCATGGTTTCTTCCTTAATTTTTTAATTGGTATTTTTTATAATTTTTGACTGCATCTTGGGTTGTAATGGTGATTTTTTCTGGCAAATGATCGAGTGGAAACCATCGCATATCTAAATGTTTGGTTGGTTCCATAATTTGTAGCTCACCTGCTACAATTTTGCACAGAAAACTTGGAGAAACCCAATGCCTTTCTTCGTTTTTTATGATATGGTCACAAATTCCTAGCAAATCAATTACGTGAACCCCCACTCCAATTTCTTCTTTTACTTCTCTTTTGACAGCTTCTTCAAAAGTTTCAAATAATTCTAGCTTGCCACCTGGAATACTCCAATATTCTTTTTCTGGCACTTTATTTCTAAGTTGTAACAAAAGTTCATTTTTCTCATTTAGAATGAAGGCTCCACAGCCAACGCCGATGTAATCTTTACCTTGAATCATAATTTTTTTCTCCTATTTTTGAATCGCTTTGTTTAATTCGTCGCGCATACGAATTGCTTCTGCACGTGTGGCTTCAGCAAATTCTTGGTCTGAAAATTGATCTTTCCAACGGTCGGATTTGTAGGCGCACATTAGACTTCTAGAAGCATTGATAATTCCACCTAAACCGTTTTTATCAAAACCTAATGCAATGTCCCCAGCTTTTCCTCCGTTGAGCGCCATAACCTGGAATTAAGAAAAATGTGTGTGGCATTTGTTCTCGAAGTGTTTTTAATTGCTCTGGATAGGTTGCACCAACAACTGCTGCAATACTACTATATGCATTTTCTCCAACTAATTCTGTTCCCCAATTTTCTACTAGATTTCCCATTGTTTCATAAATGGTTTTTCCGTTTTCTAATTTTAAATCTTGCAGTTCACCAGAAGATGGATTTGAAGTTTTGACCAAAATAAAAATTCCTTTGTTATATTTTTTGCAGTCTTCGATAAATGGTTTGACACAGTCTGTCCCAAAATAAGCATTGACGGTGATAAAGTCAATGTAATCTAGTCCATACAATTTATCTTCTACTTTGGTTTTTCCAATATAAGCATTAGAATAGCTCTCTGCAGTTGAACCAATGTCTCCCCTTTTGGCATCGACAATGACAATCATATTTTTTTGTTTGGCATATTGACATGTTTTTTGAAAACATTTTATTCCGTCAAGTCCAAAGGCTTCGTAAAAAGCCATTTGTGGTTTTACAGCTGGAATAATGTCATAGATGCTGTCGATTAAGGCTTTGTTGTAAGCTAAAATTCCTTCACAGATTTTTTCGATGCTTCCGCTATAAGCTTGTTTGATACAGTTTGGTAACATATCATATCTTGGATCAAGTCCTATGACAGTTGGATTATTGGTTTCTTTTATTTTTTCTATTAATTGATCGATTGCGTTCATTGTTTTTTCCTTTCTTTTTCATTTATATGTACTCGTTTGATGGCTCTTGTTTTTTCTGTGTTTTCATCTACATCTGCTGTTTGAATATGTGTATGTGTTCCATTATTCTTTTTATATCATATTTTTTTTATAATTTCAATTATTATTTTAAATTATCTTGCAATTTGTAAAAAAAGAAAAACATTTTGAGTTGGAAAGATAAAAGGCAGGAATTTACCCTGCCTATAATTTCTATTTATTAAAAAGTCCGTTTAAACCAATTTATAATTTTTATAAAAATCGTTTTTTTGTATTCTACGATAGCTCGAGAATTTTCAACTGTTTCTACTTTTGATTCTTTATTTAAAAATAAAGAATCTGGATTATACATTTGTGACTTTTCTTTTTCAATTTTTAGTCTATTAAATTTCTCCATTCTGTTTATTTTTTCTCTTTGAGAAGAAGTTGCCCAATAATCTCTAAATAAAATTGCAATTATTGCTCTAGCTCTTTTTGAAACATTTTGCTCATTTAAAGTTAAATTAGAATTATACTTAAAATTATAATTCTTGCTTGAATTTTCTTTAAACATTTTTATTTTTTCACTTGGAATTTTATTATAGTCTTCTTTAGAAATATGTTGTAATATTTCTAATACTTCACTATATGCAATAGCATATTCAATATTATCCATACTAAATTCTCCATTTTATATTTCTGATTGCTCCAAATTATCCTTTTCCCTTCTAATTTGTTCATCATGGCTTATCGTTTGAAATATTGAATCTATATATTGTGTATCTTTTAATTCTTCAAACGTTTCTCTTCCTAATACTTGTGTACTTTTAGGTTCATCTCTATAATAGTTTGCTACATAATATCCACTTGTATATGTAAAAATATCATAATCCTCTTGAGAAATAGCCTCTTTATTTAATAAATTCCTTAATTCTATTTCAAATTCTTGTTCTGATTGAGTTCTAGGGTCAGAGTAAAAAGTAACATTATCATATTTTTCTTCTAATGCCCTATATGATTCCGACATTATAATTGCAATTTGGTCAAAATTTTCCTGTTTAAATTTTAACAATTCACCACTTAACAAATCAGTTCCAATTCTTGAACTATTTGATGTAGAAGCACTTAATAACATTTCTATATTTGAAAGTTTATTTAATAAATTTGAAGCTATTTGCCAATTTGTTGAATCGTCAATTAATCTTTGAAAATATAAAGCTTGAGATGATGTTGAAGTTAGTTCATCTTTATTTCTATCAAATGCTAATTTTTGCCTAGCACCATATCTTTCTATTATATCTTTAATCATTACAAATTCTTTATACGAATTATCTCCTTTGTCAACTTTATCATCGTATACTAATTTATTTGGTTCTTTCTTTATAGGACTTACTTGTTCTCTTTCATTACTAGAACAGTACATAAGACCATATTGTAAGGCTTCATAATCTTCTTTACTAATTTGATCACTTTCTAATTTGTCTGTTAATTCACTTTCAAATTTTTCTTGCTTTTCTTCACTTCCTAAATCATCATTTGCTCCATTTTCGTATGCTAAATTTAAAAATGTTTCATTCAATACTGGTTGGAAATTTCTTTTAAATTTTGCCAATGCTCCTTTTAATTCATTTATCCTATTAGTTTCTAATTGACTTGCTTGGTCTCTAGAAACAAAAACTGTTGAAAATGATATTTCAATATTAGTCAAAGTTGCAAGAGCCTTTGAAACTTCTTCTAATTTAAAATCAAGCTCCTTTCTATGAGTAATTGAATTCATTTTTTTTCTTAAAGTTTCAATATTATCAATATTTAAATTTCCAATAGATATATCTTTACCTCTAGCAGATTGTATATTTAAACTTACTCTATATTTCTCAATATATTTTTGTAATAATTTTAGTTCTTCATATTTATTCAATCTTATTCTCCCCCTTTCTTTTTATAAAATTATAATAGCCATTATTCAATATAATCTTAATTTAATACTTTCTCTATAAGAATAGTATACACAAAATACACGTAATCGTCAATACTATACGGAAAATGTCAGATTACTTTCAAAATAAAAATATAACATTACAAAATATTAAACCTAAAAACATTCAAGAATTTTATCAATATTTATTAGATGATAGACTTTCTGGAAATACAGTTAAACATTATCACGCAAATATACGAAAGATACGAAAGGCTTTACAATATGCTATAAAAACAGATATTATTCCATCTAATCCTGCAGATAAAGTAGATTTACCAAAAACTCAAGAATACAATCCTCAATTTTATACAAGTGATGAAGTTAAAACATTATTACATTCAGTACAGGGAACAAAATTAGAAATTCCTGTAATGATAGATTGTTTTTATGGATTTAGGCAAAGTGAAATAATTGGGTTGAAATGAAGTGCTGTTGATTTTGAAAAAGATACTATTATGATTAATCACACTATTACACAACAAATGGCAAACTGATTATAAGAAATAAAAAAAATCTAGCAAAAGGACTTTACCATTAGATCCCATTGTAAAATCTTTCGGTTCTATAATATTAGTTGGGGTGTATACAAAAAGATAAAAAAATAGTGCATTTA
>CANSOA010000017.1 GCA_947648495.1 uncultured Clostridium sp.
AAAACTAGAGAATATTAGATTAACGACTGTCTAATTTGAAATACACCAGAAGGTGCCATAATCTCAATGCCACTAAAAATGAATGGAATGAGTAGAAAAAAAGCATTTCTAAAAGGTGTATGGTCAGGAATTGTAGAACCAATTGCAGCGATTGTAACAGTACTATTAATCAACATTGTTGTTCCGATTTTACCTTATTTATTGAGTTTCGCAGCAGGAGCAATGATATTTGTTGTTGTGGAAGAACTTATACCAGAAATTCAGGAGGGAAAGAAGTCTAGTTTAGGCATAATTGGTGTAACCATAGGTTTTATTGTGATGATGGTATTAGATATTGTGTTAGGATAAATGGACCAAAAAGAAATAAAAAGCTGAAATTTTGATTAATTTCGGCTTTTTATGTTACCTTCAAAAAGAAAACATGTGAAAAAAGTCGAAAAAAGATTGACAATATTTTTATTTTATACTAAAATAGCCATTACAAACTTTAGGAGGAAAAAATGAAAATTCAATTATCAGAACATTTTACTTATAAAAAATTAATAAAATTTACCATACCAACCATTATCATGATGATATTTACCTCAATTTATGGCGTAGTAGATGGAATATTTGTATCCAATTGTGTGGGTTCAGATGCTTTTGCATCTGTCAATTTAATCATGCCAATCTTAATGATTTTTGGAACCGTTGGTTTTATGTTTGGAACAGGCGGAAGTGCGCTAGTATCAAAGACAATTGGGGAAGGAAAACCAGAAAAAGCAAGAGAGTACTTTTCGATGTTAATTTATTTATTAGTCATGATAGGCTTAATATTTACCGTAATTGGAATTGTGTTAATAAAACCAGCTTCTGTTTTGCTAGGAGCCGACGAAGCAATGCTTGAAAATTGCATGATTTATGGAAAAATCATTCTAATTTTCTTAGTAACTTTTATTTTACAAAATGCTTTTCAGAGTTTTTTAATTGTAGCCGAAAAACCAACATTTGGGTTAGTAATTTCTGTTATTACAGGTGTTATCAATATGGGATTGGATTGGCTATTTATGTATGTACTAAAAATGGGCGTTGCAGGAGCAGCTTTAGCAACAGGAATTAGCCAGTTAATAGGAGGAATTGTGCCACTTGTCTTTTTTATGAGGAATAATGGAAGTCCCTTAAGATTAACAAAAGCTAAATTTGACCCCAAAGCGATTTGGCAAGCTTGCACAAATGGTTTATCAGAAATGTTAACCAATTTATCTATGTCACTTGTGAATATGTTATATAATATGCAACTTATGAAATATGCAGGCTCTGACGGTGTTGTAGCTTATGGGATTATTATGTATGTAGGCTTTATCTTCGTAGGAACCTATTTAGGTTTCTCAATTGGAACAGCGCCAATTGTTGGCTACCATTATGGGGCAGAAAATACAGAAGAATTAAAAAACTTGCTGAAAAAAAGTTTAAAACTGATTGCAATAGTGGCGCTTATCATGACAGGATTAGCAGAGCTATTGGCTCGATTATTAGCTTCTATTTTTGTCAGTTACAGCCCAGAATTGTTGGAAATGACCACAAGAGCCATTCGTCTATTTGCTATTTCATATTTAATCAGTGGGTTTAATATATTTGCTTCAGCGTTTTTTACAGCGCTAAACAATGGAATAATATCAGCCGTAATTTCTTTCTCAAGAACATTATTATTCCAAGTAATTGCGATTTTTGTTCTTCCAGCGATATTAGGACTAGATGGAATTTGGCTAGCTATTGTTTTTGCTGAAATATTTGCTTTGGGAGTTAGTGCTTTATGTTTGAGTTTCAATAGAAAAAAATATCATTATATGTAGTAATGTTTATTCACAAGAAATTCTTGACTTCAGGCTCTTTTTAAGGTACAATAAAAGAAAAGGAGTGTGAACCTAAATGACAGATAAAGAATTAAAAAAACAATTAAAAAAACTTGCCATTGCATTTTTATTAATTATGGTATTACTAATTGTTCTATCAGTTTATACATTAGGCTCTACCAAAGCCGAATTGTCGATTTATCAGAAATCGGAAAAAGCTGATATTATCAGGATTTTAGGACTCAATGAAGACGAATTGAAACAATATTTATCCATTGTAGGCAATTTAGCTATAAACAGCCCTGAAAGCGAAGAAATCAAAATGTTAGATATGGCAACGAATTATATCGATACCATGTGTTCTGCCTATGAAACACAGACCAATGAAAATGGACGAAAATATTATGATGCTAGCATTGTTGAGCAAGTAATCAAAGAAATCAATGGCAAATTCATAAAAACAAGTACTCCATTAGAAGATAGATATACATATTCCAAAGAAGAAAACAGCTATATCCAAAATAAAGCAACAGATAAAACACCATATTGCCTACAAATAGATAACATAACCCAAAATGCAGATACAATAGAAGTGACCTATCAATTAGCCAATATGACAGATGTTCAAATGGCAGAATATAAGACAGGCAAAGAAGTAAATTTAGAAATTTATACAGTAAAAGCCACTCTTTTGAAGAATACAGATTATGAATATTGCAAATATTTTTTAAGCCATTTAGAAAATAAAAAAGCACCCGAAGGTGCTTAGGGTTAGGGAAAATAAAATTCACATATCTAAAGAAAATTCACCGTCACACGACGAAGTATTATTTTTTAATGAAGTATTGTTTTTCAGTTTCTTTAAAATTGTCTCAATGTTTTCGGCAACAGAAATTGGACCGCCTTTTCCTATAGCAGAATCGAACAAAATATCAGAAGTAGATATTTCATAATCGATCTGATCTGGATGATAAAAGCCTTTTGGCGGAGCCAATTCTTTGCTTTCCGTAATGATAGCATTTTCTAGTAATTTGGTAGAAATGGCAATTTTTCCTACGATTTCTGATTCATTATTTATCGAAAAGTAATTTCCATCCTTTTGGATTTGTGTCAATTGAATAAATTTCATTTTAACATCCTTTCTTTAATTAAAAAAAGATTAACAGTTACAAAATCTACCCCCTAACCAAAAGTAGATAGGTTATGCAGAATATGCATATATACAAACATTATAGCATATTTACATAAAAAAGTCAAGCAACTAGGAGCGTTATCGCGTTGTTTTTCCAATTTTAGTGAATAACTTGTCAAAAATCTTTTTTTAAGATATAATTTTATTCAAGTGGGGGAATAAAACATGGATTTAAAAAAGGAAGTACAATTTATCAAAGGCGTTGGACCATCTCGCGTAAAACTTTTGAATAAACTGGGAATTAACACATTGGAAGATTTAATAACCTATTATCCGCGAAATTATGAAGACAGAAGCAAGCCCAAAATGATTGCAGAATTGCAAAATGGAGAAGAAGCGCTCATTTCAGCCTTTCCTGTTCGGACGCATGAGTCAAACTCGAATTCGCGGAAATTTGACTTTATGTAAATTAATTGTCAGAGACGAAACAGGAACAGCGCAGATTATTTGGTACAATCAACCCTATTTACAAAATACACTGCAACCCAATGTACGTTACAAATTTTATGGACGAATCAAAAACACATTCGGCAAAATCGAAATACAATCACCCATTTTTGAACCAGAAAATGTAAGCAAAAATACAGGCAAAATCATTCCCATTTATCCGCTTACCTTTCAATTATCCCAAAATACCATCCGAAAAATCATTGAAAATGGCTTAAACGAAGTAGTCGGAAAATTGCCAGAAACCATACCAGCCTATTTCTTAAAGCAATATCAATTATACGATATTAACACCGCTATTAAGCAAATTCATTTTCCGGACAATTTTGAGAATTTTAAATTGGCACGAAAACGACTTGTTTTTGAAGAATTACTTTCCATTCAACTAGCTTTACTTAGCCTAAAAAATAAATATGAGGTGCAAAAACAGGGCGTTTCTTTCGATAAAAACGTAAAAATGTCAAATATCATAAACCAATTGCCATTTTCCTTAACCAAAGCGCAACTACGTGTTTTAGAAGAAATCGACCGTGACATGGAAAGCTCAAAACCAATGAACCGTCTATTACAAGGGGATGTCGGCTCTGGGAAAACAATTGTGGCGTTAATCAGTAGCTACAAAGCTGTCAAGTCTGGCTATCAAGCCGTTATTATGGCTCCAACAGCCATTTTGGCGACACAACATTTGGAATCTTTTGCACAAATTTTAGAAAATACAGGAATTCGCCTTGAATTATTAGTCAGCGGAATTTCCAAAAAGAAAAAAGAAGATATTTTAGAAAGATTGCAAACAGGTCAAATCGATATTTTAATTGGGACACATGCTGTTTTGGAAGAAAATGTTATATTTTCTAATTTAGGGTTGGTAGTGACGGACGAGCAACACCGATTTGGTGTACGCCAAAGAAGCATTATTGCAGAAAAAGGTGAAAATCCAGATGTTTTAGTCATGACAGCAACTCCAATTCCAAGAACACTTGCCTTGATTTTGTATGGCGATTTGGACATTTCCATTATTGACGAATTGCCACCCAATCGAAAAAAAATCGAAACTTACGCTGTCAAAAAAGACATGGAATCACGCGTAAATGCTTTTATTGAGAAAAATATTGACGAAGGAAGGCAATGTTACATTGTTTGTCCTTTAGTGGAAGAAAACGAAGAAATCAATGCAAAATCCGTCATGGAATTAGTGGAAATTTATAAAAATAAAATTTTTACTCGGATATAATGTCGAATATTTGCATGGAAAAATGAGACCAAAGGAAAAAGACGAAATTATGGAGCGTTTCAAAAATGGCGAGATTGACATTTTGATTTCAACTACAGTGATTGAAGTTGGTGTCAATGTGCCAAATAGCAATATTATGGTCATCGAAAATGCGGAAAGATTTGGACTAGCTCAGCTTCATCAATTACGTGGTCGAGTGGGAAGAGGGGAATATCAATCGTATTGTATTTTAAAATATCAGGGAAATTCGCAAATCATTCAAGAAAGAATGAAAGTGATTTCCAGTACGAATGATGGATTTGTGATTTCAGAAAAAGATTTGGAATTGCGTGGCTCTGGTGAATTTTTTGGGACGAAACAACATGGTTTACCAGAATTTAAAATTGCGAATTTATTTGAAGACATTGAGCTTTTAAAAGAAATTCAGGCAATTAGTATGGAAATTATCCATCAAGATCCACTTTTAGAAAAAACAGAAAATAAGGAATTTCGTTTATTGGTGGAAAAAAATTTTAAAGGAAGAATTGAAATTTAGAAAGAAAGGACAAAACTCAAAAAGAGAAATTTGTCCTTTTTGTGAAATTTGCAAATCATATTGAAAATTTAGAAATATTTCTGATATAATCAAAATAGAATGAGATAAGGAGAAAAAACATGGAACAAAAATGTACAGATAAAAGAATAAAAGAAGAAACAAAGGCAATTTTAGAAATTTACACACAAGAAAAAGATAATTTAATCACGATTTTAAATGACATCCAAGAAAAATATGGATATATTCCAAAACAAGCCCAGCTGGAGATTTCGGAATATTTATCTATTCCAATGGCAGAAATTTATGGTGTTATTACATTTTATTCTCGTTTTACTTTAGCCCCAAAAGGAAAATATAATATTTCAATTTGTTTAGGAACGGCTTGTTATGTAAAAGGTTCGCAAAAATTATTAGATAGAGCCAAAGAACGATTACAAATCGAACCTGGAGAAGTCACACCAGACGGCAAATTTTCCATTGATGATGTCCGATGCGTTGGAGCCTGTGGTCTAGCGCCAGTGTTTATGGTAAATGACGAAGTGTACGGCAATGCCACTGTCAAACAATTAGACACCATAATTGACCAATACATGGACCAATAACCCGTAGTAGGGGCACAGGGCACCGTGCCCTTATTACACGCAGACGCCCATGTTTGCCCAATCCCAAACCAAATATAGGAGGAAAATCCATGAAAACAATCCAAGAAATAGAAACAATAAGAAACGAAAAAAGAAAAGAATTAGATTTACGAATTAATACCAAAGCCAACACCCGCGAAACACACATTCTGGTCTGTCACGGAACTGGCTGTACATCATCCAAATCACCACAAATCATACAAACCTTCCGCAACCTATTAGAAGAAAAAGCTATCCAAAATGTACGCGTTATCCAAACAGGCTGTTTTGGACTTTGTGCGAAAGGACCAATTGTCATCATTCGTCCAGAAGAAACGTTTTATGCTAAGGTCAAACCAGAAGATTGCAACGAAATCATTGAAAAACATATTCTAAACGGGCAAAAAGTAGAACGTCTATTATGCAAAAACATGGACGGAAAATTAGCTAATCAATTAAATGACTTAGATTTTTACAAAAAGCAAAAACGAATTGCCCTAAAAAATTGTGGCATTATTGATCCAGAAAACATTGATGAATACATTGCTTTTGATGGTTACAAAGCCCTAGAAAAGGTTCTAACACAAATGAATTCAGATGAGGTTATTGAAACCATTTTAAAATCTGGTCTACGAGGACGTGGTGGAGCAGGCTTTCCCACTGGCAAAAAATGGAGTTTTACCAAACAAGAAGTAGCGGATCAAAAATACATAGTTTGCAATGCCGATGAAGGCGATCCTGGCGCTTTTATGGATCGCAGTATTTTAGAAGGTGACCCACACGCTATTTTAGAAGCGATGACAATTGCAGGTTTTGCTATTGGAGCCAATCAAGGATATATATATGTTAGAGCCGAATATCCGATTGCGGTACAAAGGCTAAAAATAGCAATTGGGCAGGCAAGAGAATATGGTTTATTAGGGAATAACATTTTAGGCACAGGTTTTCAGTTTGATATTGATATTCGTTTAGGAGCAGGTGCATTTGTTTGTGGAGAAGAGACGGCGCTTTTGGAATCCATTGAAGGAAAAAGAGGACAGCCAAGAGTCAAACCGCCCTATCCAGCGAGTTGTGGCCTTTTTGGGAAACCAACAGTCATTAATAATGTAGAAACTTTGGCAAACATTACGAAAATTATTCTAAATGGAGCGGATTGGTATGCCAGCATTGGAACGGAAAATTCCAAAGGAACGAAAGTATTTGCATTAGGTGGAAATGTGAATAATGTTGGACTTGTAGAAGTTCCAATGGGAACGACTTTGCGTGAAATTGTCTATGATATTGGTGGTGGCATTCCAAACGGAAGAAATTTCAAGGCAGCTCAAACAGGAGGACCTTCTGGTGGCTGTATTCCAGCGGAGCATTTGGATACCCCAATTGATTATGAATCACTTGCGCAAATTGGTTCGATGATGGGTTCTGGTGGATTAATTGTTATGGATGATACAAAATGTATGGTGAATTTGGCGAAATTTTATTTAGAATTCACAGTTGCAGAAAGTTGCCGGAAAATGTACGCCATGCAGAATTGGAACGAAAAGAATGCTGGAGATTTTGGAAAGATTGTGTAGTGGCGAAGGTCAAGAATATGATTTGTATCGTTTGGAAAAATTGGCAGTGAATATTAAAAAGGCTAGTGTTTGTGGGCTTGGGCAAAGTGCGCCAAATCCAGTGCTTAGTACTTTGAAATATTTCCGCGAAGAATTTAGAGAGCATGCTGTAGAGAAAAAATGTCGAACCAATGAATGCAAAAAGATTGCGAAAATTGAAGTAGACAGCGAGCTTTGCAAAGGATGCGGCTTATGCCAAAGAAATTGTCCTGTAGATGCAATTGAGGGAAAAGAGCGCGAAAAAAGAGTAATTAATCAAGATAAATGCATTAAATGTGGAACCTGTATTACAAGTTGTCCGTTTAAGGCAATTGGATAAAAGAAAGGAAAAAATGGAAATGAATGAATTAGAAAAAGAAATTGAAAATATAAAAGCTAGAAACAAAAAAGTGGAATTAGATAAAAAATGGGAAACTAGTTGGACGAGAAAAATATGCATATGCATTTTGACATATATAGTTGTAATTATATATTCTTATATTGTCAGAAATTATGATAATATATTATTAAGTTCACTTGTTCCTGTGATTGGTTTTACATTATCTACATTATCATTAAGTTATATAAGGAAAATATGGGAAAAAAATATTGTTAAATAGGAGGAACATATGGAAGAATCAATAACACTAACCATAGATGGAATAAAAGTAAAT
The DNA here is from genome assembly GCA_947648495.1 of uncultured Clostridium sp. GTDB lineage: Bacteria > Bacillota > Clostridia > TANB77 > CAG-508 > Scatovivens. The sequence continues at coordinate 8,121 of CANSOA010000017.1, forward strand.
GTAAAAAAAGGAACCACCATCTTGCAAGCTGCCAAAGAAGCAGGAATTGACATTCCAACCTTGTGCTTTTTAAAAGAAATCAATGAAGTGGGCGATTGTCGTATGTGCATTGTGGAAGTCGAAGGCAGAAAAGGATTTGCGACATCTTGTATTCAGAAAGTCGAACAAGGAATGATTGTGCATACCCATACACCAAGCGTATTAGAAGCAAGACGTGTCATTTTAGATTTAATCATTTCCAATCATGCTAAAGATTGCTTAACTTGTACACGTTCACGGAAATTGTGAACTACAAAAGTTAGCGGAAAAATTTAATATCCAAAATATCGAATTTTCAGGCGAAATGACGAAACACGAAATCGATGACAAATCTCCTTCGATTGTTCGAGATTTCAACAAATGCATTTTGTGTAGAAGATGTACAGCGACTTGCAAAAACGTACAGGAAATCGGTGCGATTGACTGTATCAATCGTGGCTTCGAATCCTGCATTTCTACCACATATGACAATAGTCTAAATGACGTAGATTGCACGTTCTGTGGTCAATGTATTGAAAATTGTCCAACAGGAGCATTGCACGAAAAAGAAAATATCAATGATGTTTGGACAAAAATAAAAGACCCAGATAGCTTTGTAGTTGTGCAAACAGCTCCAGCAGTAAGAGTTGCGCTTGCTGAAGAATTTGGCATGCCAATTGGAACAAATAGCAAAGGAAAAATGGTGACAGCTTTAAAACGAATTGGGTTTGACAAAGTTTTTGACACCAACACAGGTGCAGATTTGACCATTATGGAAGAGGCAAATGAATTTATCCAACGTGTGCAAAACGGTGGTGTTTTGCCAATGATTACATCTTGTAGTCCGGGTTGGGTGCGTTTTGCGGAGAAAAATTATGGAGAACTTTTGGGACATTTGTCAACTTGTAAGTCACCACATCAAATGTTTGGAGCGATTGTCAAATCTTACTTTGCGGAGAAATATGAAATTGACCCAGATAAAATTTGTATGGTTTCGGTAATGCCATGTATTGCTAAAAAATACGAATGTAGCCGAGAAGAAATGGAAGTAGAGGGCAGAAGAGATGTTGATTATGTACTTACCACCAGAGAACTTGGCAGAATGATTAAACAAGCGAACATTAACTTTGTAGATTTAGAAGACAGCGATTTTGACGCCCCAATGGGAGAAGCCAGTGGAGCAGGAGCGATTTTTGGTACAACTGGTGGTGTTATGGAAGCTGCGATTCGAACAGCGGTTGATACATTGGAAGGAAGAAATGTTGAACCGATTGAATACAAGGAAGTCAGAGGCGAAAAAGGTATCAAAGAAGCGACTTTGAATGTAGCTGGCATGGATATAAAAATAGCAGTGGCAAGTCGTTTGGCAAATGCGAGAAAAATCATGGAGCAAATTAAGGAAGGAAATTCACCATATCATTTTGTGGAAATCATGGCATGTCCCGGAGGTTGTGTGATGGGTGGCGGTCAACCAATTAAAGATGCGAAAACAAGAGCTTCTGTTGATGTTAGAAAATTAAGGGCAGATGCCTTATATTCCATTGATGAAAAAAGTGTAATTCGAAAATCGCATGAAAATCCAGTCATGAAAGAATTGTATGATGAGTTTTTGGAAAAACCGGGAAGTTATGTAGCACATAAGTATTTACATACAAAGTATGAGCCAAAAGAGAAATATAACTTGAATTAAATATTTGACTTTTCTTCAAAAATATGTTATCCTATTTTTAAGTAAATTGGATAGTCGCTACTGAATTTTGAAAGGAACCAGTAGAGGAAAGTCCGGGCTCCAAAAGAGCAAGGATGCTTGATAACGTCAAGCGAGGGTGACCTTAGGGAAAGTGCAACAGAAAATAACAGCCAGGCTTTTTTAAATCAGAAATTTTAAGTATCGTGAAAATTTTTAAGAAGATTTGCTCGGTTTATTAAAAGCGTGAAAAATCAAGGTTAAAAATAATTTTTTTGATTTAAAAAAGCCTGGTTAAGGTGAAAAGGCGAGGTAAGAGCTCACCGGTGCTATAGTGATATAGTGCGTCAGTGTAAACCCCATCCGGAGCAACACCTTTTTAGAGAAAAAGTCTGCTCTTTGACTTTTTTATAAATTCTAATCTGAGTGGCTTGAGGTATAGAGCAATCTATATCCTAGATAAATGACTATTCACGACAGAACCCGGCTTATAGATTTACTTATCTTTAAAAAATGACAATTATTGTCATTTTTTTTTTGGGAATTATCTTGCAATTCCTTTTAAAATATGATAAACTTTTACTATAAAATAAAAGGAGGTGAAAATATGGAAGAAAAAATATTTAATGTATTACTTGAAATGAAACAAGAAATGGTTAAAGTGGATCAGAAAATTGACAATTTGCAAGAAGAAGTCAAGGAAAATATGAGTAGTTTTCGAGAAGAAATCAAGGAAAGTATGAGTAGTTTTCGAGAAGAAGTCGAGGAGAATATGAATAGTTTTCGAAAAGAAATCAAGGAAAGTATGAGTAGTTTTCGAGAAG
>CANSOA010000018.1 GCA_947648495.1 uncultured Clostridium sp.
AAGAGTTATACAACTTAGAGACGGTGGAACTGGCTATTTTGGTGGCGGTGCTGATGACAATGACAGTAGTCCGCCCGCAGACCTTTACAGGTACAATTTCGATCCTGATCTCAAGCTCTGCCTATACACGCCATATGCGTTCCGTCGAGAGCTTTCGTAGCACTGAACACTGTTTCTGTTACTTAAACCGGAACAAAACTAAATTTAAGGGGAGTAATTTCCCCTTAAGTTATTTAAAAAGATAGGAAGTAAAAATTTGTGAGTAATTTAAGTTTAATACCAAAAATAGAAAAATATATAGAATATATGCTTATCCTATTATTAAAATTACCACGAACTGAAAAATATAGTATAGGTACAGAAATAAAAAAAAGCATGTATAGTATGCTGAAAAACATATTATTAGCAAACAAATCAGATAAAATTAAAAGATTGCCAATATATAATATAGTAGATACAGAGATATATTTTCAAAGAATTTGCATACGAATAATGTATAATAATAAATGGATTGATGATAAAAAATATAAACATAGTAATGAGTTATTAAGTGAAATAGGAAAAATGTTAGGAGGGCTAATAAAAAGCTTAGGAGTAAAATAAAATGCCAAAAACGATTAGAAATATATATGAAAATGCAGTATCATTTGAAAATTTATTATTAGCACATAAAAAAGCAAGATGTGGTAAGAGAGAAAAAAAGAAGGTAATATTAGTAGAACTAATATTAGAGCAAGAATTATTAAGACTAGAAAAGGAATTAAAAAATTGTGCATATAAACACGGTAGTTATACAACATTTAAAGTGTATCAACCTAAAGAACGTATAATAATGGCATCAGAATATATAGATAGGATAGTACACCAGTGGTATGTACAACATTTTATAAAACCATATTTTGTTCCACAATTTATTAATACAACATATGCTTGTATTGAAGGTAGAGGTATGCATAAAGCTTCAAAAGATGTGCAAACTGCTATGAAATCTGCAAAAAGCAAATGGACTAGTTATTATATTCTAAAAATGGATGTTACTAAATATTTTCACAACATTGATAAAAGAATATTATGGGACATTTTAAAAAGAAAAATCAAAGATAAAAAATTACTTTGGTTAACACGAGAAATATTATTATCTACTGATGGAATGTTAGGGTTACCTCTAGGAAATTATACATCTCAAATGTTTGCAAATATATATTTAAATGAATTGGATCAATATGTAAAACACAAATTAAAATGTAAATATTATTTTAGATATATGGATGATATGGTAATACTATTACCTAACAAAGAAATAGCAAATAATGTATTAAATGACATAACTATATTTTTAAATGAGAAATTACGATTAACATTAAATTCTAAGACAAGAATATTTAAGGATAAACAAGGTGTTAATTTTTGTCGGTTACAAAATAAACGAATATAGATTAAAAATTAGGCATTCCAGTAAAGTACGAATGAAAAGAAAATTAAAACATTATACAAAATTATTAAAAGAAGGAAAAATTGAATTATCTGATATACAAAGAAGTATAGCAGGATGGTCAGGCTATGTTAATCATGCAAATTCTTATCATTTAAGGAAAAGCATGTTTTATATAGAGGGATAGGTTTAAAACTGGCTATTTTGGTGGCGGTGCTGATAACAATAACAATAATCCGCCCGCAGACCTTAACAGGAACAATTTCAATCCTAATAACAAGAACTACAAAAACACGCCATATGCGTTCCGTCGAGAGCTCTAATATCAAGTCAGATTATATATTTTAAGGAATATATACAGTACAAATATTAGATATTAAAGGAAACCTATTCCTTCTTAAAGGGAGACTTTTAAGTTAATATGAATCAAGAACATCTGTATTAGTAAGCAGTAATGGTGAATATATGGATGTTTTGCTTATTAGTATGATTTGTATATAATTTATAAATATTAATATACATCTAAGCGACAACCTACGTGTATAGAACTTGATAAACAGAAATAGCAATGATTATATATACTACAACCACCAATATTGTCTGCTAAACAAAATATGGTGGTTGTTTCATTTCTCAGTATATATTATTTTTGTTTTTCAAATAAATTAGTTTTATTTCTCCGAATCTTTATAATGCTCCAAGAAATCACATATTTCCTTATCATATTCTTTATCATTATCTATCAAAAATTTTAAAAATTCCATAACTGAACCGTTAAAAAATGTTCCAAGAAATTTTTTCGCAGCTTCCAATTTGTACTTTTCTTCATCAATTAAAGGAATAAACGTGTATTCTTTTCCGTTCTTTTCAGAAATACCAACTGCTTTTTTCTGGATCAATCGATTAATTAGCGTTCTTACTGTATTGTCATTCCAGTTGAAGTCTTTTACTTGTTCTATAATTTTTTTACTTTTTACTGCTTTTTCTTTCCAAATTATTTTCATAACTTCTAATTCTGAATCGGATATTTTTTTCATTAAATTTCCTCACTTTCTAATTTTCATTTTAAAAAAATTCTAAAATAGGTTTGCCAATTTTGTTTGATTTATTCAATTGAGAACAATCATTAAAATGAATTTCATTTAAAATCTCTCCTTTTTTCAAATTTTTAAATTATAGAATAGTAGGAAAATATTCAATAAATATTCTACACAAGTTTTGGGCTATATACTTCATTGTGAATGATGGCACAAAATTATACCATAATACTGATAAATAGTAATGGTATGAAAGTGTGGTGGTATGTATGTCATTGATAGACATTTTTAGACAAAACATAAGGTATTATAGATTTAAGAAAAATTATTCACAAGAAAAACTTGCGGAAATGACTGGATTAAGTACGCACTATATATCCGACATTGAGCAAGGCAAATATAGTCCTTCAATTCCTACTATTGAAAGAATATCGAAAGCACTTGACATTCTGCCACAATTGCTTTTTACAGAAAATTCAAAAGCAAAGAATTTGTCTGCAAGAGTCGATATTCACCGTAAAAGTAGAATGTAGTAGTATACAATTACTACCATTCTTTACAATTATCTATTATTATAACATAAAAATTCTATTTGGGACAATAAAGATACAGATTTTTTTCTTTTTTTATGAAAAAATTATTGTGTCGAGGTGTTTTAATGGAAGATTATAACAAAATACAGAAGTTACTGAAAAAAGATTATATGCCTATCATATACAAAAACATAAAGAAATTTAGGATAGAAAGTGGTATGTCCTTAACTGATGTGGCTGAAATATTGGATATGTCATATGATTATTTAAGACGAGTTGAATCAAATAATGATAGTGTAAAAACTTGTTCACTAAAATTGTTAATTAAATTTAGTATATTGTATCATAAAAATTTAGGTGATTTTTTGGAAGAGTAGAAATATTGTCAATAGGAAATTGGAATAAATTTGACTATGCTTCTTTGAATTGACTTCTTTATGCCGAGAAAACTATTGACAATCCAAAGTAGACAGTGTGGATAAATGCTTGGAAAAATTAATTTTGATTTGTAAAAAAATAAATGAAAATACGGATAGAATTTGAATATGAAACGGATAGATTTAAAATGTCCGATGGAGGTATTCTTTTGAAAAGTTCAAGCGGATATTTTGATATGATAAAAAAGTTGAAAAATAAGAGAAAATTAGGGTTTTTGGTGAGTCAATATTAGATAGAAACAAGATAGTAAAATTGTAGAGAAAAGGACTGTTTCTACGTAAAAGTGAAATAAAAAAAGAGCGGACAGGTTATAAGAGATACCTATAAGCAATTCTGCTCATCCCCCTATAGGCAAAATAGCTTATACCCTATGAGCAGAATTGCTAGAGATAATAATATAAATATTAAGATAGATAGATTATATATTTATATTATAAAAAATAAAAAGAGAAAAAATAATTTCCAACTTTTTGTTAGATATTATTGAAAAAGACGGATAAAAAATACAATTTAAACGGATCATGTCAAAATATCCGTTTGAGGCGTTTTTTTGAAAATTTCAAACGGACATTTTGACATACTAAAAAAGTAGAAACATAAAGCAAAAATTAGGATTTAGGGTGTGTCGAGGTTAAAGGGTAAGACACAGGTTTGAGGGAAAAAGTGAAAAGATGTGTAAATTTTGTAAGATGTAACACAAATGTTATGTCTTTTTATTTTGTTGAAAAATTTTTGCGAATAGAGGAAGGACAAAATTCGGTTTTGTGATGAAGTATATGAGGGGGAGAATTGTCATAAAAATGACAAGTGAAAAATATACTGTGTCGAGGAGGTATGTACGATGCAAGAAGATTTTAAGATTCATATGTTTTTTGATCAGCAAGGCGAAGAAATTGAGGATTTGTTGGTGCATTATTTGCTTCAAAGGTTAAATGAAAAAACTGGAGATTGTCTGTGAAAAAAGTTTGAATTTACAGAAAGGTGTGATATAATCACAGTAGGAATTCAAATTATTTTTTCAAGCGTGGAAGGAGGAATAATGCTTGAAGAAGTAATGGAAAAACAATTTAAAATAGCCATTTATATTAGATTATCAAAGGAGGATAAGGATCGAGGATATGATGAAAGCGAAAGTATTACGAATCAGAAAACATTATTGATGGATTATGTAAAAAAACTAGGAACAGAGTATGAATTGGTAGATGTCTATGTAGATCCTGGTTATACAGGTACAAACTTCAATCGACCAGATTTTAAGCGAATGATAAATGACATAAATTTAGGTAAAGTGAATATGGTTATCACGAAAGATTTATCTCGTTTAGGTCGTGATCATATTGAAACAGGCGAATATATCGAAAAATGGTTTCCTGAAAAAAATGTGAGATATGTATCTGTAAACGATGGAATTGATACATTTTCTACGAATAACGGAAATAATGATATAGCACCGTTTAAATCAATCTTAAATGACATGTATTCCAAAGATTTATCGAAAAAAATTAAAACTGCTTTACATACGATGCAAACACAAGGAAAATGGGTTGCATCAGCAGTAGCAACAGGCTATCAAAGAAATCCAGAAGATAAGAATAAACTTATCATTTGTGAGGAAGAAGCAAAAATTGTGAAACTGATTTTTGATATGGCATATGCAGGGAAAAAAGTCAGTGAAATAAGGGATTATCTAAATAGTCATAAAATTCCGACAACCAACCAGATTCGATATCATAAAGCAACCTATTGGAATTCAATAACGATAAAAAATATTTTAAAAAATAAGATATATATCGGTGTTTCCGTCCAAAATAAGCGAAGCAGAATTAATTATAAAAACAGAAAAATGAGAATAAATCCAGAAGAACAATGGATTGTGGTTGAAAATACTCATGAAGCTATCATTGATAAGAAAAAGTTTGAAAAAGTACAAAATATGCTATTTGCTCAGAAATACACCAGAAATGAGAAAAGTAACTTCTTTTTGTTCGATGGTTTGCTGACTTGTTATGAATGTAAACACAAAATCGGTATAAGACAACACACGAATAGAAATCAATTATATATGGTATGCAATAACTATCGAACCTATTCAAAACTTAAAGTTTGTAGTTCACATGGATTTAGTTATAATCGATTAGAAGAAGTTGTTTTAGAATATTTAAGAGAATTATTCTCCAATATAAATGATGGAAAAATTGAACTGAGAATAAAAAATAGTAGAACAAAACAGGATTATAGGAAGATGCAAGAAAAATTAAAAGACGAGATTGACCTTATAAATGGCAATATTGATAAAATGTATGTTGATATGCTAAATCAAGAAATTAGCAAAGAAATGTATCAAAGGGTATCTAAAAAATTACAGAAAGAAGTAAAAGAAAAAGAAAAATCATATAGAGAATTGAAAGAATTAAGAAACGATTCTGATGAAGATGAGAGTCATGAAATAAAAAAAGTCGTGAAAGAGTTTTTGAAATTAGAAAAGCCAACTCCAGAATTGATGCGAGTTCTGATTAATAGAATCGAAATCCATCAAGATAAACAAGTGGATATTCTATTTAATTTTAAAAAACTAGAGAATATTAGATTAACGACTGTCTAATTTGAAATACACCAGAAGGTG